>NZ_CCAR020000002.1:0-2416 GCF_000613045.3 Photobacterium kishitanii | reverse complement strand
AAAAATGCTGATTAGGGCTCTAGATATATTGATTAGCAGGTATAAAAAAATCCCCCGCTATAATTAGCGAGGGATTGATAGGGTAGTCACATTATCGTGTTAGGCGATTATAGTGCGTCTTTTTTGATACAAAGAACGTGGTATTTACCGTCTTCGATCTCTGCACCTTCAGTTTCGTGTTCGAAACCAGGGAATTCAGCATCCCATGCTTCTAGTGCTTTCAAGTACTGGATTTGAGGACTTGTTTCGTCACCGAAGTTTTCGCCACCCATTAGCATTGGAATGCCTGGTGGGTAAGGAATAACCGAGTTCGCTGCAACACGACCAACAAGCTTGTCAGAAGGTACTAGCTCTACGTCATCAGATACTACGAACTGGTAAGCAGTACGTGGCTTCACTTCCATTTCTGGCAGGCTTGAGTAAGCGTGGTTTAGTACTTGGCTTGGGTTATGACGTACTAGGTATTCAAACATCTTGTTACCAAGATCTTTAAGACCAAGACCGCGGTAAACTTCTGGAGCAGAAGCGACTAGCTCAGGCAGTAATGTTTCGATATCTGCGTTTGCATCGTAGTGACGCTTGAATGACAACAAGGTGTTGATCAAGGTGTCACGCTTACCTTTAGTAATACCCATTGAGAATAGGAACATTACTTGGAAGTCAGTGGTACGGGTTGGTACGATACCGAAACGACCTAGGTATGCAGTGACAAGTGCTGCTGGAACACCTGTTTCTAGGAAGTTACCGTTGTCGTCAAGCCCCGGAGTTAGCAAGCTCACTTTGATTGGATCAAGCATACACCAGTCATTGTCGATTTCGTCAAAGCCGTGCCACTTGTCGCCAGGTGTCAATTTCCAGTTCTGTTGGATAGTCATTAGAGACTCAACAGAAGCGTCTTCGAAATTAACTTTGTCACCGTTCATTTCGGTAACCGTTTCAGCGTTCCAAGGCTTGAAGAACCAATCGTTTTCAGCGGTGTAATCGTTGAATAGTTGACGCATGTTTTGACGGAAGATGATCGCTTCGCGGTTAACTTCGTTAGTTAGCGATAGACCACTTTCGCCTTTCATCATATTCGCAGCAACATCGTTAGACGCACAGATTGCGTATAGTGGTGATGTTGAAGTGTGCATCATGTAAGCTTGGTTGAAACGGTCAAAGTTGATTGCGTTTTCACCGTTACGTACGTGAATGTATGATGCTTGAGACAATGCATTCAATAATTTGTGCGTTGAGTGAGTCGCAAATACTGTAGGACCCGTGTGGTCTTTAGCATCGCCACGCATTGCGTAGTGACCCTTGTAGATAGGGTTAAAACGTGCGTAACCGAACCAAGCTTCGTCCATGTGAATACGGCTAGAGCTTTCGCCTAGTAGCGCTTCAGTCACTTCTGAGTGGTAACATAAACCGTCGTAAGTACAGTTAGTTACTACAGCGTAGCTGGCTTTTTTCTCATCAGCGTTGAAAGGAATGCCCGCATTTTTCGCTTTAAGGGCAATGCCTTCTTTGCTCATTTGAACTTTGCTGATTGGACCGATAATACCGTAGCAGTTACGGCTAGGCACCATGTAGATTGGACGCGCGCCCGTTAGGATCAGACCTTGCTCGATTGATTTGTGACAGTTACGGTCACAAATAGCGATGTCGTCATCTTTCATACATGCTTGCATGATAGTACGGTTTGAACCTGAAGTACCTACGATACCAGAGTAAGACTGGTGAGCACCGAAGATCTTAGCTGCTTCAACTTCTGAATCTTTAAATGCGCCGCTGTGGTCAAGTAATGAACCTAGTGCAGCACGCTCGATACCCATATCGGTACGGAACAAGTTTTCGCCGAAGAATTCAAAGAATTGGTTACCAGCAGGGGTCTTAGTAAAACCAATACCACCTTGGTGACCTGGAGCAGACCATGAGTACTCATGGATGTCGTTGTAGTGCATCATCGCTTTCATGAACGGTGGTAGCACTTGTGCACGGTAACGACGCATTGAAGCAACGATACGGCCAGCAACGAAATCAGCGGTGTCTTCTAGTACTGAATAACACTCGTCAACACGCTCCATTAATTGGCGGTTGTTAAGGATAGACGTACGAGCGCGTTCTGCTAGTAGAAATACTGGCACTTCAGATTGACGTGCTTGTAGTGCTGCTAACAAATCAACTTCTTCGTGAGAGTTAACGATTTGCTCTTCAGTTTTTTCAAGTGCTAATACTAGGCTATCAATTTGAGTTGATAGAATAACCGCACGTGCATCTTCATAAGAAGTCGCAGTGATGATTTCGATGGTACGGTTTTGTAGTTCAGCGATCAGTGACTTAGTTGCACGATCAGCAAAGCTATTTGGAGTAATGTTTTGGTGCTCAATAACGAGAGCACGCATTTTATTTGTACTATTATTGTTGTTCATAATAA
>NZ_CCAR020000001.1:0-29741 GCF_000613045.3 Photobacterium kishitanii | reverse complement strand
TATGAAATCGTGGGTGTAGACGGTCGTGAGATCTTATTAGGTGGCGGTAATATTCACTGTATTACCCAACAAATTCCAGCTTAATGTTTTTATTTAAATAAATAAAAAGCTACGATAAATGTCGTGGCTTTTTTATTTAAACAAATAAAAAGAGAAGGTAAATATCGTGAGTTTTTATTTAAATAAAAGGCCACGACAAATATCGTATATTTTTTATTTGGAAAGTATTACTAAGTCGTAATAAATATGACTTTTTTATTATTTTCATGAAAGTAACAAGATTAATTTTCATGATTAAAAATTCACGTTAAGAATTTTTTTTGTTATTTTTATTATGTCTGATAAAACGACTTAATCTTTGAATCGCATTAATAATGCTGAACTCGCTCTGATTATGAATGCACATTCGTATCATGATTTTAAAAGGTTGATTCCTTAGGGAAGTGCAAACAGGTTTACTCTTATTTGTTTGTCTCAGTTACTATCAACATAAAAAATTTCCTGTCAAATATTCATTATCTATTTCTGTTTATTTAATAAGGATTTTGTTTTTGTGTGCATATTTTATGTGCTTAACCATTAATATTATTTCTGCCTGAAAAATTGTTATTTATTTTATTTTTTTCATTATTTCTTTTGAAGATGATTGAGATAAATATAAACGGGCTGAGTGAGTTGATTATGATTAATAGTGGTGATACCGCCTTTGTAATGATTTGTACTGCGTTGGTGTGCATGATGACGCCAGCATTGGCATTATTTTACGGCGGCATGGTTCGTGAAAAAAATACAACAACAATCTTAATGCAAAACTTTATTTGTATGGGTGTTGTTGGTCTATTATGGGTTTTCGGTGGCTTCAGTTTAGTGTTTGGTCATGATATTGGTGGTGTTGTGGGTAACATTACACAATATTTTGGTTTAAGCCATATCGGTGCCAAAGTACATCCGCAAGCTCCGCATATTCCTTTTATGTTGTTCTTTGCGTATCAAATGATGTTCGCCGTGATCACACCAGCCTTGATGACAGGTGCGTTCGCATGTCGCTTTAGGTTTGGCCCTTACCTTAAGTTCTTAGTTCTATGGACTATACTGGTTTACTTCCCAGTGGCTCACTGGATCTGGGGGGGAGGCTTCCTAGCTAAACTGGGCGTAGTAGATTTCGCCGGTGGTATCGTGATTCACACCACAGCTGGTTTCGGTGCGATCGTTTGTGCAGTATTCCTTGGTCACCGTAAACTACAACCTGGTGAGAACGAAAAACCAACTAACATTCCAATGATTGCAATGGCAACGGGTCTGTTGTGGTTCGGTTGGTTCGGCTTCAACGCAGGTGGTACTTACGCTGCGAACACTCAATCTTCTTACGCGTTCTTGAATACTTTCCTAGCGGGTGCAATTGCAATGCTAGTATGGATTTTCTGGGAAACTCGTGGTGGCAAAAAACCGAACTTCACTGGTTCACTTGTGGGTGCTGTTGCCGGTCTTGCGACAATTACACCAGCAGCAGGTTATGTTGATCCAGCCGCCGCTTTGGTTATCGGTGCTCTAGGTGCAACCGCGTGTTTCTTTGCTAAGCATATCCAACATTACTTCAAGTTTGATGATGCATTGGAAGTATTCCGTGCTCACGGTGTGGGTGGTATGGTTGGTGCGTTATTAATCGGTGTATTTGCAAATGCAGCTGTTGGCGGTATTCACGCAGGTATCCATCAGTTCCTAGTACAGTTACTTGCGATTGTGATTGTTGCGATTTATACAGTGGTCATCACTTGGGTTATTTTGAAGTTCTTGAATTCTTGTTCACCAATCCGTGTATCTGAACAAGAAGAAATGGTAGGTCTTGATTTGGTTGAACACGATGAACCAGCTTACCAACGTACTCTTTACAAATAATCATTTAATTCATTAAATGACAGTAATAAAAAAAGCCATCAATTATGATGGCTTTTTTGTTTTTAGAGAAAACTAAATTAAACAGCAAGAGGTTAATCGAGCAAACTCAACCCCTTTCAATGCGGACAGTTGATTAACAATGGCGCGAATTTTTTCTGGGTTGCCTTTAATTGTCATGTTCTCTAAACAGTGATCTTGATCTAAATTAATATGAGTCGAACATAAGATTTGTACCAAATGATAATGATTATATTGAATATTCATCATCTTTTCGTATAAACCTTTGCGGTACTGATCAAACATCAATGTTAATACACCAATAACATCATCTTCGGTTTCTTCCCATTTATTGTCGACTAATCGGTCACGAAATAAATCACGGATATATTCGGAACGAGATTGATAATTTTTGTTATCTAGCTCTGTTTCCATTTTATCAAACAAGGCCTTAGGCAGTGAAGCTGTAAATCTAATGGTTTCATCATGCATATGAATTACTCCATAATAAAAACGTAGCAGTAACATATCATTTTTGTAATATTATTATTAAGTCAATAAATCTGAATAGAGAGTTAAAAAGTTTTGAGTTCTAACGGAACAAAAGTGTACGCTTATATGGTTAAGTATTTGATTGGTAGAGCTTATAAATTATGGCAAGCTTATCTACAGTGTTGCTATAAGAACTAGATTATATCGCTATCTTGCTGATTAATAATCATATTATTCAAATAGAAGATACAGAACATTATTCAGCTCCCGTTAATAAATCTCACCGAATTCAGCGTGAGTTAGAAGAGTACTTCGGCATTATATTTAATTAATGCTCTAAACTAAAAACCCTTACGAACATTATTTTGTAAGGGTTATAGCCATAAAACACTTCACCGCTATCAAATGCCATATAAAAGGATTTATACAATGGCCTCTTACGCCTATCTACGGATCTCAACCGATGCTCAAGATGTGAACAATCAAAAACACGGTATTCTTGAATATGCTAATCGTATGGGATTAGTCAATTTAGCTTTTGTAGAAGATGCTGTTTCTGGCACAAAGAAATGGCGCCAACGAAGATTAGGTTTAATGCTAGAGAAAATGGTTAGCGGCGATGTACTGATCTTTGCTGAAGTTACGCGTATGGCCCGTTCAACTATCCAGGTACTCGAAATTTTAGAGTATTGCATGGATAAAGAAATCACGGTTCATATAACGAAGCAAAATATGGTGCTGGATGGATCTATGCAATCCAAGATCATTGCTACTATTTTAGGTCTTGCCGGTGAGATAGAACGCGAATTTATACGTCAAAGAACCAAAGAGGCATTAGCTGCTAGAGTGGCTAAAGGGATCACATTAGGTCGTCCTAAAGGTAAAGCGACTCGATTAAAGCTTGATGATAAACGCGATGATATAGAAAAGTATTATAAGATGGGATTGAGCTTAAGAGAAATTGCCAAGCTGTTAACTATCCCATCAAGCACATTAAATGATTATATAAAAATCAGAGAGATAACAAGATAAATGTATTACCTTTGTAATACATTTATTTACTGTTTTTATTAAAAATAAAATCAAAAAATATTATTATCTATTGTGGGCAACTGTGTAAATCTTTGATTTTCCAGTTATCCACAATGACTATAAAGATCTATATAAACTATAAAGATCTATAAGAGCTATAAAGACTATAAGATCTATAGGCTTCGTAACTAATTGATAATAAAAAAGAAAAAAGCAATTAAATGACACATTTTAGGTGCTCAAGCAACACATTTTAGGTGCTCAAGCGACAGTTTTTAGGTGTTTGTGATCCTATTTTAGGTGTTTAGATGACACATTTTAGGTGTTTGTGATCCTATTTTAGGTGTTCAGATGACACATTTTAGGTGTGATGAGCCATATTGCTGGGGATAAGCATTATTTTTTAGGGGCTCAATTTCGAAGCTGACCTTTTTTAGGTTCTTATTCCTCAATAGATGACACATTTTAGGTATTCGTACTGCTCGACACCTAAAATGTGTCCTATATCTCACCTAGTTGGTTTAATAATTTAGGGCCGTTCGGCCTCATGCCTGAAAACTGTCATTCATTGGATATTAATAATCAGGGTTACCGCTGACTTCTGTGAGTGTGTTTATTTTATCGAGGAATGCATCTAAATCGTCGTCAGCAGATTGTGGTTCAGGTTCTGGGGTGAAGTGTCGTTTAGCTAACGTTTGTTCAATCTGGGCTGCTTTGTCGTCTTTGCCTATGCATTGATAAGCGATTGCTAGGGTTTCTAATTCCCCATCAGATAGCTTAACGTTTTCTTGCAAGCGTTTGAGTTCGAGCTCTTTAATGGTTTTGATAGCGTCATGTTGATTGAGTTCGTCAATGGTGCCGAGCTTAAGCCAGCGGAATAAAAAACGGATGCCTGTGATCGTCCGTCCCTTTTTCACTAACTCAAAACCAAAATCCCCTTTGTCACTGTCGATAAACAGCAATTCTTTTTTGATTTGTGGGTGTTCAGAAAGATCTTTGATGCTTTGGCGAATACAGCGCTTCATGAATACACTGTTGTTCTTGAATGAGCTTTTGTCTTTCTTGATTTTTCCTGCCTCATCCAGCAAGCCAAATACGCCCTTAAGCTCTTGAAGGCTCTGCGTGTGCATTTCATAGCCCTTACTCTTAAATCGGCTTAGAAGCTCATACAGGCGCTTTGAGTATTCTTTCTTAACGTCGAAAAAGTTACGTGTGTTGATCAACGCAAAACCGTGGTTGTATTCGATATATTCAGATTTGAGCATATCGTTGGGCACCATGGTTAACACACCGTTCTTATAGGCGATATGTTTGAACAATGGACGATAATCAAATTCGATATCCCCTTTGGCGCTCTCTCGTTTAATGCCAATTTTACGGCTGGCAAGACGATTCGCCACTGGACTTAAGTTGCTACCAATGTGTTTGGTGTCAACGCCAAGCCATTCTGATAGTTGGTTAGAGGTGAACTCGTAATGGGGGGTACTATGATCCCAGTCATTCGTTTTCATCTGTGCAATCATCAATGCGAACATATCTGCTTCACGAGCAGATAGATCTTGGCGGCTAAAAACGAGTTGATGGCCTTTTTTGATGTGCTTAGGAAGGTTATCGCTAACAACGGGGTAGTAATATTGTTCGGTGCTCACAAGCTCTGTCCATAGATTACATGACTTAACTTAGTATGACACAATCTAGGTGTTTATTGTAGATTAACACCTAAATTATGTCATCTTTTTTTGGTTTTATTGTTTTGTATAAGTGTATATTTATCAGTGTGTTGCGATATAAAATGTATTACACTTGTTATACATTAAGCTTGTTGTGTCAAATGTTCTTACAACGAGAAGCTAAAATGGGATTTACGTTACCCTGAATTTTTTTGATTTTTTCAGCGCGTTCACATTCCCATTTTGTCACTGGATATTGCTTATCCCATACCGTCATTAACTGGCTTTGTTGACGGCTCATTTTGTATTTTGGATAGACTGTATCAAAGTACATATAAGTACGAGCGATCACTCCACGAGCCCGTTCTGGTGGCTGGGCATCACGATCTTTTTTATCAATGATCATGTCGCAGCTACCAAATGAACGGTAGTTCTTACTGGCTGTTTTAGGCAGCATTACATAGTTGTAGTTTTGGCGGGCAGCGTTAACGGCTCCAATAGCGGGATAGAGGTTATACAAGTCTGATTGCATTAAGCGATATTCAGGGTTGGCTTTTTCGGCACATTTACGGCCTTTAAAATCTTTGCCTTTACTATCGACACATACTTTTGCCCCTTCGCGCCATTCACTAAATGCACGACCAAAGTTCTCCGCTGGTACTACGTGTTCAGCCTCCCAACGTTTTACGCGTTTCTTATAAACCTCAGTAGTAAAACCTGTAGGTAATGTGATGTATTTATCTGCATCAAAATTAGCACCGCAATAAATGGTTTTCATATTTGCAGGGTTGGTATAGATCTGCTTTTGCATGATCTTTTTGGCTTTATTGAATGACGGATTAGTGGTGTTACCTTGTGGGGCTTGTGCCAGGGCTAATGTTGGAAATAGTGCCACGCTGAGTAGAATGATTTTAGTTCGATCCATGAGTTTATCTCTACATAAGGTTTAAAGATCACACTGTGCTGTGTGTGTTATGTAATGTGCTTATAAATATTGAACTGATGCGACAATGTTGAGTATTGAACTTGTGAAATAGTCTTTTGTTTTAGATGATGTTTACGAAGTGAAGTTATAGCCATATTTGCTTTTAATGATTAATTAGATAAGAAAAAAAAGAGAGGTTAATTCCCCCTCTCTTTTTTTATTGCTTGGAACATACCAAAAAAGGAATAGTCCGTCTCTCACTGAATACCTCTTAGAATGACAGATATCGCCTTAGTTGGTTGTATCTGTGTTGATATTAGAAAGTTAATGAGTCGATTTTAAGACGCTTACTTTGTTATTAATTATATTTAACAACACTACAGTTATAGATAAACAATAACTGTGTATATTTACCTATCATTAAAGATTCAATAACACCATCTGACCAATAAGCAATATAATATTCCCCACCCATAAATGAAGGATAATAAAATAATACTGTTATTCTTCTATACATTTAAACTATATACCTTTCTGGGAATATTATTTAAGCATTGCACATCGAGCCTAATATAAATTCATATATAAAGGTTACAAGCCAACTTGATCAGGAGCATAACAAATCAAGTTGGCGAAAAGGTAAGATTGTTATTTGCTAAGTTTTGAAATGTAGGGAATGTTGCGAAGCTTATCTCTCCATGGGAGTCCATAACCGACAAGCATGTCATCGTTATTCATTTCATAAGCGAAAAATTGCGTTACGGGAATATCGATACGACTTGATTTCACAAATAACGTCGCAATGGATAATGATTTTGTGTCATTGTTGGTCAACAAATGCTCCACTAGACGCTTCATTGTACCGCCTGACTCAATGGCATCATCAATCAGAATTACATTTTTTCCTTTAATTTCAATATTTTGTTGATACATAATCTCTGATTGGTTTTGACGATCACCCGGGGTATGAGGGCAAGAGATGTAATCTAAGTAGACATCAAACTCAAGCTGTCTTACTAAGTCTGCGGTAAATAGCATACCACCAGGAACTACGCTAATAATCACTGCTTCATCAAACAGAGCATTGAGTTTTTGAGCAACCAGCGTAACGCCATCTTTAATTTGAGATTGACTGAGTACTTGTTCACCAATATGTTCTGATATAAATGCTGTCATAGTTATATTTCACTTAAATTAAGTAGCTTGCAGACCAGTTCCAGCACTGATGATAAAGATGGCACCGGCATATTTTAATAAAGAATTCAACTCCTGACTGGTGGTTGATCAAGCAGAACCATCAGTCAGGCAAACCTAGGCTAATAAAAGAAAGGTAACTAGTAGCGTGACGTTTGTTTTGCCTTAACATTTAGTAATGGTTATCTATTGCGAGAGAATACTCTCACATTAAAGCCGAAACTATTACTATGCTATCAATTTATATGACAATCCTACCAAAGTGATAAAATGCAGATTTATGACATCAAAGTAGACAGCCAAAACCAAGAGTTGACTACTCATGGTGATGAAGCCTTTCCTTGTGCTTATTATGATGAGGTTTTTTCGCGCTTTCTTAATAGAGAGGTGCCTTGGCATTGGCATGATGAGATAGAGGTTGTGCTTGTGGTTAGAGGGACTACAAAACTTGAGTGTATTGGGCAATCAACAACACTCCATCAAGGTGAAATGGTCTTGATTAATTCAGGAGTATTGCATCACTTTACTGACGTGGGCTCTGAGGATTGTCGAATCCTGAATGTTATTTTTAAACCGCGATTACTTGGAGGTGACCCGGTAAACTTACTGCACAAGAAGTATATTAAGCCTTTGGTAACCAATAGGAGCTTTTTGTTCTATAAGTTTACAGTTAACCATAATTGGCACACTGAAGCGATTGCTGTATTACGCAAAAGCTTTGCCGACTGGGAGAGCTCACAAATTGGTTTCGAAATAACAATGACAGCCAGCTTAATGCAATGCTGGATGCTACTTTGCCGTAATGAGCCTCAACTACTTATAAAGTCGAAAAAAAAGCAGGGAAATGAAAGGCGAGTGCAAAATGTGATGGAATACATCCAAAAGCACTACGCAGAACCAATTTCTGTAGCAGACATTAGCGCAGCGGCAAATATTAGTGAGAGCGAATGTTATCGCATGTTCAAGCAAGCACTAAAGTGTACCCCGAATGGATTCCTGCTCAGTTATCGACTTCGCAATGCCGCAGTAATGCTTAGTGAATCGCAGAGCAAAATTACTGAGATCGCCCAGAATGTAGGGTTCAATTGCCCTGCGTATTTTGCGAAGAAATTTCGTCAAAGCTATGGGGTAAACCCTAAGCAATATAGGACTCAATCGGAGCTTGTTGCAAATAATCAGAGAAGACAGATCTATGCAGTGATGGGTCTAAAATAACCATCGGGATAGAGCGAGGCCTCACAGCCTCGTTATAAAATGTATTACCTTTGTAGTACATTTTAGTTGGCTTCATAAATTGCTTGGATTAACTTTTTCTCATTTACTTGGCCGCGCATCTTCAATAAACCACGTAGTAATTTTGCGCCGGTAATTTTCTTACCCGTATGCTCGCTCAACTCTTCCAACCACAAATTAAGCTCGGCCTTATCGTTAGCTGATAAACGCATAGGGACGGGAGAAGTACCTGTGGTGACATTTCGGCGAGTCGCAACAGTGGTGATTTTGTCGTGTTGTTGTGGCTTCTCTTCTGTTGTATCAAGCTTTCGCTGACTGCGACGATTTAAGGCCGTCATGCCTTTTAATTTAGTCATATAATGTATTACATTTGTTATACATTTAATCTTGCAAGTATTTCTTTTGCAAGGGCTTTATAGTCATTTAGTGCAGTTGAACCTGGCTTGTAGGTTAGCAGTGGTTCAGCACTAACGCTGGCTTGGCCAATCGCTTCTGTTCGACGTACTTTGGCTTTTAATACTTTATCGCCAAGTTCGTTAAGTTGTTCATCAAGGAAGTTGTTGATCAGCTTATTAGCTTTCGCGTATTCATTTCTAAATACCGCAAAGTTCACATCGTCAGTTTCTTTTACTTCTTCTAACGCATCGAGCAGATCGGCTAATCCATTTAATGAGAACGAGCCGCCATCTACAGGAATTAAGAATAAGTCAGCCGCCATCATTGCGTTGACTGAGGTTAAGCTTAGGTTCGGTGGACAGTCTAAAATAACAACGTCGTATTGCTCTTTTATGGTTTGTAGTTGTTTAAGCAGAATACGTTCGCGGTGTACTTTCGTCAGGCTTTGCTCAATCACTCGGCTTAAGCGAATATCTGTTGGGCAAAGTGATAAATTCGCTATGTTATCGCCATCAGCTTGAGCTGGAATAATAGCGTTTACGATACTGTTCTTTTTAGCCGCTTCAAACACATCTGAAATTGTGGTTTTGAATTCAAACTGGCCGCCACTTAATACCACGGTCATGTTGGCCTGTGGGTCTAAGTCGATAGCTAGAGTTCGTTTACCTTCCTTAGCAAATTGGGCGCTAAGGTTAATGGCTGTTGTCGTTTTACCAACACCACCTTTCTGGTTGATTATCGCTATAACTTTCACTGCATAATCCCTTAGTTGTGTATTACAAATGTAATACATTATTGAGATATAGTTTAATCTTTAGTTCTGAAAATTCAAGAACAAAAAGCCTTTATGTGAAGCCTAGAACCTGCTTTATTTCACACACTTCGTCTGCAGTCGTTCCTCCTTTGTTTCAGTGGTTCAACCAAGCCTAACAACGCTTCGCAACGTCTTGTCCCTACGGGTAACAATCAGGGCTATTTAGTTCAAAAGCTAAATCAAGAGCAACAGCTTTCGCTTGCTGTGCCAAGTGCTGCTAAGGCTGGTGTTGTTTCCATGTACTTGTTCGTTTTCTCTTCTCTGTTTACTCATCTTGTTTGCGTTGGCTTTTGATCCTCGCAGCAGCAGAACCTTTTCAACAAGGGTGAAATGCACGCTACGCGCCCTTGCTTCAAGAACCATGCTGTGCCACGGAAAGCCAAGGCGAAAACGGCGATGAAAAACATTCACTAAGGAGAAAAGCGATGGCACATTCCAACTCACACCAACCAAGCACCACTCAGGCTCTACAGCGATGGGCGGCGGTTCTGTGGAATATCAAATTGATCAGCGGCTTTATCAACTGTATGAAAATCTACGGGTATGTAATCCAAGCGTGCTAATTATGGTTAATGCGTTAAATGTAGTGATACGCCAATATCCTGCATTGGGGCCAGTGATTACTACTTGTGGTGATCTTGAGTGTTTTATTGCGGCAGTAACGGAATATGAAGCGGAGGCAGAATTATGAGTTATATGGATATTGCGAAAATCATTTTAGATCAGCTAGGCGGTAACCGGTTTATTACTATGACGGGGGCGAAGCATTTTGTAGGAATTGCCGATCCTGGCTTGCAGTTTGATTTGCCAGTTAGTGCTGGAGCGTTAAATAAAGTTACGCGGTTACGGGTGATGTTAGACCCAAGTGATACTTATAGCGTGATTAGTTATCACAAGCTGCGTGGTCAGTTGGATTATGTTGAAGTAGGGCGTCAATCGGGGATTTATTGCGATATGTTGGAAGGTACATTTACTGAAATGACGGGGTTATATACGTCGTTGTAGATGTTGGTTATTTTTAAACTGCCTTGATTGATGATCAGGGCAGTTCGTTATAGATACTTAACGGGAAGATAATTTATTCTTATACGCAGGACAAAATAATGATCATGCTAATGATGATAATCATGCTAAATATAGTTGCCTGTTTTAAGTTATTCTTTACCTGAGCTTCTTCATCGATTCTAGTTTTCTCTTCGACTTGTTTCTCAAGTCTTGCTTGTTCTTTTAGTCTTGTTTGTTCCTCAAGTCTTGCTTGTTCTTTTAGTCTTGCTTGTTCTTCAAGTCTTGCTTGTTTCTCAAGTCTTGCTTGTTTCTCAAGTCTTGCTTGTTCCTCAAGTCTTGCTTGTTCCTCAAGTCTTGCTTGTTCCTCAAGTCTTATTGTTTCTTCATCGATTAAGTATTGAAAGCGCAACGATATATATAATGCTTTAGCTTTTTGTTCATCATGTTCAGTTTCAGATAGGGCTTGAACCCATAAACCATCTAGTCTGTAGTCACTTTTTAATTCGTTGCTTATTTGTTGATATAAACGTTCGTTATTCAACCTTTCTTGTGCGTTTTTACTACTCATTTTATATGGTTCAATTCATATATATATCAATATGATATTTATAAATGAGTTTATAAAAAAGTGAAAACCATAAACTGTTACAACACATTTCATATTCTTATGGGTGTTATTTGGTTGATTCGAGTATTGGTTTTTATTCCTACTAAACAACGAACGAACACTGTTCGTTCGTTGTTTTTGTTCGTATTTTAGGCTGTAATTTATAACAGGTTAATTAATAGCGGTGATGATATGAGCGTTTCTCTTAGTGGTAATCAGTTACAAGATAAAGTGACTCAAATTTGTAATGATCTTTATGCAAAAGGTCAGAAGGTTAGCGTTCGTATCGTGCTTTCAATGCTGCCTGATGTCAGCAGCACTTCAACAGTGCATAAATACTACAAGGCATGGAAAGATGAGCTTGAAGCTAATCAAAAATCATTGCTTGAAAAAATGGGTTTCTCAGAAGAATTTACACGTGTGTTTATGGCTGAGATCACTCGTCATGCAACAGAGGCCGAACGCCGTTACCGTGATATCGCTGATGATGCTAAAGAGCAAAGCTTGATTGCTATTGATGATCTTGAACGTGCAGAGGAACGCTTACATAAGCAAACAGCATTACTTGAGCAGCGTGAAAAACGTATTAAAGAAGTAGAAGCTGAATTATCACAAGCAGATAAAGCACAACAAGCTGTTACTCAAGAATTACGCCAACAGATTGAATCGTTAACTAACCAACTCACTGAATCAAAGGCTAGTAATGAGCGTGTGCGTACTGAGCTGGCGAAAAATGAATTACTACTAGAGAGTAATAAAGAGCTAGTTGCATCAACCAAGACGCAAAATATTGAGCTTAATGATCAAATCAAACAACTCAATGCTGAAGTGATTGAGCTATCTAAAACAGTAACTCGTTTAGAGTCATCATAAGAGAGTAAGCAAGAGCTTATAGATGAACTAAAAACGAGTAAACAATCAATACAAGAGCAAAATCAACAGCTTGATAGAGACTTGCGCGAGATACAGCAAGAGCGTAATACACTACAAGTATCATTATCTGATCTTAAATCTACTCACTCGACAAACACACAGCGTCTAGAGCAATCACAATCGGAAGTGGTTGAGCTAAAGACGAATATTAAGCAGCATGTTGAGACTATTGAGCAGCAGCAGGGAACGATTAAGCACTATGAAGATTTGCTTTCAAAAGAGAGCAATGAGTAAGCATTGGTGATGTGTAGTCCAGTTAATTATGTTAACTGGACCTCGTTTTAGATAGGGCTACTTGTTAGCTTCGCGTAGGCAATTACACAGAATTTAGGACACTCTCTATGTGTTAGACCACCTGTTCTCCAATTGTAACTGGTAGTTCAAGCAATACTTCCCAAAAACAATCAGGATTAGGACCTTGATTACCCTTCCAATACTCATCAGCAAAATATGAACAAACGAGCGAAGTCAGGTTGTTCTCTAACAACACCATATTTCCTTTGAAATACGACCCTTCAGAAAATACTTCAAATATTCTATCGGTTGGTTGCCCGAAATTCGTACGAAACACTTTAGCTTCTTCAATTGTTTCGCAAGCAAATGAACATTCAAATCTTGATGGGATCTCAGGGAAATTAGCTCTCCTTACATACTCAAATAGCAACTCGATAGCTGAATTTGATATTTGCCCATGACTGCCTTTTTTTAATAAATAATTTTCACCATGAAATGAAACGCCACTTGGAAATAGTGAGTCGACGTGAACCTGTAGTGCTTTTGGATTTACATCATCATACTTAGTAATATTAATTACAGTACCACTAGATAGAGTACCAACCCTATCCACAGTATAAAATTTCTTCATTTAGACCTCCAAATTTATAAAACACAAAACCAAATCATAAAGATCGCAATCGTCACTTGTTTAAAATGCGCAAAAAAAAACTTCACATACAAAAATACTGTCCTTTCAGACGGCATTTCACATTCATGACGAAATCTATAAAGTTATTTTAATAAGATCTGATTCTGTAGGCTGAGTGTCTTGAATATGACATATTACTAAAGCAGTATAATCTCTATATCTAATCGCAAATTCTCTTAAAAATGTTTCACCTGCCATTTCCTCATTAGATAAAGAATTCCCCGTAGATATTATCCAATCGTCTACATTTTGTTGTTCATAACCCGATGGAATCGCATTCTTAATTGATTCTTTTGCATCACTTAAAGTCATAAAAATCCGTTTTAATTAATAATTAAATTTATTGTTAATCTTATATTGTTCAACACGAAATATAGTCACTTATCTATTACCGCTGAACAAAAACAC
This sequence comes from Photobacterium kishitanii, assembly GCF_000613045.3. NCBI lineage: Bacteria > Pseudomonadati > Pseudomonadota > Gammaproteobacteria > Vibrionales > Vibrionaceae > Photobacterium > Photobacterium kishitanii. Next base: position 16,214 of record NZ_CCAR020000001.1, on the reverse strand, counting down.
CCGTCAAATAGCCCTTATAAACGATTTTAAAGGCTCAAACACCTGCCAATCGACTCAAGTATGACTTTTCTCTAAAAACAGCTGTATTTAACAGTATGCACCTTATCGGCACTTCGAGATCGTACTTCATCTTAAATTTGGGTTATAAGGCTTGTTTTAAGATTGTTTAAGGCGCCGAAAATCAGTGTTGATTGCTTGTTGGGTATGTTACGAATTGAACCTAAAAGAGATTAGATCTCATATCAGGCTGACAGTACCAAAAGACGGACTTTCTTCACCAGAGATAATGCCGGCCAGCTGGCGAAATTTTTCAAGATTACACTTCCTCGGCCATCACACAACAGCACCGCCGTGGTTAACGACATTCAGACAAGCTAAATCGCCACAGCGGTAAATGTCATGGCCTCAAAAGCACAAACTTTCTCAATTTAGCTGGCCCTCTAAAAGCGTCTGCCAACCCCTAACCCCAAGCATGGGGAAGTTTACGCGAGCGCAAACAAGAGCCTGACGCACAGCAATAGCTCACGTTATTTTATTTAAAGGAATAGTGTTGCGGTTCGCTATTGCAGTGCGAATACGTGTCGTGGGGTAGCCGCTTCAGAATTACGGCTGTTTTATGCTTCGTCCCTCACCAAAACCAACCTTAACATAATGGATTTTATGCGAAATTGTTACGTGCCTAGCCCCAGCAAGCTGGCGGGCACTGGGCAACTTCAAGCATAAAAGGCAATTATGTTAAATTTAGCGCGTCCACGTTGGACATTGTGGTTGCTGTGGCCACAAGCCAAATCAAAAGCCTAGCAGTGGCAGGCAAGCTGCCTTTATTTATCGTTTAATGGGCAAGCCATAAAGCGGGCAAGGTGTCGCCCCGCCATTAAAAAGCGCAATGGCCGTGCGGTTGAGTTTTATGGTCTATTTGCTGTTTAGTTGGTGTTGTTAGGCTGCTATGTTGGCAGTCCCTGCCAATTACCTTGCGCTTCGCACATCGGCTTCCACAACCTCCCCCGCCCACCCAATGTAGCCCGCTTAGTTCTAAAAAGTAGTGTCTACGCCTTTGGCCTGTCCGTATTTGGTTACAGGCTTTGTTTACTGTATTTATATAGCGGTCTACGTGGGCTGGTCGTTGCGGTAAAGCAAGATCAAAAGCAATAAAAAAGCCTGCTGGCGCAGGCTTTTTATTATCCAGTTAGTATTATATTTGTAAGAGTTTGGTGCGTGATATGAGGTCTAAGCCCCTAAGCTGGATAGCTGAGTTTTAAGCCTTGCGCATCGCCTAATTATGTCAGATACAGTTTTTCTATTCGCCAGTCTTGATGATGACTCAAAATCGCCCCCTGTTGCTATATCAAAAAGACTTTCAATTTCTTTCGTTATTTTTTCCTTGAATTCTTTATCTTTTTTAGTACTACCAATTAGTGGTCTAATTTTGTTGTTAAAAGTACTAAGCAAAATAAAGTGATTGGATTTGATTTTTGCCTCTTGAATAGAGCTACTAGTAATATCTTTAGGTCTGTAATCACAAGACCAATAACTTGAGGAATTTATTTCAAACTCTTCTAACGCTACTTTTGCTTCCATTATACTGGCTTGCAACTTTTCTTTTTTTTCTTTCATTTTCCAATAAAGAAAGTTAAAGACAAAAGCGGCAAGTACTGAAAACAAGGCTCCACCAAGTGTTTCTATAAAAGAATACTTTGGTGTAGTTGATAGTGTTGTATTTAATTGCTCTAACCGTGAAATAAGATCATCTGATATTGGTGCTTGCGTAAAAATTTGCTGTAAATTCTTAATAGAAGTCGCAATATTATTTAGAAAAGTATTTGTAGTGTCTAAAGAGCAGTTCTGTACTAGAGTGTCGTTGATTTTCCCTAGTGCTTCACTAACATTTTGGGTATTAGTATTTATTGTCGGAATTCTGTCTATAGAAAAAGTGCCTGTGACTGCATCACAGGCAATACTATCTGTTATTTCAATAATTTGATTAGAACTCATGTAGTTACGCACCTAATGGACGAGTTGGTACGTAATTTACCGAATTAAATATAGCCTCACTAATATATTGTCGAATTTTCTTCTCGTAGAAAGCAAAGTCATCATCACTATAACTGAACTTTAACTTAGATAATAAAGTATCCTTATCTATGTATCCATACTTCACCATACCGGCAAAGCCTTCTGTTAAGAAAGATGAACCATAACCATCAACGTTATCATCAAGTATAATTGTTAACTGTTCATTTGCTTTCAATTCATCTAATTTAACTCTCAAGTACTCTTCTCTGAACTCTTCACCACTACCTTGGCCATCTTTATAAAAGCGTCCCTGAGGGTCATCACTAAATTGTTTACCTATATTGAATATACTCATTATTAATTTCTTCATTCTAAAGGACTACGCTCCAGATAATTAACGTTCCAAGTATTGGTCTTTTTAGTCCACTAGACTCTGAAGCCTCTATTCCATTATCCATTGTGTAAGTATAGTGTCCTGAGTTGCTCAAGATTGACAACCTACCATCCTTCCGCTGCTTTATGAATTCTAAAAGATCTTGAAGACCTTTTCCTCTATCATTATCACCTGTGCTGGTTCTGTCAATCTCTACAGCAGCTTTTAACATCTGCTCATCTTTTTTTCGCTCGAACGCACTAATAGGAAGTTTTGCCAAATATTCAGTTACTTTTTCTTTTATCTTGGATGTTGGTAGCGTTCTGGCTATACCTATTCCTTGATCAAAAAATGCCACCTTTAGTCTACGAGTCGGTTCATGATATGAACCTGTGAGAAACCATTGTTTTTTTGGACTTCTTGATTCATATCCATCAGGGTAGGCGTGGTGGCTTACATTCGTTATTGCTTCACCAAGACCAGTATGTAAGAAAGTCCATTTATTTACGTTGTCACCAACGATAGCACGTAACTCATTCTTTAATTCTTTTGTTTTTCCTTTTATACCACATTTGCCTTTTTTATAACGAACTAAACGCTTATCAGAACAGGGGTGCTCTTCTGTACATGGCTTTATCATCGGTTTGTTGTTGAATAAATCAAAAAAACCTAAATCGCTAAGCTGGCTATATATATCATCATTCCATCTTTTTACTTTTGGTGTCAGCTTATTGCGGATAGAATCATCCCATGACGATATCTCAGCTGTTAACACTAATGCTGCCGGTGTCGATATTGAGCAGAGATTGTCAAAATTAACGCTTCCTAAATTGTAAGCTCCTCTTGGCAAACGCCGTCCTTTGTTCTTTTTAATCAACTCAACCAGCTTACTTATGACTGTTAAGTGCTGGATGGTTGTTTCATAATTATCTTTAAAATCCATTACCTTCGGTAGGTAAATTATCAGCCCTTTCTTACGGCTCTTTGATAATTTGTAATGAAGTCCACACTTCATTTCATTTTTAATGAATTTATTGACAGGCTCATATATTTTTTTAGGAATATGATTAAACGGAGTTGTTGAAACAGTTCTATTAGGAGTTCGATGTCTCAATGACCTCTGGATATCTCGTAGCCACTGCTTTTCAGTTATTTTTTTCATATATTATAGTTTTATATTAAAAGAGTCTTGTAGTTCACTTGAATCAACAAATAGATACTCTGTTAGCCACTCGGTCATATCATATCTTTTTGTTCCCACTTTTAGCTTTGTTTCTATTCGAGCTGTTTTGAAAGTTCGTAGCTCGTTGCTAACATGGCAAACACCTTTGATATATGCTCTTTTATTTCCATCAAAACCAAATTCTGTAGGGGAAATTATACGCCTTTCTCGAACATCATACTTTCTATATGTAAACTCGATATTTGCACTTGTTCCACTCCAAACTACTGTTAATTCTCTTTGCCAGTCTTCAACTGAATCGTATGCTCTATGGCCTATCTGATGATCTAACTTTAATTTTTGACAAAGCTCGACTTGTTCAGAAAGTGACAAACTGTTTTTTTTAACGTACAAATCAAAACGATCTCTATCACTTAATGAAGAAAGTTTTCGTTTTTTTACGATATGCAGAGTTAGCAAAGCTATCAAAATACACAGAGTGCCACCTAACCACATTATAAATCTCCCTGTAGGTATGCACTCATAGTTACCTTGAACTGCCAGTAAAATCAATAAATTATACTACAACGAAGGTAATAATAATAATGGACAGGTCTAATATTAGACTTTTAATTCATTATCTTAATGAAATAAACACTAAGATTAGCATTAGTTATTTATTATCAATAAGATCAATTTATATCTAATTGTAAATTTTAATTTTTAGGTATACCCCAACGAAACCAATTCACTAACCACCTAAAACGAACTGGTTTGCAAAACCAATCTATATTAAACCGATCTTTTTAGCCCGTTGAACCGTACTCGGGTTGCATCCTACTTTCATGGCCACTTCTCGAACGGATAAGCCTTGTTCTAATAGTTCGATAATCTTTGCTTTACGTTCCATGTTTGGTTTCCGTCCTGAAAACTTTTCAGCCCATAACTTCGGGTCCTGCTTAATTGCTTGGCGTCCAGCTTCAGCACTGGCTAAACGGTTCTTGTGTTCTGCTGCTGCCATTGCAGTGATCATGGTTAATTGAATATTGGTTGTCATGTCTTGCATGTCATTACCAGAGTAAGCAAAGGTCATATTCTGATTAATGGTTTTGATTGTGACACCACGGTTTAACAGCTCGCGGATAGTTGTTTCTGAATCGTGATAGTCACGGCCTAAGCGATCTATCCACCAAACTATCAGTACATCATCTTTTCTTAATTTATCGAGTAACCGGCTTAATTGTTCACGCTCTGCTGCTGGTACCGTTCCACTACAAACATCGGTTGATATTTCGATGCCAGGATATGACTTTTGAATGTCGCTAATTTGGCTATCTGTTGTTTGTGTGGTTGTTGATACTCGAACGTATGCAAATTCCATTTTATCGGCCTCGCTGTGTGCTTATGGTTGTTGTGTGCTAAATGTAGCGTATGCATATCTAAAAGTAAACACCAAAAGCGTACGTAATACGGAGGATTTACGTGTATGCAGTAGAGCATGATTAAAAGCACACGGATTTTAAGGGGATACCGACTAGGGGCTTTTATTGTGTTGAAGTGGTGATTTATGAATTAGGTAACATGGTTAACAAAATAACAACGCCACTTTTTTATCGTATGTTAATGACAATAAATCGAAAAATAAGCGGTTTATGTGATGTTTGAGGTGAACTCGGATCTCGTAGTACGTGATAGATGCATATTGTTAAATACGGCTGTTTTGACAAAAAAACCAACTTCAAAAGATAGAGTTGGTTTAGGCTTGTAAAGAAAAAAATTTGAGTAATAAAATACGAGCAAAGACTTGGTAGGGGTATCTCAATGCGGTACGGATCGTACTTGTGTGGTATTCAATATCCCCACATCTCACCCTACAACAACTATTTGAAGGGATTATATATTGGTGCAGTACATTGATATCAAGTAGCGCTATCAAGTGATTTTAAAAGGAAATTAGTGATGAATTATGAAGAAGAGTTGTTTGATGCAGTTCTTGATGGTGATATCAAATTTGCTAAGGATTTGATTAACAAAGGGGCTGATATTAATGAAGTCACACCTTCTGAACATTGGACTTATTTTCACCATATTTTTAAGTCTATCGGAGAACATGCCCCTTTAGAGTCGATTAAATTTTTACTTGAAAAAGGTCTTGATGTGAATGCTATAGATTCTTATGGCAATACTCCATTGTTGTATGCAGTACGTCAACGTAATGTAGAAGGTATGCGCTTACTGTTGGAAAATGGGGCTGATAAGTTGATAGAGCATGAAAACCTTGAAGGGATAAGTGCTTTGAGAATGGGATTTGATAGTATGCCTCTTAATTATGAGGTATTTGATCTTTTGTTACAGTTTGGAGCTGATCCAGACGTTAAAAAAGACGGTTGGAAAACGGCTAGACAGATGTTAACTGTTATTGCTGGAATACCTAAGAGCATACAAGATCTATTTGCAAAATATTAAATAATTTAACGATATTTATTTTAGTGCGCATAAAATTTTTCATGTTAAATACAGCCTATGTGTCGAACGCTCGGTATTTGTGCCTTTAAAATCGATTTTAGGAACGATTTAACGGGTATTTGGGTCACATCAGATTGATAAGCGATTCATGGCGTGATGATATTGATAAAAAGAGTTAGATTTACAATAAATCTCTTTCGGGTATTTAGATTAATTTTAGATAAATGGTTAGCATCATTGAAAATAATCATTTCACCTCCATATGGTAATCATCTTTTAACCTTAATTAAAAGATGGTCAAAATTAAGGTACAGGCCTTAGCTTTGAAATTTATTTACTAGAATGATGGAAATATTATGGATCCAATGGATAAAATTTGTAATGAATGTGCACATATTATGAGTAATTGTTCATGTGGTTATTGTCAGGATTGTGACGAAAAAGAAGGTGATTGCGATTGTGAGTGTTGTAATGATTGTGACGAAAAAGTAGATGATTGTACTTGTGAACGTTGTAATGATTGTGACGAAAAAGTAGATGATTGTACTTGTGAGCGTTGTAATGATTGTGATGAAAAATTAGATGATTGTACTTGTGAAGCGTGTAATGATTAACTCAGAGAAACATAATCTATATACATTGAAATATAACAGCCGTTATATGAATTTTAATAAGAATGAATAAGTTTAATGTTAAATAGAGCTTCTTTATAAAGAAAACTAATATCTGAATCTTTAAAATGAGCTCTTTGCCCCTATCTTGTATATAAGAGCAATCAATCAAGGAGGATTAGAGATGCCAAGCTTTATTGTGATTTCATCAAAAAAAGTAACAGACTTCGATCAAGATGCTAGAACGGTTCTAGAAAGCCATAGATTTTCAGAAGTGCATACGGGTACATATATGGGGCCTTCTAATGCATCATTGATGTCAACGAGGCTGAAAGCGCTAGGGACTTATAGTAAAAACAAAAGTAGTGCAGGTATTAAAATTTACTATGGTAGTTTAAATTAGTAGATATATGAGACGATATAGTTAAATGACCGTCCACTGAGGCGGTCTTTTTTTTTTAATTATTTTAATTGTGTTGGCAAATAAATCTAAGTCATAAGGTCGCGTATCTGATCTTTAATGTTAAATGATTGTCCATTGAGGCGGCATTTTTCTTAACTACAAACATTCGAATAATACCACTCCTAATTTATGGCTCCCTACCGGATTAAATTTAGATTGTCCATTCATGCCCAACGAGCAAAAGAAGAACTAAAAGCCTTTGCCTACAAATTCAATCATTGTCTTACTGGTTACTATATCGAAAACCAATCTGGCACCAAATTAGAACGGCCTGAACTCAATAAGTTGATTGAAGATAGTGAAGCCGGTGATGTATTGCTGATTGAAAAAATGGATCGCCTTACTCGTTTACCTTAGTTGGAGTGGAAAATCTTAAAAGCCCACAGAATGGAAAAAGGCTTAGTGATTGTAGTGGCTGATCAGCCGATGACTCATGCTGTGTTTAGTTGGGGTGAGCAAAACAGTATCACTCTAGCTTTAACCTAGTTAATGTTGGATTTGGGCGCAACCATGGCTCGTGATGATTATGAAACTCGCCATGATCGCCAAGTATAGGGTATTGAGAAAACAAATGTAGAAGGAAAGTATCGTGGTCGCCATGTAAATGAATCACTGTATCAGGATATTTTGGATCAGTTAGCGTTAGGTCGTAATTACTCACAAATACAAGAGAAGTGGGAGTCTAGTAGGATGACGATTACAAGGATATCTATGTCTTTAAAGGAAGGCGCATGGAATAAGATTATGAACTGCATTGCAAATTTACATAAAATTGTCTTTGCCAATATAAGGTTTTAAAAAAAACAACAGACACTATATGTTGTGTTCTATTGTTTTTTAGAATCATTTTTTTATGTAACCTATTGATTATTAATGAGGGTGAATATAGTTATTCTTATATCTATGTTAGCTAAGTTGTAGATTTTGGTTTATGTTAGTATTGAAGGGATGACAAAAACACGTAGAATGTGCCAACTTTATTGGTATCCATTATTACACATATGGATAGGTAGGTAGTATATGGTTACATATTTAAACAATTATAAAGAAGCTAAACCTCAGCACACAGAAAGTAAATCTTTGTCTTCAGGTAAAGCTACTGCAGACGTTTTAGCATTTACATCTACATGCAATAAAAAAGCTCAAGCAAGGGCTAATTTGTTGAAAGCCGCACAAAAAATTCGTTGGTAGATGAATATTATCTTGATTGCATAGAAGAAAAGCCTAAGAATATTGTAATACCATTACATTTCTTGGGTTTTTTTATGTCTAAACAAGCAACAGCTTCTAAAATTAGCAATATTAAACGTGTATCAGCTTCCAATTCAACAACTAATGACATTCAAAAAGAAATTCAAAAACGTCGTTCTTGTGAGCTTGTGATTGGTCTTTGTGGTGCTGTTGGCTCTGGCATTAAGTCTTTAAAAGAGAATTTATTACACTCTCTTGAATCTTCGGGATATACAGTTAAGCATATTAGAATCAGCGCCTTAATTGCTGAAAAAACTGGCATGCAAACCTCTGAACTCTCTGGTTTTAAGCGTTACTTTGATCTTCAAGAAAAAGGTGATGAATTAAGGCTAAAACATAAAGAATCTATCTTAGCTGCGTGTGCCATAGAAGAAATTGCGGTGCACCGTACACTTCTTTGTCAAGATGATTTTGAGCAACCGGATAATTCCGGTGACTTAGTTAAAACGACAAAAAAAATTGCCTATATAATCGATCAATTAAAGCATCCTGCAGAAGTTGAACTTTTACGGTCTGTATACCCTAGGAATTTTTACTTATTAGGGTTAATTAGGACTGAGAAAGAGCGCCGATTAAATTTAGAAGAAGAGAAAATGTCTTCTTCTGAAATAGATGATTTAATTCGCCGAGATCGTAAGAGTGTTACTCATGGCCAACAAGTAGAGAAGACTTTATTTGGTGCGGATTATTTTATCCATAATATACATAACCAAGATCAGAGATTAGAAAAAACAGTCGATAGATTTATTAAACTTGTCCATGGCGTGAATGGTGTAACTCCATCTCTTGATGAAATTGGTATGCATGCTGCTTATTCGGCATCACTACGTTCTGCTTGTTTATCTCGTCAAGTCGGTGCTGCGATAACAGATATTGATGGAAATATTTTATCTACAGGTTGTAATGATGCACCAAGCTTCAATGGCGGTCTTTATACATCAAATTCGAGTAATGATTTTCGTTGTGTTAGACGTGGTCAGTGCTCTAACGATAAACATAAAGCGTTGCTAAAAGAAGAGATTAAAGAAATATTAGAAGATAATATTTCTAATAATTCTGATTTAGTTAATAAATTAGTAAGCGAAATTACTTCTGGCACAAAGATAAAGTCTTTAATTGAATATTCAAGAGCGGTGCATGCTGAAATGGACGCTATTGTGTCACTTGCTCGTAATTATCATCAGAGTTCAGTAGGTAAGACTCTTTTTGCTACAACATATCCTTGTCATAATTGCGCTCGTCATATTATTGCTGCTGGTATTCATCGGGTTGTTTATATCGAACCATATGAAAAGAGCCTTGCTTTGAAATTACATGATGATGCAATAAGTGATTCAAATGAAAAAGATAAAGTTATTCTTGTTCCATTTGAAGGGGTTTCTCCTCGACGATTTGAAGTATTCTTTAGATATAACGGCGATCGTAAAAATGATGATGGTAGAGCTATTAAGATCAGAGTAAGTGATTCATATCATGCAGATTCTGAATTTATCGATAATTATGCAGAAAGAGAAGCTAAAATTGCTCAAGCGGTGAATGCTTATTTTACTTAATATTTATATAAAATTAAAAAGCCGCTTTTGCGGCTTTTTTCTTACCCACACACCTACCCCTTACTATACAACCGCCCAAACATGTGCATTTTCATCGTGACTGCTTTACCACTCACTTTCTCAAACGTTAACCAATCTATGACTCCCTCACCTGCATTGAATTTAGGGTGCCCATTCATGCTATCGATCTTAATGCTGGCGTAGTCTTTATGCCGTTTGATGTTAAGACCACTTAGGTTATGACCATCAAGAATATAAAGGGTGTTGTTATTGGTGGTGCAGCTGTTGGCCGTGGGTTCGGTGGTGGCGATAACGCACCAATCATCAGTGTAAGTTGCTATGTCGGTGAGTTCTACAGTGTGCAGGTAAACTTCTTTGTTGCGCATCACGGCTTCTGACTTGGCTGTAATGAACACACCTTTCAGTTCTGTAATCGTTCGTTCTACTTTGTTACGCGCTATTAGATTATGAAAGCTTGGTGCGGCTGCTGCGAATACTATAGCTAGAATAGCGATAGTAACGATAAGCTCTAATATATTAAATCCTTGTTTTTTCATGACTTACCTTTATTACTTAAGTTATGCAACTCAAATGAATTTGAAACGGTTAGCTTTCCACTCAGAACCATCAATTAAACCTTTGTCGTAATAGCCTGCCCAATCAAAGAAAAACGGGCTAAAACTGCTACTGCCTATCAAGTGACTCACACCAATACAGATAACAATGACGGCGGCTGATATGGCGTATTCTATGGGGTCGCCGGTCCTAAAGCGTCCTCCGAAGAGGTGGAAGCGTCGGTCACTGTAGGGGGAAAACGGTACCCCGCTTACAGTCATGGCATCGGTTAATATGTGGCTGACTCCACCCCAGGCGAAGGCCATAAAAATACCGTGGTAATCCCAAATAAAGGTGAATGCAATCGCAGCTATTAGCCAATGGGTGAGAACGTGAGTCGGTCCTCGATGTTTGATTTTGCGGCCGCAAATCTTAGCAACGTATTCCATCCAATCGGGTGCGGTTGCACCAGCAACACAGACTGCAACGTGTGGTGGTGAAACAACGGCACACAATGCGCCAGCTATGAGTGTGTGATTGAGCCATTTCATTGGTTGTGTTCAGTTGATTTTGGCTGTGGTAGATAGGCGATTTTCTTGAGGTAGGTGTTTACGTGTTTGCTACTGTCGTTGTCGCACATTGATATCAGGGCTAAACGGTTTTCGATCACTTGCGCTTCATATTTTAATATGTCGCGTTGGGCAGTGGCTACTTTCTCTAAAAATCCGATCTGCTCGGTAATGTTGGCTATCCCTTGTTTTACTCGGGCTTGCGAACGGGCTTCCATAGCGAGGTATATCCCCATCTCACGGTAAGCATGGTTGCGGTTAGCTAATGCTTGCACAAAATCAGCGACTTGTTTTGCTGTACCTACCCTGCGTTTATGTTCCCATTCGCGCTCTCTTGCTTGTTCTGTGGTTGAATACAGCGGCATCTCGCCAACAATACCGATGTAATGATCAGTTATGCTTGGCCAATCGCTTGAGTCGTATTGATCAATACTGCTGCGCATACCTGCGACTAAGTTAACGTCTATTTTGAACTTGGTCTTTTCAGGGTAGCAACGGGTGATCACTTGATAGATTTGATCAGGATTTGCTTTGGGTGCGTTCTGCAGTGCGGGTATCGCGGTATGAAAGTCGGGGCTCTTGCCTTTAAGAGTTGGTAACTCAAAAACTTGTACTGGTGGCGGTTCGTTGCCATCGGGTTGTTGCCACGGTAGATTTATAGGCCATTGACTCTTTGGCTCAGTTTCAGCGTTGGCTTTGGTGCTGAGTAATGCTAATAGCACGTAAAGCACGGCAAAAAGCATCATCGCTATATTGGCTGTTAGGGTGATGATAATCAGTTGAAATAGACTTGGCTTAGTCGGCACGGGTTGATCTCCTGCCGCTACCAAGCATCTGTAAGCCACCAACAACAGCTCCCACTTCCCACGCTCCGGCTACAACGCACAGGGCAACCAAAAACCACATCAATGCCTTGGTGGTGTCATAGCTTACGTCACTCTCAAGATTGGTACGTTGGGGGTCACGGCGTTCGACTAATGGCCGCATTGAGGGCGGCAATCGTCCTTCTTCGCTCGTTGCAACAAGCCATAGCTTTGATGACAACATACATTTACGGGCTATCTGGGCTTTACGGCCAGTGAGTTTGTGCGCGTCGTCAATGAATAGCATTGCTTGAGTATCGAGCAGGTAATCGGCAAGTAAATCGGCTTTAAGTTGTAAGTTGAGTTTGTGCCACGGCGTTGCGTTCGGTTCAGTTTTGGTAAATTCGGCATACCACTTGTCGATCCCTTTAACTTCGATCCAGCTAGACAGTGGCATCAGTCCTTCAAGTACGACTGGCTGGGATTTCTTGCCCCAGATTTCATGGCGGGTGTCTTTAAGGCGCATTAGCCACCGGCTTTTACCCGAATCGTGAGCGCCAGTGATCAGCTGACATTCTTTGCGGCGCAGGCAAGTTTCAGTACGGGTACTGCTGGGTGCAAACTTTCGCGGAGCATCGACAACCAACGGAGTGACGTATTTAGTGCCATCTTTGCGCGTGCGTTTATTGTCGGTACGAAGTTTTAAAAATCTCATCTGTGTAGCGTGAGCAAAAAAAACGCGAAAAGGAAATTGCAATTTGGGGCGTGGGATGTGCTTCAACGGCAGTTGCAACTGCGTTGTTAGTTAGTAAAAATTTCGGAGAAAAAACTCGCGGAGCGTGTCCGGATGACCCCTGTAATTTTCGGACAGTGGAAGAAATTTTTAGCAAAAAGTAAGGGGTAAACAATTTATGTGATCACATATCCTTGTTATTTATGTGTGTTGTCCGATAAAAACGACCGTATATTTCGGACAGACAATAGCAGTCATTAGACGGGGGCTGGGTGATGCCACACATATGCGTTAGCATCAATCAAAAACCGTTCCATCTTTAGCTGTATATCTGTTTGGTTGTTCAACGTTATGCTTTATCAGGTGCGATAGTTTTGCGACAGATTAGTTTGGGCTGGGCATAGTCGCACGGTATCGCCAATACCGCTGCAGACCTAGGCGTTACTCCAGATCATTTCTTAGTTGGTTTGCGAGTGTCGGTATCGACATCAATCAGACCTAACAACTAAGCAATTATTGCGCATCAAATAAGTGGTGATATGAGATCACCCATTGCGCCATACCTGTTTATCACTGCACTTAACAACACCATAAATGCAGTACGTCCCCGTCAAGACGGCGTTACATTGTCACGTATTTGGTTTGTTTTCATTGTGTTAGTTACCAATGGCCACCCACTTATTTAATGTCGCTGGCGTGGGTTTACCCGCTACGACAAAAGGTTTAATACGTTACCTTTATTTTTGTGATGGGCATCATGAGGATGAGTTGATATGACTGCAATTAAGCAGCATAATGAAGAGGTTATATTTTCATCATTTCTTTTACTTAGTGACTGCGCCAACAGTTAACTGAGCATTATCAGCAACATCCCTTGTCTACCCTAAAGTAATTCCCTTCGTTAAAAATGAACGCTCTACACTACATAGCTGGTGATTACAGTTATGTTACAGTTGCTTATAACGCGGTGTGTTTCTTATGAATCTGTAATTGGATATTTATTAATTACATTAAGGTTTATCATTCAACAACATCTAATGCACTATAACTTTATTTTTTTAGATAAAACAATCCTCCCTTCAGTACCTCAATCCAAAATATTTCTACTGTCCACTTACACTTATTCATAATTTAAATTAGCCCATTAATCTTACAACGTTCAACAGAAAATGATGCTAAAGAGTGCTATCAAAGTTTCTTTCATTTAAGAGGCGAGATCTCTTGTTTATGCTCGTAAACCATCCCGTGATTATTAATTTTAAGTGACTGATTAAAATGAAATTTATTCCTTTACTTGCGGTGCTGAAATTAATGTTATTACAAAAGAATTACCAGCTAAGCGCGAAAAGAAATTCAAGCGAGTTACTTTTTCTCTAACAGAATATGAAGATCAATTAATTGATGATTTATCACTTACTGTTCGCTCTTTTCGTTGCAATCGTTCGCAAGTAGTAAAAGCTGCATTAGCTCTACTGGCTGAACAAGACGAAAAAACGCTTTGTCCCTACTTAAAAAAACAAAATAAAAATTGATTGTTTATTTGAACATTGACTATGTGTGTTAACTCGAAGAGTTATCCACATATTCAATGAATAGATCCAATAAATAGATCCTATATAGATCCTAAATAGATCCCTGATCGCGCTAGCCCTTATGTAGCAAGGGCTGTAGAGGAGGACGGTGTATTCTAATTGGGTAGAGGGTGTATTCTAATTGGGTAGAGGGTGTATTCTAATTGGGTAAAGTGGTGTATTCTAATTGGGTTGGATTTTTTATTAATGTGGACAAAATGGCTCAAGATAAGAACCTACTACCTCTTACGGAGGTTACTATCTCGAATGAAATACAGTTAATTACTAGTACATCTACAAGTGTTCAACCCAATGTATTACTTCGTACTGGTGTTTTTACGCCTATTGGCCGTAAAGTGAATATTAATAGCGGCATGATGATGGATTTAACCATTGATCTCGTAAACCTAGAATTATGTCAAAAAGAAGGTTATGACTCGGTTACGGTTCGTGGCACACGTTTGAATGTTGAAACTGATTTTAAAGTTTGGTGCGGAATTGTCTTAGTTTTTAGCAAATTAGAATTTTTATCAAATACAGTCTATTTGAGATTCAGTGAATTTGCTAAATACTGTGGCTACCCAAGTCGTCGGTTTGATAAAAACTTACGTCGCCAAATAGGTGAGTCATTAGAGCGTATTCAAAGTCAAAGTTTAACCTTTCGCCGAAAAGGTGCTAACAAAGCTGTGCATACGGGTATGTTGCTTAAAGCCGGTTATGACGATGATAAAGACAAGGTAGAGCTAATGGCAGATGAATCCTTATGGGATCTCTATCGTTTGGATTATCAAGTTCTTGTGAGCATGAAAGTACTGTCTAAATTACCTCGTGCCGAGGTTGCGCAGTGTTTGTACCTGTACTTATTGGCCTTGCCGGAAAATCCTATTCCTGTCTCATTTACTCGCTTGCGTGAGCGTCTACGCTTAGAAAGTTGCACTAAAGAAGCGAATCGTAAGATAAAACTAGGTTTAATGAAGCTTGAAAGCATTGGCTTTTTAAGTGGTTCATTTATGACTAAGAGTGGTGAGCAGTTCTACTGTATTGATAAGCGATTTAAAAAGCTTTGTAATCCTTTGGAAACAAGCCCCCTGCTTGATGATTAGGTGTACGTTGATTGGGTAAATAACCCAATTAGAATACACCTAGTTGCATTATCAGTGTGTACGTTGATTAGCTAAATAACCCAATTAGAATACACTTAGTTGCATTATCAGTGTGTACGTTGATTGGATTATGCTGTGATATCGCTTTGATATCGTTGTTATTCTGCTTTATGGGTGTACGCTGATTGGGTAACAACCCAATCAGCGTACACCATCGCAATTTATCCCTTCTCTTTGTAGTTTGGCTTTGTCTGTTTGGTTAGCGTGATCATTCCTACTCAATTAAGGAATCGATATGGCTAATTATGCTTACTTGCATGTATTTAGTGATACTCAAGATGTAAATAATTAGAAACATGGCACTCTGGACTACTCAAACCGCGTCGGAGGCTCTAATCTTGTGTTTGTAGGAGATTGTGTGTCTGGGGCTAAAAAATGGCGTCAGCGGCGTTTAGAGCGCTTTTTAGATAGGATGACGTTCTTATCTTTGCAGAAGTCACCCGCATGGCTCGTTCATCGCTAACCAGCACGGTCAAAAAGTTGAATGTGCAGACCGTACAACGGAATCTGTATTGGTCCATACCTTTGATATTGATGCGATCAACGCAGAGTGTATCTCTTAGGGTATATTCCGCGATCGTCGTCGAGAAATGTATTCAGCAATTAATTCAGCCGATGGTGAAAACCGCTCTGTATTCGTTTAATAAGTTTTTTTCAGTATTATTTATTTCAATTAATTTATTACTCAACATCTTTTTTATTATTAATTGCACGAACCTCAGTATTATTTTAATTAATTAATTTATTACTTAATGTCTCCTTTTATTATTAATAGTATGAACTCACAAAAAATTAGAAGATTACGTTTCAATAATAGGCCTTATTTATTTTTAAATATATGGGTATTGTTATTTAAACAAGAGAAAGACGTAAATTTTCAAATCGTATTAATTCTATTAATACTGACGTAGCTCTGATAATTTTTATA
>NZ_LN794354.1:0-113194 GCF_000613045.3 Photobacterium kishitanii | reverse complement strand
ATAAAATGTTATTTAATTTCAACTGGTTGATGTTTGCCTAATCATTGAGGCTGAATGTTCAGTTTAATCACCGTGTAAGCTTATTCGTTGATGATTAAAGTGAAGCCGTTGTGTTTATAAGTCATTGAAATAAAATGTTATTTAATTTCAACTGGTTGATGTTTGCCTAATCATTGAGGCTGAATGTTCAGTTTAATCACCGTTGTAAGCTTATTCGTTGATGATTAAAGTGAAGCCGTTGTGTTTATAAATCATTGAAATAAAATATTATTTAATTTCAACTGGTTGATGTTTGCCTAATCATTGAGGCTGAATGTTCAGTTTAATCACCGTTGTAAGCTTATTCGTTGATGATTAAAGTGAAGCCGTTGTGTTTATAAATCATTGAAATAAAATATTATTTGATTTCAACTGGTTGATGTTTGCCTAATCATTGAGGCTGAATGTTCAGTTTAATCACCGTTGTAAGCTTATTCGTTGATGATTAAAGTGAAGCCGTTGTGTTTATAAATCATTGAAATAAAATATTATTTGATTTCAACTGGTTGGGGGTGCCTAATCATTGAGGCTGAATGTTCAGTTTAATCACCGCAGTAAGCTTATTAGTTAATGATTAAAGTGACGCTGTTTTTATCATTCAGACTCACTTTAATCATGTGCGGAAATAAAGTCTTTGTGATTAAAATTTTGTTATTGCCACTGCGTTATATTATCAGGTTATTCTCTCTCCTATTGTTACTTTTAATTTTCCCTGTTTATTGACGTACGGCCGTTAATTATTTACTTGCACTCATAGTAGTATGTAAGTATCATGGTTTTATTCAAAAAACTTACATGTATCACTTATTGTTACATGTTCTATTTAAAGTTACATAATCGCAGTCATTCTTATATAGGATTTACATATGGATAGCATGATACAGTCAAAACGGATGGCAGCTCGTGCTGGTAGCATGTTGCAATCGTTAACTACTGATATTACAGATAAAAAACGTGAGTTTGAGGCTGTAGATTACTGGAAGCGTTATACTAAGCATTCATTAAAAGATCTGCCAAATCTATCGCGAGCTCAAGCTGATAATGCTATACATGATATGGAAGTTGCTGGTTATGTGTTTCCTAAAATTCCTTCAGGCTCTACCGAAAAATATAATTTAACTATTCGTGATGTATCTAATCTTTACGAACACCGTGGTGTAGCTAAATATCGTGATAGTCATCGTGGCGGTTTTGTTGTGTTTGTTACAAACCTTAAAGGTGGAGTTAGCAAAACGGTATCTATTGTTAATCTTGCGCATGGGCTACGTGCTCACGATAATTTACTCAAAGAAGATATTCGGGTTTTAGTTGTAGACTTAGATCCTCAAGCATCAGCAACAATGTTTAATGATGAAACGCTTGCGATTGGCCAAATTGATAACAGTTCAGCGCAAGCTATACTTCAAAATGTTAGTCTTGCTGAATTAAAGAGTAATTTTATTAAGCCAACTGGTATGGATGGTGTCGATATTTTACCGGCCAGTATCGAAGATGCTTTTATAGCAAGTGATTGGCTAGAGATCTGTGCAGAAAACTGGCCGAATAAGAATCCATACGAATTATTGCAGCAGAATCTTATTGATAAACTACGCGATGATTACGATTTTATTCTGCTTGACACTGGTCCTCATCTAGATGCATTACTTCTAAACTCTTTAGCATGCGCTGATCTGTTAATGACACCTGTTCCACCTGCTCAAGTCGATTTTCATTCCACGCTTAAATATTTAGAACGTCTGCCTGTTTTACTTGAGCAACTTCTTGAAAGTGGTGTCGAACCTCATTATTTAGCCAATATTGGCTACATGACCAAAATTTCTAAAAATAAAAGCGATCATAAAGAAGCACAACGCTGGGCAAAAAAAGTTTTTGGAGCTGATTTTCTAGATGTTTCACTACCTAAACTTGATGGTTTTGAGCGCGTAGGTGAATCATTTAATACAGCTATTTCGGCGAATCCTAAATTTTATGATGGCAGTGCTGCAGCGCTAAAATCTGCGCGAGAAGCTGCATTTGATTTCGCATATTCTGCGTTTGAACAGATAGAAACGCTACGTCAAATGAATTCAGAAGAAGAATAGGCACTAGAATGAATAAAAATACTCCCATTGGTCGTCGCGGTTCTCTGAGCAGATCATCGTTACATGTGTCGTCTGCGATGAAAGGCGGTACATTACCTCAACCACTAAAACTGGATGATGATATTGTTGTTAATTGGTCGTACTTTGAAACTATCAAAGGTGACAAAATTGCTGATATTTGTGTTAAACACGTTGCTAATACACGCTCAACTGAAGATCTTAATGCCAGAAATCTATCCGATTTAGATGATTTACATGTACAACAACGAGAGTACTGTTACGCACAATTAGTTGACGGTAAGTTGCATGTATTAGAGGGGTGGCGTCGAACGAATCAAGCAAAACTAAAGCAATGCGATCTAACTTACTTAGTTACTGAAGATGAGCTTAGCTATGCTGATTGGTTAAAAGTAGTTAAAAAGTTGAGTGAAAAGAAACCACACTCTCCTCGTGATCAAGGACTTTTTTATCTTGATTATATGCGTGATCATGATGTTGATATTTCTGCATGCGCTGACGTACATAAAATAAGTGAAAAAACGATAAAACGTTATATTGTTATAGCAAAATTATCCCGAAGCTGGTTAGATATTATTTTCGATTTTGGTACGCTTTCTCACACTGACTTTGCGCTACTTAAAAAGGTTGAGAACTATTTTGCATCAACTGTAAAAGAGAGTACTCCTAGTTTTTATAAGAAAGAGAAATCTATACAAGTTGAACTAGTCAATCAGGCTGTTGAAAAAGGGATTACGGATTTAGCTAATCTTTGTACTGATAGTGAAATAGTAGATAAAGAGTCAGCTGAAAAACTGAAATTTATTAATGAGGTTTTTTTTCCAGTAATACCCGTGGAAAAGAAGATTACGTCTCTTATTAAAGTAAATAAAAATAAGTTTGCTAGCAAAGAAGTTAAAGGTGATGTTACAACATTTAAGTTAAGTCAAATGCCTAAGGAACTCTTAGAGCAGATTGAAGATCTTATTGTTAATTACAAATAACATTAATCAATTTTCTTCTTTCATGGATTTGAGAAAAGATCTTATATCCAATGTTTAACTTAGGGTTTTACAATAAAGTTGAGCATGTTTGTTATTAGCTATATCAGCAGTGTTTTTTATTCTGCTGATATAGTTTCCGAAGAATATTACTCTTTGATTCATCTCGGATTTATAAAAAGTTATCTTTCCCGAGTGAAGGTTTTTATCTATCATTATATAACCCCACAAATAGTCTCTTATTTCACATTCGAAATGATTCAAATTCTTGGGTTGCAGTTCTCCGCTCCACTTCTATATTTTAAAGTTAATAGTAGTAATTAAATTTTGATGGGCGAATAGTAGATTCATGCCTTTGTTGAAATGCTTGACTTGTCGTTGTTTAATCCCCTTTCGCAGATATACCTTTTTAATTAAGTGCATTAGTATAGTAAGAATCTTTACCTGTATTGAGAGGTTACTATTTAGTTTTTAATGATTTTGACTTAATTTTCCTGAGCCAGCATGAAGAATTTAGCCCTGTGAATTGAGGCAATGTAACTCCTTAGGTAAGGATAGCAGAATAAAGGATTTCCATTTTAATTCAGGGGGGATCATTGTTTAAATAAGGAAAGCCGTTATTTTCAGTCCCATTTTGGTTTGGCTTAAGGTATAAATATTGATACGCTTTGCTCATAAGTAAAAGTTACATCATCACTTTCGTAATCTGCTAAATATACAGCAGTTATCCATTGGATTTTTACGTGATTTTCTAAATCTTTCGCTGTATGAGTTAGATGTTTTTTATTCCCTCAATATTTCAGTAACTATTGTTGTGCTTATTGACAACAGTATTCAATGATTGAAGACTATGACCTTCCTTTGTTAACTCTACCGGTAAAATAACGGCACTATAAGGTATTTTTGATAAATGAGTGATCTCATAATGATATTGCTTTATCCATAAACTAACTCAAAATAAATTTTTAAGTGTTTATGTTGATTGAAAATACTCTTGCTAATCCATCTTTCCTATATTTATATAAAGCTACAATTATACTTATTTTAGGTCTATTTTGTGGCGGAGATTGGATAGTAAAAACGCAGATTAATAATTCTTTGTTATCTTGTTAAATAATCCAAAAATATTTTGCTATTGTGGATGTGAGATGTTGATATTTACAATCAGAGATGATGTATGAATGACGGCTATTTATCACTTCGTGTCTTGTTTGAGATTGTTTGCTTTTATATTTTTAAGTTGTAACACATTGATCATTATTTTGAAAACATGTCCGATACTTATGTGATTCTAGAAATGCCATGTATTTGATGAACTGGTCATGATATTACAGCGTTATTGAAACATCATCAGAAAAGATTTAATAAATCGATCTATTCCCCATTGGTGCTTGTCAGTGCTGAGATTGTAATCAGAACAAAAAGGGTCAGGCCTGTCCAGAATTGGAATTTGGACAAAAAGGGTCAGGCCTGTCTAAAATTGGAATTTGGACAAAAAGGGTCAGGCCTGTCCAAAATTGGAATTTTGATCGTCTGTTTTAATCGTTAACTATCTAATATTAGTTAAGTAAGAATTTTATAAGCTATGAAAAGTATACTGATTGTATGTCCCCTTTTTTAATAATAGATATTCAAATATGTAAATGCTAGCCATTGATGCTGTTAACCTCTATTAATTATACTTCTGTCATGACAGAGGGATAAATACCAACCGATTCTGTCATGCTCTTATATTCTAGTTATCATCTTACTTATTTTACTAACACTTCTATATTCATTAATTCTAAGCTTTCTGATGCTTTGGTAGTGGTAATTTCCATCGTAATATTTTGCTGTTTAAGCATCTTCATCGGTTGTATTGATGTCTATGGAAGCCAATAATGTCAGTTCGATAATCTTATCTTCAACGAGCTCCGGTATATGGTTTTTACTGCGTTTATGTGGCTTATTAATTATTTTAAGAACGATTGGTTTTTGTTCTTCCATCATTTTTTGGTCAGTATAAAAGTAGCCAAGGATTCGAGCTGCTTTAGCTATGCTACCGAACTGCTCAACAAGTTCTAACGCTTCTATTTTTCGATAAACCTCTTTACCGTATTCATGGTATTTTCTAAGTTCTATTAACTCTGTGATATCAAGCTGACAGTTATCCAAACAAGTGGAGAATGTGCTATCAAACAGGCACTAGATCTCTACTTTCTGACTCGATTTTTATATCGTTGAGCACATTTAATATGATGGATATCGTCCGCCCAAGCTTGCAAGGTTTTACACTTAATAGCGAACCTGTCATTCTTTTCAAGCAATTCGGATAGATGTTGCAGGTTAAATTGAATTAATTAATTTGTATGAGGTTTGAAGCTCTTTTTTGAGTGAATCTGGGATTTTATTAACTGGTGAGTGGACTCTATTATCATGAACAACGAACCAGTAGCTGTTACGGTATCGAGTTAGGTGAGGTTCTACAGTTCTCCACGATGTATTAATTAAGGTTGTAGCACTATTAATGCTGCTCTTTTGCTGATGATATCGACAGTGAATTGGGAGTTGGAATCTATATAGAACATCTTTCGCTGCTTCTAAAGTTTAATTAACTACTTTATAGGGGGAAGCTAATTGAGTTTCGTCAGATCCCCCTCGGTAGTTAGTGTCATGACAAAGTCGCTTGGCGATCATAAAATTTTGACTTACTTTCTAGTATTAAATATGACGATGTTGTTTATTTGATTTTGGTAAATAATACTAGCCATTATGAATTTGTGATGGTTTACGGTTACTCTGATGCCATTATCAGTATCAAATTAACTTATTCTGGATTCTATAAACGATTAAAATATGAAGCCAGCGTTATGGTTGAAAACAAAGCATTAAGAGTCGCGCTGGTATTAGCGAAAGAAAATTAAGAGTTCTCTCAAGAACGAATTTGCAGTAATGAAATACTGGCAGCGACCAATGAATATTACTTTGATAAAAGGCTAATATTATGTGAGATATCTATTAGGATTATTCTATTTGAAGAATAACTCCACCTTGTTCAACTTAAAATTTGTGATAGAACTTATTGTTTAAGAAACTGAAAAATGATCAGTTGTGATTAGTTAACTTGTTTTTCAACGTGGTTGATGTGAATGGGGTTATCAATCGATAATCATAACCGTAGCGGCGTATTATTTTTCTTTGGGTTCATACGCTGAACTTTTTCAGTAAGTTCTATTTTCACTCTCGGTAAGAAGATCGATATATTAAGAAACGAATACTGATCGATTTTGCTATTGGATACTTACAAATAATTCTGCAGTAGTATTAATTTTTTTAGTTGCCTGAAGTATTGTTTGTTCAGCTTGTATGTTAAGAGGTCGAATATTTAATAACAATTGAGCCCGATTATTCTGCAGCCTAAATTGAATATCGCTTTTGCAAAAAGATCATGCCCTGGAGTAAGGTATTAACACTATCTTGGAATGTAGCTATTTTATCTCTTGATGAGCACTATTTGAATATGGGCTTAGGTGGCAATTCCACGTTATGGAAAGCAAGATAACCAATAAAATCATCTGGTTTTGATAGCTATAAAGGTTACTCACGTGCGAGCTATAAATTTGCTGACTGATCATGATGCTAAGATCTTAGAATAGCTATTTGCAAATCAGATAAAGAATATGTTTGATTTCGTGAACAATCTTTTGCTGATTGAGGACAAATTAAATTCTCTTTAGCCAGTAATCGATGTCTTGTTTCGATATCGGCCGAAATTATTTATCGATAATATTAAAGTTCATTATGCGCGCATAAGCTAACGATTGCTCCAACTTGATTAATTGCTTTTTAAGCAGAAAAGGGTTGATGCAAGTAATGGTTATTAAATAATAATGACCAGCAATAAACTCAAACCGTTGAGTCTGTAATACAACAAAAGGAGCGTACATATAATATTGTTTGAGAGTGTCAACATATTGATTTAAATAAGATGAGTAGCCTTATTAATTTTAATAACTCTTATAATATTGATAGTAAAAATATTGAATACCCGCAACACAAGCAGCTTGGTCTATAGAGCAGCGAGCAAAAAGTAATTCAATACTTTCTGGCTATCTATTGGTCTTTAAATCTCGAATATAATCTTTAGCGCCTAGAGCAATAGCAATTAATTTTTTAGATGTAAAAGCTATTTCTTTTGTATTCGTGATCCCTTGTGTTGATCCAATTATTGCGAGTAATCTCGTTAAACTAATTTTTCTACTGCGGCAATGACCGCATTAACATTATTTAAACCAAATTAACAATCAACAGAGTTTATACGTGCCAAAGCTTTAATATTTTGGTAAAGAGAGGGGGAATGTATTAAAAAGAATAAGACGTCAGTATCTTTTTGATCTAATGCAACGGTCTTCTAAATCAAACATGATGGTATCGATAAATGAATTTGGAACTACTGCAGCATTATGTACGGGAAAAAAGCATAGAACGACGAAGTTTCATAGTATTAACGACAGGGATGTTTCTTGCGATTAAGTTCAATGTAATATTCGTGGTTTTTATGTTAGAAACCGTCCTTGCGGACGGTTTTTAGTATGTTGGGATTATATTATCTTTAATCTACTTCTTTAATAAGAAAGTCGTCCAAGTTAGCACCATTTTCTATAGATGTTTTTAAAGCTTTTGGTGTGCGGCCTTGTCCCGTCCATGTTTTTTCATTACCATTATCATCAATATATTTATATTTACCTGGACGTTTTATTCGAAGATTTTTTTGCGTTTTATCTGGCATAGATAAAAGGTCTTCAGGAGTAAGACCATCTGATAATAGCATTTGACGATAAATTTCTAATTTTTCATCACGCTCCTTGGTTGCTGCTTTTTCTTGTTCTTCTTCTGTAATACGTTCATTTACAACTTGTGTCAGC
Source organism: Photobacterium kishitanii (assembly GCF_000613045.3). NCBI lineage: Bacteria > Pseudomonadati > Pseudomonadota > Gammaproteobacteria > Vibrionales > Vibrionaceae > Photobacterium > Photobacterium kishitanii. Next base: position 105,172 of record NZ_LN794354.1, on the reverse strand, counting down.
TTATCTAAGGCCTCTTGTAGTTGCTCTAACGTCATTGATTCACGAGTAAAAGAACGAAGGTTACGAATGTCCATTAATAGCTTTATAGCGTCTGTCATGATTTCTTTTTCTTAATCGATTGATTTTGTATTTTACAATAAAAGATGATTTCCTTGATATGGTTGATGAATTATATTCGATTTAATATCTCTAAATAAAATAAGAATAGAACAAAAAAAGCACATAATGGCTATTGTTTGTGATCATTAGTTGCAGTTAATGTAAGGCTTATTGCTATAATTATTGTTTAATGCATGATTTAGTATTCTCCTTTGGTATAGTTGGTTTTTCTGAGATGATGATTGTATCGATCATTTATACGGTGATAATTAGGATTTTATACTGGCAAGGAACCCTTGTTAGTAATTAAAGCTTTTAATGTAATTATTAGAGTTGATAAATACTTATAAAATTATTTTATTCGATAGAGTTTTATATAAGAAAGTTTATTGAGATCGTTTATAGCGCGGATTTTTATCGTTAGAGGCTGTATCTGCGTGTTGATTGTAGCTGTTAATACTATAAACTACTTAAGCATAGTAAAATTTGACTGTTTTTAGGTACAGTGATAATCGATAAGTCATAGTGTAAACATAATTATATAATGGGATGGTTATGGAGCAAGAGTATAAATTACGTAATGAGATTACCAATAATATTCGTTGTAAGTTGTTGATAAAATTAAATGAAGTTAGAGAGGCAATAATTTCGGAAGCTCAATGCAAATTACCCGAACTCCTAATGGAGTTAGATTTGTATCAACAAGAGTTCGAAAAAATCTATATTAAGTAGTGGTATTTAAAACTCGTGAAAGTGATCATTTCTATGTCTGATGATAGTTAACTTTCAGATTCTATTAATAGATTTATCGTTAAATGGTCATTATTGAGAGGATCTTTTATCACAATTAATTACATTAATATTATTGAGTAATTGAAAAGTCATCTCATGATTTTTTGTATTTGGATGTTATATTGAGCTGTTAGAGCTTAAAATAGCAGCGACTCAGTCGCTGCCAAAAAAGATTAAATTAATGCTAATATTTAAATTTGTTTAGCTTATCTTCAACCTCACTAGTTTGTTCTAAGATCCCTTGCGCCTCTTGGTTTGATATTTCGGCGCCTTGAGCGGCTTTGATAGTTATATCGGTAATGGCATTGATATTACGATTGATATCTTCAGTTACCTGATATTGTTCTTCTGAAGCAGTGGCTATTTGACACATCATATCTTGGATGGTTGATATGGAAACCATCAATGATTCTAATTCTAAGACGACTGTTTTACTGCTCTCGATACTGTTATGGGTAAAAGTTCTGCCATTTGCAATAGTATCTGCTGTCAGTTTTATTTGGCCTTGGAACTGGTTAATCATCTGCTGAATTTCTTCAGTGGAGTTTTGCGTTTTTGATGCCAATTGACGTACTTCATCAGCAACGACGGCAAAACCACGACCGTATTCACCAGCGCGTGCAGCTTCAATCGCGGCATTTAAGGCTAGTAAGTTGGTTTGATCGGAGATACTACGGATAACATCTAGAATACCTCGAATCTGGTAGCTCTGAGCTTCTAGTTCAATAATTGTTGAAGAGGAACGTTCCATTTCCTCGCCTAACTTATTGATGACACAGGCGCTATCATTGACAACATCACTGCAACGGGTAATGGCTTGGTTTGCTTCCTCAACTGAACTTGCGGTAGTGGCAACATTATTGGCGACTTCACTGGCAGTAGAGGCCATTTCATTTATGGCGGTCGCAACCTGTTCTAGTTCCTGACGCTGCTGTTGTACATCTTGATGCGATGTTTCAGCAATAGTCGCTGAACGATTTGCTGATAATTTTAAATGATCGACTGAGCCAGCGATATCGTGGATCATTCTCTGTAATGACGCCATCAAAATATTCAGGCCATTCATTAGAGCGCCCGTTTCATCTTTTCTTGTTACATCTAGACGGTAGGTTAGATCACCGCCAGCCTGACCGAGCTTCTCAACAATATTGACTACTTGTTGGATCGGTGTAGAAATACGTTTAGCTAATATGTAGAGGAAGATGAGTGCTAAGACAGAAATTGATAGACCCGCTATTAATTGAGCGTTAAGAAAATTACTGAATGATGCTTTTAACTCTTTTTGTAATCCATAAATGTTAGCAAAAAGAGTAGCTTTAGGAATCGTAATCGATAACGTCCATGGGGTAGTTGTGTTTCCTACTTTAATCGGAGTCACTAGAGTGTAGGTCTTATCAGTAAAGTTCCATGACTGTTTGTCTGCTTGAAATTGGGATTTTTTCTGGTTCCAGTTTGGTACTACAGAACCGAGTTCGGCGTCAGAATTAGTGTCGCCAGCAATAACACCACGATAAGTGATAATGCTGATATGAGAGCTTTTACCAAATTGATTTTGTTTCAGGTTAAGTGCTAGCTTATTAATAAAGTTTACCGATAAATCGATGCCAATCATGCCTATAGTTTTGCCATTGGCTTTAATCGGAGTAACAATATTGGTCATTAACACCTGTTTGCCCTGAACATTATATGCCCATGGGTCGATCAAACAGGTACTACCTGTCTCTAGTGGACAGAGGTACCATTCACTGACGCGAGTCCCTATTTTGGTTTTATCCTGGTCATAAAATCGATCGGAATCAACCGATGATGCTTTTAGTTGGTTATCGCTGCCTCGGGTCCAATACACGTTGAATTGGCCTTTACCATCGATAGCTTCGTAACGAGCATCTTTTCCATCCCAAGCATTGGGTTCGAAAGCGATATAGGCTCCTAGAAACTTTTGGTTACTTGCTAGAAGATCGCGCACTGCCAGTGACAGATCTTTACGACTGAGCTTGGGTTGACCGTTATTGCTGCTTGCCATTCCCGATACGACACTGGCTAGAGCTTCAACGGAATTCATCGCTACAGATAGCTGGTTTTGGACCTGCTCTGCACTGTATTTACTGGTATCTTCTAATACCTTGGTCAGTTGTTGATCTGCAAAAGTATACGTTTTGTTGTATACCATCTTTTCAAGTTGGTTGGAATGTTTTAAGCCAACCAGCAGTATCGCGATGAGCGAAATAAAGAGACAGATTGCGGCGCCAACGATGATTTGATAGCGTATGGATTTAAGTGAAATCACAATGACTCCCCAGTTTTGATAAGATCTGCGGCATGCTCTGCGATAATTTTATGCATTGCGGTTGTTGGATGAAGTCCATCCCAGAATAAATTATGGTTTGGCTGAGCAATAACTGCTCCTGTGGTGTAGTTATATGCCGAATTAGTCACGTTAGTGATCGTAATATCCAGCTTGGCATCACGGTACTCACCATGATTATTTACATCATTAATTACCTGATTATATAAGGCAAAAGTATCAAAATAGAAAATGTCGATATTAGGATGGTTTGCTGCCAGCTTTTCTAATCCTGTTTTTAATGCTTGGTTATGCAACTGGATAAATTTGGCCGTTGCGTCCTGTTTACCTGAGAACCATGGTGCATTAATAAAATTTGGAATATTTGCCACTAAAATATGTTTGGCACCGGCGTCAATTAAGGATTTTATATCTGTAACAGCGTAGGATGCTGCTTTGTCACCCGTTTGGTTGAGAGTACCGAATAGAGTGAACCACAGATTGTTGGTTCCGCTCATATAAGTGACCAGCTCGTTGCCATTGAATTTGCCTTTGTTGGCAATACGCTGTTTAATTTGTTGACCACTATTTGATAGAACATCAAGGCCTGAATAGGCGGTGAAACCATTAGTGGCATCAATATCGATAAAATCCCCCATACCTGACATTGCACCGCCAACAGACCAATTAGTACCTAATAGAGCGGCACTTTTATAGTGATAGATCATAAGCTTGTTGTCTTTATTTTTAAGAACTACATTGCTCTCAATTTTACCATGGGCGCGAGTCGGCATTGGCATCGTAAGAAAATTGGCTAGATATTCGGTCCAGACAGGACCATTACTGAAGTGGCCGTTGGAATATGGTTTAGGGGCACGAATGCCAATTTTTCCTGAGGTTTTATTACTCATATCGACAGTAATCATATGCTTGTTACCGATATCAGACAGACTGTCACCGAAGTTTGATATGGTATTGAAGTCCGCTGCGTGAGCATAAAGAGGTATGAGCGCAACAAGAGTTGCTAAGGTGAATTTTTTCATGTTTTTCTTATAGGTTAATGTGAGTAGTAATAATCATTTACATGATATAAGGTGTTAAGTGTTTTTTAGAAATGATGACAAAGACATTGTTATGCTGTTACCTTATTCGAATTCGTAGATGCTATATCTGCGTTGACAAGATGACAGGTAACAGTGCTGAACAAGTGGCCTTGTAAGCATTCAATTTACATTAATAATTAGATTAAATCTAATGCAAGTAATAATTACATTAGAAATTATTAATCATTAAGAAACCTTTATTAGTATTTAAATACTTGCAAAGATTTCGATACTATAACTTTACCGTTTATGATGTATAAGAGCACTTAATTTCATTTCTTAAAAATTTCTTTCCTAGGTTACATAAGAAATTGTATTTATAGCAATATAATTCACATTAATGATGATTAATAATTCAAAATAGTGAGCGTAATGCGTTATTTTTATTCAATTGTTACTTTTTTTAACATGTTCACTTTTATGTGATACGATTCGTTGCTAACGCAATATGTAAAAATTGGCTATTATTAAACTGGGTATGTTAAGCGGATTTGTTGTATAAATGTAAAAATACGGAATAATAAACTTTAAAGTGTAATATTCATTTTACAGCCTGAAATTTTTTGTATCTGATATCATTGTATATCGAATCATTTTCGATGCAATATATCAAATATGATGATTGTATCGATAATTTTCTTATGTATGATATTGTTTATAAATAACTTACTGATAAATTAATATGAACTTAAAAATGTTAAGAGCTTCATTTTTAATCACACCTTTATTTTTCACTTGTCTCCACGCCTATGCTGGAACTGACGGTTTTGTGTATTCCAAAAATCCAGATGGATCAGAAAATAAAAATATTATTGTTGATTATATTGGCAAAAAAAAGCAGGTAATTATTCCCAACTCGGTGACTAAAATCGGAGAGGGCGCGTTTTTGGGTAATGATTTAACGAGCATAACTATTCCCAATTCTGTGACTAAAATTGGAGGGTATGCATTTTCTAAGAATAATTTAACCAGCGTAACAATCCCTGATTCTGTAACTAAAATTGGAGAGTATGCATTTTTTGATAATGATCTAATAAGCGTTAAGATCCCTAATTCGGTGATGAATCTTGGAGAAGGGGCGTTTAAAGATAATGCGTTAACGAACGTGACCATTCCTGACTCAGTAACTGAAATTGAAAGTGGAACATTCGGAAATAACGCTTTAACGAGTGTAACTATCTCTAATTCAGTGACTGAGATTGAAAGTGGAGCGTTTAGTAATAATAAGCTAACAAGTGTGACCATTCCTAATTCAGTGACTTTCATTGGGTTGATGGCGTTTAAGTATAATAAATTAACGAGTGTGACCATCCCTAATTCGGTGGCTACAATTGAAAGTTCAGCTTTTTCAACGAATAAATTAACGAGTGTGACGATCCCTGATTCCGATACTTTTATTGGGAAAGGGGCATTTGATGATGATGTTACTATAAAGTAATTTAAGTTGATGTTTTGGTTGTTAAAAATTGTAAATGGTTAAGTATTTGTTTATAATGATTTTTTAACTCTAAAATTAATCTATGTCAGATTATCTTAATACGCACCCTATTGATCATGGCTGGATTAGATAAAAGTAGCAGCTAGCATTTTTTGATGCTTATTAATTAGATTGAATGTACTGAACTATGAAAGTGAAAAATCAATAGCTTTATTTAATATAAGCATTATTAAATAAGGTGATGTTTATTTCATTGGTTAATGTGTTTATGTGTGCGTAATAAAATTGAATTGAGAGTTAATAACAGTATAATGATTGAATTTTAGAACGTTATGATCACTTCATTAACCTACATAATATTCCATTAATAAATAATAATTATCCTAGAGATGCGAAGTATAAATATATGAGATCAATTATCACTCCTGAATACATCAAAAACTTCTCGTGCATTGCTGACAAGTGTGAAGATCATTGTTGTCATAGTTGGGATATCTCCATAGATAAATCAACATATAAATTCATGACACAAAAGAGTTTATTAAAAGTAAAATCAGCTGATGTAATCATGCGAACTAAGGGTGATGAATCTCCTTATTATGCAAAAATTAGTCTTAATAGTGACGGTATTTGCCCTTTCCGTGAAGAAAGTGGATTATGCGAAGTGCATAAAGAGCATGGGCACAAACGTTTATCACTAACGTGTCAATCCTACCCACGTACTTTTACAATCCGTGGTAATAAGAAAGAACACAACTTATTTTTGTCTTGTCCAGAAGCTGCAAGACAAGTATTGCTTAACCCTGCAGCCATGCAGTTTCATCAAAAAAATACCACTAACGATGCATTTGCTGCAAACAACTATACTCGCCCTAATTGGCATGCTGCAGTTCAACAGTTTCTCGTCGACATTCTTTTTATAAATGACATTAGTTTAGAGCAACGCCTTTTCTACATAGGAATAACATTACGTTTAATTGAGCCTCATAAAGATAACGCTACAGAATTACACAAAAGATTATTGCTATGTTGTGAAAAAATTAATAATAATAATTTCGACAAACTATACCGTGAGCAACGTACCTCATCTGATTTTTATCCGGGCCTATTAATTCAGTTTTTTAACTACCATATACATGTTAAATCAACTAGCGGTTTCAAGGTGGAATCTACACGTTTCAATTTACTGTACCAGCAACTGCTTGAAGCACTAAGCCTTACCAATGATGATAGCAATGAGCAATACAAAATTCTTCAACATGGTTTCAATAATCATTATAGAGAATACTTTGCCAAGAATAATCATATTTGGATTAACTACATTCTTTATGTGTTCTACCAAAATGACTTCCCTTCAAAATCCATGCAACAAGTATTCGATAACTTAATCGATGATATTTTTATCATTCGTGGTGCATTATCAACATTAGCTTCTATGCGTCCATTAACTGATGATGATGTAATTTTAGTGGTACAAACCTATCATCGTACGCGCAGCCATACTGCTGATTATATTGATAATATTAAAAGGATACGGAGTGAGGTAGGTATAGATGAAGATCTGCTTTCATTAATGTTAATAAAAATACACTAAAAATTGTTATTGATTAGCTTAAATAGTTAGCTCTAAATTAAAATTGTCCTTTCTGTTAAAGACAATCGGTACTCAGTGGGTATATTTATCTATTAGTACCGATTATCAGAACGAAACCTCTGCTAATTATGAAAACAAGCTCTTGTCGAAAAATTTAAGTCAAAGAGCTAAAATTAACGATCAAAATCCGTCATGATATTTTTCTTATGTTTACTTCCATCAGACGTTATTCTCGAAACTATCCGTTATTATGATGTTTATAAACTCAATTATCTCTGATGGCTTTAAAACACTTAATGAAAATTAAATGGTTTCTTTTGATGTTTCCAATGGTTCTCAAGGCCTACTAGTACCGGTAAGAATATATAAATAAATGTAGTAATGTTTATCGAGAAATCGGTGGGTCTTTTTTATTGCTATTATTTTTATTTCAAATAGGCAAGGTATACCAAAATAGGTGTATCTATTCTTTGTCACGATATAAAGATAGTAATTTGACGATAGGATCACACTTTTTCTACTTGGGGTGCGCTATTCTTTTCATAAGCATTGAGGAGGTATTATTTTTTTAGTATTACAATTGAAATTCCATATAAGCTCCAATAAAAACCACACCTTTATGATGTGGTTTTTTTGTACCTAAAATTCAGCTAAACAATGCTATTTACAGTATCTATCAATTGTTATTTCTACAAAGTCCACGTTCTATAGGCTTAAATCCTAAGTTATCTTATAGCAATGATAGTTAAACTTACTGTGTTCCTCTCGATCTTCTAATATTTATTCCAATAGGTGTGTATTATTGTTTCTATTTGGTAATAATCTTTTGTATTTTTGGTGGATTGTGTGTTTTCGTGTAATTGTTAATATAGCCCCATCGAAACGCAGACAGCGTTCAGCAATAATAATAAAGATTAAGGTTATACGACTCATGAAAACAGTTATTAAAGCAATTATCGCTACCGCTATTATCGCCACTTCTTACACGGCATCGGCACGTGATGGCGCTTTCACTGGTAACGTTAGTTTCAACAACCAAGCTAACAATACTGTGGTTGCAAGCCACTACGCAGTAAATGGTACGGCGGATAAATCACACTCAGGCATTGTGGTTACCAACAAAAACACCCACATGAGCTTTAATGAAAAACTGCTATCAGCGGCTGATAAGTAATATTTCACCACGATGGTAAACAAACGCTTGTTACACCTTCTTATTATTACATCTAAGTAAAAGTGTTTTGGTTTTATCTCTATTGTTACCAAATGGGTGGGGTGTAGAATGACAGTATCGACACCAACAATAACAAATAAACTCGATATAGCTTCTTACGCTATCACCCCTTTATAACGCGCTATCAAACAAATTCAGACTTATGGCTATCGCGGTAAGTCACTATAAATTAATTAAAAATTATCGGAGTTTTACTATGAGCAATGTATTTTACATGCCACCTGTAACCTTAATGGGTCCTAATGCTATTCAATCTTTAGGTGCTGAATTAGCGTCAAAAGAATTGAAAAAAGCGCTTATCGTCACTGACGGTGTGTTAGTTGAAGTGGGTCTTGTTAGCAAGCTAACGGATGAGCTAACAGCACATAACCTTGATTACGTTATTTATGATGGCGTTCAACCAAACCCAACAGAGAAAAATATCGAAGACGGTCTTACTCTACTTGCACAAAGCAACGCTGACTTTGTAATTTCATTTGGTGGTGGTTCTTCTCACGATACTGCGAAAGGTATTGCATTGGTTGCTGCTAACGGTGGCCATATTCGTGATTACTCTAAAGGTGTGCATCTATCGAANTGATTACTCTAAAGGTGTGCATCTATCGAAGAAACCACAACTTCCATTGGTTACAGTGAACACAACTGCGGGTACTGCATCAGAAATGACGGTATTTGCGATTATCACTAACCAAGAAGATGAAACTAAATACCCTGTAGTTGATAAGCACTTCACGCCTATCATCGCGGTTAACGATTCAGAGCTAATGGTAGCAATGCCTAAGTTCCTTACTGCAACCACAGGTATGGACGCATTAACGCACGCGGTTGAAGCGTATGTTTCAACAGCTGCGACACCAATCACAGATGCTGCTGCAATTAAAGCGATTGAGTTGATTGTAAATAACTTAGAAGCAGTAGTGAATAACGGTCAAGATCGTGCAGCACGTGACGCAATGCAGTACGGCGAGTACTTAGCCGGTATGGCATTCTCAAATGCTTCTCTCGGTTACGTGCACTCAATGGCGCACCAACTTGGTGGTGTTTACGACCTGTCACACGGTCTATGTAACGCAATCCTACTTGCTGAAGTATCACGCTTTAATGCACAACAAGTACCAGAACGTTTTGTTGATATTGCTAAAGCAATGGGGATCGACACTGCAGCGATGACGCAAGAGCAAGCAGTGAATGCCGCTCTAGAAGCGATTGATGCACTATCTGAGAAGGTAGGTACAAAGCAACGTTTAGCTGACCTGGGTGTTACGGAAGATAAACTCGCATTCATGGCACAAAATGCCCTAAATGATGCCTGTTCTCTAACCAACCCACGCAAAGCGAGCCTAGAAGAAATCATTAATATCTTCAAAGCACGGATGTAATTACCCTGACTATCGGTAATGACTCTTAAATAAAAAGGCCGCTAAAGCGGCCTTTTTTAGATCTGGATGTTGATGAAGGATAATTGGTGTATTTAAGCGTTGATTATTTATGCGAAATTGTTACGTGCCTAACCCCAGCCAGCCAGCCAGCCAGCCAGCCAGCCAGCCAGCACTGGGAAACTTTAAGCATAAAATGCAATAAAGTTAATATTTTCAATTAATTAAAATTAAAAGCTATTATATTTGTTATACATTTATGGGTGTGATGTGACTTCTAAAGGCAACAAATACCGTGTACTTCGACCGCCAGCGCCTGATTTTACTAAACAACCCAATTCAACCAACAAGGCTAAATGACGAGTTGCAGTCGGCTTACTGACCTTCGCTACTTTATGGTATTGGGTGGTATTGATCCCCTGTTCAAAGTCGCCATCCAGCATTCGATTAAGCACTTTTACTTGCTCTGCGGTGAGTTTAGTTTGATCGATTTGGCGCCAGTAATTGGTTTTAAAGACGGTTTGATCTATCTCTGTTAATACCCCATCAAAGGTGGTATTTAACGTGGTTAAAAACCAACTTAACCATGACGTAATATCGAGATCGCCTTTTTGAGTTTGCTCCAACACATCATAGTAACTGTTACGGTTGGCCAAGATCCCTACTGACATCGCATAGAACCTCACCGACTGTTGTTCGGCTTGGGCTAATGCTAAATCAGTAAGCAAACGAGTAATACGACCATTACCATCATCTAATGGGTGAAGGGTCACAAACCATAAGTGGGTAATAGCGGCTCGAAGTAATGGGTCGAGTGAAGTATCAGCCTTTGATTGATTAAACCAAGTAATAAAGGTATTCAGCTCTGGCTCAAGGATTGTGCGCTGTGGCGCCTCAAAATGCACAATGGGTCTATCAATTCTGCCAGAGACTACTTGCATCGGTGCATCGCCTCTTAATTGCCCGCCGATCACCGGGTTAAACATCGTATAGCCTTCAGGAAATAAGCGTTGATGCCAGGTTAAGATCCGCGATAGCGTGAGCGGCGCATCGAGGTTTTCTACTGCATCGAGCATAATTTCGGCTAATCCATCGGTTTGCTCTGTGGTTGGAAATGGCTTGTCTTCCGTCATGCCCAGCTTATTAGCTAACGATGAACGCACTGAAAAGGCATTGAGTTTTTCCCCTTCAATAGCACTAGAATGAACAATGTTAGCCAATAGCGTATCAAGCATATTTTGTTTTTGATTTGGTGACTGGCAGGTGATCTTACCCAATAAAATTCCTTGGTTAAGACGCGTTTGTCTCACCATTGGTTCTATAAGGTGATGATCCCAACGGAAATGAGGCCAGTTATCTTGCTGCCATACCCACATAATTCATCCTTTGATGCGAAAAAAGTGCTTATTCTAATCACATTTTGATTTGAATAAATGAATTAATCAAATCAAATTTGCTGAAACGTTAAGTTTATCGAATACAAGGGAGTATGTGTGTGATAGATGGATACTGTTAATTATGAGATTTTTAAATAAAAAAAACCAACTCAAAAAGACAGAGTTGGTTTTAGGCTTGCTGACTAAGAGCACAAAGGGTCATAAATATGGGAAAATTTTGGTAGGGAGCACTCAGATGTCTGTTATCTCGCCTTCTAAAAATCTTCTTTAGATATTATATATTGATGTAAGGTATTGATATCAAGTAGCAATATCAAGTGATAAGAAAGCTTTGTTTTTATGTGTTAATAATGACCAATTTGATGTCATGTGTGTTTAGATACCATCTAAAAAACGACTAATTGGCGGACTTTGCTTCGCTTTATAGTTAAATACTGTCTTGGAAGTGAATTTTTATTTTGGTATTGAAGGTGAAATTACTGAAAAATGACAACAAAGGCTCCAAATATTTCGCGTTTGGCATCTGGTCGTTCAAATTCTAGTCTTGAAGCTTTAGTCAGTTATGCTCAAGCATGTGGATTTAAACTAAATCTTGGCTTTAAACATGCCTAATTACTGTTGGTTAAATTTCAAGGTTGTTTATAGTAGTGGCTTTTTATGGACGATAAATATTTAATGACTCTTCTGCGTGAAAGCTGTCCTTGTTAGTATGCTGAAGAACGCTGATTTTACTCAATTTTTTTGTGATCAATATCTTATTTATAACAATACCTAATACCTAAAAAGGTGTAACTTATTTATGTTTATATAGCGGTAGCTTAATAACTACTTCTGGTTTTTTAGTTATTGATTATTAATGTTAAATAAGGGTGTGTTATTATATATGGTAGAAGATAAAGTAGTTTATTCAACTTCTGATTCTTTGGAAATAAAAAGCCAAATTGAGCTAGCTGAAGCTAAGAAGGGCGAATCTTTAACTGATGTAGAAAAAGAAATAGTTATTGCTGAAACATTGAAAAAATTGGCCGCTTATAAGTTACGAGCTGATGAATTACGAAAAGCAAAAATTCGTAAAACTCACGATAGAAAAAAAGAGTCAAATTCAGACGTAAATTGGAGCTGGTCAGCTAATACATATCGACGATAAAACTACCGATGGTGCATCAGTTAAAAGCATCATCGGCATCCTAATTAAAACTCGTTACATTTTTCAAAACTATTCAACTAAAAATTTATAGAAAAAGAATCTATTTGATTTTACTGAGGTTACAAGCTGTCGGATCATTAAAGACTTATCATCGTGAAGCGATCACTTAGTATAACCATCGTCACGATAGCTAGTTATAGCATATTAACCAGTTGCTTTAATTACGATAATACTGTTTTGGTATTCTTACTTTGATTTAAGTTTAGTGAGAAGCAGAGTTTGATGGATAGAAACCGGTGGAATTCCTATCCATAAACTCTTTATTCGTTGCTTATTTTAGATGATTATTATTTAACACACAGCTTAGGAGACCAATTATTTCTAGGCCATACTAGGGTCGATATATCGCCTTCAAACGAGATCCACGGTAAATCTTGTGACATATTCTCATTTGGCATATCCTCTTCAAGGACATACATGCCTTTGTTAACTTTTTCTGTATCACCATTAGCAATAACTTGTTGGGCAGCCAAATCTGAATAATACAAACCAAACATGTCAAAATAAGGTGTCCAATCTTTACCGGTGATTTTACTCATTGATATCAACATGAAATCATTACCTGGAATTTTATCTACCGTGTCTCCTTTCGCTTCAGTGGGTTTATAATCAAAAAGACTAAAACCTAGCTCATCCTTACGGGTATTCCATAGATCTTTCGAAGCAATGTATTTACTAAAGATGCGTTCATGTTGATACATTAAAGTAAATAGACCAAAGCCATTATCTAAGCGAGTGCCATCAGACATCGTTTGTTTATCTGCTCGTAATGCAGCTTGAATGTAAAATTCCATTCGGTAGCCATTATAAATGGCATAAGCATTACTTTCCCAAGGACCAACAAAACGTGTTACATCTCCGGATGTATCTTTACTGAAGGCATGACAATTCGAGTCATACACCATACGACGGCTATTTGTACTATCTTTCAGCCCTAGAGCATCAGACATATAAACAGCAAATAAATCTCGCTGATTCATATGTCCATCAGTCATTGTGCCTCGCTTCCCGTTGGTTTGATAATATGCTCGCCATTTTGCATAATATGGGAAAATATTATTTGAGTTTTCACCAGAGCGAGAACTATAAGTTGTCCAATCATTACGTGTATCAGGGCCCTTTGTATAGGCTACAGATAAACGATAGCGCTGTAAGTTATGTCCTAACTCGTGGTTAACCAACCAACCGCTAGGATAGATGCCTGAGAATGATGTAAAAGGGTTACCAGAACAACCTACACCACACTGTGCGTTTTGATCGTAAGCTTCATGTTGGATCAAATAACGCTTGTTGATGGTTTTATCAAAACAGTCATCGGCACTAAACAAATTTTGACAAATCGTAGCAGTGTACGCTGGTAATTGTTCGTTTAATGGTTTTTGTGAAATGGTGAAACCACTCAAGCCATACAAGCTTTCTAGGTGATCTGTCATTATTCCATTAAGTAAATCTTTAATTGTTGGATAATCAGCATTTATGCTCTCTAAGAACCTATCTTTGCGTGCGTGTAACTCTGCCGCTTCTGTTTTTAGATCAATATAAGGGAGTTCTGTTGAATCCAATAATTCTTTAAATTGTCGAATCTGATCAGCATTATCAAAGTCAGTAATTGTCGGATGATGAACAATATTCTTTATCGAAAATGAAGCTGATAAATTTTCATTTTTAGTTCTTGAGCCGATTTCAAAATATAATGGACCACCATAAGGGGATGAAAAGGTAATAGTTTGTCTCGGTTGTATACTTAATCTGTCTTGCATTAACTCTAATGGTCGCTCTAGTTGACCTCGCTGATAGCCGCGGTTTGTATTTGGCAACTGAATGTTCATTCGTAGTTTAACTGTGGTATTTTTATCATTATCTGTGCGCGTTAATGCGACCGTCTTCCCTGGTAAAATAAACCATCCCGTTGTTGTCCATTGATCTTTAAATGGGACCGTAAAACTTTTGATATCATCAACCGTTGTCGGGAAAGCGAAACTATCATTAACACCTACGGCAATTTTTGAGCGATCTTTAACAAATGAACCTAGATCTGGCTGAGCGGTATTTTTTGCGCGTTTATAGCTAATTGCACTATCTGCAAACATTGCCGATGCGAGTGCTTCAACATTACTATTAATTACAGGATAATCAATCTCAGCACGTTTAACATCTGCAGCCAATAACACCGCATTATAGATATCAAAACTACGTTGCGAGAAAATATCCATACCTGCTTCATCTATGTTTTTGAATATATTACGATAAAAATCAATGCCTTTTTTAACATCAGTGTCTAAAAATGGTTTGGAAAAATCGCCACCGCAGCTAAGTAGATAGTTGCCTGATTTCGCGCAGCTATCTAAAATTGCAGGGCTAATATCAACATTTTTATTATTGATATCATTTAATAATTTAATCCCGCTATCTGGTATTGATAACTGGCTGAGTTGGTATTGATAGTTAAAGTTATTAATTTGCCATTGAGACCAATAATTCGTAGATGCTGTTATTTGTTTAAGCTTTAATGCTGCTTGTAGTGCGAAAGAAGGATCACGCTCACTATTAACAAAAAGAACCGGTACTTTATTTTTAATTAAATATTTAAGATTGTTAACATATTGTTCAGTGTTCGTTACATCACTTGATGACATAATAACAACATCTGGTTTATTATTTTCGATACAAGACTGTAGCTTATCACCGTCACAAACCCCATGTTCATTTAATGTAAATGTTGGCTTATTTTCTGTATTTTTATAGTTTTGTTGGAGCCAGCGAGAAAACCAATTATACGTCTCGTGCCAATAGTTGTTATTACTGGTATTTAAAGTCACTATATTAATGCACTGACTCACATCTTTACCTGCAAGCCACATCAGCATATTTTTTGCTAATTTTGATAATTCCCCTGTTGCAATATTGCCATCACTGGCGCCACGATTATTTTCTGTTTCAATAATATCAGCGCTGGTTGCAATAAATCGTTGTCCGTCTAACTCACTAGCAATCGCAAGAGCTGCCGTTCCTTTATTATTATTCCCAAGTAAAATAACTGAATTTGTTGGGTTTATTGAGTTTAAAATCACACTATCGTGACTCGGATTCCAGTTAAATTTTCCTACGGACTGAGTAATTTGGTTATTAATATCTAATTTATGGGCATCAATTATTTTTGCCTTATGATTAATAAAATCAACATATTGCTCATAGGTTGCCAAGCTTGCATCTTGCTGTTTTATGGCTTTTATCACCGGATCAATGTTGACCGTAAATTTCACCGTTGCAGTTGTACGATGTTGACCATCACTTACATCTACAGTAACGGAAAAACTGCCTTCGTCATTATCCATTGCATTTGCTGTTATTTGACCCGTTTCAGCATTAATAGACATGTATGCTGGTGAGCCACTTAATGAGTAAGTTAAGTGATCATTATCATCATCTTGGGCTTTAATCGTATATTGGTACGGTGTATCAGCATTGATAACTTGTGGCACTATTGGTGCAATAATAGGGGCAATATTTGATTTGTTAATAGTAATGTTAATAACAGCTGTTGCAGAGCCTCTACCATTAGTAGCAGTAACCATCACAGTATAATTGCCATTATCATTACGATTAGGTGTGCCCGATAATTCACCCGTTTTAGAATCAATCGTTAACCAAGTTGGATTTCCGAATAATAAATAGACGATTGAGTCCCCTTGCTGAGCCGATGTCATTACTTGCCCGTGAACTGGTAACCCTGCTATACCTGTTACTGTCGCCATCGGTTTAATAAACGGCAGCTCGACTGATGGCTCTTTACTTGGCAAAAGTTTAGAAGCTGATGTTTTTGGTTTTTGTGTCGGTGGATTAAAATCGCTGTCATCAGTATGGCAACCAGACAAGGCGAATAAAATTACTGAAGAGAGCAGTGTTTTTTTTAAAATCATTGTTATTAATGTAATGGATGGCAAATGCGGCATTTATAGCATATATGTATATTTAATATGGAAAATAATCCCAATAAAGTACGAGTTATATTCGTAACTTAAAATTTTCCATTAGCAAATTTTGAATAGTCTGTGATGTTATCGCTGTGATCGCGCCGCTAATTTTACCAAAGAAAACCCATAAATTTTATGTGCCTAGAGATATACAAAATTCGCATAATATTCAGGTTTGGGTGGATTGGTTTGGAATCTATAGTATTTAGTAGCGTTGTTTTGAAGAAACATTATTCTTGGGCATTCCCTAAAAATTGGCGGTTTATATATTAGTGTAACAGCGTATTGGAGTGCTTTAGATGCAATAGATTAAACAAAAACCTTTCTTAGGATTTTTTTTTTGGTGAGATTTGCCGATAAATAACTTATTGATAAATAAATAAGTATATAGAAATGTTAAAAAATTACTTTTTAATCGCTCCTTTATTATTGTTTTGTTTCCATGCTTATGCTGGAAACGATGGTTTTGTGTATACCAAAAATCTTGATGGTTCGGAAAACAAAAGCACGATTATCAATTATATAGGTAAAGAGAAGAATATAATAATTCCTAATTCGGTAACTACTATTGGAAGGGCGGCGTTTGAGGGCAATGCCTTAACAAGCGTGATTATCCCTAATTCGGTAACTGTTATAGGGAGAAAGGCTTTTTCAAATAATGCCTTAACAACTATAACCATCCCTAATTCAGTAACTGAGATCGGGGAGGCTGCATTTTCAAATAATGCTTTAACAACTGTGACTATTCCTAATTCAGTGACGACTATTGGGGTTTATGTGTTTGAAGGTAATGCCTTAACAAATGTGACTATTCCCAATTCAGTGACGACTATTGGGAGAGAGGCGTTTGAAGGCAATGCCTTAACGAGCGTGATTATCCCTAATTCAGTAACGGCTATCGGGAATGAAGCGTTTGAAGGTAATGCGTTAACAAATGTGATTCTTCCAAATTCAGTAACGACTATCGGAGATTTGGCGTTCGCAGCGAATTTTTTAACCAGTGTGATTATTCCTAACTCGGTGATAGATATTGGAGATTTTGCGTTTGAAGGTAATGCTTTAATGAGCGTGACTATTCCAAATTCAGTAACGAGTATCGGAAATGGGGCATTTAATAATAATGAAATAACGGAAATTAATAATTCACCCTCTGATGGTATTATTTACGCTAGAAATGCTGATGGTACAGATAATATCAGAACGATTGTTTCGTATGGTAGTAAACAAATGGATGTTATTATTCCTAATTCGGTGACGACGATTGGTAAAGGGGCATTTGAAGATAATGGCTTAACGAGCGTGATTATCCCTGATTCGGTTACTACTATCGGCAATGAAGCCTTCGCTGCTAATTCTTTAACGAACGTAATTATTCCTAACTTAGTGACTGCTATTGGTGAAGGAGCGTTTGCAGCGAATTCTTTAACGAGAGTGACGATCCCTAACTTGGTGACTGTTATTGGTGAGGGGGCGTTCGCAGCCAATTCTCTAACGAGTGCGACGATCCCTAATTCGGTGACGACGATCGGTAATTGGGCATTTACTGATAATTCCTTAACGAGCGTGATTCTGCCTGATTCGGTAATTGCTATTGGGGATACGGCGTTTGATGAAAAAGTAAATATAAAACGACTTTAAAATGATATTAGCCTTGCAGTTAAATACCGCCCTTTGTGGCGGTATCGAATAATGTAGGTGTCTATTGATTAAATGTTAACTTTTATAAGTGTATTTTCGGTACTTGAACAGGTAATAATAGTTTAAGTCATTTCAATTATAATTAACCATAAAATGAGTATGATTGCAGGCTTTGTGGTGTAAGGGGAACCTATCGCTTTGGGATAATTGTTTTGTAATTATTTACTCTTAGAGCTAATGCAAGCTAAATTTGTGTTATTATTCTCCATTAATATAACTATAAATAATAACGTTATGACCAAAAATAAAGAGTACTCAAGTAAAAGTAATTTAATATCAACTACCGATACTCAAAGTTACATTATCTCAGCAAATAAGGATTTTTGTGACGTCGCAAAGTTCAGTTTAGATGAACTAAAAGGGCAACCTCACAACCTCGTTCGACATGAAGATATGCCTAAGCAAGTATTTAAACAATTGTGGGAGTATCTTCATAATGGCAAATCTTGGATGGGGCTAGTTAAAAATAATTGCAAGGGAGGGGATGAGCATTATTGGGTTTCTGCTTTTGTCACTCCAATACAAGATCAAGATGGTAAAACCATAGAATATCAATCGGTAAGAATGCAGCCAAATGATGAGCAGCTAAAGCGAGCTGAGTTGCTATATGCAAAATTAAAGAAAAATAAAAAGATCTCATTATTTCGGTTGCAATGGCATGTTGTATCCGTTTTTCTTTGGTCGCTAATGTTTCTCCTTTCAATGGTTGCTGCTATTTATTCTATGTCATTCATAGAGGGAATGGGATGTCTTTTATCTGCTATTGGTATTGGGACTGCTATTGCTCAAAGAAAAAGGTTTGGTGCTTTAAGGAAGGCATCTAGAGATATTTACCAAAATGACCTGATGGAAAAGGTTTATAGTGGCCATTTAGATGACTATTCACAGGTTGAGCAGGCTTTACAGATGAAAAACTCTGAGGTTAGAGCTATATCAGCCAGATCTTTTGAGTCAGTGTCTGCTATTAATATAGAAGCTAAAAAAGATGCAGTCGAATTAATGGAGGTCAATCAAGATTTATCTAATCAGCATTTAAATACCGAGACGATGGCTGCTGCGATTGAGGAATTAACGCATTCTTTATCAGATGTTTCAAGTGGAGCGAGTAAAGTCTCAGAGCTATCTAGTGATGCTTTGGTATTATCTCAAGATGGGATGAGAAAAATCTCAGAAACTGAAGAAAATATTATTTCACTAAATAATGAGTTAAAGGATGCTGAAAAAATAATCATTGATCTTGCTAGAAACAGTGAAGATATGACAAAGATCTTGGATGTGATTATAGGAATATCCGAACAAATTAATTTACTGGCATTAAATGCTGCGATCGAGGCTGCAAGAGCTGGAGAGGCTGGCCGAGGATTTGCTGTTGTAGCTGACGAAGTAAGAGGGTTAGCGTTAAAGACTAAACAGTCAACGCATGAGATTAATTTAATGATAAATAATTTAACTCAATCTTCAAATAAAGCGGTAGAAATTGTTTCATCTGGAGGTTCATTGTCTGAGTTGTGTTTAGCGTCATCAAAAGACACGACTCATGCGCTTGAGGGGA
Organism: Photobacterium kishitanii; assembly: GCF_000613045.3. Classification (NCBI taxonomy): domain Bacteria; kingdom Pseudomonadati; phylum Pseudomonadota; class Gammaproteobacteria; order Vibrionales; family Vibrionaceae; genus Photobacterium; species Photobacterium kishitanii. The sequence continues at coordinate 85,424 of NZ_LN794354.1, read as the reverse complement.
TAACGAAAGCCATTCAAGATGTTTCTAGCAGAGCTTTAGAGATATCAGGTTTTGTATCAGAGCAAGTTTTAGTGACTAATGAGGTGTCATTAAACATTGTTGATATTAGAGATAATTCAAATCGTTCGATGCAACGTTCGGATAATATGGTGGCGCGTTCAGAATCACTTTCAGTTAGCACTGAGAGCCTTAAAATGCTGATGAAGCAATTTTTAAATTAGTTATTAAGAAGCACGTACAGTTACCGTTTGAGAGTAAATGATCGTCGCTATAGACGGTCATTTTGTCTCTTAGTCTTGAGGAGTATCGAATCGAATAAGATTTATATTATCAAATATAGCTTGATGATCACAATTTATAGCTTTATTTAGATTTAAGATACCTATAATAGCTTTCATCATAAGGATATGTATGAATATAGGTTTCAATCAGAAAACAGCGGAAGAGCGCTTGGTAGAAGAGCAACTATATAAACAAATTAGTGATGAAATACAGAATGGTTATAAACGCGATGGTTTGTGGTTAAAAGCCATATCTGATTGCGATAATAATAACGATAAGGCTAAGTCGTTATATGTAAAATTGCGTTTCCAAGCTCTTGTCGATGAACAAACAATCGAATGTAAACAAGTTCAGCCTAAGCGTAAGAATGAATCGCATATGGCAACTATTGATTCAGTTATAATCACTATGATTATTATTTTAATTTTCATCGCCGTTGGTATATTTTTGATGTCATAGATTTTCGATACCATGGTTAATTCAATTGTTTAAATGAGAATTCTCAATTTACCAGTATAGTGAATTGAGGGTTCTTTAAACAGGATAGAAATAAGAGCAATATTTTAAGTAACTACAACTAATTATTAATGGCGATGAAATTGACCTTGTTTAGTCTTTAGCACTAACAATCAAAATTGAATATCTTTTATATTGTAGCTACTTACTATGGAGAGATTTAAAAATAGCATTAGATGGAGGAAGTGACAATATTTAAACATAAATTTTATGTTATCGAAAATAGTTCCTCTTGAGCTAAAACTTTGTGCTATTTCTACTGATGATGTAAAGGAGATTTTAGTGCTATTATTTAGGGTAAATATAGTTCAAATTTTTAAAATTGATTAAATAAAGCCGATAATTATAAAGGCTAGTTAATAGTGTATTATGTGAAGACTCTTTTTAGAGAGATATTTTAATTTTAATGATGACAATTGATATGATTGCTTTATATGCAAAGTGTTCTAAAAGTAACCCACTACTTCATGTTGGTGTAATAACTGTACTTTTTATTATTTTTAACTGTAGTGTTTATTTGCTTCTTGATGAAGGTGATTTATTGGCGTTTTTAGGGGTAATTATACCCTTACCATTTTTCTTTTTATTCTCTAAGTCTTCAGAATATAAAAGGAAATATTTACATAAATAAAAGTCACATTTGACGTTGGCGGTCGGTTGATGACTTTAAAATCGATTTTAGCGTAATTTTAAGGTGGACTCGAATAAATAGCTTTGATGTTAAATGACCGTCCATATGGACGGTTATAGTTGATTGGTGTTATGAAAGTTTGCTGTATTAAGAACTAAAATATTTAGACTTATATGCGAGTTTTTAGATGTTTTATAATGCATAGATGAAAGAGTTTCAGCAGTAAGACTATTAGAAAATAGCATTCGATAATAAATGTATCATTATGATCTTTAATAGAAGTTTATTATTTTGCTACTATATCTGCAGCAATGATTTTTTATGCAAAGAGCGAGGTTTATATTTATTACTATCTTTAGTTAATTAGGTGTTTTTATGAAACATGCTTTATATTTGATTTTATTTAGTTTCAATTTTTATTTAATTTTAATTAATTACTGTCGATATACTTAATATTAAAGTTTTATCAGTGATAGGCATGTTTTGAATTTCCTAAAGAATACATCAATTTTAAAAAAAATAACGTTCTCTTTTATTTTGATTTTTGTTTTTGTTATAGGTTTATTTCTTATAATAAATAAACAACTAAGCCAAATAGGCCATGAGGCAATAACATTATCTGAAGAATCAATACCAAGCTTAATGGTTGTTAATGGTATTTATAAAAATATTTCTGATTTAAGGAGGAATCAGTATGCTATCTTACAAAAAAATAGTGATAATAAAAGGAATGAGTATTTATCTTTAGTAAATAAATATTATAGTGATACTGATAATCTTCTCTTAAAGTATAGTAAACTTTTATCAGGCAGTGATGATGAAAATGCTTATAATAAACTAAAAAACACATGGCACATCTACAAAAGTGAGGTGGTTACGTTTAATGATTACCTTGAGAATGATAACGTTAAACTTGCAGAACTGACATTAGAAAATTCATATAATAAGTTTAATGAGATAGAGATTGCATCTAATAATCTACATAAATTGAACGTAGATTTTACGCGTGATGATAATAAGAAAATTTCAAATGAAATATCTGAAACGTTTCATATTTCGATAATAAGTTTTTCTATTTTGGCTTTATTGTTAGTTTTGATTAATGTTTTTATTAATCGTCAGATTATAAATCCTTTAACGATGATATCTAAATTATCCGAAGAAATATCTAAGGGTAATCTTACATATAAGTTTGATCGTAACAGTATTGCAAATGATGAATTTGGAAAATTAGCTGATATTAGTCTGATAATGAAAGATAATATTCTAAATCTTATTAAAGAAATAAGAGCATTAGTTGTGCAGCTTAACTCGTCTATCGATGATGTAAGCTCTGTTGCTCAACAGTCATCTGAAGGTATGCAAGATCAACAAAATCAGGTTACATTAATTGCGACGGCAATGGAACAGATGCGGATAACCGTCGCTGAGGTGGCTAATAATACCGAAAATTCATCGTTGTCTGCCAATGAGATTAATAATAATGTAAAACAAAGTATTAATGATCTTTCATCGACAATATCACAAATTGAACAGGCTTCAATTGAAATACATAAGGCTGGAGAGATAGTCAGTTTGTTAGAAAAGGAATCGATAAATATTAATATGGTTGTTGATGTTATTCGAGATATCGCAGGTCAAACTAACCTTTTAGCTTTAAATGCAGCAATTGAAGCAGCTAGAGCTGGAGAGCAAGGTCGCGGTTTTGCTGTCGTTGCTGATGAAGTTCGTACGCTAGCTGGTAGAACTCAAGATTCAACCGGTGAAATTATTTCTATTATTGAAAAGCTCCAATTGAGTGTAAACGCAGCCAAAGCTATCACATATAAAAGTGAAGAGTTAATCAATGGATGTGTTGAAAATAGCCATCAAACTGGCGAAAACATTAAATCTATTGGGTTACAAGTAAATGGCATGTCTGAGCTGAGTTTTCATATTGCAACAGCCTGCAGTGAACAAGATTCTGTAACTGAAGCTTTAGGAGAAAATATTGAAAATATCAGTAATTCTTCGATAGAGGTGGCTAATGGTGCTAAGTATGCAGCTAAGTCTTGTAGTGAAATTAGTCAATTATCGCTGTCATTACAAAATACAATAAATCGTTTTAAGTTAAGTTAATAAAATTAATTGTATTAAACAATATAGCTACTTGTCAGTTTTAAATAGGGTTATGGTTAACAACGTGTTTATTATTGCTCCTTGATACTATTTTTATCTAGATAGCTTGTATTATTAATACGGACGGCCCTCGATATAGGGCCGTTTTTTTGCTTTAGAAATATATAAACTTCACTACTGACTGCCTAAATTTTATAGGATTCATATTTTAATTCTTGAATCGTATGATACTTGCCTTTCCATTAGAAAAATTCGTTATTTAGTAACCATTAATTCAGCGCTACTCAAAATAGTTAAAGAGACTGAATTAACCGAATTTATATACTATTTAGTATAAAGATATTTATTAATGTTATGGAGTGCATATCAGCCATACTAGATACCTTTTGTTATGCTTATCTATAGCGATAGAGTTATTTTAGTTGTTTATAGGTAGGGATTTTATACTTTAGCTATAAAAGTTAGTTATTATATTTAAGTATAAAATGACAAATAATCTTATGCGTGTAGTATTATCATCTTACTTTTTGGTATTTATTTGGTGTTTTATCTTGATTAGTAATTATTAAAGATGATGTATACCTAAATGACAATTAATCTCAATAAATATGTTGACCATGATGCATATATAATAGAGAATAAATTCCAATTAAGAATGACTAGTTATGAGGTGATGAAAAAATAACAAATAAACATTTTTTTCCTTGAATTTGAAGTCATATATGATCAAAAAAATAATAATTTTATTCTTAGGATTTAATAATATTACTGTTTTTGCGGATGAGCTATTAGGGAATCAAATATTTTCCCCAGTAACTGAATCTCGTAGAGCTTTACAAAGTAATTATCGTGAGATCGAAAAGTTATCAGAGAAAAGTCAAACTGAACGTTTAATTAAAAACAATGAAAAAAAAATATCGACAAAAAATAACAATATATTACCTGATTCTAATATTTGTTTGAAAATAGACAATGTTTTTTGCAAGGGATCACCTTACTTGATAAGGATGATTTAAATAAAATAACCGCATTGCCTCTTAAATGTATAACAGCTAATAATTTAAATAATTTAGCTCGTGAATTAACTCAGCTTTATATTAATAAAGGTTATATTACTTCTAGAGTGGAATTTATTCAACCCAATGCTCGAGGTGAGCTTGGGGTTCAAGTTATTGAAGGGTTTGTTGAAGGAATAAAAGGAGGTGATCGAAAGGTTAATTCTAATTTTATTTTCCCTAATATTATAAATAAACCATTGAAATTAGAAGACTTAGATCAAGGATTAGATCAAGCTAATCGTCTTCAATCAAATCAGGTAACACTGGATATATTACCTGGGGAATATAATGGAGGTTCAATTATTGTTCTTAGTAATAAGTATCGTTCTCCTTGGTCAGCGACTGCTAGTTTAGATAATTATGGGCAAGAAAATACAGGTAAATGGTTAAGCAGAGCAACATTTTCTATTGATAGTCCATTAGGAATATCTGATTTTATAAGCTTGAATACGAGTACAACGTTAAAGTCATATTCAAATAAATACAGTAGAGCGTATAATTTATTTTATTCTGTACCTTATGGAAATTTAACATTCAGTAGTTTTTACAGTTACTCTGAATACTTAATAAAACAACATCTAAAAAATACATTAATTACGCTTAACGGCAATACTCAACAATATGGTATTAAAAGTGATTATTTGTATTATAGAGATCAAAATGATTTATTCACAATTAGTGCTCAATTAACTAATAAGCAGGTGAAAAATCTTTTGTTAGATTCTTTGCTTTTTGTTAGTAGTCCAGAATTGACGGTTCTTGATTTAAGTTTAAATCACACTCATATTTTCCCAACTAGTGTTTTAAACTCTAATTTAAGTATAGAAAAAGGATTGTCAATATTTAATTTTGATAAAAAAAGAAATATTATTAATAATGAATTTAGTAAACTTAAACTATCATTTAATTATAGTTACAGTTTTAATGTTTTTGATTCTATCTACCAGTTAAATAATCAACTTTTCGCACAATATAGCCCTCATGCTCTACCTGGCGTTGAGTGGTTAAGTTTAACCGATCGATCTGCCGTTCGCGGTTTTAGTCAGACGAGTATTTCTGGTGATAATGGGTGGTTTTCTCATAATACATTATCGAATTATTATTTTATTAATAACACTGTAATTCATCCGCGATTAGGAGTAGATATTGGACAGATATACCCTCACGGTGATAGTCAGAGTAATTCTATAGTTCTGGGACTGAGTACAGGAATGTCACTCAATTATAAAAAATTTATATTTGATATGGATATCAGTCATGGAAAAATATTGTCGGGGTTAGTTTCTAAAAATGAACCAATTACGGCATTATTTAATGTTACCTATAAAATATAATAATAGAGAGATAAGAATGAAAATGGAAAGATTTATATTATCGTCATCTAGTAAAGTTGCAGTCGCTATTACGCTGGCAATGATTTCTATGCCAACTCATGCCGCTGGGATCATTTCAGGGGATGGTGGTCCGCAAGTTGCGATAGCATCAAATGGTGCTGAAATTGTTGATATCGTTAAGCCTAATCAAAATGGTTTATCACATAACCAGTACAACCAATATAATGTTAATAAATCAGGAGCTGTACTTAATAACTCATTAATTGCTGGCCAATCACAACTTGCAGGAAAACTTGGGGCAAATCACAATTTACAAGGCCAAGCGGCCAATCTTATTTTAAATGAAGTGATAACTCGCAATCCTTCATTATTGCTCGGTAAACAAGAAATTTTTGGTATGGCGGCTGATTATGTATTAGCTAATCCTAACGGCATTACTTGTGATGGTTGTGGTTTTATTAATACCAATCGCTCATCCTTAGTTGTTGGTAATCCTTTGATTAAAAATGGAAAACTAGAGAACTATCAGACTGATAATCAAAACAAATTACTGGTTAACAGCCAGGGGTTAACAACGGCAACCATTTTAGATTTAATCGCACCCAGTATTTCTGTTAATGGACGAGTTGAAGCAAAAGAGATCAACGCAATTACGGGTCACAATGATGTATCGCGTGACACTTTAACCATTACCGAGAGCAAGGGTCTGCCTCATGCAGTAGATAGTTATTATCTTGGAAGTATGCAAGCGGGTCGTATTCGAATTATTAATACTGATGAAGGCAGTGGTGTCAATCTTGAAGGCCAGCTCAAGGGGCAAGATATTGTTGCTGTTGATGTCAAAGGTAATTTATTACTTACAGCAGCAAATATTGAAGGTGATAATATTAATTTAAAAGGCCAGCACATCCGTTCACAAGGTAAAATAACAACTCATACAAATAAGTATTATGGTGCTAAGAATTATCAGAATTACCGTGGCGGGATTGATATTAATGGGCAGACTGATAGTCAACATCTACAAAGAACAGCATTAGTTGGTAAAAATATCAGTATTATTGCAGCTAAAGATAATCATCTGACTGCAACTCTTATTGAGGGTGAAGATGTTGCAGTTAAAGGTGGCAATATACAACTAGATAGTGATAAAACCGTCAATAAACAGGTGGATACCAATAATAATTGGTTTTATTCCCAGACTAATTATTCAACAACTACCTCTAAAAAAACACAGCAACACGGCACTGTTATTGATGCGAGTAAAACTGTTAATTTAATTTCGACTCAAGGTGATGTCATACTTACAGGAGCAAAAGTAACTGCGAATAAATCTTTAGTTGTCAATTCTGCTGGTGATATTGTTTTATCTGGAACAATAGAAAAAACCAAAAATGATCATAATAGAAATTTACGTAATCATACTTCAAGTCTGATTACCGGCCAGTTTCATGATAGTAATGAGACTGATACATTAAAATCATCACAATTAATCTCTAATGGTGCATTAGGGATCAATGCGCAACAGAGTGTACGATTAAAAGCAGCTAAAGTTCAATCTAAGCAAGATTTGATCATTAATGCGAAGAAAATCATTGATATTAGTGTTCAAAATACAGCCAATAATAAAACAGTTAAAGATAATAAAACCTATTGGGGGGGGATCGGCGGTGGTAATAATAACAACAATAGTAATAACAGTGATATTAGCCACGGTTCTGAAATAGTGTCAGGAGGACATTTATTAGTCTCGGCCGATGATGGTATCAATATTACAGGTAGTAAAGTCTCAGGTAAAAGCGGGGGATTTGTTAAAACTCAACATGGTGGCTTGCTAATTGACAATGCAATAAGTACTTCGATTGATAAAGTTGATACCCGTAATGGTACAGCGTTTAATATTACTAAAAACTCCAATAAATCGACTCATACGACTCAAACTGTTCACGGTAGTGCATTGGTTTCTGATGTTGATTTAAAACTATTAAGTAAAAAAGATATTGATGTGGTGGGGAGCCTTGTTAAAAGTGCTGGAACGTTAGGTATTGAATCATTAGGTACTATTAATATTAAAGCAGCACAGCAAGATGAACAGTTAGATCAAACGAAAACTAAGCTATCTGTTGATAGTTATGCTAAGGAGATCAGCGATAAACAGTATAAAGCTGGTATACATATTGAGCATACTGCAACAACAGAGAAAACGCACCAGACTAAGCATATTGGTTCATTATTAGAAGGTGAAAGTGTTAATATTTCTGCTCAAGGTGATGCAAATTTCCAAGGTTCTAAGTTAAAAACCACTAAAGGTAGCGCCAATGTTAGCGCTGAAAACGTTTCATTTCTAGCCGAGAAGGATGTAACAACCACGACGAAGACTCAAGATACTGTCGGTGGTGGCATCTACTATATTGGTGGGATTGATAAAGCGGGCTCAGGTTATGAGGCTGGGTTTTCTAAGCAAAAAAGTGAGTTGTCGAAGGAAGATGCTTTAGTCTCTAGGACTGATATTGCAGGTAATCTTATTGTTAATGCGAAAGAGAAACTGACACAACAAGGTACAGAACATCAGGTAAAAGATCAGTATAAAGAAACAGCTAAAGATGTTGCTCACTTAGCTGCTATTAGCAAAGATGAAACAAAAACAACCAAAGCATCGGCTGGAATCGATATTGGTACCAATATTGATTACAGTGGGATCACTCGACCTATAGAAAAAGCCATCAAAAGTGGCAGCAAAGGGGGTCTTAGTGATGCTATCGATAACATCGGAAAGACGGGAGCTGCAAACATTGGTGTAGATGTTACTATCGAAGCCAAAACATCTAAAAATGTTAAAGGCTCTACCACCGCATTGGTTACTAAGATCACTGCAGGATCACTAGATATTAATGCCAAGCAAACAGTGACGGATGAAGGGACTCAATATAATGCAGATAGCGGTGATTATAAGTTAACCGCAAATAAACATATAGATCATGCATCCAACAATACTCAATATGAAAATAATAGTGAAACTCATGGCTCAGGTGGCCTTCGTGTTTATACGACAACAGGTGAAGATTTAACGATTAATGCTCAAGGCCAAGGGGGTAATTCGTCATCACAAACTACAGGCTCAGAGGCGGTAACGGGATCTATTGTCGCTAAGAAAAATATTAAGATTAATGTTACGCAAGATGCGGCTTATCAAGGAGTAAAGATTCAAGCCGAACAAGGATCAACTAAGATAATTGCAGGAGGGGATGTTCAATTTGAACAAGCAAATAATACCCACTCATCATCATCAGCTAAACTAAATGCGAATGCATCGGGTTCTATAGGTACAACTCCTAATAATAAAAATATGGGAGTGGGTCTTGGTGGTGGTGTGGAAAAAATCGCCTTAGAGGAAAAAAGTGCGGTTAGCGGTTTAATCTCTTCTGGTGATAAGCTAGAAATTATCGCTGGGCATGATATTAATTTTCAAGGTACAAAAGTAACGAGTGGTAATGACACCGTTGTTGCCGCTAAAAATAAAGTAAATATTGGTGTTGCTAAGTCTACATACACTAACAAAGAGAGTCATATTGCGGGTAAATTGAATCTTGGTGGTGGAAGTAACGACACTAAAGATGGTTCTGGTGGTAATGCTTCCATTGGTGGCGCTGTAAACCTGGCATTTAAAGATGAAAACGCTGTTAAACAACAAGGTTCTGAATTTACCAGTAATCATAAAATTAGTGTCAATGCTGGCTCTAATGATAATGATGCTATTCATGGTATTGGTGCTCAATTAAAGGCTAAAGATGCTGCTTTAACTGCAGATAAAGGTGGAATTGTTTTAGAATCTGCGCAAATAACCGAGCATAAGAATAATTGGAATGCAGCTCTAAATGGTAATGCTGCCGTCAGTCAGTCATTTAAGAAGGATGAACAAGCTAAAGTCATTTCGAATAGTGGAGCAGATACTCATAATTTAAATGTCGGTTTAGGTGTTAGTGTTGATAAACTGGATCAGGAAATTAATCCCAATATTAAGATTAATGCAAATAATATCAGTATCATAACTCAAAAAGACGCGCGTCTTTCAGGGGGAGAATTAACTGCAGACAAAATCAGCGGTGATATTGGCGGCAATTTAAATATTGAAAGTCGCAATGATCACGAACATAAAGTTATTGTTAATGTTGATACTGGTATTGGTCATACTAATGCGACATCAGCAGCTATTACATCTAAATTATCTAAAGTAGGTACCCCTCATTATTCTAAGCCTCTGAAAGAAAAGTTAGATAACGTAGTAGGCTCAGGTGCAGATAAAGTGACTGAAAAATATAATACGTTTGCCCGTCACCATGATAAATCACAAGCTTCAACAGCTGCCGTAAGTTTTAATAAGGCACAAGACAAAGTAACATTACCAGAAAAACTAACAGAAAAAACGCAAGAAAAAGCAGCATGGTGGGATCTCGGTGCTCGTAAACTTGGTAATGGTGTTAAAAGTACTTTGGTTGAAGATAAAACGAAAGGCCTTAGCGGCCATGCTGGTTTCAGTTTTGATGTTGTGAATAATAACTCCGTTACAGCACAAACGGAGATTAATGCTAAAGAAGGAGTAATGGTTAATGTTAGAGGCGATACCAATCTTACAGGGGCAAAGATACACACCCATCGTGGTGGAATATCATTAGGTGATTCTAAAATTATCAATAAAGATATGCATGGATATAAAAATAATTATAGTGCGAGTTTAGATGTGCCATTCACTGTCGGTGGTGTAGTCAGTACAATTACCAAAGGTGTGACTAAGGGAGAGTCACCTATAACGGCAACAGCGAATATGAATAAAACGATAACAGCTTCAGCGATAACTAATAAGTCGTAAGTGCTTTATTTTAATCATATAGATTTTTTGTCCTAAATAGGTAAACCATAGTTAAAACAGGCTAAGTTATCAACACTTGGCCTGTTAATGTGCCAGCATGGTTAAGCATAAAGTACTCATGAGCAGCTGTTAATGATCACGATATTCTCCAAATTTATAAGCCTATGCTGTTTTAATTATGACTTCTGAAATAGATGCAAATTTACTCAATTGCCGCATGGTTAGTACCAATACTGAATCTTTTCAATTTCGTGTTAATTACGTTTACTATCATGGCAGCTATAGATCATTTATAGACTAACTTTTAACAGAATAGCTGCCTCTAAAAATGAGAAACACCACTATTATTTATTTTTTTGTAACAATCTAGGGAGAATGAAATTATTATATATCTCTCGTTTAAACTGTAAGCTATTATACTTTAACGTGGTTTTTTGTCAGCGTATATGTACGACCTATGAGGTTGATTAATTTACAGATATTCTATGTAGAAAAGGCAGATTATATTTGGGATCAATCAGGAAAAGGGAATAATAGAAATGGCTATAAATTCAATGGGTGTATCTGATAATAAATCTGATGTCATGTGGTGTGTATATTCAATGTATACACATGAGTTGGTTGAAATTACCTCTGATATCAAAGGTTTTTGTGCGTCAGCTAATTTGGGTAAAAGCGCTTACATCCAGATATATAAAACACATCAAATTTGTCCAAAGAAAAAACGACCTTACCTTCCAACGTATAAAGGTTTTTTTATTCGCCGTCATGGTAATGATTCTATTTCTTTTCCTGACAAAGTATTGCGTAAACCTGAGTTTCTCAATATTTATACATATCCTGGCTGTGAATTAATTGAAAAAATCCCCTTTTCGATGCTGAAAGAGTGGCTTATATCCAAAGGTTGTAGCGTGTATGGTACAACGCCAATGTATGCTACATATAAACGTAATCAAAAGAAGCAGTTTGCTAAGCTTCATTATAAGAATATGTTTGCTCGTCCAGTATATGGTGATATTCCTGACGACGAGCGAAAATATTATGATTTTGAAATCCCATTTCCACCAATCGTTAGATCTGACGAGTTTCGTAGTACAAAATATTGGGCTATTTTTAATGATTCTTTGGATCTAGTTACAGTAACTAATAATATTGCAGAGTTTCTTGAAAGTACCGTCGGTATACCAGCAGAACGTGGCAAGATGATTTATGCAACCAATCAAGTATCAAAACGTGTCCGTGACCAATATCCAAGTCCAATTACTGATTATTTTCGAGGATATTGCATACGGTTAGTAGAGGACTTAGAAGTAGGGACTAGTTTGCCATTACCTAAACCAATAGGTGATAATGCGTTGATGGGAGGCAAAGATCTGTTCGTATGGAATGAAAATGATCGTAACTCGATTTTTTCGAGTGAGGATTTTTATGCTTCACAGCTCGTTCCGGCATATCAGAAAACCTTTAGAACGGAGATTATTGATAAAGAAGCGCTTTATTTGCAAGCTGACAATTTTAAGAATGATCCAGTATCTCGAGTTGACGGTAAATTGGGGGCTGTATATGCCTCCGATGTGAGTGATGAAGAAATAGCGATGATTTTATCAGCTCTTGAAGTAAAGATACTCAAATGAAAGCTAAAAGTAAAAGCCGTTTACCTTTAGATTAACGGCTTTTATCAATTAGGCTCTTTGTTTGGTATTGTTTATAGATCGACGTTAATACCATGCTGTTTAAGTAATGCGTTGGCTGTTTGGAGGCGTTTTTCTAGCTCGATATTTTGAATCATATATTTTGCTATCAGGGTTGTTAGATCAGAAGTTTGTTGTTTTGATAAGTTAATAAGTGCTTGAATTTCAGTGTTTGTCGTAGGGTTTACTTCAGGCTGCTCGATTGGTTGAGTAAATGACATTGTGGTCGTAGCCCCTACCTCTTCTTTTATATCATCTTCTTCAGTTTTATTGCTGGCAGCGATTACTGGTTTTAGGTTATTGTTTTCTTCAGAGTATTCGGTATCGATTTTATTGACTATATTTTTAAGAATACGTGGATATTCAATCGTTAAGCCGCGACCAATTTTCTTTCTTACAATCGTTTCCTTCGTACTAAGAACGTTTAGTGCTTCTTCAATGACATCGACAGGATGATGTTCTGAAATATCCTTGTTGATCTTACCAAGGCTAGCAGAGCCTTCATTTTTAGTGAGGTAATGGAGAATATCATTTATACAACCATCAATATCCTTCGAAGGTTGTTCTTCAATAACAGTGGTAAAGTCATTGAATTTTAGTGTCGGCTCAAAGAAACCTTCACCAAGATCTTGTTCTTCAACAATAAAATAGCCATCATTAGAGAGTTCTATTAAAGCATCTTGAATGACTTCTGGTTTTAAATTTAGTTGTTCGGCAACCGTAGACGTAAAGAAATCGCCGTTTACAGTAGTCTTAAGCATTGGTAATAGTGACTCGGCAGAAATGGTATCAATTTTTTTTGGCCGCGGGGCAATATTGATAGTGCCTACGGTGCTAAGTTTCTCATTGGGGGATGGTTGGGTCACTGGCTCTTGAATTTCTATTTTATTTTCGGTATTCGCTAACGTATCGGATGCGTCCAATAGCTTGTAATCAATGAGAGTTTTTTGGTCTAATGTTGATGTCTTTGGATCGATAATGAGTTGTTTATCACCGTCAGTAAGAGCTTCGGATTTAATTATACCTTTAGAATTCAAAACGAGAATAGTTGCTTTTAGGAGACCTAAGAATTGACCGGTAAGTTCTCCAAGCTCACTTTGCTTAATTGAACCACCTGCTTTTAAAATTTCTTCGATTACTTTCTGATGAGGTGGACTCTGTGTGCTTAGTGAGTACGTTTCATTATTTGGCATATTAATTCTTCTTTAGTTATAAATGGCGCAAACATTTTGATAATTATAACGCTGCAATTATTAAATTCAACAAGTGTAATAGAAATGGTTAATGTAATTATATACAATCCCTTGTTGGTATATAATCGTTTGAAGTTTCGGTTTTGTTTGGGTTTTTATTATTTAAGTCAAATTTGTTTACAAAATTAATGCTTATATAATTGATTTTGTGCTTTTATGCATATCATTTAAATTGCTTTAGTATCTCTTTTATATGCAATAGGTAATAAAAACTGCTTTTGTTTTAGATAATTATATTGAGTATCAATTCAGATTAAAGTTTCTAAAGAGTTATTTCATTGCCGCGTTATCAAATTTTGCTAATTGGAAGGCTATCGGATGACAAAGAAATACTAACTAAATGTCTAAGATCAAAGGCTAAAGAAAGAGTCGTCATGGTATTACAAATAACTATTATAAAGTTTATTCTATATTTATCTTAATCCAATAGTTTATGATCTCTAATGAAGGCATATTTTAGCGTGATGGTGCGTATCATTAATATGTATATCAGCGGTTAGATTAACACGATAAGTTACGAATTGTTTGAAATAATGATAAATGTAAGACAGTTAATGCTAAGTATGCTGTTGCTGAGACTAAAATCATTCATAATAATAAAGATTATAAGTACTTATTTTGTGATACTGAGCTACAGGTGAACCTACTCTCTAAAATATGTTACATATCTATCAATTAATGTTAGTTGTTTGGGGGCGATAATTAAATAGAAATAGTTACCATTTAACTTACAAAAATAACCATATATATATAATAGTTTTAAGTAATGGTTATGCTAGGGGTAAAAAAACGCATATATGTGAGTGGTACCTTATGGTTGCTAAAGTGGTAACTACTCCGCTAATAAAATATACCAGTGGTGGTTGGTAAAATATGCATTTTAAACAAGATTAAATAATTTGCTGATATCGATACTGATTCATTATGGGAGAATAATTATTATAGTTATATCTTATAGCTTCTCATTATAAGTAGAGTGAAATGTTACTGGTTGATTTAAATTAAAATACAAAGCTATCATCTTTACTAATAACCTATAATTGTATAAATAACAATGATGTATGACTTACTTTCTGTTAATTATTTTACGTGAATTATAGTTTCCTGCATTTATAATTTAGTGATGAAACTTTTAAATAGATATCAAGTAAGTAATTAAATGCTATAGTAAATTAATAGTTGCTCATATTAACTTATGGGTATATTAATAAATTATTATAGGTAGTGCTGTTTATCATCCATATTATTTATTTTATATAAAAAAAAGCCTTTAATGCGATATATTATCATATTAAAATCTGCTATTATTTAGATTAGCAGTCATGCTGACCATAATTAAGCTTATTTACCATTATTCTTTTTTTAAGATGTTGTTGTAATGTGTATAGAACCTAGCAAGATATAATTTATTTAAGTACAGAATTGCTACTTAGCACTCATATCTGTGGATATTGATATGCTAAAATAGTATTAATAATACTTCTCATTAATATGGAAGATAGAGTGACCACTGCTTATATAGGTTTATATATATTCTATTTAAATTTTTAGAGAAAATACTGTTAATAACCTTTTAACTAAGACCTTGTTATTGATAAGGTTATTAAGAGCATTTTTTAGTAAAAAAGCATTAGCAGCGCGACTCTAACTATTGTTTTAATTGACTTTTTAATGTTGACTTGAGTATTGTCTATAGTATGATATTTGAAGTTAATTTGGATTATACCTATGAATAACTATAAATTTCTCCCAACGGATACGTGTATTCACGCTGGCTATGACCAAATTGGGTATATTAACCTTATCATCGAACATGGTGCAGGCCGTGATTATCCATTTATCGTGGTAACAAAAAATGAACAAGAAGCATTGCATCTAGTTACAGACTTAAATTTTTTATTAAATGGTATCTCTATTCACTATTTCCCTGATTTAGAGGTATTACCATATGATCAAGAAATGCCGTCCTCTGGATTGGTTTCAAAGAGAGGACGGGTTTTTCATGCACTCATGTCAGGCGCAAAAATTGATGTTATTGTAACAACGGCAAATGCTTTAATGCGCAAGAGTGCAGGAACTGAGCATTGGTTGGATTCAGTAATTACATTTAACGTAGGACAGCAGTTTGGCATTGATACAATAAAACAACAACTTAATGCGATTAACTATGAAGAATCGTTGCTAATTGAAGATTTTGGTCAATATTCTTTTCGAAATAATGTCTTTGATATTTATCCTATCGGCGAGAGTTCAGCATACCGAATTATTGTTGCAGATGATGGCAAAATATCGGAATTAAAATATTTAAATACGTCGACTCAACTCTCTCAAAGCTCAGCGGTTGAATCGATCACTGCGATGCCAGTTTACGAATTTCCATTTAACTCAGACATTATTCCTGGGTTTCGTACTAAATGGCGGAAAACGTTTAAAGATCTAGCTAATGTAACTTCTGCTCGGCAGTATAAAGACGTAACAAATGGCATTATTCCTCATTCAGCATGTTTTTATATGCCATTTTTTTGTAATAAATTACTCTCTTTGTTTGATCTTATTCCGCAAAATTCTACTTTCTTTTTTAATGAATCATCACTTGATTCAATAAATAAATTAGTGAATACAATTTCATTTCGTTATTCAGATATGCTAGATATTAATAACGGCTTTATATTGCAACCTTCAGAGTTATGGTTAACTGAAACTGTATTATCTGAAAAGCTTGATCAATATAACGTAAATGTGTTTTCAGAAATGCAGCATAAAAGTGCAAGTTCGCGTGATATTATTGCAAATGGGATTTCTCGATTTCCCACTATAGCAGCAACAATTAAGACTTTAAAACAATGGTTTGAAAACGTAGAAAATGTACTTTTTGTCATTAGTTCAGATGTTCGAGATGAGAGTCTTCGTAAACTCCTTTCGTTCATGAAAGTAACCTTTATGGATGTTGATTCTTGGGGTGATTTTTGTGGTCAAGGCGGCTTTTGTATTACTAAAGGTATACTTGAAACAGGTTTTTATGACAAAGACAATAGCCGTCTAGTTATTACCGAGAACGAATTGTACGGAATGATTTTGTCTCAAGCTGTAAGTTATAATGAAGAACTTGACAAGGTTGCTGTTGATTCTCGATATTTCTCTGATCTTGAAGTTGGTGATCCTATCGTGCATTTAAAATATGGTATCGGTAGATTTCATGGATTTGAGATGATGGATACAAATCCCACTCAAAAAACAGAACTAATCAAGATTGCTTATCAAAATGATGTGGTTAAGTTCATTCCACCTCAAGAACTTGATATGGTCTCGAGATATAGTGGAATTGAAAAAAACACAGCGCCATTTGATGAATATCATTCTAAGAAATGGACTAAAGGTCTGCATAAAGTCGTATCGGATATAAGTGCAATTTCGGGTAGCTTGAAAGATCTTCATAAAAATAAGCGAGATAATTGGAAAGGCGTTCCATGTGATAAGCCAGGTTTTGCGTACCTAAAATTTTGCAATGAATTTCCTTATCCGCTTACCATGGATCAGAGTAAAGCGATCAATGATGTTATCGTAGACTTAACTTCCGAAAGAGTAATGGATCGCTTGGTTTCTGGTGATGTCGGTTATGGAAAAACTGAGGTCGCTGTTCGCGCTGCATTTATAGCTGCACATACCGGTTATCAAGTTGCAGTTATGGCGCCAACCAGTATTTTAGCTGTTCAGCATTTTGAAACATTTAAAAAGCGATTCGAGGGCTCTGATTTAAAAATTGCACTTTTATCAGGCAAAGGTGATGCTGCTAAAGATGAGATATCTGTATTACAAGGTCTAGCAGATGGCTCTATTGATGTTGTTATTGGAACAACTCGTTTGTTGCAGAAAGATGTAAAAATACAGGCTCTTGGCTTAGTCATTACTGATGAAGAACATAGGTTCGGCGTTAAGGATAAAGAGAAGCTAGGTAATTTCTCTATAGGTATGAATGTACTATCTATGACAGCTACACCGATCCCACGTTCTATGAGTCTATCGATGCATAATATTCGTGACTTATCTATTATTGCAACGCCTCCAGCTAAGAGACTCTCAATACGCACATATGCAGTAGATAAGGAAGACTACAGTATTTCAGAGGCGATTAATCGTGAATTGGCACGCGATGGACAAGTTTTTGTTGTTCATAATCGAGTTAAAACTATCGAAGCGCGAGCAAAAGAAGTTGCAAATTCATTTCCGAATGCTGTCGTTAGGTTTGCTCATGGCCAGATGCCTGATCATGAAATGGATGCAATTATCTCTGAGTTTTTTGATGGTAAGATAGATATCCTTGTAGCAAGTACCATTATTGAAGTGGGCATAGATGTTCCTAATGCAAATACAATCATTATTGATGATGCCAATAAGATGGGCCTCGCCCAGTTACATCAGCTGAGAGGTCGAGTCGGTCGTTCACATTATCAAGCATATGCTTATCTAATACGGTCACCGTCTATTACTGAAGATGGTCGATTGAGATTATTGGCCATGGAACGAGTTAGTGGACTTGGTAAGGGACTTGAGCTTGCTAAGTATGATATGGAAATTCGTGGTGCTGGGCAGCTATTAGGGGATTCTCAGAGTGGCAGCATAATGAATGTTGGCTACGATCTGTATATGAAACTTTTAAAATGGAATTTGAAGTTAATTGATGAGGAGTCTTCTAAAAAGTCGGCTTTATTGGCTTCTGGATATAAAGGTAAGACATTCGAAGATAGTCTTACTAGAATTGTGACAGAGATTAAAGCTGGCGTCCCATCATCATACATTGTTGATACCGCCAATCGTTTTTCTGTTTATCATCAAATTTTAAATGCTGATGTTAATGAACTCAAAAATATTAAAATTGAGCTTAAAGATGTTTATGGTCCGATACCTGAACCAGTTGAAGTGCTTATGCTTATTGCAGAATATAGTCGTAAGCTTGCCGAAGTTGATATACAGACAATTTCAATAACTAGAGCAGTTTCAACAATAAAAATGCTTTCATCTGAGAGAGTTGACATTTCAGAGCGTGTGATGACTGGCTTAAATAATATGGGATATGAATCAGCGTTAGGTTCTGAGGTATCAAATAACAGGGACGATTCAGCTAAGAAGATTAAGTTATTTGCGACATGTACTAATATGACTGAGCTAAGTTTTATCCTAGCAGATCTTTATCAATCGGCTCTTAAATCAAACCATGATGCTATAAGAGAGAGAGAAATTAAAATCTCAGCATAGAGATGAGTTAGGAATAAAAAGAGAGCTATATAATGAGAATAATATCGCATTTAATTATCAGCATATAGTCTCTTTTTAGGACATTGATATTGGAAATTCATTGAAAACAATATTTGTATATATCTTGTTATTTTAAAGGTTTTTTTATTATCTTCTTAGCAATAGATAGTTTATTTCATCTTCTTTTTATCACCAACCTCCGTTATTCAAAGCGCTTTCGTTTCCACTTCAAGTTCTACTAATCGTCTCTTGTATTTAAATCACCTAGTGATCTATTATTTATGACTGTTAGCATGAATTTTGCATAAAAACTATGTATTAGTGAATATTTATTCTTTAGATGGTTCTAATCTTTAATTAATACACAAAACAAATTCAAAAATAAAAAGCTGTTTGTAATATGCACTTAAGAAAATTTATTGATTGCAAGTATATGCATGTAAATATAAAAACATTTACATACAAAAAATAACTCTCATTAAATTTAAAATCTAACCACTCCATCTACAAATACAACATACAATTAAAGTGTGACAGCGTCACAAAAAAGCACTTGAGTGGATAATATGTTACATTGTCACTTAAGTTTAGAGCTCTTACATAAGTGTGCTCTTTTAACGCGAGCACAAATACGGTTTCACAGCCAAATATTGAAAATAGAATGCTTATTAGCCTTTGTGTTGTGATGAAGTGTAATTCATCACAACACAAAGGCTAAATATAAATTATAAGAGAATTTGAGATATTGAACGGTGGCTAGCGAACGGTTCTGATAAACGTTACGACGTAATTAAGGTTGGTGATATTAAATTTAACCTAATTAATTGTATGATGTAGAGCTGTTCAATATATTAAAATATGCTCTATTTGACGTTATTAATAATAGACTATTGTTATTAAAGCTGGTGATCAAATTCGTCGTTGCGATTACTTTACTAACGTTAATATCTTTATTTAAATCATGCAATTATGTTATTTTTTAGCGCTAATTTTATGATATTAATGATTACAAGAAATGATGTTCTATTCTCGCTAGGGTTTGTCTGGTGTTATCTGTATATGGTATAGTGCGGCTATTATTTGTCGTTGGTATGTATAACTTCGAAGGTTAGTAATTACATATTTATTCGTACTTTTTTGATTAGAATTAATTTCGAGTATATTTTATGCGTAATATTATTGTATTGTTAAGTGCATTATCCTTAGCTGGCTGTGGCGGGAGTTCAGATCCAGAAAAAACTGTTGCTGTACCGTCAGCTATTATTAAACCTATGACTGTACAAGCTGTAATCCCAAAAGATCTATCCTCAGTATTTTTCCATGTTGGTTTATACCAAAATGGTGCTACAGATATAAAATATATTGAAAAAAATTCTAGCTATGGGCTTAATCTAACGGTATTGAATAAACATGATCAGTATCAAGATAAGATATCTCATAAACTCAATTACACCGATGCTAATGGTAATATTTACTCTGAAAACTATGTAGTTGATGTACAAAATAAATTGCTCATAAAAGTTAATGAAAGTATTTTGCACAAAGATCAGACATATAAAACGTTTAATTATAATGGCCAATATATACAATTTGATTTCAACTTAGAAAAAGGTCAGGAACGAATTCAAAAATTTAACGTAAATACGTATGATAGCGCCTCGCATGAACTGCTTGTTATACCAACAAAAGTGACGACAAAATATCTCGGTTTAGATAATCTCGATATTAATAATACTCGTTATAATGCTGGTAAATTTGAGACTATTGAAGAGCTTGGACACTTTAAAGCCACTATAACCACTTGGTTTAATATTAATAATGGTATAGTTTTAAAACAGCTTAAAATTATTAAAAATTCTAAAAATAATACACTAGAAACAGATGCAATTAATATCGTAGATTCTTCTATTAATTATAGCTCTGTCTATAACAATATTACCTTTACTAAGTTCAACCGTACTAGGGATAGTGAAAATAATGAGTTTATTACAAATGTTGTTTATGGTGATAGTTCAGTCACTGATGGCGTAGATACCTTTATAATAAAAAAAGGCTAAATCATTATTTATGGGTTACTTAAAAGGTGACCCTTTTGTGTGTTTGTAGTCACAAAAAATTATAGTGCATTAGAAATTCAATAATCAATCTTGGAAATGGGATATTTGTTCTTATCTCATTTTTATTGCTTTAGTTGCAACAATCCACCTAATAGAAAACACTTCGCATTGTTACAGTGTCACTAATCGCTTGATAAAAAACATTTAACTGGCACGATGAACCTTTCTCCCACAGACGTAATCTTTCGGATAAGCATTCCTTATTTAAAAACTTAGCTCGGTAATAATACACGGATCGGAATGATTATAGGTATTGAAGTTTTCTCGTCACACTGTGATCAACGTATAACCCTTGCATGGAAGAAATAGACTTTTATGGCAAAATATTTTCAAGGCCGAGGTTGTTTAAATCAGTAATTCAATTTGTATCTAATCCTTATTTACCTCATTATAGGTAGATATTTTGGAGCAAATCAAATATGAATATAAGCGTATACGACAAGGAAAAGTTTGAATCATTGCGTAACCACTATGGACTCATTCCGGCACAATTACGCAACTTATACTTAGATCCTAATGACCTTGAAGTTGAACATATTACTAAAGCTGTTGAGAAAGCTAATGAGTTAGGTATTCCAATATATGAGATACCACATATGGCTGCTGCGGTAGAGGTTTTATTAAACGATTTTCTTAACCATGGGTCGAATCACCGCTCTAGATCTATTAAAAGACTTAACGATGGCTGGAAAGCATTCGTTAAATTCTTTATTAATGAAGATAAATGGAAAAATCATAGTTATATACCAGCAAAGCCAAAAGCTGTGTGCGATTACATAGAGTACCGATACAATAATGGGATTCATCGCAATACCCTTAAATTAGAACTATGGGCGATTCGTGCTGTTCATAGGGCAACAGGGATGCCTGATCCAACAATGGCTAAATCTGTTGAGCGCGCGGTAGGGAAATTGATCACTCAACAAGCACTGGATGAGCGTTTTATCAAGCAAGCAACCCCTTTAGGTTATGATGCTATCACATTGCTACTACAAAAATGGCGTTATTCTTGCAGTATAACAACGCGGCGTAATCTAGCATTTATTGTTACGGCTTATGAAGGATTATTTCGTTATTCTGAGATAGTTAATATTAAGATGAAACACCTAAAGCTAAGAGATGATGGCTCACTATTAGTAACATTGCCAATAACAAAAACCAACCATTCGGGTGATGCTGATATTGTAGTGCTTTCAAAACATACTAGAGATTTAATTGAAGAATACATGTCATTAGCGAACATCAGTTACAAAGATACATCAGAAGAATCGCCATATTTATTTAAACCGGTATCTGCTTGGGGGAAAGAAATAAAAACCAATAATAAAATACTTATGCATAATAGCATTATGGCACTATTAAAAAATGCACACAAAGAGGTCTATAAGGGCTTTGACGAAGACGAAACACCAAAAACATATACATCTCATTCAATGAGAGTTGGTGCTGCTCAGGATATGTTTAAACGTGGTATCGAATTATCACGTATAATGAAAGCAGGGCGGTGGTCGTCATCTAGTATGCCAATGCGTTACGGTCGCGGTCACATTGCAGATGGTGCGACAACTGAAATATTACAAAGCCTGTTCGAGAAGTGACGATAGGGCTAATAACTTCCACCAATATCAGCATTTTTTCAATAGCCAGGAAGGAGGAAGTAAAAATCGTAGTGATGACGAGATAGGTAACATAACGATACTATTGTATGTAGCCATACGTTTACCATGCAGTGTATGACTACATTAGAGTTTATTGGCGCCTCGGTTTACCAAAAAAATAACCTTGGCCAATATGACAACCAAGAGATCGCATTATTAGCGCTTGTTCGTATGTCTCTATACCCTCTGCAATAATATTATGATTAGTACTCTTTAGCATCTTAGTCGTATAGGTTGTTAAGGTCGACACATCCGTCAAGGCGGCAGCATAAGAAGAAGTATTACGCTTAAATTTATATCGCTTTTTGTGCAAAATATTTTTAAGCGATCCATTAGGAATAGACTTGGTTAATATAAGTTTAAGAATCAAAAATAAGCCTAGATCATGGTAGTGTAGGCCGTTACAAAAGAACCTATCTAATTTTATCGTATTAATCGGCAGATAGGTTAAGTAATTAATATTTGAAGCCCCGGTACCGAAATCATCAATCGCTATATTAAACCCATTTGCTGCAATCTCGATCAACGCATGATATATCTGGGATCCCTTCTTTATTACTATTGCCTCTGTAATTTCAAACTCGATAAGTGTTGGGTCAATCTCAAACTCAATAGTTTTTGTTTTTATATATTCAACAAAATCACAATTTTTGTTCAATGATAAGCCGTCTATATTAATAGATATGCGTGTTGGTGTGCCGTTCAATCGCCATTCTTGACTTTTTTTGAACCCTGTAGCAATGACCCACTTATCAAGAGCTGATTGTAACGAATAAAATTTGAACCAACAAAGCATTTCGTCAGGTGGTACTAGGCCGTATTTGGGGTGATCCCATCTAAGTAACGCTTCCACACCCACCTTTTTAAATGTATTGAGATCGACTTGAATTTGATACCAAAGTTCTAATTGATCCGTATCTATAGCATTCAATAACTCATACTTACTGAACAAATAATGACTACTATTAATATTTACATTCGGTCCCTCTAAATCCTCATGAAAATTGATATCATTCATTAATTTCCAAACTGTTTTATCTCTATCACCAGAAAATGTTGCAATATTACATTCAACGTTAACCAAACAATTTGTATCACCAACAGTATGGAGGTAACCTCTTTTAAGGATACGTTTAAAATTTTTTTGTACAATAGAGTTCGTATCCCCTTGGCATAACAACGCCATTCTCGCTTTACCGAACTCGTAAGCATTAATCCATTTTCCAGGCATAGTTTTTTTTCCTGCCGCTAGTGCCCATAGTGACAGATAATGCATCATGCTTGTAAATTCAACTTGACCAGATATATGGGCATGTTTAGGTGCATCAATAGCATTAATAATGATAAGAGAAAATTTCTGCCTATCTTCTATTTTTTGCTCAATATCTTCATAAAGATAAAACTGAGGTCTGATCAAAATTTTCTCCTCGATAAATTATCACTGCAATATTAGATGCCTTAATAATCATATAACCTATTGAATCAGATAGTCTATTCATATCCAGCTTCAATATAGATTATGGTACAACACGGTTGTTAACCGTATAGATTGTAATTTAATATTAAATTTATAAAAAATATCAATTAAATATACTGTAATTAAAAATGAGTCATTTGTAGATAAAACTATTTTGAATACGCTATGTTACCAGAAAATCAACAGCCATGACGTTAAATAACCAACAAAACAATACTAGAATGGGAAGTTTTTAATCAAAACCATATCTCAACATCCCAATTAAATATATTCATTATCAATAAAACATATAAAAACCACAACCAATTAATTACACAAAAATAGGAAGTATAAGTTATCTCGTAAAATCGAGGGTTCACATATTGATTCATTCTTTGACCATAACTAAACCTAATTACCCCCTCTTTAACAATCAACACTGACCTCAATACTGAATACATAAGAGTTTAATCAATTTCAAAAAGGTTTCTCAACAGCTAATTTATGCAAATAGTAGCGATAGAAAAACAACATAAAGCACAGTAGAAAAATAGTTGCATCTGTCTTATGGGATTAATCTCAATAGTTACATAAGTTGATACACTTTTTCTCATCTAAAGTTATCTTTAACAAAATGATTTCTTGTGACTTTACTCATGACTAAAAGTAATATTTAGACATGAGTAAATGAGAACAATTTTCCATATGCATCACGATGATTAAAGTGTATACTTATTCAAGTTACAGAAGAATATTTAGTCATTAGCAATGAAGCATAAAATAGACATTATTTATATGCATTAGGTTGCAAATATAAAAATATGATATATAATTATTCAAGCAGGGAAGGAACATGATTGATGTTTTATCAGAGGAAGATAACATCAATCATGCTTAATAAAATTTGAGGTAGATATAAAAGGATAACAGAAGTAATTGATTCTGTGAAAATGCTATTAAAGGGTTAGATCGACGTAGATATATTTATATCTACATGGATTACGATAAAATGTAGATATAGATTTTCAAATCGATTTAAATGAATAAGTTTCTTTGCAATATTCACCATAATCAGGGAAAGATCGCAAATATATTTCAATACTGAACGTCAAAGAAGCAGTTCCCTCAACATAAGTCTTTACTGCCCTTTGATACTCTAATGATGATTTACAAAAATTCACCACATAGTTAGACAGCATTTGATCAAACTCATAAGACTTAATTTGTAACATATCAATTGATTTAGACATACAAGCTTTACATGTCCTGATAACTCTTTCCATATGCTGATCAAGAGTTTCCACTAATGATCTAGCAGCTTCATCATCTGTTAAAGGAATTAAGGCGCATTGAATTATTGATCTTAAGTTCTCCATATTTTTTATCGTTGTTAAACATGCTGAATATGCTGAAGAAGGTAGTTCAATGTAATAATTACATTCAATCTTATTTAAAAGTAATGGTAAATAGCCATTAATGATTCTAATAGATTCATTGTAAAGGTAATTAATAAATAGTACTCCAATATTTATTATGGTTGTCGAGCATGCCAAATATGCCGAAGAAGGTAATTTACTTCATCATACCATCTAATTGTATGATGATTATTATATTGCTAGATATCATTAGTGCAATAACTTATTGATAAAATAGATGGAAGATCGATACAACAGCCTAACCAATAACCACACGGAGCATAAAGCATACAGTTAAGTCAGAGTATTGAAAAATACCCCCGAAAAATACCAAATAGGGATTAATTTAAAGCTAATGATATAGCCTTAAGGAATTATTAAAATTGTAAACGTGCGAATAAATGAAAATTTGTTTCGTTCTCTAAGTTATAACCTACAATCTATTTCATCTATATTAAATGCAACATTAAAGGAACTCTTTGATTTAAATCTACTAAGGAATATTAATTCATAAATTATTACATTAATTAATGGATTAGGGCCATAAAGGATTAAATATCAGAAAGCGGTTTTACCAATAGAACATACCTGCAATATCCAGATCTGTTCTATTTGGTAGCATTCTCGCTATGCACTTATTTCATGAGAGATATTTTCACCCATTTTTTTAATATCAAACACTTCTGATGATATGCCAGCTTTCTCTACTGCCTGTGGCATACCATAAACAACACAACTTTCTTTGTCTTGTGACCAAATCACAGATCCACTTTCCTTCATTAGTCTAGCTCCCTCACAACCATCCGATCCCATGCCAGTTAAAAGCACCCCTAAAGCACCTCCAGGAATAGCCTTAGCTATTGATGTAAACAGAAGATCAACACATGGTGCATAATTTAGCCCCATAGCATCTTCAGATACTCTTAGCCTTACTACTTTCTGTCGTCCCTCTAACGTCATCTGGCGACCACCAGGAGCAAGATAAGCGACACCAGCCTTCAGCACCTCACCAGATTGTGCCTCTTTAACAGTAATATTACATATAGTATTAAGTCTTTCTGCAAAGGCCGTGGTAAATAGAGCTGGCATATGTTGGGCAAGCAATATAGGGCATGGAAAATTAGCAGGTAACTTCATAAGCACCTGTTGAAGAGCAACAGGTCCACCTGTTGACGAACCAATAACCAATAAATCGTATTTCCTCGCTGAGTGCTTAAATGGCCGGTTAGTAAAACTGCTCTTAACATGAGGGGGGGCAGCATCTGATAGTGAAGTCGGCCTTACTTTTTGACCGCTAACTGCCAAATGAGATGGCGATAAACGTAATGCGAGTGATGTAGAGTAGTTTGGTTTGCGATTAATAAACCGTGATCGTCTTGCTAAATCGGTTACTTTTTTTATTAAAACACTTTTAAAATCGTTCTCATTATCTGAAACCGTCTTAAAGTTTTTCAACATAAAATCAGAAGCGCCAGCATCTAAAGCATCAAGAGTCTGGTGTGTTCCTTCTCTTGTCAATGAAGATAACATAAGGATAGGTATAGGGTGATCTCTCACTATCCTTCTTACTGCAGTAACGCCATCCATCACCGGCATTTCAATATCCATTGTAATCACATCAGGCATTAACTCGCTGACCTTGTCTATAGCCTCTTTACCATTCACCGCTACGCCAACAACCTTAATAACCATGCTTGACTCAAGCATGCTGACGATCATTTTCCTAAAAAAGGCTGAATCATCAACTACTAACACCTTAATTTCTGTCATAATTATTTTAACCTATATGCAATGCCAGGCTCGCATCTAACCATATCAAACTTATTAGATAATCCACCAAGAGTTTCTGAAGCCCCTAGGAATAAATAACCTCCAGGGTTAAGTTGTGCTGCTATTTGACCTAAAACTTTTGCTTTCATATCCGGAGAAAAATAAATTAAAACATTCCTACAAAAAATGATGTCAAATTTACCCAACAGAGCATAACTATCTTTCAAATTTTGAGACCTAAAAGTCACCATTCGCTTTACTTTATCGCATAATCGCATACGACCATCCTTGTTATCCTCAAAGAAAAACCTTCTACGATCTGCAGATAATCCTCTATTCATGGCTAACTCATCATAAATACCCGCTTTACAAGCATTCAACATTTCAGAAGATATGTCAGTACCGACAATAGAGACATTATTTAATAATCCAGGAAGCCTAGTCTGTGTTTCAAGTACTGTTATAGCAATTGAATACGCCTCCTGCCCAGACGAACTAGCTGCTGACCAAACACGAATAGTTTTTTTCTTCTCAATCAATTCAGGGAAAATTTTTGATTGAAGAACTTTAAAAGGATAAACATCTCGAAACCACAACGTTTCATTGGTTGTCATAGCATTAATTACGTTATTTTTGAGCTCCGTATGGCCAGGAGCTTTGATTAATTGCATCAATTCAGATATTGTGGATATTCCAATTTTTGTCATTAATGGACTTAATCTACTTCTTACCAAATATTGTTTTCCATCGCTAAGAACTATTCCGCACTGTGCTTCTAGGAACCGACAAAATTCTGTGTATTCTTGTGTACCTATTATCATTGTCAAAGCTTTACTTCCCATTATTAACTCAATATTATTTTCTATTTTTTCAATATACACTAGCCGTCTGATATAACAAAAAGCGATAGCTTGGCCACCAAATTAGCGGGCAATACTCATGTAAGCAGCATGAATTTTGAACGTATATTTAAGAAGAAATCTAACTAAACACCTTCCATATTCAGTTAACTATTTAATTACTACTCTAGCCACGCTAGCTAAGCATGTATCCTTAACAGTAACCATAACCTAATAGAACAGCATAGATTGAGGCTACCTTCTGTTGTAGAAAGAACTTCCTGTAAGTTCAAAGTTCTTTGTGTATAAAAATGTTTATAGTTATAAAAAAATATAACTATCGATGTCCTGAAATAATGTCACCAAATTTTGTTATCCTCAGTGAACGTAAGCTTCAAAGATAACAAATTTAGTCAATCAATATATTATAAATTAATCATGTTATAAATGTCAGGTATGTTATAATATATCGAATAAATAATAAAATTCATTTTAAAATACACTCCAGACTTTTTTACTATAGCTATTTTCTTCAGACCCCAAACTTATTGACATTCGAGGGTCATTCAAATTAATCAGATATCCACCGCAATCGAAAGAAACCAAATCATACTAGGAACATCAATAAACACATATCAATTAATTTCCATGTAATTAATGAACTAACTTTTTTTAATCACTACTAGAGAATTTCTAATAGTATCTACTATATGATATTAATGTCTTCAAGAAAATAGCGGAACATTAGGAATGTGGGATTTTAATGCACCCCGATAAAGTCTTAATCCATTACCAGTTAATTTTATAAGTTAAATTAACCTATTGTATATCAATAAAAGCGAGTAATTTATGATAAAATGGTAACTTGTAAAATAATAGTGTGAATTAATTTTATGATTTTAACAAAAAAATCATAAACTTGCTTAATTATCTATCTTGAAAATGACATAACACCGCTTAAAATCATAAACAAATCATGTCATTTGATAGTTGTGATAATTTTTGTGACTTTTAATTCTTAAAAATATAGAAAAATGTTCTATAACTACCAGCAGTATATCAAGAGGTTGGCTATAGATTATATCTATAATTCTTTTGGAATTAGTTATCTTTTTAAGATATCTAAATAATTTTAATATATTTAATGGCAATAATCTAACCCACAGCTTATTTGAATGTATATGACAAATTTTTAATAATTATCGGCGATAATCAATCATCACTTTCCCAGTTTAATACTAAAATAGGAACATCTTTTGGAATGCCAACATCTCGATACTGATCAAAAACCTCTTTCCGTTCAACGTCTTCTATTTCATCGTTCTCACAATCAAGAAATAAAGCAGCTGCATTTATAGCATCAGCTTCGTTATAGCCAAAAACAATGGCTTGAAAACCTTCATCGCTGGTACAAACATAGGCGACTGACTGAGGATTATTAACTTCATTTGTCATGATCGAAATTTGCCAATTAATAAGATACTAAATTGAAAGTTATTTTTAATGATGACAAGTTACAAGTCAATGATTATTTGAAATTATATTTCACTAAAGTGACTACCTATTAAGTAATATCGCTTAGTTAAAATCGAAATATTTAGGAGAAATAATCTGTGCCGTATATCGCTAAATATTCTCGACTGAGCTTAAATATTTAGCGATAGAAAACCGAAACATTTCGAATGTACTACAATGAGAATAAAAGTAATAAAGTTTCAATACTGACAGCATACTATGACAATGTTTACAGTTTTCTCATCAGCCACTGAAACAAAATAAGCTATTGAAAAAATTGATAAAATAACAAAAAACGGCATTCTTCAATGCATAAATTTAAAGAAATGATATTGTAGAGTAATAATAAAAGCGGTCTTTTATCAGCGTAAATTTAGCGATTGATGACATGATTTAGAGAATGCCGGCACTCGAAATCATACTGCTTTTCTCTTTAAAAAAAGACACTACATCCACAAGTAAGAGTATGTTATCAGATAGAATTTTTAATACAGGATCACAACAACATAGTTATGTTTTCAAAAAAATCCCCAACATAAAATAATTAAATTTAGAAGATGAAATGATAAATTAGTCGCATTTCGTTATCATAAATTCAGGCCTGAATGCCTAAAACTATGATGGCTCACTTTAGGTTAACAGTATTACTATATATTATGGTTTTACCTAAAATATTTAAAAAAAAATTATTATTCCTTTAATAATAGTACAACTATTAAGTCTCACGAATGAGAATGTAAACTTAAAAAACTCATTCAGTATGTTATTCGCACAAAAAAATTAACTCAAAGATAAATAGGAACTTAACGAGATGACTTTTATCAGACTATCGCTCCATGCGAAAAAAGATTACTAAGTTATGATTTGATGATTAATGGAAAGTTTAGTCAAAAGAAATTGGATGTTTGATCTGAAAGGGAGTATTTCAGAAAATCTAAGAGCGCAGATCAACTCACTCATAAAAACACCATCATGCGTACTTTATAGTCGATATTTATTGGTAATTATGGACAAAATGACTGTTAATAAATCTATAGCAATAACAACTTAGTGTGAACAAGGTTACAATTACAAATATTGCTTACATTATACTTATGTAATTAATTATTTTAAAAAATTCCATTATAGATTCATACAAATAATCGTTTACGAAGTCATTGCAATTCATTATATTACAAATAATTACAACAAAATTTATATGAGCAATATATGAAACCTTTAACCCTCTCAAAAAAAATCTATCTGTCTTTTGGTGTCTTATGCGTCGGCATTACTGCTTTAGGGGTTGTATCAATGATCCGTATAAACGACCTCAATGATAATACAGCATATTTTGCGCAAGCCATTGTGCCATCTCTCACCTCTATTGATAAGATTAGTATTTACATGTCAGATCTTCGTCGATACCAATTTGCTCTTCTTGGAGAGGTTAGAGATCCATCTCCTGATTATGACAAGATTAATAACTATACGTTAGCTAGTACTGACTTATCCAATAAAATTACCAATGAATTCATTAATTATAGTAAGAATCTTAACGGAAAATACATCGATCGATTCAATACAAAAGATGAAGAATTAGCTAGCTATAAAAGACTTGATCAGATGTGGGAAAACTACCAAGAAATCAGTAAAAATTTTTCTGATGAAATCAGCAAAAATGACAATAAGTCAGCTAAAAAAACATTAAACACCACACTTAAAATATTTATCAAAACCAAGATGGTTTTTGATGAAATTCGACAAACTAATGAAAAGATGATGAAATCTGCAAACGATATGTCGACAACAATGTTTTATGACACATTATACCTCGTTGCTTCTATACTTGCTGTCGCTCTCGCATTATCAATTGGTATCTGTATTACCTTAATGAGAAATATTAATAACTCATTAGCTTTAATTTCCCGTTCAACACAAGGCGTTTCTAACGGAATTTTAATTCCTGATGAGCTATGTCAAGCCATTGATACTGGAAAATTTGCAGATGATGATATCGGTGCTCTAGCTAATTCAGTCAAAGTGATGAAAATTAATCTCAGCAAATTAGTTATAGACATCATAGAATCGACAGATAGCCTATCAAGTGCATCAAGTAGTATGCAAGAGGTCTCTAAAAGAACAGAATTAGGAATGAATTCTCAAGAGCAAGAACTGGAGTTGCTAAGTTCAGCGATGAACGAAATGCAGTGCACGCTTCAAGAAGTAGCAGAAAATACAGAAAATGCATCAACCAGTGCGAATGAAGCATCCAAATTATCAAATAAAGGTCGCGCTGTTGTGGGTCATACCGTCGACGATATTCGAGTGGTATCGACAGATATCGACTCTGCCAGCGAAATCATTGCCAAGTTAGAACAAGATTGTGCTGAAATAACCGTGGTGTTAGATGTAATCAAAGGAATAGCTGATCAAACTAATTTACTTGCACTAAATGCTGCTATTGAAGCTGCGAGGGCTGGTGAAAATGGGCGTGGATTTGCAGTTGTAGCAGATGAGGTACGAACTCTTGCTCGACGCACCCAAGATTCAACCGCTACAATAAATGACATAATTGTACAACTTCAAGGACGCTCTAAAGAGGCTAATAGTGCAATTACTCAAAGCAAGGTAAGAATGGATAGTTGTGTAGCTAAATCAATCGAAGCCGAAGATAATATCGCAAATGTTACCGATTCTATTGCCAACATCTCTGATCGAAATACTCAAATTGCAGCGGCTACAGTAGAGCAATCAAGTGTAGCAGAGGAGCTTAATTCAAGTATAATTAAGATTAAAGATGTTTCCAGCGCAGTATACGATGATTTAGGTCACGCAGAACAGGCAAGCAATGCCCTGTCAAACCTAGTTACTGGACTAACTAAGCTAACGAATCAGTTTACAGTGAAATAAACACTTATTCAGTATGCATTGATTAATGAAGTTGAAATAAATTTAAGGGGCTAGGCAAAAACAACCCTAGTCTCTTAAATATCAAAGACATCATACAACTTCAAACGTTACATAATAGCGGAGATATTTCTTTCATATCTTATATACGTCCAATCATGCATCTCCTTCCCCAAAGCCTAATTGAAATCTGTTTCACTAGGAAAAATGCGTTCAAACCCGAATTCAGCTACCACTACTGTCAAATCAGCAAGTAAAAAACCACAAGGTATACCTACTTGTAGCAAATTATACCCAAAAGCTATACCAATCTTAGCAAACACAGCATTATCATCCAACCAACTAAGCACATATACTAATATAAATATTACCCAAATTTAAAATTTTACAGCTACTATTAATTTAATTAATTACAATATATTTAATATATAAACACCTCCTCCCGATGATAAAAAAACACTAATACCATAAAAGCCTATTGCAACAAACGCCAACACTGATACAATTAGTATATAAGATACCTTATACCCAAAGAGAATATGCATGGTGCGTAGGTAATATGAAACAATCCGCTATCTATATTACACAAAGAACAAATAAAGCTTTCCATTCAGCACTGGCTAAAACAGGTAACCTCTCGTTAGCTTCAATCGTAAATTCACAATTAAATAGTAGCCTGCAGAGA
The DNA here is from genome assembly GCF_000613045.3 of Photobacterium kishitanii. NCBI lineage: Bacteria > Pseudomonadati > Pseudomonadota > Gammaproteobacteria > Vibrionales > Vibrionaceae > Photobacterium > Photobacterium kishitanii. The sequence goes on along the minus strand of NZ_LN794354.1, from coordinate 52,080 downwards.
AAGCAAAACAATATTAGAACTCAAGATGGTGGCCTTTTTCAGATAACATCTCATAAAAAAGTGCATAAACTAAGAGAATATAATCCTTATAATCGGCCCAAGAACTTCAAATATACAGAACTTAGCATTGCATCAATGGTTAAAACAAGAGCATTAAATAAAGAAAAACAATTTTTAGTTACTAAAAAAAGACTTGAAAGCTTTAATGCTACAACTTCAAAAGAAAATGGTTACTTCGCTATAAAACAAAAGATAGAATCTTACAATATCACCGAGAGAAATAGGTTATAGATGTAAATTATTTAACTGAAGAAACCGCTTTTATATTAAAAACGATAGGTAAATATAATACGCCTAATAAATTTATCAAAAACCAACCGAAAATATACTGGCAATTGTAGATAAAGTATCAAAAGCGGTAATACTCTAATTAAAATAATTGAAAATCTTTGCTATTCAACGTTTAATAACATTATTATACTGTATTTAAAGACAATATTTCATTTATCCATACTAGCCCCCCCCTAAATTAGTTGATACCCCCGTATATAATAATATTTAAATTAATATATTTTATTGAGAATGTGACAGGTTAAATATTACATCATTTTCATTACGCTTCTATTTCAATAATGGCTTTATTAACCAGAACCCCAGCAAGATCTGCTTGAGTAATACGCTTATTAAGGTTATTATAAAATAATGTACTAATACCCAAACGTGCTATTGTGAACTTATATGTAGAGACCTCTGTCTCACCACTCTTAATAAATAACGATTTAAATTCAAGCGATTGAGACCCTCCTACAATTTTTTTCAACTTACTTAAAGCCTTATTTGCCTGCTTTTCACTATTAATAACATCATATCGTTGTTCGAACTCCATCACTGCCTGCTGATGTTTCGCGGTGCATTCTTCTTTCTGGACTTTTGCTTGCTGTGCAATTTTACTTTGTGTTTGTTTCATCTTTGTTTGGCGTTCATATAATTTGGATTCAATCATATCTCTATGATCTTCTAAGCAACGACAAATCAGCGTCAGTGCTATATATGCAGATGCCTTATTTTTATACGCATAAATATTAGTTTCCATAGGACATTTATCTTTTACAGGCTGATTAGTCCCACATCTTGAGCTATTAATTTCTTTGAATTTTAGTTCTGTTTTATTATTTCTAGTATGGTGCCAATAAACTAACTGGGCTGCTGTTGATGCCCACCAACCATCAACTAAAAGATTAAACTTTAGTTCGTTAGAAACAATATGCACTTGTGCTGTCAGACTTTTGCTAATCTTTACTTCGTGATAGTTACGACTGTCAGCAAAATCAATACCGCTAATAACAGCTTCAATATGCTCCGGGTTTAAATCTAGATTAAGCATGTTTAATAATTCCTACTTTGTAAACTTTGGGGACAATCTCGATATTAATAATTAATATCATATACAATTGATATTTATAGTCAATCAGCTTTGTACTCTAATTTAATAAGTTAGCATAAAATAATAAATAAAAAATTCTTGAGTCGAATGAATAGAATCTAAAAAAATGCCGTTTAATATTCTAAGGGGGATTAGGATTATTTAACTAAATGATATAATATTAATTATGTCATTAAAGTTTTTGTTTAATTGATAAGCAGAATATTTTTAAAAGACTTAACCATGTAGAATTATACTACTTTCACTCTATAAATTGAGATAACAGAAATAGTTGATTTTATCCTTTAGTTAAGTATATAATTATTAAAAATATAAAGATGTTCATTTATAGTAAAAGAAACCAGACAGCGCTCTCTAAGTATATAGTCATAAATTCTTACTATCGAATAAAATGTAAAGTAACTGTATCTCAGTTTATATTAATAGTTATGTAATTAATGATCCAATTTCACGTTGGTGTATAATCAACGAAGAACTACTACCATTAATTAGTTTCATCAGATGATAATAGGTATTCGCATTACCCGTCATCAAAGCCCCTCGACTGGCCTAGATTTTATCTAGAAAGTCGTTTGCGAGCATCGTATAATGGTTATTACCTCAACCTTCCAAGTTGATGATGCGGATTCGAATCCCGCTGCTCGCTCCAATCCTACAAGATTTAAAGTGGTTGTAGTAAAGTATACCGTTAATTAAGCTAAAAACCCTATCATTACTAGAAACAAGAAGTGGTTGTAACTTATTGTAATATAATGCTTTTTATTACTTACAATGAGATAAGTAGATAATTGAAAAATACAGCATAATTCAAGTAAATTTTCACATGATAAATTAAACGCATATTAATTATGCGGCAAAGCATTCACTATTGATTATTAATCAGTTGTTTCGAATGCAGCAATATAATCCTTTATGTATACCATACAGTATATGCTAATGGTATCATTTAATAATTAATAATCGGTATATTAATGAAAAAACTAATTCCCTTAACAACTGCATCTGTATTTCTTTGCTTATCGGGTTGTTCAGTAAACAATTCTATTTACGATCATTTAAAAATGATGGGATATAGTGATTTAAGCAGAACTCAGCTATTATCTCATATAGATAATACATACATAAAAAGCTATGTTGATGGAATTTATAAAAATAAAACTGATATTATAAACAAAAACATCGATAGTATTGTTAGAAATAAATCTTGTATACTAGAAAAATACAACTCTAAACTATCAAAGCAGGATTTGGTTATTACATCTCTAATCTATGCTGAAAATCCTAATTCTATTCCCATCGCAACTATGTTTGCCATCGATCATTATGGATCTAATGTTGTGGACACTGTCATTAACAAGGTCAACTTTATAAATCATAGTTGTTTAACGAGTGCCTAATTGGCCTGATTCAGTCATCAGAATATATTTTTCTCACAGTACTTTTATTATCAGAATTAAAATAAAGTATAGATTGGATTTCGATTTTTTATGAGGAGTGTTATAATATTTTATTAACAACTCTCAATTTAACATTATTACAAACATTGATTATACTTATCTAAATATTTTCTAAAAAGTAACGCGTATTGAATATAAAAAACAACCAATTAAAAAAATTGGTTGTTTTTTATATTTATATCTATTTTATTAATCCTTATACATTTCTATTTTTTAATTCTTTTCCAAAATTCACGTGGAGGAGATGAGTTTAGCGTTATATATACCTCAACTCGTCTATTTTCCTTCCGTCCAGCCCTTGTATTATTATCTGCAATAGGATTTAAAGCACCATCTGCATGCATTGTTATAAATATATTGTCATGTTTAATTGTATTTATATGATTAACTACAGCCATTGCCCTTGCTGAGGATAAATTTAGATTATCTCTAAACTTTTGGTTTGGTCTCATTTTTCTATTATCGGCAAAACCATACACATGGGCGTATAAACCTTTACCATTTAGTATCAACCCAACCTTATCAATACTTTTAATTGACTTTGGTGAAAGATCATCTGAAGCGCTTTTAAACAGAAGGTCAGCAACAAATTTTATTTCAATCGATTCTTTATTAGTTGCTAAAATAACTTCTGCAACATTTTTATCTAGCTCCTTAGATAATTGATTGTATACAGCAATGATAGTTTCTTTATTCGGTTTTTCTTCTTTTATATCCTCATTGTCTTTTGTATCTTCTTTAGAACCAGATACGTCAGCCTGTGTATTTTTATCTGATAAGACTTTTCCATTTGCATCTAATTTAATTGCATTGTAAGTTTGTTTAACATCCTGTTTAAAAAACTCACTGACACCGGCTAATTTATCTTCAGGAACGGTGCCTGCAACCCACAAGACAAAAAATACCATTGCTAGCGTTGTATAAAAGTCTGCTAGTGCTATTTTCCAGGCTCCGCCATGATGGTCATCACCATGACCACGAACTTTTTTGATAATATAGTACTTTTTAAGTACTTCTGTGGGTGGTTTGGCCATTATTTACTGCCCTTTAGAAATGCTTGCAACTTTATTTCTTAAATCCTCACGTGAAATTCTTTTAGCTGGCAGTACCTTTTTTCGTGCAATTTCTGCAGCTATAAATAAATTATGTTTTTCACGAACAGACATTATAAAACTTAAAATAACAGTAAGATAATCTCTCTTTTGATCAGCCATCTTTGTTAAAATATAAGCAATTGGATAAAAGATACCATACGCAAAAAATATACCCAATAGCGTACCATATAGTGCAGCACCAATTTTCTCACCAATAATCAGAGGTTCTTGATCTATATACATCATGGTAATATTCATCCCCATTACAGCGGCAATAATACCGAATGATGGCATAACTTCAGTCAATGCAGTGATAGCTTTTACTGGGATCATTTGCTCATGATGATATAACTCTATTTCTTGCTCAAGAATAGCTTCTAGTTGATGAGCTTCAAGTTTATCCCCTCCAGATTCTAGCAGATTGAAATTATCCACGATAAAATTTAATGCATCATTATCAGATAAAACTAATTCATATTTTTTAAAAACGGCACTCGTTAGTGGATTTGAAATATGCTCTGCAAGCTCCGAATTTCCGCCATTTTTTAAAACAACCAGTAATTCTGTCATCAGTTGCAATGTTTGAGTCGTTTTTTCTTCTGTATATAATGGCTTAATTAATGATTTTAAAGATAGACCCGTTTGTTTAACTGTTTCTATTGGGTTGGAAATCAAAAAAATCGTCACAGCCGAGCCAAATATAATTACAAACTCACCAGGATGCCATAATAACCCAAGATGGCCTCCGTTAATAAAAAAACCACCTAAAAGGGCGGCAAATAGCCCTAAAAAGCCTAATGGTATCCTCATTGTTATTTCTCTATTGTTATTTAAAGTATAGTAATTAAGCTAGATAGGCATGTTGCTTAGTGAAGTATAGGCTTCTAGCATTTTATTTCTAATTTCAATTGCAGTTGCCATGGAAATTTGTGCTTCACTACTTTTTAACAGCATGTCAGCAACACTTACATTAGGTTTGTGTTCGATAACGTCTTTTTTAGCTTGAAGTGCGACTTTCTGAGATTCATCTAATTTATTTATGGTATTAATAAATGCATTATCTTGACCGTGAACAAACCTATTCTCATGATTATTTGATCGGCTAGCTTCCGTTGCTAGCCTATCCATTGTCATGAGCATACTAGCGTTAGTGATTTCCATTATACTCATTTACCCAAAGTGTTTAATTAATTTGATACATTTACCATTTCAGTAATTTTTACTGCAAACTTTTTATCGTGCTTAACAATTACACCATAAGCAAATAATGTATCTTGTACTGTAATCGGGAAGCTTGCGTGCTCATCAGTATCTAAAGTGATTAAGTCACCAGTTGTTAGCTTGGTAATATCACTGATTAACATTGCAGCAGTGCCTGCTTGTACCGATATATTTAACTTTACATCAGGAAGCTTAATCGCTGACGTAACTTGAGGAGTTGGCATGCTCGAATCTCCTGAAAAATTTTCATACATATCAGGGGTACTAATTCCTTGCACATCTTTGAGAGACTGCTCAATGCTTTCATTTGATAGATTACTATCCATTATCTTACCTTATTTTTACTGCTCGTTGGTTATCAAGTAGCCCCATAACGCCAGAGGCTATTATAGAACCGTCATTCGTTTCAATATCAACTAGATTTATGTTTCCAAGCGGTATCAATGAACCAATTTGAAGCGCTGAAACTTCTTCAATGGTCATCTCCGTTCTAAGTAAAACAGCAGTTAAATCAAGTTCAACGCTCTCTAATCGTGCAATATTATCAGCTCTAGTTGATGTTTCTTTGTATTCATTTAATCCACTAATAAGCGTGTCACTGATTATATAGCTTATTTTATATGATGTCTGATCAATTTCTATGTCATGTTCAAGAATAAAGAGATTGCTATCCAAATCAAATGGCATTTTATTAATGTCAACAAATCCATCAGGAGCAGGGAAAAACCCAAGTTGATTTGTCCACATTTTCGGGTAGAAGTTATTGAATAATAGCATTAAAGTTAATGCCATTTTATTCTCAAACCATCCAGCCATCTCTTTTTTTTCTACCGGAGCGGTGTAACTTGGCGCTCCGTATTTAATAGAGTTTAAGTGATCAACCAGCTCAAACGGGAGATGTACCATGGAATATTCACTTTTATGGTTGTAAAAGTAAATATGTCCTGGTTTACGATCACCAATAAAATACTCATTAAAAGTCATTATTGTTGAGTTTGATCTCTTAGTGAATTTTACTACACCATCAGAGACATCTGACGCAAGATGAGCTAGCTTTTTGGTAGCTATTTGATGAATCGCCTCAATTTCACTTTCGCTCCTCGAACGTAAGTGCTTTTTAATATCAATGGTTTGACACCAATCATCGTTATAGTTTTTCATATTCTCTACTTTAATTAAATATACTGCAATTAATGCGCATTAACATTATTTTATTTCGGCCACAATGTCGAATTTAATATTGGTTGGCAGCTCATTAAATCCAAGTATATTAATTTCTGGGATTTGCGGCTTTAATAGCTTAATGAGCGGTAATCTAAGCTGATCAGCAACAACCATTATTGGTGCTAAACCATTGCTTATCATTGCCTGGCATTCTTTATGTGATACCAAAAGTAAATCAGCTAATTTAGGCCCATTTATGATTATTCTACCATCATTGTTAATGCTCTCCATTAAGAGTGCTTGTAGTTCATGATTAACAGTCATTACTGATATGTATTTAATACTACCAGTAAGTTTATAGATAATATGCTCAATCATTGCTTTTCTAACTAAAGTAGTTAATTCAGCAGTATTTATTCCTGATGGAGCATGAAGTGCAAGTGTTTCAAGTATGGTGTTAATATCCTGAATCGATATACCTTCCCTTAATAGGTTGCGAAGTACATCAAGCAGCCTTGAGATTGTAAGTGATTTTGGAATCAACTCCTCGATAAGTTTTGGAGACTGCTTTGACATATGATCCACAATCTGCGCTACGTCCTCATGAAACAACAGTACATGCATATAATCGTGCATTATCTGTGATAAATGAGTAATAATAACCGTTGCAGGATCAGAAACCTCATAGCCTTGCAATCTAGCTTGAGATGCATTGTCTTCATCAATCCAGTATGCAGGTAACCCATATACAGGATCTTGGGTTGGTATACCGTCAATAGCACCTCTTGAGCCGCCCATATCAATTGCTATTTGCATCGATGGCTTAACCTTACCTTCTCCCCTTACAATGCCTCGAATTCTTATCTCATAGCTTTCAGAATCCATATCATAAACATCACGAATCAAAATACCTTTAATAAGGACACCCATTTCTTGCGATAAGTGTTTTCTTACACCGGTTACCTGTTCGATAAGTTCTGCACCATTTTCAGCATCAAGAAGTGGCACCAATCTCATACCAATGCAAATTTCAATAGGTTCTGGCGGTGTGATATCATCAAGCGTAAGTTCTTTCTGCTCAATATTTTCTAAAGCACTACCATCAACGTTTTCAAGCACATCTACCGCTGGTGAGAATTCATTATCTGACATGACAAGCTTAGCTGTAGGTACAGTTAACTCTTTGACACCTTGCTGGTTATAATAAGCATATATACATATTGCAGAGCCAATACCACAGAATGCTATTGTTGGCATGCCAGGTACCAAGCCAATAATGATCAATATAGACCCAGAAATATAGATAACCTTGTTATCCATCAGCATCTGCGAACCAATCATTTCTGATAAATCTTGGCTTCCCGATGATCTCGATATTATTATAGCTGTCGCCGTAGAGAGAATTAAAGCTGGAATTTGAGCAACTAATCCATCACCAATTGATAATAGAGAGAAAGTCTTAAGTGCTTCGCTAAACGGTAAACCATGCTGTACAACACCGATACAAATACCACCAACCAGATTAATGGCTAAGATAATCAATCCTGCGATTGCATCACCTTTTACAAACTTAGAAGCACCATCCATACTGCCATGGAACTCACTCTCCGTACTCAGTATCTCACGCTTAATAGCCGCTTCTTCTGATGTTATAGAGCCACTATTCAACTCAGCATCAATGGCCATTTGTTTACCCGGTAAAGAATCAAGGGTGAATCTTGCATTTACCTCAGAAATTCTCTCCGAACCTTTGGTAACAACCATGAAATTAATAATAATTAATATAAGGAATACAACAACACCGACCGCAAAATTCCCGCCAATTACAAATTCACCAAATGATTCAATAACTTGCCCTGCACCACCACCACCACTATGTCCACTTGTTAAAATTAGACGAGTAGAAGCAACGTTGAGTCCAAGTCTTAATAGCGTTGCAGATAGTAATACTGTTGGAAATATAGAAAAATCAGCAGGCCTTTTTGAATAGACACAGATCATTAATATCATTATCGAGAGAGCAATGTTCACTGTAAAAAACATATCAAGCACTATTGCCGGTAATGGCACGGCTATCATTGACAGCAAGACAAGTAAAAATAATGGAGCACCTGAAGCATTTCCAAGTATGATCTTTAATCTGTCTTTCGGTGTCAGACTGTATTGACTGTCTGCCATGTTATAGAACCTCGACACTAAATGAATTCAAAACCTTTGCCCTTATTATCGTTAACGATTGATTGTTTAAAACATTAATAACATCATTAATATATCCATCATCTAAAGCTTTTCCTTGCTCCTCAAGATAAAACTTATCATTATGAACAATAATTCTAACATTACTATTCCTCATAATTGCTGGAGGGCTATAAATATCACCAAAATTTAAAATTTTACCATTTTCCAAGTCTCTTTTAGCTCTGACACCATTAATATCTTTAAAACTAAATATATTTGAACGTCTAACAGTAGACATATCTTCAAATTCGAGCGTAGTATTGGTTTTATCTATAAGCTGATGTCTTAATATCCTGTTCCTTGTAACTAAGACTGGTACTGTACCTTTAATCTTATATCTCAAAGATATTTCTGCATTATTAGAACTACATGAAAGATTAACTGTTCCCGAATCATATCTACTCTTAGATGCATAGAGTTTAGTTATTAATTTTCCAGTACAATTTTTATTAAAGCTGGAAACTACCTTTTTATCAAAAATAATTTCAGCAATTTTAGCTTTTACTGATACCAACGCTGCAATTTCACTCGTTAACTTATCTTTTTGCGGCTGTAATCTATTTTGACTAGCGGCATTAAATGATAAAAAAAGCAGTGCCAGCACCACTGCTTTTTTGTTTAACACGCTAGTCTTGACGTAATTGTACAAGTCCATTGACTTCTTGTTCTCTTGCTGTAGCCAAAATCACATTTTGCGCAGCAAGAATATCAGCATCCGATACATTGCCACCCGTTAATTCAAGCTCTGCAATTTGTCGCGCATTCTCAGATAACGCACTTAATGCCTTTTCCTGCAGATTTTGCGATAAATTACGTATAGCAAGACCTATTGTTGATGAATCAATTTCATTTAGAATGATGTACAACGTGACATCATCAAGCATTAAAATATCATTGAACGTTAGAATATGACCACGTATTTCTTTTACAAGATCAGGATTGATTTTCTCAATTAATTCTAATTGTTCTGTCATTTCATCTTCGGTTAAACCTTCTAAAATCTGCGCGACTTCTTTAGCACCGTCGTAAGTTCCTTTATTAACAGATTCATCGATTTTATCTTCAAGCCAATCGTTAATCTCTTTTAGTTTCTCACGACTAATATTTTGAGAAGTCCCCATATAGAGTAGAATTTCAGTCCGATGTTCATTATTCATTTTCTGAATGACTTCAACGGCCTTATCTGAATCAAGTCGACTTAAAATTACCGCAGAGATCTGTTGCGATTCCTTGAAAATAATATTAATTATTTGATCGACAGATAATTCAGCCAACTTATCAAATCCATAAAGCCTCTGCTCTTCAACTAAATTAAATTCGATTAATTTTTGTTGAATTAACGCTTGCATCGCATCAGTCATAGCAACTTCATCAGGATTCACTAAGCGAGACATGTATTCATTGAACTCGGTAAGAACCTCAACCGCTTCAACCTTGGTTATTTTTTCAGGAACACCTAGATCATCCTCTTTCATTAAAATTAGAAGTTTTTCTGCCTGTTTGCGCTCAAGTTTATCTAGAACCTGTTCAAAATCTTCCATAGGAATAAGCTTCATAAGGATGCGAACTTTATCATCACCGGTCAGTCTGCGGCGTTCTAATTTTTTCTTAGTCATTTATGACATTTCCTGATGTGGACGTTGAGTTTTTTCAATTAATGAGTCGATATCAAAATCATCACTGAATTCATCTGGTGACACAAATAATTCACTATCAGCATCCCCAGCCTTAGATATGCGTAGAATGCCGTTATTGTCCTTAATTTCAGCGATAATTGAATTTTGTAAATCAGTTCGATTATCTAACCATTCACTTAACACGATAAGTGCAGGTTTTTGCTTGTCACGCAGATTATCTTTAGCTATTTCAATCAGAGATTCCAAATCTACATCGTCCGCATTTAAATTATCTTGACCTAATTGGTCACGTGTCATTGTCTTAGCTATTTCGTCTTCAGAACGTTTCACGTAGCCATCATTTTTCATGACATCGCCAAGAATATCTTGAATATTTTGCTCTTGTTCTTCAGTATTTAAAGCATTTTGGATCTTTGCTTTATTCTTTCTTCGAACAAAAAGTAGCCCCAAAAGCAGTACAATTAGTGCAATACAAACACTTATCGCTACAACCGCATAATCTTTTAATTGCAGACCAGTCTTACTAGTATCAGCTTTTACTGGTTCAATCTTCTTAAGCGACTGACGAGGGATAAAGGAGTCGGTTATTACTGTAACAGTATCCCCTCTTGCTTTATCAAAACCAACAGCACCTCGAGTCATACTCTCGATATTTAACGTTCTTTGTTTGATAAACGCTTCTAGAGCAATTTTTCTATTTGCAGTATTATTTTCGTTATAGGCCTTCGTTAGCGTTTTAACTTCTTTATCATACTTTGCTTTAAGGGGTGTATATGCTGTTAAAGCAGCATTATATTTTACTAAATCAGCTTTGTATTGCTCTTTATCTTTACCATATTGAGCATAAATTGATCTTTGCTCTTCAGTCATTCTTGCTGGTTTAGTATTAGCAACAAAGTCAGGTTCTTTGGGCTCAGTCGGTTTAACTGGTGCTAAAGGTGCATCAGGAAGCTTTATTGCGGCGCCATCGTATACAAAATCGTCTTCTAAGGTCTTTTTATCGATAAGCACAACAACATCTATTTTTCTTAAAGCCATGCCTCCATATTCTGTATTAGTTACAGAACGGCCGACATTATAATTACGCTTTATTTTCTCATGAGATATTGCTGAAGCATTCGCGCTAGGCACAGAGCTTTTATCTTTCGCCGATAATTTAACATGCCCTGGAGGCTGATTACTTAGAGCCCCTGGAACGCCTTTACCTGCACCGTCTCGACTATCATCATAATTATATTCTAATTGTTCAGATTGAATAGCTTGAGGATCTTTTAAATATTCTTCTTTAGTGTTTTGAATTTTGTCGTAATTAATGTCTGCATTGACAGAAACTCTCATATTTTGCAGACCAATTAAGGGAGCTATGACCTGCATTATATTAGCATGTAATTTCCCTTCGAGTTTAGTTTTATACCTTACTTGGCTTACACTCATCGCATAATTGTCTTCAGAATCGCCAGTAAGTTGTTGCGCGTACTGATCGGTAATAACAACATCATCTGGTGACAAGTACGGAACACTCGAACTAACAAGATTCGCAATACTTCTAACTTGCGCATCTGAAAGTTGCTTTCCTGGCTCAAGTTCTAACATTATAGATGCGGTAGACTTGTTTGTATCACGCATAAAATCAGATGCTTCAGAAAGAGATAAATGCACCTTTGCGGCTTGGACGCCATCAATTTGTTCTAACGTTAGCTGCAGATTTTCCTCAATAACTTGAGTTTTTAGTAGTTGCTGCTGTGTAGAGTTAATAAATATACTTTGCTCTTTATTTAATAAATCATATCCCGTCTTTGACGAAAACAATTGACCATCTTTAGCAAGTACATTTCTTGCTGGAATTATGTCTTTTTCACTAACAAGAAGATCGCCATTAGGAGTAATTCGATACTTAATATCCTTGGTATCTAATTGCGTAATCGCCTTAGGAATATCCGCGCTATTTTTTGATGATATTAATGAGACATACCCACTATTAGCATCTGAATTTGCAATATACGTTGCAGCTCCACCACCAATAGTAAGAGCTGTCGCTACTGCGACGGCTAACATTTTGTGCGTCGTTGGTATTCCCGATAACTTACTTGATATATTATTTAAAAGACTCATAGAAACTACTAACCAGTTCTTATTACATTAAAATTAATTATACTGAATTTAATACAGAAGACAGTAAATTTTTAGACTTAGATAAAAGCTGAGAAACTCTCGCAGGAGTCATATTTATAATCGTAGCAATTTCAGCTAATGTTAATCCTTCAGCATAATATAAGGACACTACATTCTGTTCCATCAAACTTAACGATTTTATCCACTTTTGAACCTGTTGATAAACATCAATTTCGGATTCTGGACTAAAGTCTTGTAGTAAAGACATTTCAATGGTGTTTCCATCTTCACTAGTATCGTGCACCTCAGTGTACTTTTTTGCCGAAATAATGTTTTCAATTTTACTAAGAGAAAGTCCTGTCAAATTTGATAATTCAGTACGTAATGGCTCTCTTTCATGCTTTACAAAAAAATCCCATGACACATTGTTGATTATTTTTATCTCAGCATTTAATTGTCTAGACGTGAATGATTGAGATCTTATGAAATCAAGTATAGAACCACGAATGCGTATACTAGCATACGTGCTTAATGAAGCCCCCGCAGAATTTTCCGCATTATAATTTCCATGAGCATCCAATAAACCAATCATTCCTTCTTGAATCAAATCATCAAGGTCGATATAGCATGGTAGATTATGCTGGTTATATATAGTTCTTGCTATTTTTATAACTAGAAACCTATGATCTTCAACATTATATGGGCATTTCAATTTCTGAGATTTGTTCATTCTAAAACCCAATATATAAGATATTATTAACGCCTTTTGCCATATACTTTGGGCACTGTTGATGTTAATGCAGGCTCATATTTTTTGGCTTGCTCAAAAAGAGGTTGGTTAAATTCATTTAATTTTGATAATAATAACTCAAGTTCCAACATCTCATTATTAAGCATTTCAGCACCTTTCTGACATCGAGTCCAGAGCATTAAAAGCTCGCTGTCATTTGCTAACATAGCTGTAACTGCTTTTTTATTAAATGCACCTACTTCTTCTTTTGCTATAACACTTAATTCATTGAACCACTGTGTAACACTATGATTCAATAATTCTATTCGATAAATACTTTTTTGGAATACAGAAACTCTATACGTTGTTAACCCCGTTCTTAACGTTGGTGTTTCCAATAAGATTACATCGATTTTATTCACAATATTGCTTAATAGCTGATATATTCTTTTTCTATTCTGGTTCATTATTTACTACCATTAAATTGAATTATTTGATCATAAATGGCCTCCGTTAATTGAAAATTAGGCGACCTTGCCACAGATTCTGCCATTTTTTTATTAAATAAGTCATTGGTGTGAGTTTCTGTGATTGTTGAACTAGGCTTCTGAGATACTTTTAATAATTGCTCAAGCATTAATTGTGCAAAATCTTGAGATACTTTTAATGCTTTGGTATCTATCTTCTTATCAACCGAATCTGAAAATGCCGGCGCAACGCCGACACTATGAATGTTCATCATATTACCAGTATTTTTGCACGTAATGATCCTGATTTTGCAAGTAATTGCAGAATATGTGTTAAATCATTATGTGATGTCCCCATCTTATTCAAAGCATCAACTAAATCAGCTAATGTCGCACCTTTTGGAGAAACTAAACTAATTTCTTTCTGATTTTGCTTTAATGAAATTTCAGAGTTTTTTATTTTAATCGTGGTGCCGCTAGCAAATGGAGCTGGCTGTGATACACCTTCGCTTTCAAAAATATTAATCGTAAAATTGCCTTCAGATATTGCAACAGGCCAAATATGGACATCCTCTGACATCGTTACCGTTCCACTGCGACTATTTATAACCACAGTTGCTTCAGGTCTGCCAACCTTAACATCGATGTTATTAATCAACCCTAGAAACTCAATCTTAGCCTGCTCATTTTCAGGCATTCTTACCGCTACAGACCCCGCATCTTCTGCTGAAGCTGCACCTTTGCCAAATTTCGCATTAATAGCCTTAGCAATATTTGAACTGGTTTCAAAGTTTGGATGATTAAGTAACAGATTAAGCGTTCTTTTCCCTGCAAAGCCAGTATTTACTTGTTTTTCAACAATTGCACCATCAGGTATTCGTCCGACAGAGGCGGTATTAACTTGCACCGTGCTGCCATTCAAACCTTCTGACATATAACCATCTACCAACACTTGACCTTGAGCAATGGCATACACTTTTCCATCTAAACCCAGCAATGGCGATGTTACCAAGGTTCCCCCCCTCAGACTCTTTGAGTTGCCTACCGATGATATCGTCACATCAATCTTTTGGCCATCCTTAATAAAAGCCGGCAGGGTTGCGTTAGTCATTACAACCGCCGCATTTCTTGAGTTTAGACTAATATTTTCTGGTACTCGTATTCCATATTTATTTAGCTGAGTGGCTAATGACTTGTTTACAAAAGTATTTCTATCTCCGGTACCTTGTAAACCAACCACTAAGCCATACCCTTGAAGTTGGTTATCCCTAACACCTTCTATAATCGCAATATCTTTGATTTGATCGGCATGTGACTGCTGGGTAAAAATCAAATATAGTGCAGTTGATATAATCGTTTTTGCTATTAATTTCATGTGTAACTCCTCTTTAAAACATCCAATATTTCGAAGAAACAGCATCCGTTAAAAAGCCACTTTGTGAACGATCATAGTTATCACCTTCACCAATATAATATATCCTAGCATTAGCTATTTTATTAGATGGAATTGTATTATCTGTGGTTGAAATATCCGCTTCTCTGATCACGCCAGCGATAGCAATCGTCTCGATCCCATTCTTCAATCCAATCGTTTTCTTTCCTGCAATAGCTAGATTACCATTTGGGTATACTTTTACGACAGTAACTGAGATATTCCCTTTTAAGCTATGACTTTGTGATGATGCACCGGAACCGTTATAGTTAGTGCCATTTTTAAAATCAAGATTTAAATCTGCTGACGGTAACTTGGTATCCATAAGGCTACCATTAAACCCAAAACCTGTTTTATTATTTGATACTTTAGATGATTTATTAGCTGTAGAATCATTAGCTTGAATTGCTTCATCCATACTAACAACAATAATATCGCCTAACCGGTAAGAACTGCCGGTACCAATAAGAAAATTCTTATTTTCGTTTGTATATATAGAACCACTTGAGTTCGCTACCGTCGACATTGGAGCCTGAAATAAATCCTCTTCAGGTTGCAAGAGTGCATCGATCCTTTTAGGAGCCAATGGAGAAGCACAGCCAACTAATGAGACTAACACCGCTAAGGTTAATAATTTTATTTTCATTATATTTCTATTTAATTACATTAAAACTAAATCAATTGCCTATTTTTTGTGAAGCAAACGAAAGCATATCATCAGCCCCTTTAATTACCTTAGAGTTAAGTTCATAAGTACGTTGAACCTCAATAAGATTAACTAATTCCTCTACCGTATTTACATTAGATCCTTCTAGCGCAAACTGCTGAATCTCACCAAATCCATTTGTTGCTGGTTCGCCCAGAATTGCTTCGCCACTTGATTCAGTAGATGCATAGAGGTTATCTCCAATCGGTTTTAGACCTTCAGGATTAATAAAGCTTGCCAATTCAATTTTACCAACTTCTTGACTATCCTGACTTGCATTTGTCTTAACGCTTACGGTGCCATCTCTTCCAATAATTATTTGGCTAGTATCACTCGGAATGGTAATTTCAGGATCTAATGGCTGATTTAGATTTGTCACCAAGCGACCATCAGGATCAACTTTTAATTGGCCACTTCTCGTATAATATATCTGTCCGTCATTTTTACTTACTTTAAGCATTCCGTTGCCGTTAATCATGATGTCTAATTCTCTATTCGTCATTTTTACGGTGCCTTGTGAGAAATCTCTCGATACTCCAGCCACCTGAACCCCAGTCCCTGATGTAACGCCAAGTGCTGAACTTCCCTCAGATTTTTCAGCTTCTCTCAGGGTCTGATACATCAAAGAAGAGAACTCAACACGTTCACTTTTATAACCGTTAGTATTGGCGTTAGCAATATTGTTTGAGATTGCAGCTAGCTGCCTCTCTTGTGCTGATAAACCAGTTTGTGCAATATGTAATGCTGCTATCGACATTTCTTGTTCCTGTTAATTTAGCTTAAGTAATGAATTAGAATTTTTATCTAATGCTTTTGCAGCCATAATCATATTGATCTGATCTTGATATGACTTTGCAATTTCTAATGATTCGGTCATTGCAACCATAGAGTTAACATTACTGTTCTCTAATACACCAGGCAAGATTGCTCCATCCGCAATGGTCGCAGTCATAGCGCGACCATCTTTTCTGGTCAGCACACCATATGGGCCTTTAATTAAGTCTTTACCCTCTATCGCAACAATCTTTAGTTTATCTATTACTTCGGTATTATCATCATCACGAACAGTAACGTTACCATTACTAGTAAATTTATACGGTTTACCATCTTGTATTCTAATTCTTCCTCTATCACCTAATACTATATTTCCCTGAGCGGTTCGTAGTATTCCGTCTTTATCGGTAAGGGTGGTAGCAGTAGAAATATATCCCTCGGTGCCATCAGGTAAGCTTACTGCTATCCAGAATCCATCCCTCGCAGATAAATCATTACTGAGTCCCGTCGTTCGGTATGTTCCCCTTTGGGTGTTAACTTGCATCGTGTCGAGCTGGCTGTAAGCACCACTGTTTAGGGTATTGGTCATTTGAGCAAACAACGGCTGGAACTCAGCATGATCACTTTTAAAACCGATTGTATTCGCATTAGCAACATTCTGTGCAATTATAGCCGTTCGCATTAAATCTTGCTTAGCAGCACTCATTGCAATGTATATTGAACTGTCCATTATTCTTATTTCTCAAATGCTGTACTTTTCTTAGATATTTAAGATTGCTTGATCTAGTGCCTTACCTGTTTTCAGTACATTTGCTGAGGCTTGATAATCTCGCTGGAAGTTAATCATTTTAACTAATTCACTCGATGAATCGACATTCGATCCCTCCAATCCTCCTGAGTTAATACGGCCAAAACCACTGGTACCACTCACACCATAATTTACAGCGCCAGCCGCTTTTGTTTGTTTAAAATTACCCGTATTACTTACTGCCAGTCCATCAATGGATTCAAAATCGGCCAGAGCTACCATACCAATTTCAACTGATTTCCCATTAGTGTATCGAGCGGTAATATAACCGTCATCCGTAACTTCAGTATTAGCAAACTCGCCTGATGCCTGACCATTACCGTCGACCTTTCTTACCTTCATCTCACCATCAAAATTAGTCGCAGCCGATAGATTCATACTCACATTATTTACACCATAACTTCCAAGAAGCGCTTTTAAATCTACATTTATAGTGCCGTTTGGCATACCAGTGGTGTTTAACGAACCATCGGCATTAAATGTAATAGTTGAAGTAGAAAGTTTCGACTTATCTATTGCTTTTCCATCTAGATCAACCGAGATATTCCACTGCGTTTGACCGGCAGCTGGAGTATTACGTTTTTCACCATTGAATTCAATATTAAGATCATGTTGAGCACCTACAGAGTCATAAACACGTACGGTCGTTAGCATCTTATCTTGTTTATCGACATGCCCCAAATTGACGTTTAAATTAATATTATCGGTAGGCGTTGGTTTTAATGGTGTCTTATCAATGGACAAAGGAGTCGGTGTTCCTGACGTTTGTCCGGCAGGAAAACCCATGACATTACTTTGGTTACTATTTACAAGGTGGCCATCTTTATCAATTGTAAAATTACCATTTCGAGTATACTCCATCTGTGAAGTACTCTTATTGTAAACAACAAACATTCCTTTTCCAGTTATCTTTAAATCAGTATCTTGAGACGTAACAATAAATGAGCCAGAATTAAAGTTACGTGTTATAGCCGCGATAGCAACACCACTACCAGCTTCTTTAGATGATCCAGCATAAATGGATTGAAACTTAGCACTCTCTGATTTATAGCCAATAGTTTCAGCGTTTACGATATTATTTGATGATGAAGCCAATGCAGCAGACGCAGCATCAATACCCATCTTGGCGTTATTCATATAATTAGACATTATTATTTACTCTTACTATTAGTTTTAAACATATCACCAATTTTAAATTGGGCGCCACCATCAAGGACTGCATGAGTCATTGGTTCAAAGCCAATTTCTTGGACGATTCCTCGAGCCAGCACCCTTGATGGTGCTTTTGAATCAATTGAATGTGCAGTAATTTTATAGACACCATCTTTTACCATCGCACCGGTATCGCTTTTACCATCCCAATGCCATTTGTATAATCCATTTTCGTCTGCATTCACTGTGATTTTTTTAACAGTCAAACCAGCCTGATCGGTAATCGTGATTTCTTGAGGTCCGTGCATCGTACCTTGATTATCAATCTCACCATTAAGATCTGTTGCTTTACTACTCCAATAAACAGAATCGGTTTTAAACGAAACATCAGAGCCTTGTAAAGTGGTTGCTTGCATATTTGATTGACTCATACTCGCAAGAATAGATAACTGGCTGTTTTTATTAAATAACTCCAATTGTTCTACTGTTGTTATCTGAGCTAACTGACCCAGCATTTCAGAGTTTTTCATTGGTTCCGTTGGATCTTGTGATTGAATTTGAGCGAGAAAAAGTGCCATAAATTGATCATTAAGCGCAGCCCCTCCTTTTACTTCTTTTTTTTCTGGTTTAGATGTCAAACCATTATTAATCGAAGTTGGGCCTATGCCCGTTGTTTTGTCTACCACTATCATTCCTTATCTTTCAATATACTCAATAAAAATTAGCGTCTTATTAATTACTAGAGATTTACCGATAATAATACTAACACTTTAAATTAGTTCGAAGAATATTTTTATAACAGAGCCATATAATTACAATAAAATAAATCACCACTCTGGCGATATGTATAACTCATAACATCCCTATTGACTATTATTTTAATGCTTTAATTGACTGCATCAATAGCTGCTTTGCGGCTTTCTGTACTTCAACATCAGACTCAAAACTTTGTTGTGCAGAAGTCATATCAGCTATTTGCTCAATTTTATTAACGTTTGATTTATATATAAAACCATTTTTATCTGCTTTAGGGTGATTTGGACTATAAATAGCTAAAGCAGGAGCCTCGCTATTTATTATTTTCGATGCAATAACACCTTGAGATTTCGATTCTTCATTTAAGTAAATTGACTCAAATACAGGAACTTTTGCTTTATATATTTCATCAGCAGAGCCCGCTACTGACTCAGCATTTGCCATATTACTGGCTACCGTATTGAGTCGAATTGACTGAGCGATCATTCCACTAGTCGCCACATTCATCGCATCGGTTAGTGTTAACATTTTATTCCTTTAATTATCTATAAATAAACTTAAACTACCCAAAAAATAGTGTAGATTTTCTACTTACCCCTAATTGCGGCTAATCTTGAATCTCTGGTTGTGGTTAACATTTCTAAAGCCATTTGATAGTCTGTTGTATATTCAGAAAACTTTGAGGTCTCTAAAGCATCATTTACTGTATTTCCATCTAATTTAGGGGTAATCTCGCCTCTAAATTTTATATCACCCATTATTGTATTTTTATTATTTTCTTCAGATTTTAATAACTTAGTTAACACATCGTTGAACTCAAGATCTCGAGCCTTGTAGTTAGGCGTATCTCTATTTGCAATATTTGCAGATACTAAAGATAATTGTTGCTCTCTTATTGCTAGAGCGGAAGAAAAAAAACCTAATGTTGAGTCTAACATGCCTATCTCTTTTTGAATGTAGGTAATATTACTGTATATTCGAATATATACATTAAGCTATAACTTTTGGAAGCCTTTTATGACAAAAACATCTGAATTTGTACAGTACAGTGATGCTTTTTATGAAGCCAAAGCTATTGAACATCCAACTACCTCTGATACCAATAATAATGTAGTGACGAATAAGATTGGGGAGTTTGATAATGAACCTCTGCCAGAAAACATCATTAATAACACCTTAATTAATACAGAAAATGACATTGAAGGATATGATGACAAAACTTCGTCCCATTATGATAATGGTTATCAGGATGGTTATCAGGATGGTTATCAGGATGGTTATGCAAAGAAGCTTGAGGATACCATGACAAGCGAGTTAGAGGCTACTAATGAAGCCGATAGTGACCAAATCAAACTGGAGATTGCAGCCAAATTAGAATCTTTATCTAAAAATAATTTTTTCGATAACTCAATTATTGCGGAGTTTGTAAATCTGGTATCAGCGGTGTCTAAAAAAGTCGTGTTATCTGAATTATCCACAACCCCTGAGATGATAGAACGAGCTGTCTTGGCTGCAATTAATGAACTGATTAATATAAGTGATATCATTGTTGAATGTAGCACAGCAGATTTTGAATATATGCCGAATAAAGATAATATTGTGATAAATATTAACCCATTAATGAATACTGGTGAATTTTCGGTTAGTTGCTCAGGACAGCGAATTGATTCGACTTTTTCATCAAAAATTGATGATGTTATAAGGAATGCATTTAATGTATCCAAGTAATTACACAGGAAGTATTACGCTTACTGTATTGATTTTAATTGGTTTACTCATTATTCGTTATTTGCTCCTTCGTCATAAAGATTTACTGTTTAAATTTATGAATATCAATCTCGATATGCCCTCTAAAAAGGGGACAGTCATCATCCAAATAGAAACAACAACTAAGATCAGTAAATCATCAAGCCTTATGATTGTAAATGTTGATGGCGAACGACTTCTCCTCGGAGTAACTCAGGATTCCATATCCAATATCAAATCGCTTGGAAAAAGTGAAAGAGAATACAACAATGAAAGATAAATTAGTTTTTACATTATTAATGTTAGGTCTATTTTGTTGCAGCAGTAGCGCCATCGCTGCTGATAATACGATAGAACTCATTAAATCGGTTCCTACTGCCGGTGGCGTTAGTTATAGTACAAACTTACAGATCCTTGCAGGTATGACCGTTATTAGCTTGCTTCCTGCAATTTTACTAACAATGACTGCCTTTCCAAGGATTCTGATTGTTTTAGCGTTACTAAGACAAGCATTAGGCACCAGTTCCAACCCAACTAATAAAATATTAATCGGCATTGCTCTCCTGCTAACGTTATTTGTTATGTACCCTGTATTCTCTGACATAAAACAGCATGCAATAGACCCGTATTCTGAGAATAAGATCACTGATACAGAATTGGTTATAAGGGTAGAAAAGCCGATTAGAAAATTTATGATGGATCAAACAAGGAAAAAAGACATTGATCTATTCCTAAGTATGACTGATACAAAAGTTGATAATAAAAGTGAAGTACCGCTACCTACTCTTATGATTGCCTACTTAACTTCCGAGCTTCAAACGGCCTTTCAAATTGGCTTTATCATTTTCATTCCATTCCTAGTGATTGACTTAATCGTAGCCTCAACGCTTATGGGTCTAGGTATGATGATGGTTTCACCGATGATTATTAGTGTTCCGGTAAAATTAATGCTGTTCGTATTAATTGATGGCTGGTCATTAGTTCTAAGTACATTAGCTAAAAGTTTTTACTTTTGAGGTGGCATTATGGGTCCTGAATACGTTTTATTGTTAGTACAAAATGCTTTTATGGTCGTCGCGTTTGTCGCGGGACCAATAATAATGGTTTCTTTAATCCTTGGTCTCGTGGTTGCTTTATTTCAAGCAGTCACACAAGTAAACGAAGCCAGTTTATCATTCGTGCCTAAGTTAATTGGCGCAGCTATAATGATAATCGTAATGGGGCCTTGGATGATCGGAAAATTAACTGATTTTACCATCGGATTATATACCAGTATTCCGGCTGTAATTGGTAGCTAAGTATGGACGCTTATTCTGTTTTACTTAAATATATGTATGGCATTTATTCGCCGCACAACTTGAGTAGTTTCTTTTATGTTTTATTTAGGATTTCAGCCTTTATTGCTGTTGCTCCATTTTTTGGAGATACAGTCGTTCCAAAGAAGATCAAAGGCGTATTGGTATTTATGTTAAGTGCATATATTGCGCCATTACTCCCTGTACCTAAGGAGTTGGAATTATATGCATATACGCCTGCAGTAATGTCGGCATTACTTCAGCAGATTCTAATCGGCCTTATTCTTGGACTAATATGCAAAGGGTTTTTCGACACCTTAAGAATGGCGGGGCAAAATATCTCAAATGCTATCCAACTTGCTTTTGCTCAGATGATAGAACCAGGCAGTGGGTCACAATCTTCTGTCATTGGTAATATTCTTAATACCGTTGGCAAAATGTATTTTCTATCCTCACTGGGGCTTTTATTTTTAATTGGAATATTTATAAAAAGTTTCTATGATATGCCGATAAGTGCTGATTTTCTTTCAAATAAAAGTTACTTCGACATCGCTTGCTGGATGGGTAAAATCTTTTCTATTGGAATGATGCTATCAATACCAAGCGTTGGTGTGGCGTTACTGATTAACGCAGCGATGGCTATCGTTACTCGCTCAGCGCCATCGCTGAACATTTTTTCTATTGGTTTTCCACTAGTGATCATCAGTGGTGTTATAGCACTAATTCAAATAATGCCTTACTTGCTCGAAAGATTCTTAGTGTCATCCGATTATTATTTTCAAATCATCAATAATATAGGACTCTAATATGTCGCAATCAGGAGACAAAACAGAAAAGCCAACGCCAAAAAAAATAAAAGATGCCCGTAAAAAAGGAGATGTCCCGCGCTCTAAAGAATTAAGCACCGCGGTTATACTTATTATTGGCGTGCTCTTTCTTACTGTTGATGGCGCAAGATTAACCAACGAGATGGGATTCTCAATGAGACATCTTTTGTACTTTGATTTTAAAACACTAAAATCACCGCAAGATATGTCAATGCTAATCATGCAATCAATTGGTTCAGCATTCATCACAATACTGCCCTTTATTTGTATGTGTGCGATTGTGGCATATCTTGCTCAATCGATGCTGGGTGGGCAGATATTTACGCTATCTAAATTAATGCCAAAACTTAGCAATATCAGTCCTATTAGTGGATTGAAGAAAATATTCAGTTCAAAGTCTTTAGTTGAATTATTTAAGTCTATATTAAAAGTTACGCTTGTTACTGGCCTTTGTTTGGTATTCCTTCCATCCAATATCATTAAGCTTATCAGTCTCTACAATGCGAGTTCCATTTCTGTCGCTTTGTCGTTAATGGTCGCAATTATTTTAAATGGAGCGATGTCATACGCACTTATTCTTTTAATTGTTACGGCTATCGACGTCCCATATCAACGTTATAGTCATAATAAACAATTAAAAATGACCAAGCAGGAAATTAAAGACGAATATAAGAATGCAGAAGGCAGTCCTGAGGTAAAGGGTCGATTACGACAATTAATGCGAGAAGCTTCACAACGTAAGTCAGTTTCTAATGTTCCTAATGCTGATGTTATTCTTACGAACCCAACCCACTACTCTGTTGCGATAAGATATAAGGACGGACAGGATCAAATTCCGGTCATTTTATCTATGGGTAGAGACAATGTCGCAATGCTCATTAGAGCTAAGGCATCAGAATGTCGCATCCCTGTTCTTGAGGTTCCTCCATTAGCTCGTGCGCTTTTTTTTCATGGTAAAGAGGGCGACACCATTCCATACGAACTCTTTGTACCCGTAGCAAAAGTATTAGCGTATTTAAATAGGCTAGACAACAAATTAGCTCATCATATTGATAGTGGTTTTATCAGTGATCTCATGGTTCCAACTGAATTATCAGAAAAATAATAATAAAATCCGGCATAATAAGCCGGATTTTATTAATGGCTTATTTATCCTTCTTATCTGGGAAATACATAACATCTAACATATCTTGAATTGAACTTGAGCGCGATAGTGCAGACTCAACATGAGAATATTTTCCCCAATACTGTTTGGCTAATTTATCTGATTTATCTTGCGCGGCGTCAAGCTTTGATACTAATGAATCTAAGCTATTGGTATCAAGTGATTTTTCATAATCCTTAATTGCCGCTTTAACGACGCCTTTATCATTGTTGATCATATAGCTCATAGAGTTTTTAATAGAGGTTAAATACCCGCGTTGAATAGTAATCGTTTCTGGCTTTCCTATTTGAACATTTGAACTAATATTCAGCACTAAGCCTTTGGTTGATTTGTCAAACATTGATGATAATGCATCCCCATCGCCTAACGCATGAACTCCATTAATCTTACCCGCAACATCCTTACCGATATTTTTTGTAAGCGTTGTTGTAAAACCAAGACTCTTATTATCTTCATCGACTTCAAAGGAATATTTAGAACCATTTTTAGATGACGTGAGTTCAAGCGAGCCATCAGATTGGCTCTTCACGATCACACCATCACCTTTCGATTTCATTGCATCATTACGGTTTATTTGATTAGATATCTCCAGAGCAAGCTGATCGGCATCATATGTCTTACCCTCTTGCATTTTTATATCGACTTTAATGCCATTAATGGTCATTTTGATAGTGCTGTTAGTAGCATTAATACTTACTGGGTATTTAACGCTCCCCGTATGAAGTTTAGCCGGTGCTGATTTTTCAGTAATTTCAACATCATATTTACCGTTTTGTGTATAGTAACCACCGGTTTTAGTATTACCAATTTCTTTTATAGAAATTGCATGTGTAGTGGAATGGTTTTTATTCAAAAGCACATCATTAATAATTTGCGGATTAGCCTTCAGCGACTTCTCTAATTTATTTCTATCAAATGATAAGTATCCTTTTTCATCCGTTTTAATACCAATGTCTTCTAACGAGTTGCCATTTTGAGCTAGCTCAAAATCCATATCTGACAATGATTGTTTTAAATCTTTTAGAACCTTGGAATCATGAAGCGAGCCTTGAAACTTTTCACCTGGTGATGGGTTGCCAAGGAATGATGTTACATCCATAAGACTATTAAAGTTATCGACAAAGAACTGCACATTACCAACAAGTGTGTTTGTATCTTGAGAGACAGAGATAGCAGCTGGCGTGGTCGTCTTGCCAGTGATTTTTAAGTCTAACCCCATAACATCTTTTATATCATTTGAGGTATATTCAAAATCTATCCCATTAATACTAAATTTTGAATTATCAGCACCGACTTTTTCTGTAAATGTCGCAGTATTAGTTCCATTGTAATTAAAAGAATCAATATTATTAATAGGTAACGCACTATCTTTCGTTGTTTTTATATTAATAGCATGATCAGCACCCGTTTTATTTGAATAGATAGCTAAACGTTGTTTATTTGAAGGCGTGGTAATTACTGTTGCAGTAATCCCCATATTGGCATCATTGATCTTATCCGCGAGACTTGAAACAGTATCCGTCTCATCAACCTTAATTAAGCCACCACCGCCTTGCCAGTTATCAGAAAACTTACCCGCACTATCATATGACCCCAGTGAAAACTCCATACTCCCCTTACCAATAGGCTGAGATGGATCATACTCTCCAGTTGTTAATGTCTGAGCAGATGCAACCTGAGTCACATTGAGCGAGTACTGAGTCGCTTTGGTTATATTAGCCCCTTCATTAACCGTTGCACTCGCCGCCAGCTTATCGCTTACATTGACATCAAATCCACTTAGAAACGATGCATCTGACAACTTCTCTACTGTTTGTAAAAGAAAAGTGTTCATGGTTGAAGTTAAAGAAGTTAGAGCTCCAATCTTTACATTAGCATTGGTAATATTTTGTTTAAGCTCAGGTATAGTGCCGCCCATTTGTTGCTGAACAGACATTTGAACCAAGAGGCCAGAGTCAAAACCATACTTTTTACCACCACCTTGAGACTTTAATATTTCACCGGCAACTTCGTTTCTGTCCGTTTTTGTTGAGTAATACGCATCTTTACCAACTATTTGGCCGTTATTATTTCCTGAGACACTAAAGTTCATAATATTATTTACCTTGAATTAGTTACATAATGGTATTTTACTGGAATGGTATTCCAGCTGTTGAGTAGTTCTATCGCTATTTTAAGTGCGTCCTTCACTGCCTGCTCATCATGGCGAATAATACAACATGTGCTCTTATATTCGATAAAAGCATAGAGTTTTCGTAGATCTGAGCATAATTCAGGGTAAGCACTGTCATTTAATGTATTTCTTAAATGAGAAGTAATATTATTAACTTTTGTTAAAACATCGCCCTTAATTGCTGTTAATCGATTTACCTCCCTCATGACTTTTGCACGCTTCATTATTGCTGATTGGTTTGCAGGCCCAAATGTTTTATCTCGGTTTTCCGTTAGCTTATCAGCGATACCTCGATATTGATCAATTTGCGCAAGATATACCAAAGCATCTTTTAAACACTTTACAATTTCAGAGTACAATAAGGCTGTTAATTTATGTGGTGAAGCGCCTCCGATTTTATTTTGAATTCCGCCCCCATAACCTCGACTAGCAGCATAATTTTTTTGCACCATAAATCCTCTAAATTTCGTATAGTTGGCTAATACTGTCGGCAATATTAACAGACTCTATCGGACTCTGTTTTATATATTGTTCAATAGTGGGGTATAAATTAATGGCCATATCAATATTTGAATCTTTACCCATTTGATAGGCTCCAACATTTATTAAATCGCGATTACTATTATAATCAGCATAAATACGTTTAAATTTAATTGCTGCCTGTTGATGGTTTTGAGCTGTAATCTCTGTCATCACTCGAGATATTGAAGCACTAACGTCAATTGCAGGATAAACCCCCATACTGGCAATAGTTCTTGATAGAAAAATATGGCCATCAAGCACCCCCCTCGCAGAGTCTGCTACCGGATCATTGCTATCATCACCTTCAGTCAACACTGTATAAATAGCGGTTATCGAGCCGCCATTACTTCCCTTTCCTGCTCTTTCTACTAAAGCCGGCAACATCGCAAAAACAGACGGTGGGTAGCCCTTACTTGCAGGTGGCTCACCTAACGATAAAGCAACTTCACGTTGAGCTTGTGCAAATCGAGTTAAAGAGTCCATAATTAGTAATACATTTAATCCCTGATCCCTAAAATACTCAGCAATTGTTGTTGCGGCTTGTGCACCTTGAAGCCTCAGCAACGGCGGCTCATCTGCTGGACAAGCCACAATGACGCTTTTCTTGCGGGTTTCTTTATTTAGTGTTTTTTCAACAAACTCTTTAACCTCACGTCCACGTTCACCAATTAAACCAATGACAACAATATCTGCCGTTGTATTCTTGGCAATCATAGAAAGTAGCACTGACTTTCCGACACCAGTCCCTGCAAACAAGCCGATTCTCTGACCTTTGCCGATGGTAAGCAGGCCATTAATAGCTCTTACTCCAACATCAAGAGGCTCATCGATTATTCCCCTCTCCATAGGGCTAATACCCTGTCTAACAAGAGGTAATCTATTTTCACATATGATAGGCCCGCAACCATCTAACGGAAGACCTATTGCGTTAATTACACGACCTAATAATTGTGATCCTACGGCTAAACTACTTTCCTCACTGATCATTTCAACTTCAGCCCCTAGTCTTAGGCCTTTAGTTGAGTTTACTGGCAGCAATGAGGCTTTATTATGACTAAAACCAACAAGATCCGCGATCACCTCACCAGTTGAGGTCTTTATTGAAAACCTTGAACCAATAGGTTGATTAATACCAATAGCCTCTATAACTAAACCTTTGGTTGATTCTAGGCTTCCATAACTCTTATTAGTACTTTGTGTTGCAATTGCCTTTATGGCCTTTCTAAGCTGTTGCTTAAGGTTAAGTTTGCTATTTATTTTCATGGGATTAATTAATAATTACACTAATACTATCAAACAAAAAAGAGCGCTTTAAGCGCTCATTTTTTAAAAAATAATACAATCACATACTAAGAATATCATCCGACATCTTGAGCACTGTTTGCATTATTGATATCGATGACTTGGTCATATTTTTAAATTTTGCAATATCCACTGTAACTTGCGCAAAATCTGAATCCTGAAGCATGGACAGTTGGGTTGAATAACTGATATCCAGTGATTCATAACGCTTAATCGAAGTATTAATTCGTTCAACGCCAATCGCAATATCTGTTGTTTTAACAATGGCTTCATCATTAAACGATTTAGCTGTCGCTTTTAGCTTTGTAGCTTCCTCAGGAGAGAATGATTCTCCTTTTTCAAGCTTATCTCTGAGCTCGATAAGTCCACTAAAAATAGAAACCCCGTCTTTATTACTAAACAGATTACTACCATCGTATGATATTTTACTATTTAAATTCGTTCCAATGACAATCTTTTTTTGAATATCATTACCTTCGTATTTAAATCCAGCAATATTGCCATCGCTATTACGGGTAAAGGAAAAAGCTGGGCTATTTGAATTATTGCCTGCAAATACATAATCGCCAGTATAAGATTTAGAGTTTGCTGTCAGTGCTACTTGTTCAATGATTTCATTTAGATTTTTAGCAAATACTCGCTTATCCTCGGCATTAGTCGTTCCGTTAATAGCTTTTTCCGTTAGTGCTAAATAATCTTCTGTCGACTTTTTATAAGTATCTAGGGAAGCCGATGTTTCGTTCGCTAGAGTTGTAGCATACTTTGCACTCTCACTGTACGAGGCATTTATTGATATCGTCGATTGAAGCAGCATTATTTGAGACTCTGCGGCTGGATTATCGCCTGCTCGATGGATCTTATAGTAAGTGTTATTTTGCGCCTCTACTGTACGATCCATATTTTTTGATATTGACGATGCCATATTTCTAAATAACAAGTTAGTAGAAATTCTCATATTTTATCCTATTACTTCTAAAATTGATGACCAAAGTTTTTGAGAAGTTTGCACTATTTTCGAAGCTGCTTGGTAATTTTTCTCATAGCCCAATAAGCTAATTCGTTCATCACCTAGATTAACGCCACTATATGCTCCCCACTCTTCATTCGCTGAGTTATAAATGCTACTAGATGTTTGCTTTTGTGATAATGCAGTCGCTGAATTAATGCCGATATCAACAAAAATAGAAGCAAGTCCTTCTGCAAGCGTCGAAGAACCATTAAACATTATTTTATTATTACGAACATTAATAAATGAAGATACATTCCCATTATCACCATTAACAGCCGGTGCCTTTGAGGAAATAGCAATGTCATTATCTGTACCTACAACCTCAAATTTTTCGGCGGCTGTTTTCATAGGATCAATTAAAAAGCTATCACCTGTCATTACAACGCCGGTAGATAATGATATATCCAAGCCATCAACCTTGATAGGTAGGTCAGCAGATGAAGTAACAACTTTAGTACTATTATTATAAAGCTCAAAGCCGGTTGGCGTTTTTGTTAGCGTATAAGAATCTGCAGTTAATGCCTGATATCCTTTGGGATCAATTGCTATCAGCAGATTACTATCACCTAGATTATCTTTAGATGGTGAAGCGCCCGCTGTAATCGGTGCAAACAAATCTTTGCCTGGCTGATTATCAGCAGTAAAACCTTTTCTATTTGCTTCATTGTAGGCGCCAGTAATAGTCGTCGCCATTAGTCCTATTTTTCGCTGAGCTTCAGCAAGAGCACCACTTCTTACTTCAAGTTGACCACCAATGGTACCACCAAGCAATTCTGGATTATCACTTACAATCTTCCCATTCACAGATACTGAATAATCATTACTAAATTCTGATTTACCAACCTTCAAGTCTCGATACTTATCACCATCAACTAACGTCATACCAGATTTAAGTTCAATTCTAACGGTTCCATCGCTCCCAAAACGGGTGTTAACATCAAGCTGTTTTGATAAATCACGCACCAAAGATTCTTGGCGATTTAATAAATCATTTAAGCTATTACCTGGTGGTGTTTTTGAAATTTGATTATTTAATTCAGCGGTTTGTTTCAATAACGTATTAGCATCGCTAGTCGATGTTTTAATTTGGCTATTTATTGCGTCCTGCTGCTGATGAAGAGAGCGCGCCATATCGTTAATGTTGACCCTAACTTGATCAATATCAGCAATAATTGTTTTTCTTGTCGATGGCGTATCTTCAACTAATAGTCCATCCCATGAACTAGACATTTGTGTTATAGACGACTGAAATAAATTTTCATACTTACCATTTTCAGTCGTTGTTGAGCCAGTGATCAATTTATCAATTTTTGACGCTAAATCATAAGCAGATGAGTCTGCAGCACTTCTGGATGTTGCCATATTTAATCTGGAAGATAAAAAAGAATCACTCATCCGCTGTATATTTACAATTAATTGACCACCAGAGCCGGTAGTAAATTTTACCGTTTCACGAGCGAAATTGGTATCATCTGCATGCTGAATATTTTTAGACGCTACAGAGGCACCAGACATGAAGCCTGATAAAGCCTGTTGTGCTCGATTGATCATGTTTGACATATAGGTGCTCCATTTATTTCGATATAATTATATCGAATTTATCTATTTCTTATAATTTCTTTATAAAAAAACACAGCATAGCTGTGTTTTTTTATAAAGATAATATGACATTTATTATTAATATTGTCGATATTAAATTACTTAAGCAATTGAGTCACTTCGCTTTGCATTTGGTTTGACTGTCCTAACATTGCTTGTGATGCTGAGTTCAGCACTTTTTCTTTAGCTAACTGCATAGTACTCGCGGCATAGTCAGTATCTTGAATACTACTTAATGATGCATCTGTATTATTTTTAACGTTATGCAGATTATCTGATGCAAAACTCAGACGCTTTTGCGCGGCACCTAAGCGCGCTCTTTGCTTAGAGACGGTATCAAGAGATGTTTTAAGAGTAGAAAGAATATTATCTAAATCTGATGAGTTAGTTAATGAAGCACCTTTAAGTCCTAGGCCTTCAGAGCTCAAATCAACGGATCTCAGAGCGATATTATCGTATGAATTACCTAAACTACCCACGTTAATAACAATATCACTGAAGCCAGTTTTACCGTCAGTCGCTGTTCCCGCGCCTAGGCCAGTTTTAGCTGTTACGGCTGAACCTGCAATTGTATCAATTGTTGACGCGCCAAGTTTTACTCCATCAACTCGATCATCTGAATCAATTTTCAAATGGCCATCAGAATTAAGGATCGCTTTTGCATTAGCACCAGCAGCTTTTAATGCTTTATTAATAGTACCAATAATTTCATTAGCAGATAATGACTTAGTACCAAAATCGACACTGATTGCGATTGGTACCGGTGTACCTGGTTTTGCTGGCACAGCAGCAGCTCCACCTTTAACGGCAGGAACTGCAGCAGTCATTGGAGCCGTAGATACATTAAAAGTTAACGTATTATTAGCAACAACAGGAGGTTTAGCTGTCGCATCAGCAGCAGTAAAAGTGATGCCTTTTGAAATATCTTTACTAAATAAAGCAGAGCCAGCACTATCACTCGCATTATTAATCAAAGAAATGCCATTATAATTAGCTGACTGAGAATTTCGATCTAATTCGTCAACCAGTGAGCCAAATTCCTGATCCATCATATCGCGATCTTGAGCGGAGTAAGCGTCATTCTTACTCATTTCAGTCAATTTAGTCATGCGCTGAAGAAGTGTTTCAGTCTCTTTCATTGCCCCATCCATTGTCTGGATAAGGTTAATACCCATATTAGCATTAGTTACTGCAGTATCAAGAGAGTTAGACTGAACTTGCATCCGTGAAGCCATTGCACTACCTGCAACATCATCTGCAGCATTATTAATACGCTCTCCCGTAGATAGCGCAGTCATTACCTTTGAAATGCCACGTTGTGCAATCCCAACTTGATCAACAGCATTACGAGATGCAGAGTTAAAGTTAACACTTAACATGAATTTATCCTGTTATTTTATTATTATCTTAATATCGACAAAATAAATTTGTTTTTAAATAAAAAAGCAAAAAAAACAGTAAGCTAAATCATTCGATAGTTAATATAATTATAAATTGACAACATATCCAATGACTCATTTTTCCATTTAAATACAAACACCTATATAAAAACAACCTCTTGGTAATATATTTCTCTGGTTACGAAACATCGCCACTAATTGTTGTAATATAATTAAATTGAAAAACCATTACTCTCAAATACATGTTTTATTGTCGTTTCTCACCACTTTTTACGCTACATTCACTCTCAATAATCTAAAAAAGTGTCATCAATAAAAATAACCATATGATTAGTATATTTATTTTACGAATATTTCATTATTGACGACTACCGCACAAACAACATATTTATGTATTAAAATGTAAATTATCTTCTTATCAGCATATAATATTGCTTAATTATGCTAATAAAATAAGTAGTATTTAAATTTAAATATTTCAGGTTTGTAAATAACGATAAAAACCGAGAATATAAATATTTTCGGTTCTCACATACGACAAGGATTATCTAAATATTTAGATCTACATTACAGGTATTATCTCACGAGATAGAACATTTAACATCAGCTCTATTTATCTATTAAAATCCACATAACAATCATACCCGATTAAGATTCATAGTTAGAAGCTCTCTAGCTCCAACATTAAAGCGAAGTTCAATAACGCCATTAGTACTGGTTTTTTTTATTAACTCAACACCATGCTGGCTATATTGCTGAACAACTACATCTTGAATGTCTGAAATCAAGTCGTCATAGTTTAGTTCAGGTTTTAATTCTTTTTCTTTAAACCACATAACTCTCACATCTCCTTACAAATAATAATTATACTTTAATATTAAACTACAAAATCTAAATCACTACAAATAGCCCATTATCTAATTCGGTATCCTACACTATCATCCAACAGACAGAAAATATCATAATAAATTGATTAATAAGAATTAAAGCATTGCTGATGATTACCCCTTACGCTTAAAAATAGTTAAATTTGTATGTTCTACGCATTTCAACACAGTGGCAGCAGATAAAAAGACGATTTAAAAGATCTGCTTTAACAAGATCGTTACACAGAATTACCTGGCTGATCATATTTTCTTAGCCCAAACAGAATTTGTCCAATTTCATCATTTTCAGCGGCTTCTTTTTTATCTTCCAAAAAATTAATTTCCGACGTCTTTGACTCAATAACAGACTCAATTGCTTTAAATTCAGAGAATGCTTGTCTCCAAGCACTTAACGCATCAGTGAAACAAAGATTTAACGCTGCAAGCTTCAATTGTGATTTAACAATATTGTCATGTGCAGAGGTAATTAAACTATTTTTAATTTGGTGGAATAGAAATGTATTTTCAGTGGTTTTTTCTAGCGTTAGCTCTTGGTAGTATTGCTTTAAATTATCAAGATTTTTAACCTCTGCATCCAGCATCTTTCTCGATTCAGACAAAATCACCGCCTTATTATCAAGATTAGTTTGCTTAATATCTTTGTATGTTTCTAAGCTTCTAATTTTATTTTTAAGTTCTTTAATCAAAAATGAATCCTCAGCTGACATTTTTCAATTAATTGTGATATTAATGAACAATATCATCAAATCGAGCATAATTATGACCTTTATAAAGCAATTACCAACAATATCGCCTAAAAATAAAGGCTCTTTGAAACCAACCAAACAAGATCATGGCAAAAAAATCGACCATAGTTTTGAAGCAACCTTAAAATCACTCAACCTCCATCAAGCACCAAGAAAAAAAGAAGTAAAAGTCAGCGATGAAGTAATAGCTAAGGAGCAGCTGAACTTTACACCGAAAAAGAATCGGCTTGAAGGGGAAGATGTTAAAAAGGTAAGTAAATCTAATTTAAAGAAAAAAGAAAAAAAGGAAAACACTGAATCTGAAAATATGATACCGGTTGATATTACTGTTTTTAATCAGCAATTATCATCTAAGCCAAAACCAGTAACCACTGATATCATTAAAACGGCTATCCTTGACCATAAACCTAATATTAAACTAGTTAATGATAAGCTCCCTTCAAAAAACCTTAGTGCCTCAAGTAAAACTGATGCTAGACACCAGGCCTCTGCTTTTATTACTGACGGAAAACAACCCGATCTTCGCATAGCGTTAGCTGAAAAGAAAAACTCCATGAGTGAGTCCTTAGATCTAAATGGTAAACATAAAATAGATCTATCATTTCATTATGATGATTTAAACGGTTTTGTTCAAAAATCACCGCAGTCAGAATCATCACCAACCGTTGAGTTAAATCCCAAAAACCTTGTACTTTTTAATAATAAACCGATCACAGAAAAAGAATGGGGCAGTGAGCTGTCAAGAATCATAAGTAAGAATATCAAGGATATCAAGCAGCTAGAAATTATCGTCCACCCAAGACATTTAGGGCCAATAAAAATACTTATTGAAGAAGCTAATGGTAAAAATAAAATAAGTATCGTTGCCAAAGATGCCTATGTTGCGACATTAATTGGAGAGCATGTAAATAATATTCATACAAAACTGCTAAATAGTGGAGAGTCAATTGTCAGTATTAACGTTATAAATGACTCTAAATTGAATGATTCCAATCAAGATCACAAAAATCAGCACGGAAATAAAGAGCCGCATCAACAGTTAGACTTTGGACCAACAAATAATAACATTGAAACTAAAAAAGAATCATCAAAAAGTTTGACTGGAATTTTTGCTTAATATCAATGCGTTAGCATTATTTTTACTGAGTTTTATCAATTTATATAAAAACCACATTTAAAAAATCAAATATAACTGCCGATATATGATTCATATAATTCAACAATAATTAATTATTTAAAGGTAATTTAAAATGCTAAGCATTAACTATAATTCAGCATCACGTAACGCCGTAAACCAAGTAGGTAACGCACAAACTGGTATTGCAAAAGCAATGAATGCGCTATCAACAGGTAACCGTATTAATAGTGCTGCAGATGATGTTGCAGGTAGTGCAATGGCATCACGCATGCAAGTACAGTCTAACTCTCTTGATACTGCAGTAACTAACGCTAATATGGGCGTTAACTTAATCCAAACAATGGATGGTGCAATGAAAGAGACTGAAGAACTTCTTCAGCGTATGACTAAATTGACTGAAATGAGTAAGAATGATGCCTACTCAACTCAAGATCGCGATATGATGGATCAAGAGTTTGGTGCTCTATCAAACGAATTAGATCGTAACGCTCAGTCAGCTAATTACAATGGTATTTCTTTGATCAACAATGCTGGCAATACTGCAGCCTCTGCTTTATTTGATAAAGATATTTCAAAGGGAATTACCTTTACCGCTGGCAACGATCAATTAACATTTAAAGTAACTTCGACATCACCTCTTCAACCAGCACCTAAAACTGCAGCTGAAGCTGTAACTGCAGCAACTGCAGCTGTAACTGCAACAACTGCAGCTAAAGCTGCAGCAGATGCAGCAGCTACTGCTAGTCCTTCAGATGCAGCTTTAGCTAAAGCTAAAACTGCAGCAGATACAGCAGCTACTGCAGCAACCGCAGCTAAAGCTGTAGCTGATACAGCTGCAGCCTCAGCAACTGCAGCTAAAACAGATCCAACGAAAGCAGCTAAAGCTGCAACAGATTTCAACAAAGCTTTAGATGCCTTAGCAACACCTACTTCAAAGGATATCACCGTAGATTTTGGTACTAAAGCATTATCTGCAAATGATATTGTTGGTGCGATTAATAAGTCATTAAAAGCTGCCGGTGCAAATGCAAATGCAACCATTAACTCTGAAGGTCACTTGAAAATTGACTCAAATGATCGAGTAGATGGTGCGAAATTTACCAAGTCAACAATTACTGACATTGCCGGTACAGCCGCTGCTGCAACAGGTCTAGGCGCAGGTACAGCGACTGACGGTAAAACTGGTTTTGGTGATATCGTTATTAACGTGGGTAGTTCAGGTAATGCATACGACAATATCTTCCTAAAAACAGTTGATTTAAGCTCTGAAGGCCTAGGTCTTAAAGGCGCTTCATTAACAAACTCAACAGATCTAGATAAGACTCTATCGACTCTTAAAGCTGCTCTTGATACTGTTACAGAGCAACGTTCTCATCTTGGTGCATCTCAAAAGCGCTTAACGTTTGCATCAGATAACCTACAGAATGTTAAAAACAATACTGACGCATCATTAAGCAGCATCGAAGATACTGATTACGCTGCTACTACAATGCAATTAGCTAAAGAAAAAGTATTGAACTCAGCATCACAAGCAATGCTAGGACAATCAAACCAAAT
Organism: Photobacterium kishitanii; assembly: GCF_000613045.3. Lineage (NCBI taxonomy): Bacteria > Pseudomonadati > Pseudomonadota > Gammaproteobacteria > Vibrionales > Vibrionaceae > Photobacterium > Photobacterium kishitanii. The sequence continues at coordinate 15,522 of NZ_LN794354.1, read as the reverse complement.
GCAAAGTGAAGTAACTCAATTACTTAAGTAATTCAGCACTACTTTAATACGATGAGTAATCAAGCTGAACATTTAACTTGATTACTCCTCAATACAAATAAAAAACCGAGAACATTAATTTCTCGGTTTTTTTATAGCTATATCATATCTTTTAAAGATTATTGATCCACTCCATCATATAAAACACATTACTTATACCATAATAATTCCGCATCAACATTCATCTTAATTTTTTTCTGGTATTTAATAGCTATAGTGTCTTGCTATCTTTTCATCTGATTCTAGAATTTAAATCTGCGCCAAATAAAAACACTGTAATTAATGCCATTAATTACAGTGTTTTTATTTATTTTTAATGATTACACCTTTTGATAAATAAAGCTAACCAACGCTTTAAAATGCACATGATCGACAACTCTAACAGACTAAAGAAGAATATTTGAACCACCACTAATGAAAACCTTGAAATACATCACTTAAAACAGCGTCAGTTTGAAACAACAATCCCATGGTGAAATAATCCATATTAAGCTAAGGCCATCATAAGCAGTTTGAAAGTGCTTTAATAGAAAATGGCTGAAACCCCATTCATTAACGTCTGATTGAGTAGGATAAGTAATTATTCATAATCAAAACTCTTTATTTGATAGCTTAATATGCCTCGATAACTCGCCTCAAGTGATAAACCAACGAAAGCAGCAGCATATGTACAATAGAAATTACTTGACTCAATTTCTCCAGTCTCAATATTGTGAAGGCTGTACAGTTCCGGCTCATCACCAGCATCTACACAAGCTAACTCGTTTTTTACGATGATAGCATCTGCAGCTTGCTTTAAATATTGTGTTTTTTCTGATATCAGCGAGTACTCTTCCACCACATATGATGAATTCGCCATATTCTTCGTTAATTTTTCAATAACCTCAATCAACTGAACTACCGACAAATTACTATCCAGATAATCATTTAAATTTATCACTAAAAATCACCTTTTCAACTATTTGCTTCACTGAAAGTAATTTTCCAATGATATAATTAGCGAATTATACATGTAAATAAAGCATGAACAACCATTGCTATCTAGCTAAGATGATTATAGTACTCAAGTGAAAATCTATTCGTGAACCTCAACCAGATTGTTAAAAACGACTACTGGTATACAACGCGTTCTAATATAGTTTGAATAAACTAACAATAGAGCAACTATTCACGACTTATTATCAAAAAGTCAACAAAAGAACTCCCTTACAGCATCACTTTTAAATAATTATCAGCCATTTTTGATTGAACAATTAGACTGTTAATATAACGATCGATTAAGAATGGATCATGATTATTGTATACATTACTTTTGACTCCAGCCCCCCACTCTATCCCTCTCAAGATATGAATAGATATTCTTGACTTAGCCAGTTCTATTGCATCGATCAATTCTATAATCGAACTAATGAGTACATCTGTAGTGTATAACCACAGATTATTAAATGCCGCTAGCTGATCCTTATTTCTATCAATAATACCATCCCCATTTCTTAGATCGAAGATATAATTATTGTAGTCACCAAGTAAATCATTAAATAATTGTTCGCGTTTTTTACTTTTATGACCAATTAACACTGATGAAATCAAAGAGTTATAACACGTAAACTTCGGAATTATCCCTTGAGCTATCAAATTAACCTCAATATCGGTAGCGATATCTATTGGATTACTATTTATCCCATTATTATCAATACTTTTAAATTCGACTGCGTACTCAAAAATTATATGTTTATTTTTATTAAGAGTAGATATTTCAGATAACAATTCTTTTTTTGCGGGAAGCAGTACATTTAGATACGTATTCATAAAGCTATCAATCTTAGATTTATATAATTGATTTGATACAATAGCCTCTATTTGAAAGACAGATGATACCTTCTTTGGATACCCAAGAATAAGTAGAGGCATTATCTCCTCAAATTTAGTTATTTGTGTTAATGCGATGTCAGATTTCATAAATAACATTCTTATTAAATTGTTTACTCTATCTCTAAAATATTTAAAGATATTCTTTTATTACGGTATATCATATAATTATTATGACCATTTAGCAGTATAGCTAAGCGCATTTTTCAATATTTTATGCTTTTCATTATTCTGTAATAACAGAAATATAACTCACTCAGTAATATTAAAAAATAAATAGTGCCATTAGCTTATTCTAGGACAAAGGTTAATTTCCCCTTACGAAAAACAAATATTCTAGAGCTGCTCATTTTAACGAAATTTCGCTTTTTCTTCTTGTGATAAAGTTCTGAAGATACTTATACAAGTAGTAAAAACAACATTGCTTAAATTTCATGCAATTAATACTTAATTAGGATCCATAGAAGAATACCGTTCCTGTCAACATTAAGTCGCAAACTCACCTGATCCTTCTTATAAATAGTCTAAAAATTCCTTATAGGAGTATATATAAGGCCAGATCGACTTATATTCTAACGAATCGGGTTAAAATGTGTTAATAATTAAATTTTATCCCTTACTAAATAAAATGGAACTACGAGGCTACCATAGATTGATTTATTCGCCATAAGGCCAATTAGCTAAAGATATCTTATGTCACTACCAGATAATCAGTGAACAACGAAAACTCTAATGCTAATTATAATTCCTAACATCAATTAAAAATGTTAGGATAATACCCTCGCAAAGCCGTTTTTCAGAGACTTTCAGCACCTGAATAAGGTTACTAAAGGCTTTTAGTCGTGATTAACGAAAACGTTTACTTCAAAAATAAATGAGCATTCAGAAGTACAGTCGAGAGATTTTTCATCTGTGGATATATTGAATATAACATCTTACTGTAACTGGAATTAATGATGCATTCTAAGCCATAAAGCCTCTATATTAATGCCGACTAGGCATATAGTGTAAAATAAAAACACTCAATAATAGTTATAGTCCTGCAGTTAAATATCAACTAAAAATAACCATTATTTTTTTATATTAAGCTCTTAGCTTCATTTATTTCTAAATTACTTACTCGCAAAAAATCACTTCTAAAATTATAACGATACTCATTCGAGAGGCTATCCTCTTATGATTGATTATTTAAAGAAAATATTGCCACTACAATTATTTTTGATTAATATATTAATATTAAATTAATAATTGCAGAGGAATTACACTGTCTATGGGAACTTCAGCCCAAGCGGGACGAACAAAACTGCCTAAGTTGCAACTTTGCGCGAATGTAGTTGCTCGCAGTCAAACGAAATATCAAGAAGCACTTAAAGTACTAAATGATTATATCAAGGCGAGCTATCCATCAAAACAAGAATACGATCTAGATCACATTCGCAGCTCGTTCTTGGATGAAGGTGATAACCTACGACTCACTTATGAAATTGAAAACTCACTTCTTAATATTAAAAAGAAGTCAGATAAGAATAAGTATACTCCACAACATGGTCAAGATTATTTAGAGTTGGCGAATAACGCCCTGAAGGAATTAATAACAAAAACCAACATTATAAATAAATCCTCAGTTATGTCCCAAGAGGCCAAACAAGCATTCTCGGCCGAATACTTTGACAGCATGGGATTTGATGAGTTAACTCGGGCAATTTTTGAGGATCTAACAACTCTTCCTGAAGACATGCAAAATGGATGGCTGAACTCTTTCTATATACAGCTAGGTATACGAATTGAGCTTCTTGTAGAACTTTATAATATAAATCCAAGCGAACCGCCTAGCCTTGATTTTCTGATCGATACAAGAAAACAAATTAAAGCGATAGAGTCATTTTATATGCAATCAAAAAATGGCATGACTCCATTTGAAGAAGAGAATAAACCAGCGACAGCAGGTCGTCCTCAAAAACCACAATCATTCATCGTATGCCGTTATCAAGCTGACGCACAAAGAGCCTACGACGAGTATAAAAAAGCAGCCATTGATGTTAATGCTCAGATTTTAACACCAGAACAAGTACTCGAGAAAAATAAGGATGTTATAACAAGTGCAACAGGTAGAATTGCACTAAAACCGATTGAAAAAGCAATGAGTGATCGCTATAAAGCTAACAATCTTATTGAAGATCTCACTCAACAACTAAAAAATGAACAAAATGTGCCCAGCACGAAACCTCGAGCAGGTCGCACTCCAGTACCACTACCTGATCGTATTAAGAAGCTGAAGAAAGAAGTTAAGCAACTAAGTCGCTTTATAGAAGAAGAACTACAAAAAGCTGAAAACGAAGGTGCTGAAAGTTATACTAAGACCATGCTTTTATTAAAAAAAGCTGAACGTAGAGATCTACGCTATGGTCTAAAAAGACAAGGGGTCAGCCCTAATACATCAATTGAAGATGCAATCACTTCCAATGAAAGCAAGGTCACAATAAAAATGCGACAAGAGCTGAAAGAAGTTGATAATCAAATTGATGATCTAATCAAAGCATTAAATGACATTATTAAATAAATTCATAATCCCAGTATCTACTGGGATTATTCCTTTTGGCCTAACAAGACAAGAGATAGTAACTATCCTGATATAAGAGGAAATCTACCTAATCGCATATATTCCAGCAATTATTGCATCCGTTAAAACATCAGGTGAAAATTTAGGAATAAAATCATTGGCGCCAAATTTATCAAAGACAGAATTATCACAAATACCTGATAGAGAACTATGCAAAATGACATAAATATCTTTAAGCTCTTCAGATGTTTTAATCGTAGAGCATAATGTGTATCCATCCATTTTTGGCATTTCAATATCACTAATCACCATTAGCAGGTTTTCTCGTAGGTTTTCAGTATTATTGATCTCATGTAACATTTCTAATGCTTCTGCGCCATTGTGGGCCTCAATAACATCAATCCCCATTTCATTAATGGTTCTTTTTAATTGATGTCTCGCCACTGATGAGTCATCAGCAATAAATATAAACTTCCCCTCCAAGTTATCAGGTATAGTTTTATTATTTATAACGTCTGATATGTTAATATTATTGGGGTTTATTTCATCCAAAATCTTCTCCACATCAATAATATCAACTAAATCATCTCCAACTTGAGCAACAGAGGTAAGGTAGTTATTTTTACCAAGACCTTCTGGTGGTGGTAGTATATTTTTCCAATTAAGATTAATTATCTGGTCAACACTCGCAACCAAAAAGCCTTGTACTGTTGAATTATATTCTGTAATTATTACAAAGGCCTCAGATGTCTCATCTATAGGTTGACCACCACTCGCTGCACGTAAATCGATAATAGATATATTCTGTCCCCGTATATGTGCGACTCCCCTTATATATTGGTGCATACATGGTATACGGGTTAGCTTAGGACAAGGTTGAGCTTCCCTCACTTTAAATACATTGATAGCGTAGCTCTGAGTAGAGTTATCAAGCTTGAATAGAAGAAACTCCATCCTATTTTGACCCATTAGCTGGGTTCTTTGATTTTCATTGCTAAGCAATTCAGTCATATCGTTCTTATTTACTCTAAGTTTGTTAATTCTTTGTACTCATCTTTTGCGAGTAAGTTTTCAATATTACAAAGAATAATAATATTGTCATCTAACTTTGCGACACCTTCAATTAACATAGTATTTTCGTCTGCGCCAACTTTAGGTGCACGATCGATTTGTGAACGATTGAGGTAAATCACCTCTGCAACGCTATCTACAAGCAACCCAAGAACATTATCAGCTGACTCAACAATCATAATACGTGAGTTGTCGGTAATGGTTGCTGAGTCTAAATTAAAGCACTTACGAGTATCAATGACAGTAACCACTTTGCCACGCAGATTAATAATCCCCATAACAAAATCTGGAGCCCCAGGTACGTCAGCAATTTCACTTAACCTTAGCACTTCTTGTATATCCATAACATTAATGCCATAGATTTCATTTTCAAGGTTAAATGTTACCCACTGAATTTGCTCATTTGCGCTATTCGCATCTTCTATTTTTTCAGGTTTCATTAATATTATTATTCCTAAAATTTTATTAATAATGCTGGCACTAAATCATGTCAGCTTATGATTAATTTCCAATATAATGTTTTACCAAAGCAGGAATATCAATAATCAATGCAATTCCACCATCACTGGTAATTGTAGCTCCAGCCATTCCAGGCGTACCTTTAAGAAGATTATCAAGCGGCTTAATTACAACCTCTTCTTGACCGACTAAATTACTAACCACAAACCCAAAAGTCTCGTTCCCGCAATGAGTGATAATGACATGTCGGCTTTTATCGCTATTCATATTCGCTGTCGACTTACATAACCAATCTTCCAAATAAAACAACTGGATTGGTTTATTTCTAACGTAAATCGTGTGAAAACCACCCACAATACTGATTTCTTTCGATTGAATGTTTATAATTTCTTTCACATTCGTTAGTGGTAACGCAAATTTATTTGAAAGTACCCCAATCATTAATGCCGGTAAAATAGCTAATGTTAATGGCACTTTTATTTCAATAATGGAGCCCTTACCTAACTCAGATTTAACTGTAATCGTTCCGCTTAGCTTAATCAGGCTAGTTTTAACGACGTCCATTCCAACGCCACGTCCTGATATATCCGAAATTTCAGTCTTTGTAGAAAAACCAGGTTCAAAAATTAACTGATATGCATTTTCATCCGTCATTCTTGCTGCACTTTCTTCATCAAGAATGCCACGGTTTATAGCTATATTTTTTAGTTTCTCTGGATCCATACCAGCGCCATCATCTTGAATTGAGAGCAAGATGTGATCACCTTCTTGTGATGCAGATAAAATAATAACCCCGGTCTCTGGCTTACCTTTAGCTAAGCGCTCAGATGGCATTTCAATACCGTGATCAACAGAGTTTCTGACTAAATGAACTAGCGGGTCGGCTAAAGCTTCTACAAGATTTTTATCAAGATCTGTATCTTCACCAACAAGTGTAAGTTCTATTTTCTTATCTAATGTTCTTGCTAAATCTCTAACAACTCGAGGGAATTTTCCAAAAACCTTCTTAATTGGCTGCATCCGTGTGCGCATAACTCCTGATTGTAGATCAGCAGTAACTATATCCAAGCTAGCTATGGTTTTTGACATTTCTTCATTGTTTGATGAATTTGATGAACTAAGTGCTAAAAGCCTATTTCTAACAAGTACTAATTCTCCAACCATATTCATAATATCATCAAGAGTACTCGTTTCCACTCGTACTGTTGTTTCATGTTTTTTTGGCGTAGCTATTACTTGTGGTTGTTTTATTGCAGCAGTAACTAATGTCGGTTGCTGAATAACAGGTCCGTTACCTTTACCATGAAGTTCGTCTAATAACCTCTCAAATTCTTCATCGGTAATCTCGGCATCAGCATCAGCATCAGCATCAGCATCAGCATCAGCATCAAATTGATTTAATTCACTTGTTATTAAGTCTTGTGTATTCGTATTATTATCTATTGAATCCAGAAGTAGCTGAAATTTGTGATTAGATAAATTATCGATACCAACATTGTCCAGTCCGCTGTCCTCTAAACTACAGTGCTTATTAAAAACAGCTTCTTCTGTAATATCGACAACATGTAAATTACAGCTTTCATCTTCTGTTTCTGGTTCAGAAAACTTATGTAGCTGCGAAATAAGTTCTTCACTCACTGGCGCTAATTCAGAATTTCCCATTTGCAGTTCTTCAAACATATTTTTTACAGCATCTAGTGCCAATAAAATAATGTCCATAAGCTCTGGTGTAAGCGTTCTTTTATGATTTCTTAACACATCAAATATATTTTCAGCACCATGGCAACAGTCTACCATTGGGGTTAAACTCAAAAAACCAGACCCCCCTTTAACTGTATGAAAACCTCTAAATATTGAGTTTAACAAATCAGCATCATTAGGCGCTTGTTCTAATTGAATCAGTTGCTCTGAAAGCAGGTCCAATATTTCACCAGCTTCAATAAGAAAATCATCTAAAATTTCAGCATCTAATCCAAAATCCATAATTGTCTCCTTAAAATCCTAGACTTGAAAGAAGATCATCGACATCATCTTGGCTACCCATAATATCATCGCGATATTCGCCAGTAGGTACAGGCCCCTCTAGTTCAGGCACAATATGATTAACAGAGCAATCCTCAAGATCTACTTTAAATAACTTTAGTAGTTCTACAAGACTATCTTCGACTTCAATGGTCAAATTAATGGCTTTCTTTATTATTTGACCACTTATATCCTGGAACTCTTGCGCCATAATGATATCGTTTAATTTTTCGGTACTTATAGCTGTATTTCGCTTTGTCAGTTTTATAAAAGAATCCAGATCATATACAAGTGTTCTAAATTCATCGATGCTAATGTCTTTAGACATCAAGGTATCCCATCGATTTGTAAGACTTGCAATTACATTGCCGATTTCTAAAATAACATTTAATGTAATATCTACATTATCCATCGTTCTATTAGCAGCATCTTCTGTCATGTTAATAACATAGTTAAGTCGAGTCCGTGCATCTCGCATTTCAATTGAGGCTAACTCTTGAAGTCGCATATCTTGTACAAAATTATGTAAAGCATCATGCACTTCACGCGTCAACATGCCTACACCATTAAATAATTCTTCTTTATTTTGTTTTTGCACAGCACCAGAAATAATATTATTAGCATCTTCAATCATATCCATTTCAATAAAATCTTGAATCTGTTGAAGCTGATCTAGTGATAGCAATGGCTTATTCTGTTGTATACCGATGCTCATCATATTTTCCTTATTATTTTTGGTTCATTACATACGAGACAAAACGGCTGTAATTTTTTCTTTTAATGCTTTTGAATTAAATGGTTTAACAATATAGCCATTCACACCAGCTTTAGCGGCTTCGATAATATTATCTCTCTTTGCTTCGGCAGTGATCATCATTACAGGAATATGCATTATTGACGGGTTTGCCCTAACATTTTTTAGTAAATCCAAACCACTCATTGTTGGCATATTCCAATCAGTTATTAAAAACTGATATTTACCAGTTTGAAGTAATGGTAATGCAGTTGCACCATCATCAGCTTCATCAACATTTGTATACCCAAGTTCATTAAGTTGACTTTTAACGATTCGACGCATAGTTGCAAAATCGTCCACAACAAGAATTGAAAGATCTTTGCTCATAAAAGGGTCCGTATAATTATTATGTTATATAACGATATAGAATAAATCTTTACTGTCTCATTTAGCAAGCAGAAATAAATTTTTTTACCTAACATTCAGTTGATAACCAAAGCTCATTATTAATATCAAAATAAACAACTACATTACAACCAATTGGCATTAATAAAATCAATAAAATGAGTACATTCATTGTCAAAGAAAACATCACAGGGAGCACTGAGATACAACAATGCATATTCAAACTTAATATCATGATTTATATATAAAAAATTAAAAACCCTACAATATTGATACTGTAATTCTGTGCGCCAAACTAACAATCCTCCCCGAACTCGCGCTTGTAACACCGAGAATGAAAGCTAAAAAAACTCAAACAAGATAGCTAAGAATTCTTTGACTAAAAAAGATGAACGATGAAATACACCTCTGATACCTACTAAAAGACACATTAATCTCAATCGAATACGAAACTCACTAAACATGTAGTATCAATAATTACAAGTTTCTACACCCTGGTACGTCCCTACCCAAAAAGTAATTAATATTATTATTGATTTATAATGTATTTTCTCACACACTAATTAATTACATTAAAACATTGGGGGATGAACGATAGGGCTACGGAAAATGATAAATTGCTAATATTTACTTAATTAACTTAAAATACCGCCTAAATAGCCGATCACTACAACATCAATAAATTCTGCCGACACATATAACAGATTGAAATATAATAAATTTAACAATATAAACAGCTCAACGACTCTCATGCCATCGATAATTTTGGTGACCTAATAGAGACTATCAACTTATGTGAGCACAGAATAAAGTAAATGAATATCTTTATGAATAAGACTATGATTATAAAAAATAACAATCGACACAAAAACACCAAAAATCATATATTTTTCAACAGCTTGCACTAATCACCATTTAAATATCGCTTATATTAGAGAACAATTATAAATATCTTTAGCAATAATTAACTTATAGGTTATTGATCTTATATGCCACAATGGTATAGTGGCAAAAATACCTCTTTATTGGAATTAAATGAAATGAAATTAATTACTGCTAAGTTCGCTTTTGTTGTTATTGCTGCGGCATCTATTCTTACTGGTTGTACTGGTACTTCTTTTAACAAAGATAAGTCTTGTTCAACTGATTACTTATTAGTTCCTGCGATTTCTGTTTCAGCTGCTTTGGGTGCCTGTGATACACAAAATGCAACAAACAAACATTAATATCTAAATCTGCATTATATAAATATTTCACTTTTTGACTTATCATTTTTTGAATTGTAGCTAAATAAATTGATTAAAAAGGTCGCCTAGGCGGCCTTTTTTGTCTTTTGACATACAAAAATCCTAACTCAATTTCAAAACCAACCTTGAATCTAGAAGAATCAGACTTATTATAAAAGGGATTGACTTAATTGATAAGGTTAACGTAATCTCAATAAAATATAATATTACTAAAATTTAGACATATAACATAATTTGCCTGCAATTTATCTGTGCATTCTTATGCATTTATTATGGAATAATATGAGCAAAATAAAAGTATACTTTGGATCATTATTGCTTGCCGTTGGTTGTTCAACTGGAGGTAGTCATGATAAACCTAACTTGATGTTTAAAAATAACAATAAAAATCCGATAATTAAAAGAGATATTGATTATTCAGGAGTATATGCAGTTTACCTTCAAGGCTATGAGAAATATGAAGAAATTGCTCCATTGATAAATTTGCGAAAAGACGGCGATCATTACAAGATATCAGCATCATTTGGTTGTAATACAATTACTGGTGGCGTTAATGTAGAGAATCATTCATTAGTAACAGTAAAAGGAGATGATGTTGTTAGAGGAAAAAATATTTGCACAAGCGATATAATGAGAAAGGAGATCCGATTTATATCCATACTTAATGGTGGATCTGCATTAATTGATATTAACAAAATAAAATACGATAACTATACATTCGTGCACGAAAAATCATAACCCATTAATATTAAATAAAAAAACCATTATTAATTTAATAATAATTAAAACGTATAGACACAACATTAGAGAGCAAACATGACCACACAAAACAATAACAATATAAAAGAAATAATCACTGCTGGTATTCTCCTTAAAATTCGAACGACTAAAAAGTTTGTCGCTAACTATTCTTCCAGTGATGTAGAAATAATGATCAATAATCTATTATCAGTACAAGATAAAATTATACAACAAGAAGCCAAAAATATCGAAAATGAAAAAGCTCGAGTCAAAAAGTATGAACAAGCTATCGCAGCACTTTCAGAACAAGGACTATCTTTATCTGATCTAAACAAATACGCTAAAAAAACACAAACAAAACGTAAATAATAAATCGCTAACCTATAAACTTTCATAGTTTAACTTGAGAACTGATATCATCAATGGTGTAGGAAACGTTAATCGTCTTTACACTACTGATGTTGTATCTCAAAATAAAATACCGAGCAGAGCTTAAGGCTATGCTCGATTTTTATAAGTAAAAATATTAATTTAGCTGTTTTTTCTTATCACGCCTAGCAATCCAATGTCGGTAGAATTATGGCTTACTATGATTCAACGCATCTGTCTGTAGCCTTACTTTATTTATTAGCCAACCAATAGCACCGCTAGGTAAGCACTGATAAAATGAAGTACAGGATTATTATGAGTAATGATGCATAATGTTTTTGTAATCAATCGATGCTCTATTGCTTACTTAATATAGTGTTTAAATGCATTGGCGAAAGCTGAGGGATCTTCAATAGGATTGATTGTCTCACTATATTTTACGATATGTCTTTTGTTATGTGTAATCAATATATATAACTCATCCAGATATTTTAAATTCTTAGATTTTTCTATCATACCGTTTAACGCGTTAAATATATTTTTCATTACATCTAGCGTAATAATGTAGTCACCAATACGCAACGGATGAATAGCCTCAAGTGCGCAAACTATACGTTTATAGATTCTATCTTCAAAATCTCCAGATGTTACAGCTAACTCACTGACAATATTTTTAATTCTTTGATCATTTGAATATATTGTTAGAGTTTCCTTAAATTCAGTTTTAGGCACACTTAACCATAAATGCGTTTTTAATATTTCTTTTGCTGGAAATTTAGCAATTTGAATTCGCTTTGCATGAAAATTCCTTACTTTTTTAGACTCAATAAATGGAGCCTGTTTTACTACTTCAGGATCAAAATCAATGATATGTTCATTTAACATCGGACCAGCTGCAGCAAGAGCTGGTTGTAATCTGTCAGATTTTAATGTGTCTTTTACCTCTTCTGAGATTAGTTGATACGATACATCACCGCAAACATCACTAATTGTAAAACCAGGATTAACAATTTTATCTACATTAAATAATATATTATCAAGCGCATGCACTTGAGGCGACACACTATAGAATCGACGTTGAGATAATTGTTTTTTATCAAGTTCTTCCCCTTTTGTCACTAAAGGTAAAATACGTGCCGGAATTGACTCTTTGATCACATCAGCAGAGAAATATGATATATCTAAATATGTTCTTTTTGTTCGACCAATACCATCTATTACAAAGTTAAATGTTATACCACCAAGATGAGCTTTAACACGCGCAATTAAGTGCTTGTTTTTTAAGACTTCATTAATAGCAACTTGCTTATAATCTCGATCATAAAATGCAACAGTATCTTTGTTGTTAAAGTCATATTTCTCATGACTCACGATATACTTAGTAAATTTTGTTGCATGTTCATGAAGAGAAGATACGACAAAATGAGAAAATTGTTCTGTTGTTTTAGGAACTTGTTTATCACCACTAATCATAACAGGAAAAATATCCATCAGATCTTGTGAATCAAGTTTTATCTTCTGTTTAGAAGATGACTTTCCAGGCCATTTTTTTCGTGCTTCAATATAAATTAAAAAAGTAAAATCAGACCCAGCCATGATTGTCCATGGCAGTAAGTATGGTCCTTTTTGTCTTAAAATATATTTTAATATATCAGCATCCCACTGAAGAACATAAACTTGTGCAAACTTAGCAGATTCTCTATTTCTTAAACGTTTAGCTATTCTAAAAAATGGTTTCTTCGTTTCAGAGATCCAATTACCTTCAGAAAATTCATAACCACTAAATTCTGTATTAGCCCAAATTTCTAAACTTTCATCAATATAGGTTTTCCAATATTTATTATCGTTAACCATTAGCCACGTTAAAACTTGATTACGATCAATGCTACAAACAGCTTCAATATGGTCTTTAACTAGAAATTGTTTAGAGTGTGTTTCAAAATAATTTATTGTTAAATTTATAATAATGTAAAGGAAACGTAAATTTTCTGGTCGAGCAATATCGTACGTGTTTTTAGTTGCTGTAACTTGAGATCGAAAATTATCACTATGCTGACGTTCATACTGTTGATTATTAAGATTTTGTTTCGATGCAGGTAAAACGTCCGCAAAAGAAGTATGCTTAGGTAGATAGCATGTATTAATAACTTGACTAAGCAATCCGTGTTCGTTGATGCTCCGTGTTGGTGTTTTTAATGGATTAGCATCACCTGTTTCAATTAAATGTCTGTTATTACAATCAATGATAGCTAAATCATATTCACTTATTGTGGATTTTTTTGTAATTCCGTAATGATCTTGAGCAGTACTAATTACATACAAAGATCCATTACGTGAGTTTTTATGTAAAAACCTTTTTTCTTTTCTACAGATACCTGCTTTTTTAAGTTGATGAGATATTGGCCTAGCTGTGTTGATCTTTATATTAAACAATTTTGATAATTCATTTGCTGACCAACACTTTTTGTTTTTTTTAATACTTTGTTCAATTAGAATATTTAAACGTTGGATTTGGAGATTTGTTATCAATGACGTATTTAGTTGATCTATTGACGATATTGTTTCATCAATTAATATAATTGGACCATCACTACCAACTCGTATTTCTTCTATATAGCTTTGATGGGTAGTGTCAAAATAGATCATTAAAAAACTCCTGTTTCCTATAATAAGATTTTTATATTGGATATTAGATATTAGATATTAGATATGCTCTATGCTTTTTATTGGTAAAGCTATTTTAAATCAGTGAGTTATAAACTCTCTGATTCAGTGATCTATACCTAATTAACCACTGATCACTAGTTAATCATCTACTGATCATTACCTTGTCAGCAACTGATCTTAGGAACTTAGCAACTGATCTTAGAAACTCAGCAACTGATCTTTTTAGAATTAACACGTTATGCACAGAGTTATCCACAGTTTGAGCATCTGTTTCTTTTAAATACTAAAAAGTTTTAATAAAGATATACATTAAGTATGTTTCCACGTACCAAAAATCTCTAACTTCTATTATATGACTTTAATCAAGAAGAAAACAAGTTGAGTTTAATCAGTTTTAGACTTGATGAATTTAGTCTTCAGATTTAATAACCGTTATAAGGTTCTATTTAGGCATAATTCACTATAATAAACATCGTCGAAACTTGAGTTTAATCTTTACTAGACCTGTTCTGATTCATTTATTAATTCAATTATTGAGATAGCTAGTTATTCTTAGTAGATATTGAGTTTAATTATTAACAATATTGCTAATATTAAAACTTACTTTGTCTTAAGTTACTGAAAGAATTGTCAGTTTTATCTTTTATCAGCAGGCTTAGGGTTGTACTTGATCATTGAGTTTGAATGTTCAGTTTAATCACCGCTGTAAGCTTATTCGTTGATGATTAAAGTGACGCTGTTGTGTTTGTAACTTATTGAAATAAATGTTATTTAATTTCAACTGGTTGGGGTTTGCCTAATCATTGAGGCTGAATGTTCAGTTTAATCACTGTTATAAGCATTTTAGTTGATGATTAAAGTGAAGCCGTTGTGTTTATAAGTCATTGAAATTAAATGTTATTTAATTTCAACTGGTTGGTGTTTGCCTAATCATTGAGGCTGAATGTTCAGTTTAATCACCGTTGTAAGCTTATTCGTTGATGATTAAAGTGAAGCCGTTGTGTTTATAAGTCATTGAAATACAATGTTATTTAATTTCAACTGGTTGATGTTTGCCTAATCATTGAGGCTGAATGTTCAGTTTAATCACCGTTGCAAGCTTATTCGTTGATGATTAAAGTGAAGCCGTTGTGTTTATAAGTCATTGAAATACAATGTTATTTAATTTTAACTGGTTGGGGTTTGCCTAATCATTGAGGCTGAATGTTCAGTTTAATCACTGTTATAAGCATTTTAGTTGATGATTAAAGTGAAGCCGTTGTTTTTATAAGTCATTGAAATAAAATGTTATTTAATTTCAACTGGTTGATGTTTGCCTAATCATTGAGGCTGAATGT
>NZ_LN794353.1:0-1661466 GCF_000613045.3 Photobacterium kishitanii | reverse complement strand
TGAGAATGACATACAGCGCTCTACTGTAAAGGAATGAAGCCATTACAAATAACAACATCAATAATGGATAGCCGCTAAATATAATTATTTTGGCATCCAAAATAAAAAAATATCATTCATTTCAATACATAGCTCACACTATTTTACTTCTAAATTCGCATATGGAATATCTTCAACTACCGAATAAACCTTATCCCAAAAACAAATGCTGTAGTTGCTATATTTAGAAACATAATATCAACATTTAGATTCCAATAACGGCTTACTCATAATTTAAAATTTTAAATATTAAACTTTATTTGAATGCCGAATGCACAAAATACGCTTTCTGTTTGATCATTGAACTAAATCAATAAATTTATCGTTATTAATAAATTTCAATTAACTATATATTGACTTTACCAGAGGCTGCACCAAATCTAGCTTTAGCGCATTTCCCACAGAGTTATGCACAGCTTCTGTGGATAACGCTGTTTTTGGGGATAAAATAATAAAACATCATATAATTAGTTTAAAATATATTCCAAACTGAGAACAAAAAATATAACACACTGATATTTAATGAAATTAATAAAAACAACGCATTTTCTTAAATCTAATTACAATAAAAATCAACTAATTTATTACTTTATTTCGATACCCAAAAGACTTCAATTGTTAATTAAATGTAACTTATACATTGATTTCTTATACTATTCACAAAATTATCAACGATAACCCACCGCCTTTGATATAAAATAAAAACGAGTTCAATAAATATTTAAAATGTAAAAACATAAAAACAAGCTATTGTTTAATAGATAAAAAAACTGGAAGTCTGATGATAAAACAGACTTCCAGTTTAATATAAAAAAAATCTATTATTAGTGTTGGTTTAATTACATTCTTATTCCTGCATCTATGCTATTTAAATTCTTAAACGTCTAAAAAACACACCACTGCAAAGCAATAATAAGCCAATAAAACTAAAACTACCGCCACTATCGCGATCTTTACCTATATTACAATTGTTCGCTGAAAGACTATCATTACAATCTTCACTGTCAGTATCATCATATTTATCAGCAAGGAAATCAGGTGGCGTAATTGGATTACTTGGCACTTTACTTATGTTATCAGCAATCCAATTAGTATAGGTACCTACACGAGCATAAAAACTTGGTAGTGTCATCGATCCACATTTTAGCTCACTAACAATACCTATTTGAAACCATTTTCCATTATCATCTTGAGCCAAGATTGGCCCCCCACTATCACCAAAACAAGCATCAATACCATAAGGCGTATTGTCTATATAGCCTGAGATCTCAGATGGTAATGCACATAATTTAGTAATATTTGCTGGGTTATCAATTATTAACCCAGGATGCTCATTGGATTCAAGGCGGTTATAGCACAGATCTATAGGAAATAGGCTTAGCATTGCTTGTTGCAAAGTATCAGAAGCTGAGTCACTACTTCCTGACGGATCGGTTACTCCCCAACCGAGTACCTTGAGATTTTTATCATGTATTGTCGAACCTTGAAAATCACTATTATTCCATTGTTGGTTTAATTTTTTTTCAATGTCTATAGCCTGCTCTTGCGTAGGTAAATTAACTTGGCCAACACGACTAAACTTACGATTAACACGGATCAACGCAACATCATTATCTAACACAGTAGTAATAACTTCAGTTGTAACCTGGTTATTACTCTCTGTGGTTGTTTTTATGATTGCCTCAGGACTATAGTCAGGATATACCACTACATGAGTTGCTGAAAATATGTGATTTTCTAATGGTCGACTGTTATCTATTAGTCCAACCGTAATGGTAATATCTGAAGGTGCTATCACTACGGTACTTTCACCACTGCCTGTTACCACACAATGAGCAGCTGTTAATACCCACTGATCATTAATAACCGTTGCACCACAAAAAGGCTTTTCTGCTACTTTATTATTTCGCAGTGACGCCATAAAATTTTCACTAGCAGGAGTATTACTATCAACATCATCGCCACCGACAACATACGGTGAAACAGTATTAGACAACATTGCTACATCTATGGATGCGTATACAGGAGTCATCACACTTACTGTAATCGCTAGCATTAACGTACTATATTTATACAGAAACATCCTTGTTTTCCTTTGCCTGAGTCATCATTGCTGTAGCTTACCCTTCTCATTTATCAGCTGCAGATCGAAACGAATACGCTGCGATAAGACTCGTTTTTTTTATGTAAATGCAAATGCCACCAGCATACAAATTGTTTTATCACGCAGTTTCCATCTCAAAAGTTATCGTAAGTTACGTAACTTAATAGTTAAAAGTGATTATTAACTGATACAACTGAGTTAACAAAATAAAGCCGAATGGATATTAAACAGTCTGTTGTACTATAAATTTCGTGTTCAGGGACTAGTTTACTTTTATTCTGTACAATAGAACGGCATAATATTGGCACAATAAATCAATGGACAATTCCCATGACTATCGAACAAGCATTAAAAACGCGTAGTGAATCAAAATGTGAGCTATGTTCTTCTGAAAACAATCTAGCGGTATACGCTGTTCCTGCTTCTGAAGACAAGAGCGCGGGTTGTTGTGTACTACTTTGTGATACTTGCCGTGGTCAGCTTGAAAATCCAGAAACAACTGACGAAAACCATTGGCGTTGTCTAAACGACACCATGTGGAGTCAAGTTCCTGCTGTTCAAGTTATGGTATATCGCCAACTTAAGCGTCTTTCGACTAAAACTGATTGGGCAATGGATCTCGTTGACATGATGTATGTAGAAGATGACGTTAAAGAATGGGCTGAAAAAGGTCTTGTTGAAGAAGAACAAGCTTCAATCCCTACCCGTGATGCAAACGGTGCTATCCTTCAAGCTGGTGATAGCGTAACTATCATTAAAGATCTACCAGTTAAAGGTTCAAGTATGGTTATCAAGCGTGGTACGCCAGTACGTAACATCAGCTTGACTGATAACCCACTTCACATCCAAGGCCGTGCCGACGGTGTGCAAATGGTGATCATCTCAGCTTACACTAAGAAGTAATTCTGACTGTATTTGAGAATAAAGAAAGCCGCTGTTGAAACGATCAATAGCGGCTTTCTTGTATTTTTAATACTGTTTTATTTATACCGTTTAACGACAATGGTATTGGCTAATTTATCATGCCAACCTTGCTTTCTTTTATCCCAACCAACCCACATTAAACCAAGTCCTAGAGGAATGGTTGACACAAAGTAGCCTAAATAACGTATCACTGATTGTTTCACTGTTGGCTTATAGCCTGTTTTAGCATCAACGATCTGTGCTTTGATCACCATTTTCCCTGGTGTGGCTGATTTATAAATCCAAAATAAAATCACACCTACAAACGGTAATATATAATTAATAATGGCGTCCATAGGTCCAATGATAAACGTATCAGTTTGAGGGTGCATTTCACCGTAGACTAAATACATTAACGGTGCACTAATCAAGGCTAAAATAGCGGTATCAACCAAACTAGCTAACACTCGCTGCCAGAACCCTATATACGTAATTATTATTTCATCATTCATAACGAGATAGCTTTCTATTTATAATAAAGTTAATTAATCGCTTACCTATTTGTCCATAAGGCGCATAAAGGTACTTAGTTGAGCTTAAAGCCGCTTGGTACATCACTGGACGCATTTTTGATAACCGTTCAAAACCATCACGACCATGATAATGCCCCATACCACTGTGCCCGACACCACCAAAAGGCAAATCCTCTTGCGCAACATGTAACATAACATCGTTCAACGCAACCCCACCTGAACGAGTTTGGTTTAATACTTGCTGTTGAACTGCTTTGTCATTACTAAATAAATACAGTGCTAATGGTCGCTCTCTCGCATTAATATAATCTAATGCTTGTTGGAGCGTTTTATAAGTCACGACCGGTAAGATAGGCCCAAAAATTTCTCGCTGCATCACCGTCATCGAGTCTGTTGGCTGACAAACAAGCTGCAATGGAAATTTACGTTGTTTTGAGTCAGGTTCAGAATTAGGGATCAAATTAATCACCTTTGCTCCCTGCTCAACGGCATCTTCAACGGTATCACACAAGCGGGAAAAAGAAGTATCATCAATAATTGAAGTGTAATCAGGATGTTGAATATCACTGAACCGCAGCGCCATTATTGCTTGTGATTGTTTAATAAGCTCACTTTCTAACCCTTCAGGGATCAGTAGATAATCAGGAGCAACACAAGTTTGACCGCTGTTATATACTTTACCACCAAGTATTCTCGTCAAGGCCTTATGCACATCATAATCATCAGCTAGAATAACTGGTGACTTACCGCCAAGCTCTAGTGTAACGGGGACTAAATGAGTTGCCGCAGCCGCCATGACCGCTTTACCTGTGGTAGTCGAACCGGTAAAAATCAAGTGATCAAATGCCAACGTTGAAAAAGCAATCCCCGTTTGTCCCTCTTCAGCAATAATGCAAATTTTCTCATCACTAAATACATCCGCAAATAATTGCTGTAGTAACTGACATAAATGTTGAGAGTTTTCTGACATTTTAACCATCACTCGATTACCCGCAGCCAGTGCAGCGACCATCGGCGCAATAGTCAAAAATAAGGGGTAGTTCCATGGCACAATAATGCCAACAACGCCTAGAGGCTGTGGGATAAGCCTATTTTTAGCTGGTTGAAACCATAAAGAAGTATGTCGACGCTGAGGTTTCATCCATCTTTTAACCTGCTTGATAGCGTCATTAAGAGATTCTAACGAAGTAAATATTTCTAATAATGCCGTCTCACTAGCAGATCGACAGCCAAAATCAGCTGTAATTGCTTGGCAAATCTGTTGTTGATGCTGGGTAATTAATTGTTTTAATATCTTCAAATCAGCAATACGCATCTCAGCGGTTGGCATTGGCTGATACATGAACGCCTGATATTGCTGCTGGCGACGCTGTTCAAGTACATCGCTTATAGATAAATCACTCATAATATCCCTATATAATATTTGTAAACTCTATATCTAATATACCCATAGCTTCACTATTACAAATAGAATTATTATCGTTATATTAAGTAGCAATACAGCGAAGAATGGAGCTAATGTCTTCTTTATTAATATTTGCACTAAACTTAATTATATTAAAGGACAGAATCTTTCGGAGGGATGAATGACACAACCTATACTCTATACGCTACGGCAATGCCCCTATGCCATTCGGGCACGCTTAGGTCTACGCCTTGCTGAACAAAATGTAGAAATACGTGATATTTCACTAAAAAACAAACCAGCAGAAATGCTTGCCATTACTCATAAAGGCACCGTTCCACTATTAGTATTAGGTAACGGTGATTATATTGACGAAAGCTTAACGATCATGATTTGGGCACTGAACCAGCATGATCCACAAAATCTATTATTAGCCGATAGTAGCCATCTGTTTACTGATATGCTCAACCTCATCGCCCGTAATGACTGTAAATACATTGCAGCACTAGAGCATTATAAAGCTGATATTCGCTATCACAATCCCGATGTCGCTATCTATCGAAACTTATGCCAGTCATTCCTTGATGATCTTGAATTACGACTAGAAAAACACAGCTTTTTTATGTGTGATAAACCAAGTCTCGCTGACTATGCTATTTTACCATTTATTCGCCAATTTTCGCATGTTGAAAGACAATGGTTTCGCCATGCTCCCTACCCTAAATTAAAAGTTTGGTTAGAACAGCATTATCAAGATCCTATCTTTTCAAAAGTCATGGAGAAAAAACAGTTATGGCAACCGACACGATTAATAAACAACACTCATCAAGAAATTGTATAGATAACACAAATAATCAACGATATTTTTTATACGTAATAAAAGTAACATGTTAATCAAACAAAGCTGACATACTCATTACGCATACTGCAATTAACTTATTTATTAATAACAGTATGCGTAAGGAATACCAATGATCAGTAACAGTCGTCGTTCATTTATTAAGACAACAGCCATTACCGCCGCAGGTGCCGCTACTATTTCTAGCTCTTCAAATGTATTTGCAAGTATAGAAAAAGCCTTATCCATTCCTGCTAATCGTCACCATGGCAGTATTAAAGATGTTGAACACGTGGTTATTTTGATGCAAGAAAACCGAGCCTTTGACCATTATTTTGGTACTTTGCCTGGCATTCGTGGCTTTGGGGATCGATTTCCATTAAAACAACCTAATGGCTCTTATGTATGGCAACAATTTAATGAAACCCCCGATCCAAAAGTTGGCAATTATGTCAGCGAACTTTTACCTTGGTATTTTAATACCTCAGAAAATATCGGCTATGAGCGCTTTGGTGGCACACCACACTTCTATGATAATGCTCAACAGGCTTATAACCATGGAAAAATGGATCAGTGGCTACCACAAAAAAGTGATCGCACTATGGGTTATTTTTGTGAACAAGAGTTAGCGTTTCAATTTGCATTAGCTAACAACTTTACACTTTGTGATGCATATCATTGTAGTTTACATACTGGCACAAACCCCAATCGTGTCATGTTTTGGACTGGAACTAATGATGCTTATGGTAAACGTGGCGGGCCAGTTTTAACTAATGCCAATGAAGATTTTCATCACGATAAAAATCTTAGTGATAAAGAAAATTATCATTATGACATGGAAGACGCTTTTCGATGGAAAACCTACCCGGAGCGATTAGAAGACGCTGGTGTTTCATGGCGACTATTTCAAAATATCGATAATAATTATACAGATAATCCATTACACGGATTCAAATCCTTCCGCAAACTGCATTATAAAGATCGCCAACATCCACTCTATCAAAAAGGCATTGGTACAGATAATCGTCTATCTATAGAAATATTTGAAGATCAATATAATAGTAATGAAGGTTTACCACAGGTCAGTTGGATTGTGTGTGAAAAAGAGTACTCAGAGCATCCTGGACCGTCATGCCCACTTCAAGGTGCAGCATATACCGCTAAAGTGCTTGATATTCTTACCTCCGACCCTGATGTTTGGTCGAAAACAGTATTTATTATTACCTTTGATGAAAATGATGGCTTATTTGATCATATGCCGCCTCCTTCAGTGCCTCACCGCGATCCTCTGGGTAACCAATATGGTAAAAGCAATATTAAAACAGATGGTGAATATTATTATAACACCGCATATCCAGGAGGAGCAGGCAAAGAGTTTATCCATAATGCTTCTCACGGACTTGGGCCACGCGTACCAACCTACATTATTTCACCCTGGAGTACGGGGGGAAATGTTAACTCTGAACTCTTTGATCATACATCAGTATTACAATTTTTAGAGCAGTTTACTGGGGTTCGAGAAGACAATATTTCACCGTGGCGACGCGAAGTCTGTGGTAATTTAATGTCGTGTTTTGACTTTGAAAAAAAAGATGCAACGGTTGATATTCCCGATGAGGTAGTAACAGATATAAAGACTGCAAATGCTTATCGAGCCGAAGCAGATCAATGGAATGAAGATCATGGTGAACCTAATATTCCTCAATCTAATTTAGTCGGCCTTCCAGCAGTAGATCACTATGTTCGCCCTTCGTGTGATTTACCTTACTCACCGCAAGTTGATATTCAAATAAAATCACAAGCTGTTCAATTTGAATATAAAAATAACGGTAAAAAATCGATTGTTTATCAAACATATAACTACGTACCAAGCAACAATAGTATCATGATTGATGAAAATGATATCGACTTAACGATGCCTCGTAATTATACGGTGATGCGTAAAAACGGAAATCCGCTAAAACCTATCGTATCGGATAAATGGTCTGTGGGTAAAAATACCGATATTGATTTAATGACTTTTGGCCCCAATGGTTTTATTCGCCATATAAAAGCCAATACCAGCGATCATCAAGAATTACCATTGATAGAAATTCGTCACAAAGCACTTCGAGGCCATAAACAGCGTCCACATTTAGCCGTTAAGATTATAAATCCAAGTGATCAAGATACCATCATTGTTGTAAAAGATAACAGTTATGGAAATAAAACCGAAAAGCATCGTATTAAGGCAGGAAAAACAGAGCATATAGAACTGAAGTTAAATAAGCATTGCTGGTATGACGTCACAATCACATTAAAACAACAACCTAATTTTAGCTTACAAGCGGCTGGCCGAGTTGAACAACAACATAGACACAATTACCAAGCCTGCTCAGACCCACAAATGGGTAATCTGAGTAATACTCCTGAACTTGAAGCATTAATCGTTCGTTAAGCAGCTATCACCCTGACAGTATTGCACTGTCAGGGTCATTTTATTATTTATTACGACTAGCGATATATTGATCTTGTAGCATGTACATACGCTTAACGTCTGTGTATTGCCCATTAATGAAGATTTCCTTCACTAAATGGCCTTCTTCAATAAAGCCACACTCTTCATATAAGTGAATCGCTTTTTCGTTTTCTGTTGCTACATGTAAATACACTTTATGTAAATTCAAAATCGTAAATGCATAGTTCAAAGCACGATTAATTAATGCACGTGCATAACCGCAGCCTTGAAAGTCAGGAGCAATAATAATCTGAAATTCAGCACTACGATGAATGCTATTTATTTCTACTAATTCAACTAGCCCAATCGATTCTTTTTCATTGTTTTCTGCAATAAAACGACGCTCAGTGCTGTCATGAATATGCTTACGGTAAAGTTCTTCCAACTCATAGAATGACTCATACGGTTCTTCAAACCAATATGACATAATGGCACGGTTATTATTTAATTGGTGAATAAAACGTAAATCTGTTTGTTCTAAAGCACGAAGGCGAATTTCATTATTCATAGTGGTTATCCATTTCCTAAAAACTATTTTTCTAGAAAATATCACTAAAACATAAAAACAAAAGACTAAAAATGTAAAATTGTACGACAATAGATTCAAAAAACATCTACTTGCTCATTATGAGCTCTAATAAGTCAATAAATCGTCTCACTTTTGCAGATAAATGTTTGCGACTAGGATACACAACGTACACATTTACTAGTGTACTATCAAACTCAGGGAGTAATACCGTTAACTCACCACTTTGCAATTGTGCTTCAATATAAAATGCAGGCACATGACAAATACCTGCTCCATTAACCGTCATCGCAACCATCATCTGCGTATTATTACAGCGTAACTTTTGCTGAACATCAACATTAAAAGTGTTGCCATCAGCATTGCTATATTGCCAACGATTAGACTTCTTCAAATTGCTATAACATAAGCAATGATGATGAATAAGTTCAGATGGATGCTCAGGAGTACCAAATTGTCGCAAATAAGAAGGTGCCGCCACTGTGTATATTTTGCTACTAAAAAGACGTTTACAAATAATACTTGATTCAGTTAATGCGACTGATGCGCGAATAGCAAGATCATAACCATCGGCAACAACATCTACCGTTTTATCATTTAAATCAATATCTAACTGCATATCAGGATACAGGGATAAATAGTCACTAAATGCCTGTTGCAAATATTGAGTCCCTAACCATACCGGGCAGCTTATTTTAAGTATCCCCTTTGGATTTAGGCTATCTTGCGAAATTAGCCCCAACGCCTGCTCAGCATCCGTTATCAAGTGTACGCACTCTTGATAATACACTTCACCTTCAGGAGTAAGCGCTACTGAACGCGTAGTGCGATTAAGCAACCTTACTCCCAAGCGCGTTTCTAATTTATTTATTTCTTTACTAATGTGTGAGTTTGAATGCCCTAGCACCTCAGCTGCTGCACCGAAGCCACCACTTTTAATAACTTGAACAAAAATAATAATACCATCAAATAATTTATTATTGGTCATATGGAAATAGTTAAAACACTTTTGGTTTATTAATTAATCTAGGCTATCAATATACACTGAATCCACACAAACAATGTCTAGTTATCAACCAAACGGTATAACGACACAATAATTATGATAAGGATTAAACATGAAATTACTTACTTTTGCAGCCAGTAGTAGCCGCCAATCAATTAATAAGCACCTTGCAACTTATGCGGCATCATTAGTCGCTAAGGCTGATATTGATGTTTTAGATATTAATGATTTTGAAATGCCGCTTTATAGTATCGACCGCGAAACAGAGTTTGGAATTCCAGTATTAGCACAAGATTTTTTAGATCGTATCGCCCAAGCTGATGCAATCATAATTTCTTTTGCAGAACATAATGGTTCATATACCGCAGCATATAAAAACTTGTTTGATTGGGCATCACGCATTGAACCTAAAGTATATCAAAATAAACCGATGGTATTACTGGCGACATCACCTGGCCCAGGTGGCGCAAATACGGTATTAACAACGGCAGCTAGCTCTGCTCCCTATTTTGCAGGTGAAGTAAAAGCGTCATTATCAATTCCTAGTTTCTACGATAATTTTGACCTTGTTACCAACAAACTCAGTAATACTGAACTAAATAGCGCATTAACAACCATTGTTAATAACTTAACTGAAAATAAACAGTCATAAACAAAAAATAGATCTTAGTTCCAAACTAAATAATAACATGATGCTATAGCAGTATTGGTTACAAAGAAACGCTGTTGAGATCACTATGTAATAATAAACCTATCAGTATAATTCGAGCCAACTAATGATAGTTGTTGCTAATTTACTGAGATTACTTATGAAATTAATTAAAAGTCTTGCTGCTATTGCCATTGCTTCTGCACTATTAAGTGGGTGTAATAGTCATAATACTAATGACATTAAACCCGCTACAAGTGATGTCACTATCGCTACATTTAACCTTTCGTTTGATCGTAGTAGTTTTGAACAACTGGTCGAGGAAATGCAAACCTCACCGACAGAGCAACAAGTATTAATTAACGGTTTTAATAACAATACCCTGACCGATACTGAAAAAGAAAAAGCGCTTAAAATCATTCAAATTCGTAACGTTGCTGCAATCATTCAAACAAAACGTCCGAATGTAATTTTATTAGCTGAGTTTAATAATGACGGCACAGGTGAAAATACAGCCGCACTAACAGGTTTCCAAAATAATTATCTTTCTATCGGTCAAAGTCCAAATAGTATTGATGGTGGTGATACGCTAGAACCAATCAAATACCCGTTCTTTGAGAGCTATGCAACCAATACTGGTTTAATGAGCGGCTTTGATCTTAATAACGATAAAAATGTAAATTCAGGTCCAAACGATGCGTGGGGATTTGGTCTATATCATGGCCAATATGGATTTTCACTGATGTCGCAATATAAGATCGACACGGCCAACACGCGTACATTCCAAACCTTTAAATGGAAAGATCTACCTTCAGCAGAAATGCCAAAAATCACCAATTGTAATGATAAAGACAACAAAATACCTGATGGTATGGCATGTGGTGATGACTGGTACACCCCTACTGAATGGGACAATCTACGTTTATCATCAAAAAACCACGTTGATGCGCCAATCATTATTCCAACCGCTAATGGTGAGCAGACTATTCATATTTTGATGTCACACCCAACGCCACCAGTATTTGATACCGTGACTCAAAAGAATAAGATGCAAAACCGAGACGAAATTCAATTTTGGAATAACTACATCACAAACGGTGACTTTATTTACGATGATAAAGGTGCAACGGGTGGTCTTGCAGAAAATGAAAAGTTTGTGATTGTTGGTGATTTAAATGCCGATCCTTATGCGGGTGACGGTTACCGTCAAACAATTGAAAGCTTATTAAACCATCACCGTGTTAACCAAACAGCGACTGATGGCAAACTGACTCCTAGTAGTTTAGGGGCTGAAACCTGTTTTAGTGATGGCGAATGTCGTCAAGATAACCCTTATCCAAACCGTTTAACCAGTAACTTTGGTTTACAAGTCGACCATGCGATTCCATCTAATAATCTCAATATCACTACTTCTGGCGTGTATTGGCCAGCACATGATGAGCAAGGTCGATTACTTGTTAACGATGTTCGTATTGGCAAAAAAGGCTCTGGAAAAGACGTATCTTCAGATCACCGCATGGTATGGATAAAAGCTTCATTATAAATCAACCTCATTATCGTTAATAAATAAGGCACTTAGTTATTACAACCAAGTGCCTTTTTTTAAAAAAGACTTGGCTGTGAATGATAATCAGAACCTAATGCTTCAATCGAGGCCACACCATCAAAATGTACAATCCACGCCATATTGCTACGCGGAAACTCTTTTGCTATCGACTTTTTTAGCTGCTTAAGCAAGCTGGTACTATCAAGAATCAGTGTTTTATTATCGAAACCAAATTGATTAAATACAAAATGATCGACATCTTGTTTTAGCACCACAATACCGCGATCTTTTTTAAATGTTCTCGCCTCTATCGCCTCACCTGCAACCATAACAGGTAGCGCACGTTGAAATGTATGAAACAATTGTGATATATGAACTTTAGCCATGGGTTATCCAGCTTTATTAATAATATAAAAGCAACCATCATCATAGAATGTAGCCATTGCCATATTCTATTCAATTATAATTAACACCTGTGTAAGTAAGCGTAACCCCCATTGCCCTAGCTGTATTTAACATCAATACACTACTATCGTCGTTGTTATCAAAGATTAGCAACGGTATAATTTATAAAATAATTTATAAAATAATTTATAAAATAATTTATAAAATAATTTATAAAATAATTTATAACGAGACTTGCTACCATGTCGCGAATAAACCACCTTTTTCATTCTTATTGGAAATTAATTAGCCTACTTATACTAACTTTAATTACCGTCTTATCGTTAACGCCTCAAGCTGAGTTACCAATAGTTGCCGGAACAGACAAAACCCATCACTTTATAGCTTATGCTGCATTAATGTTTGCCGTAGGTTTTGTTAAACCCAAACATTGGCAATGGATAGCTGTCTTTTTCTTTTGTTGGAGCGGCGCAATTGAATTAATTCAACCTTACGTAAACCGCTTTGGTGAGTGGCTGGATCTTGCTGCGAATACTGGCGGATTAATAAGTGGCTTTATTATTGCTAGAATTATGGCTTATTTTTGTCGCAAACATCTTTATTCAACAAGCTAATGATAATCATTTATTTTTATTCCCTGACCGATTGTTGACAAAATAATGGTTATTTAGGTTTATTTTGTCTATACCTGAAGAGCACCTTTAATTGAGCTTATTTTTAGTTCATCGAAACAATAGATCAACATAAGATTGGCTGATAATTCGACATATAATGAGTAAATAACATAATTAGAGCTAAATATAAGATTACTTTTTTCAATAACAAAATTGATAACAATATACAAAATAAACATAAAAACATTTCCAATCAAATAGTTACATTTAACTCATCATCTTACTGTAGTAAACCATGAACAAAAACTAGAATTCATTAACTTGAATTACATAAAAAATGCGAGCAATATCCGAAAATTATACCTAACCGGAATTTGATATTGCTATGTCTATCGTCATAACAAGAAATGACATGACGAGAAGGATACTCAGATAGCATGGTGATAGCTAATTTGTTAAATTAATGTTTTTACAATCAACAACAAAACAGATAAAGCATTACACTAAAGTAATGTGGGGAAAAAGAATGAATCCTGAAGATAAACAGTTTGCTGTTATTGGCCTCGGCCGATTTGGTATGTCGCTATGTGAAGAACTTAGTGAACGCGGAGCGCAAGTATTAGCTATAGACGTTAATGAAACATGTGTTCGCCAAGCTGCGGATATAGCAACACAAGCTGTCGTCGCTGATTGTTCAAACGAAGCTACAATTGCTGAACTGAAACTTGATGATTATGATTTAGTGATGGTTGCAATTGGTGATGATATTAATGCTAATATTTTAACAACACTTTTATTAAAAGATGCAGGCGTAAAAACCGTTTGGGTCAAAGCCAAAGATACTCCACATTGTAAAATCCTTTCAAAAATTGGCGCTGATAAAATCATAAGACCAGAGCGCGATATGGGTATTCGTATCGCTCGTAACATGTTAGACAAACGTGTTTTCGAATTCTCAGAACTTGGCAGTGGTATTTCATTAGCTGAAGTTGTAGTGACTGCGCGGAATATGGGTAAACCTATCTCGCAACACCCATGTGCAAGTAGCGATGAAACACAAGTGTTAGCACTTAAACGTGGTCCAGAAGTACGTAAAGCACCTGATATGACTATGGAAATGCAAGTTGGTGATATCCTTATTATTACTGGTCCTGAAGACGTACTATCAGAAACATTAAGAAAGTTATGAGTTTTATCCCAAATCGGGCGATGTATGTCCCTATAAAAACAGAAAAGCGTAAACGTTGGTCTGAGCCAAAAATCATTATTTTTAGTTTTTTGGCTATACTGATCCCTGGCGCTATTTTATTAACGCTACCAGTCTTTTCTGTTTCTGGCTTAAGTTTTGTTGATGCACTTTTTACTGCAACATCCGCCATTAGCGTTACAGGACTTGGGGTTGTAGATACAGGCACTCACTTTTCCACCAGTGGTAAAGTGCTATTAATGATCTTAATGCAGATCGGTGGTCTTGGACAAATGACCCTATCTGCTGTTTTGTTATATATGTTTGGCTTACGCGTTAGTCTACGTCAACAATCGCTAACAAAAGAGCAACTCGGGCAAGAGAAATTCATCAATATCCGTCTACTGGTTAAGCACATTATTATTTTTGTGATTATATGTGAACTAATCGGAACCTTTTTTCTATCATTACGCTGGGTGCCGATGATGGGATGGGATAAAGGCTTGTTTACTGCTGTTTTTCATTCAATATCAGCCTTTAATAACGCCGGATTCTCGCTATTTTCTGATAATTTAACTCAATATGTCGATGACCCATTAGTGATCATTACCATTGCCATGTTATTTATCTTAGGTGGTTTAGGCTTTACTGTTATTTCAGATTTACAGCGTAACGCACATCGTGGCTTTCACTTTTTGTCACTACATTCAAAAATAATGATTATTGCAACACCAATATTATTATTAGTAGGTACAGTGATGATTTGGTTACTTGAGCACGATAATATGCAAACGCTGGGAAGCTTAAATACTTCCGGTCAATGGCTTGCTGCATTTTTCCAATCAGCAACAGTACGTACTGCTGGATTCAATAGCGTCAACATTGGTGCTTTCACTGAGCCAGGGTTGTTAGTTCTAATGCTATTAATGCTTATTGGTGCGGGCTCAACCTCAACCGGTGGTGGTATTAAGGTATCGACCTTTGTTGTCGCTATTTTAGCTACGTGGTCATTCTTAAAACAGCGTGATCGCGTCGTACTTTTTAAGCGTACTATTTCAAACCAAACTGTGACTAAATCATTAGCGATTATCGTAGTTAGTGGCATTGTATTATTGATCGCAATGTTTGCTTTAATGCTAACGGAAAAAGCGCCGTTTTATGAAGTGATGTTTGAGACTATTTCAGCCTTTGCAACCGTTGGTGTTACAGCGGGCTTAAGTGCGACTCTATCAGAACCAGGTAAATACATCATCATTGTCGTGATGATCATTGGTCGTCTCGGACCGTTAACATTAGCGTATATGTTAGCTCGTCCAAAGCCAACGCTACTGGTTTATCCTGAAGATAATGTTGCCGCTGGTTAATAGCCATATAAATTATGACCAATAAAAAAGGCGTGTTTCTTATATTAAGAAACACGCCTTTTTATTATATCAAGATCAATATCTTGGAAGATCTGCCGATAAATGATCATCAAACCCTGCTGCGACTAAATATTGATATGCTTGCCACACTTGTTGCGGAATTATTTGTTCAGTTGCAAAGCCTAACGCCGGATAATAACGAATACGTTGTAGATCCCCTACCATGACATTCACAACATCACCGTAACTAATAACATCATTAGCAAATTCATCAAACATTAACGGTGGTGAAGTCACTAATGCGGATTTATTGGGCCATTGCTTTTCAAATGTTGCGAGTGTCCGACGTTCCATAAAGGGTTTTTGAACCAAAATGAATCGCTGTGGATCAAGCTTTTTAGCGTGTAGTAGCTCGCGAGTTTTTATTATATTATCCCCAGTATTGGTTGCCAGAGGCTCAATATAAATACAATCATTTGGTACCCCCATTTCACGTGCAATATTCGCAAAATGCTCGGCTTCTGAACATGGAAATAACCCCTGCGTGATTTCGCCCACATTGCCAGAAAAAACAATATAAGGCGCATAGCCTTGTAAAAAAAGTTGGGCAGCATACTCTGCTACTCGAACGTCATTACTGCCAAGCACAAACAAACAATCACTTTTAACTAATGGTTGATGCAATAAATGATAATCCCAAACAATTTTAGCTGAACGATAAATTCCCGATGGCATAAACAGTCCTTTTGTTATCTAAACTTGTTATTTTAATAATTATGGCGATAAATTGCACATTGCTAATATTCAAAATATCATTCTCATAATAAGTACTATTTTGATTCGTTAATCAGAACTACAGTCACGCTATCATGAGATGACTTAATATACTATCAATGAACAATGACGATCCTAATTTTACAAAAACCACTTAAAAATAAGCAAAAAAATGGAACAAGTCTGCACTTATTCCACTATAAATTATCTGTTGTATTCGTTACCGTTGCCACCATTCAGGCACAACCGCAATACTCGTACCATGTTGATCGCTTAGCCATGCTTGTTCGCTTTCAATCGTTAACTGTAGCTGCATTGAACGTTCAACTAACTGCTCTAAACTTTTTAATGCTTCATCACGAATAAAGACTACAGATACATTCTTTAAGGCACTGATCTTAGCTTTATTCGCTTGCCACCATACAGGAGCTGCATGATCACCATAGGCATAAACAATCACTTTCTTCGCACGATGCGATGCTTTACGAATACGTTTCTCATCAGGCAAACCTAACTCAACCCATAATTCAATTTCATCTACTAAGTTTTTAGTCCATAAGTCGGGTTCTTCTGCAGAGCTTACTCCTTTCGTAAATTGTAAGTCTGTATCTGCATTTAATCCCCAAGCAAGCACACGCAGCATAAAGCGCTGTAATGTTTCTGATGGATGACAAGCAACTGTATGCTGACCATCAAGATAAACATGGCGATCCATGTCTGCTACGTTAATGTTTACTTTATATATAGTGGCACTGATCGCCATGGGAAACCCTTTATGATTATAACTATTTCTAAATAACAGTGTCCGCAACTAATACATCACATATATAACTCGCGTACACAAAAAATACTGCTATCGTTTTAATCAGAAAACAACGAATATAAGGAGATATCTTGCTGAATAAGATCTTCTTTTTGTGTTTTTGTTAAACGTTTTTTAATTCGATATTCAAACTGCATTGCATCACGTTTAGACTTCACCTGCTGTGACCACATTAATGTTAAAGGTCCCTTACCTTTTAGGTACTTAGCCCCTTTTTTACTATGTTGATGTTCTTCAAAACGACGGCAAACATCAGTGGTAACACCACAATAAAGAGCCCCTTTACGAGTACGTATAAGATAAACAAACCAAGGTGCGGTAGACATAATAACAAGCCATAAAACAAACAGGCTCAACACATAATGTTGAGCCTACATAAGCAATAAAACTGTAAGAATACAGGCTGAGTAATCTACCAGTATTCCAAAATAATAGAAACTATTCTGTCAATGATTCTAACATTGCTTGCAATTCAATAACTTGCTGCTTTAATTGTTCAATATCTTGCTCTAATGTAATAATTCGCTCTTCGTTAATAGTGCTACTTGCTGCCGTAGACTTCATCGGCGTGTAATTATCGATATCAATCTCACCACTGAGTAAATGCATATAACGACAATCACGTTTACCCGACTCTTTAGGTAATTTAACAACATAAGGTCCCTTGGCAGTTGATGCTAATTGCTCAAGTACCGCTTCAGCCTCTTGCGTATCAGAAAAATCACATAAACGATTAGTACGAGTACGAATTTCACCCGCACTCTGTGGCCCTCGTAATAACAATACAATAATCGCAGCGAGCTCTTGTTTAGTAAATTGCAATGAACCAAACTCAGTATTGCAAAAACGATGCTGAAACTTAGATACACGACTGCCAAAACTTGATACGTCGCTCACCATACGCTTTTCTTTAAGCTCTTCAAGAGTATCAAGTACCGTTGCTTCATCAAGCGCCATTACGGGTTCACGGCTTGATTTTTGATTACATGCTGTCGTCAACGCATTAAGCGTTAAAGGGTATTGATCTGGAGTAGTAATTTCTTTCTCAAGTAAGCAACCAATAACTCGAGCCTGTTGTTCTGTTAATTGCATATCCATGATCATCCTATTCATATTACCTAATGGCTTTCTCGTAAACGTAATATCTCGACACTTATCACTCAAAAAGCCATTGTTATAATATAGTGTCAAAATACTCTAAGAAGACTAGCACATTTATCTTTACCAGCAAGTAGTTAGGTCATAAAATGCATGAATTTTGACCGTGGACAAGTAAAAGTTAGTTTTCATTATGGCTGACTAAAGAATATGGATATTCTGATGTCACAAATTGATCACGGCCATTTTCTTTCGCTTGATATAATAAAGTATCAACCGCTTGGTATAAATTCTCAACTAACTCCAATCCCGTCGGCACCCATGAAATAGCACCTTGACTCACCGTTAATTGATCACTAATTAATGAATTTTCATGTGGTATAGCTAATCGTTGTATCGAATCCTTTAGCCGCTGGCATTCTTTAACCGCTTGTTTCTCATCACAATTGCAAATTAACACAATAAATTCTTCGCCACCATAGCGACCACAAACTTCACCGGCTCGATTAAATGTTTTTTTCAAATTAGAGGACAATAATTTAAGGCAATTATCCCCTTCTATATGCCCTTGGAAGTCATTAAATAATTTAAAAAAATCCACATCCAGTAAGATAATCGTTAACGGTAAACTATTTCGTCCATGTAATGCGATAAACTCTTTTAACTTTTGATCAAGATATCGACGATTAGCAAGCTTAGTCAATGGATCTTCATTTACCTGTTCTAACAATAATTTATTTACCTTTTGCAATTGCACCGTAGTATGTTCTAACCGTTGCCGCATAACTGCAATACGGCTCATTGCCTGCATTTTTGCTGCTAAAATAATCGGATTTACTGGCTTAACTAAATAATCATCCCCACCAACATCGATCGCCTTAGCAATAACATGGGGCTCATTAAGACCACTTAAAAAGATAATAGGTACCCATTCGGGGTACTGAAGACGAATGGTATGAACTAATTCAATACCATTTTGCTCTGGCATCTCAATATCAATTAATAACAAATCAGGCTGAAATTCTGAATAACATTTCAAGAGTTCAGCTCCTGATGAAACCGACTTAACATGATGACCAAGGTTTGTTAAACATGCCGTTAAGTATAACCTCTCACTAGCGATATCATCGGCCATTAAAATCCGCATCACTCCCATATTAAATCCTTCACGATAGCAAGCATATAATATAAAACAAATTGCATTATTCGTGCCATATATGCCTATTTTTAAAAAAGTCCTTTAACAACGTGATTACACCATGACTATCCACTAAAATAAATTTTATTATGTCTTTTATAATCATATATTGACATTTATCAGTAGGAATATAGGATTCCTCCTCTCAAAACACAATGCGTTAGGAAAAACTATGTCTGAAATTAATAACAACGAAGAGCAAATCATCGAAGAAACAGTATTCACATTAGATGACTGTTCTCCAGAACTTCGCCAAGTAGTAAAATTTGAGGAAGTACCAGCAGAGTTGATTGATATGCTTGTAAACGTTTATAAGGTATCAGAGCCTACATCACGTGAAGCATGGAACGCATTACCAGCAAGCGCACAAAATGTTTTGGATAATTTTGAGCAATTTCACTCTCTAGTTGCATTAAGCCAAAGCTATTCTGGCGTTGACTTTCTTGGTGAAATGCAAGATACCAAATTCCCAGAAGACATGAGCGCCGATGAGCAAGCTGAGTATAAAGCATCAATGCTTGATAAAGTACTGGTTAATTGCGTCAAAGACATGTGTAAACAATTGAAAAAAGCCCGTCGTAACCCACCAATGAAGCGTGAGTTCACTGAAATTTTTCAAAAGTAATATTTATTGCAATCATAATTAATATTTAAAGAAAGAGTATTTATACTCTTTCTTTAATTGATAATTTATATTCATGGTTTTTATAAGTATATAATTAATCTCTTTGAATGTAAAAATTACGTCAAATAACATCATTATATTGATAAAAAATAGTATCTAATAATATAAAATTGCTTATTTAGCATATTCCTGTTTATTGTTGATTTATACTATTCTTATTAATCGCTTATCTTTTATTTACCACATTAATAATCACCTAGCCTGTTGTATTTTATGTCAATAATTAATATTATAAATATAAATACAACTATCAGGTGTAACTTTTAACACCTATAAGTCATTTTATAACTCTTTCATGATAGAATTGACGGACTAGCTAATAATATTCAAGGTTTATAAATGGTAAATATTGAGCAAATAAGATTTCGGACAAAAGTATGCTTCATAGCAAGTCAAGGAGTACTTAAAACATCCGAATCTACGCTCAAGCTAAATTTGTCCGAACAGTATATTCTTAGCTATCTTATTGAGAATCACAGTACTCCAGTAACTAAAGATGATCTACTTAAAGTGGGTTGGCCTGATCGTATCGTTACTGAAGCCTCATTATTTCAAGTTATTCGTGCGTTACGGGTAAAACTTAATGAGAAAAATAAAGGTGATGTTATCGAAACCTTGCCTAGAGTTGGTTATCAAATTCGCGAATTTACTCGTGAAGAAGTCGATCTAAGCGAACAAAAGTCAAACAGTACTATTAGTAAGATTAACAAAAAAACCATTATTTCTGCTGCTATCCTTGCCACAACACTATTTGGTAGTTGTGTATGGTATATGTCGCCTTCTCAAACAGAACCTACTCATTTTCTAATTGAACATGAAAATATCGGCACTAATAATATTACGTTCATCACCAAAAATTTAGAGCAACAAGTTGATTTAAGGAACAAAACAAAAGCTCTCTTTTCACAACAAATAAATAAATATGGCAAAATCACGGCTACAAATAAAAAGATATTTTTTTATAAAGCGGATGACTTTTACTCTATCGCTTGGTGTCAAGTAACACCGGAAACAAACCAATGTAAACCAATGACTGATTTCAGTTATAAAATTTCCGCCAATAAATGGAATAGCTTCACTCATCTTATTATCGATAATAAAAAACTCTTTCATGAAAATGTTAGTATTACATCAGAATCATTATATGAGCCTTTATCTGTCGTTTACCGCTCATATATAGGTAAGTACGGTATAATATCTAAGGTATCAAATTTTTATATTTCACCAACTGATCAAAGCAATGTTTTTGATTATTCGAAAGTCAGCTTTATTGCTGATAAAAAAACAGGTCGTTACCAAGCTCTCTCGCTGTCAGCAGAATCATTAAAAATAACCAAAAAAGATTCTCAATTCATTGCGACTCTAAAAATAACACCTGAAGTTTTTCATTGGGCTTATCAAAACAATGCTAATTTAAGTGAAAATAAAGCAGTTATTTTCTCAGATGACGATAATAAATCAAACTCATATAAAAATAATGCTATTCGCTATGATTATATAATTGCAGCTCAGAAGCGCTTACAACTGATCTTAGATGAAAATTCGGGCCTCTATTGGCTACACAGCAGTAAAAACAATCCATTAACATTACTACCAACAGAACACTATTAAGTAAGTGTAATCCCTGCGGAATGCTATCGACGAAACTTATGAGATAATCCAATTCCAACATTAATGATGATCATAGTATCATCATTAAAACACACAATTGGTTAACAATAAATATCACGTAATGATCACATTCTTGATCATCTCAATTTAGTATATTTCTAACCAAAATAATAATACCTAAATGATGATGAAAAAGAATATAATTTCAACTTTAATTGCTAGCTTACTTTGTTTGAACTCTACTATTACATTTGCCAATACTTCAGTTCCCTTACAAAGTATTACGCCTTCGACAGACATTACTCAATACACAACTAAACGCCAAGTCGTCAATCAACTACTCACCGACGCTCTTATCGCGTTTCAATCACCATCTCGTATCTCTCATGCGGGTTTTACCGCAAAGATGCCAAGTAATCTTGAGATTGTAACTTCACGTCTATTAAAAGCATATAAACTTGAACCTTATCGGACAGACTTACTCATTTCAGCAGCAAACGCACAAATATATAATGGCAATGTTGATCGCGCAATTGCACTCTTTACACAAGCACAAACTGTCGCTCCTAATGATATTGATATTTTGTCATACCTTGCTGTATGGCATAACTTCAAGGGCAATAATGCAGCGTCTATAAAACAAATGACAAAGCTAGCCTCACTCAATCCTGGTCGTCAAGCCGATATAGAACACATAATTAATACAATAGATCATATTGTTGCAATTCCACTGAAAAGTACGCCACTCAAGTTCTATAGTGGTAATACTGCAATCGTCACTTTGGGCTATGCCTTAAATCCTGATGGAACAATGAATGATATTCTTATTCAGCGTCTTAAAAAAACCTTAAGTTTGGCAAAACAGTCACCGAAGGCTTTGATCATTGTCACTGGAGGCATGCCTCAAAACCATCAGACTGAAGCTAAATTAATGGCTGACTGGCTCATTCAACATGGTGTACCCCGCCAGCGTATTATTGAAGATAACTATGCGCGAAGTACCGTTGAAAATGCATTATATGTTAGTTATGCATTAGCTCGTCACAAGATTGATCATGCAACAATTATTAGTTCAGCTAGTCATGTTCGTCGAGGTCAAACACTATTTGATATTGCCAGTTGGCAAACAGGCCCCCGCGGTATCACCTTTGACAGTATTAGTGTTGCTGATAAACCTCTATCAACATTAGTGATCCCTTCAGATAAGGAACTACTCGGAATATACCGTGATGCTCTTCGCACTTATGGTATGTGGAGCTACCGTTCATACCCACTAGAACAACGCTAGACCAATATTTTTACTTTTCTTATATAAACATTCTTAACATGCCCAGTTTTATATTCTGTGGCATGTTTATACTATTAATTACTCCCAGATTAACTTTACTAACTTAAATCTTCTCTTTTGAGCTTTTATCGCAATAGTTAATTTTTCGCATGACTACACATCTCAAATTCAATTATATATCATCGGGATAAGAAACAGGTATAATAAGACTTTATTTGCTCACAGTATAAACTAATA
This sequence comes from Photobacterium kishitanii, assembly GCF_000613045.3. Lineage (NCBI taxonomy): Bacteria > Pseudomonadati > Pseudomonadota > Gammaproteobacteria > Vibrionales > Vibrionaceae > Photobacterium > Photobacterium kishitanii. The sequence continues at coordinate 1,638,137 of NZ_LN794353.1, read as the reverse complement.
GTTAATCGGTAATAAACATAAGGAAGGTATAAAATGCCGCTCGATCTCATCACTAACCTACTCACCAGTCCACAATTGTACTTACTGATATTTATTGTAGTTACACTTAAATTAAGTATTATTTTTGTACCACAAAACCAAGCGTGGCTTATTGAACGTTTTGGTAAATACCGCTCTACCAAAGAAGCTGGTCTAAATTTCATTATTCCATTCATTGATAGTATTGGTGCAAAACGAAGCCTGAAAGAAACAGCTGTCGATGTCCCATCACAGTCTGCGATAACGAAAGATAATATTAGTCTTGTCGTTGACGGCGTGCTTTATTTCCGCGTTCTAGAACCATATAAAGCGACTTATGGTGTTGATGATTACAGATTTGCTGTTACTCAATTAGCACAAACTACGATGCGTAGTGAATTAGGTAAAATGGAGTTAGATAAAACATTTGAAGAACGAGACCTTTTAAACGCTAACATTGTTGCAGCTATCAATACAGCCTCAGATCCTTGGGGTGTACAAGTGCTACGATACGAAATTAAAGACATTGTGCCACCTAGCTCTGTTATGGAAGCAATGGAAGCTCAAATGAAAGCTGAGCGTGAAAAAAGAGCGCAAATTCTTGAGTCTGAAGGCGATCGACAATCCGCTATCAACGTAGCAGAAGGTAAAAAACAAGCTCAGGTTCTAGCTGCCGAAGCTGATAAGCAAGAACAAATTCTTAGAGCAGAGGGTGAAGCAGCAGCAATTTTGGCTGTTGCTGATGCACAAGCACAGGCATTACGCAAAATAGGTGAAGCGGCTGATACTGAACAAGGCCAGAAAGCGATTCAACTTGAGTTAGCAACTAAAGCCATTGAAGCAAAGAAAGCCATTGCAAAAGAATCATCTGTTGTTCTTCTCGCTGACGACGCAACAAACGCAAGTTCAATGGTTGCTCAAGGTCTATCCATCATTAACTCTATTAATAAAGCTCAAAAAGGTAATTCTTAGAGCTAAGGTGTTGTATGTTTGGCAATATTCCACAAACATTAGTGGTATTAGGCTTACTAGCTCTTATCATTGAAGTTCTAATACTCGGTTGCAGTACGCTAGTATTGCTATTTTTTGGCATCGCTATGCTCCTAACCAGTGGGTTAATTTATATTGGCATGGTTGAAGCTAATTGGTTGAGTACCATTTCAACCTTGGCAATTATAACGTTATTGCTAACAATTGCGCTCTGGAAGCCTCTGAAAAAATTACAAAATAAAACAGCTCAAACTGATATAAATAGTGATTTTGCAGTTATAACATTTGAACTAGAAAAGGATTTATTACCATCAGAACGCTATACATATAATTACTCTGGTATTCAATGGCTAATTAAATCAAATACAACAATAGCAAAAGGTGTAGCCGTTAAGGTTATAAAAAAAGAAGTCGGCGTTTTATGGGTCGAACCCGTAGATAGTGCAATAAAGTAAAACTGTCTGGCATAAAACTTAGCTAAACATAAATAAGCCGTTAAGATTACTTAGCGGCTTATTTTTACATCCACACTTCCATAATATATATTAATCAACAAGTTCTGTTTTTTCTAATAACTTACAAAACTGGTGCTTTATTATTGTTTGACTAATATAAATAACGTTAATGGTGTCATTAAAATACGTATAAGCTAACCGAAATACTGCGTCTTTAGCGGCTACAATTTTATATTCATAGATTTTTAAGCCATCATTACGTAATTGTCTTGCTGTCTTTATTTTGGCAGATTGGCTAGCAATCAAATTAGGAAGTCGTTCTCTTACATCTTGATAAATAATTGCTTGATACTGCTCGTGTAAATGAAAAAACTTCCGTAAATGCCGATTTTCGCTATAAGTAATATTCATGGTGAATACATCTAGTTATTTTTTTAATAGTATATTCCTTAACTTCACTACGTAATAGCTTAAGCAAATTAAATATGCTTTAAGAAAAAGTGAACGTTATTCACAGATCTACTATTACACTGTGCATTAATCACTAATCTGTACCACAATTAAACTGTACCAGCGAAAAAGGAATACGCTAATGAGTACAAGACTTAATGATACGATTAGTATCGAACTACACATTCAAGCTGCTGTTAGGGAGATAGCGGCATTTACCGAGTTAACAGCTCGTTCATCATCAATGGATGATCGTATACATGAGGCGATTCATCAAGGAAAAATATTTTTTACACTATACCTAATGGTGCAATCACTCCACAGTGAAGCTAAAAACACCACTGCCAATGTTCTTTCACAGCAAAACATCACTACACCAGAAATCAATTTTGAATGGGTGATCCAACATTGCTTTAATATGTTTTATATTTCAAATCATGATATTGCAATAGATAAAGCCAATACTTGCGGTCAAATAACAACCGTAACACCTAATGACATGTTACATTGGCAGCAATCCCCTATGCCTGAAAACATTGAGAACATGGTAGCGGCACTCGCAACTAAACACGTTAAGTTCCTCGCCTCTCTATTCTCGCAGGCAGAAGATATTGATAATGAATTATTATCGGTTTTTAGCCATGCAATGACTAACAATACATTAGACTTAGGTATCAAATTATCATCAAAAGCAGGTACGCTATTATTAGAGCAAGTGATCCATTCTAGAACCGGTACCGTGTGTCTTATATTTTTAAATATGACGAAGAATGATGAAGAAAGACAAGCTATCAGCCTATATTTAGCCGATATTGATAATTTCTATAAAACCCTAACCACTAATGGTTTAAAAAATGGTTTGATTTTTTTAGACAAACTATCTAAATAACGCCCAGTTCAATAAAAAGAGAATATGTAATTCTCACTCAGTTGTGACAAATACATATTCTCTACCAACTATATTAAGTCACTAAAGTTGACACATTGAATATCCTGCTTATGTAACCATAATCGTAGCTGAGGATCCGTTAATATAAGCAATTCTTGATAACGGAGATCGACATATCCAGATACCGAAGTCAACAATGAATCTTGTTGTAAACCTGGATGACACATCAGCTCTAGAACGCCATTAGGTATCATTTTTTGATATTTAAGGATTAACTGTTTAAGTTTATCTTCAGATACTCCTTGATCAAAAAATTTCATATCAAAGGCATCTGTCGTTGGCACAGTTAATCCACCTAAACCAGCATCAAACACATCAACTCTACGAGCAGGTAGACCAATATCATTAAGAAACTGTACAAATGCACACTTTAACTGAGGCAGTGCTGCAGCAAAGTGATGGCTATCAATATGGCTAGGGTTAAAACCAAGTTCTAACGCTCGCTGGTATTGAGCGTGCATTTCTTGATAGGCTTGTTTTACATCGACATCAGTACGACTAAATAATTGTGGTTTTTTAAGAAAATAACCATCCGAGTCTATAAGACTCGTTACAAACTTCGACGCTAAAATAGGCTTTCCCGCCGTTAATGTTATATGTAAACCAACATCTCCTATAACATCTCCAGCATTAATACGCACAATAGCATCACTAACAGCCGCTTGATTTATCATCAATGTTGTTGATTTCACTATACCAGCTTGTAAACACTGAATAATGGCATCGTTAACTTTCGGAGTAAGCCCAAAATCATCGGCATTCATAATAAGTTTCATGCTACAACCTCTTCATTTAACTATTCTTTTTTAATTCTTGTATTAAAGATGAAAATTGAGGCATATAGCGGCTATTAGCCATAATCGTTTCTTCTAATGCTTTCTCCAAGATTTTACCTGTGGGTACGATTGGATTTAGGACTAATGCACGTAATGCTGCGCTAAAGTCACCGTCAATTGCAGCTTTTACTGTGAGTGTTTCAAATTCTTTCATCAACTGAATTAAACGAAGTACATCTACAGGTAATGGAGCAACATTTAATGGTTTAGGGCCGGCACTGGTAATAATTGAGCTCACTTCGACGGCACAATCATCAGGTAACCCTGCTATTGCGCCATTATTACGTGTATTAACATGCATAATAGTACGTTTGTCGTTATGAATAGCACTCATCAATTCACAAGCAGCTTCAGAATAATATTGCCCACCACGTAGTTCTAACTCTTTAGGTTTGACATTTAACTGTGGGTTTTCATATATCTCAAAAAGCTTTCTTTCTATATCTTTTACAACTTCAGCACGACAACCAAGTTTATGCTCTTTCATTTCAATAACTTCATCATCGAGCATATCTTGGCTTTGGTAGTAATAACGTAGATAAGCACATGGAATCAACCCGATATCTCGTACTAACTTTGTTGGCCATCCAAAAGCAGGAATATTTTGGGGTACCATACTGTTATCACCAGCTAAAACAGCGTCTAAAACCTGAGGGAGTTTATTTTCACCGTCATGAATAATTTCTGTTGCCCAAACAAGATGATTAAGACCCGCGATTTGCATAACTAATTCATCTTCATTACAACCAATAATTTTTGCGGCACCTTTTTGCATCGTAACGGGTACATTACATAAGCCCACCACGTTTACATTAGTTTGTTTTAAAATAGCTTCTGTTACCATACCTGATGGATTGGTAAAATTAAGCAACCACGCTTTTGGACATAATTGTTCGATTTCACGACATATTTCTAATGCAACAGGAATAGTTCGACACGCATTGGCAAAGCCGCCTAAACCATTCGTTTCTTGACCTATCATGCCATGTTTTAAGGATATGGTTTCATCTCGAATACGTCCTTCTAAACAACCAACTCTAAATTGTGAGCATATGAAATCGGCATTTTTCAATGCTTGCTGACGATCTTTAGTGAGATGAATTTTCATATCAACACCAGCATGTTTCACCATACGTTCAGTCAATGATTTTATAGTCATAGCTTTGTGCCAGCCATCATCTATATCAACTAACCATAACTCGCTAATTGTCATTTCATTCTTACGCGCCAACATACCTTCGATCAATTCTGGCGTGTAGCTAGAGCCAGCACCAATGATCACGACTTTAAGAGGATTCTTCTTCATTTTTGTATTCATCGTTCAGTGTCCTTTGATTAAGATGAGCCTATTAAAACCATAACCAATACACTTCACAAACGAACAAATAACCGCTATAAATTAGTTTTTTTCATGTATAAAAATAAAAGAGAGTTAAAATATGGGTGACCAGCAGATATTCATGGCCAATATGCATGTATTCAATATTGCCGCTCGGACGTTAAGTTTTACTCTAGCGGCACAAGAACTTAATATGTCACAAAGTGCTGTTAGTCATAGGATGAAAAAACTTGAGCAACAGTTGGGGTTTAAACTATTTATTAGAAAAACACGGCAACTTGCACTTACCCCTGAAGGTGAACGCCTCAAAATAACAGTCTCACTTTCATTTGATAATATTTACACCGAACTAAACGACATCACTCATGACGAGTTAAGTGGTGAACTCTATATTGGCACCTCAAATGGGTTTGCTTCATATTGGTTAATGCCTCGATTAGCCCGCTTTCAACAACGTTACCCTAATTTAGATATTCGTCTACAAGCTCAAAATAATGCTTATGATTTTGATTATGAACCGATAGATGTTGCTATTTATTACCTTGAATCACCACCAACAAACTTACACTACGAAAAAATATTAAATGAGCAGCGTATGCCTCTATGTACTGCCGAATATGCCCAACAACTAAACCTTGAGCAACATGGTATTGAAGGCTTACGCAACGCAACATTTATTCACCGTAGCCAATCTCAAGCATGGCAACAATGGTTAGATATTATCGGTAGTGATATAAACCCAAATCTAAAAAAATACAGCTTTAACCATAGTGATCTTTATATGAAAGCAGCTTTAAACTCTTTGGGAATTGTGATGGGTCGTTACCAATTTGCTCAAAAGGCTCTAGCTGAAAAGATCTTGATTAATCCATTACCCGCTATAGATGCAACCGCTAGCTATTATCTAGTCTGTAGAAAAAACACTGATCAACGACCTAAATATAAAGCATTTCGTCAATGGTTATTAAATGAAATAAATAATGATATTTAATAATTCATCTTGTTATATTCACAGGGTGAATGTCATTTTTATTAATTACCTATTTTGTGATCTCAATTCCATTTATATTTAAATTCAAATAAAATATTACGTTAATAAATAACTATTATAAACTTACATTATTTTTAGGACCTATACGTGTGAAAAAAATTTCTTTATATATAATACCCCTTCAATTGTTTTTAGCAGCATATTGGTTAAAACATGGTTTTCTTGATAAAATAGTCGGCATTTCTTTAGGGATAATTCATCCTCAAACAGCCTATTACGGTTTAACATGGAACGGTTGGCATGATCATATTGTTGGCAACTGGGATAAGAGCCGAATAGGTCATTTGTTTTTTTCACCTTTTTTTGATATCTTATTCCCTATAATAATAGTATTACAGTGCCTACCCTTTTTATTTATATTCATGTCGATTATTAATAAAGAATTCCTTATTAATAAAACAAGACCATGGCTAATAAAGTCTGCACTAGCATCATTCATCGTCACCGTCATAATGCTTTTTAGTGAAACACTCTCTAATGCGCGTGATGCTGAATATTTACTGAATTTATTTAGCATCAATATAATATTAATTATCTATATTCACTTTATTGAAAAAATAATAGAAAAATAGATTTAATTCAAATATAACCCTAAACAATAAAGTAGCATTATTTGCTATTTTTATTGTTTAATTAAACACACTTCAATTATAAACACTACAACATAAAACTTCTTAAATATAAGAATATTCTATTTATCTAACATTAAAAAACCAACCACAAAAATAACCAATTGAATATTAATGATTTTTAGTGGGAATTTTGTTTAATTTTTATTCCACCTCATCGCTATCGATTAATTGAGTTTCATAATTTCATCAACTAACTTTAAATAAGGTGAAAAATGTAATCAAATAAGAGGAAGTAGTATGCGCAACTCGATGAGAAAATTAGCTTTTGTTGCATTAGCAATAATGCCATCGTTAGCACAAGCCGAAGTGGGAAGTATTCAAGCAACCATTGAGATTATACCTCCTCTATCCATCGCAGAAACCAGTCCGTTAGACTTTGGTACGATATTCTCAGATCGAACGGAAGATGTCATTGTTGCTACCACTGATGGAGGTGCGGCGACATTCACTATTAGTGGTCACGATGGAACAACAACAGATATTACAACCGACACAACAGCGACTTTAACTCATACGACAGATGGAACAAAAACCATCCCAATTATAGGTATTAATCTTAATCACTCATCGATTGTATTAAGTGGTGCAACAGAAGTGAAAGCCGGTGGTACGGCTGATATAGATAATGCAGTAGGAGCACTGACCGTTGGTAACTACACTGGATCGTTTAATGTTACCGTTGTATATCAATAATTATTTATTCGCTTTCCTTTTTATAAGTACAAATATTTTTGCTATTGATTTTATTGAACAAGAAAATATTATAATCACTGTTATTGAAAGCAATTACTCACAACAAATTAAATTTTCTAAAGATAATATTGAAAATGGCAGTTTTAGTTTTAAATTAAAAGGAAAGCCAAACTCTTATATAAAAATTGATGCATTAAATAACAATAATAATAGTATTTTCATCAAAAATATAAAGTACAGAGATGGATTTAATACGAAAGGACTCGTTGCAATAGATTCTAAAGGTTACTCAAAGAAGTTAAGTATTGATGGAACAATTATCATACCGGCAAACATGAAAAGTGGAGAGTCAGTCACTTCACTCATGTTACATGCTGAGTATGTAAAATAACAAGGAATAAAAATGCATAAGCTATTAATATTTATAATTTTTTTCTCTAATTACTCAATGGCAAACATGAAAATAGCGCCATTACGAGTGATCACTACAGAAGCAAATACAACTCAAAAATTTCTCGTGTCTAACACTGGAGACAAATCTATTAGAGTACGAATATCTCCCTCCTTTGTTGAATCACCTATGTCAAAATATCAAACTCGTCATAAGAATATTAATCAAAAAAATGAAGATCTTACCCCTTTTCTACGTGTTTCTCCTCCCGTTATAAGTACCTTGATGCCAAACGAACGAAAAATTATAAGGCTGCGTATTTCAGATATCCCTAATAACTACTTGAGTGGCGAATACCGTACTCATTTAAAATTCACTCAGGAAGTAATAAAAAAATTAAACCCACCCACCGATGAAGACACATCAATTTCATTTGATCTAGCAATGCTTGTTAATTCATCCATTCCTATTTACTACCAAAAAAAGGATAGAACAACACCACCAAAGGCTATTATTAAATGCAGTAAAAATCATTTAACAATCATTAACAACTCACGCTATCAAAAAAAAATAGAATTATTAGGTGCCGATACATATAAGCAATTTATTCTTCTTCGTCAATCAGATCTAGATATTGCTTATAATGGAAAAACAACGATAAAGATTAATGATGAACAGCAAAAAGTGTGTTTATAGCTACCTGTTAATTTGTTTTATTTCTGCATCATTATTTGCAGATGAGTTATCAGAAGCATTTATTGAGATTAAAACGAATGAACGTTATGACTCATTTTTTAGAGTGCTACTCGATGATGAAACGCCTTATTTAAATATATCAACGCTATTACCATTACTCTATGGAGTTGATAAAAAGTGTGATAATGAGCGTTGTCATTATTTTATAGCATTAAGACCTAATGATGGTCAAACAACCATCAATTTTAAAGAAAAACACTGTAATTCCACAACAAACAAAAAAGTACATAATATTAATGTCCATTACATTGAAGAACAATATTGGTTACATTGGAAAGATATTGCCATTTGTTTCAATGCCAATGTTTATTGGGATACTGATAGCTATATTTTAAACATACAAACGCAATACCTTTCACCTACAGATATTCAAAAAGCAATAGACCGCGCTCGCCGTATTTCTATAGAAAAAGCCAAACAAATAAAAAAATTAGCGACTCAACCCCGTATATCACCGACGAATACAACAATGATACAAAGTCGTTTAGCACTTAGCAGCCAATATAATACCCAACAAATTAACACTGAGGTAGCAAGCGATTTTTTTTTCGCAACCACCAGCAATTTATCGATATATCAATGCAATCGGATAGTGATAACGCCCTTACCTACTACCGCTATTTCTATGAGGACCTGATCGCAAATGCGAGCCTAACAATAGGTAATGTTGTTATTCCTGAATCAATAACAAATAATATTTTCCAAACTAAAAATGGCTACAGCCTAACGAATTATGAAACTAATGGCGAAGGTAGTTTCTATGATGAAAGAAGCACACTTGCTAATGCGTACGTTGATATTTATGTTAATGGTATTTTCGTTAAAACTGTTCAGGCAAACGACTCAGGTAGATATATTGTTGACGGCTTTTCGGTAATGCCTGGTGATATGGTTAATTTTAAAGAGCGTATTGGTATTGGTGAAATCGTCAACACTCAAATTCACATTGCCAACACATCAGAATCAGTATTAAAACAAGGATATTTTGCTTATTCTATTCAGGGCGAAATGGATAGAAATCAACGTAAACGCTCTCGCTTCAGTTACGGAATAAAAGATAACTTTACGTTAGGTATTAGTGCTTTTCACTCTACATTAGCAACAGAGCTCACTGCTGGATTTCGTGCAATTCCAACATCGAATATAGGCATCACCTTCGCTTGGATTGCAAAGGAAAATAAGTTATTAGGTGAAGTTGATTTCAATTTTAATGCTAACCATTATCTGAAAATTAATTATAATCGTTCAGATCTTTTTAGTAACGATGATGATACCAGATTTAACCAACTTGAATACCGTTACTACAATAGTATTGCTTCATTCAATATTAATGCTATTCAAACTAAAACCAAAATTAATACCAATATTATCATTCGCTCTCAACTAAACTCATACTTATCTGCTTCATTAATGATCAATGATATTCATACTAATAATAATCCTTATACGGAGTATACTTTTACAACCAATTATATAAGAAGTACAACAGAAACATTGGAATTAGAGCTACTTCAATCATCTCAATATAGCGAATTATTGTATAATGCAAATTACCGTTATCAATGTGTTAACTGCTTTTTTTCATCAATAATCACTTCAAATCAAAGTTATTACAACATTCGTGCTTCCTACAAAAAAGAACTTACCGTATCAGCATCTGTTGCTGTTGAATTCAACCAAAATATAAAACTGACCGCGAATGCGACACATGATTCAATTTCATTATTAGCTAGCTATAGTTATGGCTTAAAAATTTCAAAAGTAACTGATTGGCAACTCTCATCAATTGATCCTAATCACTATGGTTATGCTACGGTAAGAGGCCAAATCGTCGATCATACTGGCACGCCAGTACCTAATATTGGCCTTAGTATCTATCGTAAAAAAACACGGTCAGACGCCAATGGTATTTTTGTATTAGATGGTGTCGCTATCGCCGATAACATCGCATTAAAACTGAATCCCAAAACCATCGATATTAACTTGCAACCACAATATAACCCACTATTAATCAACACTCAGAAAGGTGGAATTACTGATGTTATCGTTCGTCTAAATAGGGTTTTTGGTCTTGACGGTATCATTACTAATTTTGATGGTCATTCAGAAGCTACGATTACATTTATCAACAACAATACCCAACATCAACTCACTTATAAGATTGAAGATGACGGTTTTTTCATGATTGAAGGACTGACTGCGGCAGATTACACCATTACTTATAAAGCTGGAGAACGGCAAGCATCAATGGAATGGTCAGCTCTTAATCAGCAACAGTGGCTCAGTAATATTCAATTACAGATTGACTGTATCGATAAGACCCAACAATGTACTTTATCGATGGTTTCTCCTCCTTAGATTTAACGATTCGCAATTATTCTCTCTCTAGACAGTTTATTATTTACATTAAACGCTAATAATATTATTTTGCAGTCACTTTATTGCTCCCTTTTAATAAGAAGACGACTATGATCATCGAACCAACGACTTTACTTGCCATTGCTATGATCTTTGTAGGGTCTTTTGTACAAACAGCTATCGGCTTTGGGCTCGCTATAGTTTCAGCGCCTATTCTTATTATTATTGCCCCTCAATATGTTCCCGCTCCTATCTGTTTAGTCGCATTGTTTATTTCATTGCTTAATAGCCTCAAGTACCGAAGCAATATTGAATTAGGAGGATTAAAGATGGCGATCTTTGGTCGTATTCCAGGATCTATTGCTGGTGCCACTTTACTGGTTTTTGTCTCAACTCAAACTTTATCATTGTGGGTTGGTTTATTAGTATTACTGGCCGTTTTTATTAGCATAATGCCTTTTAGAATTGAACCAACGCCAACAAGAATGGTTATCGCTGGATTTTTCTCTGGATTATTTGGTACTAGTTCTGCCATTGGAGGACCACCAATGGCCATACTATTACAGCATCAAGAAGCGAATCAACTCCGTGGTAATCTATCTGCTTTTTTTGTTTTTAGTTCAATTATCTCATTAATAACCTTGATTCCGGCTGGATTTTTAAATCTCGAAAAACTGTGGTTAACCTTACCCTTACTGCCTGCTGCATGGGCAGGATATTGGCTAGCATTAAAAACGACACAATCTTTACCGAAAGAAACCATTCGTTATGGCGCGTTATCTTTATGCTTAATTTGTGGTGTTATTGCGGTATATAAAAGTCTCTGATGAATCATTTTTTCCTGTATTTTTATCACTAAAATCAGCCATCACACTGGCTAATTATACCAACAAGCGATAAATTATAATAATACGCATTTTTCATTAACTACTGTGCTGACAATGATTCAATCAAATATTTTACTTCGTTATCCATCATTACGAACTTTTTTTAATCTAAGGACAAATATTGCAGCCCTTAGTTTTATTAGTTGCTCTATTCCTCTATTTCTCATGGGACATGTCACCATGGGAATTGCATTCTCACTCGGTAGCATCAGTTGTGGTTTTGCTGATACATCTAGCGTAACTAAATATCGTATTTTAGATTTTGCGATTGCTTTACCATTATTTTTCTTAATCAGTTTAGGTATTGAAGTCGTTTTTCCACACTCATTGTTATTTGTTGGATCATTAGCAATTGTTAGTTTTGCGCTCTTTATGCTCGCAGTATTAACGCCACGTTTAGGAGCGATTGGTTTCGCTGCTATTCTATTAGCCATCTATGCCATGTTATTACACCTTGAAGGGCGCCCTGTATGGTTAATACCTATGTGGCTAACTGGCGGTGCAATGTGGTACATTTTCTGGCAAGCATTAGCCATTACTTTTCTACCCAATCAAGAATCAAAAGATATTTTATCGGACCTTTACCAAGCACTCGCTAAAAAACTGATGATCCATGATCAAGGCTTTGTATTCTCCACCGATAAAAACCAGCTATTCATTCAATCAGCCCAATTACGCTCAAAGATAGCAACTCTGTCACACACACTTGAATATCGGATCCACCAACAATTTAGTTGCGGTGAAGACAGTGCAAAATTACAAGATATCTACCGTTTTTTAAAAATAGCGGAACATATTAATGAACAAACACGGCTAATGTATTTCACCTCGACGCCACTTTTAAAGCAGAGTTGCCCACAATGGTTAGAACATATCCATCACGCGGATCAACAAATTAGCCAATACCTCGCACAAGTGAGTGTCAATAATGTCCACCATTTAGCACTGCCAAATGTTGATTTTGAAGCATTACGTCGCTATCAAGTACCCGCGGAAGCCCAGCAAGAGGCAATCGCTGCACAATCTTTTATTAATAAGCTCGATATTATTTATCTTTCATTATGCGAGCTCAAAAATCAATCGAGTACTATCACCAATCCTACAATCGTAAAACCGATAGTTTTAACCTGGAAATGGCGTGATATTATTTCTAAATTAACCAGCCAAATGACGTTAAAATCAAGTTACTTTCGTCATGCACTTCGTGGAACATTAAGTCTCACTACTGGCCTGATCGTTGTTCGTCTCTTGGATCTCGATTTTGGTTTTTGGACGTTAATGACAAGTTTGCTTATCCTTCGTCCAAATTTATCAATGACATGGACACGATTATTACAGCGCTTAACTGGTACTATCTGCGGTTTAATTGTAGTAAGCGGATTACTACATTTCCAAGTGGCAAGTAGTATTTTACCGTTCATATTTTGTATTGCAGCGGTATTGTTTTTCCATACATCTGCACGCCACTATGGTTTTGCGGTCTTTTTTGTGACCTTATTTGTATTCGCCGGTTTCTCGCTCAATGGCCAAGGTGACAATATTATGTTACCTCGTCTAGATAACACGGTATTAGGCGTTATTATTCCACTTATATTTGTGTTTATCCTAACCCCTGGTTGGCAAAAAAAATCATTTCCAACTCAGCTTAGTACTACCGTTAAAGGCTATATTGATTACTTAATTAGCTTCAATCTTTACTTATCGAATAAAGACCAAAAACACACTGAAAAGTTACAGCATCACTTCCAAAATTGTGTTGTCTACGATACCAACCTCTTTGATCATTGGATGGGATATTTAGGTGAACCACAACGCAATTCACAAACAAGTGAACATATCCTTCTTTGTAGCCGTAGCTCTAATATAATTTTACGTATATTAACTCAAATAAATGAAAGTAAAGAAAATATAATACTTAATGATGAGATTGAAGCAGAATTAAAAAGCGCGACGCACTCACTAATACAACTGCAACAACTGTTACAACAAACATTAAATCATACGGAATTATTCAAGCATATTTCTAAGCAAGAAAAGTTTATTTATCAATCTTTCACTTATATCGAAGATGAAATCTACCGTCTTGATAACAATGCATTGATAGCATTACTTTCAAAAGAAATTGCATTATTCCTTAAAGCCATAGACCATCAACCGCAATAAGATATTAAGGACATAATAATGCTAAATAAAACTCAACTATGCGGTGCTATCATTGCATTAATAGCCTCAAGTTCTGTATGGGCAGCCGATCAAACACTCACTCTCAATGATGGCCGTGAAGTTATTCTGCATGATAACTTTACTTGGCAATATAAACATCAGACTAATACACCCCAAACAAAACAAACACTTAACGTTACGACTGAAACACCTGTTATAGCAACGTCCGCAGCTGCGATCCCTATTATTAGCGCCTCAAAAGGAGTTACTGTTGAACTTGGTGCTAAAAAAGCAATCCAACAACTTAGTGATAGCGGCGTGGATATATTGTTATCAGCTGCACATTATAAAAATGGTACACTGGTTATTCCAACAATGATGACTAACCAAAATTCAAAATCAGTCGTTAATGTCACGATGAAAGTACGTTTAAGTGATATGCAGGGTCAAACAATTGCAGCTGAAGATGTTACCTTATGGCGCGCAATTAACCGTATGCCAGAAACCTATTTCCGTCCCAAGACTCAGCAACAAGGTAAACCTATCAGCTTCAAAGTACCAAAGTCAGAGAGTTACTTGATTCACGCTGAAGTCACAAATATTGATCTGAGATAGCAATAGAATATAGCAAAAGCTCAATTCACCGTTGAATTTGAGCTTTTTTATATCCAAAGCTTATTTACAAACTACTCTGTGACAATAGTCACATCCATAATGATCCCGAAATGATCCGACACCGCCTCATAAAAATCATCATTAAAAATAACCCGATGCTGCATTACAGCAACTTTCTGATTACTAAAAATATAATCAAGTCGTAACGCTTGAGTATTTTTTTGCCAGCCATCAATATTTTTAATAACTGTTGTGCCCGTATCTTTACTCTCAGAGATAGAGTAGCAATCATATAAGTTACATTGTAACGCATAATCATAGCCCTCATTACGAATATGGCTAGGATTATTAAAGTCGCCTAACAAGAAACTCAATCGAGATGATAATACTGCTGTAATTCTATTTAAGTGATCAGTAAATAGGCTTTCTTTGTCATTCCACCAGCCGCAGTGGCAATTATAAAAATCAATTTCTCGGTGTTGATAAACAACTTTAATTCGTACAGCACGACGATGCTTCCAATTACTTTCATCATAGTGATCATTTAAATCAATAACCTGATGTTCAATAATCGGTAATCGAGTTAAAAATGTGAGTCCTTCTTGGTAAACATCGTAACTCTGATGAACGAAATCCCAAGTTAATTGATAATGATGACCTAATTCAGCTAATTTTTGCTGTAATAAATAGCCATAATTATCCTCACGCACAGGATGATTACTTAATGTCTGCTCACTAATAACAGTACTAAGATGATGCTGATTCACCTCTTGTAACGCAATAACATCACAATGTTGCTCTATAATTGCCTGAGCCACTATGTCTAATTTTTGTAATTGATTATCTTCTTGCCAACTGTGGGTATTTAATGTCAATAACTTCATAAATTATTCACTTATCGATGTTACGTGAGATAAAAAAGCGTAGCATTACTACTACGCTTATCGATAATTCCCCCTATTCGCGATTGCTTATTACGCCATAGCAAACTTATCTATCAATGCCGACTTAATCACATCAACACCTGGTCCATAAATGGCCTGTACACCTTGATCTTTAATCACTAACCCCAATGCACCCGTTGATTTCCATAATGTATAATCAGCGACTAATGCAGGATCTTTAACGGTAATACGAAGACGTGTCATACAAGCATCAATCTCGGCAATATTGTCGCGCCCCCCTAAGTTCTGAATAATGATTTCAAGTTTATCGTCTTGCGACATACCTTCGGCTTTCTCATCAATATAGTTACCAGCACGCCCAGGTGTTGGAATATTAAACTTAACGATTAATAGGCGGAACAAAGTGTAGTTAATTGCAAAGAAAGCAATACACACCAATACAAAACTAATTAAATCACTGCCAATTCCTGCGGAAATCATCATCGGAACTCGTGTAATAAGTTCAATTAAACCAAAAGCATGTATACGTAAATCAATCAGATCCACCAGCGCAAAAGCTAGGCCAGTTAATATCGCATGGGCAACATATAATACTGGCGCGACAAACATGAACATAAACTCAATCGGCTCAGTCACACCAGTAAGCAAAACAGCAAGACAAGCAGAGAAGAACATTGGCTTATATTGCAGACGCTTATCACTATCGACACAATGGTACATAGCCAAACCGATACCAATTAGTGAAGAAGCAGCAATGATCACTTGACCGGCTTTAAAGCGCGCAGGATGAACCGTGTTTAATAAGTGCTGGTAAGTGGTTGGATCGGTTAATTTCAAGTTATTTAAATCACTCACCCACGCTAACCATAATGGGTCTTGACCATAAACACTTGAACCAGCGCTTGGACCCGTTAGTAGTTGGTATGCACCACCTAACTCGGTGTAGTTCATTGGAATAGTTAACGTATGATGTAAGCCAAATGGCAGCAATAAACGCTCTAACGTTCCATAAACAAATGGAGCGATAATCGGCGCGCTATCTTTTGAACTTGCAATCCATTGACCAAAATCATTCAATGCACCTTGTACTAGCGGCCAGACAACGGCTAATCCTAATGCAATAATTACCGAATAAAAAATTACCGTAAAAGGTACGAACCGTTTACCATTAAAGAACGCTAATGCTTCTGGTAAACGAGAAAAATCGTAATAGCGATTATATAAATTGGCTCCCAGATAACCCGAAATAATGCCAATAAATACCCCCATGTTAAGTGCTGGTGCGCCTAAAATAGTCGTAAAAAATTGAGAAACAGGCAGTTCAGTACCAAACAGACTCATCACTGTCGCGTGGGGATCACTCATCATCGCGCCATTAACGCCAAAAATAACCCCAGTTGTACGGTTAATTAGAATAAAAGCAATAACAGCTGCAAATGCACCACCTGCGCGCTCTTTTGCCCATGAACCACCAATAGCAACAGCAAACAATAGATGCAGGTTAACAATCACACCCCAGCCAATATTTTCCATAATATGGCCTAAGGTTTCGATAGCGCCAATCCCACCGGCATACATGGCAACCACTTTACCCAATGAGATCATAATACCGGCAGCAGGCATTACTGCGATAACAACGATTAGGGATTTACCAAATCGTTGCCAAAAATCAAACGAGAACAATTTACTCATAACTAATTCCTTGATTGAGATGGCAGGTTTACGTCATCAATGACCTGCCATAAACACAATTAATGTTTTTTCACAAACACATAAGCGGCATAGGCTGGCGCTATTTTTGTGGCCATAAAATCTAGTCTCACGTTGTCATTATTCGGTGTTTGGTTATCCAGTACTAACTCTCCTAGCTGCGTATTATCAATATCAACCTGAACCTCAATATCACTTAAATTGGTGATGATAATCCAGGTTTCATCGGAACTAATTCTTTGATATGCATAAATATTAGTGTCATTTTCTAGCAATAATTGATAACGACCAGTAATTAAATTTTGATTATTTTTTCGTAGCATAATTAACTGTTTATAAAACTGTAAAATCGAATTCGAATCTTGCTGTTGCTGTTCAACGTTAATCTCGGTGTAATTAGGATTAACCATTATCCATGGTTTCACTTTCGAAAAACCACCAAACGGACGATTGTTCCACGGCATTGGAAGACGACTGTGATCACGAGAGACTTGATTTAATAACGCTAAAATAGACTGATCAGATTGCCCCTGTTGCTGCAATTTGGTGATTAAATTTTTAGCTGAAACATCATTAAATTCATCCAATGCCATAAATTGATGATTGATCATGCCAAGCTCTTGCCCTTGATAAATAAACGGCGTTCCTTTCATCAAGAAATAACAGGTTGCTAATGCGGTTGCGCTACCATACCAATGATTAACATTGGCAAAGGTATTAATACAGCGAGCTTGGTCATGGTTTTCTAGATACAGCGCATTCCAGCCTTTACCTTCCAATGCATTTTGCCAGCGAGTTAATATTTGCTTAAATTCAACAAGATTAAATTGATCACGGTTCTGCTCTTCTGCCCACAATTTCATGTGTTCAAACTGGAAGATCATATTAAAAACACCACCTTTATCGGTCTCAGTCGATTCAGCAACCCAGGTCAACGCATCTTTTGCATCAACACCATTCGCTTCGCCAACGGTAACAATATCAAACGGTGCAAAAGCCTGATCGCGCAGTTCATATAAATGCTGCTCAATCCCATCAACATTCATGTGATAATCAAATGAAGACACATAATCATCACCCTTCGGATTAGGTAATGAAGGCAAATTCGGTTGCTTTTGAATATGACTAATCGCATCCACTCTAAAGCCATCAATACCACGCGCTAACCACCAATGGATCATCGAAAATAAGGCTTGTTTAACTTCGGGATTCTGCCAATTAAGATCAGGCTGCTTTTTAGAAAAGAGATGTAAATAATATTGGGCAGTCTCGGCATCATATTGCCATGCACTGCCATGAAAAATACTTTCCCAATTATTAGGGTCGTAAGTCGGTTTTTCTGAGGTAGGCTCACAGCCATCACGCCAGATATACCAATCACGTTTAGGGTTAGTTTTACTTTGGCGAGATTCAATAAACCACGGGTGCTCATCACTAGTATGATTAATCACCAAATCCATAATGATACGAATACCACGGGCATGTGCCGCGCAAATTAGGCGATCAACATCTTCAAGACTGCCAAAATCAGGATGGATCGCTTGATAATCACTAATGTCATAACCGTTATCATCATTCGGAGATTGATAAAATGGACAAATCCACACCAAATCAATACCCAAATCAGCTAGGTAATCAAGTTTGGCAATGATCCCTTCAATATCGCCAATACCGTCTTGATTACTATCAAAAAAGCTCCGTGGGTATATTTGATAAGCTGTCGCTGTTTTCCACCATGACAGTGATGTTATTGATGCTTTATTAGAGTGATTCATCCATTTAACCTTACTGAATGCGATGTATTATCTTTATGTGTTACCGATAACACACAAGGTAAGATCGAATGGATTGATATGCAAAATGTTTTTAAATGAACTGAGAGCTTTCTCTGATTTTTAACTCAAATTGACCTTCGCAGGAACTTGAATCACGTTTAATGAGCTTCTTTACTGCTTGATAACCCATCTGATAATAATTAAAAGCAACGCTAGTTAAACTCGGCACTAATAAATCGCTGTAGTCATAATCACCAATCCCTATCACCCAAATATCATGGCCAATTTTTAAATTCAGCTCTTTAGCACGACGATACAAACGAATCGCAATATTATCGGTAGCACAGAAATAAACCTGATTAGGTTGCAGTGTAATTGTTTGATAGGCTTCTTTTTGTTCTGAATCAGCTAACGCTTGTAATGAACAAGGCAGTGTCGGTGCGATATCAGCGATTGTCATTTGCATTAGTTGAGTACGAGACGAAAGCATGCGTGCATCATAGATATAATGAATTGCTGTAAATGGTGCTTGCTGTTGCTGTAATTGGTGAATAGTTTGGGAAACCAACGCCGTAATAGCCGCTTTTTCAGGGTAATATAAACAGCAGTGATCTGGGATCTGTTTACCAATAAAGATAAGATCTTCTAATCCTTGATAAAATGGCTCTTCTACACTGTGTTTTGAAGCAATAACAATCGTACCAAGGGCATTTAAACCACTAAATTCACTCACCGCTTGACGTTCAGATTCATGGCTAAACCCTGTCGCATGAAACAGCATTCGTGCATTAGATTCATTCGCGGCCGCTAATGCCCCTTTAATCACTAAGCTAGTGGTATAAGACTCAATACGCGGCGCGATAAAGCCAATAATATTTGATTGGCTACGAATAGAACGCGCAAATTTATTAGGGGTGTAGTGATTTTCTTTTACGATGGCATCAATTTTAAGACGATTTTCTTCTGAAACATAACCGCCGTTAAAATAACGTGACACTGTCATTTTTGAAATTCCAAGCTGCTTTGAAATATCAGCCATGGTCATTTTTTGCGCCATAATATCTTCATTACTCTATAAAAATCAGTACTAGATACAGTATCCAATATATTCAAAAATAACACAGTAACTAAATGTCAAACATTGACGATTATCCTCAACATTATTATTGCCACCTCGAAAACAGCCCCCCAGCAAAACGTCTATTAAATCATCAATAAATTGAAAACTTTTTTTCAAAAACATAACACAGGTATGTTTTTTAACATTTTTAGTACAATTATTTAAAATAAGCATTTTATTACTAGTGTTAATTGATCCAAAATAGGGAAATCCAACAACGAAGATGATAAAGATAAGTTTAGTTATTGTACTTTATGAACAAACAAGCAACATTAACGAGCTATTTTTAGCTTGTAAATATAATAAAATAATATATATCATGTAGTTATCTTTTGTTACACTGAGAACCATTAAAATCACAAGTTATTAACCTTTAAATTAACAGTCGTTGGTTATTTTATAACAGTTATTACTGGATTTTTATGAGTAGGCTAGTTCATGGAGGAAAAATGAAAATAATTCGTAGTAAGAAGATGATAATAATTCTTCTTACCCTACTTGCAACATTACTTTTGATCGCTCTTTTCGCCAGTAGCAATATGGTGCTCTTTGACTCGAAAGGCATCATTGGCGAAGCGCAATCATCATTAATAATTACCTCAGTATTACTGATGGCAATCATTATCGTCCCTGTTTTGTTCATGACCATTTATTTTCCTTATAAATACCGTCATAGCAACAAAGAGGCTGAATACACTCCTGAGTGGGAGCATTCGACTAAAATAGAAGTCATCGTATGGACTGTACCTTGTCTTATTGTTTTAGCGCTTGGTTGGATCACCTACCAAACCTCTTATTCTCTCGATCCAAGAAAAGAAATCGTTTCTGATAAAGAACCATTAACCATTCAAGTCGTTGCAATGAATTGGAAATGGCTATTTATCTATCCTGAACAACAGATCGCGACAGTCAATGAAATTGCCTTGCCAGTTAACCGTCCAGTTAAATTCTTAGTTACTTCAGATACCGCCATGAATTCATTTTTTATTCCACAGCTAGGTAGCCAAGTTTACGCAATGGCTGGTATGGAAAACCGTTTAAATCTCATGGCTCAGGAAGAAGGATCTTATCGAGGAATCTCAGCAAATTACAGTGGTTATGGCTTTGCTAACATGCGATTTAAGGCACACGCTGTTAATGACGCTGATTTTGAACAATGGATTAAAAAAGTTAAAGCCTCTGAGCAAGTATTAAATAGCAATAGCTATGACCAACTAACAGCGAATGCTAAAGAACAAATAACTGCACCACATCCGGTGACATATTTTGCCTCTGTTGCACCGCTTAAATTTAAAGACATTATTGAGAAGCACGCGGGAGTCCAAAATGGCCTATAAAGGGGATGTATACGCCGAAGCGGATCCAATTTTCGGCAAATTAAATTGGGATGTAATTCCTTTTACCGATCCAGTTGTTTTCCCGGTCATGATAGCAGTCGTGCTCGGTGGACTGGCACTGTTAGGATTAATCACTTATCAAAAGAAATGGCACTACTTATGGAGTGAATGGTTTACCTCTGTTGATCATAAAAAAATAGGTATTATGTACATCATCGTCTCAATGGTGATGCTCGTACGTGGTTTCTCTGACGCAATACTGATGCGTTCTCAACAAGCGGCATCAACGATTGATGCTAGCTATCTTCCACCAGAACACTACGATCAAGTCTTTACTGCTCATGGCGTGATCATGATTTTCTTCGTTGCGATGCCATTCGTGGTGGGTTTAATGAATATTATTGTGCCATTGCAGATAGGTGCCCGCGACGTTGCCTTCCCATTTTTAAACTCCCTGAGTTTTTGGCTATTCGTTGTCGGTGTTATCTTAATTAACATGTCACTGTTTATTGGTGAGTTTGCCGCAACTGGTTGGTTAGCCTACCCACCGCTTTCGGGCATGGATGCAAATCCTTGGGTCGGGGTTGATTATTGGTTATGGTCACTGCAAATATCAGGTATCGGTACATTGCTAACAGGGATTAACTTTGTTGTTACTATCCTTCGTATGCGTGCGCCAGGCATGAAAATGATGCAAATGCCGGTATTTACATGGACATCACTGTGTGCCAACGCACTGATTGTACTCGCCTTCCCTATTTTGACTGTCACTCTAACGCTGCTTACGCTAGATCGTTATGTTGGCACCCATTTCTTTACCACTGATATGGGTGGTAACCAAATGATGTACGTCAATTTAATTTGGGCATGGGGTCACCCTGAAGTTTATATTCTGGTATTACCTGCTTTCGGTATTTTTTCCGAAATAACTGCTACTTTCTCTCGTAAACGCCTCTTTGGTTATACGTCATTAGTATGGGCAACGATGGTTATTATGGTGTTGTCATTTATCGTATGGCTGCATCACTTCTTTACCATGGGCGCAGGAGCAAGTGTTAACGCCTTCTTTGGTATTGCTACCATGATTATCTCAATTCCAACTGGGGTTAAGATCTTCAACTGGTTATTTACCATGTATAAAGGACGGGTTGAGTTCAGTGCCAGTATGTGGTGGACGATTGCGTTCCTGATCACATTTACTATTGGTGGTATGACTGGCGTAATGCTTGCTATACCAGCAGCTAACTTTGTTCTACACAACAGCCTGTTCGTTATAGCCCACTTCCATAACGTTATTATTGGTGGTGCACTATTTGGTTACTTTGCTGGTCTCACTTATTGGTTCCCTAAAGCAACAGGATTCACCCTTGATGAACGCCTAGGAAAAATCTCATGCGTACTTTGGACTGTTGGTTTCTTTGTTGCCTTCATGCCAGTGTATGTACTTGGTTTTAACGGTATGACTCGTCGCCTTAATGTTGCAGATAACCCAGAGTGGGCACCTTACTTATGGGTAGCTGCATTTGGTGTTTGTATTGTCGCTGCCGGTATCGCGGTTCAATTCTATCAAATTTACGTCAGTATCCGTGATCGTAAAAAGAATGTGGATCTTACTGGTGACCCATGGAATGGCCGTACTTTGGAATGGGCAACATCGTCCCCTCCTCCATTCTATAACTTTGCTCTATTACCTAAAATTCATGACCGTGATGAGCACCATTACGCTAAAGAACATGGTTTAGCTTACAAAGAACCTGAGCGTTATAAGCGCATCCACATGCCGAAAAACACGTGGGCAGGTGTAGTTATCAGTATGTTCTCATTAATGTTTGGCTTTGCTTTTATCTGGCATATCTGGTGGATGGTTATTGCAGGTACGGTGGGCATGATTGCTTCATGGATCATTTATAGCTTCCAACGCAATAAAGATTACTACGTTGAAGTTTCTGAAGTTGAAGCAATTGAACGTAAACATCTTGCTAAAGCGCGCGGTGAGAAGACACTTGAAAACGAAGATGGTGAAGATGATGATGATTTCGATCCATCAGGTCTAAAACCAGCAGACTCAATGGCATAAGGGACGAGAGCAGCTATGACTACAGAAGTAAAAGATACATTTAACCTCAATGTCCCTGCTCAGTCTAATGACGGTCATGATCTCGATGATCATGACCATCATGACTATGCTGGTGATACCATTTTTGGTTTTTGGATTTATATCCTCAGTGACTGTTTATTATTCGGTACTTTATTTGCAGTTTACGCCGTTTACTCCAACAGTTTTGCAGGCTTAATTGAACCCAAAGAGCTGTTTAACCTTAGCTTTGTATTAGCAGAAACCGCATTACTACTGTTTAGTAGTTTTACGTTCGGCATGGCGATGTTAAAAGCTAACCATGAAGATATGAAAGGTATGTTCAAATGGTTAGGCATCACCTTCATGCTTGGTTTCTCTTTCTTAATCATGGAACTATACGAGTTCTATCATTTTAGTAGTGAAGGTGCGACATTCCACAGCAGCGCGTACTGGTCAGCATTTTATGGTCTCGTTGCGACTCATGGATTACACGTATTTGCAGGTTTAGTGTGGATGATCGTGCTGTTCTTCCACTTTAAGCGTGATGGCTTCTCTGCAGAAAACAAAACCCGCTTAGCCTGTTTAAGCCTGTTCTGGCACTTCCTAGATATTATCTGGATCTGTGTGTTCAGTGTTGTTTACTTAATGGGAGTATTGTAATGGACAATTCAACTAACCAACACTCAACTGAACATGGTCAAGGTGGCCAAGCACACGGCAGTGTAAAAGAATATGTTCGAGGGCTAGTGTTCTCCATTATTTTGACGATTGTTCCTTTCGCTATGGTAATGGCAGGAGTTGGCTCTACCCAATTCATTATTGGTGTGATCATGGTGTTCGCCGTGGCACAGATCCTGGTACAGCTGGTGTTCTTCCTTCATATGAACACCTCTTCAGAACAAATGTGGAATACGTCATCTGCCGTATTCGTGGTCGTCATTGTTTCTATTATTCTTATTGGCTCTTTGTGGATCATGGATCACTTAAACCACAATATGCTAATGGGTCATTGATCAGGGATGTTCTATGATTAAACCTTATCTAAAACTTACTAAACCGGGCATCATCGGTGGCAACTTAGTTGCCGCCGTGGGTGGCGTCCTACTTGCTTCTCAAGGCAATATTAATTGGTTACTACTACTCGCGGTATGTGTGGGTACAACCTTAATTGTTGCTTCAGGGTGTGTATTCAATAATGTCATCGATATTGATATCGACAAGTTAATGAAACGCACCTGTGAGCGTGAATTGGTCAAAAAAGTTGTTCCTGTATCTCATGCTTTAGTTTGGGCGACAGCATTATGTGTTGCCGGCTTTTTTACCCTTTATCAATACACTTCTTTAGTGGCATTTCAATTTGGTGTACTTGGGTTCGTGGTTTACGTTGGCTTATACAGTTTGTACTTCAAACGAAAATCAGTACACGGCACATTAATTGGTGGCTTATCTGGTGCATGTCCGCCCGTTATTGGCTATTGCGCTGTTACTGGCCAATTTGATACCGGTGCTGCGGTACTCTTTATTACTTTTTGTTTGTGGCAAATTCCTCACTCATATGCCATTGCAATTTATCGTTTCGAAGATTATAAATCCGCTTCGATCCCAGTATTACCTGTTGAAGTCGGTATTGCGCGTGCGCGTCACCATATCATTGGTTATATCATTGCTTTTGCTATGGCGGCACTGACTCTCACTTACCTTGGTTACGCTGGTAGTTGGTATGCATTAGGCATGGGGTTAGTGAGCTTACATTGGCTATATATTGCCAAAGTAGGCTATCAAAAAGTGCCTGATGCGCAATGGGGTAAGAAAATGCTGTTAAGCTCTATTTTTAACATTATGGTATTTTGCACCCTGATTTCATTGGATTTTTCATCTGAAAGTCTCAGTGAAAATTATCAAGTTAATGCGCTTCCAACGATAATAATGGAGCCGCATTCATGACCAAAAACCCAACTAAAATAGTGCTTCTTGTGGGAGCACTCTTTCTTGCAACATTGATGGGATGTTATGTCTATAACACCACCACCCCTGTTGGTGAAAATGTTAAGCCACTTAAAGATCTTGGTGGTCCTTTTGAACTTAATAGCTTAAATGGCACTGTCAGCCTTGATCAATATAAAGGCAATATCGTTGTACTTTATTTTGGCTTTCTAAACTGCGCTGAAGTGTGCCCTTCTTCAATGGGGGTTCTATCAGCGGCTTTATCACGCTTATCGCCACAAACCTATAACCATGTACGAGGATTATTCATTAGTGTCGATCCTGAGCGTGATGATTTAGTGTCTTTAAATCAGTTTGCTAAATATTTTGACGATCACGTTGTCGGCGTTACCGGTACAGAACAACAAATTGATGCATTAACCAAACAATATGGGGTCTATTTTGACATTGTCGACATGGAATCATCGGAATTAAGCTACACCGTTGATCACTCTTCGCGGTTCTACATTATTGATGAAACAGGCACATTAGTCGGTGCGATGAGCCATAACACCACCCCGATTGAGCTTGCAGCTGGTATTGAACGTGTTTACGCCAAAGCCATTGCTAAACAATAGGAGATATAACAATGAAAAAAAGTTCTTTGTACTTAGCATTATTACTTAGCTGTTTTCCATCGGCGGTTTTTGCCACTGAAATAGCTCATGCTGACCATCAGTCATCAACCCAACACGATTATACTAATATTCAGCAGATAAACGCTGCATTAACCATTGAGAATGCCACTGCGAAAGCCACTATTCCTGGCGCAAAAGTCAGTTCTGGCTATATGAAAATTATCAATAATAGCGATAAAGCGATCACCCTCACCGGCGCGGCCACGACTATCGCTAAGCATACCGAATTTCATCGTATGTTTATGCGTGATAGTCAAATGGCAATGCGTAAAGTAGATGCACTTGAAATTCCAGCAAAAGCCAGTGTTACGCTTGCAAGCAATGGTTATCACCTAATGTTTATGGGTGTTAAAAATGCTCTTAAAGCCGATCAAGTGATTACAGTACGCATGCAACAAGCTAATGGTGAACAGTTTGATGTTCAGTTGTTAGTTATGCCATTGAAAAAGTATTAATCGGAGATCAGAGATGAAAGGTGCATCGCTTTTTATTATTGGAGTCTGTCTATTACCAAGTATGTATATTGCACAAGCAACGGCAAAAACATCAATGGACAGTATACTAAAGAGTCAAACCATCCCTTGTTCTAGCGAATTAATACAACTTGCTGACGTGACATTGAAAACCAACCCACACCGTATATTGTCTTACAACGATAAAGCAGACAATATTCACCTCTTCAACGCACTTGCAGTAACCAGTTATCGAGATCGTGATAGCCATGTTAGCTTTCACGGCGTAAAAAATACTGCGGGCCGCTGTGATACTTCAGTCACCGAAAGTTATGTGTTACAAACATCGTGTTCTGATGCTCGTCATGAAGCATTCAGTAAATGGGATTTTCAAGGTAAGCTGAATGAAAGGACTTATGTACTTAATAGTAAACGCATTAAAGGTAAACAAGCTTTTTTGACTGATCAGCTACCCAATATTTGCTTAGTCACCACTCGACAAGTGATCAGTAATTAATATTATTATATTAGGGCTTAGTAAATAACATTACTCAGCCCTTATTTATTACTTATTAAAAAAATAATTTATTATTATAAATAGCAGATAATAAAAAAGGCTCTAATAAGAGCCTTCTAATCACAATAATAAACTGTAACTTATTATTGATGTGCCACTTTCTTTTCAATTACTTTTTCAAAATGAAAAAATGCTTCTTTAATACACTCATCAAGATTAACATTATGAGCTTTAGCACTTAATTTATTGAATTCTTCTGTATCCATTTTTAAATCAACAGCATAACCTGTATCTTCTTTAAAAATATCCACATGAACATGCTTAAACTCTGGATCAATAACCATCAATTTTTCAATATAATCGGCAACCAATACTTTAATTGAATCGGTTAATTCCATATGTTCACATTTGATTTTTAAGCTCATGATACACCTCGGTAATTATCTTAAATATCTTGGACAAACTATAATCCTAAAAAATTAAAATGTCTCTATTATAAAAAAGTAATATTAATACTCAAAATTTGACACTCATTATAATTAGGTTAAATAGATGTCAATTAGAAATATTTTATATACATCTATGAAATATTTAATCTTAAACAACCAGTATTAAGCAAAACCGTTACCTATTAGTTAACTCGAATTTAAGTGTTATAAATGCTAGAATCGCTGCCCCTATTCGTAATAGATAACATCATGCACGCATCTGACAACACCTTTACCCACTTCATCACTGCTATTGATACGCTATCACTGCCTGAGCGCTTTACTTTTCCTTTTTGCTACACACCACATCCATTATGTGTATTAGCAGCTCAAGAATTACAACAACATATCGAAACTCAAGATCAATGGCAGCATAACTTTGGGTTAAATAATGATGATGCTATTGGCCATATGTTTGGCGTTTTATTAGTTCAAAACTCGCAAGGTGATATCGGTTATTTATCTGCATTTTCTGGAAAAATTGCTGGCCAAACACATCTACCACATTTTGTTCTGCCTGTGGTTGATGCTCTCAACATTAATCCAGCTATCAGCACTCAACAAATTATCATAGATAATATTAGCGCTAAGATTACGGCGATTAAATCCAAACCAAGCTACATTCAGTTGCAACAGCAGTATCAGACAGCCCAAACTCAAGCAGAGTTAACCTCTGAGTCATTTCGTTTACAAATGATAGAGCAACGCAAACAACGTAAATTACAGCGGACAGCAGCCGAACAAAGTAACGATAGCGAATTTATGACGCAAGAATTCCATCGTTTAGCCCGTGAAAGTGCGTTTGATAAGCACCAGCAGAAAACTATTCGTCAACAGTGGACTCAAACACTTGCAGAAATTAGCGATAAGTTACAAGCAGATAAAGAACAACTAGCCTTACTAAAATCAGAGTACGACACCTTAACGACATTATTACAACAGCACCGTTACGCACAATATCAATTTTTAAATCAGTATGGTGAAGCAAAAGATTTAAATACCTTATTTGGGGATATAACACCGCCACAAGAGGCAGGCGAATGCGCCACAGTTAAACTATTGCAGCATGCCTTTAAACAAGATTTCAAACCATTAGCGATGGCAAAATTTTGGTGGGGAGCATCTCCTGCTGCACAAATTCGTAAGCACAAATATTTTTATGAAGCGTGTAAAAACAAATGTGAGCCAATTTTACAGCATATGCTTACTGGTATTGAAATTGATGCTAACCCGTTATTACAAAACCCCGCCGAAGGCAAAGAACTTGAGATTGTTTATCAAGACGAAGCAATGGTGGTTATCAATAAACCCGCAGAATTCCTTTCTGTTCCAGGTAAAGTGATCACGGACTCTGTCTATAGCCGTATGCAAGCGATGTTCCCAGATAGTGATAGCCCACTGATTGTACATCGTTTGGATATGTCAACTTCAGGGCTAATAGTGATAGCATTAACTAAAGATGCGCATAAAGCTCTGCAAAAACAATTTATTAACCGTACTGCAGAAAAACGTTATGTGGCGCTATTAGATGGCATTGCTGAACACGATCACGGCGAAATTAACTTACCAATGCGAGTTGATCTAGATGATCGTCCCCGCCAGTTAGTATGCTATGAACACGGCAAACCAGCACAAACAAAATGGCAAGTTATCGAGCGCAAAGACGGTAAAACCAAAGTCTATTATTACCCTAAAACAGGCCGTACTCACCAACTACGCATCCACTCAGCTCATCACAACGGCATGAACATGCCAATTGTCGGGGATGACTTATACGGTCAAAAAGCCGAGCGCTTACATCTACACGCACAATATCTTGGCCTTGCACACCCTGTGACTGGCGAGCCAATGATCTTTGAAGTCGATGCCGACTTTTAAATATGTATGATAAGGTTACACGAAAAAAAAGACTGGCACTTCTAATGCCAGTCTTTTTTAGGGCGCAGCAATTGCTGCGCCCTACCTCATCAACAATATTAATACTGCTAGGTAATCACTAATATATAATCTCTACAATGGCTATATTATAAATGAAAATAAAATTTTAAGGCTTTTTCTACTTTAATTTTTCATCAGTAAAAATAGTATATTGATTTCTTCCTGCCATTTTTGACTGATAAAGAGCGTCATCCGCGTATTTAAATGCTTCAGATAGCATAATACTATTCGATGATAAAAAGGCGCCAATAGAAATTGTTACATTTATGTCTTCTATTTTTTTATCACTGATTATTTTTAGTAGTTTTTCTAGTTTTACATTTAAATCAGAAATATTCATTACACCATCAAGTAATAGAACGAACTCTTCGCCTCCCCACCGAACCCCCACATCAGTTTTTCTTATCGTATTTCTAATTCGATTGGAAACTTCAGCGATGACTAAATCACCGACCTGATGACCATAAGTATCATTAACTTTTTTAAAAAAATCTATATCAATAACAATAATACAATTGATTAAATTTTTCTCATTAAGATAATCTTTTCTATATAATCCAGTTAATTTATCTTTTTTACTCTCAGTTACAAACTTGAATAAAAAAGTAATCAAATAATACCATCCACAAAAAAATAGAAATACAAAAATGCTATATAATAAAAAATACTTTTTCTCAATCTCAACAGGTATATGAATTTTATCATTATAATTATTCTTTGCTATAATATCAAAAATCATCTGACTAATATTAATATCATCTTCTTTTTTTATTACCGAAAAATTTCTTTTATTAAAATTAATTATAAATTCATCAAAAAAACCATATTTTATATCCAATAATAATATTGATTGTATTTTCCTATTAACATACAAAGGATAATATATTGTAATTAATTCCTCATTAGTATCACTCTCAGTATATGGTCCATAAACTTTCATTGTTTCATATATAGATAAATTGGATTTTTCTAAATTGACTTCTATATTTTCTAATCCAACTAAATAATCAAAGTAACTTCTCTCATTGTCTGTATCTGTATGTTCGTGTATTCTTTCATATGCTTTTCTATATGGTTCAACGAACATATATTTAGGATAAATATTTGCTACAGTCCATATATTACCACTAACAATCTCATTCCTACGACTATCTAATATAAAATTAGAAAAATTTTCTGAGATATCTTTTACTGTTTCGTCATTTTTAACTTTTGTTAAGTACAAAATGTTTTCAATCTCTTTTGTTCCATAAATAACTTTAGAGTTGATAGTATTAATTTGATATCTATAAATACTATCACTCAAATATCTAAAAGATTGCTCTATTTCATTTTTTAACTTTTCTATTTTTATAGTCAAAAAACCACTAGTAATTAAAAATGATATCAAATATAAAAAAATCAAATTTTTAATCATATTTCAAATCCATGACTTAACCTTACCACTGTAATTCAGTTATTATCTCTAAAGGTAATGCTTTATAATATAAAAACCCTTGGTATCTCTTTATATCTAAACCTTTCAATAATTTTGCCTGCTCTATAGTTTCAACACCTTCAGCAATAATCGTTGTACCCATTTCATCTGATAACTTTTTAATTCTTTTTATCAACTTATATTTTTCTATATCGACATCTATCAATGATGTTAATGATCTATCTATCTTTATAAAATCGAATTTATATTTATATAACCTCGACTCATTATTAAAACCACACCCAAAATCATCAATGGCCAATTTAACGCCATACTTAGATAATATATCTAAATTACGTATAAATTCATCTTCATTATAAATAATATCATCTTCTATAATTTCAATGACTACATTCACATATTTATTTAAACAAATTATACGTTCTATAACTGTTGTATTTAATGTTGAACTGTATATATTCAAATGGAGATCAATTAATTTCATTTTTCTTGGCATTAAAAAACAAATTAACTGTTCAATTATACTAATCGTCCACTCATCTAATAATTGATGATTAGCTTTTATATCTTCAATAAATACATAAGGCAATAGAACTTCATGTTCATTATTTACCCACCTCGATAATGCTTCAAATCCTTTAATTTTATTATTAAAATCAACTATAGGCTGTAAATATGGTTTTATTTCTTTAGATTTTATTGCTAATGAAATTATTTTTATTTTATTTAAATTATAGTTCATTATAATAAATCTTCACATTCAATGATTTTTTTCAAAACCTCGAAAAACCACTTTTTTTTACTTTCTGGTAATTGTTCTAACAATATGGATATTTGATCAATATCACCTATTTCAGTATTATCATAAAAAAAATAATTTATGCTCTGATTTGTAATAACTGATATTTTATAAATAGTATCCGCTTTTGGTATCCTTACACCATTTTCAATATCTATATATGTTTGTCTTGATATCCCTAACTTCTCAGCCATTTTTTTTTGGCTGATATTTGAGATGATTCGAGATCCCTTTATTTTCTTATCAAAAGAAATGTTATTCATGTGATTTATATTTTTATAATCAATAGGATTAGTTAGATAATTAATACATAAAAACCTTAAATTATATCTGTCATTATGAAGCATCAATATATTATAAGCGTTCACAAAGATGATATTTAAGTTATTTATGTTCTTTATTTAAAGCGACTTCAACTTGTAATAAAATCTCACATAAAATCATTATCCGCTTTTTATTTCCTTTAGAGGAATCTAATAATGTTAAAATCTTTTCATTATTCCTATATTCATTATTATAAAAATAAGCAATTTTCTTATTAGTCAATTTTGATATTTTTAATAATAGATCAACTTTTGGAATAACAATCCCACTTTCAATTTTTATATATGTATTTCTTGAAACACCTAACAATAAAGCCATATCTTTTTGAGTTAAGTTTAAAGCATATCTTGATTTTAAAATTTTTATATTCATATAAATTAATCAACAATCAATTTTCACAGTATAAACAAAAACATAAATCATGAAATAAAAATATTATGTTTTTTATAATTTAGCACTTAAAAATAGACACCGATGTCTAACAAAATGTTACCTCTTACGAATTTAAACAATGTAATGGATTTCATCAGTGAATGAACCAATATATTAATACTGATAAAATACACGCACAAATCCCTAAAAAGGATATAAATTCCATTACAGAATAGGCTGTTTTTATTGAATCACAAGCTATATTATTAAGAATAAAAACTCATAATAGAGTCACTCTTTATTTAACTTTTTAATATTTACTTTAAAGTAACTATTAACGTTAATAGCACTAAAAAAATAAATAATCTCTCATCAGAGCAGCTTCAGTTCTCCCAACCTTAATAAGAATGATGTAAAATTTATAACTCGCTTACATTAATTTTTGCAAGCCGTGAGTTTGATCTGTTAGCCTTATCTTTATCTCCCCTTGAAAATAAAAAGATAGCAAGGATAACAATGGATATTACTCAACTACCTACGCCGGCTTTGATTGTTGATTTCGACAAAATGAAAAATAACCTACGTGAAATGCAACAACGTATTGATGCTCTAGAATTAAAATTAAGACCGCACACTAAAGCCCATAAAAACCCCGCTATAGCGCAAATGCAGATTGATGCAGGGGCTCAAGGAATATGTACGGCAAAACTCGGTGAAGCAGAAGTTATGGCTGCCGGAGGTATTAACGACATTCTAATAACCACACCTATCGCTGGAAAAAATAAGATTCAATGTTTAGTCAAACTTTATCAGCAATATCCTGACTATCGTTTTATTCAAGTAATAGATCACCAGCAACACGTCATAGATATCGCTCAAGCGGCGACAGAGGCTGGAATTTGTATTGAATTGATGATTGAAGTAGAAAGCGGTCAGCAACGATGCGGAGTTGAAATCGGTAATGACTTAGTTTCATTAATAGAAGCAATTAATTATTCTGATGGCGTTAGCTATGTTGGATTACAAGCATACAGTGGCCACTTGCAACATATAAAAGGTTATCAAGAGCGAAATACTCAAGCAAGAACAGTCGTTGAAGATCTTTTTAATTATATTAATACCGTATTAAAACCCAAAGGATTAGCCCCTGACATTATTAGTGGCGGAGGAACAGGCACATATGCAGCTTATCAAGGACTAGGATTTAGTGAAATTCAAGCAGGCTCTTATTTGTTTATGGATACCACTTATCAAGCTATTGGCGATGAAAATAATCAAGACCAAAATAACCAATTTGATGTCGCTCTAAAAGTATTAAGTACGGTTATTAGTCACCCTACTCCACAGCGAGCGGTTATTGATGCAGGCATGAAATGTCTTTCGATTGATCTTGGTATGCCTAAAGTCGAAGGTGATAGCACGCTGAGTTACAAAACAGGAGGTGATGAACATGGTATTATTAACCTCATCGATGGCCATGAACCACTACAAATAGGCCAACAACTCATTTTACTTCCAAGTCATTGCGATACAACACTAAACAACTTCGACACCTTATATGCCATAAGAGGAACTGAAGTCATTGAGCAATTCCCTATTCTCGGCCGTGGTCGCTCTGATTAAAGCGATATTTAAACAGAGTGGAACCGCAGCGTTGAACTAACGCTGCGGTGTACACCATAACCAGACTCGAAAACTAGCAACAACTCTCAGGACTGAATATCGACTTAAAAATAACACCAAATACTTCAGCCCCACCCGCCATTACAATTGAATTGTATTTAATTCTGGTATAAACGACTCAGCATTATTTTGAGCCATCTCTTCAAATACTGACCATTTTTTCAAAGCAATAGTCTGAGCTTGAGTAAACATAGCCTCAGCATGCTCTGGATTTATTTTATATAAATGGCTAAAGCGATTTTCAGCCTTCATAAATTCAGCTTTCGTTATTGTCGGACGAAGAGAATCAAGTGTGAATGGATTCACTCCATGATCTTTTAGGCTCGGATTATAACGATACAAAGGCCAGTGACCGGAATAAACTGCATTTTTTGCTTGTTTACGTGCTTTTGTCATATCAAAACCATGAGCAATACATGGACTGTAAGATAAAATCAGAGATGGTCCATCATAAGCTTCTGCTTCACGTAATGCCTGTAATGCTTGCTGCGGGTTAGCATTCAAACAAATCTGTGCGACATACACATTTCCATAAGAAATCGCTTGTAAGCCTAATTCTTTACGAAACGTTTGTTTCCCCCCTGCTGCAAATTTTGCAGTAGCCGCATAAGGTGTTGCTTTTGATGCTTGACCGCCTGTATTTGAATAAACCTCAGTATCCATCACCAAAATATTAATATTTCTTGAGGTACCTAAAGCGTGATCAAGGCCACCACTGCCAATGTCATAAGCCCAACCATCTCCTCCAACAATCCAGATAGAACGCTTAACCATTGCGTCGATAACGGAATTAAGCGCTGCTGCTTTAGGATTCCCTTTGACATATTGGCGTACTTTATCAATGCGCTGTCGTTGATCTCTGCACTCTTGTTCTGTTGTTTGTTTAGCATTCAATACTTCTTGAGTGAATTTGGGGCCAATAATATCGGCTAATTCCATTAATAATCGGCGAGCAACTTGTTGTTGATGATCAACCGAGATTCGATAACCTAATCCAAATTCAGCATTATCTTCAAACAACGAATTTGACCATGCTGGACCATAACCATTTTCACCTGATGTCCACGGTGTGGTTGGCATATTGCCCCCGTATATTGATGAACACCCTGTCGCATTAGCAATCATCAATCGCTCACCAAATAATTGGCTAATAACTTTTAAAACAGCGGTTTCACCGCAACCTGCACAGGACGCAGGGAATTGGAAAAGTGGCGGTAAAAACTGCACTCCTTTCACGGTTGAGTAATCTACTTGATTAATAGGCAATTGCGGTAACGATTCAAAGAACTCAACATTTGGCGCTTGTTGGTGCCATTGTTCTGCTGCTGGCACCATTTGCAAGGCCTTACGACTTGAATCTGTGGCGCTATGTGCTGGACAAGCATCCACACAAAGCGTACATCCCATGCAGTCTTCTGCATACACTTGAATAGTATAAGCGGTGTCAGGAAAGCCTCGAGCTATAACATCTGTATATTTAAAGCCTTCAGGAGCTTCTGCAAGTGCATCTTTAGTATATATTTTTGAGCGAATAGTGGCATGTGGACAAATGAAAGAGCAATTACCACATTGAATACATAATTCAGGGTTCCAGACTGGCACACTCACGGCCTGACGGTGTTTATCAAACCGAGTAGTACCTGAAGGGAAAGTACCATCACAAGGCACTTGCGAAACAGGAATTAAATCCCCTCTCATTGCCATCACTTCTTTAGTAACGTTCTGTAAAAATGATGACTCGGCTTGAGTAATCGTTTCTTTCATACTAATCAATGATGTCGCAGTTTCAGGGATCATAACCTGCTCCATAGCAGAAACAGCCTGATCAACTGCGTTCCAATTCATCTCAATCACAGCTTGCCCTTTACGAGCATAAGCAACTTCAATTGAATGTTTAATTTGCGTAATAGCATCTTGCTGCGGCAAAATATCTGTCAGCATAAAGAAACCTGTTTGCATGATGGTGTTAATACGGCGCCCCATATTGGTTTCTGCTGCAACTTGCATCGCATTCAACACATACAAACTTAATTGCTTAGTGATCAGTTGTTGCTGCACAATCTGAGGCAAATGCTGCCAGACATGCTCCGCATCATAAGGTGAGTTTAATAATACTTTTGCACCTTGCTCTGCATGTTGTAAACAATCAAACTTTGTTAAAAAGTTAAATTGGTTAATTCCAATAAATGAAGCACTTTCTATCATCCATGGTGCTTCAATAGGTTGATCGCCAAAACGTAAATGTGAAACGGTTCTTGAGCCTGCTTTTTTAGAATCGTAGTCGTAATAGCCTTGAACAAACTTTCCATCAAGTCCACCGATAATTTTAATGGTACTTTTACTGGCTCCAACAGTACCATCCGATCCCCAACCATAAATAATCGCTCGAACTGTATTAGCGGGTTCTAAGGTATATTGAGAATCAATGGCTAAGCTAGTTAAACTAACATCATCATTAATACCGACTGTAAATTGGCTTATTGGACTGTCACTAACAGCATTATCAAAAGCTGCTTTTACCATTGCTGGCGTAAATTGCTTTGACGACAACCCATAACGACCACCGGTCATTTTAGGTAATTGCGCTCGTTGACCAGTAGAGCATTGTTCTACTAACGCACTCATCACATCAGTATAAAGTGGTTCAGCTACTGCACCTGGGGTTTTACAACGATCCATCACAATGAGATGCTGGCAGGTTTTTGGTAAAACATCCGTGAAAAAATCAACAGCAAACGGACGATATAAATGCACTTCTATCACACCAATATGTGCGCCTTTAGCATTAAGATCGTCAACAGTTAAACGAACTGTCTGTGCTCCTGAACCCATTATAATCATCACAGAAGTTGCTGAAGGATCGCCATAATAATTAAACAGTTTATATTCACGCCCCGTTAATAAGGCAAATTTATCCATTGCTTGTTTTACAATTTGGGGAATCGCTTTGTAATATGGATTCACCGCTTCACGTCCCTGAAAGTAAATATCAGGGTTTTGTGCTGTACCACGAATAAATGCACGCTCAGGGGATAATCCACGTTGACGATGCGCGATCACATCATCGTCATTTATCATCTGGCGAATAATATCATCGGCCATCACATCAATTTTATTCACTTCATGTGATGTTCGAAATCCATCAAAGAAATGCAGAAATGGCACTCGTGATCCTAGTGTGGAAACTTGCGCAATTAAGGCATTATCATGCGCTTGTTGTACTGAGCTCGAAGCTAACATCGCAAAACCTGTTTGGTTACAGGCCATAACATCTTGATGATCACCAAATATTGATAGTGCACCTGTTGCTAATGAGCGGGCTGCCACATGAAAAACCGTTGCCGTTAATTCGCCTGCAATCTTGTACATATTTGGGATCATTAACAATAATCCCTGCGATGCGGTAAACGTTGTCGTTAACGCCCCTGTTTGTAGCGAGCCATGAGTTGCGCCAGCCGCTCCACCTTCAGATTGCATTTCGATAATATTGGGAATATCACCCCATATGTTAACTTGTTTTTCGGTTGCGAATTGATCCGCTAATTCTGCCATCGGTGATGACGGGGTGATCGGATATATTGCTGCAACTTCGTTGGTCCGATAAGCAATATGAGAAACAGCACTACAGCCATCCATTGTTTTATATTGGTGTGTCATAGTATTTCCCTTATTGTTTTCTAGATTGGCAATAAATATCTGCAGCGGAAGTCATCTCAATAGCATGACAAGGACATTGATTGACACAGGCTTGGCATCCCGTACATTTGTCATAATCAAACTTATACCGATTCCCTTTACCAAGTTTTAAAATTGCCCCGTCTTCTGGACATGCGCCATAACAGCCATCACATTCAAAACAATTACCACAACTGTAGCAACGTGTGGCTTCATACACTGCTTGATCTTGTGTTAGTCCATGAACCACTTCGCTAAAATCTTTAACACGCTCTGCGACACCCGTTTCTTTGATAGGATTACGCTCTGAATCAATTTCATACCAAAGCTGAAGCATGTCATGAGTGACAACTTGATGCTTTTCTTCACTTAAATACACGCCACCACGTAGCCAAGCATCAATATTTCGCGCTGCTTTTTTACCATGACCTGTCGATATTGTTACTGATCGCGAAGATGAAATCATATCGCCGCCAGCAAAAATGCCTTCATAAGTGGTCATCATATGTTCATTAACATAAACGGTACCATCATGATTAACTTCGATATTATCAACATCACTGAATAGTTGGCCTTCAATATCTTGACCGATAGCAAACACCATCGCATCAGCATGCAACGTCTCAATCTTTCCTGTCGGTTGAGCATCACCATTTACATCAACCTCCATTACCTCAACGGCAAGCTCGTCGCCATTAATTGACTTTAAATTCCGTAACCAATGAATTTGAATACCTTCAGCTTCTGCTTCTTCAGCCTCAAATTCATGAGCAGTCATATGATCACGATCAGAAAAGAAAATGACCATCACTTCTTCCGCGCCCAAACGTTTAGCAACACGCGCAGTATCCATGGCCGTATTACCACCACCGAGAACAGCAACTCGAGCTCCAAGTTGCGGTGCTTGATTGTTACCTACGAGGTTAAGGTATTCTGTTGCTTCTAAAATCGGCCCAAAATCTTCTATTTGAATCGCAAGAGATCGGCCGATTTGTGCACCAATAGCAATAAATACAGCATCAAACTGACCCTGCTGTTTTTCCTCTAAGATATTATCCACTTTATGGTTGAGTGTTATTTTCACCCCCATATCTGCAATCATTTGAATTTCTTGCCGTAAAATATCGCGTGGTAATCGATAAGCTGGAATACCGTAATTCATCATTCCTCCAGCCTGAGGATTCGCGTCACGGATTTCGACTTGATGTCCCGCTAAGCGTAAATGATAAGCAGCGGCAAGACCTGCCGGCCCAGCACCGATAATGAGTACTTTATTCTTGGTTTGTTCAGCAATAATTGGATAAGACCAGTGTTGATCTAAAGCAAGATCTCCAAGCATACGCTCAACTTGTTGAATGGAGACAGGTGAATCACTGTGAATACGATTACAGCTCAACTCGCAAGGATGGTAGCAAACACGACCATGAATAGCGGGCATAGGTTGATTAATAACTAATTTTTGCCACGCCTTTTTAAACTCAAATTCTCTCACTAATGCTAGAAAACCTTGAATATCATTTCCCGTAGGGCAACTTTGATTACAAGGTGGTAAATAATCTTTATATACAGGTAGTTTTGTCGGTTTTGGACCAATGCTGATAGAATTAAGACGAGCTGAATCTCTTACGATTTGCTTTACATACATGAGTCACCCTTAATGCATTTAACATTTTTATTTACTCATCTAACTCAAAAGTTATTAAACAATATTCATTATGATAAGAAATAGCTTATGAATTATATTGCTGACACTTAATTCAATCGTATAGATAATGGAAAACAATATTAACTCTTATATAAACAAAACTAACACTGATGATTAAAAAAACAATTAACGATAATTAACAACCATATTAAGATAATATTAACGCTTAGCTTATAATGGTTATTACAAACGATAATGTTTCTTTTTTAGATTGAGATAGAACGAGGATTTTTTTGCGTTTATTTGAATAAATGATGGTTGAGACTCATTAATAATTATCTTAGAGAGAATATAATTCTGATGTGAATTTAATTTTTATTGTATTAGCAATTTACTCTTACTATAAAAACATATTTAGATGACAAAGTTTCTACGCATAACATTCAATTATTTCCTTAAAAACGCTAAAAATTTTACTTCAAAAAAATTTATTATATTCCAGACTCCAACTGGGACGATAAATAGCATAGATAAGAGTAGAAAGTCATTTTTAGTATTTATAATTCCTCCTAATAAATAAAGATAATAGATGTTAACTAAAATAAAAATTACTTGTTTCATTTATATTCCTTAGCGTTAAATTATACAAACGTGCCAAAACTGATTAAAAATCCGCGTGACTCCTATATTAATCGCTTAACAACACAAGGGTTACCGGCTGCTAATACTCCTTTAGGAATATCTTTTGTCACGACGCTGCCTGCACCAATCACTGATTTAGAACCTATCGATACACCTGGCAAAATAATGACTCCATAGCCGATCCAAACATCATCACCAATATGAACAGGTTCTATTTTCAAACGTTCTAACTCAACGGAGGTACCCCGTTTTTCAATATCATGACCACTGCAATCCATAATCACCACATTAGGTCCAAAGATCACTCTATCACCAATATCGACTAACTTATACGAACAAATCGAAGTCCCTTGAAGAGTACTGTTTTTACCTATTGTAATTTGTCCAAAGTCGCCATCTTTAATTGCTACACATGTCAATTTCGTTGGTCCTGAAGGAAATGCAGGAAGCATAGTCGATTCTATATAACAACCCTTACCTATTTTTATAGATCTCGAATTTACAAATGATTCAGTAATAGACGTGCTATCCGAAATTCGAGTCATTGTAATAGAGGGACAACCTGAAAAGCTTACCCAAGGCTCAATTCCAAAATAACAACCGTATCGTTCCGTTATTTGAACATCGCTTAATGTTGTGTCTGTCACCGGGCAAAGTATTCTTTGAGATTGATACATGATCCCACCTTTATTTAAATGAATTTGCTACTTCGGTTATCAAGCCATTTCGCAGAAGTAATACTCTATCTGCAGATGCGATCGTTTCAGGGCGATGAGCAATCATAAGAATAGGAAGATCTATATCTCTAAATGTCTGACAAACAAGTGACTCCGTATGTACATCTAAACTGCTCGTAGCCTCATCTAATATCAACAACTCAGGCTTTTTATATAAAGCTCGCGCAATTAAAATTCGTTGCTTTTGTCCGCCAGATAAACTCGACCCCATCTCACCAATGAGCGTGTGATACCCCATATTTAGGCGCTCTATATCATCATGCACACCCGCTTTTTGAGTACACTGCACTAACCAATCCTCATCTAGCTCAGATCCAAAAAAAGTGATATTTTCAATGATAGAACCACTAAACAATTGATCCTCCTGAAGAACAGCACCAATACGTTGTCTTACATCTTTTATAGAAACATTCGAATTTCCAAAAAACGTAATATGGCCTGCCGTTGGTTGATAAACTCCAAGCAGAAGCTTAGATATTGTTGATTTTCCACATCCAGATGGACCCACGAGAGCAACGATTTCGTTTTGTTTAAGTTGAAATGATGCCTTATTAAGAAGAAGAGGTTCATTCGTACCATAAGAAAAAGAGACACTTGAAAAATCGATCAACTTATCATTATCAGTCGCCATTTTTAATTGAATAGGTGCAAAACCATATTCATTATTTTTTTCTTTTTGAGTAAGTACGATATCCGCTAATCTTTCGTTATAAACAGACAACATTTTATATTCGAAATACTTGTCAATTAACGAACTAATGCTGCCAGAAAAACGTCCTTGATAAGATAAAAATGCAACAAGCATCCCAATAGTAAATTGCCCACTTAAAACTAAATTTGCCCCAAACCAAAGTACCGCGGCAGAAACTAAACTAATAATGGTAATATTTATCGTGTTATAAATCATCCCAAGCTTCATCTCATAAAGTTGGGCATTACGTCTATTAATATTAATATTGCGCCACGCTGATTCACGCCAAGGAAGTGTTCCGTTCACGCGAAGGCTCAATACTCCCCTGACTGTTTCTAAAAAATAACTTTCTTCTTTAGTGTTCGCTTCCCAGCTATTTTCTTCTGCTCGTTTAAAAGCACCAAACCAAGTAAAACGTAGCAGTACATAAATTAATGCTGCAATAATTGCGATTATAGAAAGAGTTGTACTATAAAATAACATAACAACTAATGTGCCAACAGCTAACACTAAATCAAGTAGCGCTTGGATAGCGCTTGTAGTAAGTGTATTTTGAATAACATTAATTGCAGCAAATTTTGCACTGATACTACCAATATCACGTTTTTCAAACCACTCTATAGGTAAGCGAAACAAATGATGAAAAACGTTAGCTGTCCATTGCATATTGAAATTGACAGATAAAGTTATTGTTGCCCATTCTTTTGCAAGACCAATTAGTGTTTGTGTAGCTGTAATAAGAAGAATTGAGAATATAATTAATACCAGCAAATTCTTATCATAACCCACGAGTACTTCATCAATTACAATCTGGTTAAGCATAGGTAATAAGAGTGCTAAAACTTCCAATACAAGTGCAAATATAAAAATTTTAATTAAAGAAGCTTTTAAACCAACGGTCTTACCAATAAGATCTGAAAGCTTAGTCTTTTGTTTTTCATCCTCCTCTTTAAAATCATGCATAGGAGATAATTCTAGAGCGACACCTGTAAAAGACTTATTTACCTCAGACAATGAAAGATGAACTATTCCATTTGCCGGATCGTGAATAACAACTTTATTTCCTTTAACGGATTTCAGAACCACGAAGTGATTTAAATTCCAATGCAAAATACAAGGTGTACTCAACTGATGCAATTCATCTAAATCAAGTCGAACAGCCCTCGCAGAAAGCTTCAGCAATTCACTACATTCAATAAGTCGCGCGAAAGACATACCATGTTGAGTAACATCAAATCTTCCTCGTAAGTGTCTTAAGCTAATTTTATATCCATGCCAATCAGCAATCATCGCAAGACAGGCAACACCACACTCAGCAGTTTCAGTTTGGCGTACTAACGCCAGCTTCTTACCCCATACCCAATCTAATTGACTACTGATATTCACTCGCTAAACCTTCCCTTTAATGGTGTAAAATGGCTCTAAAATCCACTCATAGATCTTTCGAGTATCGAGCTCAACATCTGCCACAACAGTCATTCCTGAAATCAAACGTTCTTCTCGTCCATAAACAGTGATCGTAGGTTTTGAAAGTTTAATTCTTGCTTGGTATAAACCCTCAACTTCAGCATTATTAATCAAGCGACGATTCACAATCATTTCAGGTGCTACCGCTGACGTTGAAATACTCGTTATTGTTCCCACCTGAGCACCAAATTTTTCATAGGGAAAAGCATCAAATCTCAATCTCACTTTTTGGCCAACTTTCATAAAACCAATACTGCGACTTGGTGCATATAATTCGACAAACGTTTTATCACTTTCAGGGACAATAACTAGCAATGGCTGGCCATTGGTAACTGAATGCCCCGTATTTGCAAGAATTGACGCAATAATTCCCTTAATTGGAGATCGCACTTGGCTATCCCCCTTAGACAAAAATTCCACTTTTGTTTGCATCATCGCTTCTAGCTGTCTATCGAGATCCTTCAGCGTAATATCTAAGCTGATATCTTTATTTTTAAGACTTGTAATACGATTTTGCTTTTCTCGTAATAACTTTTGTAAATTTAAATTATGACTCTCAGTTTTCGACTGCTTAGAAAGCAAATCAAGCTGTATCTTTTGATAATCGTAATCTGATAAGAAGTGGTTTTTTAGAAGTGTTTTCTGTTTATTTGCTAATAAGTGAGTCAGTTTCAATTCACGGTTGGATAACTTAAGGAGATTTTTTAAAATACCACTTTCAATATCTAATCGTGTAATATCTTCAACCAAAGCTTGACGCTCTAAATTCGCTTTCACCGATTCTTGCTGTCTTCTTTCAACAAGTAATTGATATTGATTTTCAATCGAAACTAGAATTCTTTGCTTTACAGCAATTCCTGAATCATCAAAGCGCTCGGTTTTTATTTCGTAAAGAGGTGTAAGATTTTCAACCTTATCACCTTCTTTTACAAAAATTTGTTCAATATAGCCCGAATCATTAGCTTGAACCTTAACCATTCCTTCAAGGGGGCTAACTAGACCAACTAACGTTTCTCTTCTTGTATATTCAGCAAGCGTGATGAAGGTTACAATAGCAATCAGCACTAACATTGAAAGACAAAGATAAATATTTTGATTAAAAGAAGCATTAAGTAGAATTCTTCCCTCACTGGTTACTTTTTGCGCTTCAAAATATTCAGGTCGATAAAGATGTTTACCTCGTGCAACCATATCTATTATCTCTTAAAGAATTTGCGTCACAGCAATTGAATTATCTAATTGTTCAATTAATCGTTTATTAATTTTAGTTGAAGAAAGATCTGCACCACACTGACAAATTTTTGTACGACAACGAGTTGGTTTTACTGGTAAAATGATCTCTGTATCATATATAGATCCAATTGATCCATCTTGCATACACCATGCGCGATATATTTCACCTGCAAAAGTAATTACTATACTTTCAACGCCAGCATAACAATCCCAACCAATAAAATTTACTTGATCATTAATAAGCAAATCAAAAGTAGAAACAGTCCCCTTTAAACCATCTATATATTCTATATCCAAAAAAGATCTAGGTTCAGGAAGATTCTTTTCGTCTGGCCACCCTC
This sequence comes from Photobacterium kishitanii, assembly GCF_000613045.3. Classification (NCBI taxonomy): domain Bacteria; kingdom Pseudomonadati; phylum Pseudomonadota; class Gammaproteobacteria; order Vibrionales; family Vibrionaceae; genus Photobacterium; species Photobacterium kishitanii. The sequence continues at coordinate 1,593,567 of NZ_LN794353.1, read as the reverse complement.
TGAAGCTTTTCATTAATGACTCTTGCTTATCGGTATAATTGTATTTTTGGGTAATACCACCATGGCCAAAACCTTCAAATAGAGGTTGCAGTGCAATTGAACATTTAACTTGTTCTTTTAAACGTTGAGCGTACGAATAACAATCATTAAACTTTTGAGGATCCATCATCACATTAACATGCAATCGAGTATTTTTAGAACTCTCTAAGGTTTTTGCTACCTCAATAAAATTATTTTCATCTTTAATATCATTGACATGGTAACTCAAACTCACACCATTCAAATATTCAGCATTCTCTCGCCACCATGACAAAGACTTTGAACCATTTGAAACAATACAAACTAATCCACCATTTTCATGTATCAATTGTATTAATTTACTAAAATAACGTAAAAGAGTTACTTCCCCTCCTCCAAACTCAAAATAAGGCGTTAAACCAAGCTTTTTGGCATCTGAACTAATATTTTCTACAAACTGAACCACAACTTCATATGGAGGTGCGTTAATTGAACCACTATTTAAGTCTGGATGACAATAGCTGCATTTATAATTACAGTTATTCATTAAAGCCCAATTCACAGAAAAATAGTTACACTTATTTTTTAGACTAAAAATTTTCATACATATACCATCATATAACTAAAATAAAGACACCATAAAAGACAAACACACTCATATGATTATCATAGGAGCCTCCTATGATAATCAACGTGCTATTTTAATTTCATATAAAGATAAACTAACAAAAAATACATGAAAATGGACATAAAAAAAGTCAATGATAATGACAAATAAAAACCATCAACCTCATTTAAATAAGCTGTTTTTTTATTTAAAAAATAAATTACTCCCCCAGAGAAAACTGTAGACAATAGCATTATTACGCATTTTAAAATATTCATTATTAACATCCTATCCCCCTTACCTATAAAGGTAAGGGGAAATAAATTTACATACAACCACCAAGGCCACTAACGGCACCAATTGAACCATTTACAACAGCCCCTCCTAATCCTCCGCTTACTGCTCCACCTATTACACCAGCAGTGGCATTCCCTAATACACCTCCTAAACAAGAAGTAGCACCACCATTTCCATTAGATGTTCCAACAAACCCACCACCTTGACCACCATAACCAGGTCCTGATGTCATACCACCACCACCTTGGCCATTATAACCACCATCCCCGCCACCATCGACCATCAATATCTCATTCGCATTTAAGTTATACATAATAATTCCCTTTCTATTAATTACAGTAAAAGAGTACTGCGCTCATTAAAGGTTAAAAGACTATTTATCTTGTTAACCATATTTTCTTTTTCCTTAAAATTTCGTCTATATATCCTAATAAATTTGGCAACCACGTTATCGACTCCAATACTAATGAAAACAAAGGTGCTTTTAATATTTGACTCGTTGTTAACTCTCGTTGCAAATCGTTCTCTTTAATATACAAATGAAGCAGAATTAAATAAAAGATCATATTTATTCCACCAAGAATAAGAGGGATCCAAATATGAAATACCAGCATAAGTCCCAATAAAATTAAACTTGATGGGAAAATATATTGTGATGCTGTAATAAAGAACCAAGGCGTTGAGCATATACCAGCAAACCAATGAGTCTTCCAAGCGACAACAAACGCCTCTACTCGTCCTCTCGCCCACCTGCGCCTTTGATTAAACAAACCTTTAGAATCAATTGGACATTGTGTTGAAGCTTTTGCTTTTGGCGCATACCCTGTTTTATATCCATTCGATATTGCTTTCCAACACCAAGCAATATCCTCTACTAACCATTCACTCCAACCACCAAGATCTTTTATAATTGATGCGCGATGTGCCACAAAAGCACCAGCTAACACGGGAACACATCCCAACTTATCTTGTGCCGATCTAATTGCACCATAAAAACTTATGTGCTCATAATGCTGAAGGAGACCAATAAAACTATCTTTATAATTATTAGGAGTTATATATCCACACACTGCAGCGTATCTATTATCAGACCATAATTTACTGACTAATTCTTTAATCCCATCAGATTGAATAAACGTATCACTATCAACAATGACATAAGCATCTCCTGTTGCAATCTCTAAGCTGAGAGCGTAATCCAACGCAAAACCTTTACGCCCATTATTTTTATGTTTGTTTATTAATAAGTACTTTTGTCGCCTTGGAACGTTTAACCATTGCTCAACAGCTTTTTTACTGTCATTCGTTGACCCATCATCTATTATTAAAACTTCAAGCAGTAATGGATATTCTTGATTATCTAAATAAGATAATGTTTTTAATAAAACATCAGAATCTTCATTATAATAAGGAACAAAAACAGACACTGATGGTAATGTCTTAACATTTACTTGTTCTTTTCCATACTTATAAAACACCAATAATACAACCGTTGTAAATAATGTTATTGATGATGTTGAAATTAAAATTAGCTCAAGAAAATCAAACACTATTCGACACCTTAACAATAATTGGCAATTAATCTGTTGATTGATTCATTTGAATATTTTGTCTTACTTAAGTATTCATCATTCAAAATAGTAAATGATGAATATTTAAAATCTCGAAGTTCAAACTTAACATTACCTATTTTCAACCTCTTTTCTTTTGCTAGATTAACAATCTTACTTTTAAAATCTTCAACGCAAAAATCACCGATATTTATTCTATGTCGAGAGATCAAATTTCTTTTTATATCACCTGCTAATATTAAGTTATCTTTACTTTTATTCTTAACATCAAGTTCTTCTAAAATTGCATAATTTTCTTGATATTCGAGTTCATCAAGAAAAAATCTCACTAACTCCTGAACTAAACTATTAGATAAAGCATCATTGAGAATAGAATAACTATCTATATTTAAAAATAAATTCTTCAACCAATTAGTTATTAAAATATGATCGTCCCAAACTGCACCTACACCATCAGCCAGAACATAATTACCAAAATCAGGTACTGCAGTAATCGTTCCGAAATCAAGAAAACGACCATCAATACTAATATTGGAGCTAGTCAAAGAGCCATGTGGTATTCCCTTTACTCTAGAATATGCTATTTGTTTTGCTATACGAACTACAAAGCTTTTTAAACAATCAAATAACTCCTTTTTAGACGATAACGTTGAATCACTAACACCTAATGAGATCGGTAAATAATTAATACATTCTCTTACTCGATCTGCATCATCATTTCTTAAAGAAATATATTCAGGTAAAGGCCAAAAAAAAGTGGCTCTTTCAAAATGTGCAGGGCGAATAGAAAACTCTCTTATCGCTAAAGCACATGGTTTCTTTGGATTATTACCTAAATATGAGAACTCTTCTTGAACATTTGTTTTGATAATAGCTAAAGTTCTAATCGATCCATAAGGTAAGTGTCGATGACAAATTTCACCCCAAATAGCTTCAGAAATAGCTTCATCTAAAAACAGTTTGCCATGAGAATGTGACTTACTCATATTTTGTGCTAATAGTGGTGTTATACCAATACCCTTGACTTGAAAAACACCATCAAATCCACAACGAGCACTACCACCATTACAAACTTCATGTCTAGAACCATAACGATCGGCCCAAAAAGTTTTACATTCATTAATGATTAAACGATTTGAATTTAAATAGTTTGAGGACACATAAGAATATTCGTTTAATAAAAACGCTTCTATCTCTTCTTTTGAACCATTAATATTATATTTTTTTAATAAATCACTATTGAACCAAGCAAGTTCTGCTCCTATTAATCGAAAAGTATCAAATGAAGAAAAAGATATCTCAGGTAAACCTGTTTCAATAAAATTTAACTTTTTTATTTTCCTTACCGATGTTGTTTTAACACTCATAAGTTATTTCCTATTGTGTTTTATGACTAAACCTGATTTATCTCTAATGCAGATATTTATATCTCTGCATGATATAAATGCTTTATACCTTGCATTTCGATATAATTTCTTAATTACAGATAACGTATATGGTTTTTCTGTACATAGAAAATCAACTATAATTAAATTGTTACCTTCATTCCAACACATTGGATGTAGAATAAAATGATCATTATTTAAATATCCCAAAAGAGTTTTATTATCAACCCAAGCCCAAATAAGATACCCGATAGGTTCAATACTTCCTTTACTATCAATTAATATATATTGATTATGTAATATAGCAGGCTTAATCCAATATAAAAATGAATTAATATTTACAGTTTTATGAACACTATCTTTAACTGTTACTTCTAACAACTGTCCAATTTCTTGTAGTATTTCACTCTTATTTTTACCACACTGATCCCTTTCCATAAATAAAGAATTCTTAGTGCTAACAGAGATATTTGATTTATCTAAAATCATCATAAAAGCTTCCATGCGCAAATTTAAAACAACTCTAGTAATTAGAGATAACTAATTAAATCTCATAATTTAATATAACTAAGTATTTGTATATTTTTTAACATCCATACTTATACCCGAATATTAACCCATACTGAAAACGTGATTGAATTCGCATTTATTTTTATTTCTTTGCAATTTACTTATATTATTACATGTCATTTAACTGACTATAAATTTAACTCTCTTCACTATACTCCAAGTAAAATAACCAAGTTTATAATAGATATAACCATATAATTGTTAAAAACAATTATAATATTCTATTGCTTTAAAATTTAGCATACGATTAAGTTCAATGTTTAATTAGCATGCGTAGATACTATATAATTATTTATCAAAAAATCAGTAACCATATATTAATAAAAAAGCCCTCAATATGAGGGCTTTTATCCGTACTTGTTTGCTTAATTATTTATTAGCAAGTTTAATATTTGAAGTTGGCTCACCACTCTCTGTTGACATCATTTTATTATATTGAGCGACACGTTCTTCAAATGCCTGCTTTTCTTTAGGTAACACTGATGTTGCTAGCGGTATTTTAGCTGTCATTGGGTTGACTGGTTTTCCGTCAATATGCAGTTCATAGTGAACATGTGGCCCAGTAACCTCCCCTGTCGCACCGGATAAGGCAATAACTTGACCACGTGTTACATGCTGGCCTTTTTTAACTAAAATACGACTATTGTGAAGGAAGCGTGCACTATATGTTTTGTTATACCGAATATTGATGTAGTTACCCGCATATTTTTGGTACGCAACACGTGTAACCACACCTGTCCCTGTCGCTAATACATGAGTACCAGAAGGCGCACCGATATCGACACCATAATGTGGTTCAAGAATGCCTGATACAGGATTAACGCGAGCTAAACTGAATGGTGAAGTAATACGATAATGAATAGCGGTTGGCCAGCGTAGTAAGGCCGGTTGTAAACCTTCACCGTGTTGATCGTAAAAATTGCCATGACCATCACTATAAGCTGAAATTACGTCTTTTTTAGTATAAATACGTACAGCAAGTATTTGGTTATCACCTGTTGGCGTACTGCCTATGAATTTATTGTTAGTGACGACCTCAAATTTATCGCCAACTTTGAGATGATTGAAACTCACTTTATTTTGTAGAAGATTGATGATTTGAGTTGCATCACTGTATTGCAATCCCGCTTTTTTGGCTGAAGATAAAAAACTACCATCAATAGTGCCAGTGATAACAGCATCATGCCATACACCTTTTAGTACTGTTTTTTTGGCTTCGTAATTACCTTTTGGCGTAAGGGTATATTCAATATTTTCAGCAAGGCTAAGTTGAAGCTGGAATTTTGTTAATTGGTGATTGGCGCTATCAATCCAAAAACGTACAATATTTCCTGCATTTAGATCGGCAACCTTAAAATTACGATCAGCTGAAATGATGGAATACATAACAGAATATGGAATCTTCTCGTGAGCAAAAATCTCACTGAGTGTATCACCTGGCTTAATAGTGTATTGATAACTAGGTTCATTGCTAACACTGTCGCCAATGACTGGTGCCATTGATTTTTTAATAACCTTTTCTGCGGTATTCGATACTGCTTTGTGTGCGTCTGTCGCTAATGAAGTAGCATCAGTATCAGACTTCGCTGGAAGTGTTGTAGTTGATGGTAATACAGTATTATCTTTATGGGCTGGCGCCGATATCGAAACAGGATCTTCGATAGAATGCGACGATGAACGGTGATAATTAGCCATTATTACAGCAACAGCTACTAATGAAAGCCCTGCAAGCCCTAAAAAACGATAATTAGTAAACTTGCTCAATGTTGTCGTTTTAGACCTAGACATAAATCGAATATGCTCGTTATTTTAAATCTTGATTAAAGATAAGGTGAATTTGACATACAAATAAAAACATATCTTTTCTGAACAAAGAATGAATTACTATTTCAGCAGTGAATAATAGTAATTCGTCTATTTATATTAACTCGGCTATTTTATATAAAGATATTTGAAAACATATATTACCGCTGAAACACTCCCCTAACTTTAGGCTATAATCTAAATTATTTCTTTTTTCCTAATTAACTAATAGATAAATATTCAATTATAGTTATTAACATACATTGAACTGTATATATTAATAAAGTACGGTTTTACTCTGTAGTAAATATTTATTTACTCATTTCAATCTAAAGCAATGAATATATGTAGTACATAGAAAATATATTTTCATAAATTAACTAAGTATTCTATTTCTCAGATATTCACAAACTAATAACCATGTTGTTCAGACATTAATGCTAAAACGTCATATAAAAAATAGGGGGAAATAATTACTTAACTCACCAATATAAAACCACCAGCATATTAAGATAAGCTCTTCATCTGTATAAAATAACCAATAATTAATAACGATAATTGATGTTTTTATTAATTACGAGTTAGATCAAAATTTTATAAAATCACACACTACTAATATTCATCATTAGCAGTATTATTCCGCGATTATTTTTTACGATCCAACCTCATATCTTAACTTGTAATATTTTCATTCTATTAAGGAATAATTAATGAAAGTCACATCTCTTGCTCTTGCTATATCATCAACTCTAGTTCTATCTGCTTGTGGTGGTGGCGATAGTTCTGAAGAAACAACAAATTTCACATCAATCTCTGGTAAAGCAATTGATGGCTATATTGTCGGTGCAACGGTATATCTTGATTTAAACTACAATAATAAACGAGATTCTGGTGAACCCTACGCTATAACAACAACTGGTGGTAATTTTGATATTGTCCTTGATGCTAACGATGCGTCTTGTTCTGACTATGTACCAACGATTGTTGATGTTCCTGTTGGTGCGATTGATGAAGATCTTGGCGAAGTAACTGAAGCTTACCAAATGGTTATTCCACCAAATATCATTATTTCATCGAATACTGATATCGAAAACATCACCCCTTTAACAACCGTATTATGGTCCACCATCGAACGAGAATTACGTCAAGATAAGCAACAACTAAGTTGTAAAACGATCAAAGAACAATCGGAAATACGCAGCAACATTCAAAACCGATTATTAGAACAAGAAAAACGATTAGCACAACGTTATGGTGTTACCGCTGATGAACTCTACGGTGATTTCATTGCTTCTGGTAATGCTGAATTGCATGATATTGCCATTGCTTTAGTTCCTTCTTTAAAAAAATCATATCAAGATACTATTGCACTTGAAAAAAAACACCCTGACGCATGACTAGCTAGCGTTGAATATTATCAAGGGCCATGGAGCTACAATGGTGATCCTGATGATAAAACTTGGCATAAAGAAGAAACTGTTTATCGCACAATCTCAGATAAAGAATCTGAAAGTACAAAAAGTATCTATGAAGTAAGTGATGATCTATCTACTATCATTAGGGATGTACATTTAGATCGCGTATATTCATTACAACGTGACGGTATCCGTTTCTCATACGCCAATGAGTTTGAACAAGGTGGTTGTACTATTCGAGAATCAATCGCTCAAAATAGTAATCCCTCTTATCAAATCAGCAACACCTATGTCGATTCAAATCAACCTAACTTAGCAGCATGTAGTCAATTAGCTGTCGCTGATACTCAACATTTAAATCAACAAGATGTCGAAATTGAATATAATGTTGATAATATTAGTTACCGTGGCTATTTCAGTTATAGTGGTAATTCATTAAATGAAGGTGAACAATTTCTTAATTTGAAAGGGAATTTGAATAATATTACCGCTAGTGATTTAAACATCTTCAACTCTATTAGTACTGATTTTTCAGATACCTCTATACACTCAGCAAATAGTGCCTGGCGTAGTTATACCATTCAAGAAGCTGATCGTAGTGTTAATATAACTCGAGATCTAATTAGCAAAAAATACCATAAATCAGATGATTATTTTAATGGCATTCATAAAGAATATTGCTCTGACGATGGCAGCAACTGGACACCAACAAATAATATCAACAATTGTTTCTAAAATAATAAATAGAGTAATGGGCAGTATTGCTCATTACTCATACTGTTGGCCGATATGCATGACAACTACAACAACCCAATAATACAACGACTGCCATTAAGATTAACATCTAAATACATTAACGGACAAGCATCCCCTATCAGTTATGGTAAACTCAGTGATAAGTATTTGTATGTAACCGATAGCAGCATTACCAGTGTGGATAGAAAAAGACGTCCACCGCTATCGTTTACAGTAAATTTTAGTGCCTCTGGTTGTACTCCATAGGTTAACTAGAAAAATGAAGAGTATAAAAATCAAATGAGTAGTCAGAGTATCCAGTGGTTCCCGGGACTAAAAACACCACGTCCATTAACGTTTAATAAAAACCACATTTAACATTACCAATCAATAAGTTAACCATAATTCATCGTCCATTGAAATCCACTAAATAATACCCCAAGCCAACACTTTTAGTACCCCATGATGTACCCCATAAATCGAAACTAATATATACTGGCGAAGTCTAGTTTTGAGGTTACGAATATGGCTCGTCAAGTGACACGGCTTACTGATAGAAAAGTGAAAACTATAGCAGCAACAGGCAAGGAATTTACCCTATCAGATGGTAATGGATTACAGCTTCGTGTACGCCCTGCTGGCACTAAATCATGGCAATTTAAATATAGTGATCCTGTAACAAACAAAACACAGAAACTCACTCTAGGCACTTATCCTGATCTATCACTGGCAAATGCACGCACAAAAACGGTTGAGTATCGTGAGCTATTAGCACAGCAGATAAATCCAAAATTATTTGAGCAAACCAAAAAGCTAGAAGCTCGCAAACAACAAGCAGACACCTTTTTAACCATCGCTGAATTATGGTTTGAGCGCAAAAAGGACAACATCACGCCCGAACACGCTTACCGTGAATGGAGGACATTAGATAAATATATCTTCCCTCACCTTGGCAAAACTCCAATCACTGCAATTAATGCTGTCGGTACTATTGCTGTTTTACGGCCATTAGAAAAAGACGGTAAATATTCAACCGTTAAAAGAATATGCCAGAGTGTTAATCAAATAATGGATTTTGCGGTTAACCACGGCTTAATACATGCCAACCCACTGGCAAAGATCATTAAAGTATTTCGAAAAAATACCGTATTACACATGCCAACAATACGACCAGAACAACTTCCCGACTTTTTAGAGCGCTTAAACGCCTGCGCAAGAGTTCAAACGAAAACCAAATTACTCATTCTGTGGCAATTGCACACAATGACGAGACCTAAAGAAGCTGCTACAACACGTTGGGCTGATATTGATTTAGAAAATCGAGTATGGACGATTCCAGCTGAAAATATGAAGCGTCGAAAAGCGCACCGTATACCGTTAACGCTACAAGCTATCGAGATCTTAGATCAAATACGTCCACTCAGTGAACAGCATGATTATGTCTTCCCTGGTGAGCGTGATACAACAAGCCATGTAAGCCTATTTACAGCGAACGCTGCTATTAAACGTAGTCTAGGGCTAAAAGATGAATTAGTCGCTCACGGACTGCGCTCAGTCGCTTCTACCGCTCTTCATGAACAAGGTTTTGATAGTTTGCTTATTGAAGCGTGCTTATCACATGCCGATCAAAATGAAGTAAGGGCAAGTTACAACCGCTCTGATTATTTAGAGCAGCGTAAAGAGATTATGAGCTGGTGGAGTGCATATATAGAAGAAGCCGCACAAGGCAGCTTCTTCTATAATTAGCAAGTATCTAACTCTTGAGATACCAGACTGACACTTAATTAATAGAGTGTCTTACTCAATTTAAAATTCCTAAATAATGACGATGTGAATGGATTAGCGTCCTCTTCCGTATTTAATCGGTAAACGACATCACCACCATCGATAGTGAATCTATAATCAACACTCGTTTCACTAGCACCTACAACTTGACCTCGTTCAAGAAGACGGAAAAATGCCCATGGTCCTTGAATCGTAATAGCTCGTGGCGATAAATTCTTCGACACAGGAACTAATGATAATTTAGATACTGCAGTTTCACGTAATGTATTAGGCCAAACTAATTCTATTGGCCGACGAGAACCATGACTGTACTCAACATACTGACCATCAACATTAATCACACTACGACGTTGATTAGCACTTAAATTAATTGGCTCAAGCGTAAACTCAACATCTAATATACCTTTACGATTAAAGAACGCTTGTTGTATTTTTTCCGCATTAGCAAATTGTTTTAGTACATCACTACGTAATAATGACAGCGCATTACTACTATTCGTACCCATTGATATATTATCATCAATAAATAGTTTCAAGTCATTGTTATAAAAACTTTCCAATGTGCCATCGGGCGCAAAAAAAGTTTCGAAATCTTTTAGTGATACATCTTTTGATGCACTGCTATTGAATGGATAACGAGAAATCAATTTTTCTTGATATTCTTTATAAACATCACGCTGCCAACGTACTTCAACATATTTAATCGCTTCTTGCTTAACCACATACCAACTTTCTTCTGCAATCTCTTTTACTAAACTATCAAGTGGTTTCGGTAAATTAGTTGCTATTTGTTGCAATGCTGAAATAGGGTCATTGCCTTTTAATGCTAGTCTATTTTTCGTTGCCTCTAAAGCTGCTTTACCCTTATCAGGTGCATCTTGAATCGCTTTCATATAATGATAAAGCTGCTGTACTAAAGCCATAACTTCTTGTAAATATGCAGGTTGATTACCATTATCGTCCAAAATTGAATCTATATCAGTAAACGGTGTTGCAATCATTGATGCCACCTTATATTGCGGTGATGTCATCAACGCCAAACGCGCTTTATCATTTTCAGGTAACTTCGGAAATAACTGAGTATTTATATCAACTGTTTTAATAAAACGCTCTATTGGTTGCTTATGTCCAACTATATTACCTAAAACAATTATCGCTTCATTAATATCAGAAAAGTATTTTATTTCAATATTATTTAACGCTAATTGCCATGTGTTCACATAATCATCGACATAAAAATTGCGAATTTTCTGACGTAAAACTTGCTTATCTTCTGCGCTAAACTTTGCTACTGTTGATTCGCCTAGCACCCAACTATCAGCCAATGCTATATCTGACAGTGACTCTATTTTAGGTAAAAAGTAATTATTAAACCCTTTAATAGTTAATAGCTGTGGAATATTTAGAGCTCCGTCTTGTATACGCTGACCAAATACGACCTCAAATACAGGACCAACCGCTTTTTTAATATTAAGAGGCGCACCTAATGTTTGCTCTGCTGTACGTTTTAAATTGTCATATACACGATCAGCCAAATCCAATGAACTAAGATCTTGTTGAGTGTCCTCAATTAAATTATCGTACGGACTCATTATCGAAATCGCATTTTTATTTCCATGATTACGAAGACCTTGTAAATCAGTATATGCTAACGAATAATTCAAATGCGCAAGTAATTGTTCTTGAGTTTTAGCATCATTAGGAAAAGCTTGTTGCCAGACTTGTTCAAAATACCTTCTGACAACATCATCTTGTCGTCCACTTCGATCGGTCAACATTCTAAAGACCCGTAATGCAGATAACTCTTGTTGCTCAGAATTAGCATTTTTAATATCCGCAGCTAACTGTTTCATTAATGCTGGCAAGAACCGAAATTGCAGTAACCCTAAATAGGTCTCTTCAACTTTAGGTCCAATTTTATGTCCTTGGTAAAGCCCCATATCAGATACATACTTAGGCTGATCTTGAAACACCCCGAACTCTAATGTTGCTTGACGAATTGAGTTTAATGGTGCTAATAATTCCTGTTCTGAACGCATTAATTTAGCATTCGAATATTCCTCTTTAAATTGGTTAACTTGATCAAGTACCGCATTTTCATGAGCAATATTTAGGCTGTAATAACGTTGCCAACCCCCAATTAACAATACAGATGCAATGCTACATGCTAATACCGACATCGATAACACTTTTGTCTTATGGCGAATAACACGCAAACTGTCAGATGCAATCCCCGCTTCTGGATAAATAATCTCGTTAAAAAGTCTCTTTACAAAAAAAGTAGTTGAGTTTTTAGAGTGTTGCGCACTATTAATAGTATTTGATAAACCATAACGACGAGATGCAGCATCGACAAATGCATTAGTGGGTACCCCTTGCTGATAAACAGACATAAAGTAAATACCACGAATTAACGCAGGTGTAGAAAACTGATCACAAGCAAACGCATCTTTTAGTAACTGCTTTAATACATCATGTAATCCAGCTACTTGACGAGAAAAACTATAAATGGCGGTACGATCTTCAGTATCAACGGCATGACGTAACGCCAATGGTAAGGAATCATTAATCCGTTCAATAAACTGAGTGTAATCGTGGTCAAATTCAGCTAACCAGTGATCAAAATCTTTTACAGTATCCAGTGAAAAAGTAAATCCCATGACCTCTTCACGCTGACTTTGGGTATAACTGCGGAAATAAGGTTCAAAGCCATGTAAAAGATCCAATTTAGTCAATGCGATATATACTGGCATTCGTGTTGATAAGATCTCCATCAACTCACGTAATCGCGCTCTTAATAAATTAGCGTATGCGCGGCGCTCTGCAACAGTTGAACTCGCAAGGTGCTCTATATCAAGAGCAATAACAACCCCATTTAATGGTCGTTGTGAACGCGTTTTTTCTAGCCAATTGACAAAATTAAGCCATAAACGCCGCTCTAATTCTCCATCATTACTCTCTTCATTTTGACGTTGTGTCAATAATTCACCATCGGGATCAATCAGTACGGCATCATCTCCGATCCACCAATCAAAAGAATATGGATTCTCACTTTTCTTCCCTGATGCACGCATTACACTAGAAAAAGCAAAATTCTGACTTGAACGATTAATTAAGCTTGTTTTACCCGCATTTTCTAGTCCTAATACCAAATACCATGGCAAACAATAAAGGTAATTACGCTTATTTAAATTTTGTTTTAGTTCACCCATTATTTGATTAAGTTCAACCTGTTGACGTTCTTCTAAACGTTTAATAGGATCTTCAAGTAATCTATCTTCGCGCGCTTTATCTTTGTTGATACGTTGCAAGCTACGCCATTGCATAACTCCCCATACTGTAAAACAGCACAAAGAAAAAATAATACTCAGAACGACACGAGATATAACAGTAGCTAAAGGTTGTTGGCCATAAATATCTAACCAGGGGCCCGCCCACCAGATAGCTACATTAATTAGAATAAATGTAGCTAACATAATCACAGGTAATGATGTTTTAAAACTTGAAACTAGCCTGAAACTGATTGATCTTATTAAATTCCACATTTTATATTTTCCCTGTGGTTATTCTGCTGCAATATTATTTTTAATTTGTTCAATTAATGACGGTTCCCATTCTGTAACCGACATTTCATTTACTTGACGATATAAAGTCTGATATTGCTCTGATGCCATTGCAGGCAATGCGTTTTTCTTCATCACATCAGCAGATAACAAACGCCAATAAAAAGCATCTCTCGGTTCAGTTGCTTGTGATAACCCGTCATTCAGCATTTTAAGAGAAGGAGCAATTCCCTCTTCAAGTGCTAGTGCAAGCGCTTCATCACGTCTCTCATTCCAACTGCCCATTTGAACCGCTTCATCAACCTTTACATTGCCAACAGAGCTATCTAACCACTTCAAGCTCACTTCACTAATAAAAGGCATCGACCCTTTAAATGAACAAGTTTTCAATGCTGGTAATCGTTGAATAAAGCGTTGTAATTCATCTTTAATAATCGCAGCCCACATATCTTGTCCCAATGCTATTGCGATACGATAACTTAAGAAATGTCCATCTAACCAATAAGGAGCTTTAGTTAAACTTTCTTCTACTCGACGCCACAATTCAATATCAGCCCCACGCTGTAAACCTTCTTCATAATCACTAATACGATCAAATGAAACTGGCATTAACTGTGTTTCTCCATTCACGTTAGCATCAGGTAAACTATGAATTGAATACCACATTGCAAAACGACGAATACGGAGGCTTAACATCACACCATCACAACCAAGTTCAGAAAGACACTCAACAATTTTTAGGAGTGACATTTTAAAATTACGATCGCTACTACTATCAATATTTAAATTAGGTATCGGCACTGCAGATACGGCTGACGTCACATTATTAGAATTAGACGAATCTACCGCTGAAGCTATCCTTGCCTTTAGGGGGTTAACTTTAGAGATGCTACTCACTTGAGCTAATTTATGTCGTAAACGCGCACTGATATCATTAACAACATCTACAGGTAACATCAGCGTTTCAGCATGCTGATAAAGCTCTCGTAGCAGCGTTTCTAATACTGTTTTAAGTTCCGTATCAAACAAAGTACTGTCTAATTTATCTGCTGAGACATACGTTCGCTGACAAATTTGATTAAAAAACTTTTTACGGTGAACCACGCCGCGTTTACCAGGTATAGGTTGACATTCAAACCAAAAATTCGAGATAAAGTCTACCAGCACACCAATAGATAAAGTGAAACGTTCAGGCGTAGATTTATGTTGTAAACACTGCATTAACACTGTAAGTAGCTTGATATCTTTCGATTTCGTCGAGAGTAAACTTATTACACTGCTTTCAACCTCTTCCCATTGCACTTCACCATGAGAAAGTGAACCCACCTTCATCATCTGGCTATCAATAAAGTTCAGCTGAGGATCATCCCTCAAACGCTCACCAACAGGATTATCTGCCATTATAGGAGTGAGCAATTGCTCTCTAAAACTTATCATTGACATTTAATACTCCTACCAACGGCAAATTTCTCGCATTGGCGTAAGTGCCTCAGCAAGATTTTTATTATCAAACTCTAAATTATCAATACCTGCTATGTCAGAACGTAATATCAATTGTGGTGCAGAAGTCATCGCTTTTATTGCATCAATTGCAGGTATTCCACGACCAGAACGTAATAAATATCCGCTATCATCACTAATCCAATCTTGTGTTACCACAGGTGATCCTGGAATTGATATGCTGACTCGTCCGGCTTGAATTGGCTCTGGCAAAATTAATTGGATACGGCTAATTTTTTCGAAACAAGTCAGCATAAGAATTGGCCCCAACTGAGTATCAGTCAGTGGGGCATTCATTGCGGTTGCAGTTAACCACATACGTGATAATCCATTACCTTCATCTTGTTGATTTAAAATAAAGCCTTTTGTATCCCCACGATTTTGCTCACTCTTCATCGCACGTATCCACGATGACGGATATTGCACAGCATTACGACTCATCAATGTTTCAACAGCTGCAATAGGTGTATCAAAAACCTCATCAAAACACTGTAAACGCTCAAGCTTTGATTCAATATCTCGACACTGATTTGCTCGATCTAACATTACTGTAGAATCTTGTTGTGCTGATACTAAGCTAGGTACAAAAATCAAACTTAACGGTAATACTATCCATTTCATTATCATCTGATCTGGATCTCCAACTTTTGGCATTTATGTGCCAGAGTACGTTTAGGTAGTCCTAAACTTTCAGCAGCCTTAGCACGATCACCGTTATACTGTTCTAATCGATTGCGGATGATGGCTTTTTCATAAGATTCTAATGCTGTACGTAAATCATTGATCGCTGAAAAGTCATCACCATGAGCAGCAAACTCCTTCACTACCATTTTTATATCTAATGGCAACTTGGTAGTGAAAGCTGATTTTTCAATCATTCCCCCACACTGAGTTTGGACACAAGCAAATTCAATTAATGATCGTAGTTCACGTACATTACCCGGATAGTTCAGGCTTTTAAGCTTGCTAAGCGCCGATAGTGATAAACCTAAAATATTACGTTGCTCACGATCGTTATACTGATGGATAAAATAAGTTGCTAACTCATCAATATCAATCAATCGACTATTCAGATTTGGCACCAATAATGGATATTGATATATACGATAATAAAGATCTTGTCTGAAACCACCATCATTCACACTTTGGCGCAAATTGACATGAGTTGCAGCGATTAAACGAAAGTTCGAAGATTGCTCTTTATTCGATCCTAAAGGCCGATACTGGTATGTTTCCAATACTCGCAATAATTTAGCTTGCAAAGCCAATGGTAACTCGCCCATTTCATCTAAAAATAATGAACCGCCATCAGCTTGGGCAATCAACCCTTTACGGCTTGTCAGTGCGCCTGTAAATGCCCCTTTCTCATAACCAAATAACTCACTTTCTAGTAAATTTTCAGGGATTGCAGCACAATTAATTGCAACAAAAGGTTTATTTCGACGAGATGACAAGCTATGAACAGCTTTCGCAACCAACTCTTTGCCTGAGCCAGTTTCACCTTGAATAAGCACCGTGAGATTAGAACCAGCAGCCATTGCTATTTGCTCACGCAACTGCTCCATAACAACACTGCTTCCAATCAATTTGCATGTCATATCTAACCATGCATTTTTTTCCTGCTGTTGAGCTTTCAAACGTACAATAGAATCACTCAGTTGTTGTTTATGCGAATGCTGCATCTCCATATCTTTGAGTAACATCCATTGTGCAACAAACGCATCACTAAACTCATGCCAATTATCATCAGTCAACAATCCATTAATTATATTCTGTTGCCCAATAAGTACCTGAATCGCAGTAACTTGTTTATCACTATTAAATAGTGGCGCAATTAATAAACTACTGCGAGAATCAACTAATTCAGCTAATTGCTTAAACGGTTCATTCTGTTGCCAATAAACTAACCGATTATGATCAAGTAAAATCAATGATGCTTGTTGTAATACATGAGAAAAAGGGTGATCAAAATCACTCACATCCCATGTCCAACCTTTATTACCAGCAACAAACAAAGCCCGACCATCTGCTGTCGGATAAACAACATAACTGGCCGTTAACGCTAACTCTTGCTTTAACGTATTATTATAAAAATCAGTCAGCTTAACTCTATCTCTATAACTAATTAATGCTGATATACAATGAAGCCATTGTTGCATGACAATTACTCCACTTCACCACTGAACTGTCCATCCACTACCGTCAAATGAATGCGAGTGACCGTTTCACGATGAGCTAGTCGATTCAATAAGGCTAAAGAAACTGGTGGCAACATTTGCCCCTCAATAATCGCTTCTAACATACGCGCACCATTTTCAGCACGTGTCGCCCGACGTAAAATCTCTTCAATTAGGCAAGGCTCAATGATCACCTCAGCTTTATAACGCGTTGTTAATAGCTTCTCTAATCGTGATAACTTACCGCGAACAATCTGTTCCAACACCTCTTTATTTAGTGGTAAATATGGCACGACTTCCATACGAGCTAATAATGCTGGCTTAAAAAAAGCAGCCAATTCTGGGTACATCTTCTCTTCTAGTAACTCTGGCTGATCGGCATAATCGACAATAGTTTGATAACCAAGGTTAGAGGTTAAGAAAAAGACAATATTCTGGCAGTCAATAATACGACCTTCACCATCCGCTAACTCTCCCTTATCAAAAGCTTGATAAAACAAGTTCAAAACTTCAGGGTGCGCTTTTTCAACTTCATCAAGCAACACAATCGAATAAGACATTTTGCGCATAGCTTCTGTTAAGACACCACCTTCACCAAAACCGACATAGCCAGGAGGAGAACCAATTAAGCGAGACACTGTATGCTTCTCTTGATACTCTGACATATTAATTGTGGTTAAGAATTGCTGCCCCCCATAGAGCTGTTCTGCTAACTGTATTACAGTTTCAGTTTTACCAACCCCGCTAGGTCCAACCAATAAGAAAGCCCCTTTAGGCCGTCCTGGACGACGAAGATCTGCACGAGCCGTTAATAAATGACGATGAATGCCTGCAATAGCAACATCTTGACCTTTAATTGCTTCACCTAAAATACGGGGTAATTCTGTAATTTTGGTTAATTCATCAGTATTCATTTGATCAACAGGTACTCCTGTCCAATCAGCAATGACTTGAGCAATTTGCGCTGCATCTACTTCTGGATAAATAAGCAATTCATCATGTGGAATTTGCTCAAGTTGAGCATAAAGATCCACTAATCTATCTCGTAATTCATCAGCAGATAACTCTAGTTTATCTGTTGTTAATGCTACTGATTCTGATTTTTGAGAGAGAATCTGCCTACGTGTCTCAATGATATCAGTCACTAATATCTTTTGCTGCTGCCATGCTTGATACAAAGACTCACATTCTGTCTGTTCTATATTTTCAGCTTCGATCAAGACAGCTAAACGATCGTCATCTATAGATAGCCCTAATTGCTGCTGGCGATGAATCATCTTTATTTCTAACTGGCGCTGATGATAACGGCTCTCTATTTCAGCAATGCGACGTGGTGGCGCACTCAAATTAATCGCAATACGCGCACAAGCTGTATCTAACACATCAATCGCTTTATCCGGTAGTTGGCGACCAGAGACATAACGAGCCGATAATTCTGCTGCTGCACGTAACGCATCATCACTAATCAATACATTATGCGCATTCTCATAAACACTATGGAGGCCACGCATAATATCAACAGCTTGTTCTGTCGTTGGCTCATCAAGTTTCACTAATTGAAAACGACGCGTTAATGCTGGATCTTTTTCAAAGTACTTCTTGTACTCCTTCCAAGTAGTCGCAGCAATCGTGCAAAGTTCACCACGAGCTAAAGCAGGTTTAAGTAAATTAGCAGCATCGCCACTGCCTTCTTGGTTGCCAGCCCCTATCATCGTATGGGCTTCATCAATGAATAAAATGATAGGTGTTGCTGAATGCTTAACCTCATCTAATACTGATTTTAGGCGTTTTTCAAATTCACCTTTAATCGAAGCACCAGCTTGCATTAAACCAAGGTCAAGTGCCCATAGCTCTACCTGCTGCAGTGACTCCGGCACTTTTCCTGCCACAATACGTGAAGCTAGCCCTTCAATAACTGCGCTTTTACCAACACCCGCATCACCTACAACAATTGGATTGTTTTTACGACGTCGACATAAAATATCAATCATCAGATTAATTTCATTATCACGACAAAGTACAGGATCCAATTTTCCTTGGCGGGCTTGTTCAGTGAAATTTGAACAAAAACGAGCAAGGGTACTACTGTCATTACTTAAGGCTGGCGTCGTTTGTGCTAAAGCAGTATTAGTAACCGCTGTCTCTGATGATTCCATAACTAAAGACGAAAATTGTTTACGGAATGACTCGCGATTAATATTTTCAAACGCTTTAATTAAATTAAATGCTAAATAACGATCTGGTCGTATTAATGCCGCTAAAAATATAACGCCTGATCGTAATTCAACTTCATTCATTTCAATTGATGCAAGTAACCATGCTTCTTGCAATAACTCTACCAATAAAGGTGAAAAAGAAGGATAGGTATCATTACCGATTTCATGTGGCATTGCTTCACCACATATTTGCTTAATAACTTCATTATTTAAACCTGCATGGTTTATTAAAACTCGCACATCAGATAATGGGTTTTCTAAAAGAGAAAATAAAAAGTGTTCAAAAGTCACCTCATTACTTTTACGACTCATACATAATGCAGCCGCTTGTTCCAATGCAAGTTTAGTTTGTGCATTTAACTTATTAATTAGCACCGGAAGTTCAATTCTGATCATGATAATGTCCTATTGAAGAATATGATTAAGCTGTGTTAAAACATCAATTGATTTATTATTTAATAAAACAGAATACACAATGAAAATAGCAATCCACGATAAAGAAAAACCAATAAATATAGTCCAAAGAGGTATTTGCTTCGTTAACTTATATTTTTTCGCAGCCACATGCTCTGTTGCTGATGTTAATGGTTGCGGCTCTTTATCTTTTAAATGACGCAAAATTTCATAAAGATTGGCAATTACTTTATCAAAAGCCTCTTTGCCGTTATTCATCACCTTATATCGACCTTCAAACCCTAGAGCTAAGCAAAGATAGATAAACGTCAGCAAATCGTGGTATCGCTCTGGCTCAGCCTCTAATCGTGAAAGAATAGAAAAAACCTTCTCTCCCCCCCACGTTTCATTATGGAACCGAGTTAATAACGAGTGTTCAGCCCAAGCACTATCTGCGCCCCAAGATGTACTCATTACAGCTTCATCAACAAATGAACACAAAATATAGCGATAAGCTAAAATAACGGCATGCTCATAACCAGCCTCGGTTAGTTCTACTTCAATTGACTTAATTTCTTCAACTGCTTGTTGATAAATTTCTTCAATATTATCGCAACGTCCTAAATGCCTAATACGTAAAGCCATACCTAATAATGGTGTGGCTGCATCAATAAATAAATTAATATTATTCCCACGTAACTGAAACCAAAAGTCTTGGTCTTGATTAATATTTTCTACATTATCAAACAGTAAATCGTCATAGCTGCTTTCGCGTATACGACCAGACTTTTTTACTACACTATCCATCGTAATTAACTCCTAATCGCCCAAAATTGAAGATCAAGATCAGGGAAATCACCTGCGACATGGAATGCAAAACCACTAGAATTAATAAACATTTTCCATGCCGTACTGGTCTTATCGAGTTGGAAATACGTATAGCCAGCATGATAAGGCAACTGACGCGGAGCAACAGGCAATGGGGATAATGGAACCCCTGGTAACTGCAATGAAATAAGTTCACGTATTTTCTCAACTGATGCTATTTTCGTCTGTTGCATAAATAGCTTACGTAATTCATCCTGAGGCATACGTGCACGAACCGCCAATATAAATTCAGCATCAATAACAAGATTAGTATCTTGAATCGATGCCACCATAAGACCATATTTACGCTTATGTAACTGAATTGATACAGCACGAGGTTCAAGCACAATACTTAGCGCTTGGCGCAACATTGACATCACCGGCAGAAATGAGAGATCAGGCATATCATGATCATAACTACCAAACTCTGCTGCCATTCTGCTTTCATCAGTAAACGTTGCTAGCTCACCACAAATAGACGTCAATTCTTGATATAACACTTCAGGATGAACGCTACGCAAGTGTGCAATATGCTGTAATTTAGGTTGAGTGCGATTTAACATTTGCAACAACATAAAATCAGCAACATCGGCAACCCCACCTTGGTTTGATAAACCGATACGTAGTGCAATATTTTTTGCTCGCTCCCGCATTAATCCCGAAATTTCACCAATAAAGCGCAGCAAACGTGGTACGGCTTTCACATTAAGGTGACAAGGGATAAAATTATCATCTAGCATTACACTGCCATCAGGACGCTTTTCTAAAATACGAGCGATAGCAATAGAAGCATAAGCACTACGATCATCTTTACCTAGCATTAACCTAATATTCGCAGAACTCACATCGATTAAACAACTATCGCCTTGTAAAGAATGAATATCTCTCACTTCTTCGCGTTTAGACTTATAACGCGTCATACTGATAGAGTCACCCCAACTAACTTCAGTCAGAGAATCACTACGTAACGGAATAGCTAAGTAAATAATTTGATTCGCGAGTGAACTATCAATTATTTCTAACGCATCTGGTAATAAATCTTGCTGAGGAATATTAAATGACGTGCCATCAGGCATAATTCCAGCTGCTCGTTCTATCGCAATACGACCAAAACTTAAGAATTCCAAATTTAAGATTAACTCTGTTATCCCATATAAATATAAACTAACAGAATTAAGTCTTTCATCAATTACACTTTCAAAATAGCGTTGTTGTTGTTGGAAATGTTGAGGTTTTATAAATAACCCCTCATTCCATATTACTCGGCTTTTAGATGACATATTACTCAACCCTGTCCAACATCACTTGATTATCTTTTATATAAATAAGTAGATGATAATCTCTACCTAATGTTTTTACTTTTACTGACTTTTTCCAGTCACTATGATCACTATCCGAAAAAAACGCCATAACGCCGATATAACGCGTGTCAGCATCTAATTTTATTTTTTCAATAAACTTAAACTTATTGGGTAGCAAAACATAATCATAGTCATCAATATAATTACTTTTTAATGTTGCTTTATATTTCAAAGCTAATTGATCATAAGATGCTGAATTAAACATTGAATCATCTTCAAGCTCAAAAACTTTTAATTCGACCGGTGATGCTTCTTCATTATTATTAATATTTATTGAATCAGTAGTTACCATACTCATCGTTATCGTACTAGCTTCTAAAGATGGATCATATTTAGAGCTACACCCGATTAACAATAACAACCACACATATATAACTACATGCATCAAAGAAGATATTTTCACATTTATACCTCCAGCTGTTTCTCTCGCAAGTTCTTGTCATAAGATTGATCGAAGATTTCCCAAAATAGCTTCTCAAAGCCATGTTGACGATTTGATGTTAACTCTTTATGGTAACTCTGATACATCTTCCAAGCCCATGCTTCAGGTGACTCACTCATGACTTGTCCAGGGCGGCGATAACGTAAAAAACGACGCATCAAAACCTCAGGAGAAAAGGCTTGTATAATCTGATTTAAAGCATCATTGATAGCAATATGTACAGCTTCATTATGATCTTTAACAGTACGTAAACTTTCTTCAATCGCAGCAGGGGCGGATAAATGTACGACGCTACGCTGGTTATCAAACATTACTTGCACTGTTTCGTCATAACTTAACCCTAATCGCAATGGGTTATCTTCAATCGGCTGTAAATTTTTATTCATTACACCATAGCGACTAGTATTCACTTGTTGATGTAGTTCAATTAATCCTTTTACTGCTGCTTGTAATGACGCCCCCATTTCTTCAGAAAGCATCTGCATTTCAGCAAGGTTATCACCGTTACTCGCTCGTACACCTAATCCACGAAATAATGGACCTGTTAATAAATGATTTTCGTCATTAATTACGTCAGATTGATTATTTGAGTAAGAAAATTCTCGGCTCATTTCTTCTTCAAGTAAATCCAGCGTTTTATCGTCCATTA
Source organism: Photobacterium kishitanii (assembly GCF_000613045.3). NCBI lineage: Bacteria > Pseudomonadati > Pseudomonadota > Gammaproteobacteria > Vibrionales > Vibrionaceae > Photobacterium > Photobacterium kishitanii. The sequence continues at coordinate 1,570,213 of NZ_LN794353.1, read as the reverse complement.
TCTTATCCTTATTAATATATGTTGCTACAGCGCATGACTTTAAATCCTCATTTGAATTCGATTTAAAACGACTCAACGAAATAGCTGAAGTTGGATCATGATCGGTATCTGCCTGTATTGTTCTATCATGACCAAACCACTGATACTGAGTATTAATTAATGATTGCGCATCTGACTGAGGATGTTGTAGCGTAAATTCAGTCTCTAGATGATGTTTTAATGCATCGAGTGCAGTTAAAGGATCATCAATAGCAAACTCTTTTTCTTCAACAATTAAATCTAACTCTTCACCAAATAAATCAAGATGTTCTGAGTCAGATAACATATGTTCAATATCTTTATCCTTATCGCTAAACGAATTATCGATAGAAACACGAATCAAATAGGGACCAAGGGAAATAACATCATTTTCATTTAATCGGGCATGTTTATCCCAACCAATAGGCATTTGAGCGTCATTGATATAAGTCAGATTAGAAACATCTGTTATACAAAAACATCCATCAATTAATGAAATACGACAGTGAGTCGACTCTAGCCTTCCTTGACGATCTTTAAGACACCAATCACTAGATGAACTTGAACCAATCGTTCCACCAGCAGCAATAAATTCTTTTGTTGCAGATAAGCCAGGTTCTAAATACTGCGTATTAGTGATTTTTAATTTAAGACGTTTTTGTTCAGTCATAGATTTATCCTTTTACTGACGAACTTGGATACAAACTTTGCGATCTTTATCAACTTGACCTAAAAAGGAAGACCAACCTAGAGACATAGTTGAGTCTTTCCCTAGTTTTAATAATGGCACTTCTTCTTTTTTAAGTTCTAGCTCCAAATCAAATGCCATCTGCTCGCGAAGAATAAATTCGACTAATTTACAAAATGATTGATATTCTTTACCTGAAGGTAAAAAATCGTTAAATCGATCTTGAGTCAATCCTTTAATTTCAATAACAAATTTACCCGTACAATCCCGTACTTTTGAACCAATAATCGTACTTTCACCTAACGCACTATTCACCATACCGAGACACATACGCTGCTGAGTTGGAATAATTACACTACGTTCTTCCCATTGCCGAATAGAAACTCGTTCTAAATCAAAGCAGTGTGCAATGATCCCTGCAACCACTTGGGGGGATCGACTTCTACCCGCTAATGTACCGGCATAAGACAGCATTTTTCCCCAGTTGATAGCCGTTTCCCCACGAAGTTCATCATCAGCAAGACCAACAAAAGCAAATAGCTGTGATGAAAATCCGTCACTGGCATTTTCTTGAAAACGAATGTAATAACGATATTTACGCCAAATGCGATAAACCAAAGCCAATAAGCGATTATTAAAAAAATCAAGGAAATGGCGACGCACACCGGTTTCACTCTCAGTCGCAATTTGTTCAAGCAAAAAGCCAGGTAAAGGAGATTGCGCACCATTTAGTCCAAAAAAAGTTGTTTCAAGACAAAAACCGCCCTGCTCTAATAACTCTAATTTTGAAATATCACTCGCTGCAAAACCTAAACTTGGATTAGATTTAAATAATAGGCGACAGTTTGTTTCCCAGTCTTCACTATCAGGATCTTGATCTGCTAAACGTTGCAATAACTCAACTAATTGATAAAAGTCATAGGATCGCGCTTGTTGTTGTAATATATCTACTTTTTCTGATGTGAAATGGATATCATCAGGCGTTAAATCAAAGGTTGTAAACCCACTTGTGTTCCCCATGAATACCGTTCCTGATTCACACTATTAATCACAATAAGTTCATGAAATGAATTTATGCTGGCATATAAGGAGAAGAATCGACTCAATACACTACCGAATAAATATAGATCACCTTCAGAACTGAAAGCTGCTTGATTAAGTTCTAACTTAGATTGTAAGCCCCTAACAGGTAACCCTTTAATAATTCTCTCTATTGGCTTAGAGGTTATTTTTACAATTCCATCAAGACGTTGCTTTGCAACACGCTCAGCCTGCTGATCAACAAGTGCTCTAAAATCGTATGCTCGTAACACAGAGCACAGTGCATCTTTCGATAATAATGAAAGATAATTAAGCGATAAATTAGAAATTAACGTCCACAATAAACTGCCATCTAAAGTAGGTCTTAAAGGTTGCGTTGGCTCTGTAATATTAGAAAAGGTCGCAAACGATGGTGAACTATTGGTCGGAACACAAATATCACCTAAACCTAATTCCAATGGTAACTGTCGGTTAGTACAAGTTAATTGTAATGAGATAGCTTCACTAAATCCGATAGCTTGGGTCTCATCACCACGTATAAAAGAAATATAATGATCAAAACCATCATTACGCATGCTATCTTTAACTCTGGCACGATAATAAAGAGCTAAGCGGTGACGTGAGCGCTCAATCTCATGCTGAAAACTTTCAAAAGCGGTATAAACCCGTTTTTGCCCTCGTACACGTGATTGATGAGCCTCTTGTCTACCTTGCACATGATCGATACTAAATATCTCAAAATGTGTTTGAAAACGACTTGACGGAATAATCCTATATTCAGAACGTTTTCCCGTTAGATCAATAGGATCAGCATCATGAGAAAATAAATTAATAACGGGGGTACAAAATAATTTAAAACATTCCTCACGAACACGAACATCCGCTGGTAATGTCTTTGAAAATACAAATCGAAGATGAAACACTTGTCCCATATCCGGTGTAATAAAACGATCTAGATTTTCCACATCACCAAATAAAAACGCATCAGAAAAAGTTAAGTATTCTTGTAAAATTCGATAACCTTCATACACATTCTTGGGGTATGGCATCACTGCATCAGCACTATCAAAACCACGACTTCTAAAATGTGATGCTGGAATAGAGAACTTCCTATCACCACATATCAATTCAATATGCGATAAATAATGATTCAGCCATAAATAAAGCATCTGTGCACTATAATGCTGACCACCAAGAAAAAACTGTAATGTCTTCAGATTAATATCAGCTAAACCTTGCTCACCTAACACATCCAACTGTAAATCAATAATCGACGATTCACGGCTATGTGATGTAGTCACATCAACAAGTTTTAGTGGATAAATATCTATATCCCGACAAGTTTTAAATCGGCATACCGTTTCAAGTACTGCTTTGCTATCAACATCAGTATCTGCTTTAATTATTTGACGAACACTGATCGCTTTTTCGATCGGTGAAAACTGAACAATACTAAAACTAGGTACTGGTCGTAAATAATTAGGCCATAACATATTAATGATGGAGTGCGTTAACTCAGGGAATTCATCCTCAACTTTTTCCCGCAGACGCGCAGTTAAAAAAGCAAACCCTTCTAATAACCGTTCAACATCAGGATCTGTATTTCGCCCTTGTAAGAAACGGGATAGCTGAGGATGCACTTCTGTAAAAGCAATTCCTTGCTCTTTTAAAAAAGCCAGTTCATCTCTAAAATATTTTTCTTGTGACAAAGTCAAATTACTCGGTATTTACGACTGTTATCCAATAGCAAATCAATACGTACTGATTCATGCAGTGCGTTAGAATTGATACATGCTGTTATATGGAAAAAAATATTTAACGGGCTTCCATCATCAGGTATATATCGAATATCAATCTGTTTCAATCGTGGCTCATAACACTCAAGACAACGCCGAATGGCCAATTTAATCTGTAATGCCAAATCATGTGTTCCCAATGTCGCATCATTAAAATCAATCAAACCTAATTGCGGCGCACTCATTGCTTCACCAAGTCGGCTATTAAGCAATTGCGCCACATTTCGTTTAATTGAATCTAATATCTGCTTCGTATCAGGAGCTATCGTCATTGTTATTTGAGGCGTATCAGTCTCTAATCGTTCAAAGAGACTGACACCATAAGCTCTATCTGCTAGCTCAATATAAGACATTAAATTTATGCCTGATCTAAACGACCAACTAGCGATAACTCAAAGTTTGCCCCCATATATTTAAAATGAGGTCGTACAGATAATGCTACTTGATACCAACCCGGATCGCCTTCAACATCAAGTACTTCAATTTTCGCAGCACGTAATGGACGGCGGCTACGAACATCAGCTGGCGGATTTTCTTGATCCGCAACAAACTGCTTGATCCAAGCATTCAATTCACGCTCAAGATCTTGACGCTCTTTCCAAGAACCGATTTGTTCACGCTGCAATACTTTCACATAATGCGCTAAACGATTAATGATCATCATATAAGGTAGCTGAGTACCTAACTTAAAGTTCATTTCGGCTTCGCGTCCCTCTTTCGTATTTGGGAACGCCTTTGGTTTTTGAATTGAATTAGCAGAGAAAAATGCTGCATTATCACTACCTTTACGCATAGTTAATGCAATAAAACCTTCTTCCGCTAGTTCAAACTCTTTACGATCCGTGATCAAAACCTCTGTTGGGATCTTAGCCTGTAATTCACCTAAAGATTCAAATAAGTGCACAGGAAGATCTTCAACTGCACCACCACTTTGAGGACCAATAATATTTGGACACCAACGGTACTGCGCAAAGCTATCGGTTAAACGTGAAGCTAATGCAAATGATGTGTTACCCCATAAATAATTATTATGAGAATCACTAACATTTTCGCGATAGTTAAATGTTTTTACTGGGTTCTCATTAGGATCGTATGGTGTACGAAGTAAGAAACGTGGAGCAGTTAGAGCTAAATAACGAGCATCATCAGAATCACGTAATTGACGCCATCGAATATAACGAGGACTATCAAATGTTGCTTTTAAATCTTTAATATTTGGTAACTCTTCGAAAGATTCGATACCAAAAAACTCAGGGGCTACACCTGAAATAAAAGGAGCATGAGCCATTGCACCAACAGCACCGATATACTGTAATAATTTTATATCTGGTGATGATGGGGTAAAAGCATAGTTACCAATAATAGCACCAACAGGCTCACCACCAAATTGACCATAACCAGAAGAATATACATGCTTGTATAAACCAGATTGAGCTGTTTCTGGCGCAAACTCAAAATCGTCTAGCAATTCTTCTTTGGTTACATTTAACAATTCGATCTTATTGTTTTCACGGAAATCAGTACGATCAACTAACATCTTGACGCCACGCCACGCTGATTCAATTTTCTGAACCGAATCGTTATGCAAAATCTCATCCATTTGAGCACTAATTTTACTATCAAGTTCAACGAGCATTTGATCAACAAGTGCTTTATTGACTTGATCAACACCATGCTCGCTACCTAATAGATTTTCGATAAAAGCAGCAACACCTTTTTTGGCAATATCATAGCCATCATCACTTGGTACCATGCGAGTTTGAAGCATAATTTCATCAAGTAAACTGCCTTGGATTACGCTTGACGATTCAACAGCTTTTTGTACAGACATTTATTGTTCCCTTAAAAGAATTTTAACCACAGAAATGATTATTTTTCTGCTTCGCCGCTAACAAGTTGCAACTCACTTAATAACTTTTCACGAGACTCTTGAGACTCAATAAGTTCTTGAAGACGAGAACGAAATGCTGGAATATTTCCAAGTGGACCTTTTAAAGCAACCAACGCTTCCCTTAACTCAATTAATTTTTTTAATTCAGGTACTTGCTGACTAATCGCATCAGGGGAAAAATCATCTAATCCTTTAATAGAAAGCGAAATAGATAAATCAGAATCATCATCAGATAATTTATTTTTAACTGATGTCGTCAGTATTAAATTACTTTCACGCATAACTGATTCAAAATTATTTTTATCAATTGAAACAGCTTTACGATCTTCAATCGCAGTATCTTCAACATGACCTTTAAATTCACCAATTACTAACGTTTTTAATGGTAATTCAACTTCCGATTGCACATCACCACGATGAGGAACATATTTAATATTAATACGTTCTTTTGGTGCTACGCTGCCTTCTTTTGACATATCTTATCCCTGTTATATTTATTTTTTTTATCAAACCTAGCCATTTCAAATTGCATGACAATGTCCTCATGTTGCATAAGGATTGGTGCGGATTAAACATCTAATATCATAATCATTCAAGCATCAATCTTACAAAATGCATTCAAGATGCAAACATGAAAAAATAAGTAAAAAAATGCATTTAAAAAAAATATCATTATTTTACATAATGTTACGTAAAATTCCCTGTAGGTTTACTAAACAAATATATCCCTTAATCAAATTTTTATAACATATTGATTATTAAATAAAAAATTAAAAGCACCCATTGACCTCTGAAGCAATATCACAAAAATGAAAAATACATCCAAATGAAAACTTATACCTAAAAACCATAACAAACCGCAACATAAAATAAACATATCCACTAGCTGGGCAAATTATTGCCCCACTTTTTAATGTGCTACGCTAATTAGATTTATTACTCAGGAGCAATAATTAAAATGAATGATGTCATCACATTAGGCAGCAAAACATCAACTGGAGGTGCTGTGATATCCGGTAACTCAAATGTAATGATTAATGGACAACCCATTGCATTAGTTGGCGATACCGCAACCTGTCCATGTGGTAGCAAAAGTTGCAGTGGCCAAGGTCCAATCGTGGCTCAATCACCACGAGCGGCCAATGTTAATGGTGTAAACTTTGCACGTACCGGTGACCTTGTGAATACGGGATGTGGAAGTTGTTTTCTTGAGCAAGGCTCACATGCTGTCAGTCTTGGCACTAACACAGCAAAACCTGCCAATATGGGAAGCAGTATCAACATAGGCGACAATGTTTATATCAATAGTTAAATTATATTTTTCCATCATCCATCGGTTATAAATTACCAACATCAACACTAGCAATAACTTCCGACGAAATACAAATATCCAACATATTCAAAATGAGCAAATTATTGCCTAGCGAGCAAATTGTTGCCCAACTCTAGGCAATAATTTGCTCAACTTAATTGAAAAACATAAAAACCCAAGTCTAATCAAATAAAAACAACCAGTTACGAATAAAAATAAATTGGCACATTTAATGCTATTGAAGTACCTAAATATTCAAAATTATTATTTTTCAGCATTAAGGACATTACAATGCCAACTCCTTGTTATATTTCTATCCAAGGCCAAACTCAGGGCAACATCACTGCTGGCGCATTCACTGCCGATTCTGTGGGTAACATTTACGTTGAAGGTCATGAAGACCAAATGCTAGTGCAAGAATTTAAGCATATCGTGACAGTGCCAACTGACCCACAATCAGGTCAACCTGCTGGTCAACGTGTCCATAAGCCTTTCAAATTCACCGTGGCATTGAACAAAGCGGTTCCGCTAATGTACAACTCATTAGCATCGGGTGAAATGCTACCAACCGTTGAACTTAAGTGGTACCGCACTTCTGTTGAAGGTAAGCAAGAGCACTACTTCACAACAACGTTAACAGACGCAACGATTGTTAATATCGACAATCAAATGCCACATTGCCAAGACTCAACCAAAGCTGATTTTACTCAACTGATTGAAATCTCTATGGCTTACCGAAAAATTAATTGGGATCACACTGTTTCAGGTACTTCAGGTGCTGATGACTGGCGTGCGCCTTTAGAAGCATAATTCTAAGTATAAATATTACCCGTACTGTTATCGACAGTACGGGTTTTTATCGTTTATGTCTTTGCTAAAGCATTTATTCATCGCTTTAGCTGAGGCTTAATTAAGGTAATATCATGGCACAACAAACCGGATTACAATTCACCTTTACCGTTGAAGGGCTTGATGCATCAACGTTTGCTGTAACTGAATTTAAAGGCAACGATACCTTGTCTTTACCTTTTTCTTTTACAGTAAATTTAGCCAGCCGCAACCCACGTTTGTCCCCTAATGAAACCATTGATCGCAATGCTAAATTGACGGTTTGGCAACAGGGAAAATTACAGCAGCAATGGCATGGTATTGTGCGTCAGTTTGTTCAAGGTGATACGGGACATAGCCATACAATCTACCAAGTAGAATTTGTGCCACCTTTTGCACGCTTAGCACTACGTCAAAACTGTCGTATTTTTCAGACACAAACGGTGCCAGAAATTATCTCTATCTTGCTGCAAGAAATGGGTATTAATGATTACAATTTTGCTATTAACCGCCCATTCACACAACGTGAATACTGCGCACAATACCGTGAAAGTGATTTAACCTTTATCGATAGAATCGCCGCTGAAGAAGGATTAGTTTATTACTTCAATCATGGTAGTAATAAAAATACCCTTATCTTTACTGACAATACCCAAAATGTGGCAAGCTTAGCAGAGCCTCTTACTTACAACTGTCGTAATGGGGGTAGCAGTAGCGTGCCTTTTATTCGAACATTTGCGCGTAATACCCAAATTGGCTCATCATCAGCTCAGCTAAAAGATTATAGCTTTAAAAAGCCCGCTTATAGTTTTCTACAAACCTCTGCAGCTAAAGAAGCAGATTATCAACAAGCTACATATGAGCATTATGATTACCCTGGTCGTTATAAAGACGATGCAAGTGGTAAGCCCTTTGTGCAGTTCCGAATTGAATCATTACGACGTAATGCCCATACCGCAAATGCTAAAAGTAATGTGCCCACTATTCTTCCTGGAGTGAAATTTACCCTGCAAGATCATGATGATGATACCTGTAATCGTGATTGGCTGATCATTGCCGTCACGCACATAGGTACTCAGCCTCAAGCATTGGAAGAAGCTGGCGGCGAAGGAGCAACGACTTATAATAATGAGTTTATTGTGATCCCAGCTCATCGTCCTTGGCGCCCACCGTTTAACGTAAAACCACGGGTGGATGGTCCACAAATTGCCAACGTTGTCGGCCCTGAAGGGGAAGAGATTTATTGTGATACATATGGCCGTGTTAAAATTCAATTCCCCTGGGATCGTTACAGTAACAGCGATGACAAAGCAAGCTGTTGGGTACGAGTCTCTCAAGGTTGGGCGGGCAGTCAATATGGTATGGTTGCCCTTCCCCGCGTTGGCCATGAAGTCATTGTTAGTTTTTTAGAAGGCGATCCCGATCAGCCTATTATTACTGGCCGTACCTATAACGCGACGAACCAACCCCCTTATGAGTTACCTGCCCATAAAACCCGTACGGTATTAAGAACAGAAACTCACCAAGGCGATGGCTATAACGAACTGCGTTTTGAAGACCAAGCCGGTAAAGAAGAAATCTATGTTCATGCCCAAAAGGATGTCAACGTATTAGTTGAAAATGACCGTACCGATAACATTAAACACAATTTACACCTAGATGTAGCAAATGAACGTTTTAGTCATATTAAAGCTAATGATCATTTAACTGTTGAGGGTGAAAGTCGCCAACACACCAAAGGCAACTATACGCTGGCGGTTGATGGCAGCTTACACATGAAACAAGGTAAAGCCTTACTGCTCGATGCTGGTAACGAAGTGCATCTCAAAGCAGGCAGCAAAATTGTCATTGAAGCTGGCGCGGAATTAACCCTTAAAGCAGGTGGTAGCTTTGTCAAAATAGATGCTTCAGGTGTATCGATATCAGGTGCTGCAATTAATCTCAATTCAGGCGGCAGTGCTGGAAATGGTTCTGGCTATGCGGGTGTTTCGCCATTATTACCAGGCGCGATTGAAGCGGCAGTGGCGTTAGTTCCTGCTTCTTTAATTAATTACTCCGCAGTACTTCAAAGCGGAGCTTTATTTGTAGAGTTATGTACATGTGGAGGTGGTACATGTCCGATTCATTCTCCAAAGTAATGGACCTAAATTCATTCACACCAATAGAACTGAATCATTATCAATACGCAATTATTGAACCACTACTATGCCCTGATATCTTTAAGTGGTGCTATACCTATGCAATAGATAATCCTATATTTGAGAAAATTTTTGAAGAATCACCATTTCAATCTATTGCTGATGGGCCAATCCTTCTTCAATTAAGTGATATGAATCCTGATTTTTATCAATTGATATATGACAAATCAATGCACTCACCCATCGGTTGTTTTTTTACATCATCGTTGATTATGAATGAATTGCTTCAACAAATTAGAGGTCGTCTAACCGCGAATACTTCTTATGGCGAATCTTTATTTCGTTTCTACGAACCTCGTGTTCTTAATGCATTAATTACGGTATTAAACGAAGAAGAAAAAATAAACATTTTTCCCGGTATCGATAACTTAATTTGGTGGGATAAAGGCTGGAAGCACTTCTCTCCTCCTCAGCATCATGAAGGGAAGTTACGCTCTCAGTTTCAGTGGGTTATCAGCGATCAACAGATTGATAGTATTAATAAATTTCTAGCATCCTAACAGGTATTATTTTCTTATGACAAACATATACACCGTTAAGCCAAATGACACTCTGTTAGGTATTGCGATCAAAAACAAGATTAGCCTTGTTGAGCTGTTGGAGTTAAATCCCCAATACCAACCCAATCCAGATCTAATAAACATCAACGATAGTATTACCTTACCAAATCAAGAAAAACCAAGCTCAATAGAACTAAAGCCTGTTGAACCTGTAAATATGAATCGACCAACAGAAGGTGGGTGTGCCATTGCAAGACCTACCTGCAAAGGAATAGAAGTGTGCGATGTTGTATTCAAAACAGGAGATAAAACGAAAGAATACTTGTTGTTAGATAAACATGCTCAAGAATTACTTGAAGAAGAGATTTCATATACTCAACAACTGATTGATGGATATGAGCAAATATTGCAAAAAGCGCCTGAAAACAATGCAAATCAAGATTCTGCCGCTGTTGCTAAGCATAAAGCCATGCGACAAAAATGGTATGACATGGCTATTTCTTCAGGAGCTCTGCCTGTTAATACACAAACTGAAGCACAACCAACGCCTGAAGATGATCCTTTTGTAAATACAATTGGCATCAAGCGCAGTGATATTAATAGGAACATGGCACAAGCAAAAATAATTGAACTAGAAGAAAGGAAAAAATTCCTTAATAAGGTTTTTACTTTTGAACCAACAGAGAAAACACTCGTTGATGCTTTAATCTCAGAGATCAATACAGAACTGAAGCGGCAAGAATACTATATAAAAGCAGTGGCTAGTACTGATGAATCCTCTGTAAAACAAGGTATTAATCAAAAAAACTTCTCGTCAAAAAGTGTGGCGCTAACGAATAAAAAAACTGGGATTATTGAGATCTTTATCGTTTCACAAAATAAATTGGTTTACATACGCCAAGATTTTATGACACGAGAAAAACCTTTTTGGCGTCATTCAGAAAACCATACCCACTTGAATCAAGCTGTCTCTAGCGGCAATTGGAAAGAAATGGGTAAGGCAATATCATCAGATATTACAAATGGCATGACAGATGGTATTAAGAACACTATTGACGGCCAATTCGAAGGTAAAATAATAGGCTGGCAAGTCCCTGGTTATAAGCTCAAAGAATGGAAAGCAAATAAAGAATTTAAAGATGCCAACGGCGAAACGGTTTATGCCGTCAGTGCGGAAGCGCAATTACTAAGATTTGCAGCACAAGCCAGTGTGAAAGGTGATTTTAATCTTAAACAAGCTAAATTTGATCTCGGCTTTGCAGCTGAGTCTTCCGCTTCATTAGCAGAGGGTGCGGTTACATTTAATAGTTACTTCCCACATGAAAAAGGTTACTCCGCACTTATTACTTATACTGATGCTGACAGAAAACCTGCCTTATACCCTCTAGGCCACTTTAGATGTAGCGCAACATTAACATTAAGTTGTTTAGTGACCGCTATGGTTAATGGAAAAGCTATGATCAGTAATCAGGCTGAGAAAAGTGCGGGAACTGGGGTTATTTTCTCACCTCACCCTACGATGGGAGTAAAACCTTCTGGGCAAATAGGTGTAAGTGCTGAAGGGTTTGCTGGTGCTCAAGCTGGCGGACAATTAAGTGGAAAGGTAGAGTGGCTAACCCCTCAAAAGACGGGGACGACTGATTTTTCGGCTTTAATTGAAATTAAAGCTGAAGGCAATGTGGCGTTTGGGCTTGGTGCTGGAATCGATTTTCAGCTTCGTTTAATCAAGGGTAAATTTGAATGCCATTGTTGTGCACGCTTAGTATGGGGACCTGGAGCGTCCGGTGGGTTTGGCACCACAATTGACTTTTCACAGCTATTTGAATTGGCAAAAATTATTTGGGAAGCGATTGATACTATTGGCTACCGTATTATGGATAATATAAATAAAGAGGCTTACACTTATTTATATATAGCCGCTTTTAGTGCATTTACAGAAAAAGATTTCACAATAAAAGATGCAATAGAAATTGGTACTGAAAATATTGGGGAGTGGTGGTCAGACCGATTAGCTCATATCAACAAAGAATTATTCATTTCAGATGAAGCCAAACGTTTAACAAAGCGAATTTTAGATCGAAACATATTGAGTGGCGTTAGTTTAAGAGTTCTTCCTCCTGAAACGGTGGGAATGATGCTCAATACCCTAGTACATACATATTGGTTTAATCTTGAGGAGGAGCAGGAAGCAGCAATTTATGTGTTATTAAGCGGTACTATTCGCTCTTGGCGCAAGTTTGTTGAAGTGTTAGCCCACATGAATGTCGAAGGTAAAAAACAAAGTTCAGATGATGCGCTTATGAATAACCTACAGCGAATAAATAAAATTTTAGATGGAAAACAGCAAATAGAATTTAATCAATGGATAGCTCAATTAGCTAGTGTAAATCATTTAGATAATATGGGGATGATCCCTTCAACTCCATTCACCATTTATGATTTCCAACATAGAAAACAAAAGAAAAGAGTATTAGAAATTTAATTTGGAGCTGCCGACAATAGCCAAGTGTTATTGTCGGCACTAACTGAATACTACTTTACTGGTGTCGTTTGTTGAACCGCGCAACGAAAGCCGTATGTTGGGTAATATTTATCTTGAACAATGGCTTCACCTCCTCGCGAGGTTATAAATGGTGCATCTCCCCCCCAACCCCTCATGACCTTTCTAGTCCCTGTTGATGGTCCTTGAGGATCGATTTCGGGTGAATGTTGGTAATAATCATTAGCATACCAATCATTAATCCACTCTGTTACATTACCTGTCATATCATACAAACCTAGTGGATTAGGAGGGAATTGCTTAATATCTTTAGATTCAAAGAGGCCACCATAATTCCATTCATCTTTTGTATAATCGACATACCTACCATCAACTAAATGCCTACCATTTTTGGGTTGGAGATAACCGTTGTTGGTAGCATAATATAGATGCTTTCCACGATTTCTTGCTGCATATTCCCATTGTGCTTCTGTGGGTAAATCAATCGGATACCCCGCTAATTCACCCAGCCATAAACAGTAATCTTTTGCCTCTTGCCATGTTTTGGTTGGTGTTGCTTTATTTTTAAACTGTTCATCAGAAAGGTCATATTTCGCCCTATTTTCAGCTTTGACAACGGGCAGATTATGCGCCCTTTTAAAAGCATCAAAGCCGTGATAGGTCGTTTCATGATTAGCTAATGAGTAGTTACTTAAGGTTACTTTATGCATAAAATTAGCGCCAGTTTCAGCATTCGACAAAGCGGTATTACACTTAGCATCTGGCGACCAATCCATTCTATCCGTAGAAATGGGGTTACAAGGGGCTTTAAATGCCCCCATCATGAAGGCTCCACCTTTGATAAACACCATACTTTCTAGTGATTCAACAGCAACATCCACGATTTGATGTTGAAGTTTGGTATCTGCATCAGGGTAAAGCTTTTTTACTTTCGCTTCTATTTGAGTAATTTTTTCAGCTGGTATCGTTTTACTGGTTACTGAAGCGGTTGTCTCTCCAGTACATGCTGTTAATACACATCCGCTTATTAATATGCTTAGATATTTTCTATACATCGCTTAACCCAACCTTCCCTATTCGTATCCATTCATTAAACAACGCTAATAGCATTTAAATATTTTTACTTTGATCTGTTAATTGTGAAAATTTTAATTCTAACCCTTTTATTTCACTATCAAGTTGTTGAAGCTCTTTTTGTACTTCTGACTGATTCTTATTAACTATTTGTTGCTCAATATAACTGATTCTTCCATAAACAGGTGATAAACCAATTGCATAGTCGTTAATTTCTTCTGAAAGTGAAGCCAACTTATTGCTTCGACTTTGATTTATTGTTTTTTGTAAATTTGCAATATTGGTCCTGGCTGTTTTAAAGCGCCGATATTGTGTCTCAAATCGCTCCCGAATATCTGCTATATACTGCTGATGTTGTTCTATTTTTGCATCTTTAGGATACAGTTGCTTAACGGTATTCATCAAAGAGAGTGCTTGAGCTATATTCTTACCAGATAATGCATTAATTTCATCATTCGCTTGACGCAAATATAAAGGAATAATAGCCGCCTTATTATCGGTGAATACAGAGGGAGAATATTGATGCTGCAATTGAGCAATTTGCTCTGAAGTAAGTACTTGAGCTTCTAACTTCTCTGCCGTAACTCGCTTTAGCAATGAATTTGTTGTGGATCTCAAATAATCTTTAACAGCAAAAACTGATAATCCTAATAACAAACCTAAGCAAAACACCCAAGACAAGCGTATGCGATGTTTATTACGCAGAGGTAATTTAGGCGGGATATCTTGTTGCTCATTAATATGGTTTTGTTTATCTGCCTCTATTAGCTTTAACTTACCTTCAAGATAATCGACATGTTCAAAAATCACATAACTAATGGCTTCTAAATCAGGAACATGTTGAGGATGTACGTCTAAAAATAGTTCATAAATTTCTTTACAGCAACGTTCACAACGGTAAAGATCCTTAAGCTGTGATTCTTTAGGCTCTAATCGACGTAAATCATCACCTATTCTGGCAATCATCCAGCGATAGAGATCTGCACATTTAACTAGGTTAACATCTTTATTTTCATAGAGATGCATTAACGCAGCAAGTTGAAGTTCAAGCCCATTTGCAAGCCCACTCACCCTCTGTTCTTTGACCAATGCAGTCGTATAATAGAGTGTTGTCAGAAAGTTTAACCCGTCAGTTCGAGCAAGATCCTCACACAACATCTTGATTTTATCCCAATCAATTTTTCCATAAGATGGATTATTAAGACGATTAATCTCATCTCTAATTAATTGATATCTTGTAGAATTTCTAAGTTTGCTTTCATCATCCACAAACTTAAATTGCCGACTCTGATAAAATCCCATCGTACTCAATGGTTATTACTCCCCGTAAAATAGATCAAAATGCTGCCACGAAAGACACCATTATTTCGTTACTACTCATAACGAGCAATAGTCATGCAACTATTAAGCCAAGAGATAACACCATAACCCACTGAAAATAATGATATATTTTTACAGAGGTACCTTTTTAAGCAAGATATTGCTCAATGTAAGCAATATCTTGCCCGTTAAGCAACATTTCGCCCGATATAAGCAACAACTCGCTCACTTCTGTTTGCTGATAAAACAAAAGATATAAATATCATATAAAAACAACAAGTTACATTACTTTAAGTTTTGGCACACATCCTGCTATATGTACGCGCACATTCTAAACTTTTTAATATTAAGGACATTACAATGCCAACTCCTTGTTATATTTCTATCCAAGGCCAAACTCAGGGCAACATCACTGCTGGCGCATTTACAGCTGATTCTGTCGGTAACATTTACGTTGAAGGTCATGAAGACCAAATGCTAGTGCAAGAATTTAAGCATATCGTGACAGTGCCAACTGACCCACAATCAGGTCAACCTGCTGGTCAACGTGTCCATAAGCCTTTCAAGTTCACCGTGGCATTGAACAAAGCGGTTCCGCTAATGTACAACTCATTGGCATCAGGTGAAATGCTACCAACCGTTGAACTTAAGTGGTACCGCACTTCTGTTGAAGGTAAGCAAGAGCACTACTTCACAACAACGTTAACAGACGCAACGATTGTTAATATCGACAATCAAATGCCACATTGCCAAGACTCAACCAAAGCTGATTTTACTCAACTGATTGAAATCTCTATGGCTTACCGAAAAATTAATTGGGATCACACTGTTTCAGGTACTTCAGGTGCTGATGACTGGCGTGCGCCGCTAGAAGCGTAATTCTAAGTATAACTCTTGCCCGTACTGTTCCGACAGTGCGGGCTTTTATCGTTTATGTCTTTGCTAAGGCATTAATTGAATACTTAAATAAAGCTTAAACGATGAATTATTATAAGAAATTAGCTATCTATTTTCTCTTCTCTTTCTGCATATACTTACTATAAATAACAGTATTATTAACATGACTCTATTATGAATATCATTGAATTTAAACTTGGAAAAATTACTTATCACTTTACCGTCTCAGAACAACAACAGGCTTTATTATCGTTAACGGATGAAACTCGTATTGACCTAACTACATGGCGAGGATTTTCTGAAGCATTAGAAACCTCTATTATAAAAGCTATTCCGGAAGCGTTAACACCACCATCGGCACAAGAGATCAAACACGCTCAAACTATTGCACACGAGCTAAACCTCCTTCTACCCGAGGATTACACTAAACGAGTCATTGTATGTCGACAATTTATTCAACAGCACCTCCTCGACCACCAACGACTATTATCAATGTTTAATAATGTAAAAGGCAAATTATTAAAATAAGTATTAAATAATATTTCGCAATTTAGACTCATCTACACGTCCATCGTGAATTGCACACATTAGAAAAAATAATAAATATTTAACCATTAAAAGAATATTCCAAAACATTAATTAAATAATTTTAGTTACAAAAATTTAATTCACGCCAACCCACTCGCTAATATTACTAAAGTGATGATCAGCTTAATTATATTTTCTTTGGCTTACGTGACACTTGTAGCCATGTAAGCCTGTTTACAGCGAATGCTGCTATTAAACGCAGCTTGGGATTAAAAGATGAATAGTCGCTCATGGTCTACGCTCAGTCACTTCTACCGCACTTCACGAACAAGGTTTTGATAGTTTGCTTATTGAAGCGTGCTTATCACATGCAGATCAAAATGAAGTAAGGGCAAGTTACAACCGCTCTGATTATTTAGAGCAACGTAAAGAGATCATGTGCTGGTGGAGTACATATATTAAAAAAGCTGCACAGAGTAATTATGGATATTGAAATGGAAAATAATAACCAAATATTAAAATCAATTTAAAATAAAAAGAGCTCTAATGAGAGAGCCCTTTTATTAATAATTTCGTATTTTATCCTTTTACCCCACCAGAAGTTAAACCACCAACCAAAAATTTCTGAGCAAGTAAAAAGACTATCGTAATAGGTAAAGCAGATAACACTGCCGCTGCTGCAAAGTCACCCCATAAATAATTTTGAGGGTACAAGTATTGCTGCATCCCAACGGCTAGCGTGTAATTATTAACATCAGATAACAGTGTTGATGCCACAGGAACTTCTGTTACAACACCAATAAACGATAAGATAAAGACTACCGCTAAAATAGGCACCGATAAAGGTAATAGAACCAATCTAAATGCCTGCCATGGTGTTGCTCCATCTAAAGCTGCAGCCTCTTCTAATGAATGATCGATTGTTTCAAAATAACCTTTAATCGTCCAAACATGCAACGCAATACCGCCTAAGTACGCAAATATCAATCCACCATGAGTATTTAAACCAAGGAATGGAATATATTGTCCTAATCGATCAAACAATGCGTACAATGCCACCAACGCCAATACAGCAGGGAACATTTGAAAAATCATCATCCCTTTTAAGATATTTTCTTTACCCGCAAAACGTAATCGAGCAAACGCATAGGCACTGGTCGTTGACATCGCTACAATCAATATAGAGGTGATCGTCGCGATTTTGATGGTATTCCACAACCACAATAATACTGGAAATGGTGGTGGTGTTATTGAACCATCAGCATGTTCTACTGTAATACCTAGTGCGAGTTTCCAATGATCTAATGTTGGATTACTTGGAATTAACTCCCCTCCTGAAAAATTACCCTCACGGAACGATATTGCAATAATCATTAATAAAGGAAATATTGTGATCGCGAGAAAAAACCACAACACTAAGTGTGTTGCCCATAACCGATATTTTAATGTCTTAGATTGTACCATCGCCATGACCGACTCCTTAGTCTTGTGACAACTTAGTAAACTTCAAATTAAGTAACGCCATACCTGCCACCATCACGAAAATAATCGTGGCTATTGCACCTGCTAAGCCAAAGTCTTGACCACCACCGCCCTCAAAGGCAATACGATAGGTGTAACTTACTAATAAATCGGTATAACCAGCAGGCTCTGATGTATTCACCATATTAGGACCACCACCAGTCAATAACTGAATCATTACAAAGTTATTAAAGTTAAAAGCAAATGATGCAATTAATAATGGTGTTAATGGTTTAATCATTAATGGTACAGTAATTTTTATAAAATTCTGGAATGGGCTTGCACCATCAATCGCTGATGCCTCATATAAATCATCAGGTATTGATTTTAATAATCCCATACATAAGATCATCATATAAGGAAAACCTAGCCATGTATTCACGATAACAACCATTAATCGTGACAATACAGGATCTGAAAACCATGCTGGCTTAATTCCAAATATTGAACTTAATAGCATGTTTATCTCACCAAAACTTTGGTTAAATAAACCTTTGAATATAAGAATCGAAATAAACGATGGTACGGCATAAGGTAATATTAATAAAATACGGTATAAGCCACTACCTTTTAATGGTTCCCACTGCACAATACACGCTAACACCATACCAACAATCAGTGTTAATGCTACTGCTAAAAAGGCAAAAACAACCGTCCAGATAAAGATACCGACAAATGGTTCTTTGATACCATCATCTTCAATAACACGTTTAAAGTTATCTATACCTACATCAACAACAAACCCAGGAGAAATATGTTCACCAACAAATTCACCTTTACTATCAACAGGTTGGTAAAAGCCCGTATCCATATTCGGCTTATATAACTGATCTGTTTGATTATTTAATAATGTGACGTTATCAGATTGCATTGTAAATAAAGGATAATCAGCAGCAAATTTTCGTAAGCCACTCATTCGAATTTCATTACCATCAGGTAATTCCAAGATTAGACTTGAAATTTGACTTCGGTTTTTAACAATATCTTTGATGGGTAATTTTTTACCAAAAGCTTGAACAATCGCTTCTAATTTAATAGCAACAGGATGTGATTCATTATAATTTTTTATCGGCTTTGTATTACCAAAAGCCTCTACTACTGGTTTTAATTTTACCGATTTATTATTAAAATCAATTAATCCTGTAGATAACAATTTACCATCATCATCGATAATAATTTGATAGCCGCCACCAGCTTTATACAACTCAAAGTTATAACTTTTTCCAGCCTGGAATGTACGCTGCTCTAATATTGACTGCGTGCGCTCTAACGTTAATTGATTTGTCGCACTATAGTTAGTAAAAGCTAAACTTACCGTATATAAAAGAGGGAAAATAATGAAAATGATCATCCCAGCAATACCTGGATAGATATAACGTTGGGCATAGGTTTTACTGCTACCAAAAATATAAACTGCTAATGCTGTCAATACCACGGTTAATAATGCAAAGGCAACTTCACCTTGTGCATACATTAATACTGTCGCGTAGCCATTTACCAAGGCGATCAAACTTAAAATAAACCATTTAATTTCTTTCTTATATTTAAAGGATTTATTTTTGTTATTTGATTCAAATAGCTCGAGATCTTGAACTGACTCCATATCAATATCCTGCATTCAGATAAAAATATAGGGGAATCACTTCCCCTAAAAAAGAAATTACTTAAGCATTTGTTTTGCGCCAGCATCTAAAGCATCTTTAACACTTTGACGGCCATCAACAACATTTTGGATCGCATTACCTTCGGCATACCAAAAAGCAGTCATCTGAGGAATATTTGGCATAATGTCGCCTTGCTGTGCATTCTGCATGGTAGAGGCAATACGACTATCTTTACTAATTTTTGCTTGGTACGATTTTAGAGCTACAGCACCCAACGGCTTATCATTATCGACTTTTGCTAAACCTTCATCTGTTAGTAAATAATTTTCAATAAATTCAATAGCTAAGTCTTTATTTGGTGATGCAGTACTTACGCCAGCAGAGAGGACACCAACAAAGGATTTTGAAGGATTACCATTGAACATAGGTAACGTTGTTACACCGTAATTAATACCGGACTTATCAATATTACTCCATGACCATGGCCCATTAATTGTCATCGCAACTTTACCTTTATTAAACTCAGCTTCTGAGATGCTGTAATCCATGTCAGGTGAAATCACTTTTTGATCAACCAGTGACTTAATAAAAGCCATGCTTCGTTGCGCACCAGCATTATTGATACCAACGTCTTTTGAATCATAGCCTTCTGGTGTTTTCTTGAAAGCATACCCGCCATCCGCAGATAAAATTGGCCACGTAAAATACGGTTCACGTAAATTCCACATGATGGCCTTTTTACCTTCTTTTACTAATTTCTGATCTAATGCGACCATTTCTTCCCAATTTTTAGGAGGATTAGGTACAAGATCTTTATTATAAATTAGAGAAAGAGATTCAACCGAGATAGGATAACCGTAATACTTTCCGTTTGACTGTACAGCGTCCCACGTAAAATCAGAGAATTTCTTTTGGAATTCAGCAGATGGCTTAACTTCTTGTAATAAACCTGACTGTGCATAACCACCAAAACGGTCATGTGCCCACATTACAATATCAGGACCATCGCCAGTAGCCGCTACTTGAGGAAACTTATCAGCTAAATTATCAGGAAAAGCAACAGTGACTTTAACACCGGTTTCTTCTTCAAACTTTTTACCAACCTCTGCCAGACCATTATAACCTTTGTCACCATTCACCCAAATTGTTAGCTGCCCTTCCTCAATAGCTGCTGACGTATTAAATGAGCTCAATGCCGCGATGGTGCATAAAGCAACTGTCGTAAGTACCTTAGTCATTATCTAACATCCTTTATTATTTTATTAATCTAATAACGTCATACAAAGGTCATAACGTTTTTCTCGATATATCTTCTATAATTCACGAATGTTACACATCATCCTACGCTCTACGCCCCCGCTTAGCTCTGTTAAAAAATGTGAACATAACCCAAATTAGTCACGATCTAGATCACAAAAAACAATCAATATGTGATATCGAACACATATCATTACAGCAAATAATCTTTCCTGATTAATCATCATTAAAAGTATGTTCTCCAGACTCCTCCTCTATCATCCCCCCTTGATAAAGGAGGATTAAGGATGATGTAGAAAACAATAACTTTACCTACACTCTTTCGTATTAAATCTAGCGATTGTTTAAATAACAAAATGTTAGCTAGTTATAACCAATAGAGGAATAGGCACAATGACGAGTGTCACTTTACGAAATGTATGTAAAGCATATGGAGATAACTTAATTTCCAAGAACGTTGATCTAGAAATTGAAGATGGAGAATTTGTTGTCTTCGTTGGTCCATCTGGTTGTGGTAAATCAACTTTACTACGCTGTATTGCAGGTTTAGAAGATATTACATCTGGCGATTTATTTATTGGTGACAAACGAATGAATGATGTACCGCCGTCGCAACGAGGCGTCGGCATGGTATTTCAATCTTATGCTCTATATCCACATTTAAATCTGTATGACAATATGTCTTTTGGTTTAAAACTGGCAAAAGCAAATAAAGATGAGATCAAGCGTCGTGTCTCAAAAGTTGCAGATATTCTCCAGTTAACCCCACTTCTTGATCGTAAACCTAAAGCACTATCTGGCGGTCAGCGTCAACGTGTAGCCATCGGCCGAACATTAGTATCCCAGCCGGCTATATTCTTACTTGATGAACCACTATCAAACCTTGATGCAGCATTACGTGTACAGATGCGCATTGAAATCGCCAAATTACATAAACAGCTTGGTTGTACCATGATTTATGTAACCCATGATCAAATAGAAGCGATGACAATGGCTGAAAAAATCGTTGTCTTAGATGGTGGTTATGTTTCCCAAGTGGGTAAACCTTTAGAACTTTACCATTACCCGCAAAATCGCTTTGTTGCCAGCTTCATTGGTTCACCAAAAATGAACTTTATGAGTGTTACCGCTCTTGAAGCTGAAAAAGATCAAGTCAAAATTCAAATGGATAACGGCATCTCATTCTGGATCCCAGTAGATGGAACAAGTGTTCAGCCAAATACTCGTATGTCTTTAGGTATTCGTCCTGAGCACCTTGTCCATTGTGATCAAAGTGATATCTGTATTGAAGGTAAGGTACAAGTTGTTGAAAAACTTGGGTACGAAACTCAAGCTTATATTAATCTCAAAGATATCGATGCTGAATTTGTTTGTCGACATAGTGATACTCTTGATATCCATACCGGTGATACCTTCCATCTTGGTATTCCACCACAACGATGCTATCTATTTCATAACGATGGTAAAGCTTGTCGTCGCTTATACCAAGAAGTTGGTACTTAATTCAAAATCATTATTAATAAAAAACCCTCCAACTGGAGGGTTTTCTTCAATAATTAATCTACATTTACCAATTCATATTTTTCTATTTGCCTTTGCAGCCAATTGGTTGTTTGAAGCGCTTGGGAGGTAATATTTAAATCTGGTTGTGCAAACACCAACTCTCCTATTTCAGATTGATAGCTTTGCTGTACCTCTAGCATTTCAATCTCTACACCATTACAGGACAAATTCAGCGTATAAGGATCAAAAATAATCTCCATAGTCTTATTTTTCGCGGTTAAGACAGCCAGGTGTTTTGATTTATCTGCTGCTATCAATTTTAATTTAATACATAAATCCACATAGTGTTGAAGTGATATCTCATAGCATTGTTCGCCTGTTTGACCACGCGTAAAACCGATAACCAAACAGTTACCTTCACCTATCTCAAGCCTTGCATAAACCTTATCCCAAGCACTCGGTAATGAAGGAGACAATGTAATCACCCCTTCGATTAAATCAGGTTGATAACCTAAATAATCCTGAAAGCCATTACGAGTAAACTCTGATACTGACCATGCCTGCGCATACGTTCCTGATAAGGTGATATTGCTATTTTTATCGAGGAATGCATCAACATTTTCACTCATTGTCCCTCTATGGCCTTTATATAATATTTGCTCAGTTAAATTCTTAGTTAAAGAATAAGCAAAATCAGTATAGCTATATAAGGTTAATGCGGTGATGGTAAAGCCTGCATTCCAGCCCCAAATGGTGCCATTATGATAAGCAGCATCTTTATGGTAGTTATTCTGGTTATCGTGATAAGGATGAAATTGCGGATCATACTGTGATAATGAAGTGATCCCCCACGGAAATAATAATTCAGAAACAGTATTCGATAAAATCGCAGCACCTATTTTAAAATCAATAAAATCATTACCATAGGGTACAGTTAATGTCATTAATTGATTCGGTCGCACTTTCATATCACGATCATTATTCGCTTTAATACAATCAGCTAACTGTGAACGTGACGCATCCCAAAATAATGATAAAAAATGACGTTTTACTGTATCAGCCAAATATTGATAATGTTGCTTACTTTCGCTATCACTATTTAATACAGCTAGCTTTACTGCGACTTGTAAACTGGTATACCACAATGCTTGGATATCATTGGCACGATCACCTCGTGATGACCATGGTAAAACCCCAGCTAACTTTGCATCCATCCACGTATCAGGATCTCTATGTATCATAAGACCATAATCATCTAAATAATGTTTTTCTACGCCGGCTATATACGTTTGTACCACGGGATAAATTACCTTCGCATAATCAATATCACCGCTATAACGAAGGTAATCCCACATTGCACGAATCATCCATGGTGTACCATCAGTAGTATTATAAATCATCTGATCAAACGCACTAACACGATTTGGAATACGGCCATAATGACGATCATCCGGATCTTTCACTTGCCATTGTGCAAAACAATCAATAATTTTTTTTGCCTCATCCATAAAGCCATTAACTAATGAAATACCTGACAATGCAATAAAAGTATCTCGCCCCCAGCAATCTTTAAACCACGGTAGCCCAGCCCAAATACAATTACTATATTCAGTAGAAACAAAGACTCGTCCTGCAGCTTTAGTCCACATCAGCGCGCGGTTATACTCTAGATCTGAAGTCCATAAGTACGTTTGAGTTAAATTATCATAAACAGTTTGCTTATGCTGGGTAACGCCATCTTGCGCTAACTGAGCATTAGCCATAATAATGGCTTCAGCCTCTGTATCAGCAAAAGTGATATACACCGTCATACTTGTTTCTAAAGAGTGCGAACTAAGCATAGGAACAATGCATTGGCCGTTAAATGAAGCTATCTGATTCAGCTCAGGGTATTCAAACGTTGCCGCCACCTCTTCACAGATAAAAGATTTATCAGCACATAGCGCAACAAATGCTGGCATACCTTTTCTATGTTGTTCTTTTGATACTTGATATACCACGCCATTATCAAAAACATTAGTAACCGAGCCAGTTAAACTGATATTTAATTGGGGAGAAATAGATAAGATAGCGGCTTGCTCGCTTTCAACAACGAGAGCAACACAACGTTGTTGAGATGTAGTACCAGAGAAAATCATCAATGTATCATTACATGGATTACAACTATCCGTATCGTAATAGTGTGTCACGCCATAAGGATAAATATTGGCGCTTATATCTCTCGTTTTATCATTTATTTGTTTATCAATAAATGATGCAAAACCACCCAATATCCATCCACATTTATGATGGTATTTATTTAAGGTAAATGAATGTGTATAGCCTTCATAATAACCATCAATATTATCACCAAAAACAAAAGGTACTTGTTGGTGATTTTTAATTAATAAATGTTCAAATAGTTCTGAAGGTGCTAGTACCCCTCCATTTTTCCCAATTAATTTTTTCTTTTTCGCCGTGACAGAAAAAATTTCTTTAATATAAGGAAATCTGTTTAATAATGGTTCCATATTATTTCCAATGTTTATTTATCCGTATACACAAACACTTCAAAAAATGGCTTCTTTGAAGTGTTTAATATCATCACAGGCTCCGTAGCTATAATGTGCTATCACTTATTACTTAACTAATTTAATAAACACTGATTCTGCAGTCATTGATCCCGCTCGTTTCGCTTCGTTTAATAATTGCAGCGCTTTTTTAATATTATTTTGTTCAATCGCCTTTTTAATCTGCTGATTATAAAAATCTTCAGTTTCAGACAACATGTTGTCACTTGTCTTCGTAGTAGACACTGGTACTAATGATGCAGGGATTTTCGCTTGATAACTTTTTAATTTTATTGGTTTTAATGTTAAATGCAGTTGACCCGTTTCAGCATAGCTAATCTCAGGATCGATAACAATAGGACGAGGTAAACCTAACTCTTGCGCACGTAAACGCTCTGGATGAGGAATAGTAATAGACTTACCTTGATATTGTTGTGATGAATAAACAACCATATAAGGTGCCATTTTTGCCGTCATCGTAAAAATATGCTGATAAGCAGCGCGCTGTAATAAATTGGGAGAGGTTAATTCAAATTCTGATAAGTTAATATTTTTCACTGGCTCAAATTTATCATTTAAAAACATAATGTTAGACGCAAAAACACGTTCATTACGAATTAAACTATCTAGCGTTATTCGCATTTGCTCAACATGCTCAGGTAATGAGAAAGCAGCAAAATAACTTTTTCCATCTGGAAATAAACCAACTTGCGAATGCTCATTAATATTTACTGATATATCAGCACCTTGTAATGGTATCCATGAAAATTGCGAATAGGATGTACAACATACAGGTTTATTGATCAGCGTTAATACTTCTTTTTTATTTACCGATGCTATATCAGCGCTGCTACATCCTACCATTGCGAATACTGAGCATGCTATTACCGCAGTTGTTTTTAATGTGAGCATATTTTACCTCTTATTATTATATAGACAAAAGGCAGCCATAAAGCTGCCTTATCTAATTTAAGCCAAATTAAAACCAAACTTCGGCCTGAATACCGAATACAAATTGATCTTTCTTATTTTTATCAGTAATACCTATTGCATCAGCAGCTTTCACATCTGACGTTGCAACCCAAGTTACATATGGTTTAATTTGAGGGCGGCCAAAATAGTCAGCATTAACAGTAAATACAGGTGCAAGCTCTAAACTATAAAAATCAGTCGCATTATCTTCACGCCCCCAATTATTACCATTCACTTTTTCAACAGCATAAGAACCTGTCATTTCTAGGCGGAAATTATTATTTACTTTATAAGTTGGACGAACAGCAGCAATAAAACGAGTGACTTTATCTTTACCATTCCCAGTTGCTCCCCAATTCATATCCTGAGGTGCCCAATATGTTAATTCAGAGCCCATCTGCCAACGATCATTAATATTTAAGACACCGTAAGATGTTGCAAACCAAGATTCAGAGTCTTTTAACCAATCGCCACTCCATTGACCAAAGTTAACCCCTCGGTTAGACGCCATACCATGACCATAAGCTAATGCTGTTTGTGTCCAACCATCTAAACCATAGTAATCACGGTTATACGTTACAGCAAAACCATAACCATCTTTAGCTTGATCTTTAGTAAGCACCTCATCTGCACGTTTCATAATTTTGGCATCAAAATCAAAACTGCCGCCCAACGCTTTTACATTGTAGTAGTACAAATCTAATGAATGGACAGTACTACGCTTACCATCTATAGGACGTGCAGGTTGGAAATCTGGGTTTGCCCAATTAATGCCATTACCCGCTTCTGGATCAGCAGATATAACTGCAATACCCATTTTATTCTCATTTGATAAAGTTGTTTCAAAACCGGCACCCATACCAGAAGACTGCTTCCAGAACTCACCAGTTAAAATACCTGCAGCACGGTTAAAGTAACGACGACCCGCCCAAATTTCAGTGCCTTCACCAAAATAAGGTAAGTTTGCTAATGCAACATACGCTTCTTTTATTTCAAACTGAGCCACAGTATTTGTCTTCTCAGCACCAGGAGAGCTGTAATAATAAGAATCGCCATTACCATACTCAGCACGAACAACAAAATCACTCTTAACGCCATTTGAAAATGCAGTTTTCTTTTTTACAACAAATTCAACTTGGTTTGCACTTTTACCTGATGTTCCCGCACTACGATAATCTGGCTTACCTAACTCAGAATCAAATGATTGAAAATCTGTATTTGAACGGTAATTCATAGAACCATAACCACTTACTTCCCAGCCATCAGTTAGCATTTCAACTGCTGTCTGCTGGTCAACAGCCATATTCTCGGCAGCAATAGCATCAGCATTAACATTATTTGTCTCTACTGTTTCTTCAGCTAGAACGGTTGTCGATGTAAATGCGGCTAGCAATGCTGCGGCAATAGGCATTAATGTAAATTTCATCCGTGTGTCCCTTAAAATTTGAATAATTCATGGGTGCAGTAGGGCAACCTTCGGGGTTAATATTCTGCATAAACATGACTCTCTGCATCATCCCAATTTAATTATTTATAAGGGTGATATTTAGGGCGTAGAAAAAAACAACATTAATTAGTTAGTGATATTAATCACACTAATGAGGATGATAAAAATCGTTTCCTTTAACGGTAAAATAAATACAGTCAACAATCAGATATATCGAGAAATATACAATGAAAAATAAAAAAAGCTCTCCATTTCCATTTGGTGCAACATTATATGATGATGGTTGTAACTTCTCTATTCATAGTCCTGATAACATTGTCTCTTTAATTATTTTTACTGACAGCGAAAATCAAGAATATAAACTTAAGACTCACGATCAAATCGTATATTACACTTTTATACCTAATATAACGTCTGGCACACAATACGGGTTTAAAACTATCGATAATGATGGCCATAGCCGCCTACTTCTCGACCCCTATAGTCATAGCCTAAGCAAGCCATTACAATATAACTCCCCTCTTGATACAGAGCAGAGTTGGACACTATCAAAATCGATCGTTGTTGATCATAACTTTGATTGGGAGAATGACACCGCCCCCAATCACCCCATAGAAAAAACCATTTTATTTGAATTACACATAAAAGGCTTTACACAACAGTGCCCTCATATAGCACCGCAATATCAAGGGAAATACTTAGGGCTATGCCAACCTGATATCATTCAATTTTTTAAACAACAAAACATCACCACCTTACAATTATTACCAATAACTTCGTTTGTAACGGAATCGCACCTAAAAGAAAATAACTTAACGAATTTTTGGGGATATAACAGCGTCTGCTTTATGGCACCACATCCTAATTATGCCGAAAAAGATGCGGTTAACGAACTAAAGCATATGGTTAGAGAGCTGCACAAGAATGATATTGAAGTTATATTAGATGTTGTATTTAACCATACAGCTGAAGGAGATCATAACGGCCCTTGTTTTCATTTAAAAGCACTCGATCAAAACTATTATTTACACAATAACCCTCAGCAATATATGAACTATACCGGCTGTGGGAATACTCTCGATTTAACCCATCAAGCCAGTTTTACGCTTGTATTAGACACTCTACGACATTGGGTAAATGAATATCATATAGATGGATTTAGGTTTGATCTTGCAACAACTCTCGGCCGTGACCATGAAAACTTTTCTCCTCATAGCGATTTTTTCATGGCTATTGCACAAGATCCTATCTTACAAAAAGTAAAGTTAATTGCTGAACCTTGGGATATTGGTCCAAACGGTTATCAATTAGGAAACTACCCGGATAACTGGCATGAATGTAACGATAAATTTCGCGATATAACAAAAAGCTATTGGCTACAACAGCCTAATTTTGCGAAAAATTTCGCTACCCAATTAATGGGTTCAAGAGATATCTTCAGTGCCAGTCGTTGGCCACAAAAACTCCCGGTTAACTTTATTAGTTACCATGATGGCTTCACACTTCAAGATCTTGTGTCATATAACGACAAACATAATGAAGCTAATGGTGAGAATAACCGTGATGGACACAGTGATAACCGTTCTAATAATCACGGTGTCGAAGGTGACACCAATAATACGGCAATTATATTACTGCGTGATAAGCAGAAACGAAATTTAATGATATCGCTATTATTTAGTTTTGGTATTCCTCACTTACTTGCCGTCGATAGTCTATCTCATAGTCAACAAGGTAATAATAATGCCTATTGCCAAGATAACCCAATTAGCTGGGCTGATTGGAATTTGTCTCATATTAATGACGTCTTTAAACAATGGCTTGCTGATATTATAGCGATCCGTCAACAAATTATGCCTGATGTTATTCGTGCGTTTAGTAACGAGAATAGAAATAAGAATAAAATAACATGGTCTAATGCTAACGGGACACAAATCACACCGGCACAATGGCTGAACATTGATCATTTCTCACTGCATATTGATTTATTTAATCACGATGGCGAGTTGCTCTATTTAATAAACGCGACTGATACCTCATTAACGTTCAATCTACCAAAAAGTACTAAATGGAGTATGGTGTGTGATACAAGTACCCAAAATATTATTGTTAAAGATGTGAATGTCTCATATATTCAACATCCCCATTCATTATCTATTTTATATCGTGCAAATTAAAATATTATTGTTATTTGATAACAACGATATAGCCTTAAACTTAACCTCATAAGTGAGCTCTTGTCTTTTATTCAGCCTATAAAAATGCCGACGTAATTTACGTCGGCATTAATATAACGGCTTTACCAATTAACTAAACAATCAATGCAGCGAATGACTCATACGGTTGTAATACCAACTGAGAACTAAGTTGCAAATGTGGTTCATAGTTATAAATTAAACACTCTAAATTTTTATCTTCTAAGATCTTAGGTACGCTAATAACAACACTTTGATTACTAAAGTTATTTATCACAACAATTTGCTGGTGTTCATCTTCACGCAGATAAGCAAAAACTTGCTCATGTTGTTCTAATAATGGCTTAAAGCGTCCATTCACAATCAGCGGAAAAGCACGACGCAATTCAATTAAACGCTGATAATGATAAAAGATCGATTGCGCATCATTTAATGCCGCTTCAACATTAATATTTTTGTAATTCGGATTTACCTTTATCCATGGCTTTGAACTTGAAAATCCAGCACAGGATGAGCTATCCCATTGCATTGGAGTACGTGCATTATCACGGCTATTTTCATGTACAGCCGCTAGCATCGTTTCTTCTGTCACACCATTCGCGGTACGCTCATGATAAAAGTTTAGTGTTTCAATATCGCAATAATCTTCAATAGACTCAAAGGCGACATTCGTCATACCAATCTCTTCACCTTGATAAATATAAGGTGTCCCCTTCATCATATGCAAAGTTGTAGCAAGCATTTTAGCAGACTCGACACGATACTGGCCTTCATCACCATATTTTGACACGATTCGAGGTAAATCATGGTTATTCCAAAACAGTGAATTCCAACCTTCCGTTTCTAATTCAACTTGCCATTTTGTTAAAACTTGCTTCAACGCAGGCAAATTAAACTCAACAGGTTGCCACTTATCTCCCTCTTTCCACGTTAGCGTAATGTGCTCGAACTGAAAGACCATCGATAATTCTTCACGCTGTTCACCACTGAATAATTTAGCGATTTCAGGTGTTGCTCCCCACGTTTCACCCACCGTCAACAACGCTTTGTCACCAAACGTTGCTTTATTCATTTTTTGTAACAGAGGGTGCAAATTAGGCCCATTTCCCGTGATCCCTTTATCGATTTCTTTACCAATTAAATCAATAACGTCTAATCGGAATCCTCCAATACCTTTGTCTATCCACCAATTCATCATCTCGAAAATTGCTTGGTGGACAGCAGGATTTTCCCAATTAAGATCAGGCTGACGTTTTGAAAATAAATGGTAATAATATTCATCTGTTTGTTCGTCATACTGCCATGCACTACCACCAAAAAGTGAGCCTTGATCATCAGGTTCAGTTCCGTCAACCTGCTTATCTCGCCAAATATAGTAATCACGATATGGGCTATCTTTTGATTCACGCGCAGAAATAAACCATGGATGCTCATCCGAAGTATGATTAACCACTAAATCCATAATAATACGAATACCACGATACTTAGCTTCATCCAATAATTGCTGCATATCCTCCATCGTGCCAAATTCTGGTGCAATATCTTGATAGTCAGAAATATCGTAACCATTATCATCCATCGGTGAACGATAAACAGGCGATAACCAAATAACATTAACGCCTAGATTTTGTAAGTAATCTAACTTAGAAATAATACCTTGTAGATCACCAATACCATCACCATTTGAATCACAAAAACTGCGTGGATATATTTGATACACAACGGCATCATGCCACCAATTTGATAATTTATTCATGGTTATCTATTCCTATCACTACATCCATTATTATGAATTCGGTATAAACTTAAAAAATACTGTCGCCAATGGTGGTACTGTTACCAATATTGAATATGGCTGACCATGACTAGGCTGTTTATCTGTTGCAATCGTTGTTATGAGGGGATAATCGCTACCCCAGTAAGTTGCAGCATCAGTATTAAGAACTAATTCATAGGTCCCCTCTAACGGTACGCCTATGCGATACATTGATCTTGGCGTTGCCATAAAATTAGACAGCACTAACATTCTATTGCCTGCAATATCTAGCCGTTCATGGGCTAAAAGACTATTGTTACTATCATCACTTATTCGCCATTCAAACCCGCTAGAATCACAATCTAATTGATATAGCGCAGACGATGAGCAATACAAGTAATTTAAATCTTTAACTAATTGCTGCATGCCTTGATGACGAGCAAACTGCAATAACGACCATTGCAGTTGATCATCATGGTTCCACTCTGCCGTTTGCGCTATTTCAGTCCCCATGAAATTCAATTTTTTACCCGGTTGACCATACATATACCCCATATATGCACGTAAATTAGCCGTTTGTTGCCATTCATCCCCTGGCATTTTGCTAATTAAAGCCCCTTTTCCATACACCACTTCGTCATGCGATAATGACAAAATATAGTTTTCACTAAAGGCATAAAATAACGGCATAGTGATCGTGTTGTGGTGATCGCTACGATAAGTTATCTCTTCTTTTATGTAAGATAAACTGTCATGCATCCAGCCCATATTCCATTTAAAACCAAAACCTAACCCACCTAAGTAAGTGGGTTTTGATACCCCTGGAAATGCTGTCGATTCCTCAGCTATCATTATTGCATTAGGGTAATGACTATAAACTTCGTCATTAATCCAACGTAATAGGCTAATTGCATCGTAGTTATAATTTCCGCCATCAGCATTTGGGAGCCACTCCCCATCCTTACGGGAGTAATCTAAATACACCATAGACGCAACAGCATCGACTCTTAGGCCATCAATATGGAAATGTTCAAACCAAAACAATGCATTTGATACTAAATATTGACGAACATGCTCACGCCCATAATCATAAATATAACTTTGCCAATCTTGATGCCAACCTCGACGGGGATCAGGATCATGATAAAGCGCACTACCATCAAAATTAGCTAAGCCATGTTCATCAGCTGGAAAGTGAGCCGGAACCCAATCAAGCACCACGCCTAAGCCTGCGAGGTGGCATTGATCGATAAAGTATTTAAAATCATCAGGAGAACCAAACCGACTTGTTGGGGCAAATAAGCCGATAGGTTGATACCCCCAAGAACCATAAAATGGATGTTCAGATACAGGCATCAACTCAAGGTGGGTATAGCCCATTTCTTTAAGGTACGGAATTAACGTTTGCGATAATTCACGATAACTATAAAAATCTCCATTTTCATGACGACACCAAGAGCCAATGTGCAATTCATAAAATGACAACGGTTGTTGGTGCTTTTCTGTCACTGATCGTGCTTGCCAGTCATGATCTTGCCACTGATAGGCATTTTGCTGATACGTTAAAGAACAAAATGACGGATACTGTTCGGCATAATATCCCCACGGATCGGTTTTATCCGCTAATTGCTGACCATGTTGATCTGTTAATTGGTATTTATAACGCTCACCTGCCGCTAAATTGGCGACAAAGATCCCCCATAAACCATTATCAATACCATCTTGATTAATACGTGTTAATTGATAACCCTTAGCTTGCCAGCCATTAAAATCACCAATAATGGCAACGGTTGAAGCATGTGGTGCATACACCAAAAAACGAATACCAGATACAAGCTCATTATTAATCACTACTTGACAAAATTGAGCCCCCATCTCGTTATGCATATACACAGGATCACGCAATAACTCTG
This sequence comes from Photobacterium kishitanii, assembly GCF_000613045.3. Classification (NCBI taxonomy): domain Bacteria; kingdom Pseudomonadati; phylum Pseudomonadota; class Gammaproteobacteria; order Vibrionales; family Vibrionaceae; genus Photobacterium; species Photobacterium kishitanii. The sequence goes on along the minus strand of NZ_LN794353.1, from coordinate 1,536,905 downwards.
CACGGGGTAGTACCATTAATAGATTATTCAGATCGCAGTAAGCAGCAGTTTTAGGGTGCTGCATTCCCCTTTCACTGCTCTTTGTCAAAGATAAATTCATATCGTCTTTTACCTTAATATATCAGTCTCAGTGGCTTACTTTTTCACGAGCCTGATTTAAACGCGTAGTCAGATCTTTAATCGTTTGACGCGTAAAAATATCATCTAAATTAACTGATAACTTGCGGCGCCAGTTAGGATATTCATTTACCGTTCCTGGAATATTTACAGGCTTATCCATTTCTAGCCAATCTTCCAATTGCAAACTTAATAATGCGCTAGCACCACTGGCTAAATGTACTTGTAGGGCTTCACTCAAAATACGATCCATCGGCACATAAGCGGCATCTAAACCAATGCCATCAGGTAAATTTCCATGCCAATTAAGGCTATTTAGAATATTTTGTTTACTTTGTGCGCGAGAGTTAAACAACTGTGTCAATTGATCTGCATCTGGATATAAACCAAGTTTTTTGCCCATTTTTAAGTCATCACAATGCCAAAAACCACGTAAGGTTGGCATGTCATGAGTACATAACGCAGCCATTGACTGGGCGTTATAGTGAATCGGAGAGTAAAACCCGCCGTCGGCAGCAGTTTCGAAGAAAAATACCTTGTAAGAATGAATGCCTGCTGTTGATAATTTATCAACGATTTCTTCAGGTACTGTACCTAAATCTTCACCAATCACGGTACATTGGTGACGATGACTCTCCAATGCCAAAATTGCCATCATGTCATCAACAGGGTAATACATATATGCCCCTTGCTGCGCTGATTCCCCTTTAGGGATCCACCATAAACGCAGCAAACCTAAGACGTGATCAATTCGTAACGCACCACAATTACGCATATTTGCACGTAATAAATTAATAAATGGCTGATATGCGGTTTGTTTTAGCACTTGAGGATTTAATGGTGGCAAGCCCCAATTTTGACCTAATGGGCCTAAAATATCTGGTGGAGCACCAATACTCACATCCTGACATAATGCGCCATGATCAGCCCAAGTCTCAGCACCAGACTCACAAACACCAACGGCTAAATCACGATATAATCCAATGACCATTTCATTTTCATTCGCTAACTCATGCACTTCAGCCAACTGATTATCAGCTAACCATTGCAAGTACATGTATAACTCAACCTGATCGTAATGTTGATCAATAAAGCCTTGTACTGCTTGATTATCAAAATGACGGTAGGCTTCTGGGAATACAGGCCATCCCCACATATCATCATTCTCTTGCTTTAAATAAGCGTGTATTGCATCAAACGTTGCTTGATGTAATAGACTTTCACCACCATCTTCAACAAATTGCAAAAACTGTTTTGCTCTGGCTGTGTTTTTTTCTAAATGACGAGTAACAAATACTTGATATAACAAAGGCAGTATAGACATCTTTAATGCTGATACTTCACTATAGTTAACCCAATCAGTATCGCGAACATCACTCAACCGTTGCTGAAATTCACTACTTCCAACTAATAACTGCGCCACATCACTTTGAGCAAACTCCGCCACAGAGCTAACATCAATGTACATTAGGTTTAACCACCGACGTGATGATGGACTGTATGGGCTAGCCCCTTCTGGGTTTGCTGGAAACAGTGAATGAATTGGGTTTAAGCCCACAAAATCACCACCAGCCTTAGCGACATCGATAACCAATTGTTTCAAATCACCAAAGTCACCAATGCCCCAATTATGGCTAGTTCGAACAGAATAAAGTTGAATACTGGTACCCCAGATCTTCTTATTATCTTTTAAAGCCTGCTGCTTATAACAAGTTGCTGGTGCCACTATCAAAGTCATTAAATAAGGGGATTTACGACGTTTACGAATTAATTCGATTTGATGATAACCACACTCTAATTTAGGTAACGAGAAGACTAAAGGGCCTCCTTCTGCACGAGAATCGCGAATTAATTGAGACTGTAACCACCCTTCATAAACATTCCCATCTTCAGCAATTAAACGCCAACTGAAATCACTCACTCGAGCACTGATGCCTAAATGTAATTCAATTTCTACAGGCTCACCGTAACGAACTACTTTTACATCAGCTAAGACTTCAACGCGATTATGTTTAAGGCTTGACTCTAATAATGCATCATCACTGCGTACATCATATTCTAAAGCAGCTAACAAACGACGTAAGGTTTCATCACTCACTTGAGTGCTATGTCCCCAGGCATTTACATAACTATCAGCAATGCCCGCAACCGTTGCCACTTGTTTTAATATTTGGCTATCTTTCATTCTATTCTCCATAAGGGGCAATTATTACCACTACGATTCAGTGTTGATATTGTTAATAACTAATTTGATTTAATTAACGAATAACCAAAGCTTGGCTAATAAAAACACCATAACTATTGGCGCCACTAGTGACGCCAATCCGATATAAGTGTTATTTAGGCAATGCTGATAAATGCCAAATATTATTTACATAATCACGAATACTACGATCTGAACTAAACTTACCAACCAAGGCTGTATTTAAAATTGTTTTATGCACCCACAATTTCTGATCACGGTATTCGGTATCAATACGGTTATGCGCATCAACATAATCAGCAAAGTCTGCCAACACTAAATACGGATCACCACCTTCCAATAAATTATGACGAATATTGGCAAATGCAGCACAATCAGCGGCATCAAATTCATCGCTATCAAGTAAGTCAATCGATGATTTTAATAAACCATTTTGCTCATAATAAATGTAAGGGTTGTAACCTTCGGCTTTTAGGGCCTCTACCTCATCAACGGATAAGCCAAAGATAAAGATATTGTCATCTCCCACTTCTTCACGAATTTCGACGTTGGCTCCATCCATCGTTCCAATTGTTAAAGCGCCATTAAGTGCCAACTTCATGTTACCGGTTCCTGATGCTTCTTTGCCTGCCGTAGAAATTTGTTCTGATACATCAGCTGCTGGAATAATGATTTCAGCAAGGCTCACACGATAATCAGGCACAAAGACCACTTTTAACTTGTCCTTCAACCGCGGATCGTTATTTACTTTATCTGCTACTTTGTTAATGACATAAATAATATCTTTTGCTAAGGCATAACCAGGAGCCGCTTTGGCTGCAAAGATAAACACGCGAGGATACATATCAAAACTAGGGTCATTTAATAGACGATGATAGAGCGATAAAATATGTAATAAATTTAAATGCTGACGTTTATATTCATGCAGACGTTTAATTTGCACATCGAAAATAGCATTAACATCTAATTCAATATCAAGATTATCAGCCACCCAGTCAGCAAAACGTTGCTTATTTGTTTTTTTAACTTCAAGGTAGCGTTGCTGAAATTTATCGTCACTCGCAAATTGAGCAATAGCTTCCAGTTGATCTAAATTAGCAGGCCACTCATTGCCTATTTTTTCACTAATAAGATCTGATAATTGAGGATTGCAGTACTTAAGCCAGCGTCGCGGTGTAATACCATTGGTAACATTCTGTAGACGTTGAGGAAATAGTGCATCAAACTCAGGAAATAAATCACGCTTAACTAATTCAGAATGTAATGCCGCAACACCATTAACGGCATAGCTACTTGCAACACAAAGATTAGCCATACGGATCATGCGCTGCTGGCCTTCTGCAATAATAGAAAGCTTACGCTTGATATCATCATTTCCCGGCCATTTAGCTTCAACTTCAGCCATTAGACGATGATTAATTTCGAAAATAATCTCTAAATGACGAGGTAATAACTCCCGAATCAGCGCCTCACTCCAACTCTCTAACGCTTCTGGCAATAAAGTATGATTAGTATAAGCAAAGATTTTAGACACAATTGCCCATGCATCATCCCAACATAGTTTGAAATCATCTAGCAGCACCCGCATTAATTCTGGAATTGCGATAGTTGGATGGGTATCATTAAGCTGAATAGTTTCAAACTCGGCTAATGCATTAATTTCATGGCCTTTTTTAAGATGACGACCAACAATATCTGCAATTGAACATGCACAATGAAAATACTGTTGCGTTAAACGTAAGACCTTTCCTTGGTGGTGATTATCATTTGGATAAAGTACTTTGGTTACATTGCCCGCAGCAATTTGAGCTTGCTGTGCACCGATATAATCACCATCATTAAATTTGGCTAAATTAAAAGGCTCTGGCGCACGACACTCCCATAACCGCAGTGGAAATACAGACTGATTGTTATAACCAATAATTGGCAAATCCCATGCAATACCTTGTAACGTTACTGCAGGGTTCCAACGATCATACTGCTGTCCATTTTCATCAGTATAAGAACTAACATCGCCATACAGACCAACAACTTGATTTAGTTCAGGACGCTGTACTTCCCAAGGATACCCCTCTTCCTCACACCATTTATCAGGGAATTCAATTTGATGCCCATTAAGAAATGACTGTTTAAATAAACCATATTGGTAATGTAAGCCATAACCCACTGATGGAAATTCTTGTGCTGCTAACGAGTCCATAAAACATGCAGCCAAACGACCTAAGCCACCATTGCCTAATGCAGGATCACGTTCTTGTTCCAATAAATCAGTCAGATTCAAACCTAGCTCGGCAACAGATTCACTGATTTGGTCATACAGCCCAAGGCTAATTAAGTTATTACCGGTTAAACGACCAATTAAAAACTCTAATGAAAAATAATTAACACTGCGTGCATTCGCATCAATAACTCGTTTTTCAGTTGCTAGTAAATTACCAGTACTAATTTCTGCCAGTGCTTTACCAACCGCTAAATACCAACTTTTATCAGTTGCCGTTTTAGTATCTTGGGCATAAGTAGTCACTAAATGTTTTATTACTAATGCTTTAAATGAGGCTTTATCAAATGCTTGTTCTTTAATGTGTTTTTTCATTGTTATGTCTCACCGTAGTATTATTTAATTACTACCTATGCTGCACTGATTAAAAAAATGAAGCATCATCCTAACGAAATGATTAAGGGGAGGAGAATTAAGGCGTAGGAAACGATAGAAGTGATTAATGAATAAAATTTACTCGCTCAATATATTGCTTATGTGAGTTAGCTCAAGATTATAAAGATGATAGTTACAATAATTCTAAGATGTATTGTCTATAACGAACTGCGCGTTAAAGTATCCACTCATAAAAGCGCATCGGCAAAATATCCTGATGTGTCTAGCCTTAAAATTACAGATCTTAAAGAGCTTAATTATGTGGATACCTTCTAAACTTACTCGTCCTGCTCGACTACATAATGCTATCTTACGACCTCGGATCCTTGAAGCACTCACTCAAGCATCTTACTATCGATTAGTTCTATTTCGCTCACCTGCAGGTTATGGAAAAACCACCATGGCGGCACAGTGGTTAAAAGATATCCCACATACAGGCTGGTTTAATATTGACGATAATGACAATGAGACTTTCCGTTTTGTTAACTATTTCCTTCAAGCGGTTAATAAAGCAACTGATAGCTCTTGTTTAAAAACCCAAGCAATGGCAGAGCGCCGACAATTTGCATGTATTACCACACTCATGAATGCGCTTTTTGCTGAGTTGTCTAATTATCAAGAAACCTGCTACATCGTATTAGATGACTACCACGTTATTGACAATGATGATATTCATGAAGGTATGCGTTTCTTTTTAAAGCATATGCCAGATAACATCACCCTTGTGGTAACTAGTCGTATAATGCCCCCTCTAGGTACGGCTAACCTACGCATTCGAGATTTATTATTAGAAATTGATAATACTGGGTTAGCTTTTGATGACGAAGAAACTCAACGGTTCTTCCATCAACGTATTTCTGAGAATATTGAAAGCGAGTTACTGAGTACATTACGTAAACAAGTCGAAGGTTGGCCATCAGCACTACAATTAATAGCTCTACACGCAAAACAAAAACCACATTCATTAGCAAATTCAACCCAATCAATTGCTGCTTTTAATCGGAGTCATTTATGGGATTACTTAGCAGAAGAAGTGTTTGATCAACTCAGCGATGATACGAAAGATTTCTTACTACATTGCTCAATATTGGATATGTTTAATGCTGAATTAATCACAGAGCTTACCGCACGTTCTGATGCCTTATCTATGCTAGAGTCACTCGATCGTTTTGGTTTATTCTTAACACAATTAGAAGGTGAAGATAACTGGTATCGCTTCCATCACTTATTTGCTGAGTTTTTACGTCATCAGCGTTATACAACGATCCCCCAGCAACGTAATGAGTTACATTGTAATGCTGCTAAAGCGTGGTTAAAGCAAGGTAATTTTCAACAAGCTTTAGTTCATACACTAAAAAGTGAAAATCAAGATCTTATCACTGATATTTTATGTGACCATGGGTGGAATATGTTCCATCAAGGCGAATTAAAATTACTAGAGTATGCTATTGAGCAACTCGACCAAGATGCTTTATTTTGTTCACCAAGATTATGCTTATTAAGAGCGTGGTTAGCGCAGAGTCAACATCGTTATAATAATGTCGGTGAGCTATTAGCTCAAAGTGAAGCTGAGTTAGCATTACGAAAATTAACCATCGATGATGCTATTCAAGGTGAGTTTAATGCTCTACGTGCACAAGTCGCGATAAATCAAAGTAAACCACAAGAAGCATTAGCTCTCGCGGAATTATCGTTAGGACAACTACCCGCAACGACCTATCGCAGCCGCATAGTTGCAACCTCTGTTATTGGAGAAGTGCATCACTGTTTGGGTAATCTAAATCAAGCATTATCCATGATGCAACAAACAGAAAAAATGGCTCGTCAATACCATGTCTACCATCAGGCATTATGGGCACTATTACAACAGTCGGAGATTCTTGTTGCTCAAGGTGCTATTCATGCCGCTTTTGAATTATTAGATCAGGCCCTTAAGCTAATCAAAGAACAGCATTTACAACAAGTGCCTTTGCATGAGTTTACTTTACGTCTCAAAGCTCAGATTTTATGGTGCTGGCATCGTCTGGAAGAAGCTGAACAATGTGCTCATCAATGTCTTGAGATCTTAGCGCCATTTGATAAATCGCAATCACTTCACGCATATTCGATGCTTGCTCGTATAGCGGTATCGCGTGGTGAACTGGATAAAGCAACACGTTACCTCGATATCTGCAATAATCTGGTTAAAAACACCACTTACCATATCGACTGGCTAGCGAATTATGATTTTAGCCAGCTACTATACTGGCAAGCAAAAAATGATCTAGACGCCATACAATATTGGCTTAGTACAGTCACATTACCCATTACATACTGTAACCATTTCCAACAACTACATGCTCGTAATATTGTTCGAAGTCACCTCTTGCTTCAAAATTTAGATGAAGCACAACAATTGCTTAATACAATCCAACAACACTGTATTGAGCATAGTTTACATACTGATCAGCATCGTAATACCGTTGTACAAGCCGTACTCTACAAGCTTAGCGAACAGCCACAACAAGCATTAGATACATTAAAAGAAGTTCTTACCATTAGTAACCATAGCGGTATGATCAGCAATTTCTTATGTGAAGGAGAGACAATCAGTGGATTACTCCATACTCTGATCGAACAAAAGCAACTTGACGAACTCACTTTACACCGTAGCCAATACTTATTACGAGAAATGACCAGCAAGCAACGTGCGCGCGTCGTACATTTTGATGAAACCTTTGTTGATAAACTATTAGCACTTCCTAATATTCCGGAGCTTATTCGCTCTAGCCCACTCACACAACGAGAGTGGCAGGTACTAGGATTAATTTATGCTGGCTATAGTAATGAACAAATTTCTAATGAGCTTGATGTCGCAGCAACAACAATTAAGACCCATATCCGTAATTTATATCAAAAATTAAATATTACAAATCGACGCCAAGCAATTGAAACAGCTGAAAGTTTACTTAAGCTGATTGGCCTTGCTGCATAAAAAAATCCCAGCTTCGGCTGGGATTTTTTATTTCATTCAATTCATTACTAGCAATAAAGCATCATCGTGAAACGGTATAAACCACGTGACTTGCTAACCCTGCAACCAAAAACACTTTATATGTTTGACTATTTTTAGCCACACATTCACCACTCCAATAATCAAACCAATCTGTTGCTTGGCCAGCGTGTAACGTAACTGTTTTTGCTGGTTCATCAATATAATTAAACACAAACTGTAATTGCTGCACTGAGCCATCACTATGGTTTAATGGCAATTTTGCTGTAGTTAAATTGAGATCATCAAAAACTGCCGCTTGTTGACTATAATGTTGACGCTGTACCAATTGCAAAAAACTTTGATGTGCAAAACTATTCCACTGCGCCAATGGATCACCTGATAGTAATAACCCGCCCGAAGCCAGCAAAGCATTGCGATGAAATGAATAACTATGACTATCAGCGGCTTGTGCTTCAACGTTGTTTGTCTGTTGTAAGTCGATAAAAGTGGCACAATCAGGATCAATCTGCCACAGCTGACGATGCTGCCAACTACGATAGAAAGTCTCTTTGGCTATTTGATTAAAACGATAACTATTGCGCTCAACATCATCAGAGACTCGCATTGCATCAACTAAACCTAATGATGGCCACATTGGAGCATTACAACCAAGCAACCAAGCATCTCCAGCCCCCTCAGCAATCGCTTTCATTCCTAAACGATAAGCTTCAACACCAGTACAGCTTGCTTGATAACGTTGCCCTTTTAATGTTCCCCAGTAGTTAGCATCCAGTTTGAAGAGATCAACTCCCCATTGCTGTTGCATTGTTTTTACCACATGGGTTAAATGCGCCAATACTTCAGGATGACTCGTGTCTAAAATATACCAAGGTGTGCAGCGCCACCCTCCATAGGTAACTTTATCCGCACGCAGTAATTCACCATCGACATCACGTACAAACCATTCTGGATGTTGTCTAAATATCGTTGATTTCGGCTCTGCTATAAATGGTGCTAACCAAATGCCGACTTTCTTTCCTTGAACCTTTAGTGCTGTTAAAACCTGTTGTACTCCACCAGAAAAATGGTCAGACGGTGATAACCAGTCTCCCATAAACGCTTGATAACCATCATCAAGTAACACCCATTCAATGTCATGGTTATCGCCTTGCATATGATCGACATTTCGTTGAATATCGGCCGCAGATACGCCAGCATAATAGGCATACCAAGAGCACCAACCGATAGGAGCAGCTTGAGTGGTATTCTTTTTGGATGGGTGATCAATATTAATTAATGCGGCATAACGCGTGTATAAATCAGCTAATGTCTCCGATGACAATACCACCCAATTTTCTAAACTAATGTGATTGGTTTCATCTGCGGGCATGACACAATTTTCACCATCTATACACACAATAATTTTGTTATCTTGGCATTCAAAATATCCCGCAAAACGATGACATGACGTAAAACCAAACAACACGTAACGCTCACCATCTTCAATCACAAGATAATTATAATAACGTTGGTTCGCCGCTTGAGGGTAAATACGGTATTCGGCATTATTATCAGGACAACGACCAATTGCTTTAGGATGAGCAAAAGTACCCGCTGTTTGTGACAACATTTGAAAACCATCACCATAAACTTTCGCATCAGGCGCAATGTGTAGCTCACATTCAGCAATAACAACAGCTTCTGACAATACTGATGACGACGATGAAGATAATAGGCTTGAATGAATTTGTGGCGTTGTTGATATCACCGTAATTGACGCTGGAAAAGTGATCTTTTTTACCGCGGAGCACAAAGATAATGAGTCCATCATTATAAACTACATAGTAAGAGTGATAATTTATATCCTACTAAAGCTGTACCCCTACAAACTGTGCTTACAAACACGCTTACGTAACTTAATTTTGCTTATAATAAAAACGACCCTTTACGCTAAGTACTCAGCATAAAGGGTATCGTTAGTGAGCGATGATAATGCTTTAATTCATAAACACCGGAATACCTTCACTACGTATATTATGTCGTGGTTTAACTAACACCGCAGGGGTCCATGCTGGCACTGATATTTGATTGTCGATCACTTGCGTATTATGAGCAAGATTAGAACGATAAACCGGACTTAACACCAAGCCTGAAAGACCAAGATCAACCTTTTGTTGTCGTGGTGTCGCATTTATAACAATCACCATTGCGTCTACATTCGGATCAAGGTCATTTACCGTATTGCCATTATCAATCGTCATTACAATTAAACCAGGACGCTGATCTACACCAGTATTATGAAAACTAACACGCTTAATCACATCATCGCCACGCCCTAAGGTTAATAATGGATAACTTTGACGTAACTTTGCAAGATCAAGATAATAATCAACCATGACGTTCATATCTGCTCGACTTGGCTGCGCATTGACACCACTTCCTTGGATCACTTGTTGAATGATTTCATAATTCATACCGTCTTTATCAACGCGTGGTAACCCTTTATTCCAATTGTTATCTTGCAGAGTAAAATCAACCCTATTATACCAATCTCCTGAGTCATAAGAATCTCTCTGCATTGATTTGGAACGTAATAATTCAGAGCCCATATGTGTAAATGGCACACCTTGGCCTAACATTGCCGTTGCTAGGGACACCGCTTGCATTCGTACCCGTGTTTGAATATCGACATCATAGCCAATTTTGTATTGCTGGTTATCCCATAAGGTTTGATTATCATGTTTAGAAACATAGTTTTGAATTTCAGTTGGATCTTTTGCATATCCGGCAGGTTGGCCGTTATAATCCAGCTCTGAACCTCGTATTTTGTTCCCTTTTGCATCAATAAACTGGAAATCCTTTAAATTTCCCGCCATCCCTAAACGTGTTAAATCAGCAAGGTGCAATGCAGTCTCTTTCGTCGTTAAGCTCATTTCATTCGGCTGTACAAATGCGCTATTACCGAAACCTTGATGCTGTCTTAAACCATCACCACCATCAAAAGGGCCACCGCCGCGAACAGAATCACGTAAACGATCAGAAAAACTACCAATCCCCGTCCCTGCTAGATTAGCCTGTGTTGCTTGAACAAATAACCTGTCATTGGCAACTTCACCAAAATTCCACCCTTCACCATAAAAGTAAACATCAGGATCAACAGCTTGCACCGCTTTTAATGACGCTTTAATTTGACTGAGTGGATGATGACCCATTAAATCGAACCGAAAGGCATCTATCTTGTAATCACGCGCCCACACCACGAGTGAATCTTGAATTAATTTTGCCATCATCGTATGTTCAGGTGCAGTATTAGAACAACATGTTGAATTTTCTACAGCACCAGTTTGAGGATTTAAACGGTTGTAATACCACGGCACAATTTTATCTAACACCGAGGTATCACTCGTTGGTCCTGCTGAATTGGTATGGTTATAAACGACATCCATTACCACATTCATTTTTATATCTGTTTTTACCGATTGAACCATCTCTCGCAATTCAAGAATACGTTGTTTTCCATCAGGGTTAGTCGAGTATGATCCTTCTGGCACCGTATAATGAAAAGGATCATATCCCCAATTAAAGCTATCAGTTGCCGAAACTAAACGGTTTAACTCCTGCACTCTTGGAGTTTGAGGCGTATCATTTTCTGTTTCACGTGCGAGTATTTCAGCAATAGTTAAAGATGACAGACAATCACCACTGAATGAGGATGTTTTAACCTCACTGTTCACCTCACAGAGTTGGCTAAATGGCATATTAATATCTGCTACTTTGGTTGGATCTTCATTAATTGTAGCAATATCAAATATTGGTAATAAATGCAGATGGGTAATACCATTTTTACTCAACTGCTTGAGGTGTTTAACGGGTACAGAGTCTGTTTCTGTAAATGCTTTAAATTTGCCACGAAAAGCTTCAGGGGTTGATTGATCTAAACCACTAAAATCACGTACGTGAGATTCATAAATAACAAATTTTGTAGGATTGGATTGTGGAATTGGCCGTTGTAACTCATCCCAACCATCAGGCTTTAATTGCTGATCATCTAAATTAACAACCTGACTAAATAATGAATTCATCGATAAACTAAGCGCATAGGGATCAGTAACTTGGTATTTCTCAATATTGCCTGACACTGGATGAAAAACATCAATCAAATAACGGTAATAACTACCATCCTGGGCCTTATTTGTTTTTAAAGACCAAATACCAGACTGCCCATCAAGAGCCATTTGTAAACGACCACGTTCTTTTTTGGCACCATCAAATAACACTAACACCACATTTTGTGCAGATGGTGCCCATAAATCAAACTGCACTCCATCAGCCGTCACTTCAGCCCCTAGCGTCTTAGCTTCTGCATAGGTAGCAAATAAACTATCAAGTAATCCTGCCGGCTGTACTTTTGTACCAGCCGTAATATTTCCTTCTGTATCCACCGCTAACGCAACCATTTCAGCTTTAACAACTGAGCGCATATCAATTGTCGATGGAATACTATAGGCTGACATTGTCGCTAAATGAGGAAACGTTTGCATCTGCTCGAGAGTTAACGCTTTAGGCTTTAATACAATATAGGGTTCGTCATATTGATAATTGTTATTCGGCTCAACACTCGCGGCTAAAGAAACATATAAGCGCACTTCATTAGCAGACTGAATACCATCCCATATTAATGTTTCACCATCAATTAAATGGGCTTTTGCGCCTTCTATACCAGAAATAGCGATAAACGCGGCTTCTCGACTATTCTTAGGTTCATTACTTCCTGCAACAAAAGAAGCCGTTCGATCAGGAATAAGTGCAAAATCAACTTTGCCATCACCAGATAACTGATTATTTAATTGATCATCTCGAACAATAACATTCAAACAATTTGTCGAACCTGGTTTGAGTTTTACTTTCCAATAAGGACCAAACTCATCGATACCAATTGGTTTATTTTGCGAATTATCCCACGCCCCATTAACCGCACTCTCATCCGCGCGATCGCACTGGTTATTATTCCATATATGTAAGCTATACTGATTAAAGTTTTTTGTTAAAGCTTGATCTGGCTTAGCTACTAAATAAATCACGGCTTCGTTATCATTAGCAACAACAGGCTCTTCAATAGAACCAGATATTGGCAATTTAGCGATTGGTCCGGTGTTATGCGGTAAATTCAAAACAATTTCAGGAGGATTTGTGGTATCAAAATACGCATCTTTTTCAGAAGTGTTTGTTGATGAACTGTTATTGCATCCCACAACAGTGATCGTTGTTAAAAAAGATAAAATTGAACTTGCCAGTAAAGAACGCTTATAAATCATGCCAATATCCTTATGAAGTGCATCTAAATTGCGCGTATCATAAGAAATTAAAACCTCTACAAATTGTGATGAAAGTAGTATATATCTAAGTCTATAAACTGCTTTTTATTAGTAATTGACAACTTATCACACTCTGTAGGGCTATCATGAGCTGGTGGAGTGCATATATAGAAGAAGCTGCACAAGGCAGCTTCTTCATGAATAGAATAGTTTTTCATATTTAGCTTGGGGAATGAAGTACTCGACGACCGATAACCAATCGACGATTAAATTGTTTTAGATTCCACGAATAATTTATTGAAGATGATATCTGAGTGCTTCCACCAGCAAAAATTTGTAAAGATAATGGGTCCATTTCAAAATAAACGCCCTTCATTTTAAAGATTTCACGCATAAGTGCATCTGTTCCTCCTGGGTGCATTGTCATAAATTTACTAATAAGTCTATTTAATCTTTTTTAGTATATAGACCATAGTCTAGCTTCATCAATTCATCTTTATCTATCAATTGATTAAGCGCTCGACCAACTTGAGAATAACTAGCAAAGTTTTCAAAATCTTGACGTTCAAAAACATAACGTCTAGATCGTTTAATTCTCTGAGAAATACGATCTGCTGCTATCATGTAGTCTCTCATATTAAAACAGTTTTAGTATGACACTGATCGTTAATAGCACAGCGACTTTATGTTATTTTAACAACATAATGAAAGTCATATTACTGCATCAATAAAGATTAGGATTAAAAACATAATTTACAACCACCCTAAGTTATAATCCTAAAAATGAAAAATACTTGACTTTCTTTGGAAGAATATTCCATGAATAATATAAATACATCAAACATTATTAACTGGTATCAACAACGTCATCCTGAGTGGCAATTAGCTAATAACAATAATCCAACTTCCAATGATACCCAAAAAGTAATTAATAATTATAAAACATTAATTCTAATGCCTATTGAACAACATTTTGGTCTAACTACTATTACCTATGGCTTCACATCTTTTGAACTCTATAAAAAAGTACAAAAATTATCCCCTCAACATACCGCACCAACTTTAGATCAACACACAAGTCATGAAATGAATAGTCGGGGTAATCTAATATGTAAACGTGGTGGCTTAGCTTGCGATTTTATTGTCGAAGGGTTTGAGAAAAATATGGGCATTATTGCCAAATATATCGTGCAGAACTTACCTTTTGACCGCATTTACTTCTATGGCAACAATAATCCACTCCATGTCAGCATTGGTCCAGACAATAGCCAATTTATTCAATACATGTTGCCATCACCAAAAACAGGCTTACGTTACCCAGGAAAAAGATATAATAAAGATAACTACTTAACTGCAGAATTTAAGGATGAAATATGAATGCAGCACTATTTAAAGAGCTCATATCACAACTAAAAGTAGGCAAACAATTACCTGACGCTGTATATCTTCATAAAGATGCTCTTATTGAAGCATCTCAATCATTACAGAATTTTATTCCTGCTGTTGCTCAAGCTGTTAAGGTTGATGAATGGGATCTTGTAAAGCTTTATAAGAAAGAATTTCGACTATCGTTGTTAAGCTACCCTACTTTTTATTCAGAGTCTTACCCTTCCCTACAACAAAGTGTAAATATCGATTTAGTTAAGCTCACACATAAAATAACCAATTACAGTAACTCCGATAACCCGCCGATTCTGCATCGTAAAGAAACCATGATCACACCGAGTAACTCGCACTTTGAACATTTTAAAAATATTACTCAAGAAGGTGAAAACGCAGGGTTATACGAAAATACTCGCATTATTGGTTTCAAACGTTCTTGGTACAATATTATAGAAAGACACGGTTATGAGTTAGTCGATGGTAGATTATTCAGATCCTCTGCTGTTAATCCATCTATTGACGCTCCACACATAGATAGACATAAAACAGCGATTGTACGCCACGATCTTTCAGCACCTATGAAAACGTTAGTTAAGAATGGTTATTTAAACGGTGAATATTCTATTTTTGACTATGGATGCGGTCGAGGTGATGATCTCAGAGAACTTGAAGCACATGGGTTAGATGCTATAGGCTGGGATCCTAACTTTCAGCCAGATAATGATAAAACTCCTTCAGATATTGTTAACTTAGGCTTTGTACTTAATGTTATCGAAGATCAAGATGAACGTTTAGAAGCGTTACTGAGTGCGTGGGAATTAGCAACTAGCTTACTTATAGTATCGGTCATGCTTGCTAATGATAGCTATATCGCACAATTTAAATCATACAAAGATGGTGTCATTACTTCTCGTAATACATTCCAAAAATATTATGCTCAATCAGAAATCAAATCATATATTGAACGAAATCTACAAGAAGAAGCAATAGCTGTCGCCCCTGGTATTTTTTATATTTTCAAAGATAAACTAGCAGAGCAAAGTTATCTTCAGCAAAAATATAAACGTCATCATACATGGCAACAGCTCACATCGCCTCAGCCAGTAGACTCCAAAGATAAAGCTAAATTACTTATTACCCAACATCAGCCACTATTTGATGATTTCTGGCATACCTGCTTGGATCTGGGCCGTATACCTACAAATGAAGAATTTGAGCAATCTGGAAAAATTAGAGAGCTCATTGGCTCACACAAAAAGGTATTCAATCTACTGCAAGATATGTTTGATACTGAAGAGTTCGAACAAGCAGAAAAAAATCGCAAAGAAGATTTGTTACTCTACTTTGCAATGGGGTTATTTGAAAAGCGTAAACCTTACATACAACAACCAGAAGCATTAAAAAGAGATATCAAAGCACTATTTGGTGAATACAACACCGTTATTAATTTGGCGACAGAACTTTTATTTGCGATTGCTGATACTAAGTTAATCAACGCCCAATGTGAAAAAGCACATAAAACAATGTCTGCTAGCTTATTAAACGACAGTCATTCACTGATCTTTTATCGTGATTTTATGGATGAACTACCACTATTATTGCGTGTTTATGTTGGTGCGGCATTACAGATGTATGGTGAGCTTGATGACAATATTGATTTAATCAAAATTCATATTCGATCAGGTAAGCTAACTCTTACCGCTTATGATGATTTTGATAAATCACTGCCCTTTCTGACTGAGCGTATTAAGATCAAGATGGCAGAGCAAGATATCGACTTCTTTGATTATGTTGATGAGAGTCGTAGACCGCCTCTACTGAACAAACACCTCTACCTTTCACAACATAATGAAATATATAAAAAACAGCTTAGTTTTGACAAAAGGTTAGGCAAACTACTTAGATACTCCTCGCTAAATGAAACGATGATAACAAGATACGAATTTGAATTAAAATTACATAGTAAAAATAAAAAAATTCAATCATTTAAAATTATAACTTCCAACTGAATATTTTTTGAACTATCAAATTGATTTAATGCTGTATACCTAAATGTAACGTGCAATTCATGTTAACCTAAATTAAAATACACGTCACAACGTCAATTAAAATACGTTAGGTCATTAAAGCCAACGTTATATAATAACGTCAATCATAGTTAAAACGTCATATTTAACGTCAGGATTAGTTATGAATAAAGCACAAGATGGGTACTGCTTTTCTTTCCCTGCAGTAAGAGGATTACAAGCTGGCAAGCCCTTTTATATTGCCACCTGTCCGCTCAGTACAATCCCTAAAATTTTTGTTTTTGATGAAGACGAAGTTCCACCAGAGTTAAGAGCTCAACGAACATTGAATAAATCTAGAATCCCTGAAATGGTAAAGTATCTTGTTGAAAATCCAAATGATTATGTCTTTTCAGCATTAACCGTTTCTGTTGCATCAAGCGTGTCATTTATTGAGAATAGTGAAATAAACACTCCAAATCTCGGCACTCTTAAAATACCTATGGATGCTCAAATATTGATTAATGATGGGCAGCATCGACGAGCAGCAATTGAAGCGGCCTTAAAAGAAAACCCAGACTTGGCTCATGATAATATCCCTGTCTTATTTTTTGTTGATGAAGGCTTAAAACGTAGCCAACAAATGTTTGCAGATCTAAATAAATACGCAGTCAAACCAAGCCCTTCACTTGGCGCACTTTATGATCATCGAGATATTAGCTCTGAATTAGCTCGTTATTTAGCCGATACTATTGAACCTTTTAAAGGTTTTACTGAAATGGAAAAATCTAGTATTAGCTCTAAAAGTGGCAAATTATTTACTCTCAGTAGCATTAAACAAGCTAACAAGGCTCTTTTAGGTAAAGGAACCAAAGACGGCTTTACAGAAGACGAAAAAAAACTAGCAAGTGATTACTGGCAGGCTGTTTTTGAATCGACCCCTGAATGGCAAATGATACTTAAAAAAGAACTTTCACCATCAGCATTTAGACAAGAATATATCAATGCTCATGGTGTTGGTTTACATGCACTTGGAACATTAGGTTGTGCTCTCATTACAGCACAGCCAAACGACTGGCATGAAACTATCAAGAAACTTAAAAATGTTGATTGGAAAAAATCAAATCCACTATGGGCAAACAGAAGTATGCTACATGGCAAGTTAAGTAAGGCTTCGACCAACATTATATTAACAACAAATGCACTAAAACATGCTCTCGCCCTACCATTAACACCAGATGAAAGAGCGTTAGAAAATCAATACATTATAAGTAGAGAGGCAACCCATGGCTAAGTTTTTTACAGCCGATGGTCTGGACGAAGAACAGATTGACTATATCGAAAATGAGTTTTTTGCAGGCTTCAAACGCTATAGTAACCACGATTCTTTACCAGAAAAATTAGAACATTATGCTTCATTAGATGAAGAACTACGTAATGTCAGTAGCACAACTCTATGTCGAGAATTATTACGCGAACAAAAAAATACTGAAGGCTTTACACTTAAGCATTTTATTGATGATATTCAAACCGTTTATTGTGCAGATAACCGCCCCTGGGTTATTGGTTATAGTGGTGGTAAAGACTCATCAGCAGTTGTTACGCTCGTATATCTTGCCTTACAAGCATTAGACGAAGACAAGCGTACTAAACATGTTTATATCGTTGCATCAGACACCTTGGTTGAAACACCACTTGTTGTTGATCATGTAAATAAATCATTAGAATCTATCGGCAACAATGCTCGCCGTGATGGATTACCAATTAGTACTCATAAAGTTTTACCTAAACCAAATGAAACATTTTGGTCTTGTTTATTAGGTAAAGGTTATCCGGCACCAACAAAGAGTTTTCGCTGGTGTACTGAGCGTATGAAAATAGATCCAGTTAGTGACTTTATTACAGATAAAGTTGCCAAACATGATGAAGTGATTGTTGTACTCGGTTCTCGTAGCCAAGAAAGTGCTTCACGTGCGCAGGTTATTGCCAAACATAAAATTGAGAATACCCGTTTAGCCCGGCATACCACACTTGCCAACGCGTTTATTTATACTCCCATTGATACATGGAGTATGGATGATGTATGGAAAATACTACGAGCATGTAGCCTAGAAGTTACTATTTCACCAATGGGTATTGGTAAAAAATGGTCAAATGATTATGGCCTTGAATGGGAAAACCCATGGGGTGGCAAAAATCTCACGTTATGGAATCTTTATAAAGATTCATCAGATCAAGGTGAGTGTCCAATGGTGATTGATGATAGTACTCCTTCTTGTGGCAATTCTCGTTTTGGCTGCTGGACTTGTACTGTCGTCACCAAAGACCGAGCAATGGAAAGTTTGATTCAAAATGGTGAAGAATGGATGCGTCCATTGCTTGATTTTCGGAATATGTTAGCTGATACCAACGTACCTGAAAATAAACCTATTTATCGTAACTTTAAACGTCGTACAGGTAAAGTAAGCTATCAGCGAGTAAAAGATGGGCAAGACCTAACGGCAGATCGCGAACATGTTCCTGGTCCTTATATGCTTAAATTCCGTAAGCAATGGGTCAAACAACTTTTAGTACAAGAAAAAGCATTTAATGAGTCAGGCTATCAAGTTACATTAATCACCAAGCCAGAACTCCATGCTATTCGCCAAGAATGGCTAAATGATCCGAATGAACCAGATTGGGCTGACTCTTTACCAAGTATTTACCATGACATTTATGGAACAAACCTCGATTGGGTGATGAATGACAATAACAGTTTTGGCGAAGTTGAAGCAAAAATACTCCAACAACTTGGCAGTGATTACGATGTTGCTCCAGAAATGATTCAAAAACTACTCGACTTAGAAATATCATTAGAAGGCTTAAGTCGACGTACTGGTGTCTTTGATAAGATTGGCGGCTTACTTAAAAGAGACTGGGGCTCACTCGAAGACATCAAAGAAAAACATGCTCAATTACAGAGTAAAGCTGACTTAGACGTACATAAAGATCAAATAAACAAATATGAAAACGAAATTGCGCAGCTAGATCGCATTTCAAAGGTGGAACTATAACATGATAATTAAAAATCTTATTGTCAATAATTTCCGTGTATTCAGAGGAGTACATGAAATTGATCTAGCACCAAGAAAACAAAAAGACTATCACGAAGCCGCAGCTCCTATCGTTTTATTTGGTGGTTTAAATGGCGCAGGTAAAACATCAATCCTTACGGCTGTACGTGTTGCCTTATATGGTCGAGCAGCTTTTGGCCGTGGTATGTCTTCTGCAGAATACCAAGACCAACTTGATGCACTTATCCACAAAGGCATAGGCCTTAGTGAAGGTAAATGTTCCATTGAATTAGTCTTTAGTCATAGCCAAAACGGTCTCGAAAGCGAGTACAGGGTAATTCGTGGTTGGTCAAAAGGTCAAAAAGATAAGCTCGTTCTTGAGCAAGACTCGAAAAAGATCGAATTAAACTACGAGCAATGCCAAAGCTTCTTAAACGAACTAATTCCATCTGGTATTGCTGATTTATTCTTCTTTGATGGTGAAAAAATCGCTGAACTTGCAGAAGATGAATCAGGTGAAGTTCTTCAAACCGCTGTTAGACGTCTACTCGGCATTGATGTTGTTGAACGTCTACGTAATGACCTTGCTATTTTTCTAAAACGACATGATGCGTCAGCGATGCCTACAAACATCAAAACACAAATTGAAAAATTAGAAAAAGAACAACAAAAAGCCTCACAAAAAGCAAAAGCTGATGCGAATGAAGCTGTATTATGTAAAGCACGTGTCCAACTAATTACAGATGATATAAGTAAAGCAGAAGCTGCTTTATCACTACGTGGTGGCGCTTGGGCACAAAGTCGTGAACAAGAAATAGAAAAGCAAAATACACTAGAAATTGAACGTAAAGATCTCGAAAAAACATTACGTACTGAGATAGAAGGTAATCTTCCTTTATCATTAGCTCCAAATACATTATCAAAACTCTTTGAGCAACTAGATAATGAAAAATCAGCTAAACAGTCACAGTCTTTTAATACTGAATTAGACTCTTTTATGACAGAACTTAGTAAAGCATTGAGTTTTCGATTAACGGATGCAAAAACAGCGTTAGATACGATAAAAGATTGTTTAAACGAACGAAATATCAATCAAAATTCAACAGAATTATTACTTGATATTTCTGAACGTGAATACAATACAGTTTATTCTCAAGCGAATATTCAAGCTAAAAAATCATCTTCTACTTTTAATGTAGCAAAGCAACAATTAGCGCAGGTTGAAGAACAAATAGCTAATCTTTCATCTAATATTGCAAGAGCTCCAGAGCAAGAGCAATTACAATCTCAGCTTGATACAATACAGACACTAAATAATAAACGCACAAATGCCATCTTAAAACTTAAAGACACCGCAGAGTCAGCAAAACGTAAATATCGTGAAGCAATTGAAAATGCACGAAAAATACAAAAGCTTCACGATAAACATAAAGTTGCCCATAACGCAGAGGCATCTTTATTAAACGCTCAAAATGCACATCTCATGTTAGCTGAATTCAGTGAAAAGCTTACTGATGTCCGCGTTAAACAATTAGAAGCAGAATTTATTAAAAGTTACAAGAATCTTGCCCGTAAAGAAGATCTTAAGCTTTCTGCTCGTATTAACACTAAAACATTTGATGTTGAACTTATCGATGATAAACAACAAACTATCAATCGCAAGGCATTATCTGCGGGTGAAAAACAGATCTATGCCATTGCTATTTTAGAAGCATTAGGAAAGACCTCAGGTAAACAGCTACCAATAATTATTGATACACCTCTAGGTCGTCTTGATTCTAAACACAGAGATAAACTAATAAGCAATTATTTTCCAGAAGCAAGCCATCAGGTGATTATTTTATCGACTGATACTGAAATTGATGAAAAATACTTTAATTGTGCTGATTTCAAATACGGTATTTCACATGCCTATGAAATCAAATTTGATGGTGCGACTCAATCATCAAAGCTCAAAGAAGGCTATTTCTGGGAACAAAAATCAAAAACAGTTGCAGAGGTAAATTAAAATGCTACCAAATAGAATGAATTTATCAAGAACAACTGAAGATCAGCTAAAGCTACTCAAGCAACGTACAGGTATATCCCCCAATGTATCGTCTCGAATTGCTTTTTTTAGATCGATAGAATCAAATTTTCGATTCACAACTGATATAGCTAAAAAACTAGACGGTAGTTTAGTACTAGATAAAGTTACATGGTTAGGTGAAACACAATTAATCACTGAACTAGTACTTAAACAAACTTATCCCAACTTAGATGATAAAGAGATGATGGCCGCTTGGGCTGCTCATATTGAGGATGGGATAGCAGCGTTGAGAAATCATAAAAGTTTGCTAGCATTTTCTGAGGCTTTATAGTTTTCTTATCACCACCGAGACTCAATTTCTCTGATCTCGGTGGTAATTTTACACCATATTTAATCATCGTATTGAATATATCTTCAACTCAGATCTGTTGTGACTTAATGAACTTATATACTTAAAGAACCATATAGCTAACGGTTGTTTTACATGAAAAAATAGATCACTAACCACCAATGACATCTGATGCCGTACACTTATTACATTGATATAATGACTATAATTTAGATTCTCAATAGCTTTTATAGCTACAGTCAGGATAAATGTAACCATTTTTCCAGCAAAGATTAAATGTTCATTATAAATGATCTAGCCTTCTAATATGTAGGTCATATATATCTACACTACTGTGTTTATCTGGACTAGCTAATTTCATTTTCAGTTAAGAAAAAATATCTTTGATAATTCTATGAGTGTGAAAAACCTTAATACTGCTTCCACTTAATATGCGCCGCTTCAATAGGTACTCGATCCAATGCTAAATCAAATCTACACACGGCACATTGATAGTTATACGAACATTGTACATCTTTTCAAAATTTCGGACCTCGCACTTTGGGTGATGAATCCAAAACGTACAAACAGCTCTTCTTGTAATGTCTCGGGAAAGTTGTCTTGAATCAACTTGGAAGCGATTTCATCAATCAAGCGTGGATTAGAAACTAAGGATTGATATGAATTGTAATCAAAACCCGCCCTAACATTGTATGTAATAAGGTCGGTTTTACGCGGATCACCGCTACTTGAAAGCTGACATTTTTCTCCATTTTCAATTTCCCAAAATGGATCGGCTTCATTAGCTAATCGCCAAAATGGATAATGCGGGTTATAGGTGCTTCTGGCTGGCCCATATTGCATCAGTAGTGCTTTTACTGGCTCATCCACTTCTTGGGCATAATGGAATAAACGCTCATGTCCTTTCTTGTATTCAGATAGTACATAAAGCAGCATCAATAGCTTGTGAGGCGCTCGCTCATCACCACGTCGCCATCGTGAAATGGATTGCATTTTATCAAGTAAACACATAATTAGACATCACGCAGATAAGGTGTCTAATTATACACGCATATCTCTATTTTCAATATGATAGGTATTAATAAAGCACCTATAACGGTGCTTTTTGAGATGTATATCATAATAATACAAATTTTCTCACTCAACAGTATTTATTGGTAAGTTTCTTCATTTTGAATGATTTGCTTAATAACATTTCTAACCCGTCCCAAATCAATTAAACAATGCTGGTTAATAATCGCAATAGCATCTTCATAAGATTCATCGCCATTAAGCAGCTTACGACACATATCCGTTAGGCTTTCATAATCAAACTCGGTTTTGCACACCAAGTTATAAACAAAGTACCATTCAAAATCAAAGTCAGTCGCATAAGCCTTCAATAATGACAGATAGAGATACTTGTTGTGATTAAAATCAAAAGCATTATTAATATGTCGCTGAATACGCTCCATCTCAATCACCCGAGATTCATTCTCAATAATTTCGGCTGCTTTATGGATAATCGCTTCAATGTTTAGCCCTGCAAACGCATGCTCTGTTAACTGGTAATCCGCTTCATCGACCCTGACAATTGTTCCTTTTGCTAGTAATTTATCCAAATAATAGCCTGCATGACCAAGAGACTGACTACGGATTTTGCTAGCAATTAACTTTTTATCCAATGGCTTATTGCTAGCGGCAAACAGTGCCACCAGTACATTTTCTTGGCTGGCTAGACTAAAATTCTGCTCAATACTGATCGTATCAGCCCCTGACTTGCCACTAAAAAAGATTCCCT
Organism: Photobacterium kishitanii; assembly: GCF_000613045.3. Taxonomy (NCBI): domain Bacteria; kingdom Pseudomonadati; phylum Pseudomonadota; class Gammaproteobacteria; order Vibrionales; family Vibrionaceae; genus Photobacterium; species Photobacterium kishitanii. The sequence goes on along the minus strand of NZ_LN794353.1, from coordinate 1,513,043 downwards.
GACGCTCACCAAATGAACGAACAATATGTCTTACAGTAAAGTAATCTAACACGTTAGACTGGCCTTTCTGATAATAATCAACTGATAAGTTTAGTGAGTTTCGTCCTTGACCAGCTTCTGTCACTAAGACTTCTCGTACACTCAGTAATGTTTGTTCGATTTCATCTTCGGTCAACGTTAAAGCGTTCAAGTGTCGATACGTACCACGATCAATTTGATACGCCCACCCATTATCCACTGCTGCACTAATGGAACCATCAATACGTTCTTCGGGTAAGCGAGCTCTAGCTATCGCTTTTTCATTCACTTTTTTATGCAAGATATTCCAAGCAAGACCTTTCGGATAATCAAGCAATGTATTAGTTAGTGCCAAGGGCTTTGATAAGTTAATAGGAATTACCATTTCTCCTAGCAATTCGACCTTTTTGCCATCTAAATATGATATAGCATTCTCCGCAACAGCTTTTTCAATCCCAAGACGATCTTGTAGATAAAGCGTAATTGTCTCTACGTAAGCAGGTGATGCATTCATCACCCAAAAGTCATCTAAGATAGTTGAGCGAATCTCTGGATAAACAATTTTTGTTAACCCACCGGAGGATAGGTTACAGCTCATTTCCAAAAACTCGTAAAAGCCTTTCTTTGAACTAAAACGACTTTGCAACTCAGTGAAAAGTTCAGCACGCAGCAAGCTGAGGTTTGACTTAACGTTAATCCACAGTGTTGTTGGGCTGATACGCATGTGTGCGTGCCAGTTCTTTTCTATACGTTGCTGAAGTTGACGGACGCGCTCTCTCGTTATCTTGCCGCTGGGTAGTGTATCGCCAATTTCCTGTAAGGTCATTTCAGCAGATAAATACCCCAGACGACCTGATGTAATGAATTGATCCCTCTCACTCAATGCAGTAAAGAAACTCTCGAGATCTTGAATCAATATTTCTTCAAGCACGGATAAATCAATATCTTCATTATGGCTAAAGAGCAAATGAGAAGGCATCAATTCACCTAAGCTTTGACCGTTAAATTCATTGACCATTTTCTCATCAATATAGGCGATCATCTCCGAAATCAACGTCACTTTCTTTTTACCCAGCATCGGGATCGCTGTCAGCTCTTTAATATCAAGTTGACGGATCTCACCGACAGTAACATTTTCACCAAAATGCCCCAAAAGTAAATTACAAATAGCCTTGTAATAATGTGGTAAAGCAAATTGAGAAATAAAAAGCCCATCATTATCATGAGGAACATATTCCTCAACAACTAGCTCAGACTTTAGTACAGAGTGCCCCTGTAAGAATAAAGTTCTTAAAGCATCAATATGTGCGAGTTTTCCTTTTCCTAAACCTCGAATGACTAAAAAGTCATCATCTGACATAGATAAAAACTCAGCGACAGTTAACTCTTGACCCAGTTGTTCTTGAATAAGATCAACCGTCACCAATTCTTTCTCTGAGAGCTTATACGCTTTAATGAATTCGGCAACTTCGGCAACTTCGGCAACTTCGGCAACTTCGGCAACTTCGGCAGGAAGCATAAAAACGTTCACTGTATTGTCAATAAATACATGATCATTTTTTTCAGAAATTGACTCAATCACCTCAGGTGACTTAGTAACCAGATTAGCATTTATCGGCGAATCACTACCACTCAGCTTTTTCTTAATGACAACAAAAACAATCGGAATAAAAAGTAGTAGTAAAACATAATAATTATCCATCAATAACAACCTTAAAAATCCTATTCACACAAGCAAAAAAAGGCAGCTTACACTGCCTTTTTTATTATGCTAATAACTCCCAAAATGCCTTATCTCGCATCTTGACAATTTTCTTCGCTCCATCAATATACAAACTATAATGTTTGTCTAACTTATTAATCGTTTCCATAAGACTTTCTTGTTCGGCCTTTTCATTCACGCTAAAAATCGCTTTAATATCTTGCGCTTTAATCTTAGCTACACGGTGTACTACCCAAGTCAACACATAACTTGAGTAATCATTATCTCCAGTTTGGAAATGCGTGATGTCTTGCGTCGACAAAATCATACCCACGCCATACTCTCGTCCCTCTTTGAGGATTTTTCTCAGGCTTGGAAAGTTCTGTGACATAAAGTTGTCAGCCTCATCCACTAGAATCATCTTGGTAATTTGGCGGAAATCACCTTCCACTTCAGGTTTACCTTTCTTCTGCATTTGTGAATAAAACAGATCTAGTGTTAATGCCACCACTAAATTTTGGATCTCAGACGGATATCCAGCAAGCTCAACCACAGTAATACCGTCAACAAGTTCATATAAACTCGTCATTTTCTCTGGCTCAGACTCAAAGATTTTAAAGCGCGCTAACTTAGAGAGTGCGGCATACAATGAATCTTCTTCCACTTTATCTTGATCGAGGAATAACGCCCAAACATCATCAATAGTTGGAGCCGGCTTGCTCCATGTTGACGGATCTTCTGACTGAATACCGGCAGCAGCATAAGATTCAAGAATCAAATTTTCCAAACGCAACTGTTGCTTTTTACCCAACCCATACGCGCGCGCCATGGTCTCAGAGAAACCAGCGGCAGTATGAATTGGCAGCATTGGCGTATCACCGTAAAGGCTCAATGGATTATATGGCAATTTAAACAACTTATACTTTTGTGCATTGGTTGCTTCTAAAAACTTATCATCCACATAGTCTGACTTGTAATCGAAAATCAACATACCAATTGGCGAACTATTCACATTATCTGCTTGATTACGATAAAGCTGTGTAATAACCGATTTAGTAAACTGAGTTTTACCTGTACCCATGGTGCCTATGATACCAGTGTTGGTATTCATAAACTTTGCTGTATTGGTTGGCTCCCAGTTTAATGGAACATCTTTCATAACATCATGACCAAACAGGACATTCAAATGCTTGCTTGAAGTCGGATCTGGCTCTTCATCGAGAGAAACTTCAACGCTCATAGTATCAATTATTGTTTCAGCTACACGACCGACTTTAGGTTTATCTGTCAGGTTATGCTCATTCAAATCTCCTTTAGAGATTTCCACAACTTCATTATTGTCTGTAATGGCATATTCTTCTGGCAGTGGCGTAATAACGACGGTCTCAATGATGTTATCATCCTTACCACTTTCAACATCAATCGCTTTAGATTGTGTTTCACCACTCAGTACATATTGCACAGGTACATGGCAAAGCTTCACTACATCAAGAGAATTAAGCACGTCTTGTAAGGGGGTTTTCACCAATGTTGGCAATAATGCCATTGGTAAATCAACCCGTAAGATACCATCGTATAACTTATAGCCTGGCTCAACACAACCTGCCCCTTCTAAGTGGCTAACTACAAAGCCATCAGGATATTCTGCCACTGCAGCCAATGAATAATCACCTTTTAGCCACTCTTCTTTCTGTGCAAGTAGTGCGTCAAAATATTCAGATTCAAAAACACTATACAATCGATATTTATCAATCTGCATCAGCACTTGACGCATAAACAAACCACGGTAAAGTTTACTCGCTAATGTCGCATTACCGAGAAGATCTTCACTTAAGTAACGCAATAACTCTTTCGCTTGCTTAACGGCTTTCTTGTAATCTGGTGTTGAACCTGTTTTGACTTCAGCAGGAAGCAGGTACATCTTTTGGTTTTTAAACCCCACCAGTAGTACATCATCAGAAATCTCACCTTTTTTGTAACCTTGAACGTTACGAGAGAATTCACTGTCTGACATTTTTAAACCAATGTTGCCAGATACACGTATCATTTCTGCAACTGAAAGTGGAACCCAAGTAATATCTGAATTGTACACTAAGCCCATCACAAACTTATAAGCGCCAATGACACCTTTACGCTCTTTATTGATAGTTGCTGCGCATGTCATCATCTTCAACAACCAATCGCCATTAAAGGCATTGAATTCATTTATTTGTCCACCATCACCTTGCTTGATGACTTTTTCAAACAGACCTCGTTGCGCAGTTACTGTAATCGCGTCGTAGCTAGATGAGCTAGTGTACTGGTCAGAATAGTGAATCAATACCACATCTTCGTTGCTATGGAAGAAGTCCAATGTCACTTTTGGATCAATGATCGTAGTCCAGATAGAACTATCATAAGAACGCTCTAACAGACCTTTGAAATCTTCACTAACTGCAAGGGCAACCGCATTTGCGCCGTGGTATTGAGTATTAGGTTTTAATGCAGGCTTTAATAAAGAACCAATATACTTTGCCATCATTAAGTGCGGATGCTCTTGATAATCCGTTCCTTTTAAACCAAAACCCGTGAAGTAAGATCCAGATTTACTTTCTGACGCGTCTCCTGTTAATAATCCATCACACGCTATACCTGATGCCATATCTTCAATAGCTATGTCAGAACAGTCCACTTTGTCATTGTTACGGAAGAAAGAAAGGTGTGCGTATGACTGGCCGCTCCTCGCTGCCTGCTCATTGGTAAACTTACTGTAAGTTAGACGAGTACGAAGAATATCAACAATTGTGTCAGCAACTTCACGAACTTTACCTTTATTCAGCTCTAGCCACTCTTTCAATTCATCATAGTTAGCCATTTCTGCAAAGCGATCAAACGCGTTAAACGTAAGTTTATCATCATACAAATTGATATGAATCGAGGCGGCTTGTCCTTGGTTACTACGAATGTAATCAACGACTCCCATGAACAGCTCATCAGCAGTGTCTTGGTTCACCGCATTCACAATAATACTCTTCTCTGAGCCTGTAAATAATTGACTAAATGCCATTTGGAACTCATCAATTTTTTCTTTAACCAACTTACGTACGAAGGTAAGTGAGCTTTTTTCTTGAGGAATACTCTTAATCCAAAACGCATTTTCTTTAACTTGTTGGTTATAAGCAAATTCATACTTCGGATGATAAACGTATGGCAGCAAACCTTTTGGTGATAAGCGATCAAAAGTCACATCTGGTAAATTGATAAAACTTTCATCTTCACGAATAACGTTTCTTAAGTTTATGTAGTAAGCAAGGATTAGCGGATGGAATGGAGAATAATACTCTTCATCTTCAACCTTAACTAAACCAATTTTTAGTGCTATTTTTTGTTCCCTTGTCAGCATGCTGCCTGTCGGTATCGCTTCGAAATAAGCTAAGCTTGCATCTACAACATTTTGAACAAGCGCTGTAAAATTGTCCCCCCAAGAAACCAATGATGGCGTACTATGGCGCTGTTCAAGATAGTCATACAATTTAGTATATGAAGAGTAAATAGCGTCATCAACCCCCTGTAGATCATCCAATTTGATAGAAGCAGAATCAGAGATAAACACTACTTTCTGGTTGATGAACATCTCTTCCCAACGCAGTAATTTTAAGCGAACACCTGGTACAACAAATTCACTGTTATCGATGCCAACTTTACCTTTTTGAGAGTAAAACTCACCGTTATACTCATCTTTGAAAAGCTTATAGTAACGACCTCGATTAAGCAGCAATGGTAGACTTAGTGAATCTGTCGCTACCGCACCTTCAACATTAAATTTAAGTTGGTTTTCACCCGATTTTACCGCAAAATCAACTTCATCAACTTCATTAGCTAATGTCTCAAAGTCTACAAACGAATACTCTGCGACATTAACGACTTGTTTAGCGTCAACCAAAGAACAAGATGTGCCCTCTTCCGCTCGGATTTGAAGCCTATTCTCTTCCATATTCAACGTTAAACGCTGCTTGACTGGAGCAGGTTCTACTAAGAAAATATTTTTAAACGGCTCAATATAAAACTCCCCCTTACGAATAACAAGACAACGGAAGTTGTATACCTCTGATTTATTCTCGCGCTTCAATGCTAGGTTAAAGAATAATGGCTCATGTTTATAAGTGCCTTTCAAGCTTGCCTTAGATGTTTTTAAGCCATTATAAGTAGTAATCACTTCTTCATTATTAAGCGCTTTAGCTGGTTGAATTTTGAATTGGCTCTTATCTAAATTACTTACACCTTGGAAAATCAACTTCAATTCAAAGTCATTTACGCCCTCATTCAACTCGATGATAAGATGACGATCACGCATACCTGCTTTAGTTTCTGCACGATTACGCGCAGTGATGGTCATACCCTCACTCGCTTGCTCATCCTCAAGTACTAGCTGCTGCTGTGAGTTGCGTTTTTTCTCTTGCAAAAATGCTTCAAACTCAACATCTTTCCATGCATCTATTTCAGAGAAGTTTTCGTTAATAAACTTTTCACCAAACGATTTCAAACGATCTTGAAGTTGCTCACCAAAGTGCTCAACCTCAAAAGAGAGCTCTTTATAAAGTGCTCGGTTATCTTCAAGACGCCTTTTAATTTGTTTTGGATTACCACTCATCTCTGCTACAAGTGGGTCTTCAAACATACCAAGCTCATTGAAGCATAAATCACCATCTTCCACTGCTTTATAAAGTGATTCAAAGCCAAACATGGTTGCGCCATCTTCAAGAATCGCATCAAACTGATCATCAAGAAGACAGTTAGACACATCTCTACCTTTGTCTTGCTGATCAATTAACCCTTTCATCGCCGCTTTAATCTTACTTGGGCTCCACACTTGCTCAACTTGGGCAAGATCTTCTGCAGAGTTAATCAAAGTATCCAACAAGCTATTATGAATAACAATTAATGCACAACCCTTAAGATAACCAGACTGACTAGCAACTTCATCACGTAGGTGAGAAATATAATTTTCAGTAAAACCTGGGGACTCTTCGGGATCTTCACTATGAATAACAGGAACAACCTTACAATTAGATAACTGAATAAACGGTAGCCCAATACCATTGCTCACATTAACAACATTTTGCGAATGAGCGATCATCGCTTGATACAAACGCACACTGTTTTCACTATCTGGTGATTTAAATTGATACCGGAATCCCGCTTTTATATAGTTTTCAGCATCAGCTAAAAACTGCTCAACTAGAAAGGTCTCAAATTGTTTTACGGACATAAACTGCGTCTCCACTATCACTCATGCGCTCGACGTTACCAATGCGCTCATAGAATTTAATTAGTTCTTGTTCGGTTTGCTTATCAACGAAAATACCACGCTGTCTAAACGCTGCAATCAGTTCATGAAAACGAAGTTTGTCCTTTTCTCCAACAACAAGGTTAGTTAATAAAATGATGTAATCTTGGTTGAGCACTAATACTCGACCACTGCGGCCTCTACTTTGAATAAAGTGAGATGCGAGATACTTTTCTATCTCAGAAACGTATTCCTTATTTATTTTCAGCCTATCACCCACAGTAAATTGTGCCATTGCTAACTTCATAATATTGCCCAGCCAATCAATAGCTGACTCAGAGTCTTCTAATACTGTTGTTAGTTGACGTTTAGATTTAAATGCATTGGCAAAATTTTTCAGCCTTTCTGTAGAGTAATCACAATCAGACTCTTGAATATTCTTAGACATTTCCCACAATGGAATTTCACTACTTTTATTCGGCTGAAGAAGTACAAGCATACTTAACATTGGAAAAAGTCGTGATATTGATTTACTAAATAACCTATAGCCATGATTTTTGATGTGCGTTCGCTCATTGCTTGCTCGCTCATGGTCCATTATGAAATACAACGGCTTCGTATTTGGCTCTTCACCTGAACGCCAATCTTGCAACGATAAGCTTAGTTGTGCCGTATAAGTAAAAGCATAGAGTGATAAAAACGACTCAAACTCATTAAGCAAGTACTTCGGATGATTTGATAAAAAAGTCAAATCGGAACGAAACATTTTAGAAAGAAAAGGTAGATATGGCTGAGCATTAGATGTATCCAACGTGCTATTCTTCATTTTACAACGTAAAGTAGCCAGTATTTCTCGCTCAAGAAAATTTAATTTAGCATCTAGTCTTTCAATGCGCATTCCACCTAACAAAGTAGCGAACATTGATACTATACGAGAGTCTGTACCTTTAGATTGGTTTTCCTGCGTATAAAATAGTAAAAATTCAGGGCTAACTGAAAAAATATCTTTATTATCAAAATACATCTCCCGCAATATATCCCAGAATTCTTTTTCTCCAAGCTTATCTAAAAATACTGATTTACAGTCGAGCACAAAATTATCATATTCATACTCTCTCATTTCTTTACGTAATAAAGACTTTAAAATAGAACCAACAACAATATTATTAATTGCCTTATCATCACTAAAATTGTTATTTTTATTTGTAACTAAAGGAAAATAACTTTTTAGAGAGCTATTACTCGCAGAAACCTCACTTTTAGTTTGAGGAAGCTTCGGGTTAAAAGTATCTTTGAACTTATCTTGCGTCATATTAAATGCCACTCACTTCGAAATACTCATCATCTTCATTAATAACCTTGTAACGTTTGTCGCTTTTCAAAATGAACAAGGTGTTTTTTTCGTTCGCAACAGTAACGATTTGTTCAATAACTTCGTCTAACAAAAGTACCGCATTTTTATCATGCTTATTAGGTCGGTACCCCTGATTGATCTTTTCCAATAGCTCCAACAAATTGATACTAATCGACATTGGAAGAAGAGAATGATCATCAACTTTGATATAAGCATTGAACGAGCCAATCTTAGTAAGACCTTGCGTTAGAATAGAGGCGAAATTTGACTTCATTTCAAGCCCAACAGCTGTTTTAAATCCATTATATTCAGAGATAAAGAATTGGTCTTTGTCTAATGTTGGGGAGTTACGGTTACAGTATCGATGAATAGCCGCAATAAGGATGTTTTTGTAGAACTTGTTTAGTTCATTTTTCTGCTTACCTGAGCCATCAAAGTCACGATGAAGCAACCAAATATTTGCGTACTTATCTACTAAAGAGTTGTCGAAATCTACTTTTAACTTATTAATGTAATCATTTTCGAATTGTTCTTCGTCTTTTAACAAGTAAATCATTCGTAGGTAAGAAGCTGCATTTGATAAATTAAACACACCAAAAGGCTTCACTTGCTCTTTCAGTTGCGTAAACTCCTCATCTTCAATACCCAAGCCAAATTGTAGAAAGAACTCATCCGTCTTGCGAGTATGAATATTGCTTGGGTCAAAGCATTGGATATTTTCTAAAAACTCATTGTCTGCGCCAGAAAACAAGTTATCAAATAAATAATTATCCATTGCTAAAATCTGAAAAACAAAATCAAGTAAAGTACGAGCAGTTAAAAACTGATCTTTTATTAAACGAGCTTTTAATAGCAAAATAATAATGTTATTTTTAACAGAGTCTAAGCTTAATAAAGCATAATTGGTGGTTAGTGTACAATGACCTAGCTTTTTTATTTCGTTGTCATAAAGTGCGTAGAATGGGTTATCTAACGTCTGCAGAGTCAAACGGGAAAGAAAGTCTTCAGCAAACTTAACTTCCTGTCCACTTTCTGTAAACTTAAATTTAGGATATTGTTCGAAATCAATAAATTTATATTTATGAGCAATATCATCTACTTTATTACTCATAAACGCTTTCATCGATGCTTTAATATCATTATGTAGCTCAGCACCTTCTTCTGCATAATTACCAAGCATACCAACGTTGATACCAACAACAAGTGGCTTACCTATTTCTTTAAATTGTGAAAAGCACTCATCTAATGCTTCAATTGCTGTTTGGTTAGGTGTAAAACTATGAGTAGCATCTAAATGAAAATCAACACGTAATTTATGAGCTTCTTTATAACGCGTAAGAATTTCAGATTTACCATCACCACTACTGCCACAAAGAAAGATAATTTCGTTATTTTTTAATGCCAATAGCTTCTGCTTAAAAGCTACTTCCACTTCTGTTTCAATATATAAGTAATCTTTATAAGATTGTAATATGGTTTTATCAGTTCTCTCTGTACTCACCGCAAAAGGAGATGATTTAGATAGAATAGATAATGCTTCAATTAACTTCATTCAATACTTACCTTAATAGCCTCGGTCAAAGGCACAATCAAATGCAATGCATATTAATAATCTTAATTTACTCTTTTATAGAGTTTTTTTCACTATTAATTTATAAAAATATGATTGTCAGCATTACTAAAATTTTTACACTTTAATGGTAATAGATTCCACAAATACACTAATAATAAAACTAATCTAATAGAGAAAATAATAAAAAAGAAAGTGAAAGAATCCATTCTCTAACTTACAATCTAGTACTCCCTTTGAGCCACTTTATCTTTAATCCAATCCTGTATTTCACTCTCAACCCAAGCCACAGCTCTGCCACCTAAAGATACCGTTTTAGGAAAGCGCCCTTCTCCCATGTAGTTATAAATACTTGAACGTCCTAAACCTGTTATATGCATGACTTCTTTTAAACGGATGAATCTCATGATGAATTCCTTTAAGTTGTTTCATTCATCAAATTGGCGGAATCCGTATTTTTTAATTATGCCCACCAGCTTCCATCGCACCGCCTTACCCCACTACCCTCATAAATCCAGAATCAAAGAAATTTCAAACACATATCATCCTTGTGTAGAAGCCCATTAAGCATAAGGAATCAAGGCTATGCACAAACCAAACGACTATGTTGTTCATACTCCCATGACAGCAAATCAAGTATTAGAAAAAGCCGCAGAGATTGTGGCTAACCGATATTTACGTGGTGATGTATTTACCAACCCACAGGCAACGAAAGATTTTCTGCAATACAAAATGGCAGGCTATGAACGTGAAGTTTTTGCGGTATTACTGCTAGATAACCAACATCGGTTAATTGAATACCAAGAACTGTTCTTTGGCACCATTGATGCGGCAAGCGTGTATCCAAGAGAGGTGGTGAAAGTGGCGTTTAACTGCAATGCTGCTGCGGTGATCTTTGCTCATAACCATCCATCAGGAATCGCTGAGCCGTCTAATACTGATAAACACATCACGCAAAAACTCAGAGATGCGTTAGCGCTGATTGATATTCGAGTGTTGGATCATTTTGTAGTGGGAGAAACGTGTGTCTCTTTTGCTGAGCGGGGGTATTTATGATTGAACAACACTATGGCGAATTACAGTTACCACTCGCATTACACCGTCACCTTGAAAAGCTATTAAGCTGTTATACGATCCCAGATCAAGCAACGCGCTTAGTAATAAATTATAGGGCGTTAGATTATTATCAAACTAAACAAGGACTCCACCCGGTAGAAATACAACTCAAGAAAAATGGTGATCAATGGCTGGTGGTATTTATTGCCAGTTTTTCATTTATTAACGCGCATCATAAATCTGTCGATGTTGAATTGTATTTTCACTTAATCAACCACTGGTGTTATCAGCCTGATGCTGGTGGCCGTTGTGATCTGCTTCATCCAGCCGTTATTGATCTGTTTCATACTTGGGTCACTGCTTTTCTGCGTCACATTCAATACCAACAATTCGATGATATTAGCCTAACCATTCTGCGCTAATTCTTATCTGGTTTTAATACCTATTCCACAACCAATATCTTGTCGCCACAGGAGGCTTCATTATGTCTGTAATTTCATTCACACCAACACTATTACCTGTTTCAAATAAGCTTAAATCGCTACTGAATCAAGCGCTATGCAACTATCTCACTCAGGCAACACAACTCAATCAACAATCAGCAGATTGTTATACATTCAATTTTACAGATACTAGCTATGATGCTAAAAATGGCGGGTTCCGTCCGGTTGAAATTGCCATTAGCCAACAACCATCAGGAGAATGGAATATTGAATATATTACTGAGTTTGCATACTTCGGCAGTTATTACCCTGAGTTAGAAAAAAGCATGGATTTCGATATTAGTAATAATTGTTGGTTTACTTCTTATAGTGGCTGGTTATCGCTTAAAACCCACCAGCAAGATGCAAAAGAGTTATATCAACTGTGGGAAGGTAACTTCTTAGCTTATGTTGATATGGACGCTTACGACCAAATAAAAGCCAGCTGTTAATCATCGTATGGCAACCAGTAATATGTTTATTACTGGTTGCTAGCTTGATAAGGCATCTAATGCCCTATACCCACCTACGATACAGCTTTTAATCAGCTAGCTTGAGTCTACAAGATGGCAAAAAAAGTTAAACCAACCACTCGCGAGCATATCTCACTCGCATTAGAACTCTATAATCGAATTCCACAAGGCCGAAAAGTAACGGCACAAATGCTACAGGAGGAATTAGGGCAATCAGGTATCGAGCGTGATATCAGAACAATACAACGTAATCTTGATCTTATCGTAACCTATTTTAATGTCGATAAAGATACCAGAGATAAACCTTACGGATATAGCAGGCATCTACAATCAAAGTTCGTTTTAGGGCCAAGAGAACATATCATTTTAGGATTAGCGGAATCCTATCTTCGCTCTGTCTTACCACAAGCACTATCAGCTGTTATTGATTCAACATTTATCCAAATACAAACACTAACGCTCTCAACCTTTATTCCCTTTCACATCAGCTCAAAAGTACATGTTGGCATTGATCTTCATACACAAATGCAATGTCCTCAATTTAATTCTGTCTTTGAAAGGATCTGCTTAGCACTTGCTTATCAACGAGTAATTACGATTGAAGATAAATACTTTACAAAACAGTCCAACATACAACCTTTGGGTTTAGTTCTTGCTGATGCTGAACTGTATTTAATCTATCAACAACAAGGAGAAAAACACATAGCTGTAAACCATATTTACGCTATAGAAGTATCAACATTTACATTTGATTATCCCTCTAACTTTAATTTAGTGGATTACAAATTACTGTTTTTAAAAGATGAGAATAATGAGAATTTGCCATACTCATCACAACTTACAATATGAAAATAATAGTGCAACTCACCATAAGGCACTTAATGCCGCAAGACTGAATACGATAAGTAAAACAAAATCTAAGCGAGAAACACGTAAATAAAATACCTCGTATTTAAATTAATAAACGTAATTATTCAATATCAATTAATTTATAGGAAATAAAATGAAACTTAAATTTGTTGCAATAATGATCGTGCTTAACTTACCTTCAATTGCATTTGCCTCACAAGGATCTAATGGCGCTAATGGTAACAGTAGTGCAATAGGCCCTGAAATTGACTGTGTACTAGCAAACGGAGAAATTAAACGCCTACCAGCCTTATACTGTGATATCGCTAGAGCTCAAGCTAATAAAAAACACACTACAAAATAAAGTAATAAAATATCCAAAACAGATAAAACATAATAATTAAAGGAGGGGTTACCCCCTCCTAATCAATATTTTTTTAAACACATATTACCTATAAAAAAAACACTATTTACTACTTTAAGCTATAGCCAAAGTTCTTTTCTTTAGTACCGAACACCTTCGTTTCTAATTTAGAAAAATAACTTAAGCGATAGAACACTCGATTATAATCGCTAATATAGGTTGAACTATTAATGTTCACACAATAGGTAGGTGTATCTTGCGGAAAATGAACATAACGACTAATTGAAAAATATTCAATCCCTAATGCACTCGCCCAGGCTGAATAAACCCTCGATGCTAGGTTATTACCACTACCATCATAATTACCTAGTGTAAAATAGGTATCATGGTTTAATAATAATGCAACATGATAGTGAGCTTGCTGAGATTCATTTTTTTCTTTCGTCCATATATATCTGATTGTACAGTCATGTACTCTTTTCCCTTCTCTTTTCTTGGCAATAAGATCGTATTTAACATGAGCTTTAAATGAATCAATAAATCTCGATATAACGGTAGAGTCATATACATTTGGCATATCAACACAATTAGGTTGTATTGGTAAATGTAAATCAAATCGAACCACAAAGGTTCTAGGGTGTTCTGTAATCGCTTTATCTAACACTAGTTTAATTTTGGCTAAGTAGTCATCTATCATCGTATAATCAGGAATGATAGCAAGTCCCATATATGTAGGGTTTGTATTTTGGTTTAATTGTTGTAAGTGATTATTCATGTTTTATCTCCGTTAGTAATTACATAAGAGAGACAACATGCGTAATTTATTATTTAACCAATATCACTATCACTTACATTACAGGTATTAGTAACCTCTCTATTCATATCGCAGTAAATATAAATCTAATTATTGATAATGCTTTAAGTATTAGCGTTATTCGTTCACTGATATATTTCTTACTATTAAATATACTAGTATTAACATACAGACAAATAAGCTCATTAAAAACATCGAAGCTACCGAGAACAATGTCGACCTTAGTGACGGTCATGCCATAACTGTGCTACTCTGGAGATATCTCGACTTCGCACCTACCGCAACCCCCAATATCCATAAAGAACCTGCCTCATACGATTACTATAAATCGCCATTAAATTTATGCCAAAACCATCACAAAACCATCTTTAAATACACTGTAAAATCACCATCAATACTACATAGTAGATTATAGGTTAAGAAGATGAGATTAATAATAAATAATAAAAGAAAGTATAGTTTTTATTGGTACTATATTCATCCTATGACAAATAGTTCAATAGATGTAATACCACAATATACTAACCCCCATATATCAACCGCTCTAATTAAAGCTAAAACAGTTGTATTAATTAAAAATAAAACTAAAACAGATGAAGAAAAAGTAAATGAAGAACAAGCAAATGAAATATTGAATGAAATAGAAGCACTGTATAATCAGTCATTATTAAATGAGAATGAATTAATATGGATAAAACAGAACAATAGCAGATTAACGAACTGGCTTTGGTTTTTAATAACACAAAATAAAAATCCTCTAACTTTATTTTATAAATACATTAACACATCAAAGTATGAATATGATGCTAATTCTGTAGGTTTAGATTTTTTTGATTATTTCTCTTTTAATAAAAAAGCTTATTCAACAAAAGAAAAAGATGATTTAATCCTACAATTCTTTGAACTATCATCAATGAATAGAAATGATAAAATATCTCTTATAAATAAATTAAGAGACATATGGAATGAAATAATTACAATCGATGATTTCAAATGGATAATTTCAAATGATGATAATATCTATGAGTGGGCTATTAATTATTTCATCGAATATAATGTTAAAAACTCAAACTATATAACAGATATAAAAAATATCAGCTTTGAAAATGATTTTGATAAACTAGTCTTACTCATTGATAGTTGGGATGCTCATGTAGACACTAAAAAACTTTTTATCCAATCAATTAAAAAAGCCTATTCTCAGAAAAAATTCAGAGATAAACAAGTAGGAAAGAAGCAATGCTCATTTAATCTTTCACAAAAAAGCATTAACCAATTAGCTCTATTATCAGAGCTTCAAGGTGTACCTAAAAATCATATTCTAGAATCACTTATCAACAATAAAATACTTGAGCTAGGAGTAAAACAATGACAATCAATATTATTGCAGGTGATATAACTACCGCTATATCAGATGCTATTGTTAATGCAGCTAATTCTCGTATGTTAGGTAGTGGAGGCGTTGATGGTGCAATACATCGTGCCGCTGGGCCTGCTTTATTAAAAGCGTGTTATGAAGTTCCTGAAATAAATGGCATTCGTTGTCCTGTTGGCGAAGCACGTATTACTGAAGCGGGAGAACTGAATGCTAAATATATTATTCATACTGTTGGACAAATGTATTAGGGTCATAAAAATCCAGCACTCGCATTAGAAAATGCTTATCGACATTCACTGCAACTGGCTATTAGCCATCAGTACCAGTCTATTGCCTTCCCTGCTATCTCGTGTGGTATTTATCGTTAGCCACCAGCACAAGCAGCTACCATTGCAATTAACGTCTGTAATGAGGCTGCATTTAAACAACTCGATATTAGCTTTTACTTATTTGATCAAAGCTTGGTTAGTATTTGGCAACAAGCTTTAGCTGCAACTGAGTAATAGCGCCTGAACAATAACTACAGGGTAATAGCTACCGAACAATAACTAACCATGCTTACCGCGCTGTAACGTCTAAATACATTAACGGGCAAGCATCCTCTAACAGTTATGGTAAACTCAGTGATAAGTATTTGTATGTAAGCGATAGCAGCATTACCAGTGTGGATAGAAAATGATGTCCACTGCTATCTTTTACAAAAGTTTTTAGTACCCCCTGATGTACCCCATGGGGCTACTAGCAAAAATAAAGAGTATATAAATCAAATGAGTAGTCAGAGTATCCAGTGGTTCCCGGGCCATATGCACAAAGCCCGTAAAGAAATAGAAGAGGCAATGCCTAAAGTCGATGTGATCATCGAAGTATTAGATGCCCGTATTCCTTTTAGTAGTGAAAACCCGCTGATCAAGTCATTCCGTGAAACAAATGATGGCAAACCGGTTGTTAAAGTACTTAACAAGCGTGACTTAGCTGATCCTGAAATGACGCAACTTTGGATTAATCACCTTGAAAAAGAGCAAGGTGTAAAAGCAATTGCAATTACTACTGAGAACTTAAACGAAGTAAACCAGATCATGGATCTATGCCGTAAACTTGCGCCACAGCGTGAAGAAGCAGGCAAAAAGATCCGTACCATGATCATGGGTATTCCAAACGTAGGTAAATCTACCATTATTAATGCGCTTGCGGGTCGTACCGTTGCAATTACTGGTAACCAACCTGCGGTTACTCGTCAGCAACAACGCATTAATTTAGATAATGGTATTTTACTGTCTGATACTCCAGGAATTTTGTGGCCAAAAGTAGAAAACCCGCACAGTGGTTTTCGCTTAGCTGCAACAGGTGCGATTAAAGATACTGCCATGGATTACATCGATGTTGGCTTCTTTACTATCGAATACCTTATTAAAGCTTACCCTGATTTAATCAAATCACGTTATAACCTTGATGATGACCTTCCTGAATCTGAAATTGAATTAATAGAAGAGATCGGGCGCAAGCGTGGTTGCTTAAAAGGTGGCGGTCGTGTCGATTTACACAAAACTTCAGTTATTTTGATTAATGAACTACGTAATGGCACGTTGGGTAACATTACCCTTGAACATCCTGACATGATCACTGAAGAATTGATTAATGTTGCGATTGCATCAGAGCGTAAAACAGAAGAAAAGATCAAAAAGAAAGAAGAGCGTCGTAAGCGTTATCTTAAAAACAAACGCTAAATAATAAAACGATATTTTTTTTCATAAATATTAATAGTCACTTTTATCTTTTTATTAATTTATATTAGATGAAGTGGCTTTTTTTATTCCCCTGACAAATGAACCTCCTAAGAAAAATTTTTATTGGTCATCATTAATTTTTTTCGTACTAAATATGGAAGATATCGCTATTAAACTCAATTACAACACTAATGATTTTATGATTACTAATTGATTTATTCAGCCACGTAATAAATATAACCCATTAAATAAACAGCGTTTTTGTATTGTAGCTACTCTATTGAATCCATTCGATTAAACATAACTCTAATCATTTTTTTTATAGCAATAATATTATAAATAAAAACACAGTTTCGGATTAGTTTTTCTCATTTTACTCATGCTACCGTTGCGTGAATAATCGCTCGGCTTTCAGTCGAAAGTTAACTTAAACAGCACTGTCTCTTCATCCTTTCAGCCTTTCTGGTTGATGGGTTTGACTACTCTTTCAGGGTTATTCCTTTTATATAAAGAGACAGATAATCTAAACCGAATTTATGTGGAGAGTACGGTAGTGCAACAAACCACTACTTGTCACAAAAGCAACGGCATGCTTGTGCCTGTTGCAGGACTAACTGTATTTGCAATTGCTTCAGGCTACTTAATGAGCTTGGTGCCACTATCATTAGCAAATTTTAACATCGATAGTAGTTATGCCAGTTGGTTAGCGAGTATCTATTATATTGGCTTATTAATAGGATCATTAATGATTGAACCTATTATTGCTAAAATAGGTCACCGTGTTGCCTTTATTAGCTTTCTTGCATTATTAGCGTCAACGGTTGCTGTGCTACCTTTGTTTCCATATAAAGAGCTATGGCTATTTGCGCGTTTAATCGCAGGTATGGCTGTTGCTGGTATTTTCGTGGTTGTTGAATCATGGTTATTGATTGGCGATAACGCAAAAGAGCGCGCTAAACGTCTTGGCTTTTACATGACGTCATTATATGGCGGTACGACAATTGGTCAGCTTGCAGTAGGTTATTTTGGCGTTAAAGGATTTATTCCTTTTGTCGTTATTATGGCATTATTGTTAATTGCTATTTTACCGCCTCTACTGATCAAGCAAGGTCAACCTGATAGCAGCGGTCATCAAATATTGTCTCTTAAGCAAATTTCACGCTTAAGCAAGCCAGCTATTATCGGTTGTATTACTTCTGGTGTTGTAATGGGCAGTATTTACGGTCTGATGCCACTGGCTCTTAAAAAAAGTGAGCTAACAACCAACCAAATTGGGGTGTTGATGGCTGCCATTATTTTAGGTGGTATGGTTATTCAGCCTATTATTAGTAAGCTATCAACTCGCATGAGCAAAACACTGCTGTTAGCATTGATGTCATTATTAGGTGTATTTGCGATGGGTTTAACTTACTTATCACCAAATTACGCAGTATTAATAACTGCATTAGCACTACTTGGTATGTCAGCATTTGCGTTATACCCAATTGCGATTACGTTAGCCTGTGATAACTTGGATTCATCTTATATTGTTGCTGCAACCCAAGTAATGCTATTTAGTTACAGTATTGGCTCTGCACTAGGCCCTATTGGCGCAAATAGCTTTATGGCACAAAAAGATGGATTGATGGACTTCTTCTTCATTGTTCTATTAGCTACAGCTATTTATATGCTGTTTGCTAGCTTACAGCGTAAGCCTCAGATTTTGGCAAGCTAAGTACAACAAAAGCTGTTTAAAAAAGGCGTGATAATTATTGGTTACTCATAGTAACAAATAATTATCACGCCTTTTTATTATCTTTCAATACACAATGACAATCAGTTAACCACGACTTACTTAACTAAAGCAGCAGCACCAAACACACCCGCACTATCGCCTAAGTCTGGCTTAACAATCAGGGTGTTTAACTCACCATTAAATAAATGCGGTATAATCGCTTGTTCTGCTTGTTGATATAAAGCATCGATATTTCCCACTCCACCACCAATCACAATAACATCGGGATCAAGGACATTGATGATCTGCGCAATAGCAATACCAAAGTAATGCGACATTCTTGCCATCGTTGCTTGCGCATGAAGATCGTTATTGGCCGCTAGTGCAACTATTTCTGGCAACGGCAACACACGTCCTGATTGCTCAGTATAAAATCGTTCTAGTCCTTTGCCTGAGATCACTGTCTCTAAGCATCCTGATTGACCGCAATAACAGGCGGCACCATTAGGCTCAATAACATTATGCCCCCACTCACCGGCAATACCATGGCGACCATATAGGCCTTTACCGTTAACAACCACTCCAGAACCAACACCTGTCCCCATAATGATGCCAAATACGACTTCAGCATCGGGTTTTACTCGCTTAGCGGCACCAAAATGCGCTTCAGCTAGAGCGAAACAATTAGCATCATTGGCTAAGACAACTTTTACACCTAATAATGACATAAGATCTTTATCAAGTGGTTTGCCATTAAGTGCGGTGGAATTACAATTTTTCATGACGCCATAATGAGGATCTAAGGTACCGGGAGTGCCAAATCCAATCGCTTGAGGTCGCTGACCTAATTGTTCTACACAACGATCAATCAACAATTTAATTTGATTTAAAATATGGCTATAACCTTGATCGCTTTCCGTTGCGATTCGCTCTCGAACGACACAAATGTCACTATTACGCTCAATGACTGCACATTCAATTTTAGTACCACCTAAATCAACACCCCAGTAATAACGATCCATTGCAACTCCACTGTTATTTTATTATTTTCAGTTATTATACTTGAGACATAATATTAAAGACTGCGACATTGCCGAAAATTCAATCGATAATATTTCTTGTTAAGGCTATTTAAGTACAACTTTTGTGCATTTATTAGGCCACTGCAACAGAAATACATTCTGTTGCAAAATATATCTTGTAGTGAAGCAATAATATTTTAAAGTAGCACTACCTTATCATCGGTGCGCAATTACGCGTGGTTTGCAGTAGTACTTAATGAATAAATACCGTCCTTATCTTGATATACCACTTTGTATATCAATTCTCCTTTTGATCACATTTAGTTCATTAACCGTATGGAGCGCTAGTAGCTTTAGTGTACCTATTATTGAGCGTCACCTAATACGTGGCATGCTTGCAATTGGCGCATTAGTTTTCATGTCAGCCATATCTCCAGCAACTTACCAACGCTATACACCTTATTTATTTATTGTAACCGTTATTCTGCTACTGGGCGTTTTTGTTAGTGGCGACAGTACTAATGGTTCACGACGTTGGTTAGCACTGGGACCAATACGTTTCCAGCCTTCAGAACTTGTTAAAGTCGCAGTACCATTAATGATGGCGTGGGTACTCATTGCTGAAGCTGGGCGTCCGACGATTAAAAAAGTACTTATTTGCCTATTCATCACCGCGATTCCAGCTGGACTTATTTTTATTCAGCCCGATCTAGATGGCGCTATTTTTACCATTCTATACGCGCTGTTTGTACTCTATTATGCCGGTATGAGTTGGAAGTTAATTTCGACTGTTTTAGGCATCATTGGAGTAACAATACCGTTGGCTTGGTATTTCGTAATGGAAACCTACCAGAAAAAACGTGTACTACAGTTTCTTGATCCAGAGTCCGATCCGCTCGGTTCTGGTTACCAAATCATTCAATCAAAAATTGCGATTGGTTCTGGAGGAATACGCGGTAAAGGTTGGACCGATGCAACCCAAGGCAATTTAGGCTTTATACCAGAAAGCCATACTGATTTTATTTTTTCAACCTTTGCTGAAGAATGGGGCTATTGGGGCAGCGTCTTTTTATTAGGGATTTATGCCTTCATGACATTTCGTGTTATTTGGCTAGCAAATCAATCAGAATCGCCGTTTGCACGCTTAGTCAGTGCCTCTTTCGCGTTAAGTTTCTTCCTATATAGTTTCATTAACATAGGCATGGTAAGCGGGGTATTACCCGTCATGGGAAGTCCATTACCTTTCTTTAGTTATGGTGGTTCAGCGATTATTACTCAAGGGGCAATATTTGGCATGATCATGTCATTATGTCTTAGGAAGAAAGCGGTTTATACACCAGAAAAATAGTCATCGTTCCTTATGATGATCATATAAAAAAAGCCAGCTATGATTATTATCAACATAGGCTGGCTTTTTTATTGCTTCTTTTATTACTCTGGTTTGAATTCAATAACCGTGTAATAAGAAAACTAAAACTTAACGCTCAGAAGCAGCTTCTGTCGCAATTTTTAAAGCAGGAGAGGTAATTTCAACACGACGGTTTTGCGTACGGCCTTCTGTCGTATCATTGCTAGCGATCGGATGTTGCTCACCCATACCTTGCGCTGTTACTTGGGCTGGATCAGCCACATATTTTGCTAACTCTGAAGCTACAGCATGAGCACGTTTCTCCGATAATGTTTGGTTATAAGCCACAGTACCTGTATTTGAAGTATAACCAGTCACCACAACTTTAGCGCTTGGGTAACGAGTTAGACGCTTCATCATTGGCTGTAATGCTCTTTCATTAGCTGCAGTTAATTTATACTGATTAATACCATAACCTAATGATAATGTTGAAGGCTCAATCGTCACTGTTTGTGCCATTGCCGGCGCAATAGTATCAACCACGACTGGCTTTGCTCCCCAGTTATAAACCAAGCTTAAGCCGTAGAAATTAGTATCAAATTTATAGCTTAAATCAGTGCCACGTGGTTTCGAAGATAAATCATGATAGAACTGGTATTCAAGACGTGTTGATAAATGATCGGTTAATTGATATTCAACACCAGCACCAACGGTACCCACAAGATGATCATCAGTATCACTAATGCCATTACCATGATAGGCCGTTAGCATATAACTACCGCCAGCTTTAGCAAAGAGACCCCAGCTATCATTAAGATGCCATGTTGCCTTACCCGTTAAATCAAAAGCGTGTTGTTTAATATTTTGATGATTAAACTGTGCATCACCCAACCAAGTGTAACCAGTCTCAACTGCAAACCATGGCGTAATATTATAACCAGCAAAAATACCCGCCCCAAGGTCGTTTTGTTTCAAACCAAGGTTAGAGGTATGGCCATTCTGTTCAAAATGAGAATAGTTAGCATCGCCTAAACGAACACCAACATAGTAAGGATTAGCTGGTGCTGCTTGGGCAACACTAGAAATAAGAACAGCGAGCGGTAAAAGCGCAAAATATTTATTAGACATACTATTTACTTTATAGTGATTAATATTAGATAAGTTCTGGATGCAATTATATGCAGATTCACCAATAATGCCAAAATAGTATTTCTTTGTCATAGGTAAATAAAAATAAAATCACATCAACACGATGCGTGTCACCATTCGCTCATAAAATATAACTAAAAATCTAGACAGTTAATAATGTGTGATTGCAATCCCTATTTCAGCGGCTAATTGCTGAAGTTGTTCATCTGTATCTAACTTAACTGACCAATTTAAACCGCTACCAACAGCGGTGATCACATTAGCACCACCGATTAATGTTAATTCGTCTACTTGTGCCTGCATCATTATTCGACAACAGCCATCAATACGAATAACAACCTCATGCTGAGTCGCAATAATTTTGCCTTGAGAAAAAGTAATGATCATTATATTTACTGCTTTTTATGTTTTAAAACGGCCATCGTCAAACGGCTAGTACACACTAAACGCTGACGTTCATCTCGAATTTCAATTTGCCATACTTGTGTTGTCGCACCAAGATGTAATGGTGTCGCCTTCCCCGTAACAAAACCACTACGAACGGCGCGAATATGGTTAGCATTAATATCTAAGCCAACACAATAATAATCACTGGTTACGGCAAAATTCGCAGCCAATGAACCTAATGTTTCAGCTAATACGACAGAAGCCCCGCCATGTAACATCCCTAGCGGTTGATGCGTACGAGAATCGACAGGCATAGTGGCTGATAGCGATGAATCATCGACAGCAACGTATTCAATGCCTAAATGTTCGACTAATGTATTTTTAGAGGTCTGATTAAAAAGTGCTAACGTAAACGGTCGCTGCCAAATCGCCATAATATTCTCCGCTTATTTATTATGTCTAACATCTACCAAATTCATGAATCTGACATGATAACACTCTCTCGATACGGCAGAAAAAATAATACTCCCGTTATAAAATTGAATAACTACAATAAGATATTGATACTCCACTTATCATGGTTTTTAGGCATAAAAAAAGCGCCAATCTGGCGCTTTTTTAAAATACTATTTAATAATACTTATTGAACAACAGCAGCTGCAGCCGCTTGTTCAATTTCAAAACCAGGAGTTGTTACATCAGCACGACGGTTTTGAGCACGACCTTCAGTAGTATCATTCGATGCTGCTGGGTCTAGTTCACCACGACCTTCCGCAGATACACGGCTAGGATCAATGTTGAAGTGCTTAGTTAAGTATGTTGCAACTGTAAGTGCACGTTGCTCAGACAAATTCTGGTTGTATGCTTCTGCACCAGTGCTATCTGTATGACCAATAACAACAAGTTGTGCTTCAGGGAAGTTCACAAGACGTTGTGCGATTGGATCTAGACGTTGCTTATCTTCTGCAGATAGTTTATCGCTATCAAATGCGAATGGCATTGCCGCAGAAATAGGCTCTAATTGAATAGTTGTAGCTTCAACAACTTCAGTTACAACAGGAGCAACGGCTGCTGGAGCACCCCAACCGTAAACAAGGCTCACACCGTAGTAATGTGCATCCCAGTTAATTTTAGTCTCTGCAGGTTTCACTACCATATCGTGGTAGTACTGATATTCAGCACGTGCAGAAAGGTTATTTGTGAAGTGATATTCAGCACCAAGACCAGCAGTAGCGATCAAGCTATCATCACGATCAGATAAACCTTCAGCTTTAATATGAGAGAACTGCCATGCACCACCAACTTTAGTATATAAGTCTAATGCATCAGTTGCTTGGTAAGTAAATTTACCCACTAAGTCAATTGCTTGCTGCTTAACTTTAGCGTTAGCTTCTTTAAGCTTTACTTCGCCTAGCCAAGTATAACCCGTCTCAACAGCAAACCATGGTGTTACATTGTAACCCATGAAAACACCACCCGCAAAATCATCTTTGTCGATTGAAGTTACTTGACTTGGGTTCCAATGATCATTGCCTGTTTTAGCATCGAAATCAGCATAATGAACACCACCAGCACGTGCACCCACATAATATGGGTTTACAGTTGCTGCATTTACGGCACCAGAAACAAGAAGTGCAAGAGGTAAAACTACCAAATTCATTTTAGACATTATTTATCCTTTATTATACTTATTACCACTACTACTGTTTTCTCTATATCTCAACATAGAAATATAATCCGCGACCATATTTTTATATTTAAGTTCAAAAAAACATAATTAAAGTTAACAAAAGAAAAAATAAAAATCCAGAATAAATAAATATTAACACCAAACAAAAAACACAACACATTGATAATAAAGGTATAAATAAAAAACGATTTTGCTAATTTT
This sequence comes from Photobacterium kishitanii, assembly GCF_000613045.3. Classification (NCBI taxonomy): domain Bacteria; kingdom Pseudomonadati; phylum Pseudomonadota; class Gammaproteobacteria; order Vibrionales; family Vibrionaceae; genus Photobacterium; species Photobacterium kishitanii. Next base: position 1,488,482 of record NZ_LN794353.1, on the reverse strand, counting down.
ATTCAAAAAGGTATTATATTTATTTTTAAAAAGTATTTAATTCATTACCTTTATCACTATAAAATGAAGTAAATATATCAATTTATAATAACTCAAGCATAACAATACACTCAAAATCGCAACCAATTCCAACAAGGAATTTGATATGTATACTTGCAATGACATACACAAAACAAATACCACTGATGTGCTTTTAATAGGATTTTAATTCACTACTATTTCTCTTTATGTTATTACAACGTAAAATGGTTTCATTCATGCATTCAAGGGATTTATTACATATACCTTTATTAAATAAATCCTTTTGTTGCTTTTAGCTGATTTACGTGTTCAAGCATTATGAATTTAATTGAAAGTAAAATGACATCGCTTCCCCTCTCTGATTCACCTATCACTGTTGGTATTATTGGTGGCGGTATAGCTGGATCAACTATTGCACTTCGATTAGCAGAGCAAGGTATAAATGTTCAGTTGTTTGAAGAAGGAAAAAGTTTAGTTAATGGTCCCCCTATTTGTCACTTACACGCAGGTGGAAATCTTTATCGTGAAATATCAGATCAACAATGTCTGACACTGCTCACACAATCGATTGATACACTACGTGTCTACCAACATACTTCGAATATTAGGCCAACCGTTATTGCTATACCTTGCAATGATGCTGGTAATCCTAATGATTTATTACCTCGACTTGAGTTATTACAACGTACTTACCAAGCACTGGTAGAACACGATCTTAAAAATAAAGTGCTGGGAGAACCAAAGGATTACTTTAAACTATATCAACGTAGCGATTTGGAGCGTCTAGCATTACAAGACAATCCATCCCAACCGCTAACGCCAGATCAGTGGATGATCCCAGTAGCTAAATCTATCAATTTAGATCAATTCAAATACCCGTTAGTCATGGTGCAAGAATATGGCTTAAGTGTATTTAGAATTGCAGCAACATTGACACTAGCATTAGAAAAGCTGACATCGTGCCATGTTCATACCAGCACTAAAGTGACATCATTAGCTGAAAAAAGCACAGGCTGGCAAGTTAGCTATCAAGACGCGACTAACCAGCAACATCAGATCCATGTTGACTATCTGGTCAATGCCGGCGGTTATAGAACGGGGACTATTGATGACTTTGCACATATTCCTCGTCAACGAATGGTCGAATTTAAAGCAGCTTATGTCACCCATTGGTCACAATGTGATGCACAGTGGCCTGAAGTCATTTTTCATGGAGAACGTGGCACACCGAACGGTATGGCACAGTTAACACCTTATCCTGATGGTTTCTTCCAACTCCATGGTATGACACAAGATATTACTTTATTTAAGAATGGCTTAGTTGCATCAAATGCAAACAGTGCTCAACCACAGTTAGATTCTTCCTTTAAAGCAAAATTACAACAGCATTGGTCACAACAAGAGATTGATCAACGGACGCAACGGGCTATTAACCACATGGCGCAATTTGTTAATAAGTTTGATCAAGCGACTGTCGGTGGAAAACCCTTATTTGGTGCTCAACAAATTCCAGGAAATGATCCAACCTTACGTGCAGCTGATGTGTCTTATTCTCATCAACGCTATGCACGATCTGAGATTGTTAAAGCTTCATCTGCATTATCCGTAGCTGATGCCATTATTGAACAACTTGCTACATTAGATTTAATTCCAACACCAGTACCACAAACCCGTGAAAACGAGTTTCCAGTGGCTCATCAATTAAGCCAACACGATATCGTTAGTTATGCTGAGAAGATAGCTGAAGAGCGCGGTTTTCCGATCTCACTAGCACGTCCGATTGGGCACTAAACACAATGACAATCTTACAGATATAAAAATAGCTGCAATTGCAGCTATTTTTTATTTAATATAGAGCCCGTAAATAGCCTTTATTTCTTACCAATTTCATCATTAATAACCGCTAAAGCTTGTTGCTGAGTCGCTAAAATAGCTTGTTTGTTTTTCAATAATCCCAATTGCTGATCATAATTATCGCAATCTTTTTGTGATACCCAGTTCCAACTATTGCCAGATTTAAACTCATCACAGGCTTTTTTGAAACCTTTCGCCGCCTGTTGTAATTCTACAATCTTTGCCTGCGTTGATTTCACATTCGCCTGCATCTCTGCTTGACGTTCAAAGTACTGTTGCGATTTATCAATAACAACTTGCTGCTTATTCGTGGTTGTTTTTAATTTTACAACTTCAGTATCTAATTTCTTTTTAGTCACTTCTAATTTTTTTTGACTTACTGATAACTGTTGTTTCTTTTGCGCCAAAGACGCTAATTGTTGTGCAAAATCGGCTTTTTGCTTCTCAACTAACTTCGTCATCGCAGTTAACTCTGTAGTAGCTTGCTCTAACTGCTTGCTTTGCTCTTCACTATCAGCCACTAGTGCTTGATATTGTTCAGCACTATGCTCTAGTTGATCTGTTTGAGCCTTAATATGTTGCTGACAAGCTTGAAGATTCGGTGCACTACTATTCTGTTCTACTTTTACGCCTACACCATAACCAATTGCACCACCAACAATTAGTGCTAAAAGAGATAATAACAAAGGGGTTTTACTCGTCGCCTTAGTAGACATAATCACTTTCTCCATTTTATTTTTTTGGATTAAGAATAACTAATATATTTAACTGCTAATGAAATTAACATTTAACCGATGATGAATTGTTAATTTCACATCAAATAATATTCTATCTTTAAAAAAAACCTTACTTATTAGTAAATTCGAGGAAGTCCATCCTTGATTCTCAATTTTAATAATTTGTTTCAATCCTAATATATTTTAAGATTAACCGATAAATGTACTCTAGCCAAACTAGGATTAATTTAACGGATTTCAATACACTATATAACTTTATGGTACATTTATGATCACACCACTTATTGTGTTAACTGTTTCAGCATTTTCAATACCTTTACTAGAAAACTCAACCTATAGTCAAACAGAAACTAAATGTACACTCACAGTAAAAGAAGAACGCTTACTCGATAATACCGTCCTAACTATGTCGACAGACAGAAAAAATAACTATGACGTTAAAATCTACCATCTTAGCGATCTCCAAGCGCCATCTCGAGGACAATTAACCCAATATTCGATAGATAATGTCGATCAACATCAAGAAATCAGCTACGCCGTCGACCATAATTTGTTTAAGCGTATCGATGATAAAACCGCTATTTATACAGCAACCATTGCCAACGATAATCTCAGTCCACAGCTATTTACCAAAGCATTTAAAGCCCACAGTTATCGCACTAAATTACATATTGAAGGACTGGCTCCCTTTGCTTTTATTGCCAGCCAACGCCAAGCGGATGCTTTTTTTCGCTGTGCGGAACAACAACAAATAGCAACCCTAGCTAAGCGTTAATAATCACTAACTATCGGCATTAACTTAATTTCAAGACTAAATCACTGTCTTTAATCCAACCTTGGCGACGCATAATATAGGCAACAATAAGTGTGATCGCTGCTGGTAAAATAAAATGCATTAAAACGATTAACCCATAAATATAACCACTACTGACACCAGGTTGTTCCATCGCAATCAACGTCTGAATCTGTCCTACAAATCCAGATGTTCCCATACCAGCACCAAGCGGCGTATTTTCCATATGAAAGACAACAGTTGCTATTGGCCCTAGAACTGCAGAGGCGATAATCGGTGGAATCCAAATTTTATAATTCTTAACAATATTAGGTAGTTGTAACATCGATGTACCTAACCCTTGCGCGAATATGCCGGCCCAGCCATTAACTCGGTAACTCATAACAGCGAAACCAACCATTTGTGCAGCACAACCGACAGTTGCAGCACCTGCCGCCAATCCATTGAGACTCAACATAATTGCGATAGCTGCACTACTGATCGGTAAGGTTAATGCCATTCCCATTAATACCGCAATTAGCGCCCCCATTAATAATGGCTGTAATTGCGTAGTCGACATAATTAATTGACCAAATTGAGTCATCACAGCCCCAACCAATGGTCCGATCCAACTACCAATTAATACACCAACTAATACTGTTACCGCAGGAGTCACTAAAATATCAACTTTCGTTTCGCCAGCAACAAGTTTACCGCATTCTGCCGCACAAACGCTGGCAACGTATGCACCAACAGGTCCCCCCATTGCAGCCCCCGCAGCACCAGCAATAGTTGAAGAGAATAATACTAATGGTGGCGCTTTTAGCGCATAAGCAATAGCAACACCAATTGCTGGCCCTGTCATTTGTTTCGCTATCGGCCACAATACGTCACTCAGCAAAGGTATTGAAAATTTAATACCTATCGTATTCAGAATTGATCCAATTAACAGCGATGAAAACAACCCCAGCGCCATAAAACTCATGGCATGAATAAAATAACAATGAAAAGAAATATTGATATTCTTTGAGACTAAAAATTGATTAACACGAGTAAAAAAACGCGACGAAGAAGATTGCATTACAGCCAATACCACAGATAGAGATCAATTATGGCAGAATTTTACCCGAGCTCGCCCATAAATACAGTCGATAAATAACCTTTTTTTATCATTTTGACTATATTGATACTCAACATACTTAATTCCTATATAGCACTCTCAACACATAAATAATGTAACTGTAACCTGATTCACATTACGTAACTCTAACATCAGCACAAACACAACTAAAAAGACGACGTAGTAATATACCCATTTAAGCCATTTATTTACTGTTATGGCTCTATGTTCATTAAGGAGCGATATCATGCCACTATTACCATTTCAGCCTTTTTCACCAGATAATGATACGCATATCTTTCAACCTAGTGGCAAGCGATTAACACCTATTGCAGCATTAATTAGTCTCTCGCTTAGTTTTCCTATTGTTGCAGCTCAACCACCATTAATGCTGGCTAAAAGTTTACCCAATGAACAGTTAAATGCAGCTCATTATAGTAATGACCATCAAATCCACGAAAATTTTACTCTCGATGATTATTTAGTTAGCGAAAAACTCGACGGTATTCGTGCTTATTGGAATGGTCAGCAACTTCTCACAAAAACAGGCAATATTATTCATGCCCCAAGATGGTTTTATGCTAATTTTCCTTCAACACCACTGGACGGCGAACTTTGGATTGAACGTGGTAAATTTCAAGCATTAACCCGTATTGTTCTTGATACAGAGCCGAACAATGAGGCATGGAAACAGGTGAATTATATGGTGTTTGATCTTCCACATAATAGTGCCCCATTCAGTAAACGCTACAGTCAATTAAAAGCACTAATTAAACAACAGCGAGATAGCAATAATCGACCACTTACTCATTTGCAGTGGATTGAACATAAATCTCTCGATAATCTGGCTATATTAGTACAGTGGTTAGATATTGTTAGCAGTCATGATGGTGAAGGATTAATGCTGCATCATAAATCAAATAATTACACTTCTGGTCGAACAGCACACTTATTAAAACTAAAAAACCATCAAGATGCTGAAGCTATTATTATTGGCTATGAGGAAGGAAATGGAAAATACCAAGGTATGATGGGAGCGATCTGGGTTAAAACAGCGACTAATAATACCTTTAAAATTGGCTCAGGCTTTAATGATCAACAGCGGCAATCGCCACCAGCTATTGGTTCAACGATTCAATATCGTCATAACGGTTATACCAACAATGGCATCCCCCGTTTTGCTCGCTTCATTCGAATTCGTAACAACCCAGATAGTTAACTAGACAACATCACTAAAATGTAATTATCTACGACATTTATTGTTACACTATTTAGAAGCAAATAAATATCAAGTCATTGATTAACTATAGTATATTTTTATTATAACTTTCTTATAATCATATAAATTAATGGCTTATTCATAATGCATATATTTAACATTTTCCGGACACTCTCAACAGCCGCAGTGCTCATCATTAGCGTTAGCAGCAATGCTTACGCCATGCCTAAAGGTGACGCAAGCAAAGGAGAACTCAAAACCCCAAGTTGCCGTTTTTGTCATGGTAGTAACGGCATAGCATCACAAGCAAGTTACCCTAATCTTGCTGGTCAACAGCAGAAATACCTTTATGATTCAATGCTCGCTTATACTAATGATATGCGTATTGGCCCAATGGCAACCATGATGAAAGGACAATTGCAGAACCTTACTTCACAAGATATTGCCGATATTGCTGCCTATTATTCTGAAATGAAATAGCTGTTATAGCACTTCGTTTTTAATCGTTTCAAATTGGCACAACCACTCAGAAAGCTCGGCAACCTGACGTGCCAATTCTCGATTAAGCCACAAATAACCGTAGTAACTGATATCAGTCCGGCTATCAACACTTGACGCTAACTTCGGATATAACGCTAAAATATCAAGCTGCTTTTTATTAAGCACCATTAATGGCTTTTGAGTTGATAATAAATCTTCCCCTAATAATCCACACATTAGTGATAATTGTTCTTTCGCCTGTGATAATGCCCTTATTTCCTGCACTTTTTCTTTACTGTATTGATGACGCCACTGAGTCTGAATAATATTTTCGAGTAAATTAAACATTCTTACCTGACACGCGATCGCTTTCTTTACAGGCAGTTTCATTTCAGGCGACTCATGACCAATACTCGATTCTAGCGCTGTGATCTTATTTAATGTTTGACGTAATTGAGAGAGCTGGATCTCACGATAGGCATCATCACTATTGACTAACGCATTATGTTCCGAATAGTACTGATGAAATAGGCGTAAGAAATCACCACAAGCGAATTTAAAATGATCGGTCGCTTTAGCTGGAAATAAATATTGGCTCGCAATAATCGCCACTAACCCACCCCATAACACATTGGTTGTACGCCATAATGCAATATGTAAATCGCCAGGGCCGCTACCAGCCACTAAGACCAAAGTCACTGAGGTTAAAATTGCACTGTATGAGTATTTACCTAACGTAAAGTAAAGCGACACACTTAGCATCACAATCAGTAACCCATAATGCCAATAAACATTATCGATAGGGAAAAAATACAGCGACAGTCCTAAAATTGCCCCGACTGTAGTACCGAGTATTCGTTGACTGGCTTTATCTGACACTTCACCTGAATACTTAGCTGACATCACCACAATAATAGTAATAGGGGCCCAAGTGCCATAAGGAAGCTTAAAAATAATATCGACAGAAAAAGCTATAATGCAGGCGATAATAATACGTAGCACATGAAACAAACGCATGTACTTAATAATCTGTTGGTGTAAGGTTTTCATTCAGTGTTGTAACCACAAAAATAATCACTATGGGTAAGCTGATACAAATAACACACCACTTTCAAGATAACCAGCCACATAAAGCATATCACCACCACTATCACTGCATAAATTATCACTCAAAAAGCTGACTCAATCACATTAATGTACTTTAATTGATGTTTTAATAAAAAATATGCATTTTATACATAGCTGTATTATTAGATTCCAACAACGGCACCCTATCGACGCCAATAATCACTATTTTATACGGTTGATGCTTCTAAACAGCACCATTGATGATTTATCACTCAGCTAAACAATGGAACCTTATTTTGATGAACAAAAATCATTATCGATTGCTGTGGTTTGTGATAGCCTAATTCAATACTTATAATGATAACGAGTAAACACCATGAAAATTTTCAGTAACTTTGAAAGCGGTAGCATCAATGTTGTTAAAGCAGATCATAAAGACGACATTCAGCTAAGTATTCCTAACGATAACCAATCTGAACTACATCAATGGTTTCACTTCCGTTTAGAATCAGAAGCACAGCAGCCTCATACTATTAAGTTGTTAGATCTTGCTAACTCAGCCTACCCTGAAGGTTGGAACGGTTATGATGTTGTTGCCTCTTATGATCGTGAAGAGTGGTTCCGTATCCCTTCAGAATTTGATGGTGACACATTAACGTTTACGGTTATTCCTGAAAATGAATCAATGTACTTCGCTTACTTTGCACCGTACAGCTACGATCGTCATCAAGATCTATTGCACCTAGCGCAAAGTCACTATAACTGTCGCCTAGAAACACTCGGCCATACACTTGATAACCGTGATGTCAGCCTATTGGTTATTGGTGATGAGCACGCAGCAGATAGTGAAGAAACAGCGAAGAAAAAAATCTGGGTTATTGCACGTCAGCACCCAGGTGAAACAATGGCAGAATGGTTTGTTGAAGGTCTCGTTCAACGCCTATTAGATGAAACTGATACCGTTGGTCGTGCCTTACTAAACAAAGCTGTATTCTATGTTGTACCTAACATGAACCCAGATGGTAGCGCACGTGGTCATCTACGTTTAAATGCGATTGGCGTTAACCTTAACCGCGAATGGCAAACACCATCACTAGAAAAAAGCCCTGAAGTTTTCTACGTCCGTGAAAAGATGATAGCAACAGGCGTGGATATGTTCCTTGATATTCATGGTGATGAAGCAATTCCATTTAACTTCGTTGCTGGTTCTGAAGGCATTCCATCATACGATGCGCGCCTTGAAAATCTTGAAAATAAATTCAAACAAGCGCTATTAACAGTAACGCCAGAATTCCAAGACGAACACGGCTACGGCAAAGATAAACCAGGCGAAGCGAACCTAACAGTGGCATCAAACTGGGTGGGCGAGCAATTTAACTGCTTGTCTTACACTGTTGAAATGCCATTTAAAGATCATAATAATCAACCAGATAGCCTATACGGCTGGTCTCCAGAGCGCAGTATTGGCTTTGGTCACGACACGCTAGCAGCAGTGCTTGCTGTTGCTGATGATCTTCGTTAATACCGATTCTCTATAAGCACCAAGCCAGCGGCCACCTAATTAGGTGGCCGTTTTTATTCAAAATAATGAATAAAAACACAAAATCCTTAAATGAGTAACTTAAGCCTTTTTTAGTGTAAAAACTAGCAAGTGGCGACACAGTGGCGACAGGTAATTTTAACCTCAATTAATCGCTAACACATTTATGGACAGAAATGAATTAGAGTTCAAACTCTACTAAAGAGATATGGATAGCAGCAGTATTTAGAAGTAGCCAATTAACTCAGCTACTGCGCAGATACAAAAATCGTCACAATAGGCGGTGATTTAACATCAAACTTATTAACGCGTACCTAGTCTCGCCTAACGCTAAGTTTGACTGTTATCTCTTTTCTATTTAACTAAAAAGAGTAGAACATCTTCATTAACTACTGAATAAAGATAGAGCTAAAATGAAAAAGGATAATTCTATTAAATTCATAAAAATATTCTCTATAATATTTTTAAGCTATGGTTTTTTTATTTCTTCGTTCGATAATAATGACTGGATATGGCAGGCGTTAATATTCTCACTGCTGATGAGTACATTTTCTATAAAAACACCTAAAACAGAAAGTGGATCAGATAAGGTTGAAAATAAACTCAAAAAAGCGCTATTAACAGTAACGCCAGAATTCCAAGACGGACACAACAAAGATAAGCGTACAGTAGTATCGAGCTGGGTTGGCAAGCAATTTAACCACTTGCCTTTCGCTGTTAAAAAATCATTAAAAGATCATAAAAAAATCAAATAGATAACCACACCACACCGTCAATACGAAACCTACCAATAGAATAAAAAATGCCAAGCGTTGGAAGTTACTCTTTAATGCTTTGTTATATTGAAGCTCAACTTCTCCACCCAAATTTCCTTCATTCTTTTCAAAATATAAACGGGGATAAACTCTTTCTCTTTTGGAACTTCGTCACCTTGAAGAATATCGCCTTTAAATACGACTGGATATTCACAAGACTTAATTTTGAATTCTCTGCATAGATTACTCAAATACATGTCACAAGCAGATAATTCTTCTATATGACTACGTAATACACCTGCATAAACTTTATCAACACACTTCAAGTACTCTATTAAAACTAAATTTATATCGACTTTCCCTGAATCTAGCGCTTGTAGTACACTCTCTAAATCACTAGGCCATTTAAAACTTCCATTAAATAATTTTTCCGTCAACGCAAAAACTTGAATATCTGTCAACGAAACAGAATCCGTTGATATATATATTTCAGACACCGGTAATCCATAATGTTGAGTATAGTTTCTCAAGACATAACCAAACTTGTACTCAAAAGTGTCTTTGTGGAGTTCCTTCCGAAAGTTATTCCAGAGTTGAAATGCTTCGTTATCTTTAGTATATACTTTTTCCATATACTGTTCACACATATTCAAACACACTGTATACGAAACCAGAGAGTTAGTAATTAACTGAGATAATTTTACAAACGCATCTTGAACTTCATCCGTCAAAAGGTGTATTTCCGAAGAAATAGAAAGCACCTTTTTGTGACTTTCAACATATTGTTGCAAAGCTCTATGGTTCTCGTGGCAACATCGCCATGACAGATCTAAATTTTGTAATTGCCACAAAATATTGGTTTTTTCTCTCATATCTTTATACCAAGCGATCGGCAATAATCTATGCTCTATCATGAATTCTGTTTTCCTTGGCTCACTAGATGAAAGTGAACCTATTCGATATTTACTTGTTCTCATATTTTCCCCGCTTTAACATAGCCATATATTAATAAGTCTTCTTACTTTCACACAAAACATATCTTCAAAACCGAATAGCAATAACCAACTTAATCACTCGATATCATGATATTGAGTGTGTTTTTTATCTATTAATAGGTGATCGATGAAGAAAGTAATAAATGTATTTTATAAGTCTGAATAGCAACATTCTAATATAATACCACACTCATATTGTATGAGTGAACGTTCACTCTAAATAATAGTAAAATCAGTAAAAAAAGTAAAAAAAGTAAAAAACACAAACTATAAATTTCAGTTTTTCATTTCTCCAAATCCCCCTACAACCCACGCAAATACTGGCATTGTGTCATTACTGAAAAACAACCGTGATCATTAGTTTGTCAAAAAACGCCACGAAAAACACACGACCTCCAATGGTATCAATGACTTAACAATCAACCAAGATCATTAAACGTGATCATTAAACTGAAAAAAGGTGTAATTTAGATCATTCATTGAAATTTTATTTAAGGCTCTGAATAGCATTTAAGCGCATCACTCAAGCTGCCAAGCCCCGCTATTACTGGGCTTGTGCGTTAATTTGCTGCAGTTCTACACAGCCAGAACTGCGAAAAATAAAACTGTAAAAATTTTTAGATCGTAAAGCCTGCAGGTGGGGAGGAGTAGTGCGGTTTCCGTAGGGTTTACGTCACCGTGACAGATTCCGTGAGGGGCTGTGCACTTCGTGGTTGGGTTGGTGATTGTTGTTCCATACCTTATCGACAGGCATAAAAAAACGCCCTTGTGTGGGCGTTGAAGTAGGTATTATTAGAGCGGTTTATTTAGTGATGGAATCCAAGCGTTGCTTTAATTTGGTTGATGCTTTGCCATGGCCTGTAATGTAGTCACTTTGATTAGGTTGGGTTGTAGGTTCCCCATGGGCTGTTATGAGTATGACTGGCTAAGGTACTTGATAGCTCCGTGACTACTTGCATTAGATCACTGAGTAAACTCAGCACATTTTCTTTTTCAGAACCTACCCATGTCTTAGGGCTTTGATAGCTTTGTGATTCAGAAGCTAACACCTTACGTACTTTGCACTGCAGCGAGGCTAGCACATCGGTTTCATCAACAAAGTTACCATCTTGGTCTACTAGCTGGTAAACCCCTTTGCGCTTTTGGTAACGGCTTTCCCCTACTTTTATTCCTGGTAGTTTAAATCCAAGTGGCAGCACGCAACGAATAAAGGGTTTATCCGGTTGGCCAAAGATAAAACCTATCTCTACAATGCTGCCAATTGCGGGCGGTTCTAATCTTCCAGCATGATCACCTAATCCCGGCACTGGTAACGGCACTGCTAATAATGGGGCTTTGTCTTTATATTCAACGCCCTTTTCATCGAGCAATACAATATCAACCGCGTAATGGGGATAAAAGCGATCAGAATAATCGCCCTCGTTTGGTAGCTCAGGTAATGCCACCACTTTACCCCATCGAGGCAAATGCCATTTACCCGTTAGCTCTGGAAACAAGCGATAGATAATCCGCCTTATTGTGTTTTCCATGTTAGCTTTGCCTCCGTATCTGAAAACTCAACCGCTGATAACCGCAAGCCATTAACCACCACACCGGGCTTTAACTTAGGGATAGCTGGCACTTGTACTGATTTGGTGGCGGTTTGGCCCGTCATTAATTGGGCGGGTATGGTGATAGGTTTATTTGACCAATAAGAATCGGCCCAACTTCCCACGTAAATTTGGCCGTTGCCTTGTTGCTGCCAGAATAGATCATCAATACTAAATGCTTGGGCTAATTCGTCCATAATGCGATAGCCGTTACCATCAGAATAAAAACACGGGATGGCCGTCTTACTATAGGCGCGTTCTGGTACCACAAATTGCAATCCGGTTTTATCGGTTACTTCCCCAAGCAGCTGCATTAGTATGGGGTGGCGCATCATTACGTTTAATGGTTTGAACAAGATAGCGGATAATTCACGGCAGAAGATAACGGACCAACCATTATCGGCAGGTTGTACCCGTTCAATATAACCTAAGAACACACGGCTAATGGCATCGCCCCAACCTAAATCGACCGCAACAATGGTGTTAACGTTGGGACTACCTTCAACGGTGATAGTACATCGTCCGGGGATATTTTCATTAAAGACGATACGATGACTTTTGGTTTTAACTTTTACCGCACCTAAATAGGCGCGGCAAAGGAATTTACTATTAATGTCTTTATTCATGCAAGTTGGTTATCAATCCGTTTTAATACGCCCATGACTCCGGTTAGTTCCACTGCAGTATCTGGCGGTACATCATCGTTTTGTTCTGTGCTGGTTACTGGCGTGGTTTCCCCTTGCACTTTTTGTTGTGCGGCAGGTTTATCCGGTTGGCGCAGCTCCTTACGTTCCGGCACTGATAAATGCTCAATTAATTCAAAGGCCACTTGCCATTGTCTTAAGTTGGCTTGTTCATCAGCACGAATCGTTCCTTGGAATTTAACTTGGCGAATCTTTAGGGTTTCCGCTGTGCGGTTGCTTATACGGAAAACATGGCGGGCACCATTATCTTGAGTATCTGCCATGCTGAATATTTGAGTTAGTAGCGTTGATTGGTTGAATGGGATGATGCCAGCAATTGCCAGCACTTTGCCTTTAGTACCTGTTTCCGCTTGGTCGGTCGCTGACGATTGGCCAGACATATCCTTTCCGGCCAATTGTTGACGGACACTAATGCGCAGGTTTTTTAGTGGTAATTGAGTTCCGTCTAGGGTTAGCATATTAAATAATACCAACTAATTTCATTGTTTTAGAGTTGCCACCAACAACTGTACCGGATACAGTAGTATTGTTAGCAACAGCTATATATGTCATCCCTCCAGCATAGCTATTTGTATTTGCGTATGCACCGCCATTAAGTACACCACCACTATGTACAACCCTTATATTCGATGCACTATCATACTTTGCAGTTAACAATGCATGTTGTAAATCGATATTAGAGTTAATTAAATGAATATCATTATTACCAGAACAATAAAATACTGAACTATAGGTCAGGTTTGAGGAGTTTTTCTGACTTACATTAATATCACGTAATCTAATCACGACATCCATCAATGGGATCATATGTGATATATCATTCGTTGTTGTAATATTAATTATTGGATTATTACCTCGTCCATCTTTTACAAATTCTATTGATGTATTTGTTTGCGACCAGATAAAATCAGTAATAAGATCTGCGCCAATATGTTGTTTAGTAGGAATTATTTTTCCTGCTGGGCAATAAATAATATTCTTATGCCCATGACGACAACGATTTAAAGCACCTTGAACGGTTTGAACAGGCGCATTTCTGAAAAACCCCCAATTATTATCATCTCCAGAATCAGGATCTATATAAATATTAGAATATTCTTCGGCTAAACCGATAAAATTAATATAAGAATTAAACTTCTTACCTACTCCTGACTTTTTGGCTCCAATTATATCAACTTCAACATAACCAATATGGCCAGCTTCAAGCACGATTACATTTTGGCTACCACTAATATCAAATTTTATACGATTATGCGCGGCAGAACCTTCAACCCACATTAATTGGGCATTCTGACAGTGTGTATAGCCAACGTTAACATTTGCAGACATTGTATGAAATACATAACAATATTCACTAACACCTTCCATGTAATTATCATAATAATTAGCAGATAAGCAGTTCGTTCCACGGATACCATGTTGAAAATGTTCAATGGTATTATCTTCTGCATGTGGATTACCATAACGTGAAACAATCCCTGCAGTTTTATATTTTACTGATTCATTGGGAAAATCTGGCCAATCAAACTCTTCTTTTGTCGGTGGCGTCCCCGTCCCATATAAGTAATTATTTTCACAGCCATAGGTAGTTACATCAGCACCATTATAAAGACCAATAGCTCTTGCACCTATATTGTTATTTTCAATAGAACCAGCCCATGCAACCGATACCTGAATTCCAATATTCGCACCAACAAACCTATTTTTATTTACAAAAGACTGTGTTGCTGCTGCTAAATTAACGACACCTCGTAAATTCCGATTATTAACAACAAAACATTGCAAACTATTTATATTCATTCCCATACAACCTGCAATATATCCATTATCCCAATGCCCTCGGGAATACTCTCGACCTAAATAACGAACACCATCTGCATGCCAAGGAGCAGCATCTAATGCAAAGAGATCTTTACTATCAAAGTCTGCATGAATAATTGTTCCAAAATTAGGGTTATTGTAAAACGCACCAACTCGAATACCTTCCCAGTTCATAAAAGCATTCAATAATATAGGCTTCTTAATTTTCCATGGTCCAATACCACCATAAATTCGCGCTCTTAATTTCCCTAATTCCGCTTTTGTAGAGCTAATTGATCCCATCCATTTATATGGTGCCGAATACTCAATCATTGCGTTTATGCGGTCAGCATTACAACCAGAAAATGCCTGATTATTATTTAACCCCCATTGTTCCGGATGTATATATGTTCGGTACTCAATAATAGCGTAATTACCATTAGCTAGAAGAAAACCCGCACCCATTTCATCGGCAATTCCTGCAGCTGTTTCACCACCATGATTAGGCACTATATCGGTAGATGCATAAACACGATAATTAGCAGCACCCATCCCTAAATAAGTGTGATATTTAGTCTCAAATCTTTCTCCAACCAAAGCTGATTGCATTTTTAAAACTTGAACATTCTCTACTTGTTTACGCGGTACATATTCTGCAACCCAAGTTTTATCTGCTACAACCCCACTTGATCGCATATCCGCCACACTACCATCAGCCAACACCTGCGCTATCTTGCACACAAAGTGGTTTACGCCTTGGGCATCGGTGTAATCGTCTTTTTCATCAGCAGCGACAACAAAGGTAAATTTCGTTTGCCATTCACCTGTTGGTGAACCTTCGCGGAATGCATCAACATAAATAAAAGCTGGTTTTTCTGGCACCTGAATGATGCGATCAAAACCAAGGCTAATGCGATGGCCTGACACATAACCTGCACCCGCTTTAATGCTATAAGCACTCGATTGTGGCGTAACAATAAAGCCATCATCAATAAACCAATCTTTGCCGTTTTGGTCGATGATTGCTTGCGCGGTGTCGTTATCCATTTTTGACATGCGTTTATGGGCATCATATTGCCAGCTTGATGGATCAACCGTGATATTGGTTGTTTCGCTAATACCTTTATATTCCAATACGAAAGAACGCACTAAGGTATTACCCGTGATACCCGGTGCATCAACGGTTTTATCTACTGGCGGCGGAAAGTTAATAGCAACAAGCACATTGTGTTCAGAGCAAAATAAACCCGACCAGTTAAACGAGAAAGGACCAACATTACTTGCCAGTGTGGTGGAATAAATCACGGAATTTTCAGTTAAGCGGCCTTGCTCATGTACTGCAGATTCATGCACCACATGTTCAACCGGCACAACATCATCACGGTTTGGGAACGCAGGGCGATTAGGTACGTTGGCGAAAATAAACTTATCGATCACCAATACTTTATTTTCAGCCTGCATCTGGGCAATTAATGCCTCACCTGCTTTGGTAGTAATAACGGTTGCTGTATTGCTCATTGTTTCATCCTTGACTATGCGCGGCTTGTTGCCACTACGCATTCAAAATCCATATCCATTGTTTGTGGGCTTGGTAGCACCATCACTTCAAGTTTTGTTGTAGCAACGGCAATCTGCTGATCACCATCTAATAAATTGGGGTTGGCCATAATCGGCATTTCTAAATAAGTAGTGTATTGGTAGCGTCGACAAGTTCGTCCATACTGGCGACACATTTCATCCAATAAACCCGGAATGCTACTTAAATCACCATCACGGATTTTTAAGCTAATTACATCCCAATCAACATGGCTTAAACGTTCATCAAGAGTGATATGCGCAAAGCCCAGTTTTTCAAACATGTCATGCCAACCAGCCACCGAACCCGCACCACTGGCGAACTGATAAGCAAAAGCCACACGAATGCGGTAAATGGTTTCTGGCTCTTTGGCTAACCGCTGCACATCACGTTGCCATGCCAATAAATCAACAATGCCGATAGGTGCGGTCATTGGGTCTAATTGCTTTAATGGCAATTCCAATACCGTTTTAACCCGTTGCCAATAACCATGAAAAACTAACGCCAGCTTTGCCAGCTCACCACGACCCATCCAAAACGGTAGCTTTAATTTAGGCAGTTGCATCGATCACCCCGAGGGTTTTAATGCGTGGCACATTCATGCCTGTAACAAAATCACGGTTATCAAATTCTAATGATTCAATACCACTAAACTGACGGTGTAATTCTTGGCCTAAGCGTGAAAAACTAAATCGTGTCGCAGGTTCGGTGCGAGTAGCGTTGTAATCGGTATTTTCACGAAAAGCGGTACCAATAAATAATTCCACTTGTTCAATTAATATTTGGCGTTCTTCTGCAGTTAATGACGGGAACGGATACAAATTACAGCCTATTTCAATCTCAGTGTTTGGCATTGCCATCACTAATAAATCATCACCATGGCCATGTTGACCTTGGTTTTTAATGTAGGTATTAAGATCATCAATCATCGCTTGTGCTGGTTCGCCAGTGTCTAACAAAATAAAGGCATTGGCGGTACCCGCACCACGAGGTGCATTGTGTTCAAAATAAACATTGTCGTTATTGATACCTGCGCGGGCGGTGAGTAAGGCACGATAAGCCGCATCAATATGCCACTTAGCAACACTGGTAAATTGGTTGCGGATCCGCAAGCGTAAATCATCGTTAGATTCAGCATCTGCTCCCGCAGCTGTTAACCAATCCGCTTCATTACTTACCGATGCAATGCCGGGAATGGCTTTACTTAACACATGGTAATAACCTGCACCTAAGTTAAACGCCGCCCCGCAATCTTCTGCGGTTACATCGGCCATCACTGTGAGGTCATTTTCTGTCAATGTGGTATCAACTGTAACTTTGACCCGATAAACGGTGCCATTAATCGGTTCGGTTTGAATCCATGTTCCGGCAGGGATTACAATCGCGGGCTCTTTACTGGCACTGCGAGCAAACACCACCACACCACTGGCGCGGCTAGCAGGTTTACGCTTTAAGTTATATTGCCATGCCCATAAATCTAACCACTGATCAACGGCAGTAGCGACAAACATATTTGGCAACACATAACCGACTAATAATGTTGTAACCAACCATACCGTTGGCTTTACCACTAAATGTTCTATCAATCGCCAGAATGGTGAAAAACGGCTATCGTTAGCAATCATAGAACCTTGCTTATCAGCTTCTTCTTTTAGTGCCTTTTTCCAACTGGCTTCATCTAACGGCACCCCTGCATCTTTTGCCATTTGGGTAAAATCAGGCTTAGGAATATTATTCATCGTTGGCCTCAATCACTGAAAACGACACATCACCAAAATCGGTGGTTTGGGCAAAAATATACAAAGTGCCATAGCGAGGTTCTTCAATGCGTACAGTTCCCGGCACCAAGCGCACATCTTCTTCCACCAATAATTCAATTTGAGTGCGAATATCGGCTTTTTTAGATTGGCTGCGTTCTGCAATCATCATTACCGCTAATTGGCTTTCAAGAATGGCGTGTTTAATATCTTGAGCAATAACCGCGCGGTCTTGAATCACTTCAGGGTTACGTCCTGCATCTAAAACAAGATCACCATTTACTATTAATAAATCCTGGTACTTCATTATCCCGCCACCATTTCCATTTCAGAGGCAAAATCTTGCGGTGAGTTCATTTGACTAACTTGCATGTTAATCGGGCCATAACTGGTTGATGCCGATGTATAAGAAGCTATATTTTTAGCCGCACCGCCTTGAGGAATATTGGCTCGTGGGGTTGCTTGTTGTACTGACTTAGATTTTCCCGTTTCATCATCGCCACCCATGCCGGGGATTAATGACATAACCGACTTTGCCATGCTCCACACTTTGCCGAATTGTTCCATTATCCAACTAAACACAGCGCCAAACACACCACGTAGTTTTTCAGCAACAGCAAATAAACCATCAAAACCGCTAGTATCAGTAAAGCCACTCATTACCCATTGCCAACC
This sequence comes from Photobacterium kishitanii, assembly GCF_000613045.3. Classification (NCBI taxonomy): domain Bacteria; kingdom Pseudomonadati; phylum Pseudomonadota; class Gammaproteobacteria; order Vibrionales; family Vibrionaceae; genus Photobacterium; species Photobacterium kishitanii. Next base: position 1,469,820 of record NZ_LN794353.1, on the reverse strand, counting down.
ACCTTTGACCAATTCAAACGCGGCCATAAACGGTGCCGTCATTAATGTAATTGCGCCTTCTAAGAGTTGAAACCATGTGGTATCGCCGAAACTGGCTTTGAGATCATCCCAGTAATAAACCAAGGCACCAATGGCAGCGATGACCGCCACAACTGCAGCAACAATCAGAAAAATCGGGTTAGCGACCATCACCATATAAGCACCAAACAAAGCAGTTCTTAATGCTACTAATCCACTAGTAAGCAATAAATTCATAACCGACCATGTTTTAGCTACCATCATGTAACCGACCATGGCTTGTTTGCCTAATCCCATCATTAAGGTAAACATGCCACCTGCAGCAACAAGGCCAAAGAAACCAATCACGGCATAACCAATGTAGCGGGTAATATTAGGTAAAATTGTTGTCCATTGAACCAAGGTTTGGGCACCATTGGATAACGCACTGACCACCTCTAATACGGCTGGCATTACCGCATAACCAAAAGCAATTCGAACTGAATTCAATCCCTGCTCTAATCGTTGCCATTGATCGGTCATCGTGGCGGCCATCTTGGTGGCAGCTTCCATGCCTTTAACCTTACCCAAAGTATTAATGCCATGTGTGAGTTGGTCAGTTTTTTCAATCATGTTCATTAGCATTAATGAACCATCACCTAAGCCTGCGCTATCTAGAAAATTACGGGCTTCAATCCCTGACATTCCCGCAATCAAAGGCTTTATCTTCTTCAAAACATCTAGCATTGGCAGCAAATTGCCTTGGCTATCAACCAAGCTAACGCCTAACTTTTCTTGTGCCCCAATCGCACCTTCTAAAAAGTTGGTATATTGAGTGACAGCGTCACCCTCGCTCATTTGAGTATTCAGCAAACCTAATACAGCTAATTGTTCAGGCAGCCCAACACCAAGGCTTGATGTTAACGAGTGCATACCATCAACCATGCCACTAAGTTGGTCCATGTTGGTGCCGTATAGCTTTTTAACTTCGGCTGTCATGCCTGCCACTTGTGCTGCCCAAACATCTTTTCCCATGGCATCAGCCTGTTGCTGATAATTCCCGTATAAGGTTTTCATATAAACCCCAACAGTGTCAGCGTCCGACTTCATTGCCATGGCTAACGTTGCTGAACTACGAGAAACAGACGCCAACACGTGGCCGGGCATCTGCCCCATATAATTAGTGATAGTCTCTGAATGACGCACCACATCCACTGCAGCTTGGCCGTATTTTGCAGAGAAGAACATTGCCTCTTTTGCTACTGCACTTAATGCTTCATCAGCCACACCCAAGGCTTTAACTTCACCAAGTGCTCTATCCATTTCAATGGCGGGCATCAATGCTGCTTGCAGGGCAAAACCCGCTCCCGCAACACCTGCAGCACCCGCAATCATGGTATGGGTACCCGAACGGTATTCCCGACCAAGATCACCGAATTGGCGTTGAATATGAGCAATCGGTTTACTGATTCTATCTATCAGTCCGACTTGGAACATTAGCGCATCAGGTAGGCTCAAAATTGCATCCTTGCTTTAACTACTAAACGCCTTAGCTACTCCATTAGCCGTGGCAATTGCCATATTTTCCCAGTGATTTTTTTCTAACCACACTGCGCGGGCTAAATTGGCTTCATTGTCGTTTTCGCTTGGCAGCCACTTACGTCGCCAAGCCAACATTTTGCCAAAGTCGTTACGATCTAATGCCGTAACCAAGGCATCTATTTTTTTACTTTAATATCTAATGCTGGCGCGAACTCTTGCATTAACACACCTGCAATCTGTACTACTGCAGCAGGGTTATTGGCGGTAATGTCACGCAATACGGGTTTGCTTGCTTCAACTGCAGTGTTGAATACAAAGTTATGCGCAGGAGCCACTTTGTTATCTGGCATGAGTTCATTCATGTAATCGTTGTAATCAACTTCTGTTGGTACAAATGACAATGATTGACCGCCAATTTCTAATACAACTTTTTTCTGTTCCATGTGTTAACTCACTTTGTTAATAAGGCCGCTTGTTCTGCGTACCATGTTAAATAATCTTGGACTTGGGCTGCGCATTGCGATAATGCCAGTTTTAGCCGTGGCACATCGTCTGCCGCTGTTTGGGCTGGCGTGGTGCCTGTTAATCTCGGTTTATTACACTGAGTGATTAAACTGGGCTCGGGTAACAAGGTGATCACTTCAACTTGCACCGGATTAATAGGGTTGCTGCAACCGCTTAATAACATCATCAGGCCAAGGCTTCTGATAACATGCCTTTGTTGCCAACGCTTTGCGCAGTGCTGCTGTGGTTTCATGCGACTTAGCCTCCTGCGCTATGTGTAATTGTTGGCGTTGTTGTAATAACTGGCTAATGGTGCGATTACGACTAACTAATTGTTGTATTTGGGCATGGTTAACTTGATTCACCATTAACGCCTGATCACGACTTTGTTGCGCCGTTAGCTTTTGAACTTCTAACGCCCGTACTGATAACGCTAAGTACGCCACCAATACCCACGGCAGGATCACTAATGCTTTTTTAATCCACTGCCATGCAACGGTCATATTCATTACCCCGTCGAGTTACCAATCCTTGCAATTTCTTACCTCCTCCATATACCCACCGTTTTAACTGGCCGCAGGCTTGGACATACTCACCTTGCTTAATCAATCGTGCTATTTGGGTTGAGGTACCATCTTTATTTTTTAAAAATCGAGTACAACCGGTATTAAATACAAATGAGGCAAAGGCATCATGCTGGCCTTGGCTCATGGGGTTATCTTTGGGAGCTATGTTCACTAAGCATTGTTCCGCCTGTTCAACATTCACCGCCCAATCTTTTACCACTTGGGTAATATCAATAGGTCGCTCTGGTACCCCGTGAGTATTACCGATGCCATTAGTGACTAAACCTGCCGGACACTTATAAGGATCTAAGCGGCACCCCTCTGCATTGCCCATTAATGCGAAACCTGCAGGACTGGTTTTTACTGTGGCAACCTTTTCACCTGCAATCACCACTTGGCCCACTGGCGCGGTTGATTCAACAGCAACACCACCCGCCAACACACCAATGGCAGCGACCACACTGCACACTATCTTTTTAAACTTGTTCATTGAGATAAATCCCTTTTTCTCTAGCAATACGCTGCATTACTCGCTTATGCCAAACATTCAATAACAAGGCGATAACCCCCACAGCAATGGACGACATAAAATATAAATCTTCCATTGAGAGTGAACTAATGATCACTCCAAATGCTGAAATTGTGTAAGCAATCCAGCTTGTTAATCGATCCCACCAATCATGCATTGAGCTATTCCTTTAGCTGTTGGCACATTACGCAACATTGACACCCCGGCACCGCTAATTGGCGAGCAATGGGGATTGGGTCGCCGCATTCTTCACACTCTGCCGCACTTTTCTTTTGTGGCTTAAATGATTTTGCTCGATGATTCGCCAACGCCATTTCGGTGAATTTGGCTTCCGTTTCACAGCCGTTATCAATAACATCTGCCATCCAGCCCCCTACTGCACTAAATCGCTAGTTTCGTCATCGCGCAGGTAAGGCACACCATTAATACGAACGAATTTAGGATCGGTAACATCAAACGGCACTTTATGAACTAAAGCACTGCCGCCATTGGCATCAATATCAAGCAAATCAGATAATTTAATACGACAACCAAAGGCTTCAATTTTGAGTTCGTCTTTATCAATTTTGCCGTACCACATAGCATCAAAATCAGGTAAACCACGCCATGAGCCCGCATTTTTAGCCGCTTTACTTAACAAGTTAAATTGGGAGGTGGCGAGTTCCATTTCGCCCGAAGCTTCCACATCACCATCCACATAACCATCAGGTACACCACCTGTTTTATTAACCGCTGAATTGTCGGTAATAGATAACGTGACCTTTTGCGCCTTTAACTTAATATCACCCAAGGTGAAGTGCATGTTCTTGCCAGAAATACGCATCGACATAAGTTATTTCTCCGTTCCGTGGCTCAAATCCAACGCGATATTAACCACGATGTATTTAGGGCAATTGTGAGGTCTCACCATGATGCTGATCACCACTTTGGTTTTGGTTTCCCACACAATTTGCACATCTTCATCACGCGGAGTCATGATTTCACCGGGGAAGGTGATACCGCCAATTTCAGTGGTGAATGCCATATCGAACAATACTTTGCGAAAAAAGCTGCGGTTTAGTTCAATGCTTGGCGGTGTTGAATTAAGAATGCGATCACCAATACGGCTAATAGCCTTGAAACGCACACGACGATTGGCTTTGTGTACCGGACGGACATATTCCAAAAACTGATAATCACCCGTTTTGGTTTCCAACGTCATGGCATCAGACCAATACACACCCTCATAATCGGGGTAAGTCTGAGGCACTGAATAACGGGCATTGGCTAAAGTGGTAACAGTGGACATTTCCAGTAACTTACCTGCGCTATCCGTTGGCATCGCACCTAATAACAACACCGAACCGGTAGCAACACGCATTGGTGTATCTGCGACCGTTACTATGCGATCACATAAACGCCCAGCTAGCACACCGATATTGTTGCCGTTAAGCATTGGTACTGGCACAACCCAACGCGCAGCCACATCTTTAACTAATTCAAGCATCGCGGTTTCATAGGCTGCCCAAGTTTGAGCTTCACTATCGATACCAGGAGTAGCAGCTAGAATGAAAATCCAGCGACCTAGCTTGCTAGTTAATGATTCAGCTTTTGCCTGCATTAAATCAAATTGGGCTTTATCTGTGGTTACATCAACCAACACCACGGCTTCAAAGCTGTCTGATTGATTAGCATGGTCGATCGCATCTTCCCAAGAGGCACCATCACCCAAACCATAAATTGCAGCTGTCCAGTTTTGTTTGCCGTTGGCTTGTGCTGCAATAACGTTATTACCAAGCGCATCATTTGCCACCACATCATCTAAATTAGTGGCAGCGTTAATACGCGTAACAGTGCCTTGTAATTCTGTTTTGGCAGTTCGACCAATAAACAAAAAGTGGCGTTCAATTTCGGGCGCACTACCTTGCCCTAAGTTGAGGTTATTAACCTCTACCTGACCAATAGCCATTCCTAATTCCTTTTATTTGCCTGCTCAATTAATTTAATAAGCTGACGATTAACATCCTGTTCTTTGCTACCTAGAATCTTTCGCTCTGGTAACGGAATATCCCATGCGACGGTATGAGGTTGGTTACTTAACTCACGAATAATTAACCCTGCTTTGCCATGGCTAACGGTTTCCATTAAGTAACGCAATGTGGGCTTTTTCTTGCCCTTGCCATTTTTCTTGGCAACGGTATAACCCAACTCACGCAATTTACGGGCTTGGCCTTTAGTGCATGGTGCCGAATAATTCGGTGTTCCCCAGCGTTTGCGCATTTGGCTGGCAGTCATTTTCTGCGGCTGGCCTGTATGATGCCTTGCTGCAATTCGACCTGTTAAACGGTTACCCCATGTCAGTTCTAAACGGTTGGCATTTTTGACATAAGGCTCTAACCCTTTGCCTAACCGCTTTAGCATCTTGCCTTTTGTTTTACCTTTACGTGATGCTAGTGCTTTACCATCAATATCTTTTTGTTGGCTAATTCTACGTCTAGCATTCTGGCGTTCCCACCGACCAAGTGATTTGAGTAACCAAATTCTCTTTTTAGGTGGCATGGCAAGTAATGCCATTTTTTCGATAGTTTTTAAGCGGTCACGTTCATTAAGCTGAATAGCCAGGGTCATTGCTCACCTCGACATCATCAGCAACATCGATGGGCACCGCTTGCACTCGATACTTTTCGCCACGCCATGTGATCATGCCGTTAGAGTCGGGTATCATTTCGATGGGTTCCATCATTTCTAGCTCAATGGCAACATCGGCTGATTCGTGGTTATTCACATCAATATTGACTTCCGGATCGCCTAATTCTTCATAATTACGGTCACGGTCATAATCCGCCAACCAACACGCCACCAATGCGAACAGGTTTCGTGGGTCTAATAATTGATGCGGGAAATCTTCAATAGAAACGACCGCGTGATAACGCCACTGGGCTGCAATCGTGCCGCCATTGCCTCTGTCTTCACCGTCAACTTGAATCGTTGCCCGTTCTTGCCACGCATCAATTTTGTTATCCAATAAATTGCTATTTAAGTGCGATAACAAATAAGCGGTTAAATGTTCTAATTTAGTTTGGGTTGTCATTAAATCAGCCCTACCGTAAAACGTCCCATGCCTAATAATTGGCGAATATCACGGGTTGATTGCGCCCAAAATTGGTGTTGCTGTTCAGGTTCATCGGTTGCCATGTTATTGGCTTCTTTACGTCGATCTTGCGTCGCAAATTCTGGCAATAAATCACCATGAGCACGCGCATAAACAGCACGTGTATAAATCGCGGCTTGTACATCAGTTAAGGTTGGCGGGGTACCCGCTTCACATAACCGACTTAACTCAACTTGCACTGCATCCGCAGCAATGGTTATTGCCATCGCCATTGAGTCATTATCAAAAACAGGTGGAATGCGACGAATACGACGGAAATCATCCGTGAATAAATCAGGCCATCCATTGCCGCTTATTTTCGTTGTATCGCTAGTATTGGGCTTGCCACCAAAACTCATCGCATCACCTAAATGGGTAAGGGAAACAAAAGCGTCACTGGTTATTGTTTAGCATTGCTGCTGCACTACCTCGGCTCAGTTCCCTTGGGGGTCGGTAGTCGTTCAGGTATCCGCTAATTTACGAATACGCATATCTATTTTGTCTATCAGGGTCTTAACCCCAATATTCGAATTATATGAATGCGCCTCAAGCAATAATGCTTGGGCGGCTTTCAATTTCTCAACATCATCTATCGCACTCGGTAACGGTTTGCCGTCCATATCTCGAATGAACAGTAAACCGACAAACTTGAACCACTTTGCAGTTAATTTTTCATTTAATCGCCAATCGTGGCGTACTTTGCTAAAGATGCTTGAACAATACGGTTCAACAGGTTGGCCGTTTTCTGCTTGGCGTTCGCACCATTGCAATATCATGTCAGCAATGAAATGTGGCCAATTACGTTTTATATTATCGGGCGTAGGTTGGTCTTGTTCGATACACACCAAGCCCCACTTAATTGCCTGATCAAACGCTTCAATATCAAATAACCAAACCACAACATGTGCAAACAGGCTATTTTTAAATACATCACCTTCTGCCAAATATCGTTCCACATAGGGTTGGTACTTGGGTAACAGTTCATCACGCTTCATGGTAATTCGGTCTTGGATGCGATCAAGCTCTTTAAGACGTTTTAAATCAGCATCAAGCGCAATCAACTGTAAATGTAAGCTGTTTGACTCTGGTGATAACACCCCAGTTTTATGAGCCCGTTCCACGGTTGAACGAGCATGTTTTATTTCTCTATCTCGACTACACGGGGAACGTCTCATAACATTACTCTGCTGACGGTGTATCAGTTATAGAAGCCGGTGTTGGATCGGCACCAATATGCACTTTTGCTTCATTGAATCCGGCATAGCATTTATGGTTTCCAACGGCATAGCCTTCCCAACGTAAATAGGTATTTTCAAACGTTTTACGATCTTCTACATGTTCCGCTTTACGATGACGGGTACCTTTTTGGGTATAGATATGAAGATTGGTTAAAATCGTCACTACCATACGCTTGCCCGGAAAGAACGGCGGCACCACAGCAGGACGACCAGCAATAGAAAACGGCAATTGCTGCGCGGCTTTCTTTTCACTTGGCTTATCGGCATTGTCATAAATGCGGGCACTTTCTTCGGCGACGAGATCAGCACCAACCAATACCGTTAAACCCGGATGGCTACGGAATTGTGCAGGAATGTAGTTATTGATTAAATCCGATGCCATTGCATCCAACGTTTTATAATCACCACCACCTGCATAATCTAAATACACATCAAGATTACAAATTTGGTCAGGACTTTTAGTCGCAATGATTTGTTGCCAACCAATATTGACATCTTCACCATTCGTATTGGTATCAGGATCGGTGGTTGCTGCAGCTGAAACACCATTGAAACCGACACGTAGCATATCCAATGCAAAAGCAATATTGGCCGAGTTATTCAACAACTTCATAAACTCGCCAGCACTACCACTATTGGCCCACACACTTAACGTATCCCATGTGATCGCACAGCAAGAATCCGTTTCTTTTAGCTGGTAAGTGTTACCACGAATATCAGCTTTTTTATTAAAGCGACCATCAGCTTTACGACCAGTATGTAAGCCAAGTGCGCCAACATCGACAACCTGCCCAACAATCTGATCAACATCCACAACCGTAATGCGCTTTAGGAACGCTTCAGATTCTAAAATTGCCTGACGTAATTGGGTTTCTTTCGGTCCTGAAATAGAAAACAGCTTTTCAGAGGAAGTAACGCCATAAGCTTTTGCCAGTTGTTGGGCATATTGATTTAAGTTGGCACTCGCCGTTTGATTCAATTGCATACTGTTTCCTTAAACCAATGAGTTAGTATCAAAATCAGCACCGCCAGAATTATCTGGACGTTGATCTGGATTTTCTTCCAGTAGCTTGCTGAATTGCGAATTTAGACTTTTCTGACCTTGTGCCAACTGGTTAAGGGCATTTGTTAAACCACTAAACTGTTCTGCCGTTACACCATCCTTTGGGACTTCAGGCTCTAATACCGGTTCGGGAACGGCATCAGGTACTACTTGATCAGGCTGTACAGAAAAATGCTTTTCTAATAAGCCTGTTAATGCCGTTTGTCCTTCGGCAAGTGCGGTCAATGATGACGTTAACGCACCAAACTGTTCCGTGTTCATAGCTTCTTCTTCTTTAGGTTTTGGGGTTGGCGATTGCTTGCCAAAACTAAACAATCGACGAATTACGCCTTTTTCTTCATGTAGTTCATCCATCATGAATAATTCAGGTTGAGTATGAATACGGCCATTGGAATTAGCTGAAAATAATTTAATACGATCAGTACCAAGGCTGGCGGGAGAATCTGTAATAGCAAGTCCGGCCAAATAAGGTTTACCCGTGTTAGCAAAATTGTCTTGAATCTCAATCGAGCTATATACTTTTTGATCTTGCTGATTAAATTCAATCATTGTTGAGTTTGGTGCTAACACAGCAAACAAACGCATACGCCCGTCGACTTCTTCTGCCTTCACTTCCAACACATCACCGCAAGCGTACCAACGCCAATGTTCAGGCCAAATTCGTGCTCCATATTCATTAGGGTTATAGGACTCCGCCATATCCAGTAAGTCTTGCCCACTGATAGCACGGCCATCAATAGTGTCGCCTTCCGTGGCGACCCGAATCCATCCGGTTTTTAGCTTCCCTGCCATGCTTCATCCATAGTGTTATTCAAGCGAATTATCAAATCACGGCAAGAATACGCAATAGCGTAACCATTCGCACCTGTTGACGTTCTACCCAATTCGGATTTGATGAAAAACAGAAATACGTCGAACACTCATTAGTCATTTGAATGATCACTATGCGTATCATTGCGTCATGGCATACTCTCCTGAAATTCGTGAAGCAGCTAAACGGCTATATTTGCGACGTTGGACACCTGACGAAATACGGTTAGAACTAGGGCTACCCAATGCTCGGGTTGTTTATTATTGGGCTGACAAATATTGTTGGCGTGATTTGCTACGTGAAGAAGAAGTGGATGATGCTATCGCTAGACGCATTGTGATGCTGACTGATTTACCAGAGAAATCGCTTAATCAGATAAAAGAACTCGGCATGCTGATTGATAAGCATGTGACATTGAAGAAGCAACGCGCCCAATTACAAAAAGCCCCTACATCAGAGAATAGTGATCACTCCACCAATAATAAGGAACGATCAAGCAGTAAAGGCAGCAATAAAAAAGAAAAGAAAGGCAGTCCAAAAAAGAATGATGTTAGCCATTTAACGGCAGAAGATTTTACAGAATGGCACGATAGTTTATTTGAATATCAACATGATATGCGCAATAACTTACATCAGCGCACCCGTAATATTTTAAAATCACGCCAAATTGGTGCTACCTACTACTTTGCAGGTGAAGCATTAGAACAAGCGGTATTAACTGGCGACCCGCAGATATTTTTATCAGCATCACGGGCGCAGGCAGAAGTGTTCCGCAGTTACATTATTGCCTTAGGTAAGCAATTCTTAGGCGTCGAACTAAGCGGTAACCCTATCGTACTAAAAACCGCCCATGGTGATGCTGAGTTACGTTTTTTATCAACCAATAGCAACACCGCCCAGTCATACCACGGCCATGTTTATATTGATGAATACTTTTGGATCCCCCAGTTTGAAAAGCTCAACAAACTGGCATCCGCTATGGCTACCCATAAAAAATGGCGTAAAACCTATTTTTCAACACCATCAGCTAAAGGCCACCCTGCCTATGGTTTTTGGACGGGTGATAAATGGAAAGGTGAACGCAAGGACCGCCAACAAAAAGAGTTCCCATCCTTTGACGAAATGCGCGATGGTGGTCGGTTATGTCCAGATAAACAATGGCGTTACATCGTCACCATTGTTGATGCGGCCAATGGTGGCTGTGGTTTATTCGATGTTGACGAACTACGCGATGAATACAGTGATGATGATTTTAAAAACTTGTTCATGTGTATTTTCGTTGACGATGCTCAATGCGTATTTAAGTTTGAACAATTAGAAAAATGCGGGGTTGATGCAAGTAGCTGGCGAGACTTTAAGCCCAAGAACGTGCGACCTTTTGCCAATCGTGAAGTGTGGTTGGGTTATGACCCGGCAAGAACGCGGGATAACGCCACTTTGGTAGTGCTGGCACCGCCACAATTTGACGGTGAAAAGTTCAGAGTCTTAGAAAAACACCATTGGCGTGGCCTCAACTTTCAACATCATGTTGAGCAAATTAAGCAGATCACCAAACGCTATAATGTGACTTATATCGGGGTAGATATTACTGGTATCGGTTCAGGGGTATTTGATTTGCTCTACAACCTCTTTCCTCGTGAGGCACATGCGATTCATTACAGTGTTGAAAGTAAAAATCGCCTGGTACTAAAGATGATTGATTTAATCGAAAGCCAACGTATTTGCTGGGATGCAGAACACAAAGATATAGCTGCTAGCTTTCTATCAATAAAACGAGGCGTTACGGGTAGTACCAATGTTATGACCTTTAAAGCTGATCGTACTGAAACCACAGGCCATGCCGATGTTTTCTTTGCACTATCACATGCAGCAGCTAATGAACCTCTTGATCACAATACGAAACGGACTTCTACATGGACAACAATATCAACAGCAGCCTAACTACGACTGCAGACAACAATCCCACTACTGTATTTAGCTTTGGTACTGAAGGATGGCAATCTGCTAACCCTTTTGACATGTTACATAGCATTGATGATACAGGCGGCATTTACTTTGATGATTATAATGATTTTTGGGTACCACCTTTAGACCGAGGAGCGCTACTGCAGATCAGCAAAAGTAATCCCTATCATGGACCGATTATTTTCAGCCGTCGTAATATGGCCGCAGAACAAATCACCCTATCGCCATTACTACAACGCCATGAGCTGGAAGCCTTTATCTTTAACTATTGCTTATTTGGTGATGCTGCACTGCTAAAAATCCGCAATCGTATCAATCAAGTTATCGCATTAGTGTGCCTATCCAGTGTATGGCTACGTGTTTGTAAAGACGGTAGTTATAAGTATTTACAGCGTGATGGCGACCATAAGACCTATGCTGCTAAAGATATTATCTTTATGAAGCAATATGATCCTTATCAGCAAGTCTATGGGGTACCTGATTATATCGGCGGATTACAATCTGCCATGCTCAATACAGACGCAACTCTATTTAGACGCAAGTATTATAAGAACGGCGCTCACTGTGGTTTTATTTTCTACACATCGGATCCAAGTTTAGACAGCAAAAAAGAAGATGAACTAAAACAAGCGATGCAAGGCAGTAAAGGCGTGGGTAATTTTCGCAGTTTATTTGTCAATATTCCTAACGGCAACAAAGACAGTATTAAAATTATCCCCGTTGGTGACATTGCGACAAAAGATGATTTCAACACCATTAAAAGTGTAACGGCTCAAGATATGTTATCAGCCCACCGCTTCCCTGCAGGTTTAGCGGGAATCATTCCAAGTGGTACAGCTAACTTAGGCGACCCGATTAAAGCAGATGAAACTTACAAGAAAAATGAGTCAATTCCGTTGGCTCGTAAAGTCATTGAATTGATAAATTCTGATAATGATGTAAAAGCGAATCAAAGACTAATATTAGTATCATAAGTGTACATATAAACATGCAATTGACTTATAATTGATTCATCAAATCAAGGTGGGTTATTCAAATGGCGATGCGTGTTAGTTGCAATCAATGTGGTGAAAAAGCACGTATAGGAAAAACTAATTGGTTTTCTTGTACGTCTGCAGATTTATATTGCTCATGTACAGATCCAGAGTGTGGACATACGTTTGTGATGTCACTTGGTTTTAGCCACACTCTGAGTCCGTCCGCTAAAAATACTAATGAATTAGTTATGGCTTTGGTGAAAGTAATGTCTCCCGAGCAAGCAAAGCAACTTCATAGTCAATTATCATTGCTTTAAGTTCTTCTACACAGGCAGCATCAAGCTGCCTTTTTTGTTCCTGTTTGATAATTAAACCCACCAAAAACAACACTTCTTCGTTACAGCATTCCAATGTATTTTGCGCGGCTGCGTTTAAAATAAACTCTAATGCACGCCAATTGAGGTTTTCCATAGCCACTCCCGAACAAAAGCACTGTACAAGTATACAGTAGTTATTCGCCCGTGAGAATTATTGATTGCATAAGCACTAACATGCAACATTAATAACAAAACAATCACACCCCCTTTTAAAGCAATAACTTAGAAACTTGATTTATTCTTGAATACATGTAAATTACCGCCAATGCAACAACAGTCATATTTAGTGTAATTGAAGATACATTAATAAATTTAGCAACATCTAATTAATTTATAATAAAGGTTTATTAAGTGCTGAAATCAGAAATAAAATACAAAAAAAACAATATAGAATTATATTCACAAAATAAAATTATATTTAAATTGTTAACTTATATAGCAGCAAGTATTGCTGGATTTATTTTAGTACTTATCTATAGATCTTCAAGTAATACATCGACTATAGATACATCTTATATTTATGTTGGCTTAGTAACCTTATCTATTTTTGTTATCACGATCATTTATTATTATTTACGGTTTTTACCGGTTGATATTACATCGATTCAAGATATGGTACATCAAAAAAATGCACTTTTAAAATATCAGTTAGAAGAAATAACTGAAATTGAAGGTGCTATTAATATACATGAAAACAATATAAAACTTCTAAAATCGAATGAAGAAAGTAAGCAAGAAATAATAAAATATATTAAAGAGAGAGCAGCAGATTTAAATTTAAACATAACTAATTATACTTTAGACGAAGATGTAAATTTACAACTACTCAAAGTATCCTTAAATACTAAAAAAAGTAGAATAAAAGATAAGCTTCAAAAAAAAGATGATCATATAAAAAATATGAGTCAAGAGGATACAGAAAAGGATAGTTCTTTAATAAGAATGTCAAAGCTTAACAACATAGTTACTCAAAGATTACGAACCGAAATTGCACTTCTTTCAAAACGTTCTGATATATATATAGTTTTTGGTTCTAGCTTAACTATTATCGCAGGGTTTGTTCTATTTTTCACAGTACAAGGAATACTATCTATACCTATCGAAAAGCAGGGCGCTTTGCCTACGCCTACAGTGAAACAAGAAGTATTACCTACTCCTACAGTGAAACAAGAAGTATTACCTACTCCTACAGTAAAACAAGAAGTATTAAAAGATAATATAAATATAACAAATAACGATACTCTTACAAAGCATGATATTTTATCATTAACAACAAGATTTTCTATTGTTATTTTTATTGAAGTCTTTGCTTTTTATTACTTTAGGCTCTATAGAAATATAATGGAAAATATAAAATTTTATCAAAATGAAATAACCAATATCGAAATGAAATTGTTAGCATTACATGCCGCAGAAGGAATAAATGATCCTGATGCATTAAAAGTACTATCACACGAACTAGTAAAGACTGAACGAAACTTTGTGATAGATAAAAATAAAACTACTGTTGATATTGAACGTTCGAAACAAGACACAAATATTTTCAGTTCCGCTACTGAAAACCTTGTCAAATTAATTAAATCCATTAAATAATTAAAGTAGGCAACACCTCAATTTTGGCGTTGCCTTATTTTTATTCATAAATAAAATCATCTTGATATAATAATATATCATTCTTATATTCATTCTAAATATCCTTGGTGAACTAATGACAATAACTGATCTCTATCTTCAACCTCTTGTTCCAATTCATAGCGGTTAAGAAAGGCTGACCAATAATCCAAACTTGAACGATTTGCTGGCAAAGCAGTTTCATATCCACGCCAATAGCTACGTTGCAGCTTTAATGTATTTGCCATCCTTAACCGTGACGTCCGTGCATAATTTAGTTCCTTATGAACATTGTCTAAGCGGTTATCCAAATAACCTAAACGCTCTAATTGTTGATCAGTTATATCCAAAGTATCTTGCAGTGCTTTATGTTCACCTTTCATTTCATCAATTAATTCAGCTTTGGCCTGTTCTAACTCTAGTTTCACAGCTTCATTACGAGTATTCGCCTGCCACTGGCGACAGTTAAACGCCCAACCCAAGAAGTTATCAAAATTTTCAGTCGCATTATCACCAGTAAAAGTAATTTGGTAATGGCCTGTCGCTATCACCCCACGTTTACGTTTAGTCTCTCTGGCTTGCGTAATTTCATGATCAAATTCCAACATTCTTGCCTTAAGCTTTTCAATCCGTTTAGCCTTAACATCATCATCTAACTTTTTATTATTCTTTGTTATTTGGTGCTGCTTTTTCGCTTGCTTTAATTTAATACGAGCATGGCGAGCAACCTCATCATAATGGGCATTTTTACGAGCAAGCTTTTCTTCGCATTCAGCAATGATGGCTGCCATATTATCAGCAATAAAACTGCCCATTTCTTCCCAATCCTTGGCTCTTGAAACAGCGCCAATACTATAGCGGTTACCTCGAATCAAACCTTGATTGCCGTCTCTTCCCTTTGCTGCATAGCCCACAGCTTTAACTAAGTATGAAGCTCCCGCTTTAGCATGTTTAATACGTTCAATTTTGGCAAAACCATTACCCCAAATACGTTCTAACCGTCCTACCCATGCAAAGAAGTGTGTTTTAGGCACTTGCCAACGTAATAAAATATGAACATGCGGATTTGGTTCGCCATCTTCATTAGCTGGCATTTCAGCTACCCAACAATAATCAAGAGGAACGGCGCAAATTTTAAATACGCCTTTCTTTATTTCTTTACAACGAGGATGTTGAATTATCTTATCTTTGCGATCACCACGGCGAATAGGTGTAAATGGGCCATCAGCAATAACCTTTCCACATTTAGTGCCAGCTGGTTTTACTCTCTCTTGCCCACGCTTTACTCGAGCAGGCATATAGTCAGGAACCCAACCACGCTGATACATCTTTTGGGCTAAATCGATAAAACGACTAACTTCAGATCCTATGCTTGAATCAGGATAGTAATCACGAATTTTTGTCCATGGGCCGCTAGCACGAATACAGGGATCACCAATATCAAAAATCTTACGGCCAAATTCATCAATCTCCCCTGTTGGTTTAATCGATTCTTGATTAACGGCCGCCATCTCACCTTTCTTGCCCATATCATCCAACCATGAGAAAGAACCAGAAGCTTTGATTCGATAAGGTTCTTTGCCATGAGGACTCATAACGACGATGGTTCCAAATAAACCAGGCTTAGTTCTATTTTTTGATTGTGGTTTACTGGTTAATATTTTCTCGCGCTGTGCTTCCGTAAACGTCAATGTGCCAAAAGTAGTGTAACCACCACGCAATGCTTGAACATACGCACCCGATTCAAATACTTTACGAACCGCACCATCAGTTAACTTATCCGTAAATCTTTCACCAGATTGAGCCGGTGGCATAATTGATGGGCGAGATTGAGCTTGCAATCGAACTCGCCATTCATTCGACCACTCACGATGAAACAATCGAGCCATAACTGGCGCATTTTGAACAAATCCATGTGCATGCAAACAGCCAACAGGATTTTGCTGCCAATTTAGATCAATAGGCTCAAACATTAATGGCTTAGGGGCAGATTCATACTTAACATTCTCACCACGACGCGCTTTCACTTTTTTAAGCAAATGACCCCATTGTGTTAGGCGTTGCTTCTTAGCTCTTGTTGTCGCTTGAGCCCCTTTTTGCGCTAATTCCTCCCTTGTCGGACTTTTGCGCCACTGGACAAGGCTATTACCCCCAGCCGCTCCGCGACTGCCCTGCGGGGCTAAATCTCGTGGAAGTTTCGGATCAAAATAATGTAAAGCTTGTTTTAAAACTTTATCGTCAGAATGACCAAGCATGAAAAATTCAGCCTCACTTATTAAGTTTGGCTGTGCGTTTGTATACTGTCTGATTTCTTGAGGTGTAAAAAAACCGGACATAAGCCCGGATATTTTATTTAGCCTTGGTTCAATCATAACTCGGCAAACTCCTGTATATCACAAATCAAAAATCCACCTTGATTAGAACCTTTAACTAACACACCATTTTGTTCTATTTCATATTCCAATTGAGATTTAGCTGATTCAATCGCTATTTCAAGATTCTCAAACTCACCCAGTTGTAAATTCATTACTTCTGCAGTTTCACAATTACGAACAATACGGCCATCAATACCTAAAATTACTGCTAAATAGTTCATCTCAATTACCTAAAATCTTTTAATGGCCGATTAGCCAATGGTTTTAATGCTTCAGACAATGCATTTACCGCTCTATGTATTTTTGCCCTTGATACTTCATCCATCTCAGCAAGTGGCATTGATATATGAGCTTTGGTTAATCGAGCTGCAGAGCAAATAGCCCGTCTTAAATCTTCAGGTAAATGGTCATAAATCAGTCCTACTGTTGATTCACTACCAAACAATGCATGAATGTTTGCCAATGATTCTGTGGCTGATGGTATTCGATTCTGTAATTGCTGGGCCTGCATCATGATTTCAATTCCTTATGCCAAGCCGGGAATAGGTAAACCGTTCATCACTGCATCTGTACACATCGACATAAAAGGCGTACTGGCCTGACAACGGTTCTCTACATCATTCATTAATAAAACCAACTCACGCATAGCAGCTTGAGCTTTACTAACAATTTCGTTTTTCTTGCGTCTGGTTAAACGCTGTATCGTTTCTACTTCAACTAAGTGACGACTAATTTCACCAGCGTGACTATTAATGGTCATTGCGGCCATCACGGGTGATTTCCCCTCACCCATTGATGGCAATTTCACTGCTGTTAAATCCAACTCAAGCAACACGCTATTTACTAAATCACTGTTCCCGCTTTGCTTGGTAATGATTACCAACTCCCGCACAGTTAATTGATGCGGTTGATTAGGATTCAGCTTGTTTCGTAGCATTTGTGGTTTCAACGCACATTCAACTGCAATCTGCTCTAAGTTCTCACGTTCAGAGAAACGAATTGCGGCATTGTAAAATGCGTCTTGTTTGGGCTGAGGAATCGCATACATTGTTATCGTTCCTTGATATGTAACAATTCAAATGAAGTCAATTAACGGTTAGTGAATCATAAACACATCCAACCGAGTCAATTAAAGCAGTCAAAATCAGTCGACTACAATATGAAAGAAGACAGCCAAATTAAGGAAAATTAATCTCAGCTTCTTGTTGGGCAAGTCTTTGCATTGCGACCATATTAATTAAAGGCTTTTCTTTCGGTAGCTCCTTCTTCTTTATGATGATCTTTCCTTTGCGGATGTAATCAATAACGGTGCCTTTTGCCATACCTGTAAGGTTGCAATATTGTTCAACTGTCACAAATGGGACTGGTATTGCTATTTGATAATTCAACATAGTGGTATCCTAAGAAGTTAAATAATTAAATTCGTTACTTATCGACTTCACTCGACCTAAAAGTAACTCACACAAAGATTATAGGACTCAAATGACTAACAATCAAGACCAATTGAGAAGATTTAGTTATTCAGGTGGAAAATCATATATAGCTAAATTGAAGTCAGTGCTGAATGAAACCACTGATGTAGGACTCGCACGAAGACTTGGGATACCTAAAGGTACTATTTCTACGTGGATGCAACGAGATACGACGCCATTTGAAGTCTCAATTATTGTTCATTTGGCCACAGGTCTATCATTACGCTGGTTACTTTTAGATGAAGGAAAGCCTTTTGAAGCTAATTCGGCTGATAACTCACGATTAGCAAAGTTCTCTCAAGAGAAATTACAAAATGGTGTTCTAGTTGAAGATAACTGTAACTTCAACTTTGATATGACATTGTTAGAGCGCTACAACATCGATATTCAAAGCACCAAAATCATAGAAAATGATGCCGAGTTATTATTTATAAATATTCAAGAAACAAATCCAGCTTCTGGTCGTTACCTAATTGATATTGATGGGTCTATCTCTCTAAATCACTTACAAAGACTGCCAGGTAAAAAATTAGCGATGAGTTTTGGTGACTCATCTATTGAAATCTCAGAAAGTGACATTGTAGTTCTCGGCCGTGTCGCATTAGCTATATGCAAAGAGTAAATAGATAAAATATTGAAATAGTTTTATTACATATAATTACGGTAACTCTTGATGACTATATCTCAACCAGAAATTAAGACATTTAATTACACAGGCGGTAAGGATTTCACCACTAGACTACTAACAGTTACTGGTGCATCTAATCTCAGTAAGCTTGCACAACTTATTGGTGTTCCGAGAACAACAATAGCGACTTGGCATCGACGAGATATGATCCAACATGAAATTATCGTTAGGATATGTCTAGCAACAGGAGCATCTTTAAGATATTTAGCTTTAGGTGAGGGTGAACCGTTTGATAAAGAGCAAATACTCTCAGGTACATGCCCTGATTTAAATATAGACAGCACTTCAACTTCTGAATTAATTAAAGATGAACCAATAAGAAAAATAACTCAGTTTCCTTATGATGGTGGTCGTTTAATAACCCAAAAATTAAAAGTATTAGCTAATGTCTCTGAGTTTCAAGATCTTGCTGAAGTATTTGATGTTCCAAAGTCGACAATATCAACATGGCATACACGCAATATGACCCCTTATGAAGTCGTATTACGCACACATTTAGCTACGGGATGCTCGTTAAAGTGGCTCATGCTCGATCAAGGTGAAGCATTTGAGAAAACAGAAGATTCTTCAATAAAAACACTCCCTATAGAAAAAATATCAAACGGGAGCTTAGAAACTAAAAGCCATATATCTTTAGATTTAGTTACTCTGAAAAAATATGACTTGGAAGAACTAACAACAACTGTTGTAGAGCAAGATCATAATCTCTATTTTGTGAATACACTTGAGACTAACCCAACATCAGGTAAATACTTAATCGATATAGATGGTTCACTATCAATTAACCATCTTCAGCGCTTGCCTGGAAAGAAACTAGCAATGAGTTTTGGGGAATCTTCAATTGAAGTTTCACAAGAAGATATTAAAGTGATTGGTCGTGTTGCTATGGTTATAGATAAAGAATAATGTTCAATAATGAGTTAGTCGATAGTTTGACTAACTCATAGATGGACATAAAAGAGTTATAAAGTACATCGAAAACTGTGAAGAAGTAACTTAGTTCGAAAGGTAAATAGCCTCAACCGTTTCCTGAACGATTTTAAGTCTTTCTCCTTCCTCAGGTGGCCAATGACAACCATTAAAATATCCATGGATTAAATCATTCCATAGATCTATTTGTTCAGGATCACTTATTACAAACTGAGCCTGATTATAACGACATTCCATACCTAAAATTACAACCAGAACTTCATGGTGAGCAGGATAGGGATGTCCTCCTTCCCACTTAGGACGGCTATCTACTCCTACAAACTCGCCTAATCGTTTTGCATCCAGTTGATTTAACAATATAGCATTTGCCAAGTCAGGTTTGAGGCTCGTAATCAATACACCAAGTAGTCGCATTAACTTATATACCCAATGCGTATTCTGAATAAGTCCACCAGAAACAGTCTGATAAATTTCCATATGGCGCACGAGTGTCTCTACTTCACGCAACGAAAGATTATTTATAGTAATAACCTGCTTCATTAATCCCAAACAAGCATCTTTATCTAAACCAAGATCCTTAATTATTGTACTTCTCGCAACACTATTTGTGTAATGACGGACTGCAGCTATAGTAGTTTTATTACTATTTTCATTAATTGTATTTGGTAAAGTAAAGGTGAATTTTATGAACTTATCCAAATAACGCTGAGCATCAATGTTATTCCCATAGCAATGATTAATAGAAGCTTTAAGTTGATTTGTATTTGTAACCAAAACAAATTGAACACCATCCACATCAAATGTATGTTTGATTGTTTCAAGCATTAATACAGCAAAATCTGGGCGACAGCGATCAAGCTCATCGACAAACAGTACTATAGGCTTTTTATCCGCAATAATTTTTAAAGCATCTTGCAACCCCTTCAGATTTTTTTCAGCCTCAATATGATCTTTTAGCAAGGATTCAACTGATGCATCTATGGCTTTGTCAGCTACCTTCTGAACCTCATCTTCAAACCCTTCGATAACAGAATCAGCGTCTTGACGAAGAAGGTGAGAAACTAAAGCTTTCCCTCCAACTTTAAGACTGTATCGCAATGCTGGCATCGCTTTTTTAGTAAGTTCTCTTTTCTCATTTTTATCAGGAAGGACTTCCAATACTTTCGCTAACACTGTAAGTAGAGGCTCATTCGCATGATCTGCTTTGAATGCATCAATATAGATAAGATGATGAGTATCTTCTTCGCACATTAAATGGATCAATTTATGACAAAACTCTGTCTTACCCAAGCCCCACGAACCATCTATCACGAGCGGAGAAATTTGAATTTCAGAGCGGAGCAATTTAATTACTTTTATTGCAATATCTTCTCGATTAAATTCATCACGTAACCTAAACGTAATTTGATTATCTTTAGTCATTTTACTCGGTGTACCATTATTGATTGTTTAATCATAATATCACCAACATACGTAATCTATATTGACAATACTCACTCTATTTAATATAGAGCATGAAAATTGCGATAAAACAGAAACATACTGGTATGATTTTTGAGTATACCTAAACGAAACCATCTCCTACCCCGCTTTACCCACACCATATAACTATAGAAACCACCTATAATAAACCAATTAAAGAAACTAACTTAAATTGAACTAATAGGTTTGGTTTGGACTAAAGAAGTTAGAGTTTTAACGTTTCCCATATAATTATGAAGCATATGTATTTAGAAGGGATTAGTTTGTTGACATCGAATTTGATGGTGTTTAAAACAAATAAAATAATTGATAGAAACAAGATTATTGTTACTGATAATCGCAGCTTTCATCATATATGAAAAGTTCACGACCAAATGGTCGTGAACTGTGAGATATCAAATTAAATCTAGCATCAACCTATTAGGCAGCAATACAAATGCCAGTTTCACAATTAGGTAAGTCGGCCCAGAAGAGAACGTTCTCCTCTTTTACAATACCTAATTTTATCATCACCTGAACTAATGCACTTTGTAAGGCCGTTTCTCGATCAGTTATAGTGTCAGAAGAAGTAAAAACTATAAATTTAATTTTATCAGAAGGTATAGTGAAATATAAAGAACTAGCCATACCTGCCACAGCATCTGGAAGCATATCTGTCATCATCAAAACTTCAAATGATATTATTGATGGAATATCAATCATTGTAGGGAAATTTTGCATGATTAATGTATTAATTATACCGGCTCCAGGATGACCTTTAAAAAACAAATCATAACTTTTACCAAGATAATATGGGCTCGATTCATTAATTGCATTATCAATAACATCTATTTGTTTATTTGCATAATATTCTTTTTCATGATCTCCTGCCCATACTGTCGTTCCTGTAAACACAAAATTTGGCAAATTAGATGAATTATATTCATTTTGTAATTTTTGTTTATCAAAACCAACAATAGATAAGAATAATTCTTGCTGTTTACTATTAAATTTTTTAAAACCATCCCATTGCATTTGTTTTAAACTATCACCAAGATAATCTCGCAACTCATGTAATGATGGTTCTAAGGTTAAGTAATCTTTTCTTAAAAAATGATACTTAGTTGGGTATAATTGCTGCCAATTATAAATTGATGCGATTTCTGATCCTGAATAATTGTCTGTAACTCCAGAAATGACATCCTCAAGAGAGTCCTTTCCTAATTGTAAATTATATATTTTATTTACGCTATTTCTCCAATTATATAAATCGACATACTCAGCAGAGCCATCATCATATAAATCTATATTTGTTATTGTCACGTTATTGAACGTATTTAATGCTTTTAATATTGGCATCAAATTATAAAATGAACGAGCAGTATTGGAACTAAGTTTAACATTAAGTCTATGCTTTGTTTGTGCTTGTTTAACAATTGCCTGCACTAATTCTGACGATGTATGGTTATTAATTAATGGAAAACGAGTAATATTTAACTCTTTCATTTGCTCATCGGTAGGATTTATTCTCCACCAAGAAATATATCTTTGTGTTGTAGGGTTTTGCTCTTCAGATTTAATGATATCCATTAATTGTTGAAGTGCTGGAAGAGAAGCATGATCAACATAAACTTCTAAAGATGGAGAAACTACATTTAATATTACCTTTGTTATATATTTATCACCTTTATCATTAACACCATTAAAATCAAAACAATATTTTTCATCTTTTTCTAAACGTGGTGCCATAATCGAAAGTGATATTGACTCTTTATTTTGAGTTGTTAATAGTTGTTGTGTACCACACGTTTGTACCCATGAATGTTTTGTGAAAATGATATTTGACTGATTAGTCGGCTCTAATTTAACATTTTCTTCATCGGTTACTGTTTGATTAATATCAAGCTTATGAATAGGTGGTGTATAATCCTCTGAATTATTACAAGCAGTCAGTAATACTAGAGTTAAAAGTAAAAATTTTTTCATAAAATTCAAATAAATTAGGTGGTAACATATAATAGCAACTATTAACTTAATAGTTAATAATTAATAATGTCAGTAACCTCTCATTTTACACTTAAATCTACACAAACCTCCTCTGTTTTATTCTTCGTAAACAAACATTGCTTTTTACCCAAAAAAACTGTATATAAAAACAGTATTATTGGTTTCAGTATGGCAATCCGAAATCTAAAAAACAACAGTAAAAAACCATGGTTTTGTGAGTGTTATCCACAAGGACGAGAAGGCAAATGCTTATCTACTAAAGGGGGAATAAATAAATCTTACAAAAGCCTATCCCAGATAAAATGAAGTCCACTTTGAATCGGACTAATATTATATGTACTGAATAGTTTTATCCTTGTCAAAATAATAGATTCCCTCTAATGTTCCAAATATAGGCGGTAGCAAATTAGCAAAACCGTCTGAACGAAAGGTTATAGGAAAGCGGGAACGCATCGATTGTTGTTCTATATCATGAGAAGCCCAATCAGGCTTTCTAATACCATACCAAAAACTAATACAGTCTTCTTTCGTGGTAAATAATACAGGTTGTATATATCCAATTTCTGGAGGATTGGACCAATATATATATCCCACGTACTCTTCCCCCTCGCAATCAGTAAAAATAGTTTTAACAATTATTTGGTAGTTCATTAAATCCTCATCTGTTAAACAACAAGGTCGTACTGAAAACTCCTCATCTTCAACTGAATCATCCCTTGGAAAAAACCAGACAGGATGTTGTGCTAAGTCATCTGTATTTAGAGCGTATATTTGTTTTTCTAACATAAGATAAAGTTCTTTAATTATGATTATGAGCATATTCGTAATTGTAAGTAAGGATTAAAATTTCGAATAATGGGTCACAAAAGTCCATATTACGCGACCTTTATTGTGCTTAATCGTTATAGTGTATTTTGTCGCGGTGAGTTAAACAACAAGACATATCAGATATAGCCCCATGGGCTTTTATATTTCACAGAACACATAAAATATTTAACGTTAAATTACAGCACATCGTAGCTGACCTTTCCTTACATGACCATAACCAACCCTCAGCATCAAACCTTCTCTGTTTTATTCATCATAAACAAACATTGATTTTTCCCCAAAAAATAATACTGTATATAAAAACAGTATTAATGATTTTGTTATGGCAATCAGAAATCTAAAAGACAGCAGCAAGAACCCATGGCTTTGTGAGTGTTACCCACAAGGGCGAGAAGGTAAACGTATTCGCAAGCGATTCTCCACTAAAGGAGAAGCTATCGCTTTTGAGCGTTTTACAATGCGGGAGATTGAGGATAAGCCTTGGCTTGGTCAAAAAGAAGATAATCGACGTTTAAGTGATTTAATTAAATATTGGAAACTTGCTCATGGCATGACACTCTCTAATGGCGAAAAAATCTATAGTTTATTAATACTTATTGCTGAGGCAATGAATGACCCAATAGCTTCTAGATTAACAAGTAAACACTTTTCAGATTTTAGAAAAAAACGCCTATCTGGTGAAATTTCATTTGTTGAAGATAAATGGAATAGAGGAACAGCAAGTATTGCAACGTGTAATCTAGATTTAGCCTACCTCCGTTCAATCTTTAATAAACTTATAGAGCTTGGTGAATGGCACTCCCCTAACCCGCTTAAAGATATAAAGCCGTTTCGTAAAAAAGATAATGTGATGGCTTTTCTCACAAAAGAACAAATTACTATCCTATTAGATAGCCTAGCTACTCGTCAAAACCCTGACATTATTAAGGTCGTTAAACTATGCCTATCTACGGGAGCGCGTTGGAATGAAGCGGCTCAGCTTAAAGGTAGTCAACTAAGTAAATACAAAGTGACCTTTACCAAAACAAAAAGTGGTAAGAATAGATCGGTACCTATCAGTAAAGAACTGTATTACGAAATATATCAACCAACGTCAGGGGCTTTATTTTCGCCATGTTATAATTCGTTTTGGAACCTACTTAAAACGATGGACTTTGATTTACCATCTGGACAAGCATCACATGTATTACGCCATTCGTTCGCAAGTCACTTCATGATGAATGGAGGTAATATATTGGTACTGAAAGAAATCTTAGGTCATTCTGATATTACAATGACTATGCGTTATGCTCACTTCTCACCAGATCACCTATCAGAAGCACTCACTAAAAACCCCCTATTTAGTCTATAAAAAATGGCGACAGAATGGCGACGAACATCATTAAACGTCGCCTAATATCTCAAAAAGTCGTATTTACAAGCAATATAAGTCATTGATTAAAAACTTAACCCATTGTTTATATGTAATTTTATTTTTAATCTCTAACTTCTTCCATTTAACTTCGTTGCTGGTTCTGAAGGTATTCCATCATACGATGCGCTCCTTGAAAATCTTGAAAATAAATTCAAGCAAGCGCTATTAACAGTAACGCCAGAATTCCAAGACGAACACGGCGAAGGCAAAGATAAACCAGGCGAAGCTAACCTAACAGTGGCATCAAACTGGGTGGGTGAGCAATTTAACTACTTGTCTTACACTGTTAAAATGCCATTTAAAGATCATAACAATCAGCCAGATAGCCTATACGGTTAGTCTCCAGAGCGTAGTATTGGCTTTGGTCATGACACCCCATCTGCAGTACTTGCTGTTACTGATGATCTTCGTTAATACAGAATCTCTATAAGCACCAAGCCAGCGGCCACCTTTTTAGGTGGCCGTTTTTTTATTCAAAATAATGCATAAAAACACAAAAGCCTTAAGTGGATAACTTAAGGCTTTTTTAGTGTTAAAACTAGCAAGTGGCGACAGGTGAATTTTAACCGCAATTAATCACCAACACATTTATGGACAGAAATGAGTTAGAGCTTGGACTATATCAAGTAAATATGAATAAACAGAAATGTAGCGAAGTAACCAAATTAACTTAGCCACTATACAGATAAAAGACCGCCTCAATGGACGGCCATTTAACGTTAAATATTTCATGCACACTCGATAATGAGTGATATGTGACTTAATCTTTGATGTGATTATTAGATATAAGTAATATCATTATTGAATAGAAATGCGTGCTTCAAGAAATATAATTTATGGATTCATATAGTTATTTAAGTCTGTTCAAAAAATCTTGGTCAGCCCAAACAGATATCACTGACCTTCTTTTAATTCGATACTATCAATATCAAACTTTTTTAATTTAAATAAAAGTCATAAATATCTGTTCCTAACAAGGTTTAATTTTCAGGCTCTTCGTGATCCCAAAAATAAATAGACGCATTTTTATCAAAATTGACAACTACATTGTTACCACCTTCTGCCCATGCAATTGGAAAAACAGATTCTCCAATATGATCTAAATATTTTTTTCATCAATTACTTCAGACACAGGTATCAATGCATTAACACCTGATTCGTTTTTATCATCAATTATGAAAACATTAAGATCTAGTTTAGCTCCGTTAAATTCGAGAGAATATTTTCGGTAAAATAACACCTATATTTTGAGTAAAGCAATCTATATCATTTACGATAAAGGTATTTTTTTTAAAAAACTCACACTCATAATTAACTATCAACTTCTATTTTTATTTTTATTTTTATTTTTATTTTTATTCTATAAGGGGACACTAGTATTAGGATATAAATACCCTGTCACTTTTTACACCACGATTTGTCCCGATAACTACTGTATTTAACAGTATGCATCTAATGTTAATCGATACGAGTAACGTCCAAACACAAAACTCCACCTCGCTATACGGTATTTTACATCAACTTTTATTGGTACATAATCGTCAGAAAGGCGAAACACCTTAAACAGGTTGTATTCTTAAATTTTTTATATCGAAACTGCTTAAGATTTTCAGCTATTAATGCCATTTTCTTTGTTTCTTTAATAAAAGTGAGTTTAATACCATAGCGACCTTTACTTAAATTACGCACACGATTCCTTACACTCTCAGGCTACGAGTTAAAATCATCCGTATAATATTAATTACCGACCTTCCTAATTAGCCTATCAAAAATTAATTTATCAAAATCAATCGGTTGAGAAAAAGATACGACTGGTTAGCAACCATTTTTCTAATATCATCTAGATCATCTTTCCACCTATAATATAATCAATAACATATACTATATACGTCTGCGGATAATATTTTAACATCTCTAAAATAATGCGTTTTTCGTGAGTTAAATCTCAATTTAATACAAACAAAATACAAGGCTTTGTGTATTTATATATACAGAAAAACTCACCAATTTTGTGGGTAAAGTGACCATTAAAAGATAGATCACAGATGTTAATGACTATTGACAGTAGGAATTTAGTGACAATAGTCAGGATGGTGTTCTATCTGTTATTTTTTAATGTCAATAACGTATGAAGTAATAGAGATATGA
This sequence comes from Photobacterium kishitanii, assembly GCF_000613045.3. Lineage (NCBI taxonomy): Bacteria > Pseudomonadati > Pseudomonadota > Gammaproteobacteria > Vibrionales > Vibrionaceae > Photobacterium > Photobacterium kishitanii. The sequence continues at coordinate 1,442,187 of NZ_LN794353.1, read as the reverse complement.
TTGTAATACCATATGCAGCAAGTGGTAAATAAACATAATTTTGAGTTGTTAATAATAACCCACCCGACATTGCGCCCACAGCGCCACCTAAATAATTTAGTGAGCTATTCAAGCTTAATGTTGTATTTGTATTATTAGATGACAACCCCACAAGAATATGTTGCTGTGGTGCCATTGAAGCCCATCCCATTGCCCCCCAAAGGAACATTGAAATCATAGCAAGGTACGTTACTGAGTATTCTAGTGAAAATAATAATAATAAATAAGAGAAAGACAAAGTAATTAAGACCCAAACCAATACGTGTTTAGGTTTTTTTGACCAATCTATAATATACCCAATAGCAAAACTACCGACTAGACCACCAAGCCCCCAGAACCATAAAAATGGAATGAGAGATGCGTGGCTATTAAAAGAATGAATTAATGGAGCAATGTAAGTATATAAACCTAGACTTGCAAATGCAGTCAGAAATGTAACGATCACAACATTAGTAATTTTAATGTTTTTGAAAATATTAAAACGCTCTTTTAAGCTTGATTGTGTAAGTGTCGGAATAACTGGCATTTTTAATGTTATTCCAATTAATGCTAATAAACCAATTAATGATACAAGAATCAGTGAAAATTCCCAATTAAATAAATGACTTAAATATAAACCGACAGGAACACCAATTACTGTTCCACAACTCATCCCACCTAATGTAAATCCTAATGCCCTACCTCGCATTGATGTATCACAGAGTTGGGCTGCAGAACTTAGCGCAATGGGAGCAAAAAGCCCAGCTCCAACCCCAGCAAAAGCTCTACAAATGAAGAAAAAAGTTAAGTCAGTTGTTAACGCACTTAAAAAATTAGCTAGACTAAAAATTACTAAAGCTAGTATTAGTGAAAACTTTGCATTTTTTTTTGATAAAAAAACAGTTAGTAGAGGAGCTGAAATAGCATAGCATAACGTAAATACGGTCACGGCTTGACCTGTTATTGCATAGCTAGTATGAAAATCCGCACTTACTTCAGGAATTAAACCTGCGATAATATAAGCATCGAATCCTAGTGCGAACATTCCTAAAGACAAGAAAAAAAGATTTTTATATATCATTTAAAATTCTGATAATTTTTGCATATTGTGGTTACCGAGTATCGGATCACATAATATGAATAATGTTAATATAGAACTGCTTAGCTGAAATTTAGGTGCGAAAAAACACATCATAAAGATGTAATTTTTTGTACACACCATATTCTTGTATTGCTACTCTCCTGGTAAGAGAAAGTCTATTTACCTTTAGTTAAATTAATACCTTTTTGGTATTAATTTTGTGATCTCGTTATCACTTTTAAACATTAAAAAAGAGGGAAGAATTAATTTCCTCCCTTAAAAATAAATTTAAATTTTTCGATGACTTTTACGCTAGGTTGAACTAATTCATTGATTAGTAGCTTCCAAACTTACAACCTACTAGTTATTCATTAATGAGTTAAATCTTCCATTCAACGTTAAATACAATCTACCGTGACGGTCTTTTTCATTATATAACCATAAAGTCTCCTCTGAATAAAACCTCCTTTGTTTTATTCATCAGAAACAAACATTGCTTTTTCCCTAAAAAATAATACTGTACATAAATACAGCGTTATCAATTTTAGTATGGCAATCAGAAATCTAAAAGACAACAACAAGAACCCATGGCTTTGTAAGTGTTATCTGCAAGCAGTTCTACCAAAGGTGAAACTATCACTTTTTAGCGTTTCACTATCCAGAATATTGAGGTTAAGTCTTTACTAAATAATCTCAATCTTAGATATACCCCAGAGAAACCACTTAAAATTAACTGGTTTATAAAACCAACTAATGAACCAATCTTTTTAACTCGTTAAAGTGTACGAGGATTACATCCTACTTGTGCCTCTAATTTACAAATGAATAAGCCTTATTCTAACAAGTCGATAATTAATGTCGGTTTATCCCTATTTCATCCAGACAAATCTGTTGCAATATCAATTCTCTTAATTATTTGAAATGAGTCACGTCCAAAATGTACGTAATAAATGCATTGTGCAAAATAGGATAGTTTGATCTAAATAAGGCCACAATTGCGGCCTTATTAAAAATTTAATCTAGATTAACTCGACTAAATTTTACTGTGTGACCACCAGTATTTCGATCGCTATCATTTGTATAAAAAAGAAAAAGTTTGCCATCGCTATGAATGTAATACTCGTTATTATCTACTAATGTCTGAGTCACATTTTTATTTTTGCGCGGATCAATATAATTCACCGTTATTGATTCGATGGTATTGCCCTTCCCATCTGTAGCTAATCCTGATATCTCAGCTCGATAGGTTGTTTCTGCATCGACATAATGAACAAGCGCCTCTCCATCTGCCGATCTTAAATTATGGGTTGCTGCATCAACAGTGACGCTATTGCCATTTGCAATCACTACGCCACAAAAACTAGCTGTAATTTTTGTGATTTCTAGTTTTTCATGAGATCCTGTTCGCCCTAAACCTAAATTAATTTTTCCAGTTTTTAAACTATTGAAATATATGTCATTATTCAAATTCATATATAATTCAGTTCTATTAGCATTTACTGAACCGCCACTCGCCCCATTTTCGTTCTCTAGCACTCCATATACGGATTGATTTTCAGTTGTTGGTGTGGCTAATGTTGCAGTGATACTAAATGACCGCGGATTTTCAATTTCGTTATCACCGAAATTAAATTTAAATGATTTCACGTCACTCCATCGAGATGAATTGTAATCAATGATCACTGATGGATTAAGATTAATCGTTTGTTCAATCCATTGAGAACCATCAGTCTCACCATTAAAACATCCTGTGCTAGCTAGTGACAAATTCGACCAGAAAAAACTTAACGTAATCGAGAAAACCAGCGTTTTTAATATTTTCATCTAACAATTCCATATTTATGAGTAGAAAGTAATTTGTGCTGGCCAGCAAGCACAAGTCTACTCATACTCAACAATACAGTCAAGAACAAATATCAATTAAAACAATAGGTTATGTCACTATAATGCCACACTATGGTTTATAGTGACGAAACCACTACATTTAATGGATTATAGTTACACTAAGTAAGATATTGATCTTATTATAATATTGCAATTTTCTCTCATTTTTTGATGAGCGAAATAATAGTAGTATTTTAAGATAAGAAAATTATTTTTAATGGTGAAGCACGTAAGGTGTATCTTATTAAAATATTTGACGGTAAATAATTTTAAATACAGTATCTTAGTTACACATCCATAACCTAACCCACTACTTCTGCGTACCTATGTTTTATTCTTCGTAAACAAACATTGCTTTTTCCCTAAAAAATAATACTGAATATAAAAAGTATTATTAGTTTTGTTATGGCAATCCGAAATCAAAAAGACAACAGCAAAAAACCATGGCTTTTCTAGTGTTAGCCACAAGGGCGAGAAGGTAAACATATCCGAAAGCAATTTTCCACTAAAAGAGAAGCTATCGCTTTGAACGTTTCACTATGCGGGAAATTGACGATAAACCTTAGCTTGGTCAAAAAGAAGATAATCGACGTTTAAGCGATTTAATTAAATATTGGCAACTTACTGATGGCATGACGCTTTCTAATAGTGAGAAATATATAGTTTATTACTAAGGCGATGAATGACCCAATAGCCTCTCGATTAACAAGTAAACACTTTTCAGATTTTAGAAAAAAACGCTTATCGGGTGAGATTTCATTTATTAAAGATAAATGGAATAGAGGAACGGTAAGTATTGCAAAGTATAATCTTGATTTAGCCTACCTTCGCTCAGTCTTTAATAAACTTATAGAGCTTGGTGAATGGCGTTCCCTAACTCGCTTAAAGATATAAAGCCGTTTCATAAAAAAAATAATGTAACGGCTTTGGTCACGACACGCTAGCAGCAGTGCTTGCTGTTACTGATGATCTTCGTTAATACTGATTATCTATAAGCACCAAGCCAGCGGCCACCTTTATAGGGGGCCGTTTTTTATTCACCAATATGAATAAAAAAACAAGAGAATTAAATCTAATATTCATGCTTTTTAGTGAAAATACTTACTCAGTAGCGACTGTAAATTTTAACCTCAATTAATCGTTAACACGTTTATAAGTATTTTATTTAAAGAGTTAAATATACCTTTGCATAAAGACGTAAAAATTTATCTCTTGTTAATTTTGATATTTTAAGAGCTAACCGTCTCTGTATTACTTTCTCTTGCTTATCCATTTATTGATATCCAGCATCTATTAAAAGTATATGTTTAGTGACCAATTGAAAACTAACTAAGCATTATTAGGAAATACACAAAATTACGTATTATTAAGCCATTAACAGACATAAAAACACCTCAAATAGTGGCATGTAAGCGATAGTTATCATGTTTAGGTACAAAAAATGCCGCTAGATAAGCGACATTTGAACTACCTAAAAACTAACCATGTAAATATTTTCTTTTATATTTTGATGCGTTAGCAAATAAAAACATTAAGGGAAGTGGTGTTATTAATCCTAAAATTGCCCAAATATTCTCATCCACTAAAAGTAAATAACTACTACAAAAAAACATAAAAATACACAAAATCACAATACTAAAATGAAATATTGGATATCTTTTCGTAAATTTCGCATATGAAGCAATCATGCAACAACCAAGTTTAAAATTAATATTATCAATAATATACTGTTAGAATAAAAACTTAGCTGTAGATTATTTATTATTTGTTACAATTTAATGACATTAATGGTCATTTCTCTCTAAAAAACAACATTCCTAAATTACATCATTATCGTTATCCGCAAGGGCTGAAGTTTCACTTATTATGGATTTAACAAACCAATTAAAGAAACTAACTTAAGTTAGAGTTTTAACGTTTTCGCCCTGATTATAAAATGTAATGACCTTTGAAATATCCAGTAACAAAATCAACAAATCATTAATTACACTTTATTGTTAACATCTACAAAACAAGTATCTTAAATTAAGGCTTATAGACTTAATTTAGGCTGATATGTAATTTTGTCGCAGCCATTTCAATTACATGACCGTAGCCTCCCTAAATATCAAACCACTCTGTTTTATTCATCATAAACAAACATTGCTTTTTCTCAAAAAATAACACTGTGTATAAAAACAATATTATCAGTTTTGTCATGACGATTAGAGATCTAAAAGATAGTCGTAACAAGTCTTGGCTTTACGAGTATTATCCATAAGGATGGAAAGGTAGATATATACAAAAAAGCTTTTCGACTAAAGGTGAAACTATCGCTTTTGAGCGATTCACTATGCGGGAAATTGAAGATAAACCTTATCTTGATCAAAAAGAAGATTATCGATGCTTAAACGATAAATGACCCATAGCCTCCCAATTAACAAGTCAACACTTTTCAGATTTTAGAAAAAACACTTATCTTATGAGATTTCATTTGTGGAAGATAAATTGAATCGAGGAACCACGAACCTTGCAAGGTGTAAGCTAGATTTAGCCTACCTACATAAGTAAAAGCCTGACATTATTAAAGTAGTTAAACTCTACCAATCTACGAGATCACGTTGGAATGAAGCTGCTTAACTGAAAGGTAGGACAATTAAGCAAAAACAAAGTAACTTTTACCAAAACAAAAAATAGTAAAAATAGATCGGTACCTATCAGTAAATAACTGTATGACGAAATCTATAAACCAACGTCAGATCTTTTATTCTCGTCTTATTATAATTCTTATTGGAATCTACTTAAAACGATGAACTTTTAATTTACTATCAAGACAAGTATCACATTCATTCGCAAGTTACTTAATGATGAACGGCAATAATATATTAGTGTTAAAAGAAATCTTAGGTCATTTTTATATTACCATAGCCATACGTTATTCTCATCAGGTCACCTATAAGAAGCACTCAACAAAAAATCTTATTTTCAAAGAAAATAACTCATTCAAATAATACAAATATTAAATATAACAATGATGAAAAATAAATAATAATAATCAGCAATGCTCATATATAATAAGTTTTAACATATAATAACTTTTATCATATAATAACGAACTATTTTGCGGAAACGGGCCAAAATTAAAGTATTATTATCTTTAATCATCATAAACATGACTAAATTTTCTGAAATGACAATGTTTTCAACCATTATTAAACATAATAGTCTAGCGGCTGCTGGACGTGAAATTGGGTTATCACCAGCCTCAATAACAACAAAATTGAAAAATTTAGAGGCAAAGTTAGAAGTAAAACTTCTTAATCGAAGTACAAGGCATATATCGCTAACTGAAGCAGGAGAGCTTTATTATAAAGCAAGTATCAATATATTGAATGATATTAATGCGATTGAAAATTTAGTCCAAAATCAATCAAATGGATTAAAAGGTTCAATAAAAATATCAGCTCCTAAAGATGTAGGCAAGAATTATATTCTACCGATTATTAACGAATTCTCACGTCTTTATCCAGACATTAAACTATATGTTTATCTAGATGATAAAGTTACAAATATTCAAGAATCAGGGATGGATATTATTATTAGATATGGTGAACTAGATGACTGCAACCTAATATCTAGACGTTTAGCTATAAGTAAAAGAGTTTTATGCGTATCACCGGAATATATAGCTAATCACGGTTAACCATTAACTCCTAAAGAGTTAATAGATCATCAATGTTTAGTTATGATCAATAGTAATCATAAAGAATTAAACACCTGGCACTTTAGAAAAAAAGGTACCTCTAAAAAAGAATCTATATCTATAGAACCAGTAAAATTATCTGATGACGGCGAAATAATTCGATTATGGGCTCTAGAAGGTATGGGCTCTAGAAGGTATGGGCATAGCACTCAAATCATTAATAGATATTAAGAAAGATATTCATACAGGAAAACTCATAACTATACTTGACAAATATATAATAAATTTTAATGCTTCAACTGAAGATACTGTGAACTTAAATATTATTTATTTATCTAGAAAATTTCAACCTAAGCGCTTTGAACTGTTTTTAAGTTTTTTATTTAAAGAGTTTGATACTTTCACATATTAAATATTATTACTTATATCTTCTAATATTACTTTATTTTACCCTTCTTTGAGTGTTGAAATCTTTTACTTCAAACTGTTTACTATTTAAAGATTATTTTTGACACTCAACTTAGCTATAAAAATGACCACTAACAAACCAATAAAGTAAATTTTATAGGTAATCCATAACTAATGGTTCAAATGTGCTTAGCTCATTAACATGGAAGAAAACTGAATAACAATATTACTATTGAATAATACTCCACAGGAAAAATTTGTACACTATTATAATCATAACTTCCGTTACTCTCGTAATAATGTACAAACTTAATCAATAATAATTATTTCAACTTTTGCTCAAGAAGCTGCTTAGTATTGTCTAACCATTCATAACGTCGACGATACATTGCGCGTTTAGGACGGGAAATATCTTCAGGATCACGACGAATATCATCCAGCGTTAACTGGTATAGGTTCTCATCAAACTCAATACCACCTAATGCAATCCAATGTTTATCATAATCCATTTTGATTTTACCGGTAGCATAACGCTTGGCTGAATAAGTATGAGCGCTATTCTTAATGGCTAGCAGCGTATCAACCTGCCAAGCATTCGCAATCAACGTGATCATTTTAATCATTAAATCTTTTGGGCGTTGTCCAAATAATGCTTTGGTCAGTAACTTTATTTTTTGATTGTTCTCGGGGCTACTCGCAGGACCTTGTAATCCACCAATGATTAATTGACGCTTTCCTTTCACCTTTCGAATAGCAAATGTAAGTGTATAAAAATTTTCATCAATATCGTTAAAGAGCGTAAGGCTCATATCACCCTCTTTTTGATAGCGAGAGTAATAAGTCAGTTTAAAACAGTAATCAATATCACCAACGGTAAAGTCACATAGTGTTAATCCATTACTATTTTTGTAAATAGCATCACTAATATTGGTAGGTAACTGAGACACAAAATTAAAATGCTGTGCAACAAATCTCGCACGTTCAATACCACTTGTGCCATAAATAACATAAGGACGAAATGGCTTTTCTAAGAAGCGGGAATTGCGTTGGCATAAAGTTTCTAGCAAAGAAGAGTCAATTTCAGAAGTGATATGCTGGAAAGCTCTACGATAGTAGATTGCACGAAGTATAAATTTCACTCGATAACGCCATAATGGTGAATATTTTTCAGCTTGGCTATCAGGATAAATAATTTTCGCATGGTTACTCAGAGAAATAATAGAGACTGTCACACCGTCAATTCCTTTATGAAATATTGTGCTACGTCATTACTTAGTAGCACTAGATTCCACCTGATTTATATCAAGATGGTATAATACACGACCGAATTATACACACTTGCCATTAAAAGCATAGAGCGCTACAAATACGAATAAAACATAGTAGTAACAAAACTGAGTTTTGTGGGTTCTATCCACAAGAACAAGAAGGTAAACGCATCCGCAAGCTGTCCTCGACTAAAAGTAAAGTTATCGCTTTTGAGCGTTTCACTATGCAGGAAATTGAAGATAAGCTTTGACTTAACCGACAAAAAGATAGTCGACATTTAACCGACTTAATTAAATATTAGAAACTTGCTCATAGCATGACATTTTCTAATGGTGAAAAATTTAGAGTTCATTAATGCTTATTGCTGAAGCAGTGAACAAACTGAGGAGGTACTACTCCCCTAACCTTACAGTAAATATAAAACCATTTTGTAACAAAGATAAAGAAATGGTGACAAATAGATTATTAAAAATCAAAAAAAAGTGTATTTTAAAATAAAAACACTACTGATAAATTATTTAACCATTTGTTTATAATATCTTTTATTTAAAAATGCACACTTCGTTACAAGTTAAGATAAGTTTTACTAATCAAGATTCAAAAAACAATGAGAATCACAGTGAATTCATTTATATTTGTTAAAATTCTGCATCAGAAAATAACTATATGAAATTGAGAATTACTTTTTATTTATTACTTTTACTGGCTTTTTTCCAAAATCCTGTTTATGCCTCATCAACTCTACCGACTAATCACGCCAAAAATGAAAATATTATTGTTATTCATGGTTTTGGGCAAAACGCAAAAGGAATGGAATTTATAACAAATGGTTTAAAAAATGCGGGTTATAACACTTGTGTTCTAGAATACAAAACCGTTGGTCGTTCTGTTGACACCATAAAAAAACAGGTGGTTAAACAAATTAATGATTGTTTTTTAACCTTTGACAATTCATATAACACCCATTTTATTGGTCACTCTTTAGGTGGATTAATGATCCGCTCTTATTTAGCTGATCATCCTTCTATGCTTAATAAACGAAAAATCGATAAAGTGATTATGATGGGAACGCCGAATAATGGCAGCCCAATCAGTGATTCCTACCGAGAAAAAAGTATTTTTGGTCTTTTAGGAGAAATGTCGCTTGCTCTTGGTACTAATGAGGGAGATTTAGCTAAATCATTGCCTGAACCGTTTTACAAAACAGGTATTATTGCAGGTAATAAACCGTGGCGAATTACAAGAAAGGCATTTAATGAACCTAATGATGGATTAGTGCCCGTTTCTTCAACTAAATTACCCAATATGGGCGATTTTATTGAATTAAATGTCGATCATGCAAGTATGAGAACTAACCAAGTAGTAATAGGTCATATCTTAAAATACCTCGATAAAGGTAAGTTTATTTAGACAAAACATAGGACACTCATACCTTTTACTGTTTAAGATTAGGATGAAAAGTATTAAAGGATCCAAGCTGAATGGATTTAACTCTCCAACATCAAATTAACGTAGAAGATAATTGAATAATAAATAATTAACCATCTGTAGTCGTTTAATTATTATTAATCTAATAACTAAAATCTAATTGGCCACACTCGTGGCCTTTATCTATATAAAATACTTTATCATTTTATAACACTGAATCATCTTATTTAAAATAATGTAAGTATGTGTTTTTCGCATCTTTAAGCTCATCTATTGCTTCTTGTAGCTTTCTCTCTTTGTTATTAATTTTATTTATCTTTCCATTCTCTTTTGCTTCTATTAATTCTTGTTTTCTTTCTTCTACTTTTTTCTCTTTGTTAGCTATATTTTTCAGTTGTTTTGCTTTTAGCGACTCATCTGTGCAATGAAAATTAACCTCTGCTAATGCTTTTTGTAATCCCTTTAGCTGATGAGTATTGTTATATTCTTTTGCATAGCTAATCTGAATCTTAATTTCTTGTTTTTTAACCGCGCAACCAGTGATTTCAGTAGCCCGAACTGTCGTCGATAGTAAAAGTATCGTCAACAAAATTGTTAGTATAGCGATATTATTTAACATTACCATCTCCAGTTCTTAAGTATATTATTCACATGAGAACTACAATTATAGATTATCTTTCATACTCAAATTATTAGGGTAGAATCAAACCTCACTCTACAATTTATTAGAATGAGGCTGTAAATTTTTAATAACCGCTTAGATTAAACCAAGTTCACGCAAGCGTTCCATTAAATAGCTATGTGCTGTGTATTTTTCAGAGAGAACAACTTCAGGTTTTGGATGAAGAAACAGTGGCAATGAAATACGTGATTTCGTTTTGTCTGCGCCTTCTGGATTAATCACACGGTGAGTCGTTGATGGAAAGTAACCGCCTGATGCTTCTTGTAACATATCACCAATATTAATGATTAAATTGCCAAAATCGCAAGGAACATCCATCCAATTACCATCTTTAGCAAGTACTTGTAACCCCGGCTCATTTGCTGCAGGTAAAATTGTCAGTAGGTTTATATCTTCATGCGCACCCGCTCTAATCGCCCCTAATTGTTCATTATCATCTAACGGTGGGTAATGAAGAACACGCAGTAAAGTCTTGTGACTGCCATCTATCATACTTGAAAGTGATTGGGAATATTTCTCAGAAATGGCGCTAGGTGAATATTCTTCAACCCAGGCTAATAACTCAGTTGCAAGCTGATTTGCTTCTTGATAATACAGCTGTATTTCTTGCTTAAGTTCAGTTGGACATTGACCCCAAGGGTAGTAATGGAAATATTCTTTAATGTCTTTTTGAGCGTGTCCTTTTGCGGTTTCTGACACCTCAGTTGGAAAAAAACCATCTTGAGTTTCTACATTAAAATAAAAATCAGACTTTTCTTCACTTATAAAAAATTTATACCAATTATCATAGATATTTTGGACTAGTTTTTGCTGAATCGGATGGTTTTTAAGTACGCCAAACCCGGTATTACGCAGAGATTCAACAAATAACTGTTTCGCATTCTCTGCAGTATAATCTACAGCTTCTAGTTTCATTGTTATTATTCCTTACTTTCTTTTTTATTATTTTATTAAACACTTTGCTGAGCGCGAGCATTCTATTTAAGAAACATATTCATAACAAGGATACACCGCACAAATATGAGGAAAAGGTACTATCCTCACTGCTGATAAGATGAAAATACATTATGACGGCTAAAGCTAAAAATCATAAGATTGAGTAAGATATCAATACCCGCGAAGCCAAAGCCAATATACCATCTCCAACGACTCGCCGCGTAACCACATGGGCCAATGCTGCCGCCAATATAGGAATATAGAGAATCTGAATCACGTGCACTTACACGACCTTTATATAACTCACCAAGTAAACAACTTCAATTTGTTTTAAAAAACCATATCCACAGATAATTAATGTTAACGCTGAATAAAATGTAATATGATCATCATTTGGAATACTGAGTACTACATGATCGGCAACTATTAATAATGCACCAATAACAGCCGACCAATAATTACCTGAATAACGATCAGCTAAATAACCCCTAAAATGGGTATCATATAAACTAAAGACGCATACTCACCATATAATGCATAAGCATGTTCATGCTAATATTAAAAACTCTGGGTTAAAAATAGAGTAAGTAACGATCGCATACCGTAATAACTAAATAATATTTTAAAATCTATCTGTGAGCGCTTTTACACGCTCGCAGTATATTTTTATTAAAAGAATTGCACATTAGCTTATAGAAACCTATACGTCCTCCCCCTAGTTATTATTGTTCTAACTCGTAAGTATATCAGCTAGCGACTCGAAAGTAACAATAAACGAATAAATACTTCCCTTTATATTACCGAATTTAAACCTAATAAGTATTACCAACTAGTCTGTAAATTAAATCGTGTATTTGATGGATAACCCATTCACATAGAGATAACCCGAAAAACGGGTAAATTATCAAGTTTATAACAGCTAATTTCCATTTTACCACCATCATTACGAGAAGGCTTATTAACAGAACAGCTTAATTATACTTTTTCACTCGTTTTACTATGCGGAAGAATACGTTTAGGGAGAGTTATATCATAAATACCTTTATTGATTCTCTTTACTGAAATTTATCCACTATCACCGCTCATTGTTTAGTTATTCTAAACAATGAATTTAAATCCCCCTCAATTATCAAATACTTTTAAATCAATATACTGACATTATTAAATATTACTGCAAAAATCAGTCTCAACTCGCTGGTTATACGTTGTAGTAATAAACATAAAGAACAGAAGAGGTTATCGTGAGTACATTATTTGAGACAGTTAAACTAAACCAGCTAACATTGCAAAACCGTGTTGTAATGGCTCCTATGACACGAGCACGAACCAGTCAACCGGGAAACATCCCGAATCCTATGATGGCAACCTACTATCAACAACGAGCGAGTGCTGGCCTGATTATTTCAGAGGCAACACAGATCTCTGATGACTCACAAGGCTATTCTTTTACTCCAGGCGTTTATACCGATGAACAGGTTGAAGGCTGGAAATTAGTTACTCAAGCGGCCAAGCAAGCCGGCGCGGCAATATTTTGCCAATTATGGCATGTTGGCCGTGTTTCTCATCCTGTATTTCAACAAGGTCAATTGCCAATAGCTCCCTCGGCTTTATCGCCCGTAGAAACAAAAGTGTGGATTGCTGATGAACAAGGTAACGGTAATATGGTTGATTGTGTTCAACCACGTGAAATGACATTAACCGATATTAAACGGGTCGTTAATGACTTTGCCTATGCTGCAAAACGCGCTATTGAAGCTGGTTTTGATGGCATTGAAATTCATGGTGGTAATGGCTACCTTATCGACCAGTTTTTACGTACTAACTCTAATCATCGTACGGATAATTACGGCGGTAACAGAGAAAACCGTACTCGTTTTTTACTGGAAGTCGTTGATGCCGTGAGTGATGCTATTGGCAGTGACAGAGTAGGTGTACGCTTAGCACCATTTATCACCTTTAAAGATATGGATTGCCCAGATATCGTACCAACTATTTTAGCTGTATCAGAACAACTACAGACACGAGACATTGCTTACCTACATTTATCAGAAGCTGATTGGGACGATGCCCCAGTGATCCCAGAGAGTTTTCGAGTTGCGTTACGATCTGTATTCACGAACCCAATCATTGTCGCAGGCAGTTATACACAAGCACGTGCTGATGATATATTGCAACACGGTTATGCTGATCTCGTGGCTTTTGGGCGACCATTTGTTTCTAATCCTGATTTAGTTTCCCGTCTTAAATATAATCAAGCACTCGATGATCTTGATGGTGCAACATTATTTGGTGGCAATGAGCGTGGTTATACTGATTATCGTGTTTTTAGTCACGGTGAATAAATCAAAAATAGACCATGATTTTCTATAATAATCCAAATGGCTCTCTTTTCTAAGATAGCCATTTTTATTCGCATTATAAACCCTTTCCCCTACGGTTAGAGTCTATGGGACAGGTGAAGTTCTTACTGCCAAACTTATTCTGATAATGATCAACATACTCGATAACTGATGAAGTTATACTTACTTCACTCATTTTCTGTAATAAACAAGAATATTTCATTGTCCATTTCACAAAACATCACATTTCTTGACGGATTTTTCACGTTTATAGTGTAATTATGCACTATCTTTTTTTTATGGTATCTATCTATAGTGATAATTGAATTTTTAAGAAACCCTAAAAATACTGGGTCTGTTATATCAAGCAGCCAATTTTTAGTTCAAGAAATGATTTCACACATATCACCAGAAGGCACTATCATTGAGTTGGGTGCTGGCTCAGGTGTGATCACTCGTAAACTTTCAACAATTCAATCAGTAGATACTATTTATACTTATGAAAACAATCCAATTTTTCATAAGTCGCTATTGAAAATAGATAAGACTATTTGCGTGTCTGACCTTTTTACTATGAAAGAAAGGCACCAACATCAAAAAGTCAAAACCATTATTTCAAGCATTCCTTTTGTGAATTTTTCTACTACGACTAAAGCAAAAGCTTTAAGTGATATAAGCACGGTATTAGATCATGGCGGTAAGTTGATCCAATATACTTATTTAAATCGTTGCCCATTTGGAGCAGAGAATTTAGACCAAAATAAACTCATTCTTACCAAAGTAAAAAAGGTATGGCTTAACATTCCTCCTGCAACTGTTTTTGTCTACGAAAAAAATGATAATTTATAATATATCATCGCGATAATACTGAAGGCTGCCAAATGGTAGCCTTTTTATCGTCTATATAATCACGCAGCCTAATACATCAACTTGCTGGATCAACACTCACTTATTTGATGTTAGATTGCTAATTTGCATTTTTACTTATTCAGAATATATGACTAAAATTGCTTATTCTTTTATTGGAGCCAAACATGGACACGCAGAGTTATTGGTTTTCTTGCTAGGTAAGTGATATCGCATTCACTTACTGTTTTTATATGTGATGTGATTTATTCTTGGTAACTACTGATGATATTATTTATTCTAGACACCCACTCTCTTTTTCCTCCTAGTCGATAATCCCTTTCGATATTAATTTACTTTTTATGCTTATTTTCTGAGCATGATTGTCGATTATTTTTTATTTCGCATGCAATAAATTGTTATATAAACACTCGCGCTATCGAGTGAAATTTTTATTTAGAGCAAAGCTCATGACTCAAATTAAATCAAATGCAACGGTAAACTCACGCCGAAAAGCAGACACTAATACACCTTTTTTAATTGCACAAGAAGGTCGTAATAGCGTTGATGCTACTTTATCCAATTTATCCACCAGCAAACAAGGCTTAACTCAGGATGACGTTGAAGACCGTTTACAAACACACGGTGTAAACCAAGTCTCTCATGAAAAAGCACCTAATGTTTTTTTTCAACTTTTAGCTGCCTTTAATAATCCATTTATTTATGTACTAATTATCTTAGCAATCATTAGTGATATTACTAATTACTGGTTACCTAAAGAACATGGCCAACCAACAAGTATTTCAAGTGTAGTAATCATTGGTACGATGGTGACATTGAGTGCTGCTTTACGTTTTATTCAAGAGTTCCGTACTAACAAAGCAGCTGAAGCACTCAAATCAATGGTACGTACCACTGCAACTGTACGCCGTCGTGCCCATACAAATGCACCAGAAGAAGTAACTGAAATTGCACTTCAGCAATTAGTGCCCGGTGATATTATTCACTTAATGGCTGGCGACATGATTCCTGCTGATATTAAATTACTAGAAGCACGTGATTTATTTATTAGCCAAGCGGCATTAACTGGCGAATCTATTCCTGTTGAAAAAACAGATACTCCTTATCAATCACCAATCTATATAAATAATAAAGCCTCAGAAACAGCCAATGCTGACAGTAACCATGAAGCTGAACTAATTGAAATGCCGAACATATGTTTAATGGGTACCAATGTCTCAAGTGGAACAGCCATGGCGGTTGTTGTGGCTACTGGCTCAGAGACTTATTTTGGCTCATTAGCTAAGTCAATTATCGGTACTCGTTCGCAAACAGCATTTGATCGCGGTGTAAATAGCGTTAGCTGGTTATTAATTCGTTTTATGCTAGTGATGGTGCCTATTGTACTGTTAATTAATGGTTTTACTAAAGGTAACTGGATTGACGCAGCACTGTTTGCATTAGCCGTCGCGGTAGGTTTAACCCCTGAAATGTTACCAATGATTGTCAGTTCTAACCTTGCCAAGGGTGCGATGATGATGGCGCGTCGTAAAGTGGTGGTAAAACACCTTAATGCGATCCAAAATTTTGGTGCGATGGATGTCTTATGTACCGATAAGACAGGTACATTAACGCAAGATAGGATCATTTTAGAACATCACATTAACGTTCAAGGCAGCAATGACGAACATGTTTTAGCCCTTGCTTGGCTTAATAGTCACCATCAAAGTGGATTAAAAAACTTGATGGATCAGGCCATTTTACACTTTGCAAAAGAAAACCAGACTCTAAGTCATTTAAGTCGCTTTTACAAAGTGGATGAATTGCCATTTGATTTTGTTCGTCGGCGGTTATCAATTGTTGTCGGTGATGAACACGATAACCACACCTTGATTTGTAAAGGTGCGGTAGAAGAAATGCTTGCTATAGCCACCCATATTAATGATAACGGCCACGTGATCGCGCTTGATACAACTCGTCGCGAAAAGTTAATGGCGTTAGCTGAGCAATATAATAAACAAGGCTTTCGAGTCTTATTGGTCGGTACTCGTGATTTAGGAATTAAAGGTTGCGAACTACCTCTCCAAAAAGATGATGAACGTAATTTAGTTGTCCACGGCTTGCTGACCTTCTTAGACCCACCTAAAGAAAGTGCCATTACTGCAATTGCGGCGTTACGCGAAAATGGCGTGATGGTGAAAGTATTAACGGGTGATAATCCAGTCGTTACCAGCAAAGTTTGTCGCGATGTGGGTTTAGAGCCTGGCGAACCATTATTAGGCACCGAAATCGAACGTTTAGATGATACTGCGTTAGCGCAATTAGTCGAGCAACGAACTATTTTTGCAAAACTCACCCCATTGCAAAAGTCACGAGTACTTAAAACATTACAAAAGAATGGTCACACTGTTGGATTTTTAGGTGATGGTATTAACGATGCGCCAGCGCTGCGAGATGCTGATGTGGGTATTTCCGTCGATACTGGTACAGATATAGCGAAAGAATCTGCTGATATTATTTTACTTGAAAAGAACTTGATGGTGTTAGAAGAAGGTGTGATTAAAGGTCGTGAAACCTTTGGTAATATTATCAAATACTTAAATATGACTGCGAGTTCAAACTTCGGTAATGTCTTTTCCGTATTAATAGCCAGTGCCTTCTTACCGTTCTTACCAATGCTAGCAATTCAGTTGTTGATCCAAAACTTATTATACGATATTTCTCAATTAGCATTGCCTTGGGATCGAATGGACAAAGAGTTCTTACGTAAGCCTCGTAAATGGGATGCGCAGAACATTGGCCGTTTTATGGTTTGGCTCGGCCCAACGTCCTCTATTTTCGACGTAACAACCTTTGCATTAATGTGGTTTGTGTTTGGTGCCAATACGCCAGCTCATCAAGCTTTATTCCATTCAGGTTGGTTTATTGAAGGGTTATTATCACAAACATTAGTTGTACATATGCTACGTACCCAGAAAATTCCATTTATTCAAAGTACAGCAGCATTACCGGTGATTGTTGCTACAGTACTCGTGGTGGTTTTAGGTATTACATTACCCTTCTCGCCATTAGGTCCATTAGTTGGTTTACAAGCACTACCTTGGCATTACTTCCCTTGGTTAGTTGCAATTTTATTTAGTTACTGCTTGGTTGCACAAAGTATGAAACGCTTCTATATTCGTCGCTTTGGCTGTTGGTTCTAAACGAATATTTATACCTAAGCCTAATACTCAAACGGCTACTTATAAAAGTAGCCATTTGTTATATGATTATACGTGGGCGTATTCAATAATAGTCTGATGGTATAATGCTAATAACTGCTCTGAATTAACCGTAACCCCAACGCGTTGAGTTGGCATCGATGACCAGTCATCAGTTTGATACTGCCTTTTATCCAGCTTCTGCAGCGTCATTCCACTTGCTGGCCCCTCACAAACAACCCGCACAGATCCTTTTCGAGTGGTGAATAATGCCGGATTAATTACATAAGCAATCGCCGAAGGATCATGTACATGACAGCCATCAAGACCCACTTTCTGAGAATAAAAACGTAAGTAATAACGACTAATATCAAAGATAAACTCACCAACATCGCCTGCATCATGGCGCAATTGATCCAAATAACCAGCACTAAAGAAACTTTCTTCTGTTACATCTAATCCAATGATCGTCACCGGCCAAGGAGCACAAAACACAATATCCGCGGCATGGGGATCATCATGAATATTAGCTTCAGCATAAGGAGTAACATTGCCATGGTGATCGTTAACCCCAAATGCACCGCCCATCACCACAACCTCTGCCACTAATTCTGCTATTTCAGGTGCCGCTTGTAATGCTAAAGCAAGGTTGGTTAATGGCCCGACAGCCACCAAGGTAATTTCTTTAGGATGTGCTTTTACAGTATCGATAATATATTGATATGCTGGACGTGAATCATAACGCCCTGCAAATGACTCTGGGATCTGAAAATCGCCTAAACCCGTTACCCCATGCACGATTTCAGTAGGACCTACAGGTGCACGAACCAATGGCTGACTAGCTCCTTTGGCAATAGTCGCTTGCATATTAAAACGCTCTTTAAGATACAAAGCGTTACGAGTGCCATTATCAATAGTTGCATTACCAAATACCGTAGTAAGGGCAACTAATTCAATTTCAGGATGGGCTTCTGCAAATAAAATCGCCATCGCATCATCAATACCAGGATCAGTATCTAATATAATTTTTTTTGTCATAATTTATTTTATAAACTCTATCGTTGATAGCACGTATCGACCGCCCACAAGTTTAGGAACGTTATTTGAAAGAGAATAAATGACTACTAGCGCCGTTTCTGTGATAGTTGTAGATAAATAACGACTTCAGTAAGCTTTCTTTTTAGGCTCCAGTTAGTTATATTTCGATAATACCAGAAATAAAAGGTCACCTTTAATTATGACAAATCAACAGATCGACATTAACGAGATCGCTAAATCACTCAAAGAGCTAGGCCATCCAACCCGTTTAGCCATTTTTAAACGTGTTATTAAAGCTGGTTATCAAGGTATTGCTGTTGGCGATATTCAGCAACAACTTGCGATCCCTGGCTCTACCCTGTCGCACCATATCTCTAGTCTTGCTTCTGCGGGATTACTGACTCAGCGCCGTGAAGGACGAACTCTTTTTTGCGTTGCTCAATATGATGCTTTAACCAATGTGATCAACTTTCTCCAAGATGAATGTTGTATTGATGAACAACAATCAGAAATAATCCCCTAAATCATAATATTAAATAAATCTAACGATTACCTTTAGATATATTTCCATAATAATGGAAATATAATTTTGACAAAGACTTTTTTTACCTTTATATTTCGATAATACTAGAAATACAGAGACAAATATCATGATCACTATTACTTCAGAAATGATAATGAATACCCTCCATATGTTTGGTTTTCTTGCAGTAGAACTTACCTTACTTTTTCTTGCTATTAGTTATTTAGTCGGTGTACTACAGGTTTATATTCCACCCGAAAAAATTCAGGCGATTCTTAGTGGCAAAAACGGTAAAGGCTACTTTATTGCAGGATTACTCGGTGCAATAACCCCTTTTTGTTCATGTTCAACCATTCCATTTTTAAAAGGGTTGTTACGTGCTAAAGCGGGATTTGGCACTATGATGGTATTTTTGTTTGCGAGCCCACTGCTTAACCCAATTATTATTGGTTTATTTGCAGTTACCTTTGGCATCAAAGTAACGGTGTTTTATTTTGTGATCGCGATGGGGGTTTCAATTATTGCGGGTTACCTATTAGAGAAATTAGGCTTTGAAAAATATATTAAAGCTGAAGCTTATAGTGAGCCTAAACCATCGTGCTGTGGTTCTAGCTGTAACTCAACCCCAAAACCAACCAATAAATGGCTTCAAATTTGGCAAACCACATGGACAGATTTTAAAAAAGTATTACCATATTTAATCGGCGGAATCGCTTTAGGATCGATGATTTACGGTTTTATGCCGACTGAATTTGTGGCTAAAATCGCCAGCGAAAATAACCCATTTGCAATCCCTGTTGCTGCGATTATTGGTATTCCACTTTATATTCGTGCTGAAGCCGTTATTCCATTAAGTGCCGCATTAGCAGCCAAAGGAATGAGCCTAGGTGCGGTGATGGCATTGATCATTGGTAGTGCGGGTGCAAGTTTAACTGAAGTGATATTGTTAAAATCTATCTTCAAAAATCAAATGATTATCGCATTTTTAGTGGTTATTATTGGTATGGCTATCAGTGCTGGTTTTCTGTATCAATTACTGTTTTAAAAAGACGATTAAAATATAAAAAATCCCTCACCTTATTAGCTGAGGGATTTACTTAATTTATTCTTACCTTTAATTAACGGTAACTGTATTGCCCGTGACCACTAGAGAATGTCCAATGATTACCATTAGACCATTTTATACCAGCAACTTGAGTACATTGACCGCCAGCATTAATAAACCCTGCACCGTAAAAGCCACCACGAGTTACGCTACATAAGTTAGCATCACTATCTGCAACCGCTTTAACTCGTTGGCCCACTTGTTTAGGATTATTAAGAGACATCCATTCAAATTGGTTAACAGCCGATAACAATGGTTGTTCACCTTGACTATCTGTCACTGTTATTTCCGAACCGCCTGTACATTGAAAATCTCCGTTACCAAAATCCTCAACGTAACCATGTACAGTTTGCTCAACGCCATTAATCGCTAATTGGAAACGACAAACATTTGGTCTTTCACTACCGACACTTAACGTTGCTAATGAGCTACGATCGCGCGTCGATAATATCGCTGGATCAAAACCGTCCGTATGTGCAAACCAACCTGCAGGTATTGCTGATTCAAGTACTTTATAACCATACTCTTGACCAATGATCACTGGCCCCCTTAGATCAGCAACCGCTGGGTTACGTGGCGTCATTACTGTATCTAATACCGATTCAGTACCAATGGTTGATGCACATTCAATAGTAATGCGGGCTGGATGGTTATCCGCCGGTAAGTTGATATGTAACTTATTACTTTCATTACTATTATGGCGATAACCACTTAATGCAATATTACTGATCTCACCATTTTCAGCTTCAACAACTAATTTACACTGTTTTTGTGAAGCGAAACTATATTGCTTAATTCCACCTTGATGACTTGCGTAAGCCCAATTTGCACCATTGGTATGCTTAACATCAGCAATTTGCATACAGCGATTATTCTCAATAAATCCGGCACCATCATGTGATGTACCAGCTTTATCTAAGGTACATAATGTTTTTTCACCCAACTCAATCGTTGGGATATAGGTCACATTACCTACTTTCTCACCTTTAGAGGCCAGCAGTTGATAACCATTAATGCTAGAAACAGGGACTTCACGTTGATTATTAACCGACCAGTACATATCAGATGATACCTGACATGTAGCCGTTTCAGTGTTCTCGAAACCAACAAAGTTTGCCGTCACACCATTAGTATTAGTGTAATTAAACTGACATAAAGGTAACCATTGATTATCTATTTTAATGGTTTGCCATTCAGTATCATTACGCTCGGTATCACTCATGTCTACCACTGATACCCAGCCTTCACGTTGAGGAGCAACCGTACTTGGAGCAGGTAGATCAAATAAGTTACCGTAATTTGAATACGTTAATGGATAAATCTGGCTAGGATTTGCTTCTACTGGATCATAAATTCCAAGTACAGTGATCACCGGAACACCTTGCTGTGTCGGTGTAGCTAAAACCGTTTCTGATTCAATATAACGTTGGCTCGCTTGATCCCATTGAACAAAACCTGTTGAGCTATTTGCATCAAGATTATTGGAACGATTAAACCAATCTTGAGTCACCCGCGTTGCCATTGGATGCTCTAAGGTATAATGACTAATTAAACCTGTTAATGCGAATTCTCCTCCCCCCATAGCTTCACGCATAAAACGAAATTCGTTAGCAAACGGAGGCACACTTTCACCACTGTTATCGTTGGTCATGGTAATTGCAGCATCAGACCAATGAATGTTACCAATAAAACGTTTATAACGCGCATCCCAACCCCAACCTGATTCCATATCATGAATAGAAGCATTTTTAGGGTGATGTCCTCGGCCATAATTATGCCCTAATTCATGTGACCATTCGTTACCACGCGAATCAGTTAGCGTGACAATACCACCACCACCACTACCACCATGATTTACGACCTTCGAAGTCACGATACCATCTTTATCTTTGGCTAAATAACGACCACGGCTATTATGAGCGGTAATATGACTAAACGGTCGTGCCCAATGAGAATTACTTCCTGCTGTATCAGTAATCCCAAAGTTGGCATTATTAATACCAATAGACACTAAATTTTTGCCTATAGACTCACGCATGTCACCGCCATGCCACCCTGGAGTTTCATATTCACTGGCT
This sequence comes from Photobacterium kishitanii, assembly GCF_000613045.3. Taxonomy (NCBI): domain Bacteria; kingdom Pseudomonadati; phylum Pseudomonadota; class Gammaproteobacteria; order Vibrionales; family Vibrionaceae; genus Photobacterium; species Photobacterium kishitanii. The sequence goes on along the minus strand of NZ_LN794353.1, from coordinate 1,419,670 downwards.
TTGGTATAAACCTTACCATTAGGCATTGTTATTTTACGAAGGTGTAACGGGGTGTAATCAGCTACTACCATTTTAGATACTGGAATTTTCTGAAAATAATCAGTGGCTAACTGTTCCATATTATTGATCATGTCATATTGATTACGAGGCTCAACTAACATACCAATATCAATATTTTGAATAACCAACTCAGGCGCACCACCAAAGACCAATAAGTCTTGAGTTAATTCACCTTCACGACCACGGTTGTCACTAAATCGTAGCGACAACCCTGGCTTCATCCATTCCCAGCTTAACGGTAAACTCCATGCGTAATGAGAGAACATTACTTTACTTTTGCCATTATCGCGCTGATCAGTATCAGGTAATGCACTTGGTGGATGCATTAAAAAACGCCCCATACTCACACCATCAACTTCAACATCAACCCATAGCTGATTAACATTTCTAGTTTTAGGCGTAACAAGTAATAAACTTTCTCGGTTCATCACCAAATTAGGATGTTTAAGCTCATCATTACCATAAGGTGCAACGCTAGTATGTGTCTGTGCTAGTGCAATATTCGCGCTCAGGTTACCCACTAAATGGTTAGCTGCTTTACGACTATCGTTGTAACTTAAACGTGATGATAGGGTATTGAAAGAAAAAGTTTTCTCATCACATCCAAGTTGATTACATTCAACTAACTTCACTTCATATTGGGTACTTGGCTCAAGAGCTGCAATATAAAAACCTGAACTATCGGCTGTATAGTTATAAGTAATAGAAGACTCACCAGGTGTATGTGCAGTTAATTCAATCTTGTAATTATTACCTTGTACAATATCATCCCACACCAATTCAACACCGGTATCAGAAATAGAGGCAGCCTTAAATCCAGAAATGATAGGCATCGCCAAATCACCACAATCAGAGGTAACCGTTCGTTGCACTAACTCGCTTTCCCAAATATAACTACCATCATCATGTTGAGAACCTCGCGCTGCTGGTAAATATTCAACAAAGCAACCACTGTCATCAGAGTTCATGACCCCAAATTGACGATGAAGTAAGTAAAAACCACCATTATAAGCAACATACTCCCATTCAGGACCAACAAATGGAAATGCCGCACTATAAACACCATTTGCATCATTTAATGGGAATTTTGGCGAATTTTCATGATTCAACCAATATTCTTTACCTTGATATTGTAGATATCTTTTACCATCACGTTCAATAACATTACTTGGCTGACTAGCGAGTGATTGCATATTGTTGAGCGTTTCAAATGTCTTTGTCGCAATTTCTGTCAATGAGCTTTCAGTTGCAAAAACGCCAGAACTGAACAAGCTTCCACCGATAAGTACAGATAATAATTTAACTTTCATTGTATGACTCCTACCACCCAAAAGAAGCGTTTTTTCGCTCTCAATAAAATATATTACCCCCTTCAAGTTAACAAGTTATATTTATGGTATGCATAAGAATAACTATTGATAAGAAGGTCAAAAAAACAGTTGACGCAATCGTTTGCTTTCACTACATTGCACGCTATTTTTAGCTTTTAACCTATTAGGAAAATAAATGTCATTACTTAAACATGGTTTCATACTTTACTGCCTTATTTTGTCACCAATAACCGTTGCAGCAACGCCATCTTCAGCTCCAATCTTGATCCAAGGCGCAATGGATATAGAAACCTCGGCCCTAATAAATGCACTTGAAAATACATCACAAACAACAGTCGGTGCGTGGACATTTTGGCAAGGAACAATTAATGATTATCCGGTGGTGGTATCTCGTACAGAAGTAGGTATCGCTAATGCTGCAGCAGCAACAACGCTAGCAATAGAGCGTTTTAAGCCAACCTTAATTATTAATCAGGGTACATCTGGTGGGCATGATCCACTGTTACAACGTGGTGATATCGTTATTGGTAAAACCAGTTTTAATATGGGGGCATATAAATCAGAATTTACCCCAAAAGGAAAAGGCATCGATCCCACTCAATGGCAGAATTTTAGCGTCACCATGCGCTTACGTGATCAAGGTAAATTAGTTGATCATAATGCTTTCTATGCTGACCAAGGTTTAGTTGATATCGCGCAATCAATGGCGAGTAGTTATAAAAAAGGCAAGGTAGTAACCGGTATTATTGGCACTGCTGATGAATGGAACCGCGAAGTTGATCGTATTAATTGGTTGCATACCAACTTTAATACTGCAGTAGAAGAAATGGAAACTTCATCGGCAGCATTAGTTGCTCAAGCCTATAAAGTACCTTTTATTGGCATCCGTATTTTGTCTAATACCGATCTGCACCTGCAAGATTTTGATCCACAAACTGCGGTTGACTGTCAGCAGTTTGTACTTGATTACACCAAAAAACTCATCATGATGCGTAACTAATACTGACAAAATAACAAGGGCGATATCAGCGCCCTTGTTATCTGATTTTCAGAAATAAAATTAACCCAACATCACCCCTAGACTAAGTAATACCATTACCATCGCGGTTAAAAACCCTAGTAATGGACCAATAAAGCGTAGCCATGTCGAATAACCAATCCGACCAATAGCCAAGCCTCCCATTACCACTCCCGATGTTGGCGTCACTAAGTTAGGTAGCCCTGATGCCGATTGAAATGCAGTAACAACCAACTCACGACTCACACCAGCAAAATCAGCTAATGGTGCCAGAATTGGCATTGATAATACCGCTAATCCCGAAGATGATGGTACAACTAAACACAATACCGCTTCTATCCAATAAATAGCGTTAATAAATAACACTTGCGGCAAACCCACTAATAAGCCTTCAGCAAAATTTAAAATGGTATGGGTAATATTGCCATCATCCATCACCACCACCAGTCCACGTGCAATCGCAATAATTAAAGCAACTCCAAGTAAATCACGCGCACCATTAATAAAACTGTCAGTAATTTCAACTTCAGATAATTTACCAACGAGTCCCGCAACAATACTAGAGCCAATAAATAATGCTGAAAGCTCAGCCATCCACCAACCTTCAGCTGCAACTCCCCACATCATAATTGCAAACGTAAAACCAAAAATAGCTAACACAATTTTACGAGTAAAGGTTAATTCTGGTGCAGCTTCATCACTACCATGTAAGAAATATGCTTTATTTGCTTCTCGCTGTTCGGCGACTAAAGATAATGATGGATCACGTTTAACTTTATCAGCATAACGCATGACATAAATAACACACGCCAACCAACCAATAATTAGGATAGCTAATCGTAACCCAATACCATCGACAAAGTTTATTTCCGCAGCATTAGATGCAATAACGGTCGCAAAAGGATTAATCGTCGAACCTAAACAACCAATTCCAGCACCAACCATAATAATGGCGACACCAACAACTGAATCATAACCAGCAGCAATCATCACCGGAATAAGTAATGCATAAAATGGGATAGTCTCTTCAGCCATACCATATACTGTGCCTCCCAAAGCAAATAAGCCCATTAAAATAGGGATCATCCACCGCTCTTTACCTTTTAGGCGTACCATTGTTTTAGCAATACCAGCATCGATAGCACCTGTGCGAGTAACTACAGCCAAATAGCCCCCAATAACAAGTACAAATAAAGCAACATCAACGGCGCGTGCCATATAATTAGCTGGATCATAAAAGCCTTGAATTGGCGCCATTAATACATCGAGGAATCCTTGAGGATTAGCGGCAACCGTCTGATAAGACCCCACTAACGGTACCATTTTTCCTAAGGTCTCATTATTGACCATTTGATACTGACCCGCAGGGATCAACCATGTTAAGGCTGCCATTAAAACAGTAAGCAACATTAATATCGTATAAGCTGAAGGAAATTTAAGCGTTTTCATAAAGAGATCCTTGAAAATAGGGGCTCCATCTATCTGCCCCCTTTAGAGACTTATGCTTTTTTTGTATTACGCGACATATGCCATGATGTCGGTAACAGCCATTCCTTCGAGTCCCATTTGCTTCAATGTTCGACCACACTTAAAGTAGTCAGTATCGTTATAGGCATTATCAATATGTAGGCATGCAGTAATGATTGGCGTATCAACCCCTGTTAATTGCGCAAACTCGTAGCATGGCACCAATAAATAGGCAGCATCTTCGGTGATATAACGGTTGCTTGCAGAATTAGGAGCACTGTTTAGTTTACCGTGGGTTTCCGAGGTACGATTAATGTCATAAACGGTTTTACAATCCATGTCATACAAGGCATTCATTGCATCAAGTTCTGTTATTAAATGCAGACCAAGCGCTTGCCCAATAGCCAATCGTTCATTTTCCATTACAGCAGCAGCACGTGCAGTTGATACGGAACAACAATCTTTATAATAATTAAATTGGCCGTCAAAATTCTCTAACAAGCCCATATTCAATGTGGTAAGTAATGGATGACCACCAAAATTAATATTTTCTAATCCAGCAGCAATAACATTATCTAATGCCGTTAAAGGTAATGGCATCAAAGGTTGTAGACGTGTAATAGCAACTTCCGTTCGATGAGCAGGCAAGGCTGCAACAGGAAGATAATTTTTCATACCCAAAATAGCTAATTCCGCTGGGCCCACAATGCGTGTCGCCCATGGAATTGAGATCGCATCGACAAAAGTCAGATCTAAATCGTGATAGCCCTCATCATGCTTAATTTTATTTAATACTAATGAACCATAATTACCAGGCATCAACATAATCAATTGCCCATTTTTTAAATGCGGCAACATTGAACGAAATAACGGCTCTTGAGCAAAAGATGGAACAGGTAAAATCAATATATCGGCATAATCGACCGCTTGTTTCAGGTCGCGAGTGATAGTATCAATGGCTTGAAAACCAGCAAAAGATAACTCAACATCGTTACAAGTAGCTAAGGCTTTGATCCCTCCCTTGTTTTCTATATCTGCTAACGGTTGATCAAATCCTGTCGCACCATATAAACATACATCAGCACCGTGCAATGTCAGATGATATGCTGCTGTCAGCCCTGCGTTACCTGAACCAATAATAGAAACACGCGTTGTCATGGTTATTCCTTAATGTAATGACATAAGATAAAAATCACATTAAGAAAAATCAGGTATAAGAAATAATACTATAACCTCAATATACTATGTCTTTAGGTTATAGCTTCTCCATAAATTAAAATTAAAGTCTTTAAATACAGTTAGATAGTGAAAAATACATCATTAACATCATCATATGCATAATGTGACCTATTGCTATTTAGGGTCATGATAGGCTATGCATCGGACCGACTTTTAAGTAAATATCCATCCTGTCTGCAGTTAACATAAACTGCTCAATAAAACGTTCAGCATGTCGATGAATTGGTCTTAATCCTGGATATAATATCGTAAATTCAAACGGTAAATTAAACGCTAATGGTCGTATAACAACATCTCGTGTTTCATTGGCTAAATACGCTGTAAAAGGATCAGTAATCGCAATGCCGACCCCCTCAGCAACTAAAGCTGCGGCAGTACTTGCCAGTGATACCTCAATTTGTTTATTAATTTTAACTTCATGCCGACGTAATAAATTATCAAGACAGCGCTGAATCATGTCTTTTTCATGCCGAATCACACACTCACTTCCCAAATCAGTCACTGATAGTTGTCGTTTAAGTGCTAATGGCGATGATGCTGGAATTAATACAACACATTGACATGATACTGTTTGGCTGGTTACACCAGCGATATCATTAGTAGTAAACGCAAAACCAATATCAGTAGTTTGCGTTTGAATTTGGCGTACAACATCTTCAGAACGATAGGTTTTTAAGCCAATTTTAGTTTGGCAGTTATGCTGTAAGAAATTAGCTAATATTCGCGGTAAAAATGCATGCGAAAGTACAGGCATTGCAGCAATCGTTAATGATCCTACATGATGAGTTCTAATCGCTTCAGCAGCGCTGTCTAAACCATTAACGGCATCAAACACTTTTGCCACTTCTAAATAAAATGCTTGGCCCTCATCACTTAACACTAACCGGTTACGCTGACGAATAAACAATTTAAATTTTAATTGATCTTCTAAACTTGATAATAAACGACTAACCGCAGGTTGACTGATATTCAATAATTCTGCAGCAGCGGTTACGGTTTGGCATTCAACAACAGCACGAAAAGCATTTAGATACGACAATTTCATAAGCACTAGTATATATATTAATAACGGTGCTCCATCATAAACACTATTGTTAATAAAAACTTTGACGCTTAAAGCAAACTACAACATCAAATAAAACATAATCTTATAATCATAATTTCAAACAAGTAACATACTTAATGATATGTAGTCAGTTTGTATTTGTCGCTATAATAGTGGCTCATCCACCAGCAATAACGGCTCTATAATGGCAAAATCAAAAGCAATTATTCGTATCGACTCATACGGGATTTATTCAACGTGGGACTCTAAAGCAAAAAAATTACCCAAAATCCAACAATTCACTTTAGATGTACCTGCAGAAATCGATATTGAGTTTGGCTTTACGGTTAATATCAAAAAAGCACGAGGCGAAAAAATCCGCTATTGTATTTATCACCCTAATATCACTGACGCTGATGGCGAAATCATGGCGCCTTTTGATGGCGAATTGTATATCCGCAACAACGATTGGGATTTCTACCTCGGCGATACTATCTGGGCACCGATTGACAACAAAATTGGTGATTGGAGAATGACTCTAGAAATAAACAATACAATTATCGCGGAGAAAACCTTTAACGTTTACAGCCATGATGAAAACCAATTCTGGAAACGTCGCGGTTGTTAACTAAGCTGTTTTTAACATCTGCGCTTATTTTTGAGATCTTACCTTACAATCTGGCGTTATAGTTTGAAACAAAGCTGTCACATTAGCCCTTTAATTTAGTCTCTAAACAATTTAATCACTTTAAAGGACGCCACATGACTAAGTCTTTACTCGCGCTTTCATTAATCACAGCCAGCATCACAATGTCAGCGACGGCAATGGCAAGCGAGCACATTGCCGTTTCAGGTTCAACCTCAGTCACAGAAGTAATGGAAGTCTTAGGTGAAACTTACCACCAAAATCACCCTAATGTGTTTATTGATATTAACGGTACAGGATCAAGTGCAGGCATTAAATCTTCAATTGAAGGTGTTAATGATCTCGGTATGGCTTCACGCAACCTGTCTGCAAAAGAAAAAAAATCAGGCCTGGTTGAAACTGAAATCGCACGTGATGGTATTGCTGTGGTTGTTAACCCAACAAACCCAGTCAACAATTTAACGAAACAGCAGATTAAGCAAATATTTGAAGGCGATATTCCTCAGTGGTCAGGCGTGGGTGGAAATAGTGATCCCGTTGTAGTCACAACCCGTGAAAACGGATCTGGTACACGAGGAGCATTTGAAGAATTAATAGGACTAACAACGACAATCAATGGTATGAAAGTCTCAACAATTAGCCAACACGCACAAGTAGCCAGCGGTAATGGTATTGAAAAAACTATCGTCGCCAATAACAAAGACGCCATTGGTTTTGTTTCCCTCGGCTCAATAGATAAAACCCTTAAAGCTGTGGCGATCAATGGTCATAAAGCATCAGTTGCTGATGTAATAAACAACACTTACCCACTATCTCGTCCATTCTTAGTACTTAATCAACCAGGAAAACTTAAACCAGCAGCCAAAGCTTTCTTGGCCTGGATTATGTCGCCAGCAGGGCAAAAAATAATTAAAGACAAAGGCTACATCTCAATGTCCTAAATGAGTTAGCCAGATAAGAACCCACCCCCTTCCTTTCGGCTATAATTGAATGAACCGACACCCAAAGCACTTTCATTGTGGTTTGGGTGTAAACTTATACATATTTTCTTCTGTAATAGCTTGCCGCTTTTTATATTTCCAACCTTATCATTTCTTTAGATTGTACGTTACGTGTTCAAACTCACCGACACTAGCATAAAAAACACAATTCGATTAGACTGCGTTCAATACACACTCGTAAATTATTTTATAGGATATAAATCATGGGGCTATTTAACGCTATCTTGGGCAATGCCGGTGAAATGAGTATTGACGATGCTACCGAAGAGTTAGCAACAATTTTAGGCCAGGGAGAACAAATCGAATTAGCCTATAAATTAATTCGCGATATGATCATTTTAACGGATCGCCGCTTAATTTTAATTGATAAGCAAGGATTAACGGGCCGCAAAGTAGAATATCGCTCTATACCTTATAAATCAATTACGATGTATACCGTGGAAACAACGGGCCACTTTGATCTAGATGCAGAATTAAAGCTGTGGATCTCAGGTCAACACGACCCAATTGCACTTGAATTTAATGGTTCAACCAATGTCTACGCTTTACAAGGCTTACTCGCTGCAAAGATTGCAGGCAAATAACAACAACCCTGCTAAACAACATCAATGTAAAAGGTTCGCCATATAGCGAACCTTTTCTTATTTACAGCTTCAAAAAATCAGTGATTACTGCGTGACAGCAATCAATGCATCAGCAAGGTAATCTATCTGTTGTTCTTGCAAACCGGCGATATTAACTCGGCCATCGCCTACCGCATAAATTGCAAATTCATCACGCAAACGCATAATTTGTTCTGGCGACAACCCTGTCATTGAGAACATACCTTTATGATCCGCAATAAACGAAAATTGATCACACCCTTTAGCAGCTAATGTTTTCACTAACCGCTGACGTAACCCAATAATACGCTGTTGCATCATAGTCAATTCTTGTTTCCATACGGCAGTTAGCGCAGTATCGGTCAAAATATCAGCGACAAGTGCAGCGCCATGATCCGGTGGCATGGTATAACTTGCACGCGCTAAAGTTAGAATGCGACCTTTTGCGTTTTGAGCATTGTTAATCGTATTGCCCACTAACAACGCAGCCCCTGTACGTTCTCGGTATAACCCAAAGTTCTTTGAACATGAGGTTGCGATCACCATTTCTTCAATATTGTCAGCCATAAACTTCAAGCCGGCACCATCTTGCTCAAGGCTATCACCGAAACCAAGATATGCCATATCAACAAACGGCATAAAACCATTTTTATTCGCTAATGCCGTAATCGCTTGCCAATCTTCAATACCAATATCAGCACCCGTTGGGTTATGACAACAACCATGCAGTAATACCACATCATTACTACCTGCTTGCGCTAATGTCGATAACATTGCATCAGTATTTACTCGCTTAGTAACACTGTCAAAGTAAGGATAAAATTTAACTTTAAGTCCAGCGGCTTCCATAACAGGTTTATGGTTAACATAACTTGGATCAGTTAACCACACCGTGGTATTAGCATTAGCTACATGAATAAGATCAGCGAGCATTCGCAATGCACCACTTGCGCCAGGGGTTTGAACACCGACAGTACGACAATGTGCAGAAGTATCAGCAAGTAGCAAATCAATCATGCATTGATTAAATACTTCGCTACCAGCTAAACCGACATAAGATTTAGTTGTCTGAGTTTGTAGTAATCGTTGCTCAGCCTGTGAGATAGCCGTCATGATCGGAGTCTGGCCATGATTATTACGATAAACACCAATCCCGAGATCCATCTTATTATCACGCTGATCAGCATTATAAATTAATGATAATGACAATATTGGATCGGGTTGTGCAGGAGAAAGTTGTGTGAACATTGATTAAATTCCATTTAACAAGCATGAATTCAAATTAGCATTTCAATTTCATGCCGTCATTAGAAATAATCACATCACACATTTAAATTACGATAAGGAATTGATTAAGCTAAGCTTCATAACTTAATCAATTATTGATGACTATTACCAGATCGTTTCATCACCGGGTAAATTAAGTAATGCTTTTAACGATGGTGCTTCTTCAAGTAAGCGATATAAACGCTCGCTATGTTCTTCTAATAATTGGCACGCTAAATTAGCATTGCGTGCTAATACTGCTTTCATCAACGCTTCATGTTCACCGTTGTCATGATACTGTTTTTCTGGTGACAAACGCGCATTCAGTAGAAAATGACGATAGCGTTCTTGTTGATCATAGATATGAGAGATCATTTCTCGAATAAATTCAGATCCATCACAGGCTACCAACGATAAATGAAACTCTTTATGGCGTAATTCCCATTCATCGTAATCAAACAATGTCGATTCAGGGTCTAAACGATTCAGTTTATGGAAAGCGGTTAAAATTTGTAACTCCCAAACCTCATCACCCTTTTTAATCGCATCTTGTAATGCCACATGCCCCAATGCTAACCGAGTTTTTAAAATACCCCGTAGCTCATCTAACGATACATCAGCAACCCAAAATCCTTTCTGTGGTTTCATTGTGACATATTTTTGCCATGATAATTGCACCATCGCCTCCCGCAATGGTGTTCCGCCAACTTGGTAGCGTTCTTTTAACTCACTCAGAATAAGCTTCTGCCCAGCTTCAAATTCACCACATAAGATATCATGCCTAATTTGGCACATTACTCTATCGCTTATGGTTGCAAAGTTGTCTTTATTCATATCAACCATCTAGTTTTGTTACACACAATATAAAACTCGGCGTTATCTAAGACCCAATCACTTATCATTACCGAATATTTTTACGCATACATATTACCAAAATCTTACTACTTACCAGTAATTTCATTATTAATTTAATGCTAATAAAGCAAATAACTATTCATATGACATTAAATCGCTAATATAATAATACCTTAATTTAACATTAAATAAGATAACGTATTATCTACAACAATCAGCTTTTTATACTAACAATGATAATTTATCGCGAAGACCAAAATATAAACCTTTTAAATTAATACCTTAAACGACCACCACTAACAAGATTCAATCTTATTATGCCATTTCAAGATACCATAAACACATATAAACTCACCAAATGTTATTTTTATAATCATAATATTTAGAAATAGTCGCTCTTGTGCTTTTTTATGAGCGATATAGCGATATTTATGCCTAATAAAAAATACAATCATAGACATTAATGCCTAACTTACCTTTTACTACTATGACTTATCGTATTTATTCTATTATTAGCATATTTCTCATTAATATAATTATGTTCAATTGGCACCACCAACACAGTATATTTAGTCTCGCTATCATTCTGTGGTCATTAGTGCCTCTATTTAGCTTACATTATATTATTAAACAATATGAATATTTCCATAACAAAGTACTCATCGTCATCCAATCCTATTCAGCATGGGTATTATTTTTCGCTTGGATTTCTTGTACATTTCTTTCTATTACAATGCCTTACATCATAAGTATCATTAGCGAAACTAATGATCATTATATTTCCCTATATATTTTATCTCCTGCCGTCACCTTATTCATCGCGACCATTACTGCATTTGCCGCAAGTTTAGTCATCGTAATGATCACCCGCTTAGTGCGCTAATCATCCACTTTGAAGTAATATGCAAACTAGTTAATATCAATTCCTCGTAATATACAACTATCACCAAAACGACAATTGCTTAAAAATGCAAATTAAACTATCGGAATTTGACAGCTAAATTCGCTTCACAAAAGTAAAATCGATCATTACTATAAAATCGATTTTTACGGACAGACAGTTTAAATATCGATATTTTGAGATGAATTATAGAGTATCGTTTTTTAAGTCTTTACTGCTTAACTGATAGATTTTGAGGTCTACAATGGCAAGCTCTAATGCTTCACCCGCTAAAATTGGCGTATTTAGTTTCGTCATGATTACCGCTGCGGTTGTTATGAGTGTACGTACACTCCCAATGACAGCGCAGCCAGGAATGATGACGATATTCCTAACGTTAGCTGCAGCAATTTGTTTTATGATTCCAACGGCACTTGTTTCGGCAGAGCTAGCAACAGCTTGGCCTGAAGATGGTGGTATCTTTATCTGGGTTCGTGAGGCATTTGGCGAGCGCATGGGTTTCGTTGCCGTATGGATGCAATGGATTCAAATGGTTTTCGGCATGACATCAATTCTGATGATTGTCGGCGCAATTTTTGCTTATGCTTTTGATCCTGCATTAGCACAAAACAAGATGTACATTCTTGCCGTAATCTTAGTGGTTTATTGGGCATGTACGCTAGGTAATATGCGTGGTGTTAAAACACTAGGTTGGGTATCCACTCTTTGTGTAATCTTGGGTGTGTTCTTACCTTTCTTCGTCCTTGTAGCATGTGCGATCGCTTACCTTGCAGGTGGTCACCCTATTGTTACTGATCTTTCATTTACTACAGCAAACCTTATTCCTGATTTTTCAGATAAAGGTACTTGGGCACTATTCATTGGCTTCGTATTCGTAGTTATGGGTATGGAAGTATCAGCGTCAAACGTATCCCACGTTAAAAATGCTGAGCGTAACTACCCTATTGCTGTATTCCTAGTTGCACTATTTGTGGTTATTGTTTCTGTTGTTGGTTCATTCGCAATCTTCATCGGTATTCCAACTAAACACATTTCAATGACTGCGGGTCTTATCCAAGCATTCCAGACTTACTTCGATATGTGGGGTCTAGGTTGGTTAACACCTATCATGGCTATTTGTATGGCGATCGGTCTTGCAGGTCAGGTGAACTCATGGGTTCTTGGTCCAGTTCGTGGTCTACAAGCAACAGCTAACGCAGGTGCACTACCTAAAGTTCTACAAAAAACCAACAAAGAAGGCGTGCCTGTTAACCTTATTTACCTACAAGCTATCCTAATCTCAATTGTTGGTGTGCTTATCTGTGTAATGCCTAACGTAGATTCATTCTACTTTATGCTACTAGGTCTAACGTCTCTTGTTTACATCGTTGCTTACTTACTAATGTTCTCTGCTGCAATCTACCTACGTTACAAGCGTCCTGATATGAAACGTAGCTTTACAGTTCCTGGTGGCAACATCGGTATGTGGATCTGCTCAGGCTTAGGTATCGCAACATGTCTACTAGCGGGTTACTTTGGCTTCCAAGCTCCGTCAAGCTACGTTGGTACTGCAAGCAGTTACTTCAACTTCCAGTTCTTCGGCTTACTTGTCATGGTGATTATCCCAATTATCGTATACGCATGGGGTAAGCGTTCAAATAAAGCTGAACTAACAAAAGCCGCGGCTAAAGCACATTAATAAATAGCAAAACCTCCTTAACGTTTATCAACGCTATCGCAGGTAATAGAGAGAAAGCCGTTAATACAATTAATGAGCTATTGGTAATGGCTTTCCTCTCTTTATAACAATCGATTTAGCGGTCTCAGACCAAAAATTATTAAATTAACTACTAAAACAATATATTCATTATGACTCACAAACCGTCTTTTGAATTGCGTTTATTGATAAGTAAATAGGTTTTATTATGAGCGACAAAATGAACGTAGATGCCCTATTCTTAGGTCCAAAATCAGAAAACCAAGTATTCTTTAAAGAAATGATGGATTACGCAATCAGTGAACATATGCACTGGCGCTCTGACTTCCACCCGGAAGATGCACCATTGATGACTCCTGTTACACAACATCAGCCTGATTTCCGCGATACGCTTTACCGTACTGAAGGCATTCTACAAGATCTATCTGCACGTCTTAAAACAAAGTCAGTGCCTTGGTTCTCACCTCGTTACCTTGGCCATATGAATGCCGATACATTAATGGTATCAAACCTTGCATACGTGATGACCATGCTTTACAACCCAAATAACTGTGCACATGAGGCTTCTCCTGTGACTACAGAACTTGAGTTGGCTGCAGGTCATGACCTATGCCGCATGTTTGGCTACGATGTAAACAAATCATGGGCACATATCACTTCAGGCGGTACAGTTGCTAACTATGAAGGTGTTTGGGTTGCACGTAACCTTAAAACAATGCCACTCGCGATTGCAGCTTGTGAGAAATCAAAAGATCTTGTTGAAGGTATGACTGAGCACCAGTTACTGAATATGAAATCTAAAGATATTCTTGATTTAACTGATGAATTGAAAAAACGCGGTATTTTTGAAGAAGTTCGTGCATTAACAGCACGTGGCGTCGGGGTTGATGCGGGTAAATTAGGTAAATTCCTTGTTCCTCGTTCTAAGCACTACTCATGGATGAAAGCAATGGACGTACTTGGCTTAGGTCAAGAACACATTATTCCACTAGAAGTTGATGGTAACTACCGTACTGACGTTGAAAAAATGCGTGAAGTAACCTTCAAACTAATGGAAGAAGGTACTCCGATCCTAGGAATGGTATCGGTAGTAGGTACAACAGAAGAAGGCTCTATTGACCCTGTTCATGAAGTAATGAAACTTCGCCAAGAATGTGAAGAGAAATACGGCTCATCTTTCTACGTACATGTCGATGCTGCTTACGGTGGTTACGTTCGTTCTATGTTCCTTAATGATGACAACCAATTCATGGAATATGATGCATTAATTGAACGTTATCGTAACGATGAGATCATTCCAGAAGGTGTGGTATGGCCAAAACGTGACGTTTACGATGCATTTGCTGCTATGTCTGAAGCAGATTCTATTACTGTCGATCCACATAAAGTTGGTTTCATTCAGTACGCAGCTGGTGCTGTTGCAATGAAAGATAAGCGTATTGTTGACTTAATCTCTTACCACGCAGCTTATGTATTTGAAGAAGCTGACGATGATAACGATGAAGATAAGCAAGTAGTACTAGGCTCTTCTATCATGGAAGGCTCAAAAGCAGGTGCTACAGCTGCAGCTGTTTGGGCTGCACACCGTCTTGTTCCGTTAAATGTAAGTGGCTATGGTCATGTTATTGGCCGTGGTATTGTAACTGCTGATTGGTTCGCTAAGAAACTAGCAACAGCAGAACCATTTGTTGTCGATGGGCGTCGTTTTGAGGTTCGTCCTCTTATGCACCCAGACTTCCATATGGTTGATTTTACCTTCAAAGAAATCGGTAACGATAGCTTAGAAGCGCACAACAAACTAAACCAACGCATTTACGAACTATGTTCTTACGCGACTGGCCGTACTTACACTAAAGACTTCCTAACCTCTTCTACTTCTCTATCAGAAGAAGAATATGGTCAAACACCACGTCTTTACGCAGAAAGCCGTGGCTTTAGTGAAAACGAGTGGAATACAGTTGGTTCTGTTTATATTCTTCGTTCAGCGGTTATGACTCACTTCCTACGTGATGAAATTCGTTTTAATAATTACTGGAATAACCTTCGTGATGTATTCACAAGCCTTCTAAGTGAAATTATTGATGAAGAAAATAAACAAAAATTAGCACATACAGCTGCTTAATAAGGAATACAGCGCCAGTCTTTATGACTGGCGTTTTTTTATAATAATGAAACCAATTTATATATTTATTAATTATCGTCGATTATTTATTATCGACAGTTAAGTTTTTATTACCTAATACCTTGGTAACTATTAGGTACTATCTGCAGGACAATCGTCATGAATGTAAAGTCTATTGGCGCGACACTACTTATTTCAGGTACTATGCTAGGTGCTGGAATGCTTGCTTTACCCTTAATTTCTGCGGGGTTAGGAATTTATAACACCATTCTTCTATTGACCGTTTTATGGGGGGTAATGACCTATACCGGATTAATGTTATTAGAAGTTTGTCTTAATTATCCTGAAGGTACTGGCCTTGAAGCTATTGCCTATGACTTATTTGGTAAACCCGGTAAATGGGTTATTAATATATCACTCCTATTATTACTCTATGCATTATCTTGTGCTTATATAGCAGGTGCTTCTTCTATATATAAAAGTGATTTTACTGATTATTTTCATATATCGTTATCATCTCATACCATTGCAATTATATTCACTGTAATTATTGCAACCATTGTATTTATTAGCACCAAAGCGGTTGATATTGCTAACCGCGTATTATTTACTAGTAACATTGTTATTTTCTTTATTCTGGTTATCACGATAATCCCTTATCTTCATGGTCATTTTTTAGTCAACAACCACGACTCAGCCAAATATGCTTTTGCGGCGATCCCTGTGTTTATTACTGCGTTCGGATTTCATGGCAGTGTACCAAGTATGGTGAAATATATTGGCCGTGATAAACCGAAAACATTGCGCAATATTTTTGTTGCTGGTGGTTTAATTCCTCTCATTGTTTATATTATTTGGGAGATTAGCATGTTGGGCTCGTTACCTCGATTTGGTAACCATAGTTTTCAATATGTTGCACAACACGGCTCTAGTGTTGGCGTTATGCTTCAACAAATGCAGATATTTATTCAAAATAACAACATTATTTACCTAATTGGTGCTTTCTCGTCCATCGCCATGTTCACTTCCTATCTATGTGTTTCATTAGGGTTATTTGATTCATTGGCAAGTACCTTCAAACGTGGTAATAATACAACAGATAGATTAATGACTGCTGTACTATGCTACTTGCCACCTTTGGTTTTCACTCTAGTGTATCCTAATGGCTTTGTTCCTGCTTTAGGTGCAGCAGCAATTTTCTTAACAATCCTAGCAATTCTATTTCCTGTGCTTGCCCTTAGAAAACTTCGTGGTAAACAACATCAAATTGAATATAATGTAGCGACAAATAATATAGCGTTATTTGTTGTAGGATTTATTGGTCTACAAGTCATAATAAACCAGATACTGACATTGAATAATGCCGTACCTATTTTTAATTAAACGTAAATAAAATGATTATTGGAGAACACATGAATCATTTGAATTTAATTCAGGAGCTTAAAGATCGCGGTCTGATCGCTCAAATTACGGATGAAGAAGCTTTAAGCGAACGTTTAGCAAAAGGTCCGATTACATTATATTGCGGCTTTGATCCAACGGCAGATAGTTTGCACCTAGGTCATCTGGTACCTCTACTTTGCCTTAAGCGCTTCCAAGAAGCGGGTCATAATCCAGTAGCCTTGGTTGGCGGCGCTACCGGTATGATTGGAGATCCAAGCTTCAAAGCGACTGAGCGTTCACTTAACACTTTAGATATTGTTGCAGACTGGGTTACTAAAATCCAACGTCAAGTTTCTCCTTTCCTTGATTTTGACAATGCAACTAACCCTGCTCGCATGGTAAACAACCATGACTGGTTCGGTAATATGGATGTACTAACATTCTTACGTGATATTGGTAAACACTTCTCTGTTAACCAAATGATCAGCAAAGAATCTGTTAAGCAACGTATTAACCGTGACGAAGTAGGTATCTCTTTTACTGAGTTCGCTTACAGCTTGCTACAGTCTTATGACTTTGCAAGCATGAACAAAGACATGGGGATGGAACTACAAATTGGTGGTTCTGACCAATGGGGTAACATCACAGCAGGTATCGACCTAACTCGTCGTATGAACCAACAGCAAGTATTCGGTATGACTGTACCGCTAATTACTAAGTCTGATGGTACTAAGTTTGGTAAAACTGAAGGCGGTGCAGTTTGGTTAGATCCAAGCAAAACTAGCCCATACAAGTTCTACCAATTCTGGATGAACACAGCTGATGCTGACGTATACCGTTTCTTACGTTTCTTTACTTTCCTTTCTGAAGAAGAAATTCAACAGATCGAAGAAGATGATCGTAACAGTGGTAAAGCACCTCAAGCACAGCGTATTCTTGCAGAAAAAGCGACAGCATTAGTACACGGTCAAGCACAATTAGAAGCAGCACAGAACATTACTCGCTGCCTATTTGAAAATGATCTTGAACACTTATCAGAGTCTGATTTTGCTCAACTAGCACAAGATGGTATGCCAACGGCGCAAGCATCTAGTGAAGACGATCTTCAACAAGTGCTTGTTAATGCTGAACTTGCAACATCTCGTAGCCAAGCGAAAACTCATATCGAGTCAAACGCTATCATGGTTAATGGCGAGAAAGTAAGTGACGCTTACTACAAGTTCCAAGATGCTGATAAACTGTTTGGTCGTTACACTCTTATCCGTCGCGGTAAGAAAAACTACAGCCTTATCGTTTGGGGTTAATCCTTAATGGATAACTGCTATCTAGCTTATAGGTAACAACAAAAACCACCGTTACTATAATAACGGTGGTTTTTTATTATCTAAACCACGGCTCGAATAATTCCACGCATACTCAATGAGTCGCTATACCACTCAATCACCGCCGCAATAAAATAAGACTCACACATCATAATTTGACATTTTTATTAATAAATCATCAATTAATTTGATTTAGCCCCAAGTCGCATCCAGCAGTTTACGTTTACAGTCATGATCCCCAATGACAACTTGAAGCTAAATTATGTCGACAATTAATCAGCAACGCCTTATTAACCATTTCATTGAACTGATCAAAATCAATAGCGAATCGCGTAATGAAAAAGCCATTGCCGAAACGCTTGCTGAGCAATTAGGTGAGTTAGGCTTCAGTGTCCATCGCCTACCCGTACCAGAAGCTATTTCTAACGGCTTTAATATCTACGCTCGCTTAGATGGCAATATCAATGACACAATTGCGATTAGTTGCCACATGGATACAGTGAATCCAGGTAATGATATTGAGCCGATTATTGAAGATGGGATTATTCGTTCTAAAGGTAATACCATTCTGGGAGGCGATGATAAATCTGGCATTGCTGCCATTATGGAGGCAGTACGCTGTATTCAAGCGGATAATCGAGAACATAAGACCATTGAATTAGCTTTCACTGTTCACGAAGAAGGTGGTTTACAAGGCTCTAAAGTATTTGATATGAGCTACATCACCGCTAATAAGGCAATAGTATTAGATTCAGGTGGCGCAATTGGAGCGATTGTGACAACTGCGCCTGGACAACAGAGTTTAAAAGTGACTATCACAGGTAAACCAGCCCACGCAGGCTTAGCGCCAGAAGAAGGTATTAATGCGCTGACGGTTGCTGCTGATGCCATTAGTAACATGCGTTTATCACGTATTGACGAAGAAACCACAGCTAATATTGGGGTTGTTCAAGGTGGTCAAGTGACCAACATCGTCATGCCTTCGCTTTATCTTGCAGCGGAAGCTCGCTCTTTAAATAATACTAAACTTGAGCAACAAGCAGCTCATATGATTGAGGTCTTTGAACAAGCAGCGGCTAAACACGGTGCTAGCGTCAATATTGAATCTACTCGCTCTTATAATGCTTATCACATTGATGATAATGATCCGCACGTACAAAGTATTATGGCTGCGTTTACCGCAAATGGCTTAACACCATTCACCAAATCGACTGGTGGTGGCAGTGATGCGAATGTATTTAATGGTAACGGTTTGAAAACTGTCAACCTATCGACTGGTATGAGTAAAGTTCATACAACTGAAGAATTTATTACCGTTGATGATATGACTAAAATAACCGAGTTCATGTATACATTCTTATGCAATAGTAACTAAAAAAACAGCAAAAATAACACGATTCAACAAAACAACCACAATGTCTTACTTGTTATTATCCATTGTAAAAATAAGTAAGACGTTGCATTGAAAAATATACCTATCAAACTAAATAACTAGTTAATATTATTAACAATTAATTTAACTATGTTATAGAAACAAGCCTCTACCAGAACATAACTAAATAGAATATACTCTAGCTGTTCATATCATAATGATCATTATTGAACGCAAGATACTACGACTAACATCTGTATCTAATTATAATAATACTATCTCAGATATAGAGCGCAATGCTCAAAAAAGAAGATTTTACGATGGATATTCAACATCTTACACCCAGAGAAAAAGATCTATTTATTAAAACACTCGCAGAGTGTTATCGACGCTTAACTGCCGCAAAAATCGAAGCAAAAGAACTCACAAAAGAAGGGTTCCAGTTAATGTTTCGTTCTGTCTATAAAGATTTTAATAATATAACTTAAGTTTTATAAATTATTCACACTTAAGCACTGAGGCGTGCAATTATACGCCTCAATAAAGAATCTTATTCACTACAGTTGCAACTCATTACTGTCCCTTATTTACCGCTATACCTTATTTACCGTGATACCCTATTTACCGCGATAATAATGTTGAGCAACAAACGGCATTTGCGTTACTGTCATTGGTAATCGCTTTCCACGTACTTCTGCAAATAATACTGTATCCACATTACTGCTAGTCAACGCAACATATGCCATTGCTACAGGGATACCAATTGAGGGACCAAAACTACCGCTGGTTACAACCCCAACTTGATTATCATCAGCATCAAATAACAGGCTCCCTTCACGAACTGGCGCTTTTGTTTGACCAATCAATCCGACTCGCTTACGACTTACCGCTTTAGTTGCCATCTGCGTTAAAATTACATCAGCCCCGATAAAGCCACCAGCACGCTCACCACCACTACGACGAACTTTACTTATTCCCCATAACAAACTTGCTTCAATAGGTGTCGTGGTCTGGTCGAGATCATGGCCATATAAACATAACCCACACTCTAAACGCAGTGAATCACGTGCACCTAATCCTATCCATTCAACATTTTCATCTGCAAGTAAAGCTGTTGCTAGTGCTTCTGCATGTGTATTTAGCACTGAAATCTCAAATCCATCTTCACCAGTATAACCTGAACGACTGACATAGCATTCTTGGCCTAACAGCTCGATACGAACGGCATCCATAAATACCATCTCACGCACTTGAGGATTTAATTGCGCTAACACCTCAACCGCTTTAGGGCCTTGCAGTGCTAATAGTGCCCTATCCTCTATCACTGTCAATTCAACACCTGTTTGCAAATGTGACTGTAAGTGATCAATATCTTGCTTTTTACACGCTGCATTAACCACAACGAACAGATGATCATCAAAATTCGTCACCATTAAATCGTCTTCAATTCCACCATCTTTATTAGTGAAAAAAGCATAACGCTGCTTACCTTGTGGCAAATCTATAATATCAACAGGAACTAACATTTCGAGCATTTTCGCCGCATTTTCGCCGCTTAGACGCAACTGTCCCATATGAGAAACATCAAATAACCCCGCAGCATTACGGCAATGAAGATGCTCTTTTTTAACCCCCAAAGCATACTGTACAGGCATTTCATAACCAGCAAAGGGAACCATTTTAGCACCCATCTTGACATGTAGAGCATAGAGCGGGGTATGTAATAAATGTTGAGACATGATGATTTACTCCAATAACAGCAGATATTCTCCAGCGATTGTTTCACCCTACCAAAAGCACAACATGAACGGAAAAGCCAATCGTTGATATCTTGATCAGATCCGCAATATTGTTAAATAGCTATGACAACAAGCAAACGATTACGTAGAATTTAAATCAACAAATTAACATCCCTACTTAAAAAATAAATAATAACAATATTAATCAACATGATTACCTACATAATCTACCCCTAGGAGTACAGCCATGGAAACGACACTAAAATTTACAGCTAGCCATGAATGGGTACGTGATAACGGTGATGGCACTATCACCATGGGCATTTCAGATCATGCACAAAAATTGTTAGGTGATGTCGTTTTTGTTGATCTGCCTGATATTGGTGATGCAGCCGATGCGGGAAAAACGTTTTCATTGGTGGAATCAGTTAAAGCAGCCTCTGATATTTACGCGCCAGTGAGTGGACAAATTCTTGAAACCAATAGTTCATTAGATGATAGCCCTGAACTTATTAATGAAGACCCTTATAACGGCGGTTGGATCGCTAAAATAAAATTAGACGATATGTCACAGCTTTCAGAACTAATAGATAGTGACACTTACCTTGCTTCTATCGCTGAAGAATAATGCCACGCCAAGGAAAGAAAAATGACATCGACTACATTACTCAGCATTCTTAGTGATGATACTTGTTTTGCTCAACGCCATAATGGTCCAAGCCTATCGCAGCAACAACAGATGTTAGCGACAATTGGTGTATCAAGCATTGAGCAACTTATCCAACAAACTCTACCAGCAGCGATAGCATTGCCAGAGCCAATGGCATTGCCTGTGTCACAAAGTGAAGCGAACATGCTCGCATCACTGAAGCAAATTGCATCGAAGAACATTATCAATAAAAGCTATATTGGTCAGGGATATTATAATACTTATACCCCAAGTGTAATTTTACGTAATATTTTAGAAAATCCGGGTTGGTATACCGCCTATACTCCTTATCAACCTGAAATATCACAAGGGCGTTTAGAGTCATTGCTTAATTTTCAGCAGTTGATCATGGATATGACGGGCATGGATCTCGCTAATGCCTCTTTATTAGATGAAGCGACAGCTGCGGCAGAAGCGATGACATTATGTCTACGTGCAGGTAAAAATAAAAGCATGCAGTTCTTTATTGCAGCAAATGTTCACCCGCAAACCATTGATGTAGTTAAAACTCGAGCTCAATTTATCGAGGTGGATATCATCATTGATGATCCTGATAAGCTCGAGCAATACGATGTATTTGGCGCCTTATTGCAATACCCTGCAACTAACGGTCATATTGAAGATTTAACCGATATTATTGCCTCTGCACACAATAAAAAAACCTTAGTCACGGTTGCGAGTGATCTATTAGCATTAACCCTATTAACCCCACCGGGTGAAATGGGCGCGGATGTCGTGATTGGCAGCGCTCAACGTTTTGGCGTACCGATGGGCTTTGGTGGTCCTCACGCTGGGTTCATGGCAACTAAAGATCAATACAAACGCACCATGCCAGGAAGAGTAATCGGGGTATCAAAAGATGCCAAAGGCAATAGCGCCCTACGAATGGCAATGCAAACCCGTGAGCAGCATATTCGCCGAGAAAAAGCGACCTCGAACATCTGTACCGCCCAAGCATTACTTGCCAATATGGCCGCTTTTTATGCGTTATATCATGGCGCTGAGGGACTAAAAAAAATAGCTCGCCGCGTTCATCATTTTACCGCCATATTAGCTGCAAGTTTACAAGATAACGGCTTTATTATTGAAAATAGTCACTTCTTTGACACTTTAACCTTAGTCACGGCAGAGCAAACAGAACCACTTTATCAACAAGCATTAGACGCTGGTATCAACTTCCGCAAATACCCCAATAAGCTCGGTATTAGCTTAGATGAAACGACCTCAATTGATGATATTCGTACTCTGTTTCATTTACTCACCAATCAAGCGCTCGACCTTAGCTATTACACCGACACTATTGCCAATGATGAATTTGCCGCTATTCCTGAGCATTGCCGTCGCCAGAGTGATTTCCTCACGCATCCCGTATTTAACCGCTACCATAGCGAAACCAAAATGATGCGTTATATGAAGCAACTCGAAAACAAAGACTATTCACTTACTCATGGCATGATCCCTCTTGGCAGTTGCACCATGAAACTCAACGCTGCCACTGAAATAATTCCGGTTACTTGGCCAGAATTTGGCCAGTTACATCCATTTGCACCCTCGGCACAAACACTGGGTTATCAAGAATTAGCCCAAAAACTGTCAGCAATGTTATGCACGATTACAGGTTATGATGCTGTCTCACTACAACCTAACTCTGGCGCACAAGGTGAATATGCAGGACTTATTGCCATTCAACGTTACCATCAAGCTAATGGCAATAGTCACCGTAATGTCTGCTTAATACCAAGCTCTGCTCATGGTACTAATCCCGCTTCTGCAGCAATGGTTTCAATGCAAGTGGTTGTGGTGGCATGTGATGAGCAAGGCAATATTGACCTCAATGATTTACAAGTAAAAATTGATCAACATCGTGACAATTTATCCTGCATCATGATCACTTATCCTTCGACGCATGGTGTTTATGAAGAAGGTATCCAACAAGTTTGTGAACGAGTACATGCCGCTGGCGGTCAAGTTTACCTTGATGGCGCTAACATGAATGCACAAGTTGGGTTAACTAGCCCTGGTTTTATTGGCTCTGATGTTTCACATCTAAACCTCCATAAAACGTTCTGTATTCCACATGGTGGCGGTGGTCCCGGTGTCGGACCTATTGGTGTCAAATCACATTTGAGCCCTTTCTTACCCGGTCATGTTGATTCACAACAGCCTCAAACTAACCAATACGCTGTATCAGCAGCAGCCTTAGGATCAGCCTCCATTTTGCCAATCTCATATGGCTATATTGCTATGATGGGTGAAACTGGGCTTAAACAAGCCACTGAGCTAGCGATTTTAAATGCTAACTATGTGATGGAGCGCTTACGACCTCATTACCCTATTTTATATCGTGGCAAACAAGGCCGAGTGGCACACGAATGTATTATCGATATTCGCCCAATTAAAGCAGCATCTGGTATATCAGAAGAAGATATCGCGAAACGATTAATGGACTATGGTTTCCATGCGCCGACCATGTCATTTCCAGTCGCTGGTACCTTAATGATTGAGCCTACAGAGTCAGAAGATTTAACCGAATTAGATCGTTTCTGTGAGGCAATGATTGCTATTCGTGAAGAAATTAATCAAGTACAAACTGGTGAGTGGCCTTTAGATGATAATCCATTGGTAAATGCCCCCCACACTCAAGTTGATCTACGAACTGCAGAATGGATGCATTGTTATAGTCGGGATATTGCTTGCTTCCCATCAATACACACCCAAAATAACAAATATTGGCCAAGTGTTAATCGGGTTGATAACGTATTTGGTGATCGCAACTTAATATGTTCTTGCCCTAGCATTGAAACTTATATCGATGAGTAAAAAATTGTGTTGGAACAATAAAACTTGCACATTGACCTACAATTAAACCATCTCTATGATGGCGTTAATTGTTCTAGATATAGATAATTAAGCTCGCTGTCTGATTTACAGCGAGCTATCAAACAAGAATATGACTGTATAAGCACAATCATAAATGGATTGATTCTATCTCCTCCTCAAAGAAACAACGATCATTCTACTCTCTTGTCATATACTTCTTCGCTAATTTCGTCATAACCTAGAGCCATTAGTTATCTATCTTATCAGCCTGAATCCCGTATTGACTCATAGCCTCTAACAATCTAGGGATGTCATCTCCCCATTGATTGGAAATTGCGATGAGTTCACCTGAATCTAAAGTCAAAAGATCATTTTCAGAGGAATGGTAACGACTGAGATACTTTTCAGTGATCTGATCAAATAAAGCAACAGCCCGTAGTAGATTATAACCTTCAAGAGATCGATGAATTTCAGCTAAGTCAGTTGGTTTTTTAACATGAATCCAATGCGTTAAAATCGCTAATGCTAATTTACGTTTATTGTAAACCTGCCCGTTAAAGCGATATTTTGAGTAATCACGCTGTGTTTTTTTACTAGTTCGTTGCTCTACCTGTTTCTCTCTGAACTTAACCTGATACTCTTCAACCTCAGGAACAGGAATAATTTGCTCTGCATTGATTAAAACATCGTCATTGTAACTATGAAGATTTGCCAAAACATCAATCATCTCTTTTTCATGATTCTGTATATTAGTCATCCCTTTTCCTTCTGGTCCCCAATCGTCATAACTCATCATAATGGCTTGTTTTAAACTCTCGGCACGATTGTTCTCTTGATAGAATTTCTTCTTATCTTGCGGAGAATAATTACTAAGCCTTGAGTTACTGCTTGGGGAGATTAGGCAAAGGTTACCAAAGCGATCTACGTATTCCATCTTTCTTGCACCGGATGGATCGGTTTGTGGGAAGTAATGCTCAACAGATGTTCGGAATGAAAACTGAAAATCGTCAAAGTGCTTTCCAAGTTCTTTTTTACCGATACCATCAAACGATTCCTCTGCCGATAAACGCTTCCATAGTAGGTAATCCAACCTGTTAAACACGAAATTCTGAACACCTGTGCCTTTATGTAATACGCCCGAACCATCTTCACTAAAGGCTAAATTTTCACCTTTTGTGATTTCTTCAAAATAACAAACACTTAAGCTTTCAAGCTCTGCTAAGTACACTTCACCATCAACAACAAAATTCGATTGCTGCGTTGTATTCTTATTCAAAATACTTAAAGCGTCGTTTAACCAACGTTTATAAACTAAAGCAGGGTTCGAGACATGGTACATTGCCAATATCATACGAATGTTTTCATTTAGCTTGCTATCTTCTTCTTTACCAAATGAATTTAAATAGCAATAACTCGAACTGCTTGAGGAGTTATCCAGTGTGAGCAAACTCCACTTACGCTTCTCATCGTGTTGATCAGGTTTTATGACGTAGCTATCAAATAGAATGCGATACTTAAGCAATTCATACACAAACGCTTTGGCACAAACCTTCAAGCCATCATCTTTAGAGATAAACGCATCGATTAGCTTCTTATCATCTAACGAAACGCTCTCTTCCGTTTGCATCAGCTTTAACACATGAAGTAAAAAGTTGGAGAAGTCGATAACAGTACCAAAACGCTCTTCCTTCTCTCGCTCTTCATCGTCAGTGTTTGAGCTTGATGCCTTATTTTTGATGATATCTCGCAACGTCATTGCATCTTGCTTTTGCTGCTTGCTTGTATGCTTTTCTAAAATCGCATCAAAGTTAGCTGGCATCGTATGCCAACTGTCACCGAATACGGCTTTTCGCAGATCTGATTGAAAGCCCATCTGGGTATAACGCGTCATATTTGAACAAGCATCCCAGATAGTTGAAAAACAGCCCCTTTCCTCATCATTAGCCAGTGTCGCCATGAATTTCGCTTTCAATACTTCGTGCTTTTCTAGCTGCTCACCACGGTTATTCATGATCTCAAAATAATGGTTAAGATCGGTTTGTGGTGGCACAACGACTCTCAGTATGATGACGCTATTTAATAGATAATCGACGAACTGCTTCGCTTTCGCCTCTGCATTTAAACCTTTTTCTTCGAAGTAACGCTGAATAATGTTGAAAGCAGCGTGAATATTGGGCTCTTCTGACTCACCATTGGTGTTACCCGAATAGATATCGTCTAACGCTCTGGAAGACTTTGGGCGACTATCAAAAGTTAAGTTAATCGCTAACTCTTCAAGTTTATCGCTAACCAATACCTCACGATGCTTTAGGTACGCCAATAAGATAGAAAGCGTGGTATGCCTTTGCTGACCGTCTATGGTTTCGTACACCACATTCGATTGCTGCGAATGCGTAGTACGTTGATAAACCACAAGGCTACCCAGATAATACTTATCTTGCTTGGCAGTAACGGTTTCTTCTGCTTGGGTAATCAGCCCTGCGGCATCACTGATATCTTGAATAAGCTGTTCAATCTCTATCGCGCCCCAAGCGTAGTTACGCTGATAGATAGGAATCACGTATTGAGTTTTGCTATCGAAAAGCTCTTTAACTGATAACGGCTTTACTTGATTAGTTTGACTCATTAATACTTCCCGATTTCATTGCTTCAATAGATGCCTGCACATCTTTAGCGTTGTTAAAATTAGGCTCTTTATAAGGTGGCTGAAAATTCAACACTTGCTGAGGATGAACCGCTTTGCTAATGGCTCTAAATAATCCATTACGCGCTTTAGCGTGATTGTCTACCGACTCCATTCCAATGCGTTGCAGATCAAGGCGTAAGAAATAGCTCCAGCGATAACAAATCTGCGCCACTTTCTCTAACTCAATATCTCCGAACTTGTCGTAGTAATACATCACGGCACACAAAAAGAGGTTTCGCACGTAGCTATCCCCTTTGCGATTGCTGCCACTGTAATTAGCGTGCTTCTCAACGAATGAAAATAGCCTTGAATCTTTGCCAATAAATAAAGCTGAGTGAATCGCCATGTAGTGCTGAATATACTCAAAGAAGCGTTTACCGTTGATCATCACCTGATCTACTTGAAATGGATAGCCCTTGGTTTGCTTGTCCCATTTACGCGCAGGATCGGCATTGAAAGTTTCAATCGCATAATCCAGCGCAAGCATAGAATCGACATAGGCGTATTGAGTACTTTCTAGGTTAATACCTTTGAATACATCAATGTTATGGCGACTAAACTGGATGCCGTAATCACCATCAACCCAGCGGCGCATACGGAACAAGAACTCACCCATAATGGTGTGCAAATTTGCAGAACCATCGTCTGGGTTTACGCCTTGTTCCCACAAGCTTACGTGATACAAACGCTCATTTTGCTCTGTCGAGTCCATCATTTCACGTAGGTGATACGCCTTTAGCAGATCATGAGGGGCAAGTGCTTTACCACGCGCATTTTGTGAATCGAAAAACTGGAATGCTTCACTCAAATCATCCAATGTGACTTGGATTAGCTCGCACTTGTTAAGCACAAAATTAAGTAATTCCTGCTTTTCTGTAGTTGGCAGGCTCGCTACTCGTTCAGAGATAAGTTGTGCATTATTCTTGAGGTTTTTGATGCTGACCGATGATTCAAATTTATGCTCAAGCAGGCTAGATGAAATGCTGTCCTCTTCGCTATCCAGAATGGTGCAAAGCAAGGTTAACGTGAGCAAGCGCTGCTGACCATCAACGATATTAAGTATTGCACTTTCTGAATCTTTGTCTTGATGCAGTACCACCGTACCAAGCCGATAACAGGACTTAGTACGGTAATTAACAATGTCATCAATCAGCTGATTAACGTGCTTAGGTTGCCATTTGTATGGGCGTTGGTAATCAGGAATTATGAGTGATTTATCCAACAACTGCGCAATGGTTTGAGGCTGATTGAAGACAATTGCCATGGTTAGACCGCCTGTTCGACAATAGCGTCAGTAAGCTGAGATTTGGAAAGTTTTTCGACCATATGACTTTAATCCATCTGTAATTGCAAATGATTATATAACAAAGTTCATATGATAGAAGTATTTCAAAGTAACAAGTCTTAAATATTTAAGTAATCTGATCACATAGTTACATTAAAGATTACTATCCAAAAGCTGCTATCACTCGTTCTCGATAACGTCCTAGTTTTATACGATCAAATTCTAGGTAAAGTACTTATCATCTATTCAACGTTTGCTTTTGCGTACGTTTCATCAAGTCTTTAGCAGATGCCATTTTTAAAACGTAGTAAAAAACGTTAAACAGTGCATAGATAAAAAAATAGATGCTCTTACGAACATCTATAAAAATAATCATCTACACCGATACTTTATTTTTGTTTATTGTGTTCACTGACCGCCGTCCAGTAACCAAACTCAGCATCGACAGCTTGTTCAATATCGGCTAAGAAATCTGCCCCATCATTTTCCATGACTTTCTTATAGCGACGCTCGGAACTCAAAATCTGTATCAAGGCATCGGCCTTTGGTGCTTTTGAGTCTAAGTTGAACTTGCCTTTGCCATTTTCAGAAGGTTGATGACGGTAAAGTGGCCATAAGCCTCCTTCCGTTGTCAATTTCTGATGGTCAAAAGCATTGGCTAAGTCATAACCATGCTCTTCACAAGGGCTGTAAGCGATGATCAAGGATGGACCTGACCATGCTTCAGCTTCTTGGAACGCTTTCACTGTTTGGTTCATCTGCGCCCCCATAGACACTTGTGCCACATACACGTGATCATACATCATCATTTGTGCGGCTAAGTTCTTACGCTTATGCGATTTACCATTAACGGCAAATTTAGTGGTACTGCCTGTTGGTGAGGCTTTGGAGTGTTGACCACCTGTATTTGAGTAGCACTGAGTATCCAACACCAAAATATTGATGTTTTCCCCCGTACTTAATACTTGATCCAAACCACCAAAACCGATGTCATACGCCCAACCATCGCCACCAATGATCCACACAGATTTATCAACTAAATAATCAACAGAATTTAAGAAAGATTCTGCGGTTGCTTGACCGGCTAATTGCGTTTTCAATTGCTCAATGGTTTGACGCTGTTGATCAATATGATGGTAGAACTCTGGGTAGCTTTTCTCTGGGGTTGCTAACAAGGCATCTCGCGCCTCTGCACCGAGAATGGCTTCGCCTTGCTCACTTAACAAACGCTTCGCACGCTCGCGATGATGATTCACCGATAAACGGTAACCCAAACCAAATTCGGCATTGTCTTCAAATAATGAGTTCGCCCACGCTGGACCACGTCCATTTGCGTCCTTGGTATATGGCGTGGTTGGTAAGTTACCGCCATAAATAGACGAACAACCCGTTGCGTTAGCAATCAATAAGCGATCACCAAACAATTGGCTCAACAACTTAATGTATGGCGTTTCACCACAGCCCGAACACGCACCAGAGTATTCAAACAGTGGCTGAACGTATTGAATATTACGAATATCAATGCGTTCCATTTCTTTACGTTGGACTTCTGGCAAGCCTAAGAACTCTTCAAACAAAGAACGTTTGTCATCGACTGGCTCCACTTTTGGCACCATGTTTAATGACTTAACGCCTTCTTCGGTACGGCTTTTCGCAGGACACACCACCGCACAAAGGTTACAACCCGTACAATCGTCTGGTGAGACTTGCAGCACGTAAGATTGTCCTTTGCGCTCACGGCCTTTGAATGGAATCGATTCCAGTTCAGAACCTTCCAATACAACAGGATCAACCACTTTCACACGAATCGCAGAGTGCGGACACGCGGCCACACAGTAATTACATTGAGTACATAAATCAGCTTTCCACTCAGGCAATTCATTGGCAATGTTGCGTTTTTCCCACTGACTGGTTCCCGTAGGCCAAGTACCATCCGGTGGGAAAGCAGACACAGGCAATTCATCGCCTTTACCTGCTAACATCACGCCCGTTACGGCTTTCACAAAATCAGGCGCTTCCATAGACACTGGTGGTGGTGACATTTCACCGTTAGCCACGGCTTGAGTCGTCTCCACTTTTTGTAAACGCTCTAAGGTTTGTTCTAACGCACGAATGTTGGCTTGAATAATATTCTCGCCTTTACTGCAATAGGTCTTCGCAATGGTGTCTGACAATAACGCTAATAAACCAGACTGTGGTAACTGCTCTGTTAACCACAACATTGCCATTTGCATTACGGTATTAATGCGTTGACCCATGCCAGTGCTGTGCGCAATGTTGGTTGCATTAATAACGTAAAGGCGTGCGTTACGAGCGAGAATTTCAGTTTGCACTTCAAACGGCAAATGATCCCACACGTGATCAGCATCGTACGGGCTATTCAATAAGAAAATGCCATCATGCTTCAATTTATCCAACATGTTTTGCTTGGTTAAGAAGCTCCATTGGCTGCACGATACAAAATCTGCATAAGCAATTAAATAGGTTGAATCGATGGGGTATGGACGACTACGCAAATGTGACACCGTCATGCTGCCCGCTTTTTTCGAATCGTAAACAAAATACCCTTGCACGTATTCGTCAGTATGGTCACCTAACAACTTCAAGGTACTCTTTGCAGCACTAACACTACCATCACTACCCAAACCATACATAATGCTGTTATAACCGAGAGTGTGAAGCAACGGATAGTTACTTAACAACGGTAAACTAAGGTGAGTTACATCATCATTAATGCCGACCGTAAACCGAGAACGCATCGCCAATAACGGTTGAGTCAACTCTTCAAAGACAGCAGCGACTGAGTTTGGCGCAAATTCTTTAGAGGATAAACCATAACGTCCACCAATCACACGTGGCAAAGTAGCACGTTGTCCAAGCTGGAAAGCTTCGGTCAGGGTCGCCATTATGTCTAAGAATAAAGGCTCACCCAATGCACCCGGCTCCTTGGTGCGATCCAGTACTGCAATACGCTCTGCCGTTACAGGTAATACCTCTAAGAAATGCTTAGCTGAGAATGGGCGGTACAAGTGAACCGCTAACACACCCACTTTTTGACCTAAAGAGCACTCACGATCAACCACTTCTTTAATAGTACCAATCGATGAACCCATCGCGATGATCACACGCTCAGCGTCAGGATGACCGTGATACTCAAATGGCTTGTATTGACGCCCCGTTAGCTCTGCAAATTGCGCCATGGTATCAACCACATGATCTGCCGCTTGGTCATACCATGGATTGCTCGCTTCACGCGCTTGGAAGAAAGTATCTGGATTGGAGGTTGTACCGCGAAGCATAGGGCGATCTGGCGTTAGCGCGCGATCACGGTGCGCTTCCATCAAATCCATTGGAATCATCTCACGGAGCACATCGTCTGAAATTTCGGTAATTTTGTTCAGCTCATGCGAAGTGCGGAAACCGTCAAAAAAATGCACAAATGGCAAACGACTTTTTAATGTCGCTGCTTGTGAGATTAATGCAAAGTCATGTGCTTGTTGAACAGAAGAGGCACAAAATAATGCACAACCTGTTTGACGAATGGACATCACATCAGAGTGATCACCAAAAATTGATAAGGAATGGGTTGCGATAGTTCGAGCTGCCACGTGCAATACAAACGGCGTTAATTCGCCAGCAAGTTTGTACAACGACGGGATCATCAGCAATAAACCTTGAGATGAGGTAAAACTGGTTGCTAGGCTGCCTGCCATTAAGGCACCGTGTACCGTTGCAATAGCACCGCCTTCAGACTGCATTTCCATAATACGTGGTACATCACCCCACGCATTTGGCATGTCTTGACTCGCCCATTGATCACAAGCCTCTGCCATAGAAGAACTTGGTGTGATTGGATAAATACCAATGACTTCGTTGGTTTTATAAGCAATTGTCGCTGCTGCGCCATTACCGTCCAGTATTTTCATTTAATTAACCTTAAGTTACGGCCAGCTTCTTAGCTGGTGTGATCGTTATATATTTACCTTAATGCCTAGTGCCAATAAGTAATATATGACTTATTGTCTGAATTCATTAAGCTATATCTCATCAAATATTAGATAAACGTTTATTTAATAAGGCTAAAGTTTTGCTCTTAAAATACGTATAAATAAGGGTAAATATTAATGTATTAAATTAGTGTTAATTTTTACTTGATACGTATAAATATAATATAAGGATAAGGTACAAGCCCCTACCAAACAGGACTAACATTATGTCCTTACTATCTGAACAGTTCCTGAAACCGTAACCAATCTGACGCCAACAAGCTGGTTAGTCATACCCTTGCTCTAAACGAATCTCGACGTTCATTTCATCAATATTAGCTTGTTTTACTTCATGCTTTTCCGAGACTGTAAGTATGTAACGCTCGGCTAAGTTTTTACACAGGTTTGGTGATTTGGAATTTGCATTAATACTGCGAGGGATTTGAGCACGCTAAAAACGCCCTAATTGGAATAAGTTCGTCACTCGGCTCATCTTTCGAGGCTTGTATTTAAGATACTTTCGCTTTATAAATTTTAAATAATGAATCAAAAAATTCGCTTTATAATATTATTTTCAAGACATCTTTCTTATAATTAAGAACGAAAGCGTCACTATGAAAGATTTACATAATAACAACAAATGACTATCATTAACCTTCCAATTAAAAACAAATACAACTTATCACAACAACATAATACTCATACTATTAACTTGTAATATTAAAAACAAAACTCTAGTTAATAGCAATAATCCACCCTATAAATATCGTTATTTAAGATAGGGAAAATAATTAACACTAAACCACACTGATAGCACAAATATACCTAAGGAGATATCATGAATAAACTTGTTTTAACCGCACTCATAACAACAACACTATTAGGATGTAACTCAAATGATGGTGAAGATATTATTGTTGATAAAGTCGGATTAGATATTTCCGCATTAACAAATGAACAAAAGCAAAATTATGCACAAATTTCTACTGATATTAATACGCTAATAATCAATATTGCGGGTAAATGTTTTGATGCAGCAGAAGCTACTAATCCTAACGTTTCAAACTTTAGCTGTAATATCGCTGAGTATATTGCCACAGCAAATAAAACTGAGTATTCAACAATAACGCTTATTGAAGGCACACTTGATGTGAGTAAAAAATCAACCAATACCTTTAAAATCGAAACCGACAACGCAGTTAAATTTCGAGCACCAATTATCAGCACTGATATCATTGCTTATAGCTTACGTGATAATAATGAAATCAACTTCGTGGACAATGACCCACTAACACCAACCGTCACTTTCCGTGGTTTCTACATTGATGAAAGAGACAATAATGCAAGTTATTGGACGGCCGAAACTTTAGAAGATCATCCTCTAAAATACAATGAAGATAACAATAATCAATACATTTCACTGTATGATGGCCAAGCAAAACTTACAGGTAAAAATGAGCAGACATATAGTTGGTCGACCAACTCCACAGGGAAAGTAATATTGCAATAATTAATTTTAATCAATGGGATAAGGCAGAAGACAGCGCTGATATCCCTTTTTCTGTCTCAGCTATGATAAATACCCAATATTCATATTATTAATGAATAAATAACTATACAAGTCGGTACCTTTGATCAAATATAAATTAACGTGCATATGATCATAAAAAGGACTTATTGATGTATTCATTTTTAAATACTAAGCGCTCTCTCCAAGAGCGGTTAGCTCTCTTTGTGTCTTCCGCACAAAAAATTTATCCTGAAATTATTGGTATAGCAGTAACACATATCGATGATCACGATAATCTATACTCTGTATATCGTAGTCCTGATTATGGTGATAATTTTCCAACTTTTATTGCATCAATTAGCCAATCACCCCGCCTTAGTAAAATGAGATCATCGTTAGAACCAAGCATTATTGATAATATGCTTTCTCATCAATCGTCAGTAAAACGCATTCATTTGCGATTATTACAAAGCAATTGTATTTCAAGCATGGCATGTCCAATTTATACTAATGGTACCTTTATCGGGGTATTATTTATCAATGCTAAAGTAAAAGATTTCTTCAGCGACAAAATTGATTATTTCACCACTTTCTCTATTCTTATTACTTTACTTATTACTGATGATTTTAATAATAAAAAGGCATTTCATTCTATTGTTAAAACCGTTTTATTATTAAGTCACCATAAAGATCCTGAGACTCAAAATCACCTGAAAAGAGTCGCTGAATATAGTCGTTTAATTGGACTCTATTTAGCAAAAAAAAGAAAATGTGACGGTAATTTTGTTGATTCGGTTTATCATTTTTCCGATATGCATGATATTGGAAAGTCTTTAATTCCAGAAGATATTTTATATTCAACTGAAATATATACCGATCATGAAAGAGATATAATGAATCAACACCCTGAATTAGGTTGTCAATTATTATCTAATATATTAACCACATTCAAATATGATAATCATCAGGAACTTAATATTATTCTTAACATCATTCGTCATCATCATGAGCGGTATGATGGTAAGGGTTACCCCGCTAAATTAAAAGGAACCGATATTCCATTAGAAGCACGGATTGTTACAGTCGCAGATGTTATTGATGCGCTATTAAGTAATCGACCTTATAAAAAACCTTGGTCAATAGAAGATGTAGAGCTGTATTTAATTAATGGCTCCGGAACGCTATTCGATCCTCTGTGTATTGATGCGATTTTACACTCTCTCGATAAAGTCACCCTGATTCAAAGCCGTTATCCTGATATTATTGAAGAAGAGCTACAAGCGTAGCTCTTAAATCAATACATCTGGTATATCTAGCAAATAGTGCCGCCAATTAATTGAATATCTTGTTCATTATCAATCACAGCTTGAGCGGCTACTTTTAAACCTTCAGCAATCATCTCTAACGACATACTTGGTTGATCCGTTAGGGCTGCTTGCTCAGGTAATAGTGGAATATGAATAAAACCATGTCCAATAGCCGTATCACGTAAATAATGCTGTACACCATAAAATAAGTGATTACAGACAAAGGTACCCGCAGTGTTTGATACCTGACACGGAATGCCTGCTTGTTGTAATGCTTGCGTCATCGCCTTAATTGGCAACGTTGAGAAGTAGCCATCAGGGCCATCAACAACAATAGGTTGATCAATCGGTTGATTACCTTCGTTATCAGCAATACGGAAGTCATCAATATTAATTGCTATACGTTCTGGTGTAATACCAGCACGCCCACCAGCCTGACCTACTGTAATAACAAAATCAGGCTTATGGTACTCAATTGCAGTAATAACAGCGTCTATTGCTTTAAAGCGTGTTACTGGCACTTGGCAAATAACAATTTCACCATTATTAAGTACAACACCATCTAATAGTTTAGCGGCTTCTAATGCAGGATTAATTGCTGCACCACCAAAAGGTTCAAATCCGGTTATTAATATCTTTTTCATTATTATTCTTACCTTAAAAAGCCAATGTGTACATTAATACAATATTGAAGGCTAACATCACAAAACCAGGTAGGCATTGTGTGATAATTATTTGATTTTTATTCTTTAATTCTAGTAATGCCGCAGGTACAACATTAAAATTAGCAGCCATTGGTGTCATTAATGTACCGCAATAACCTGATAGCATTCCCAATACACCAACAATGGCAGGGTTACCGCCTTGCTCAATAATCAATAACGGAATACCAATACCAGTCGTGATCACTGCAAAAGCGGCAAAACCATTCCCCATCACTACTGTAAACAACATCATACCAACACAATAAGCCACAACATATGCTTGCAAGTTATTATCTGGCACTATCATTTTAACCAATTGTGAAACGGTATCACCAACACCAGCTTGGCTAAATAAATAGCCTAAAGCGGCTAAAAATTGTGACAATATTGCCGCCCAACCAATACCATCAATTAAGCGACGACCTTCATTGATACTTTGTGCAGCTGTTCCTTTGGTGATCACTAAGGCTAAACCAATTGCCAACACCGAACTAATACCCAGCCCAGTTAACGCACCTAAATCAGTACATTGGCTAATCACAATCGTACCAATAGGAATCAATACGGCAGGAATAAACAGTTTATTTTTAAGGGTAATTGCGCTCTTAGCTTTAGTGCTATCATCTGTACTGTTATAAGTACCTATCCCCATAAAGCCGCCAGTTGCTAGCAAAGTTAACGCCAGTACTAATAAGCCAGTTACCCAATGAGGCATCAATGGACCACACATAAAAGTGATACCATAAATAAGCCAAAATGCTCCTGTACCCCAACGTTTCGCACTATTTTTATCAGCGAAACTTTGCACAGCAAAAGCAATCAACAATAAACCTGTGGTTTGATAAACATACTCAAGCATTATCCTGCTCCTTTAATGTCACTGATTGTGTTACCGAATGACGCGCTAATCGCATATCTTCCAATTTGCAACACACAGCAAAGACGGCAAAAGATGCAATTGCGGTCGGTAATGCCCACAAATACATTTGCTCAAGTTCAACCTGAATACCGTTGTCTTCCATAACACCTTTGATCAATAACAACCCACCTGCACCAATGAACAATAGCTGACTAAAGAAATTACCAAAGTTTTCACTAACGGCAGATAAACAGCGGATACGTTGACTTTGCTTATCGGTTAACTCACCGACTTGTTTTTCTGCCGCAGCTTCTGCCATCGGCGCAATTAACGGACGGATCATTGAGGGATGCCCACCCAAATGTAATCCCATACCATTGGTCAATTTACGTAGTGCAAGATAGGTTAATAACACGCGGCTAACTGAAGCACTTTTCATACTGCCGATTAACGTTTCAGCACGCTGACGTAAGCCATAACGTTCTAAAATACCAATCATAGGTAATATAAGGATAAACAAAGACATATAACGGTTTTTAGTAAATGACTCACCTAAAATAGATAAAATTTCAAACAATGGAATGTGAGCAACTAAGCCAGTAACAACACCTGCTGTTAGAATCACTAACAAGGTATTTAATTTAAATGCTAATCCCGCGGTGATAATCACCACACCAATTAATGGCCATAAATCCACCATTTTCTACTTCCTTTTATTTATGTTGTATGCAATCAAAAGATACGCACTTAGCGTGCTGTTGTTTTTATTAATAGTCATAATATTTAGCGGAGATTACGAAATTAAATTTATCGTTGCCAGTTAAATTTTGCGAGGAAAAGTAACATGAAAAAATAAAAAATAAACTAATAAACATATATTTATAAAAAAGATGCAATTAAAACCCTGTGTTATTCCAACTACCGATAAATATTCGTATTTCCTATACTAAATATAATGCTATTCATGGTCACAACAAGAAGATTAAATTGATAATCAACGCATAATAATTGATATTTTGTGCATACAATATCATTTAGTAGTGGATTATATTTTGCACAATTCAATTGACCATCCCGTAACAGCGGATACCAAAAAGTCATGGCAAGTCCCTGACACGTTAATCATCATTTTCATGGTGGGTATATTAGCAACCATACTCACCTATCTCATTCCGGCTGGCAGTTTTTCTCAGCAAACAGTGAGCTTTATCGCTGATGGCGTTGAAAAAACACGTACCGTTATTGACCCTGCCTCTTTTAAATATGCTATTGATGCTAATGGCGACAAAATCTACAACACTGTCGGTTTATTTAGTGCCGGTGGTGGCATTGGCTTAATGAACTTTATGTTTGAAGGTCTGGTTTCTGGTAGTAAATGGGGATCAGCTGTCGGCGTAATTATGTTTATGCTCGTTATCGGCGGTGCATTTGGTGTCGTCATGCGTACAGGTGCCATTGATGCCGGTATCTTAGCGCTAATCCATAAAACAAAAGGCAATGACTTTTTATTCATTCCAGCTTTATTTGTCTTATTTTCATTGGGTGGTGCTGTCTTTGGTATGGGTGAAGAAGCAATTGCTTTTGCGATCATCATTGCCCCCCTTATGCTCCGTCTAGGTTATGACGGCATTACCACAGTAATGGTTACTTATGTCGCAACCCAAGTCGGTTTTGCATCATCATGGATGAACCCTTTTTCAGTTGCTATCGCTCAAGGCATTGCCGGTATTCCTGTACTTTCTGGTATGGAACTACGTCTACCAATGTGGGTTGGTTTCACCTTAATGGGTGTTATTTTCACCATGCGTTATGCCGCAAAAATCAAACGCAATCCTGAACTGTCTTATAGCTTTAAAACTGATCAATTCTTACGCGAAAAAACAGCTGATATTCAGCAATCAGAATGGCACTTTGGCTATACATTAGTCATCGCAACCGTTGCTATCACAACAGGTTGGGTTGTTTGGGGAGTTGTCGTACACGCATGGTATATTCCTGAAATAGCATCACAATTTTTTACGATGGGTTTTGTTGCCGGTATTATTGGGGTTATTTTCAAGCTCAACAATATGACCTTGAATGATATAGCAACCTCATTTAAAGAAGGGGCTGGAGTAATGTTAGCCCCAGCCTTACTTGTTGGTTGTGCGAAAGGCGTATTATTAATTCTGGGTGATGGTTCTGCTGATGAGCCAAGTGTATTAAATAGTATATTAAACAGTGCTGGCGGTGCCATTAGTGGTATTCCAGATGTTGCTGCGGTATGGATCATGTATCTATTCCAATCTATCTTTAATTTCTTTGTCACTTCAGGCTCAGGCCAAGCAGCACTGACGATGCCATTACTGGCACCTTTAGGTGATATTGCCGGTATCTCTCGTCAAGTCACCGTGCTTGCGTTCCAATTAGGCGATGGTTTTACCAATATCGTTGTTCCAACATCTGCATCATTAATGGGTACTTTAGGCGTTTGCCGTATTGATTGGGGTGATTGGATCCGCTTTAGCTGGCGCTTTATGCTGCTGTTGTTTGTAACATCTAGCGTGATTGTTATTTGTGCCCACCTAGCAGGATTTAATTAATCATATGACAACCACTATTACGACCCAAATTACGGGTGATATTGTTAATAATATTGCTGTTATTTCAGCATTGAACGTTGATGATCTTGCTATTGGTCAACACCAATTTTGGTTTAAGGTTGCGACTAACGCACTCAATCAAGACCAACTTTTACCTGTATGGGTATTTAAAGGTCAGCGAGCAGGCAAAAAAGTAATGATCACCGCAGGGATCCATGGTGATGAGCTCAATGGTATTTTAACCGCGCAGCAACTGGCACGTCAGTTAAAAGACACTGAAGTCTGTGGCTGCATTACGATTATCCCTGCGATTAATTTATCAGGAATCATCCATCACCATCGTGATTTTCACAGTGCCGATCAAGATCTATCTAGCATTAATCTTAATCGCTATTTTCCCGGTAACAGCACAGGTAATGCAGCTGAACGCTATCTGGCGCAGTTATGGCAGCAGCTATTATTACCTAATGCAGATATCGCAGTAGATCTACATACACAAACCACTGGCACTTGCTATCCACTTTATGTTTTTGCTGATTTTCGAGTAGAGTCAGCACTGGCAATGGCAAGGTTAATGACTCCAGATGCGATCTTAAATGATCCCGGCGATCTTGGCGTATTAGAAACCGTTTGGAATGCTCATGGTGTTAGTGCCATTACGGTTGAAGTTGGAAGCGGTAAAATTACTCAGCCAGAGTTAATTGATCGTGCTGTCACTGGAGTAATGAAAATTATTACTAATCAACAGCAATTAGCAACCATGACCATTGAAGCTTGTGCCATAGAAGCTAACACTGTCACTTCTATTCGTGCTGATATTGGCGGATTAACGTTAGCCCATGTTGAGATGCTAGCTGCCGTTAACGAAGGTGATGTTGTCGCAACTCAATATGACCTATTTGGCAACGAAATAAAATGCTATACCGCCCCTTCAGCAGGTATCGTATTAAGTCACAACACCGATGCACTACGTGAAGCCGGCGCATTAGTTGTACGTCTCATTCATAATTAATATTTAACGATTAACAACATTATAATACCCGTGCTAAGTTAATCATTAGCATGGGTTATTCTTTATAGAATTATCATTCCCTTAAAGCATTTGAATCCATTCATCCCGCCTCTGCAATTTTAAATATCGTTCAAAAAATCACTCTTTTACATAAAATAGTCATAATTGTAGATAATCATTTAGCAACTATGCTGAAATTTATGCTTTACTTGATTAATAATAATCACTTAAAAGCATAACAAAGGAATTTTATGGTGAAGTATCTAAAATCAATCAAATATTTGTTTGTGGCATTATTGCTAACTCAACTAACTGGCTGTGGCATTAATACGATTCCCACTCTTGATGAACAAGTTAACGCCGATTGGGCACAAGTACAGAACAACTATCAACGCCGTGCAGATTTAATTCCGAATTTAGTTGCCACAGTTAAAGGCTATGCCGCTCACGAAAAAGATACCTTAACCGCAGTGACAGAAGCACGATCAAAAGTATCTTCAATGCAAGTCACTCCAGAAACATTGAATAATCCAGAAGCTTTTAAGAAATTTGAAGCTGCTCAAGGTCAATTAAGCAGCGCTTTATCTCGATTAATGGTTGTGTCTGAGCGCTACCCAGAACTGAAAGCTAATCAACAATTTATTGCACTCCAAGCCCAGTTAGAAGGTACAGAAAACCGCATTGCTGTTGCTCGTCGCGATTACATTAATTCAGTAAAAGCTTTTAATACTGAAATTCGTACTTTCCCTGGTCGTTTATGGCATTGGGCAATGTATAGCGATTTAAAAATCAAACCGAACTTCACAGCAACCACGCCTAATGCTGATGTCGCGCCTAAGGTTGAGTTCTAAATGAAAAAAGTCCTTTTGGTATGTGGACTTTTGTTGCTAATCAGCCAAAATGCATTGGCTGCAATCACTTTCCCTGCATTGACAGGGAGAGTGGTCGACGACGCCCACATGCTCAACCAAGCTCAAACGCAACAACTCGAACAGACTCTTGCCACAGAAGAAAAAACATCCTCAAATCAAGTCGTGGTGGTAACGATCCCCTCAACCAATGGCATTCCTATTGCCGATTACGGCTACCAGTTAGGTCGTGCTTGGGGTATTGGTCAGAAACAACATGACAATGGCGTGCTGTTAATTATTGCTAAAAATGACAAAAAAATGCGTATCGAAGTCGGTTATGGCTTAGAAGGTGCGTTACCTGATGCAATTGCAATTAATATTATTAACCATCAAATTAAACCCGCGTTCAAAGCCGGTAAATTTGCTACTGGCATTGATAATGGTGTAACCGCGATTATTGCCGCGATCCATGGCGAATATAAACCTGTGGTCACCGAGGATAAACCACCTTACGATTTATATTTGTTTATTCTATTTGTTGTCATCATTCAAATCGTCGCCTTTAGCCATCGTCGTCGTAATCGTTCAACCTATTATGGTCGTGATGGTGATGTATTTACTAGCGGTGACTTTGGTTCAAACCGCAGCAGTTCTGGTGGCTTTAGCGGCGGTTTTGGAGGAAATAGCGGTGGTAACAGTGGTGGTGGTTTTAGTGGCGGCGGCGGTGGTTTTGGCGGCGGCGGTGCATCAGGAGGATGGTAATGAAATTATTTACAAATGAACAGTTACAAACGATTAGCCAAACCATCAGTGATATGGAAAAAACCACTGACGCTGAATTAATGACCGTTGTAGCAACCAAAGCTGATGACTATTACTTTGTTCCGACATTGTGGGCGGCAATTATTGCACTTTTTGTTCCTGCAATATTAACCATTACCCCATTGTGGCTTGAACTAACAGATATTTTATGGGTGCAGTTATCGACCTTTATTATTCTGACGTTAATATTCCGTATTCCAGCAATTAAGTACCGTTTATTACCTAAAGCCGTTAAATATCGTCGTGCAAGCCTTGTTGCCCGCGAGCAATTTTTAGCCAATGGTATTCATCGCACGAAACAACATTTAGGCGTGATGATCTTTGTTTGTGAAGCTGAACATTATGTTGAAATTCTAACAGATTACGGCATTAGTGATTGTATCAGCGATGAAGCATGGCAAAGCTTAGTACGTGACTTTACCAAAGATGTTAAAGCAGGAAGAACATTTGAAGGCTTTATTCAGTGTCTAGAGCAGTCTGGAAAATTACTGGCTAACGCTCTACCTTATACTGAAGATAAAAATGAATTACCTAATTGTTTAGTCGTCATCGATTAACGTATAAAAATAATTAGTTGTTAATATTATTGTTGAAATAGCCCCGAGGGTTGTTTCAACAATTTATTCAACCCACAACCTAGCATTGCTTGTTGCTGTCCTTTTAGCACCTCATACCAAAATATCATTAATGCGTTAGTTTATGACTCATATTGGCTTTTTAGCTTT
Source organism: Photobacterium kishitanii (assembly GCF_000613045.3). Lineage (NCBI taxonomy): Bacteria > Pseudomonadati > Pseudomonadota > Gammaproteobacteria > Vibrionales > Vibrionaceae > Photobacterium > Photobacterium kishitanii. The sequence goes on along the minus strand of NZ_LN794353.1, from coordinate 1,376,747 downwards.
CGTTACACAAATAGTAAACAGAGCCTTCATTGGTTCATAATTACAATGATAACCATGAATATTCGCATCTATCCATTGCTGTGCCGTGATCCCCGAAAAATTAATGTTATAACCACAATTAATTGCAATATGTTCAAAGAATAAACGCTGAACTCGACCATTACCCTCTCGAAATGGATGCAGAACATTAATATCACAATAATACTCAGCTAATTTAGTAACAAAATCATCGTATGCAAGACCAACTAAATAATTATCTTGCTCTAACATCGAGAACAAATTATTAGCTTCTTTTTCTATTCTAGTGGCATTACAAAAACGGGTATTTCCTTTTGAGATATCGACTGTTCTAAGCTCCCCTGCCCAGTCAAATAAATCAGAAAACAAAATATGGTGTATTAAGCAGAAGTATTTAAAATCATAAGGTGGCAATTGAAATTCGATATACATTGCTGCTAACGTCGTTAAATCACGCTCAGCAGCTTCTAATACATCTTCATTGGTGATATTGAGCTTATTAACAAGAACCGTACTATTGGGATAAGTATAAGGATCTTGTGTTGTGCCGTATTTATCCGCCATTGACCGCCTCTAGGGAATTTACATTTAAGTATTTATTCAACAAGATTTGACGTTGCTGCTCTCTATCAAGTGATAAATCAAAATCACTCGCTATATCATGCCCTTCTAAACGCATACTTTCTTTAAAGTTATCCATCTTAACTTGTTCAAAATATGCATGTTTTTCTTCGAAAGAAACCAGCTTGGTGCTACTTGGTATAACCAGTTCAATGTTATTAAGTTGAGATTGAATCATCTGTCCCGATTCAAAAACACCCCATCCATTAATTGTAAAACGAAAAGTTCGACCTTGACGCTCTCTTTGAATATTTAACCCTAAGTTTTCAACCAAAGAGTGAACAACTGATTGTACTTTTCTCTCAGAAATCCCTGTTGCAGCAACAATGTCTTGAGTATTTGGAGACTCTAATCGTGTCATTGCAGCTAAAACTAATAGTTCGTACTTCACTCTTACCTCGCACATTTATGCGGAAATAATATTAGCTTACTATTCAATGTTAGCAATTACCATTATTGAAAGCTGAATCGTCATTGCAGAAATGAGAAAACCAGTATCCAAAATCTAATTGCCGTCGATATGGAAAGTTTGAATATTAGAAAATATCGACAACCCAAGATACTGTAATTAACTATGTACAATATTATAGCGGCCATTTATTTTGAAATACTAATGCCATATTTTTTCACTGACCTAGATCAATTAAACCCTAATTCGTAGTATTGACTAGCATATACAGGTAGAATGCCCCCCTCAAAAAATCACAAAAAAAGCATTAAGTGAGTTATTTCGCATGAGTAGAAAAATAGAATTATTGGCACCGGGTGGTGACGTAGAAGCAATTAAAGCGGCAATTGTTGCCGGTGCAAATGCTGTCTATTGTGGTTTAGATATGTTCAATGCCCGTAACCGTGCGTCCAATCTTTCATTTGATGAGCTAAATGGCGTATTACGACTTGCACACCAGCACAACTGTGAAGTCTTTTTAACCCTTAATGTCGTGATATTAGAGCACGAGATTGTTAGCTTAGTGCGCTTGCTTAATAAACTGGTTAACAGTGGTATTGATGGCATCATCGTACAAGACTTGGGTATTTTCAATATTGTTAAAAAGTATTTCCCGTCATTACATATCCATGCTTCTACTCAGTTAACAACCCACAACGAAGGCCAGATTTTATTCTTACAAAAAATCGGGGCAACACGAGTTAACTTATCTCGAGAGCTAAACTTAGGTGAGATTAAAGCATTAACGACCGTCGCCCATGACCATGATGTATTAACCGAAGTCTTTGTCCATGGCGCACTATGTATTGCCTTCTCTGGCCAGTGTTACTCAAGCTCTGTAAGTGTTGGTAACTCAGGTAACCGTGGCCGCTGTAGCCAGGCATGCCGTGACGAGTACGAAGTGACAGCTGAAGGCCATCGCTTTCCACTTAACTTAAAAGATAACTCAGCTTATTTTGATTTACCGGAACTGGTAGACGCTGGGGTAGATTCATTAAAAGTAGAAGGCCGTATTAAAGGCGCTCACTATGTTTACACGGTAGTGGATACATGGCGTAAACAGATCAATAGTTTTATAGAGTCTGGTCAGTTATTAGCTGACGATAGTAATTTACATAAAGTATTTAACCGTAGCTTCACTAACTCATTTTTGCAGGGTAATCTGAACAAGAAGATGTTTACAGATAACCCACGTGATAACAGTATGAATTATGCTGTTGAAAAAAGTAATGCGATCTCTGTCGTCCAGATTCAAGATGTAAAGCAAGACCTTTATAATGATAAAAATGCCCTCGGTGCAGAACTAGCAGACAAGATTAAAGACTTAAGCATTGATAAAATTGCTTTAACGTTAACTTTTTCTGCCAAAGAAAATACTCCACTAACGCTTAACATTACTGCCGGAAATGTATCACTTGAAGTGAAAAGTGATTCACTATTGCGTGTTGCAGATGAAATAGCCATGACACCAGAGACTATTGAAAAGCGTTTCCGTAGCTTCAATAATGCAACGTTTGATCTTGCACCAATGAACTTCGACAACTTTGACGCCAACTTAACGGTACCGTTTAAAGAACTCACGGAGTTAAAAAACCAAGCAGAGTTCTTATTAAACGGTTCACGTGAAGTGATTAAGCATGTGGATTTACCTGCGTTACCTAAGCACGATAAAGTAGAACAAACACCTAAACTATCGTTGATGATTGCAAATGAAAAAGATTTGCACCTTGCTGATGTAACCGATGCTGATATCTATTTCAAACTTCCTGAAAGCTTGAAAAAGAACTGTCTCAAGCATATTACGTTATTTCAAGATAACCCACGCTTAATTCCTTGGTTCCCAGCAGTATTGATTGGTAAAGATTATTTAGAATCAGTCAAAATTCTTGAGCAAGTTAAACCTAAACGGATTGTGACTAACAATACCGGTATTGCCTATAAAGCTTACGAAATGGGCATTGAGTGGGTCGCAGGGCCGTTCTTAAACACGACAAACTCACATGCCCTACTGACGTTACAAGAAGAGTTAAACTGTGCAGGTGCGTTTATTTCTAACGAGATCAATCGTGGTCAAATCAGAAATATTACCCGTCCAGAAAACTTTAAGCTTTGTTACAGCATTTATCATCCCATTCTAATGATGACCAGCCGTCAATGTTTCTTCCAACAAACGGTTGGCTGTAAGAAACCTGCGATTGAAGCTGGCTGTATGTTGAAATGTGAAAAAGCAACAACGATTACCAATATAAAGGGGATTTCGTTTGCCGTTGATAAGCAAAAAGGCGGCTACCCAAGTATTTACAACCACGAACAGTTCTTAAACTTTGATGCGGTAAATGATTTCACTCATTTGTTTGACGAATTCTTTATTGATCTAACCAACATTGGTGCAGGTTCTAAACAAGAACAAGACAAAGTAGTGTTAATTAAACACTTTGAAGCACTGCTTGCGGGTAATGATGATGCGAAAGCTGCACTGAATAACTTAGTGCCTATCTCAACTAATGCCCAATATATTCAAGGTTTATAAACGTTAGCGATATCCTTTAAATACAGAATAATATTAGGCAGCCAGATATTTAATTTGGCTGCCTTTTAATCGTTGGAATTATTGCAAGTACACAGGAATACCATTATTTTCAAACTTGGCGAGGATCTTGGTAATAAAATCACCGCCCTCGTTATCAAAGTCTTTCATACCAAACGGTAATACTTCATTTTTTGGCAACCACTGCGCCAGTTTATTTTTAATCGCCCGATACTGGTTATCAGCAGCTAAATTATGGTGTTCATCAGCATCAACACTGCGATCATAAAGCTCCTCACCACCATCACGGTAACGAATATAGGTGTAACGCTGATCACGAATCGCATGGCATTGATAACCATAAGTAGTGACTACTGGAATTTTACGTTCAAAATTTGGATTTCGAAGCAGTGGTACTAATGAAATCCCCTCATTGGTTGCTACTTTTGGTAAACCACACATATCAACTAACGTTGGATAGACATCAAGTAAACTCACCGCTTGACGGCAAATTTGACCTTGACGCTGTCCTGCTACGCTGATTAATAACGGTACTCGCGTTGATTCACCCCACAAGGTTTGCTTACGGTAATTCATATGCTCACCAAAATTTTGGCCGTGATCTCCCCAAAAGATAACCGTGGTATTATTAGCATGTGGACTGGCTTCTAAAGTATCGAGCAATTTACCAACTTGCGCATCAACAAATGCAATACAGGCTAAATATCCCTGAACTAACTCTTTACGAATATTGGTTTTTTCAACCGCAGCCGCATCACCATTAGGAATAATCCCCAATGCTAACGCTTTACCATATAAAGGGATATCTGCCATTTCTTTACTTATCGTCTCTGGCAGTATCACTTCATCAAGTGGGAATAAATCAAAATACTCTTTTGGAGCGGTGTAAGGTACATGCGGTCGAATGAAACCACATGCCATAAAAAACGGCTTATCGTAAGTTTTCTTTAACCGCTCAACAGTCCAATCCGCAAAATATTCATCGGGCATTACGCCACCATTAGGAATATCACGTCGCTCTAATGCCCCGCTACATAAAGACATTCCTGGTGTGCCTGGACCATAATGCTCTGATTGAATAATTTGTCCGCCACCAACGGGGAATGGATAATATTTATGATCATCTTTGCCATATGAACCATAACCATAACCGTTGGCAAACAAATGCGCGTCACGAGAACCAATAACATACAATGGCACTTCCTCATGCCACTGCTCAGCATGACGAAAATCTGCGGTACCATGATGAGAAATTTTCCCTGATGCCATGGTGTAATAACCATTACTTTTAAAATGTTGAGGTAAGACTGGAGAGCTGCCTAGAACTGATTCAGCAACAGGAGAAAACGGTTTGATACCTAACTCTTTATTAGTATATAGCCCAGTTGTGCTCGGGCTCATCCCTGTCAATAAAGCAGTACGAGAAGGCCCGCACACGGGAACTTGACAATGGGCGTTCGTAAACGCTGTTGACCGGTGAAACAAACGATCAATATTAGGGGTTTTTGCCTGCGGATGCGCGCCTAAAGCACCAATCCAATCATTAAGATCATCAATGGCAATAAACAGCACATTATCTTTTTTCGAAGGTATCGGTTGACCAATAACCCCAGTGCTAGTGAATGCAGCAGCCGATACTGACATTGATGCTGCATAATGGATAAATGAACGTCTACTTACTTTCATGTTATTTCTTTAAATTAAAATCAAAAGTAAATGAAAGTATCTACACGCTAGAAAAACAAACAATCACAAAATTCTAGAATCAACTTACCATCACAAATTTCATTGTAATCATTTCAAGTAATAGCGTTTACTGGCCGTTATTCCTGCTTTCATTCTATTACTTTATAAAATTGTAATGATCATTAAATGTCTGTTGCGTCTTATTCTGATAGCGTTGTGCTAACTCAATAATGTCATCAAACTGAAGTTGATCATTAGCAGTATATGTTACTGTTACAGCCTCTAATGGCATTGAGATTGCAGCATAATGCTGGCCGCTATAAGTCGCTATCGTTGAAAAATGAAGAGTAATATCAGCGTTGAAATAAGCAGTTGCTAACCGCATTTTAGCACCAACAGGAAGGCTATGATTTACCTCATCGACTTCACTTTTAAGCTTAGTTGTTAATTGCTTAACCACCGTATTTATTGGTGCCGTAACCGTTAGTATTGTTTCACCATCAGTCGTTATAACAACAGTAGTCAATAAATGCTGAGAATATACTTGCCCTAAATTCAATGTTTTACCATCAACATTAATGACATGGTGTGGGTATATCACTCGGTACAAATTCCAAGCACCAATCAGCCCAGCTAAAATAACTACGCTTATCGCAATAATCGTTCTTTTTTTCATTTCATTACAATCAGCTAAGTTACTATTCATTTAATCATAAATAATTAACCCAGAAATTTTGCGACGAAGATCACACTTAGTTATCCGTTTTTATTCATTCTTATCATCTAAGAATAATTACACTAATATATTTTATAAAATACATAAAAACCAATCACTTCAGATAGATAAACTAATAATGAAAACATCAATTACAATTCTAATCTCTACTGTTAATTATCAATACACGCGCGCATTACCGTTAACCATTCGGTTTTGTAAAACAAAGGATTGAAAAAAACGTTATCAGCCCCAAGATTACTCAAAACAAAGCAAATAATATTGCTGTATCTATATGGTCTTACTAAGCGGTTTTATCTCGCCAAGTAGCCACACAAGGACAACACTGTGAACAACACAACATCAGCTACACCTCATGATGACACTATCAATCAAGTCGCTATTGCGCCTATTGCTAAAAAAGTACCCCATGAGATGAGCATCCATAACGATACGCGTATTGATGACTACTATTGGATGAGAGATGACAACCGCACGGATCCTGAGATCATTGCACATCTTAATGCTGAAAATAGCTACACCGATGCAGTGATGGCGCACACTAACGCACTACAGCAAACATTATTTGATGAACTAAAAGGACGTATTGTTAAAGATGATAATACTGTTCCGGTAAAGCAAGGCAGTTACTACTATTCTAGCGAAGTATCTGGTGATAATGAGTACCCTATTTCTGTGCGTGCTACTGATTTTGCAGGTACAGATAAGCAGGTATTACTCGATCTAAATCAACTCGCAGCCAAACATGATTATTATGATGTATCAAGTCTAAGCATTAGTGTTGATGAAAATTTATTGGCCTATGGTGAAGACACTGTAAGCCGTCGTATCTACACGATTAAAATTAAGAATATTACGACAGGTCAATACCTTGCAGATGAAATAACAGGTACTAGTGGTTCTGTAGCATGGCAAAATGATAACCAAGCGTTTTACTATATTCGCAAAGATCCTCAGACCTTACTTGGCTACCAAGTGTATCGTCACCGCTTAGGGACTCCACAAGCTGACGATCAGTTAATATTTGAAGAAACCGATCAAACTTTTTACACTTCAATCGGTAAAAGCAAAGACAACTCACTCATCTATATCTGGCATTCAAGCACCGAAACTAGTGCCGTCTCTTTCATTGATGCTAACGATGCTAATGCGCAAGCTATCTCGTTTTTAGATCGTGAAGTTGGTTTGGAATACAGCATTTCAAAACTTGATAACTGGTTCTATATTCTAACCAACTATAAAGCGGTCAACTTCCGTTTAATGAAAGTAGCCATCACCGATATTGGCAATAAAGATCACTGGCAAGATGTTATCCCCGCACAAGAAGGGGCAATGCTAGAAGATTATGAAATTTTTAATGATTATCTTGTATATCAACAGCGTGAAAATGGTTTAACTCGCGTTACTGTGCGTGATCTGCATACTCAACAGCAGCAACAATTACACTTCAACGATGATGCGTTCACCCTTTACCTCTATGGTAATAAAGAGATTAATACTGACAAATTACGTTTATATTACTCAAGCATGACCACGCCAGGCACTCACTATGATTTTAATCTTAGCGATGGCAGTAATGTAGTATTAAAACAAGCACAAATTCTGGGTGATTTTGATGCCAGTAATTACCGTTCTGAGCGCATAATGGTGCCAGCTCGTGATGGTAAATCAGTACCTGTATCACTTGTTTACCGCAAAGATTGTTTCAAAAAAGATGGGACTAATCCACTATATCAATATGGTTATGGCTCATACGGCGCAATCATTGATCCTAGCTTTTCATCAACGCGTTTAAGCTTGTTAGATCGTGGATTTGTGTATGCTATTGCACATATTCGTGGATCTGAAATGCTTGGTCGCCCATGGTATGACGATGGTAAAAAGCTCACCAAGCAAAACACCTTTAATGACTTTATTGATGTAACGCAATCACTAGTCGAACAAGGCTATGGCGCAAAAGATAAGATTTTTGCGGTTGGTGGATCTGCTGGCGGTTTATTAATGGGAGCAATTATCAACCAAGCTCCTGAGCTTTACTGCGGTGTCGCGGCTCATGTACCATTTGTGGATATTGTTACCACCATGCTGGATGAATCGATTCCACTGACAACCAATGAGTATGATGAGTGGGGTAATCCAAACCACAAAGAATACTACGACTATATGTTAAGTTATTCACCGTACGACAATATTACTGCACATGATTACCCTCACCTCTTGGTGACAACGGGTTTACATGACTCACAAGTACAATATTTCGAGCCAATGAAATGGGTTGCTAAACTACGAGAATTTAAAACCAATAATAACCGTTTATTGTTTAAAGTTGATATGGAAGCTGGTCATGGTGGTGCATCAGGCCGCTTTAAAGCTTTACATGAGGATGCATTGGAATATGCATTCTTTATCGACCTATTAGCTGAACAGAAATAAGTTATTACAACGTAAATTAGCGTAATAATATTTAAGCCTTACAAAAAAAGTCCCCTACCTCAAAAAGTAGGGGGCTTTGTTATTTAGCGCCAATTTTCAATGGCTGATGTTAGTAAAATAAACGTTATTCTTTACCCATTATTGTGGATTAAGACCAAGTTTCTCTAACACTAACTTAAAGTTATCTTGACGCTCTTTAACGTTATGAACAGCGCCTGTTGAACAGCTTGAATCAGGACAACCACGGTTTACAATACCAGAAACATCATCAATAAATTCAGTGCCTTTCAGGCCACTATCAACATATTTTTTCAGTTCGTTATAGTAGTTCCAACCTTCATATGGGCCACCAGCATTTGAATAAGCTTGTACTGATGTTACCCAGTAGAACAAGCCCGCTATCCACTTAATTTCTTTGTTCTCTTCAGAGCTACAAATCAAGCCTGGGTTTGAACAGAAATCAAGATCAGCATATAACGGATTCGTCGGTGGTGCTTCAACAGTGACGCCATCAATAGTTTGACCTATGGTCGCAGGGTCAACATGTGAACGGCCTAAGTAATGGTTAAGGGTACCGAAGTTCTGACGACCTGTGGTTTGAATAACACCACGTCCCCACCAGCCACAACCTTCAACACTTTCTTGACTACTACCATCCCAAAGGAACGTACCGGCTTTCTGACCAACATACGTTTTACATTCGTCACGCTCCCACACTTGCTTAGAGGTATCGACTTTATCGGGTACAACGTTACAGTGGCCACTATTCGTCCAACGACCTACGCTGCCGTTAACAAGTAAACCGCGCTCTTCTAACACAGCATCAGGTGCTGCAAATACTGGTGCTGGTGCACCGTACCATGATGCATGTGTTAGGGCACTGACTTCCATTTTGTTATCACGAGGACAAGAGTAAGCATAATCTAAGCCTGAAGCAGGGTTAAAGCCGTAATCTGCATATTTCTGACCTAGCTGACCACAACTCGCTGACATTGGATAATCAGTTGGCGCACCGTATTTCACTTCCGACCAATTGTTCTCATCACACGCATTGTAACGAATAGTCTCTTGCATACTTTGCGCTAAGAAAGCAGCAATCGCGACTTTGGCATACATGATGTTAGTGGCATCATCCACGTCATCATTCAATAACCAGAACTTATTACCAGCAACACCAATGTTGTGCATCGCATTAAGGCCATCAAGGAAGTCATTCCACTTATACACTGTAGATGGAACCCACTGTGATTGCGGTGTTTCGTAAAGGAAAGCTTCATTATCCATCACGGTTGCAGCATTTGCTAACTCACGATTCAATGCATCAATGCGCGTTAACGAGCCTTTTTCTAACTCGGTACCGACATAATACAGTGGCACTTTCGCACCTTGGTAAGCTTCAATTTTACCAGTTAAATCCGTATTATTCTCATCAAACAAAATCGCAAATACGTTACTGTACGCTGCTTTACGAATTTGTTGCTCACGAGTGGTATTACCCATAAAGTAATTTGCCGCTTGTGCTGTTGGAATATTTGCCAACATCGCCGGAGTCTTCACGTAGTCAGTAACTTGTTTTACATACTCTAGCGCGTTGTGCCATTGTTCAGCAGATAATGCCGCTGTGGTGCTCGATTTTGTGAACGTAATAAAATCAGCTTTTGTAGCACTATCAGCCTTGTAAAGATCAAAGTTTTTCAGTAGCTCGGCACTGTAGTTTGACGCTTTATCCCAAACAGACTGACGGCCAGAATGAGTATCAAAAGCAAATTCGCCAATCGATAGCGACCAGCCAAAAGTTGCTTGTGGTGCAACGGTTGATACGATCAAGTTGTGTGCTTGCGTCCATCCTTTGACATCATTGCTTAGCGCATTAATAGCCGTAATATCAATTTTGCTACCAGTGATATCAACTGCATTAGATAATGCTTGTTGAACCGCAATCGTACCTAGTGATAAGCCTTTATCTTGGGTGGCGTTATCAAGCACATCACTACTGATAATAATAGATGCTGTACCTGCTTGGTTTGCCTGCTCAATAACTGAAACAAATGCTATCGTTAACTTATCAATATCCGCTAAGTCAACGCTGTTGCTTGTTGCAATGGTTAATGTTGTCGGTGCTACTGAAGATGGACTAGCAACAACAAACGTATTCGGCCAACCTGCAACTTCTAGACGAACAGGATCCATTGGATTTGGTAACGAAAGCACTGGCGCAGTGCCCGGTTCTGAACCATCACAATTTAAGTGCAACGCCCATGAAGCATCACTACCAGGCACACTTTGCGTCCAGTAAGCAGCAGAATAAGCAATGTTTTTATGAACCATAATGTCACCACCACCAGCATGACCATCACGCGTCCAGTCTGGGTAAACATTAAACTCTTCACACAAACCACCAACAGGCGGTGTTACCGGTGGCTCAACAGTTTCTTCTTTAATGGTGATATTTAAACTAGCTGTAGAAGAAAGATTTTGCGCATCGGTTGCGATAGCACTTAATGTTACGCTACCCGTTTTAGTCGGTTGCCAGTCACATGTAAATACATCGACTGCTGTTGCATCAAATGTACAAATTTGTTGGTTATTAGCGTTAACAACCAGTTTAGTTAAATCATTATCTGCATCAGATGCATTAATTGAAATAGAGACAGACTCTGCTTCATTAACGGTAGCCCCATTAGCTGGGGTAATAAATGTCACCATTGGCGCGGTAAAATCATCATTAACTTCAGCTTCTACCATCACTGAGACAGATTTTTGCTCGATTTTCTGGTTATTTTTATCAAATACAAATACCTTAATCGCTGCACTACCAGCTTCAGTTGGCATCCAAGTTTGCGAGTAAAGCGTATTACTTTGATCAATAGCTTTTTCAGCTAATTTGATGTCATTAACCCAAAACTCTACTTTAGATGCTAACTCACCATCAATACGCGCTTTAATAGCAATCGCTTCATTAGCATTTAGCAACTGACCCGTTATAGGAGAGAGAATAACTAACTCCGTCACCTCAGGTTCAGGCTCGCCAGAACACACAGTTAAACTCCAGAACCATGAATCCGCACTTGGCGTTTCCCAGATACCAGGGTTATTTTGAGCAATAAAGCATTGGCCGTCATATGATACAACATCGCCATTATTAGCCTGAGTCTTGCCAGGAATAAACGGAATAATAGCGCCTAAATCTGGCTCTGGTTCTGGATCACCTGAACATTCAGCTACATCCCAAAACCATGAATTTGCATTTGGAGACTCCCATACGCCTGGGTTGTTTTTGGCAATGAAGCATTCACCATTATAGGAAACCACGTCTCCATTCTGAACTATTGTTTCTCCTGGGATAAAAGAAACGACTTTAGTATCAGAAGCATATACGCTGCCACTGATCATCGCACTAAATAGAGCTGCTGTTATTTTATTTATTGTTTTCACTTGATTTCCTAAGTATACCCACTTGTTCCAACAGACCTAAATACTTCATCCTCAGTAATTCTTAATAGTTGCATTCCATACAACCGACTTATATTCAGTGTTTTGTTTTCACTAATGAAATGTTATTACCAATACGATTTTATTTTAACCATAATATAATATTATACTTACCATTAAATATACCAATGGACTTATGTAACAAATAATTAAAATACTCTAAGATATGTAACAACCCATTAAAAAGCGTAACTGGCTATATAGCATTTAATAATCAACCTCTTCGTCATTCCACCGACAACTCGAACTAAACATTGAGTACCATGCAATAATGAATAGCTGATTATTTTAGATTAAGGCTTTTTGTCAGTCTGAAATAGGGTAACATAGCGCCATTATCGCTAACGTATTAGATAGCAAATCTTTTATATGAAAAGAAGGTAAAATCAATGGATTACCAACATTACTATGAAGCCATGATCGAAATATTGGTTGATAATTTTGATACAGATATTGGTGAGTACAATGGTCAAATTGAACTGTCTGTTGATGAATACAATGACAGTTGCAGTATTGCCAAAGAATTTAATGTCGCTTATAACCCAGATCATAGCGTGCTGGAAGTATTGCATCAATCAACACCTGAAGTTGGTGAAATAACATCTTATATTGTTTCAGCTCCAGCACTAGGATGTGTGATTGATTACTTAGAAGATGAGCTTATTGTTGACTTTGAAGATTAACAGCCTTCACTAGCATCTAGCTGAAAATATAAAGCTAACAGTCATTGCTGTTAGCTTTTTTATTAAAAACACACAAAATTACAATCTTCATATACATTAATAATGTCTTACGGGTAAAATTATCAATAAAGGTATTAATTATTATAAATATCAATTGAAGATTAATTTATGTTCGATACCATAAGGCAACTCACTACTCATAATCGTTATTCCATAGAAAAATAGCATAAGGCAAAGGATGCAGCCCAAAATATATATCAAATTAGAAGATACCATTTGGAAAGTGACCGTTAATGGCCAATGGCTAGCAATGAGTCCATCCGAAGTTATTGATATTAAAATACCGTTCATTACAGAACATCAGCATTTTAACGATGTCATCAACATTCACTTTAATGAAAAGGAAGTTTTGACCGACTTAGGCTAGTGTTACACCCTGCTATTATTATGGTTTTTCGCCATACATCTCGGATTGATTACTACTCGCTGTCATCACAGCGGGTTTAAAAAACTGAATAACAATAACTCACTATCACACTTATTTCACATACAACCATGCAATCATTACCTTTACATTAGTTCTTTGTGAATGGTGTTTCACTTTTATATCGCTAGATAAGATGTAGCTGTTTTCAAGCGTATAATTTACTCACATTTATATCTTTGGGTAATATTAATGTCAGATCATGATCAGGAAATATCCACATGGCGACAACAGCGTAAAAAAGGGCTATTTCGGTTTATTGTTAGTCGCAGTCTTCCTGCTTTTTTAGGAGTGCTAATAGGTAAAATTATAGGTGCTGTCCTATTTACTGATAACGGTTTTAATGACGTATTAGTCAAAGAAATAATAATCGGTTTTATTGCTCTCGTTATTACCTTCCCATTACTAAGCATCATTCATTGGCGGTGGAAGGAACGTAAACTTCGTCGTCATGATGAAAAATATAACCCAAAATCATTAGAAAATAATAACGACTAAGGAATTAACAACATGACAATACAACAAAGAGTTGCTATTGCGCTAAGCTCCGGGCTACTAATAGGATCGGTTGCTCCCGTATTACCTACCTTTCAATTTTGGTGCTTTGTTATAGGATTAACGCTACTTAATTACGTTGTTATAACCAAGAAAAGCTAACGTTTGGCGATAACCGATAATTTATATTGGCACAACAATATTATCGGCATAACACAAATTGTGGTAGTCATAATGTCTGCTAGCGTATGGTATTTTTGATGCATCATTAAAGCCGCATATCCCACCATAGAGAGGATCATTAATACACTTAATTTGGGTGTATACACCATAAAATACCCTATAAAAACTAATGCTATTGCGGTATGGGTGCTGTAATCCAAATCGAAAGCTGGCCAAAGACCTAACGAGTTATCGAGAAACATAACCATATAAATAAAAGCTGTCGATAATAGTACTCCACCAAGTTGCCATAAACCGACACTCTTACGGTATCGTGCCGATAACAACATACAAATAATACATACAGCGACAATAATCGGTGTATAAAGATCAGCAATAAAAGCCCATTGTGCAAAAGTCATTATCAAGATATCCCATAAATAAGAGCGTCTATATTTACATATATAAATGGTTATTTCATCAGATGAGGTGATTTGAGAGTGTGAAGATTTAAACCCTACTTCAGTTCGTTATCTATACATATCTTTTATACAGACGTGAAAAAGCCGCTGATAAATCAGCGGCTTTTCAATGTGTGGCGGAGAGATAGGGATTTGAACCCTAGATACGCTATAAACGTATGCCGGTTTTCAAGACCGGTGCTTTCAACCACTCAGCCATCTCTCCATAGCGCGTATAGTACTGCACCAATAAATAACTGTAAACAAAAAAACTGTTAACCGATTATTTTAAAAGCACTTTAGTGATTATTTTACTCAAAAACACGATTAAATAACAAAAATGACATATTAAAGAGCAATAAACATACTAATTCCTGTTCAATAGTCAGGATCTTTATTTTCGTTATCTCAGCAATGATCCGTTATAATATAGACAGTTAACCTATTTTATTAGATTGAAAAAAACATGGCAAAAAAATCAGATTTTACGGACGAAGAATATCAAGCTTTTGCTCAATTAATGGATTCTTATAATCGAACCTTTGCAATTTCACTCACAACCCTCATTTTATCTATCCTAGGTTTTATTGTTGCTGAAACTCAAATTGGATACACAATTACTGATGCTATTCGCTGGATTTTTGGGTTATTAGTGGTATTGCCTTTAACGATTACCGTCATTGGCTCAAAACGTGATTTCAATAACCTTTCATTTAGCATGCCTAAAACAATTTTATACTCGGTACTCAATGCCGTTAGTCTTATCACTATTGTCGCTCTCGTTTTTAACCTTAGTTAACTTCCTCCTTTCCACTTTAATTCACAGATCATATCACGAGCTTCTGATAACGAACCGTTACGCACTAACGGTTCACAAACTAACACCATGATAAATAACAAATAAACAATAACATGCATTTAAAATGAATCTTTTAGGTTGCAACAAATTATTCCAGGGTATAACATGCATTCAAAATACAACTTAACGAGTTAAGGAAATTTATAATGGCTATTCATGTTAAAAATAATATTACTTGGGTTGGACAACGTGATTGGGAAGTTCGTGATTTTCATGGCACAGAATATAAAACCACCCGTGGCACTAGCTATAACAGTTATTTAATTCGTGAAGGCAAAAATGTACTGATCGACACTGTTGATCATAAGTTTACTTTAGCTTTTCTTCAAAATTTAGAACAAGAAATAAACCTTAACGATATTGATTACATTGTTATTAATCATGCAGAAGAAGATCATGCTGGTGCACTAACTGAATTAATGAGCCGTATCCCTAATACACCGATCTATTGTACTCAAAACGCTATTGATTCAATTGTGGGTCACCACCACCACCCTGAATGGAACTTCAACACGGTAAAAACTGGCGATACTCTTGATATTGGTAATGGTAAAGCATTAGTATTTGTTGAAACTCCAATGCTACATTGGCCTGATAGTATGATGACTTATATGACAGAAGATGCTGTTCTATTTAGTAATGATGCTTTCGGTCAACATTATTGCGATGAACGCCTATTTAACGACGAAGTCGACCAGAACGAACTACTCGATCAATGCCTACGTTATTACTCAAATATTTTGACGCCTTTTAGTCCCTTAGTAACCAACAAAATTAACGAAGTCTTAGGCTTTAATTTACCAGTAGATATGGTAGCGACGTCGCATGGTGTCATTTGGCGTGACAACCCCACTCAAATTATTGAGAAATACCTTGAATGGGCGAATCAATACCAAGAAAACCGCATCACTATTTTTTATGATTCTATGTCTAATAATACTCGTATGATGGCAGATGCAATAGCACAAGGGATCACTGAAGTTGATGATCAAGTCATTGTACGGATCTTCAATGTTGCTCGTCACGATAAAAATGAAATTCTTGCAAATATGTTTCGCTCAAAAGGAGTACTTGTTGGTTCATCAACCATGAATAATGTCATGATGCCTAAAGTAGCTGGTTTACTTGAGGAAATCACTGGCTTACGTTTTAAAAATAAAAAAGCCGGCGCATTTGGTAGTTACGGCTGGAACGGCGGTGCCGTTGATCGTATTCATGCTCGCTTAACGGACTCAGGTTTCTTTACTACTGTTAGTCTTAAAGCTAAATGGCGCCCAGATGGTAAAGCCTTACAGCAATGCCGTGATCATGGTAAACAAATTGCCAAAGAGTGGGCGGAGAATGAACGTCCTTATGACACTTATACTCCATTCACGACCCAAATGACCTCTACAACTCATCAAAAAGTTACAACAAACACAGCTGTAATAGTTGAACATCCTTGTGCAGACGAATCGGACATAATAGAAGATGAGGCACCAAATTGCTGTGAGCAAGCAACGGATCTTCAAAAAATGTTATGCACTGTTTGTCAGTGGATCTACGATCCAGCATTAGGTGAGCCCAATCAAGATGTCGCTCCAGGTACGTTATGGCAAGATGTTCCTGATACTTTTCTTTGCCCTGAGTGTGGTATTGGTAAAGAAGTCTTTGAACCTATTAACTAAGCAAAGTGAGGGCTAACAATGTCAAACCCAATCATTGTCATTGGTAGTGGCTTTGCTGCTTACCAATGGGTGAAATCATTTAGAAAACTTGATCAAAATACTGCAATTACCTTAATTACAGCCGATCAAGGAGCTGATTATTCAAAGCCAGAACTAAGCCATGTGTTTAGTCGAGGCCAACAAGCAATTGATCTTATAAAACAAACAGCTATTGAATTTTCAACCAAATATAATATTGAATTGATAACCGATACTGTGGTTGACGAAATTAATACTGAATTGCAATGGGTACGTTTTAATCAACAGCAATCACACTATTCTTCATTGATTATTGCAACTGGTGCTAAATCCTTTGTCCCTAACTTTGAAGGTAATGCTATAGATAAAATCATTACATTAAATAGCCTTGATGAGTTAACACGTAACCACTCAAAAATTAGTACAGCAAAACATATTACCGTTTTAGGTGCTGGTTTAATTGGCACTGAAATCGCCATTGATTTAGCGACGGTTGGTAAGCAAATCACCCTATGTGATAAAGCATCAGTCATAATGCCAACGTTACTACCCGAATTTATTGCTGCAGAAATGCATCAAGTATTGATTCAAAAAAATATCGATGTTCGATTAAATACTACCATCACAGAAATAAATACTGCAGATAACAAGTTGGTTGTTTCACAATCAGGAAAAGAAGATATCCATACTGATATTGTCATTGCGGCAATGGGATTAATGCCACAAATTCATTTAGCTCGGCAAGCAGGAATAAGCACTAATCGTGGAATCATTGTTGATAATATGCTGCAAACTTCAGCAGTTAACGTATACGCACTTGGAGATTGTGCTGAAATCAATGGCAAAATTAGTGCTTTTATTCAACCGATTATGTTATCCGCGATGGCACTAGCTAAAACATTGGCAGGAACACCGACACCATTATCATTACCAGCAATGTTAATTAAAGCTAAAACACCTTGGTTGCCATTAAGTTTAGCTGGAATAACCACGGCGGCTGATATTCATTGGACAATTGAACGAGATAATGATGGTTATGTCGCTAAAGCACACACAAATGATCAAACTTTGATCGGATTTATTGCCACTCATAATAAACAAAAACAAGCTTTTCCGTTATTAAGGCAATTACCTCCTGCATTATAATTAACTCAAATATATCGCTATTTTCAGGCCCACTATTATTGTGGGCCTATTGTTTACGTACTATTTTTACAATTAAATAAAATCGATTTAAAGCTCATGCAATAAAAGTTAATAAAAACGTCAATAAACCTGACATATAACCATGCCAAGATTGTGGTTTTTGAACGAAACGGTATTGATAGGCATGCTTACATGCTATTATTTCGTTATATTTCACAGCAGCATTAATTATTGGTATTTTAATTCCAGCCATCTTTAGTGGCATCAACCCTGCTTTTATAACCATAGTGCTAATGGCTATAAAAATCATCATTCTGGCTATAACAAAAAGAGCTTATGCGCCATTTTAGGTACACTCGTTGGCGTTATTATGGCCGGAATTTTTGCATAACTGTTTGGTGAATGGGCGCATTTATCGGGTATTTACTTAGATAAAGGTGAAGATGTGATATACCTTGCCGCCAACAAACCTATTCAAATTCGTTGGTTGATGTTTGTTGCCGTAATGGATGTGACAATATCTATTGCTTCTTCCTATCAAGAACTTCAACAAGCCAACCCTAAACTGTCTGCAAAACAGTTAATGCTAGCCACAATGAACATCGGTAAAGACATCATGGGAACGATGACCAATACCTTGATTCTTGCTTTTGCTGGCAGCTCATTAACCACCATTATGATGGTATGGGGACTTTCAATGCCTGCCGCACAATTTATGAATACCCTGATTATTGCGTTAAGTATTATTCACGGTTTAGCTAGCAGCATTGGTATTGTATTAACCATTCCTTTCACCGCCTTTATTGCGACAAAGATCTTTCATCAACAAAATTCAAGATAGAATACGATTTCTACAATAAAAAGCACCAACTGAACTAAGAGGAAATTGTTTGGTTGTGGGATCTTCAACAACAGATAAAAAAATTGTACTGTTACTATACATACTGCTGCTGAGCCAGAATTTGATTTTTCCCACAATCAAGCACACCTCTTCGGTAAGATATTATTTAATAAGGCTACGTTAGATGAATAAAGTAAAAACTCAACACTGCACGCCATTAAAATAAACAATAATGAAATCGCACTATTTCAGAGTCTCGAATATATAAGCTTTAACTTAACGAGTCTCGATCTTAAACAACACACTATTCTTGTTTTTACCGACCCCGTAGATGAAGAAATATCACAGCAGGCATGGCGTTCCGTGCACCGTAATCTCATCCGTCTCTTCACAGTCTATTACGAATTATTAAATGACGCTGTCCCTAGTTATTATATTAAATCTATTTTTAATTAAAAGATTCTCTCGCAAAAGAAATTAGCTTAACTCACCTCTTCCTCTCGTGATATCTTAACTAAGCATTGCTTTATTAAAGCATTAAATTAATCAATTAGAACATGAAAGCTCCCTATCATTTACGAGCTGCCAACCTTTCTTTAAATTATTCCATTGTCGATATAGAACCTTACTTAATATCAGACTCCGTAAAACTAACCGTTTCAATCATATACAACCCCCCTTCTTTATTAAATATTACCTATATACTTTATCATTCCTTAATAAATAATAGACAGTTCTAACAGTTACTCAATTTTATAAATTGCAATATACACGAATAAGCAAATCTATATTTAGACCAAATAAAAACAACTTGAATTAGAGGCTATTTGACCATCGTAGAATGCCGAAAAATATTTAAATATAATGGCTGAATCATTCAATGCAAAGTGAAGATAATTATTCATCGTCTATTTAAATTTAAAAAAATTAAATTTAGTATTGAAGAAATATAAAAAATCCTCGTTAATAAAATTAACGAGGATTTTAATAATGTACCTATGTATAAAGTCAATATAAATATTAGTATTCTCTATTACATAAAGTAATATTCTTTTAATAACTCTAATTTATGCCATTGAGCGGTTACCAGAACATTCCACATGGAGTTTTAACTAGTTGTAAAATTTCTGCTCAAACCTGATCACAAAAGAAAAAAGAAATATGTTTAAGAGAAGATAATTAATTAGAGAAACCGCAAAATATTAAGCATATCAGTGCCAACTATCTAGCGATGGTCAAAGTATCGACAATTACGCAAAGCTTTTAGAACGCGCGGAAATCATCGAAATGAATATAATTTCAAATGAGAAATTAACTCAGAAAATCTTTTTACTCAATATGATGGTTGATTTGCTTTATCTATCAATAGAATCATATATTCTTTGTCAAACTTAATAATCATTCTTATTGTTGTATATAAAATATTATCATAATGCTCAAAATTCAATGAAATACCTTGATTAAGCCAACATAATCGACTTATTTCTATGCCCCTAAGAGCCTGGGCATGTGTTAAAGGCCCTTCTTTCTTAGCTTTTTCTAAAAATATCTTAGATAAATTTTCACCTATAATATTGCTGTTATTATCTATAATATGATATTCAAACACTATAGAATTATGATAAACAACATTTCCTCCTTCTTCTATTAAAAGTGCAACACCTGAATAATTATCTATAAATTCGTAAACATTTTTTATCTTCATTAGATAGAAACTCTCTCATAGTCATCCCTGATTTTTTTAAAAAAATTCTATTTGCGGTTGATATATTTCTAACCCCAGCAAGTAAAAGAATTTGTTGGATAGGCAATCCAGATACTTCCTCACTTGAAAAAATCTGAAACCTAATACTATCAACCAAATGACCATAAGTAGTATTATTTTTATTTAAAATATACTGTATTTTTCTTCTAGACATAAATAAACTTTCAGCCACTAAATCCAGTGACAAGTCTGTATTTCGAATATGAGTAAATATAAACTCTTCAATACGATTAAAATCAGGTATAGTCTTTTTATGTGTTAAAGATAGCAAAGCAAGGTGTTTTAAGGCGGTGATGGTGATTACATCATTACCCTTCAAGTTAGAGCATAATTGCGCCACTATATAGTCATATGGGTTAATAAAATTATACAATCCTGAGCATGACTCTTGATATATTTCTTCTGTAAGGTCATAACAAATAATATAGCTTTTTGATGTTATGGTTACATCCAATGTACAATTCCTACCCATTGGAGCAATAACATATTTAGAAAATCCCTTACTATTATAATGGATTTTATCTCCAGATAAAAATAAAACAATCGTATTTTCTGATTCTGAAGAAATAGATAATAATTCATGTTTACTTGCATTATCTATGATATAAAAATTATACATATCAGTACCATATGCTGGCACTAATTCAATTATATTATTTATTGTAATCTCGCACTTCACTTCTAATTTCCTTTTCTGCATAATACAATTAATATAAAAATATATTTTACAAAAAATAAAAAAATTTAAGCTAATATTAAAAATAGCTTGTCAATTCTCATAGGCCTTGAGTATAAAAAACCCTGAAAATATTTTACTCCGAGATTTTTCAATAAAAGTTCTTGCTCTAACGTTTCAACGCCTTCAGCAATTAATTTAATCTTCAGTGAGCAGCATAAATCTACTATATTTTTTATTATTATTTTTTTTCTATAATTTGATTCACTTAGAAAATCTGTACAAAGCATACTAATAAAACTTTTATCTAATTTCAAGATATCAAATTGATAATCATACAATAACATAAGCGATGAGTAATCTATGCCATAATCATCAATCGCAAATTTCAATTTGTCAGATTTTAATGTTCTAATATTTTTTTTAATACAACTTCCGCACACAATTGGTTTATTTTCAGTTAGTTCCAAAACAACATTGCAGTACTTATTTAACTGTCTAATATAAATTTTAAAGTTGCGATCAGATAAAACTTCTTCCGTAATGTTTAATGATAAATAAAATTTATCCGTGTGTTTATAAATACTTGTAGAAAGGAAACAAATGATCTGTTCAATTAGTGAACAAGTGATCTCCGCAAGCAAGCCCTTTGCTTCAAATTTTTTTATGAAAATATCAGGTGAAAATACTAATTCATTATTTTCAACCCATCGAGCTAATATTTCAGCACCTACAACATTTCGATTGTTATCAACAATATTTTGAAAATATGGTTGAATTTTCTGTTGTGCTATAACAGATTTTAAATTTACTAATTCTAAATCTAACATAAATAAATTCCATAATATGTTAAATATTCAAAGAAACAATCATTGTAAGCTGATCTGAATAGTTGCCATTTGGTGTACTTGAAATAGGAGCTATAAAATCAAAACCTAATAATCCCTGAAAGTTATCATTTGATGCTATATCAAAATTCTGTATTTCATTATTAGTCTTAAATAATTCAGTTTTACCTGTTGTTAAATTAGTTAGACTTACATTATAAAAAATATTGTTACTACCATTTCTCAATGATAGCTTGTTGTCTACTCCGTTAGCCGATGTTAATTGAAAGTTAAATTTATTTGAATAATTAAAAACACCATCAATATTAAAATTTAATTGGCTTTTTCCCTGATAATTGCTCCCTACTTTTTTAATTGCAAGATTAGAAATTTTACCATTTGGGAAATTAATACTTGTCAAAAGTTTAAGTTTATTAATTGTAAAATTAAAAATATAATATTCAGAAAAAGTACCTCCAACACGAGAATAAACACTATCTCCATTATAAGTCACACTACCAGTATACTTACCTACTTTTGTTGCTGGATTACTTAAGTATTTTTTTATAGAATTATTCACATCAAAATAGTATATCATCCTTGTTTGACCAGCTGATATTAGTGTGTCAAATACGGTCGTATTATATTGAGTTGTATCGCCACTACAAGGACTATTCCCATTGGTTATAATTTGTAAATACTTGGTATTCTGTGAGACTAATGAACATCCATGATTAAAATAGCGATCATTAAAATAACTCTCTCCTCCATTTGAGACGTCTAAAACAGATTGCGATAAGGTATTATTAACAATTAAATGATAAAAACCATTCTCGTTATTTGATAATAAAAAATCAAATAAAGAATAAGATCTTCTTAAAGAAATTTGCTGATTACCACTGCCAGCTTGAGAGTATGTCAAGCCAGTTATTGAATCCTTTGCTGTAGAGATGACAATTGGTGCTGCTCCATTATTTACCTGAATATTGGAACTAGCTCCTCCTATAATTCTTGCATTTTCAAACTGATTACTTACAGAATTATAATCGATAGTGACATTATACGTAATTGGTCTAGCCGCATATACATTACTAGATGAATATAAAGTCAACAATAAAACTATAATTATTTTCATAACAAACCTTATAAATCGACAGAGGTTAAAATTGTGATGTTTCCATAACAAGCTAAATCACTAGAAGCACTGTTAGTAACATAACCAAATCTTATTTTCAAAAATGTATCAGAAATGTATTGATTATAAGCAGAGCTAGTATTCCCTGTAGTTACCTTATACCAATACTTAGAACCAGATAATGTGATTTTGTTATTATCCTCCGCAACATCATTGACAGATAGACTCAATGGGACATTAACAATAGTGTTGTTTTGTGAGCAATTCATATTTTTATAAATAACATTAAAGCTGTAAGCATCTATTTTACGATTAGCAGTACTTCGTATTGAGAATATTATTGGATCAAACGAAGTTGTTTTATTGTTGTACGATAAAATTTGAAATTTGTCGCCTAATATTTCTGATTTTATCTCACCAGGTAAAATTTCATCAGGGTTGGAAATATTTGCGTTCAAAGTGATTATTTCATTTAAGCTAGTTGCAGCATTCCCATAATGGCTAAATATTATAGAAATAAAAAATAATATTTTTTTCATTTTAATTACCGCAGACAGTTGCTGTCTTATCATATTTTGTCAATTTACCTTCCCAGCAGAGCTTATTGCCAGTAAAGATCTTGAAGTATTGATTTGGTTCAACAATCAAATCAACCACATTATTTTGAATATTTATATTACTAAGACAAGCAGAGCCTTTACATGAAATCTTATCACTACCTGAATTTATTACTGTTATCGAAGAACTATCTACAACATGTAAAGATAATGTTCTCATCTTACCTGGCATAAAATCAACATTGGCACGATTATCTATCGTAGAATTTAAAAGATACATATTACTATTAAGACTATAGTTAATTTTATCTTGGCTATATGCTGGAGCATAGATTGATTTTCCATTTTTAATATCAAACTCCCTACTATAGGAATTTGAATTATTAATCAAAGTCAAACTACCAAGTTTCTTATCTTTTTCAGACGTCTTTATATACATCGAGGATAATGCATTTTCACTTGTATAATCAATACCATAGTTATTAATTATCTGAGTGGTGCTAAATGATCCACCGTAGTTAATATCTGAGTTATTTGAACCAATTCGCAAGCTAGAGTTATAGCTATCATTATTATTTGTAAGACTAGCATTAAGTGATTTAATCCAAGGTTCATCTCTATCTGATGTATATGTTACAGATGGTGTCACGTTTACAATCTTGCCATCTATATTTTTATTATAATTTAAAGATGAATAATACTCGTTGTTGTTAGATGAACTTATAGAACCATAATAGCTAGAATTATCGCTCAAAGGTATAGAAATATTAAGACTTAGTAAATTATCACTATTTCTTATCAAATAGGATGTATTAACTGAGATGTTGTTTGAGAATCGCTTTGTTAAACCAAAATTATAGTTATAGTTATCTGGGTTATTATTATTATCACTATTACTAGCATCTTTATTATAAAAGACACTTGAATAAGCGTTAATATCACTCGTTAGCTGATAGTTGGCACTTAAATTTACCTGAATATTATTTTGGTTTGTAATTTTATAATATTTATCATCAGTAATTTCATTTTTATTTTTACTAACCTGAAGATATAAAAAACCATAATTCATATTAAATTTTATTTTTTCTTCATCATTTCCTTTTGAATAATTGATTGACGAAGTAAAGTTATTAGATGAATAACCCAAACCTGTAGTATAATAGAAATTATTGTCAATAAGATAACTATTCAAAAGTAACTTTAAATTATTATAGACCTGAAATGAATACCCAAATTCAAACCCAGTATAATTTTTGTCATTTAAATAGAATTTACCAATTCTTGCATAGAGACTATTTCCTTGATCGCCATAATTTAAATTATAGACATAATCATTTCCTTGGTAAATCACCCTATTATTTTTAACAACAGACAAAGATACATTATAACTGCCGGCTGGCAGCTCAGAGTAATAAAGTAAGTTCTTCCCTGACTGTACATATTTTTGATAAATTATTTTCCCATCTTTTTTTACTTCTAGAGTGCCCTCTGATGGTGTGAAAAATTGCAGATAATTATTTGCTGAATCCTTTATTAAAAGATTATTAGTTTTTGCAAATGTAACACCAGAAAATTTACTATCTGATAAAAAGCTATTACCAGCAATATCTGATAAATCGTTTACATTGTCGTTTAGTCCAAACAGTAATGTATATTTGTTAAAATTATATACATACTGTGCAGATCTAAATTCTGAATTTTCTTGATTTACTAAAGCATTAAAATTTAAATACCCAGGACCTAATCCGACATAATTGTCTATAGTTGCAAAATAAGTAGTAGAGCTATATTTATTATTCTCAAAGTTACCGTAAAATTGAGAAATCGCAAGATTTGATAATCCCTCATCCTTAAGGTATTTCTCTTCGTATTTTTTTGCCACAAAGAATGAACTTGGAATAAAAACTCTCAATTTATTATCATAATAATCATTTACAAACCCTAATTTATCATTAGAAATAATACAAATACTTCTTTCACCAACGCAATCAGGACTTGTTGATATTCCTGCAGCAAGCATTTTAGATATGGCTAAAGCGTCCTTTTTCTTAATGCCATTACTCTCTAAGTATTTAATGATTTTATCACTGTCATTAATTACAACTGAGTAATATGATACTTGTGCTGAAATTGGCAGAGGATCTGTTGCACCATCTAACCCAACAACAGATAATTCAATATCTTTTTTTGAAAAATTTAATATATTCTTGTAATTACTGTTATCTTTCATTGATGGCAACAGACTAATAGAACCTAAATTTGAATAATTTTGTGCTATAAGGCTATTATTTGACTGTGTTATAGCTAAGCTAGTTGTATCCGCATATACTAAAGATGTATTTAATGCCAATAGTACAATTGTGTATTTATTCATTTTTCGGCCATTAAGTTCTATTTAATTTTTATTGTTAATTTCTTATCGAATCTATTTCTATAATCTTGAGCTTCAATAAAAACATCACCTTTTTTTACTTCTGTAAAATTTAAAACTTTCTTTTTTCCAGCTAAAATTAATATTTTCTCATTACACGAGTTTCCAATTGAAAGCCCCATTGCCTTGCATGCATTTATGTTAAACGTTAACACTGTATTTGTATTGTTATATAGATAATACTTATGATTTTCAATTTCCTTAAAAGTAATATCTCCTGTAACCTTATCTAAATTATTTGGAATAATATACCAAACCTTAAACCCTGTTAATATATTCAAGCTTTTTTCTGATTCATCATTTTTTTTGTAAGACTCTGGGACAAAACTTATTCCAAGAATCCTATCTTTTGTTTCTTTATTGCCAAGCATTTCTTGTAGATTATTTACTGTGACCTTAAATTTTGATTTTGGATCTATAATAAAATCCATATGATTTAAATATATGGGCCACTGTTTAAAGTTCTTATTTTCAAAAGATTTGCTTTTTCCATCTGGCATTAATTCAGAGAGTTCAGCCTTAACAAAAACTGGGTAAGTGTCTTCGTTTAAAACTGTAATATTGGAAGCTTCATTATTACCTTTACTGATAACTATCATTTTATCAACGCTGATAGCTAAAGCTTGTTGGCTAAATAATAAAAATAAAAGTACTACGTATATCTTTTTCATTTATTTAAAAATGAGCTAACGTTAAGTTAGCTCATACCTTTCTGATTGTTGTATTATGCAGTTACGTCTGCAGAGAAAATAACCGCCGTAGTTGATGAAACGTTACCACCGGTTGGGTTTACGTTTGCAACAGGAACTACTAATGCAGAAGTTAGAGTCATAGGAACTTGTGTTGCACCAGATGCAGGTGTTGCAACATCAGCAGCAGTTGCAGATAGAGATACGCCATTAATCTTAACTGTAGGAGCTAGTGTACTTGTGTCGCCAAGTAAACCAGTACCAGATACAGAGCTTGATGATAAAGTCGCTTGGATTTTAGAACTTGCAGTAAATGCACCACTTGTTACTTTAATCGCAAACACTTCAGGGCTTAATGTTTCAAGATTATAGCTACCATCAGCTTGAGAAACTGCAGATAACGCAATTGATGTTGGGTTATATGTTGCACCTGATGTAGTAACAAAACTCCAATCGGCAGGTGTTACTGCTTTAGCTGGAATCACACCCTGAAAGTTAAAATTTAGGTTACCATCTTTTACTGCAGCCATTGAACTAACAGAAAAAAGAGAAGTGCCAAGAGCAATAGCAGTAACTAAAAGATTGCGAGATAACTTATTCATTATATTTTCCTAATATGCGCTTTATTTAAATTATGTGTTTAATTAGATTGTGTAACTATATTAAGCAAGCGGATTCTTGCTCTTGGCATATATAATATCTAAAAAATTCACCAATGGAATACAGCAAAATCATGCTTTCACAAAAACCAATTATGTTGGCGTAATAGTTAAATTATTCAAATTTGATGAATATTGCGCAAAATATTTTTTATGTGCGACACTCAAGTACATCACTCCTTATTGTTAAACTAATTTTTCAACCTCCCATCAAGTTAAAAAATCACATATAAAAATCACATATAAAAATCACATATAAAAATCACATATAAAAATCACATATAAAAATCACATATAAAAATGCTAAAATAATTTAGTGAAATCAAAAGTGAATAATGAAAATTATATAAAAAAATTCAATAAGAAATAAATTTTCTCAAATTAAAACAGCACAAAATCAATATATTATGTTTGGTATTACTTATTTTTAATATAGTTTTATAAAATAATGACCTTGGGAATAACCATACTTATAAAAAGGTGTTTTCTGATAAAAGATTTTTCAACAAAACCATTAATCTAAAATATCAAAATTTCAATTTAACATTATGCGTTGACTTACCACCTCACATCAGCCACTTACCGAATAATTCTAAAAATTCGAACAGTACATACTATGACTATCATGATTCTATATTTATTTAGATGATTGTAGGTGCTAACTGTGCTTCTGCTCATGTGGTCTAATAGTTAAAAATAAGTCACTTAATAGTGTGATGGATAAAGTTAAGCTTAATAAATAACATTGTCTAATTTCTTAATGGAGAAACTTTTAATTCACTCATTTTCAAACTACGATT
Source organism: Photobacterium kishitanii (assembly GCF_000613045.3). Taxonomy (NCBI): domain Bacteria; kingdom Pseudomonadati; phylum Pseudomonadota; class Gammaproteobacteria; order Vibrionales; family Vibrionaceae; genus Photobacterium; species Photobacterium kishitanii. The sequence continues at coordinate 1,348,410 of NZ_LN794353.1, read as the reverse complement.
CTTCATGCTTTAATTTTTGCTCTATTGCATTGGTTTTGGCTATTAGGCAATGCAATATTAAAGATCAGCATTAAGCTAAATATGCAACATGCCTATGCTCTTATATAAAGACAGTTCTATATGGATGGTAGGTAGCCATACTACATTGGAGGAGACAAGAGCCACTTTGGCTATTTTGACAAAACCACGCGAAATTCTCCAATCATCGACTTGAGTGGAGATAGATCTCGAGCTTATTTAGGTTGATATAGGTTTCCAAAGGCTACAAACTTTCGCCTCCTATGGTCAAGAAGCAATAGCCTCTTGACCAAAACACTGGCTTCCAATAACAATTTGCAAAATGATCTGCATATAATCTATTAGTTAACGCTTACATAAACAAATCAGCTAATATTGCAATAAAACCAATATATGACGAAGCAATACTAATGTCTGGTGTCGTCGTGACAGTACCAGTATTAGGATGCGCTTATAAGCGCTGCATTAAAAAGAAAACAACGTACTTTTTTATCAGAGTGTATTCAATAAGTTAATCTTAATTGTGTCATATATGGAGAACTTCATATCAATAAGAGTCACAGATCAATGCTACATCCCATGCATATCAATATATTTAATATTTATTTTATTTTTCTTTATTATTTTTACATCATCTTGGTAAAATTTAGGTAAAGAAGAAAAATAATCAAGAGTTTGTTTTGGTGGAATATAGCCTATAAATTGAAATTTCATATTTTTAGTGGATACATGACTAGATAACTGATTATCTTCTTTTATTTGTGGTGTCAATATATTTTCAGCTTGAGAAGGGGCTGACATTATTATTAAACAGGTTAAAAATAATTTTTTTATATTCATCATTTGAACTTTCCTTGTTCTACAGTTTCAATATAAAACATATTTCACATAAGATACGTTACATAACTTATTTAACGTATACAAGTAAAATATTATTATTTGCAATAAACATTGTAAGCGCCATAATTATCGTAATTAAAAATAAAAATTTACATCAGTATTTATTTAACGCATGATTTTAATGTCAATATTCCTTTTTTGGTTATTAATAAGTAATTTTACAACGTAATTAATTAAAAGCGGTTAGTGAGCCTGATCATATTTATTAGAATTACTTTCAATTAACTCTCCATGGATTGAAACAATAATCTTTAATTAAAAATTCAAGCACTTTTCTATAACCCATACCGCAAACTTCATTTAAATCATTATGTTCTGTATTTACTTATTAATTAAAAATCTCAACAAAACTTGGATATAAGATTATTATTCTCCTATCAAACTCTAATGGTTTAAAATGATCAGGTGTCGAATGTGTATATTAGGAATGTAGAAAGTAAGAAATGTATTAAATAACTATTATTAACTATAAATTGAAAATTAAAATTATTTAATTTCTATAATTTTATGAATACACCTCCAAGCGATAAAATCACCACGTCTAGTTATAACGCTTCAAATAGACAGAAAATAAAACTAATGAAAACTCATGTAAATAAAATATGAATGAGTATTAGGTCTAACTCATAATGGGGCAAAATAAGCAAACCTGATTGCTAAACACTTTAAGATTTCCACACGCCGTAAATAGATTCCCTATCACCCTCGCAGGCATTCACTGTAGGAATGACGGTTATTATAAAAAAAGAACACAAAAAACCAGAGTAAGAGCAGTGTCTTTCTTTGGCTTTATATCGTTTTTAAAGCTTAATATGCCGCAAGTTGAGTTGAAGTGTCATTTATCCAAATTAATGGGTGAGAATCGCTTAAAAATATCTGATCTTTCAAGAGATACTGACATTAATCGAGGTACGCTAACACGTTTATATAATGAAACAGCAACTCGAGTAGACTTAGAAGTTATTGAACAGCTATGTGATTATCTTGATATTCCTGTTGGGGAATTATTTAAAGTACAAAAGAGAAAGTGGATTAGTTTATATAATAGCTAAATTTTAGTAGTACTATTTTATGATCTGCTTAACCAATGATCCATTAATAAACGGTGGTCACCGTTTGGACACAACACGATTTGCTGATCATTTTCTACAGACGTAAAAAACCCGCAATTTCTTACGGGCTTTTCTATTTGACTCTCGCTACTGGATTTGAGCCAATGACATGTGAATTAACAGGACGCTAATCTCCCCCAATAAAGAACTACCAACTGAACTAAAAGGGAATTGCACAGCGATCGATGAATCACTATTTAAGAGCTTATACCCTACTACTACCAAATTTTAGACGTAAAAAAGCCCGCAATTACTTGCGGGCTTTTCTATTTGGCTCCCTCTACTGGACTTGAACCAGTGACATGTGAATTAACAGGCCGCTAATCTCCCCAATAAAGAAGCACCAACTGAACTAAGGGGGAGTTTTTTGGTGGTGGGATCTAGCACCCTGCAACCTCAAAACCTAATTTCACCAATTTCCAAACGTAAAAAAGCCCGCAATTGCTTGCGGGCTTTTCTATTTGGCTCCCTCTACTGGACTTGAACCAGTGACATACGGATTAACAGTCCGGCGTTCTACCAACTGAACTAAGAGGGAATTGTTTGGAGCAGGTAGCGGGAATCGAACCCGCATCTCAAGCTTGGAAGGCTGGAGTAATAGCCATTATACGATACCTGCGATGTATCTTTACAAATTATGGTGGTGGGAGAAGGATTCGAACCTTCGAAGGCAGTGCCGGCAGATTTACAATCTGCTCCCTTTGGCCACTCGGGAATCCCACCGAAATTTAATGGTGCCGACTACCGGAGTCGAACTGGTGACCTACTGATTACAAGTCAGTTGCTCTACCTACTGAGCTAAGTCGGCACGCTAATTTCTTTTTTATTGCCAAGTCGAAACTCAACAATTAAATTTGGCGGAGAGATAGGGATTTGAACCCTAGATACGCTATAAACGTATGCCGGTTTTCAAGACCGGTGCTTTCAACCACTCAGCCATCTCTCCAATACCGAGAATAATATAGCTATCGACTTTATCTGTAAAGAGATAATATTAAAATCACAGCCAAGCGATCAGTTGTTAAGCAAAATATATTATTATCAATCACTTTGACTGTTTTAGAAGCACTATAATAATATTCTCTAGTAAAACCATAAATACAGATTATTCAATATTAATAATTATGCATATTTATTTTTAACAATAAATACCGCACAAAGCAATAATCCCCCATTGACACTAATATTTAACCAAAAAAAAGCACATTTCACACTATTGATTAATATAGGTTTACTCAGAGTAATATTATATTTTTATTTTTCTTTGCAATAAAAAGGCAATTATCACTTTCTACTAAACTAACACTCAACGATTAACTAAGTAAGAAGGATGGTTCTACAATGAAATTAACCACTGTAAATAATTACCAACCATTTAATAAATTAGCCACATTATCACTTGCTTCAGTTTTTTTATTTTCTGCTCATGTCCAATCGACTGAACTTGAAATATCTATCGTCAATGCAACTAAAAATATCTATTTCACACCGTTACTTATTGCTGCTCATTCTGAATCTTCGCCACGTTTATTTCAGCTGGGTACAACAGCTTCCGCAGAAATAAAAGCCATGGCTGAAGGTGGTGATATTAGCGGATTATCATCATTTGTGTCGAATAATGGTGGCATTACTGTAGAAAATCCAGCAAGTGGCATATTAAACCCAGGAGTATCAACAACAGCTACAATAACCACAACAACAGAAACACATCTATCTTTAACCGCTATGTTACTTCCAACAAACGATGGTTTCGTTGGTTTAGATAGCTGGAAAATACCTTCCACAGCAGGAACTTATACCATCATGCTAAATGGTTATGATGCAGGCACAGAAGCGAATGATGAGTTAGCATCAAGTATGCCTAATCCCCCATTTATTACGTTTGGCTCAGGAGGTACAGGCGTTGAAACGACATCACATAATACTAAAATTCATATTCACTCTGGTAACTTAGGCGATGGTGATTCGACAGGAGGCTTGAGTGATCTTGACTATTCATCTCACCGCTGGCTTAACCCTGTAGCTATCATGACAATAACGGTAAAATAAGGAGTTTGTGATGAAGTTATATCTATTCCCCATACTAGCAAGCATCATTATTTTATCTGGATGCCCTAATAGCCATGATAATTCATCGAATACAAAAAAATATACCGTAACCGTTACAAACCTCACTAATAATCAACCATTATCACCAGTAACAGCGATTGCTTATAATAACGACTACAAACTATTTAGTATTGGTTCACCCGCATCAATCAGCTTAGAAAAGCTAGCTGAATCTGGAGACAACAGTGATTATATTGCAAGTAAAGAGACAAACAAAAACGTATTAGATGCTGTATCTGGTGCTGGAATTATTCTCCCCGGTAGTAGTGACACAGTCTCATTAACTACCTCGACTAATACTGATACTTATTTATCCGTTGCTAGTATGCTAGTTAATACCAATGATGGATTTATTGCGGATAATAAACAGGTTATAAGTACACTCGCTAAAGGTGATTCTATCACGGTTAAACTTAATGTTTGGGATAGTGGTACAGAAGCCAATAGTGAAACCGCAGCAACTATTCCAGGTCCTGCTGGCGAAGGCGAAGGCGAAGGATTTAATAGCGTTAGAGATGACACGCAAGATCAAGTTACATTACATTCAGGTGTTATTACAACTGAAGATGGATTAGCTACATCAACCTTAAATTCAACTCATCGTTTTTTAAATCCAGCAGCGCAAGTTACAATCACTCGAACTGAATAATATTATTCAACTTATTTAGTAAACCCATTTTATTGATAATATTCAGACCTAAAAAGCCCGCAGTCACTTGCGGCTTTTTTATTTACACCATAAATATATGTCTGTTATCCATATCAGTGCTTCAGTCACTAATAAACTTTATTTTTACTCCTCTATCACAAAGAATAGCTAGAGCTCGTTGTATGATAACCGCACATATATAATATTTTATTGATGTTATTATATTGATTATTTATACATAAATGTAACAAAAAGTTTCATTAATCACAATTATCTCCATTTATTATACTAAAAAATCAACAAGTTAAAATATGGTCTAACTTTATTTATCGATACGAGAAATATCAATAATTATGAGATATTCCGTTTATCTCGTATAAACAGCGCCACAAAAGGATAAAAGCAATATTTATCCATCACTATAAAATATTAATTAATGTCATTGATTATGAAGTCATACAATATACTGCTATTTGCTCTAATGTTAGTCACATCAACCAACGTACTTGCATCGCAACCTACAATGTTAGATGAAAACATAAAACTCGATGCTGCCACTGATAAATTTTATAGCTATTTGGTCGAGTCTAAAGGCTTTCAATGCGAAAAGTTAAAAGTATCAGGATTTATGTTTGGTCATGCACATGGCTTACCAACTGAACCTCAATTAACCACACTGCCTAATAACTTATGTTTATTAGAAGGTCTTTATTTTAATATGCGTGGTCAGTGGAAAGTAAAATTATCGAACGGTGATTATGTTGTATCAGATTACTCGTTCTCTATTTAGTAGAATTTTTATTGTTCTCATAATTATGCTATTAATATTATATAGCTATATAAACAATAAAAATAACACACCAAAATTTACATCTTTAGAAATCGATTTAATAAAAGAAAGCTTATTAGATGAAAGGCTAAGAAATTATCAATTTAATATTAATAATATACCGTCTGATTCTAAAGAAAACTTAGGCTTTTTACTATTCAATGATAATAAATTAAGTAACAAGGGAAATATTAGTTGTGCGTCTTGTCATGTTCCTGAATCTAATTTCCATGATATCAATAATATCAGTCACGAAGTATTAAAGCGTAATATCAAAGCACCTAGTTTAAGAGGTGTTCACGAACAACCATGGTTTTTTTGGGATGGGCGAACAGATTCACTATGGGCTCAAATTTTAGATGCTTTAAAAATCGATCATAAATTAACACCTGAGTTAGCCGTTAATTATGTATGCGACAACTATATTAATGATTTCAAACAAACACTGACATTTTGTAATTCAGCAATGACCACTAAGGAGAAATTCACCCAAATAGGTAAAGCGATTGCAAGCTATGTGGCAAAAATTGACCATACATGGACTCGATATGATGAGTTTATCTACACTACATTTATAAAAAAAGAGCCAACTAGCACAGCCCTTTCTTATAATGAAATAGAGGGCTTAAAACTCTTTTTAAGCCGAGAAAAAACAGGATGTGTGGATTGTCACAGTGGTAAGAGATTTACGAATAATAGTTTCTTTGCCATTGGTACAGGGAATGATGCTAATTTTGACCGATTAACTGGAATACAAAAATATCAAGCATCAGAGTTTAAATGTGCAGATTGGGATACTAGTTCAAACTGCATGAATTCTAAATATATGAGGACATCTGGGCCAGACTTAAAAGGTGCTTATAAAGTTCCGTCTCTCAGAAACTTAAACAATGCTCCTCGCCTTATGCATGATGGTAGATTTAATAATTTAGAACAAGTACTCAATCATTATATGTATCCAACAGGGTATATGAATGATTATGTGGATGTTACACCAGTACGGTTAATGCCCCATGAACGAAAACAATTAATTCAGTTTATCCATTCCTTAAATGATCCATTTATCCCAATAGGTAAATAAATGCAATATCGACATATTTTTTTATTATTAACACTTTTATTTTCACTACCTTCACATGCACACGTCCAATGGTTTGTTGCACCAGAAGACATGAAAGATGTCTATTTTGAATTCGACTTCTTTTATGCCACAGTATTTGCTTTTATCACCATCTTTACTGTATTAGCAATTTGGTTAACACGTCTTGAAACGAAGCCTAATTTTATAAAAATCCTGATGGGAGCTGAAATTAATCTCAGCCGTCGAGTATATGTTATGGTATTTGTATTTATCCAAATGATCTTCTTTTCTATTCAAGTTATTAAAGGAGGATTCATTGCACCAAATATTGTATTAACACCTGAATTTATTCTATTTGGATTAATCTCCCAATTATTAATTGTACTCACTGCGTCAATCAGCATATCCCTATCAGGCGTAATGGTTATTATGACTTCATTATTAATGGTTTTATTAACACCTTGGGAAATTTGGGTTAACTATGTATTTGAATTTGTCGCTATTGGTATTTTCATGTTACTTACGGGCTCTTACGTTTCTACGATTGATAAACAATTCATCAATAAATTTACGACAAAAAGCGCAGATGAATTATGGCTTTCAGCAGTAACGATATTACGTATTGGTATTGGCGCTCAACTTGCTATCCTTGCACTAACTGAAAAGCTCATTTATCCGGGCCTTGCTGTTGTCTTTATTGAAATGTTCCCGTTTTACAATATCTTTCCTCAAATTGGTTTAAACGCTGGTACAGATATGCATTTTGTCTTCTTTATCGGTATCTGTGAGCTATCACTAGGGCTATTATTAATGTCAGGTGTTGCAAACCGCTTAACGATGATCATGTTAACTTTTGCTTTCGTTACTACAGCAATAATTCATGGTATACACGAAGTCGAAGGACACTTACCTATTTTCGCTGCGGCATTTGTACTACTTCTTACGCAACGTAACGAACAAGCAAAATTGCGTGCAGAGCCTGTTAATACTAACTTCGTATATTCTTAACCACATCAAATAAATAACTATACAAAAAGCCCGCAATTACTTGCGGGCTTTTCTATTTAGCTCCCTCTACTGGACTTGAACCAGTGACATGTGAATTAACAGGCCGCTAATCTTCCCAATAAAGAAGCACCAACTGAACTAACAGGGAATTGTATATCAATGGAAGAACCACTATTTGAACGCCAAACCCTACTGTTACCAAATTTTAGACGTAAAAAAGCCCGCAAGTAATTGCGGGCTTTCTTATTTGGCTCCCTCTACTGGACTTGAACCAACGACATGTGAATTAACAGACCGCTAATCTTCCCAATAAAGAGCACCAACTGAGCGAAGAGGGAATTGTATGGGTAGTGGATGATCAAACCTTAAGTACTAACACCCTACTTTCACTAAATTTTAGATGTAAAAAAGCCCGCAATTGCTTGCGGGCTTTTCTATTTGGCTCCCTCTACTGGACTTGAACCAGTGACATGTGAATTAACAGGCCGCTAATCTTCCCAATAAAGAAGCACCAACTGAACTAATAGGGGATTGTATGGTGGTGGGAGCTAACACCCTACACTCTCGCGACTCGAAACCTAGCTTCACCAAACTCAAAACGTAAAAAAGCCCGCAATTGCTTGCGGGCTTTTCTATTTGGCTCCCTCTACTGGACTTGAACCAGTGACATACGGATTAACAGTCCGGCGTTCTACCAACTGAACTAAGAGGGAATTGTAATGGTGGTGGGAGAAGGATTCGAACCTTCGAAGGCAGTGCCGGCAGATTTACAATCTGCTCCCTTTGGCCACTCGGGAATCCCACCGAAATTTAATGGTGCCGACTACCGGAGTCGAACTGGTGACCTACTGATTACAAGTCAGTTGCTCTACCTACTGAGCTAAGTCGGCACGAAATTTCGTTACATAGCATGTTAATTAATTAACACTATGTCTTTATGTTGGCGGAGCGGACGGGACTCGAACCCGCGACCCCCGGCGTGACAGGCCGGTATTCTAACCAACTGAACTACCGCTCCAATTCTTTATAAAACCCGATAAATCGAATCTTCAGAATTTGGCGGAGAGATAGGGATTTGAACCCTAGATACGCTATAAACGTATGCCGGTTTTCAAGACCGGTGCTTTCAACCACTCAGCCATCTCTCCAATGCCGCGTATGATATAGTGCTGACCTTTCCCTGTAAAGCAATAATATTAAAAAGATTTTCAAGTGATCATCTATTAATCAAAAAACATTAATGTTACTCATATTGATGTTTTATAAAACAAAAAATACAGTAAATAAACATAATCACCCTGACTGTTACGGAACATACTGAGAAATTAAACACCCCAATATCTTTATTGCTGGTAGCCAATCTTTATCACGACTAAAATTTGCTACGCTGACACAAATAATCTTCCCAATAAAGAAGCACCAACTGAACTAATAAGGAATTGTATAGTGTTAGGAGCTAGCACCCTACACTCTCGCAATCTCGAAACTCGAAACCTAGCTTCACCAAACTCAAAACGTAAAAAAGCCCGCAATTGCTTGCGAGCTTTTCTATTTGGCTCCCTCTACTGGACTTGAACCAGTGACATGTGAATTAACAGGCCGCTAATCTTCCCAATAAAGAAGCACCAACTGAACTAATAGGGGATTGTATGGTGGTGGGAGCTAACACCCTACACTCTCGCGACTCGAAACCTAGCTTCACCAAACTCAAAACGTAAAAAAGCCCGCAATTGCTTGCGGGCTTTTCTATTTGGCTCCCTCTACTGGACTTGAACCAGTGACATACGGATTAACAGTCCGGCGTTCTACCAACTGAACTAAGAGGGAATTGTAATGGTGGTGGGAGAAGGATTCGAACCTTCGAAGGCAGTGCCGGCAGATTTACAATCTGCTCCCTTTGGCCACTCGGGAATCCCACCGAAATTTAATGGTGCCGACTACCGGAGTCGAACTGGTGACCTACTGATTACAAGTCAGTTGCTCTACCTACTGAGCTAAGTCGGCACAAAATTTCGTTACATAGCATGTTAATTAATTAACACTATGTCTTTATGTTGGCGGAGCGGACGGGACTCGAACCCGCGACCCCCGGCGTGACAGGCCGGTATTCTAACCAACTGAACTACCGCTCCAATTCTTTATAAAACCCGATAAATCGAATCTTCAGAATTTGGCGGAGAGATAGGGATTTGAACCCTAGATACGCTATAAACGTATGCCGGTTTTCAAGACCGGTGCTTTCAACCACTCAGCCATCTCTCCAATGCCGCGTATGATATAGTGCTGACCTTTCCCTGTAAAGCAATAATATTAAAAAGATTTTCAAGTGATCATCTATTAATCAAAAAACATTAATGTTATTCATGTTGATGTTTTATAAAACAAAAAATACAGCAAATAAACATAATCACCCTGACTGTTACGGAACATACTGAGAAATTAAACACCTCAATATCTTCATTGCTGATAGCCAATCTTTATCACGGCTAAAATTTGCTACGCTGACACGAATAATCTTCCCAATAAAGAGCACCAACTGAGCGAAGAGGGAATTGTATGGGTAGTGGATGATTAAACCTTAAGTACTAACACCCTACTTTCACTAAATTTTAGATGTAAAAAAGCCCGCAATTGCTTGCGGGCTTTTCTATTTGGCTCCCTCTACTGGACTTGAACCAGTGACATGTGAATTAACAGGCCGCTAATCTTCCCAATAAAGAAGCACCAACTGAACTAAGAGATAATTAATAGCAATAGATAAACTACTATTCGAGTGCTAAACACCCTATTACTATCAAATTTTAGACATAGAAAAGCCCGCAATTACTTGCGGGCTTTTCTATTTGGCTCCCTCTACTGGACTTGAACCAGTGACATGTGAATTAACAGGCCGCTAATCTTCCCAATAAAGAAGCACCAACTGAACTAAGAGATAATTAATAGCAATAGATAAACTACTATTCGAGTGCTAAACACCCTATTACTATCAAATTTTAGACATAAAAAAGCCCGCAATTGCTTGCGGGCTTTTCTATTTGGCTCCCTCTACTGGACTTGAACCAGTGACATACGGATTAACAGTCCGGCGTTCTACCAACTGAACTAAGAGGGAATTGTAATGGTGGTGGGAGAAGGATTCGAACCTTCGAAGGCAGTGCCGGCAGATTTACAATCTGCTCCCTTTGGCCACTCGGGAATCCCACCGAAATTTAATGGTGCCGACTACCGGAGTCGAACTGGTGACCTACTGATTACAAGTCAGTTGCTCTACCTACTGAGCTAAGTCGGCACAAAATTTCGTTACATAGCATGTTAATTAATTAACACCATGTCTTTATGTTGGCGGAGCGGACGGGACTCGAACCCGCGACCCCCGGCGTGACAGGCCGGTATTCTAACCAACTGAACTACCGCTCCAATTCTTTATAAAACCCGATAAATCGAATCTTCAGAATTTGGCGGAGAGATAGGGATTTGAACCCTAGATACGCTATAAACGTATGCCGGTTTTCAAGACCGGTGCTTTCAACCACTCAGCCATCTCTCCAATGCCGCGAATAATATAGTCGAGCGCGCTCACTGTAAAGTAATAATAATAATAAAAACATCAACTGTAGATTTCTCCGCCAATGCTGATTAAAAACAATCAAAACAAGATCAATAATACATCAATGATGAAATTTCATCACAAGTCTAAGTTATTACCACGATAACTTCCGCCATATACCTAACTTATATGCTTTGAAATAGCTTAGTATCAGAATAACTACCTATATATAACCATCATTCCACTAAACAATATTACTTATATAGCTACTGAGTAAAATCTTTATCTAAGTTGGATTAAAACGCCACTTTAGCATTTTATGCTACCACTAAAAACCCACCAAAAATAAAAGCAACACATTGTTTATTAACAACTTTAACCATAAAATTATTATTAAGGTTCACTTTTATTACTTACCTAGCTACAGTTTTTCATTTCAAAGCAATAAAATACATGATAAAAAGTAACCAATATATTTAACAAATCCATATCTTTACTAAAACAAACCCTTTATGTTTCATCTCACCACCCTTAAGTAAATATGTGTAGTAAATATATTATCCTTTAAAATCAATTACCTTAATCATAATCACAGGATCATGTATGGATACAACATCATCAGTAACATCGAATAGAGGGACATGGAGTTCAAAACTGGGCTTCGTGATGGCAGCAGCAGGATCTGCTGTAGGTTTAGGTAATATTTGGAAATTCCCTTACACCGCAGGTGAAAATGGCGGCGGTGCATTCGTTTCTATTTATCTACTATTTGTTATCGTGATTGGCTTTAGCGTTATGCTGACAGAATTTGCAGTCGGACGTAAAACAGGACTATCTGCAGTAGGAGCCTTTAAAACCACGGATCGTCGCTGGACTTTTGTCGGCATCTTAGGCGTGCTCAGTGGCCTATTAATCATGGGCTTCTATCCGGTTGTTGGTGGCTGGGCTATTGCTTATATCTATAAAGTCGCTACTGGTTTATTGAGCCAACCCGATGCTATTGGTGACAGTTTTAGTGGCTTTATTGCTAACCCACTACAACCTCTCTTTTGGATGGGACTATACCTACTCTTTAATATTCTAGTAGTCATGCGTGGTGTATCTGGCGGCATTGAGAAAGCCGGTAAAATTTTAATGCCACTATTGTTTATCATTTTAATGATCGTATCAATCAAAGGCTTGACTCTACCTGGCGCTATGGCTGGATTAGAATTTTTGTTTAAGCCTGACTTTTCAAAAATTGATAGTTCCGTTGTATTGGCTGCATTAGGACAAGCATTCTTCTCATTAAGCTTAGGCATGGGCTGCATGCTAACTTACGGTAGCTACCTGCGCAAAAAAGAGAACCTTGTACAAACGACAGCAATGGTCACAGCAATGGATACAGGCGTAGCATTACTCGCTGGTATTGCAATGTTCCCTGCTATGTTCGCTTTTGGAATGGAACCATCAGCAGGCCCAGGTTTAGTATTCGTGGTTGTGCCACAACTGTTTGCTGAGATGGGCGGTATTGGTTTAATACTCGCAATATTGTTCTTTATCGGCTTAAGTGTTGCAGCACTTACCTCTTCAGTATCATTACTAGAGGTCGTCGTGGCTTACTTAATTGATGAAAAAGGCTTTAGCCGTGTTACCGCAGTACTTATAGCTAGCGGAGTAATGGCATTACTATGTATCTTAGCCTCATTATCTATTGGCGGTTTGGGTCCAACACTATTTGCTACTGGCGCTTTTGATATTTTTGATTTATTAACCGATAAAATCTTTTTAGCGATTGGTGGTATGTTGGTCTGCCTTTTTGCTGGTTGGCGTTTAGATCGCAGCGAATTGAAAAAAGAAATCACCAACGACGGCAAAGTTTCATTTCCACTGTTTAATGTCTGGTATGTATTGATTAAATACATTATTCCAGTAGCTATCGCAATTGTTGCTATTTCTGGCGTTAAAGCCGGTTTTGACAGTAATAAAGGGGAAATTATGATCCTTGGGTTAATCATCATTGGTTTGTGCGGCGTTTTCTCAAAAAAACTGTAACTATCATGTCGATATAACTCACTCAGCCGCTGATTATAATCAGCGGCTTTTTTATTGCCTGAGTTAGCACTTTTCTGCCTCCTTGTTGCTATTTCTGGTTACAGGTACACTGTTCATAGAATAAACAAAATGCTAATAAAGGATTATCAATGAAGAACATTATCGCATTTATCTTATTAGGCATGGTTGTAACAGGCTGTGCAGGATCTCAAGGTACAACCATTCAAACGCACGGCAGCATTGAAGCACGACAAAGTATTCACTAATTAATTATTCGCCTTACTTCCCGAGTAAGGCGATACAAGTGGCACTTATCGTAATACTCATTTATAGATTAAATAAGCTAAAATGTCCTTATATTGATATTTTTCGTCTTTATATTGACATATTACTATTATACAAACCCTATATAATGCCCTCATACCAAACATTACAACAAACTATAAATCATATGAAAACACTAAATATATAATTAGTGTTTTTATCATGCTTGATATATAAAAATTCAAATATTAATCACAGCATTGAAATGAGAAAAATAATTACGACTTTTTATTTATCTCTATGAACATATTCCAAACCAATAAAACACAGAGAATCTCATATGAATATAAAAAAGAACCTATTTTTATTATCTATGGCTATCCCTACATTTATTACTGGCTGCAGTAATCCAATGACATGGGCTGATGATTATATGACTCAAAAAGCCAATTTCCTTTTTGAACAGGAAGGCTACACCTTGACAGATAATACTGAGTGCAAGTTCTTATCTCAAAAGAAAGGGAACTATAAATCTTATGTTATATGTACTGGTACTACCGACAATGGTAGCCCTATATCTCTTAAAGGCGGTCAATTAAGACATTCAGACAGACATGGTAATAAAGAACGCTACATTGGAAAAATTTCGGGAAGAAAAGTCTTTGTTAATCATGGTTATGGGTTTGATAACTAACTTAACCATACTACACACTATTTAATGAGAATCACTATGAATAAAATGATGACACTTTTTGTAGCATTTGTATGTCTACTCTCCCCTTTATCAGCTTCGGCAAAGCAAATCTCAAATAAAGAATATTGTAGGGCAGTTATCGCAGCTTACACCGAAACACCAAGAAATAAACTGACATTTAAAGGAACGTCACACTATCATTATATATTTAAAGCACAGAAAAAAACATATGAGTGCGTGTATAAAAAAAATGATAAATATAAATTAAAGAGACGTAACCAAGATCATTGGCTTAAACAATCATTTTTAGCTTATCGTCGCCATCAACATATTATTGTTTTTGTCGGCAATCACAAACATACCTATAAAATAAAAAGGTGTGGCAATGAATAGATTATTCAAACATTGTTGTATGCTTATAGCTGCATTAATATTACTACAAGGTTGTGTTTTTTTACCCGATCATCACCATGGATATTATAAACATGATCACTGGTGTAAACATTGCCACAAGCATAAACACAATCATAAGCGATAATATATATTAATTTTTTATTATATAGCTAAGCCAGCTTTTTATTTATCTAACTTAATTATTACATGATTGCTTGTTAAATTAATAAAATGATATAAACCGAGTCTACACTCGGTTTATCTTTAATTATATTTTGCTCAATTCTTTAAAATGTTGTCTAAGCTTATCTAACAACTTAATCGCTCATCTGCTGTATCATGGTCAAGAACATCATATGCTTCTCGCAATAATGTTGATTCAGAATCATTATATGATAAGAGGCAATCGCTGCTCCCTCCTATGACTTCATTAAACAGCTCTTTACCTCATTCTTTAATGCTAGAGGCTTATTGTTACGCTCTAACGTAACATCGGCAATAATAGTCATAGATAATGATACTTAATACGAAAAAACTAAAAATCATCATCATTAATGACGAATCGTGAGTTACATAGCATCAACATAAATCAGAGTAATCAAAGGAGAGAGGAAAAGAGATTTAACCCTGCTTTAAATTCACTATTAATACGTATCTTTTATTCAGACGTAAAAAAGCCGCTGTAAAAACAGCGGCTTTTTTATATTTGGCGGAGAGATAGGGATTTGAACCCTAGATACGCTATAAACGTATGCCGGTTTTCAAGACCGGTGCTTTCAACCACTCAGCCATCTCTCCATGCAGCGTATATTATAGTGGTCGGAATTGGCTGTAAAGCACTTATTCTTAAAAGGAATTTAACTGCGTAATTATTAAACCAAACAGATAATTATTGTGTATTTTATCATACATCCAATCTTAAAATAATCTCACTATAATGAAATTTAGCAGCCATGGTTAAAATAACCATGCGCAACTATCTCAAGGAGGATCAAATGAAAGCATTAATTATTGGTGGAACTGGAGGCATTGGGCTTGCGATTATCAAACAATTATTGATTCTTAAACCTAATGCACAAATCCATGCAACATTTTTTCGGCACCAACCACGTTATCAACATCCACAACTACATTGGCATCACGTTGATATAACTATAGAAACAGAGATTTCCACGCTGGCTACCCAATTCATCCAGCTTGATCTTATGATCAATGCCGTGGGTATACTTCACACAGCTACACATTCACCAGAAAAGTCGATTCAACACTTCGAGGCTGATTTTTTCTATACCAATATAAAAACTAACACCTTACCAACCTTGTTACTGGCTAAGCATTTTATGGTTCAGCTAAAAGCCTCGCGCCGCAGTTATTTTGTCACAATCTCTGCCAAAGTCGGCAGTATTGAAGATAATAGATTAGGTGGTTGGATTAGTTACCGAACCTCTAAAGCGGCCCTTAATATGGCAATTAAAACCATTAGTATTGAATGGCGACCTAAACTTCCTCGATGTTGTGTTATCGCTTTTCATCCTGGTACAACAGCAAGTGCTCTTTCTGAGCCTTTTCAACACAATGTATCCCCACACAAATTATTCACGCCTAAATATACCGCACAATGCTTATTGGAATTATTATCAAGATTAACGCCACACAACAGCGGACAATTTCTAAGCTACAATGGCGACATTATTGCTTGGTAAGTATTAGTAACTCTTAGAAATACTTATACCAGTTAACATTATGTCATTATACATAACGTTAAATTCATCATAAGATGCAAATTCACCAATGCTATTGTTTGCACTATTCAAGCTCAACTAGCACCACAATCTCACCTTGTTTATTTCGGTAGGTATAATGAAAAAACGCTCTGTTGGCTTTGCAATGACCATTTTGATTATTGGTAATTTAGTAGCGGTACTTTCTGACGCCTTAATTAAAACTATGGGTAAAGATGCAGCGATATTTCAGTTCGTGTTTTTCCGTCAACTATCAGCAGTCATTATCTTACTGCCCTTTTGTTTAACGGCAACTAAGCAAAGTTTTTTAATCGGCTTAAAATGGCATTTTGTGCGAGCTCATGTATGGTTATTAGGTGCGATTTTTATGGTGATTTCATTAAGCACCCTCCCTTTAGCAACGGCTAATGCTATTTTCTACGCAGCCCCCTTGATCATGCTTCCGCTGGCAATGATTATTTATGGTGAAAAACTCAGCCGTTATTCTATTGGTGCTGGTATTATTGGCTTTGCTGGCGTGTTAGTCATTGTGCGTCCAACAGACATTAGTTGGGCTGCTTTTGGCGCATTAGTAGTCGCATTAACCATTGCGATAAATAACCTATTTATTCGTAAACTACCAACACAACAAAGTGTTGCCCAGACATTATTATTGACCAACTTAATCGGCATGCCTGCGTCACTAATATTAGCATTATTGGAGAATAGACCATGGGATTGGTCGCCGCTCATTACTGCATCAGGCTCTAGCGCATTAATTTTGATCTATGCTGCAACTTGCGTAGTTGCTTACCGTGCAGTGGAAAGTAATAAAATTGCCAGTGCCGAATACAGTGGTTTAATTGGTGCAGTCATTGTCGGATATTTATTATTCAACGAAGTGCCTGACACAACTACTCTGATAGGCACTGTTATGATCATAGCACCACTATTATGGTTAGCAAAAGTTGAAAGGAAACAGCATAAAAAAGATTCAATTCAAGCGATTGCTGTTAATGAATAATACAATCTTTCATTGCAGAACTTCTTACATACAAAATATAAAACTCAGCATATGCTATTTATAACCACAAATAATATGTGACTTCATCGTTATTTTACATAGGATGTCTGTAATGAAAAAAGCACTAAAAATAAATAACATTTATATCAATATGGAAACGATTGTTGCTTTTGATTTAAATTATAAAATTGACGGTAATCGCGCCCTTTATTTACTTACCAATAGTTCTGAATTGCCCTTTTTAGAAGTTGAAGTTGATGATATAAACTTTGAGGAATGTAAAGATTACCAAGCACAAAAAGTCACTACAGCTGAATTTATTCGTATTAAACGTGAACTATGTGTTTATATGGGGATCACGCTTTAGTGACTAAGACGACCCTGTCTACCAACAAGGTCGTCTTGTTATTTTTTCTTACTCAGCAACTAATAAACTACTATAAGTTGCAGCATTTACGCCCTGCTTAAAGATAAGCCCATCACTCAGACCAAAAATATATGCTTCGTCTGCTATCATGCTTGGAGTCGCAGACCAAACTGTTCCTGCAACAGAATATGCATCCTTTACACTATTTGGAAACGCAATACGATTAACCGCTGGAATATAACAAGATGTCTCTTGCAATGACTGTAATTCCTTAATATTTGGTAATCGCCAATGTTTAATACCCGCAAACTGGCGTAAATAATGTGATGATAATGGGCTATTAATATTTTTGACTGTCATAAGTGCAGACTGCCAACTATTTACCATTGGTTCACCTGTACACGAATTTTCAGTCGCATCCCAGTGCATACCAACGAGACAACGCATCCAAGTTAATCCCGTCTTAATATCTTTAACAGTACCGTTATTGTTCATTATATAGCGACTATTGGGTGCACTTAATGGCACACCTTGTAAACAAATTTGATCGGGTGCTGCATAAACAGAATTAGCAAATATCGCAATAACTAATATTAGCATTTTATTGGTTAATTTCATTTTAATATTCCTTACTTGCGACCATTCGAACGGGTAATGTATTTGCATCCTCACAAGACTTTCCACTCGCAGAAACAGATTTTGGACAAAGAAT
This sequence comes from Photobacterium kishitanii, assembly GCF_000613045.3. Classification (NCBI taxonomy): domain Bacteria; kingdom Pseudomonadati; phylum Pseudomonadota; class Gammaproteobacteria; order Vibrionales; family Vibrionaceae; genus Photobacterium; species Photobacterium kishitanii. The sequence goes on along the minus strand of NZ_LN794353.1, from coordinate 1,329,948 downwards.
TAGATTACTAGCATCAGTATGACCCGTTGTATCACCAAGTTGATCAAGTCCAATAAAATGGACATTTTCATAATATGAAATAGCGCGAGAACTATTCCAATACCAACCCGCGCCCCAATCACCTTTGATCATATTGGGGAAATAAGATAAATCCATACCACTTGTTATTCCTAAATTAGGCTGTACTTCAGCGGCACCTAAATCAAGTAAATCAAATTGTTCTGATGCTGTTGGTAAACGCCAATTTTTTTTGCCACATAATGCTCTTTGATTTAAATATTTTGCATATTGTTGAGTATTGCACATTGATGAATCACTATCGGTGGAACAAGTCGCTGCCGCTATATCACCCTGATTAGGTGTATATCCCGATGCCTTGATCGCAAACAAACGATTTTTATCACGCGGGCTCGTTACATCGTCAATTTTAACTTCCCATATAAGTCCTGTATTACCATCTTCAACACATGTCCACTGCGGTGCGGATGGAGGTAACTCATTACCCTTGTTATCTAATTTAATTAGCTTAAAGCCTTTAACTCCTGCACGATCTAAACCATACTGAGCATCTTGCCCTGGATATTCTTCACTAGGATATGACTGTAATTTCCCATCAACTAAATAAGACGTCACTCCTGTATCATTGCTGCCAACAATTGTTAATTGTTGCTGTCTAATTTTATCTTTTACTGTTTTTATCGCTTGCGCATTATTACTTACAAACGCGGGTACTAACTCATCAAGATGCTCACCAAGTTGACTAATCGTCGTTATATAGTTCTGATTATTGAGACGATTTAGCTCAATAAAATATTGAATTAAATTATGGTTAAACAATTCATATTTTTTCTGAGCAACTGCATCACCTAATGCAATATTATTAAGATCTGTAATTTGTGGACTGATCGTTTTTTGCAATAGTAACGTCATTTTATTTACAGCATCTAAAAACGATAGTGGTGATGAAACTCGATTCATCAACCCATAAATCAAAGTAGATACAGGCGCTATTGATAGTATGCTGTGCTCTGGATAATTATTAGCCGCAGGAATTAATAAACGAAACTCTTCAGATGTTTGAGAAGATTTAGCAGAGACAACTATCGCCTGTGTCAATAACTCTGTATTATTATGCTGTAGAGAAAAATCACCACGTGTAGATACCGTATTAATGTCTTTCTCGCTACAACTCAAATCACCATCAAGATCGACACATACTGAAATATCATTACTAATTTCAGAGCTGTTCGCGAGCTCACCTTGTAATTTATAGTTCAACTGTGTCGAACCAGAAGTAGTCGTTGCAGTTGATGAGTCAGATGAACCACTATTACACCCAACTAAAGCTAAAGCAATAAAAGACCCAATAATAGATATTTTATAATTCATAAATTAATCCTTTTTACCATGACCGAAATGACGAATAAATAAAGCTGATACCATTAATAACCAAGATATCCAGCCAACACTACCTCCTGATTTAGAATTATTAGTAACCAATGATTGTGATTTATGCTCATGTTTTGAATCGGTTTTATTTGAATCCGGTTGTTGATAACTTGAAATATTAGCAATTCCCCATGACACTAATTTTCCTTTTTCACCCGGGACCCGATCAATAATTTTCAATTGCCATAACCCTTTTAATGGTATTCCGACTAATGCTTTCAATTTATTATTATATTTAGCCATTAATAATCGCTTAAATTGCGTTGGCTTAATATTCTCATAAACTAATAATGGTATTTCTTGATCACCTGCAGGCGTAATAATACTGATTTTAAGATCAGATATACGTGGATGCTCAATATCCAATGAAATAGCAAAGTTATCGCTTAGTAAGTCCTCACTATTAATGGCAAGTGACATATTTTTTTCACCTACAGCAACCACACCTAAATCATTTATAGCCTTTGCATCGACTAAAAGAGAATTAACATCCTTTACTGGTAAAGAAAGTATTGGTTTACACATAACAAAAGGTAACTGTGTATTCTGTTGCTGTACTTTCTGAGAATCTCCAATATTAATACTGGTATTAATATCTACCCAAAAACGTTCACCGCAACGTGGAGCTTGTGATAAATTAACATTAACTTTCAATGCTTGATGGTTATTAAATTTCTCAAAATCATAACCTTCATTTATTGACGGATTAATATCAATCACAACATTACCTAAAGGCGCATGAGTCATATTATAAGCATCAACTGTTAATGATTGATGATTATCGTTCTTCTCCAAAAATTGAGGTGCGTAATAAGCAATACTATTTGATAAAATATTATGCTGTTGAAAATAAAATCTAAATGTCTTGGCATAATAAGCATCATGAGGATGTAGAAGATGCGCAGCTTGAATAATACTTTGGGCTGCCTGGGGCATTGTCGCTCCAGCACCTAATGCAGCAATACCTTCCCATATAATCTTATCAACTTCTGCATGTGCAATATCTCCCTTCTCAGCCACTGCTGCTTTTAAGGTTGAGAATAAAGGTGTTGACCATAACTGATCGACATTTGATCCATTGCGAACAACATGGGCTGGATATTCCAAACCGGATATATATTTAGCTTCACTATCATTAACGGTACGTGTTGATATTTTACTAGTATTAATACCATCCCACCGAAATACAGTATCAATATCATAATATGGATTATTCCTATAAGTGTAAGAAGCTGCCCAATAATCACCTAACCCTTCACCAATAGCACCAGTATCACCTTCTTCCCAATTACTAATTAAACGATAGTTAATCATATGTGCCAGTTCATGCAAAATAACACCGGCATCTTCCGCATCGGCAGACATACCATTACCAAAAACAATCAGATTCTGTGCACTATAAGTCGTTGAATTATCTTTATTACCGAAAAAAGCATCTACCCGTACTGGTTGTGAAAAGAGATCAAAACCAAGACTATTTAAATAACGAATAGATTGATCAATATGATAAAAAGCCATGGTATTTAAAAATGCAGTATCACCCGCTTCATAATCAGCAATATCACGACGATAAATAAAATCATTTACAGATGTTGTTAATCCTTGCTGACTATTTATCACATCCGCTTCTTGGATATTATCGCCATCAATATCAAATGCTTTAACATCGACCATCTGCACGCGGCTATTCGATAAATAGCGCACGCCATTGATCTCTGTAACCTCAATATTGTCATGCTGCTGATAAACACTTTGGGGCAATACTTGTGTATATTTTAAAGTGGAACTTTTAAGTTGTGTTACAGGATCAGGATCGAATACCTGTACGACAGCATCAACTGTTCGTGCTGCTGTAACATCAGCATGATCGCCCATCATATCAAGTTGGACTTGGCGCTGATCAAGTTTTGCATTAGTACATTGATCAACTGATTTTAAGTGCGTAAACAACTGAATGACTTGATGTGTTTTTTTATCCACATCCACGACCACAGTACTATGACATGCTTTACCATTAACAATATCTTGATAAAATCGATATTGTTTTGCCGCTAAACTCTCGGTTTCTTTATCAAACACGAGTCCAGTCAGTGGTTCACCAGATAATAATGGATATTGAGATTCGACCCACAGACGAGCATCATCTTCTGATGATATTACTGCTGGTTGAGATGGGAAATAAAGTTCACTTGCGATTACAAAACTGGGAGTAAATAATAATGATGGTATTATCATCGCAAAAATATTTTTTTTCATAGTAAATCCCTTTATTTAAAACTTATAACTCATAGATACATTAAAATTACGTCCAGCTTCAGTATTATATCTATTGTTATATTCCGATAGACCAGCAACATCTTGATAACGAATATATTCATGATTCAAAATATTATTGATATTGGCATTAACACTAAGATTATTAATTGGCTCATAACTAAAACCTAAATCAACCGTTCCCCACCCAGATGTACGCGAACACGATAAAGGATCGACACTATCTCCACACTGCGGAACTTTATTCATCGCGGCAGCAAAATTCCAACGTACAAAGGCATCAAAATCTTGGCTATAATCTAACGTTAAACCGCCTTCCCATGGGGATGACGTTGAAATATAATTACTTTCATCATCCTTCGCCGTGACAACAGAAAAATCAGCAGATGCCGTTAATGTTTCTGTTAATTCAGCACTTGTGCTTAATTCAAAGCCATATGACGTTACTTTATCAACGTTAATATAACGAACTTCCATACGCCCGTTATCTTCATTGAAACGATCGTTATGTGGACTAATAAAGTTATTATATTTACTATAAAATACAGCTGCATTTAGCGTATAAATACCTTGTCTAGCTTTAAACCCTAATTCAAAGTTATCACTGGTTTCAGCTTCTAAATTATAATTAGGTAAAATATCAAATGGTGGAATACCATCATGTGGTACATAACCATAAACTTTGGCATAATTAGGTGCGTTAAAACCACGGTTATAGCTAAGATAAGCCTTAAGATCTTGATTAAAATTATAAGCTACAGATAACGAAGGTGATAATGCGTCAGATGTCATGTCATCTAAAGTTGATAAACCATTTAGGCCAACATTAACAAATTGACTTTTATTTTGAGGCTGCATTAACTGATAGTCATAACGCAATCCTGCACCAAATTCCCAATCATTCCAGTTAATATCATCGTGGATGTAAAAGCCCATTTCGTAGGTATTAGCATCCGCAAAGGGGTGGCTACGTTCTAAGCTTGAATGACCATTAAAATCAACTCGTTTATCCATAATACGCCGATGATTTTTATACGCCGTATCCACACCCCACACAATATTATGTCGCTCTAATTTGCGTTGGAACTGCGTTTTTAATCCATATTTTTGCTCATTAAACTCACCACGATCAGCATAATAATAATGTTCAGTAATATTTCTATTTTTCTTATGCTCATAATAATATTTTTTACGATCACTATTTGTATTAGCGTAATAACCAATTACTTTAGCATCGTCAAACAACATCATTCCAGCATCATTATAAAGATAAGTCAGTTGGTATTTATCTGTTGTCGTATCATTTTTTTCATTATACTCGTTAGTTAAAAACCCTAGCTGTTCATTACGAATCATACTATCTTGATATCGACTTAACTTGGTTGAAATTTGCTGATGATCACCAATATAAAAATCACTACTTAGTGATATATTAAAGCCATCAATATCACGATTATAAATAGCATGATCATAATTATCTGAGCCATTACCCCGCCATTGGCTATAACGAAGTAAATGTTCAGAATCACCTATACGTTGAGCAATATTAACTGTACCTTGGTATTTATTACTTTCACCAACATAATTTGTACTTACCTCAACAGCGGTATCTTTCATTGGCGTTAAATAGTCACTTGCATCTTTAGTCGTAACTATAACCATTCCACCTAATGCACCTGAGCCATACAATGATGAACCACCACCTTTTACAACTTCTATCTGTTTAGCTTCGGTTAAATCAAAACTATTACGTCCAACTTTATCGTTAAGATCTGTCGCACCATAGCCATCACCAGTTTCAACATCATCAGAAATAATTTTAATTCTATTACCTCTAACACCACGAATAGTAATATTTTGTGGTCGTCCGGCACCGCCGCTAACACTTACTCCCGCAACATTTTTAAGAGCATCGTATAATTCCGTTGCTCCTTGTTGACGCATATCTTGTTCAGTAACGACTGTAACTGAGCCATTAACTTCATAAGGCGTTTTTTCAATTTTTTGTGCTGTTACTAACACTTCTGAAAATTCTGTAATATTGTTATTAGTTTCTGCATATACATTTCCACAAAGCGTAGAAATAGCTACAGCAATCACTGTCTTCTTCATTATAATATCTTTAATTGTAAGCTATTTTTAAGGGTAATTATTTATTAAGCGACGATTGATTTAATAAAAACATATAATCCATTGCTTGCTGAGATAAAGCTTTTTTACCATCTGTATTATGGCCAGCTTTTAAATCAGTTAATAATAAATAAGGATTAGTTACTGTCGAATTTTTTTTAATTTTCGCAATATACTTTGCAGCCTCCCAAAAAGGTACTCGGCTATCATAAAGCCCACTACGAACTAATATAGGTGGATAAGGTTGTGACTTAATATTATCAAATGGACTATAGTCAGCAATAATTTTACGTTGCTGAACGTTATTTGGATTCCCCCATTCTTGGTATTGTTGTGATGTTAGCGGTAATGATGAATCAGACATACTGGTTAACACATCAACAAAAGGTACTTGTAATACCGCAGCTGTGAATAATTGCGGTTGTTGATTAATAGCTGCTGCCACTAAGGTACCACCAGCACTTGCTCCTATCGCTAAAATATCACGCTTAGCCTTAAGCTCCTTATTCGCTAATAACGGTATAGGGCTATAATGTTGCATCTTTTTCGCTACCGCAATGAAGTCGCTAATGCTATTTTGACGATAAATACCAGAGCCAGCTTTATGCCACTCTTCACCATTAAAACCACCACCACGTACATGCGCTATAGCATAAATAGCGCCTTTATCAGCAAGTGAAATAATTTGCGGCATGAAATATGGTCTCATTGTAACCCCATAAGATCCATAACCGTAAAGTATAACAGGTGATAATGGTGAAACTTTATCATTACGAAAGATTAAAGAGACTGGCACGTGAACACTACCATTCATCACTGTAATTTGTTTAGCTGTATAATTATCAGCATCAAAATTCTGATAGGTATCAGCAGAACTACTAACCAGATTACCTTTATTAATATCAATCGCTTGCCAAGCTGCTGGCTGTTTTAAACCCATAGTACGAATATTAATTACATTATTATTCGCATCAGTATTATTAGCCAACCACCCCGCACTGGCATCAGCAGATAATTTTTTAGAAAACAAAATATTGCCATCATGATCATAACTATTAAGAAAGGTTTGACCTTGATCTTTAATTTGAAGAATCACATTTTTATTAGATATAAACCAACGCTCTATATCACTTTTAGGATCAATGATTTTCAGCCAATCATTATGTTTACCCACACGATAAATTGCAAAAGAACCATCTTTATTTGATTTAATAAACCGCTGATTTTGAACGCTATCAACATAATATTCAACACCAGACAGCCGTGCTCTAACTAATACTTTTTGAGTAATATTATCTCTAGGTATTAAGTATTGTTCACTACTACTTTCATCGTTACTTTGAATAACAATAAATTTATTATCTGTTGTTACATAGCTAGAAACTAACCATTTAGGATCGCTTTCATTGAATAGAACATGTTTCTTGGTTGTTACTAAGTTAATCGATTCAACTTTATATGGCCTATATGTTAACTGGCTATTTTTGATTATAATAATATTATTATCATTAGCCCAAATAACATTATCACTATAACCTTGGCTACTACGATAGATAACTTTACCACTAGTAACGTCAAGCACAGTAACAGTATAATTATCATCACCGACAGTATTTTCAGTAATAATAATTTTCTTTAGATCAGGACTGATCGACCAATTACCATGTCGATAATATTTATAATTTTTAGCGCGCTGATTAAAATCAACTATAACTTTATCAGTATGCTCATCGTCAGTAACTAAAATACCATAGCCATTATTAATGATTTTATATTTATGACCATTAATATTATTCCATGGCTGATCAGCTTTATGAGTTGGCATATTTTCCCACTCTGATAACAGCTTTTCTTGTCCACTAGACAATGATGCTAAATATTTTTCAGCCTGTTGATTATGATCTACTAAAAAATCTATTACTCGAGGCTTTGCTCGAGTTTCATCTCTTAGCCAACACTCATCACAGTCATTATTTACCAACATATGAGCCAAAACTAACGGCGCTAAAAACATAAGACTAATACTTAAAAGGGATATAAAAAAGTGCCGCTATACTAACAACAAAAAAGTGCAATATCAATAATGATTCTCATTTAGATTTGCAATCTATCTATTTCTTCGCTCAAAAACCAAATATTACTTACAAAAAAAGCGATAACCATCAGGCTATCGCTTTTAATTTCACATGTATTTTTAATTATGCAGTATAGATAACTACACTCGTGCTTTATTAAAGCCATCAAGTACTGCAACGGTATTATGACCTAAATCATCAACCGCATAACCGCCTTCAAAAACAAATAAAGTCGGAATATTTAATAAACCAATCATCCAGCCAATATTTCGATAATCAGTGCGCATTAATTTAAAATAGCTGATTGGATCATCTGCAAAAGTATCCATTCCTAATGAAATCACTAATGCATCAGGCTGATATTCAGCAATACGCGCTAATGCCGTCGCTAATACTGGTTCATAAACAGACCAATCTGTTGTATGTAGTGGTAACGGTAAATTAAGATTAAAGCCTAGACCCTCCCCCTCACCTTCTTCATCGGCAAAGCCAAGGTAATGAGGATAATCGTAATCAGGATCGCCATGAATCGATGCAAATAACACATCACTGCGATTATAGAAAATACTTTGAGTGCCGTTGCCATGGTGGTAATCAATATCAAGTACTGCAACGCGCTTCGCGCCTTGACGAATAAAGCTTTCAGCTGCAATGGCTGCGTTGTTAGCATAACAATAACCGCCCATTAGATCAGGCGCAGCATGGTGACCAGGTGGACGACATAACGCAAACGCGGCGTGTTCACCTTGCTTAATTAAATCAACCCCCGTTAACGCACATTCAGTCGCTGCAACAATCGCTTTCCAAGAACCGGCGGTGATCGCCGCAGTCATATCAAAACTGTAATAACCTAAACGTCCTTCGATGTCTTTAGGAATACGGTTACGTAAATGACGTGCAGGTGCAAAACAGTATGGTGAGGCATCATGCACATCACCAAATGCTTCAACCCACTGATCCCAACAACTTGCTAGAAAATCAACGTAATCATCCGTGTGTACCCAACGCATAGGCGCATCACCATAGCTATTAGGCTCAACCATTGTGAAACCACCATGACTATTTAATGCATTAAGCACCATGTCTGCACGTTCTGGTTTTTCAAAACATGGGGTGGCTTCACCATTTAAAAATTCAAAACGTACATGATGTAAACGTTGTTTTTCAGTGTAGATAACTTTCATTATTTCTTCAGCTCCATCCAATAGCGCTGGTAGATTGCCGTCGCATCACCAACATCTGCCAAAAATTGACCTTTTTGCTTAATGGCTTTGGTTGGGAAAATAATATCACTATTACGAATAGTGTCAGGAAGATTATTTAATGATTCTAAATTAGGGGTCGCATAACCAATTTCGGTAACAATCTTAGCTTGATTTTCTGGTTTCAATAAGAAATTAATGAACTGATAAGCAGCATCTTTATGCTCACTCGCTGCCGGAATCACAATATTATCCATCCAGAAAATAGTGCCTTCTTGTGGGTAAGCAAATTTGAGCGCTGGATTTTCATTTGCTGCACGCACAGCAGTACCATTCCATTGCATACCGACTGAAACTTCACCAGCTATATACGGAATATGCGGTGCATCTGAATTAAACAGCGCCACATTTGGCATTAAGCTTTTAAGCGTTTCATAAGCCTGTTTAATTTCGGTTTCATCACGGCTATTCACACTGTGTCCATTCATGATCAATGCCATACCGAACACATCACGTGGATCATCGGTTAATAACACACTACCTTTAAACTCTGGCTTCCATAAATCTTTCCACTGAGTAATTTGTTTACCATCAACCACATCACTGTCGTAGCCTAACGCCGTACTACCCCATAAATACGGAATAGAATATTGATTATTCGGATCAAACGGCTGATTTAAAATCGTCGTATCTAACTGAGCAAAGGCTGTAATTTTACTATGGTCAAGTTTGGCTAATAAGCCTTCATCTGCCATTTTGGAAACATAGTAAGTAGATGGGAATACTAAATCATACCCTTTACCGTCGATCATTTTGATCTTGGTATACATCGTTTCATTACTTTCAAACGTTGAATAGTTAACCTTGATATCAGTTTCTTTAGTAAATTGAGTCAGTAATTCTGCAGGAAGATATTCTGACCAATTATAAATATTTAATGTGGTATCAGCGAGGGCTGGTTGAGCAACGAAAGAGCTAAGTAGAAGTGATGCAAGTAGATTCTTTTTAAACATTTCACCTATTACCAATATTCATATAAAGCTCGAAATAAGCTTCTCTTATTGACAATAACATAAATAAATTTAGTCAGTTATTTAGAAATTGTATGCAAATGCTACAAAAAATTGTATCCATTAATTCGTTAGTTCTAAATAACAAAAGGCGCTAATGACTGAATCATTAGCGCCTCTAATTATGACGGTCGAATAACGAAATAAAATCGCTTAATTATTCTTATCAACCTTCATTTGCTCTGCTTCTTCAATAAAGTTTTTAGGCGGTGGTGTCCAACCTCGTTCCGATTTAGTGTGCTTATCCGTGCGTTCCTGCTTCATTGCTTCACCTAAGGTCTGTTCTAACTGCATAAACAGTTCAACATAAGAGCTATTAAAACGATCTTCTTCAGTGCTATCACGCCATGTTTGATACAGCAAATCTTTACTTTTCGCTTCTGTTTCAACAAACATCGCTTTTTGTTGTTCCGCTCTAAAAGGATGCACGCCTAATTCTTTTAGTGCTTGTGCGCCCATAGCCAATGCCGAACGGTAAGTTTCACTGATCACATAATCTGCACCTGCGCAACGCAACGAATAGTGATGGCCTCGATCATAAGCTCGCGCTAAAACACGTACATGTGGATAGGTTTGCTTAATATAATGCACTAACTCGGTTGCACGCTCTTGATCGTCAATCGCAACCACAAACACTTTGGCATCTTCAATCCCAGCAGTATGCAGGAGATCATGTCGAGTCGCATCGCCAAAAAAGCTTTTGATATCAATTTGACGCATATTATCAATTTGAGTCACCGAGTGATCGAGAACCACTGTTTTCATGCCATTAGCGGTTAATAAGCGATTCACTATTTGACCAAAACGTCCAATACCCGCAATGATCACTTTACCTTGCTCATCTATTTCATCTGCTTCACGTTCATTTTTAGCAGCACTAAATCGCGGTAAAATAACCTTATCAAACAAAATAAATAACCCAGGGGTTAGGAACATCGACAATGCAACCACCAGCGATAATGTTTGACCTAACTCAGACGGTAATACATTGTTTTGAACGGTGTAGTTCAATAATACAAATCCAAACTCACCCGCTTGCGCCAAACTAAGTGCAAACAACCACCGATCACTGCCTTTAACTTTAAAAATAAACGCTAATATTAACAATACCAGTGCTTTAATGAGCATAACACCAAGGGTTAATCCAATAATGGTGCCAAATTGATCAAATAAAATACTGAAATTAATCCCAGCACCGACGGTTATAAAGAATAAACCGAGTAATAAGCCTTTAAAGGGCTCAATATTTGATTCTAACTCATGGCGGAACTCACTGTTAGCCAGTACTACCCCCGCAAGGAAAGTTCCTAAAGCCGGTGATAAACCGATTAAACTCATTAACGCAGCAATACCAATGACTAGCATTAACGCCGTTGCAGTAAAAATCTCACGTAAACCTGATGCCGCAACAAACCGAAACAGTGGACGGCTTAAATAATGCCCACCCACAACAACCCCTGCAATCGCAAGGATCACTACAATCGCATATCCCCAACCGGGTAAACCTGCAACTAAACTAAGATCTTCATGATGCTCAGCAGCAGCAGATACTGTTGCTTGGGCTTTTTCAACCAATTCAGGTAAGGCAAGTAAAGGAATCAATGCCAGCATCGGAATAACGGCAATATCTTGAAACAGCAACACTGAAAAGGCACTTTTACCACCTTCCGTTTTGCTTAATCCTTTTTCATTAAAGGTTTGTAGTACAATCGCCGTTGATGACAAGGAGAAAATAAGACCAATAGCTAAAGCATATGTCCAACCAACACCTAACGCAATCGCGATCCCCATCACGACAGCGGTAGTAACCACAACTTGTAGGCCACCTAAACCAAGTAATCGATGGCGCATGCCCCACAACATTTTCGGTTCAAGTTCTAAACCAACAATAAATAGCATCATTACCACCCCAAACTCAGCAAAGTGCTGAATAGTGGTGGTTTCACTACCAACTAAACCAATTACAGGACCAATAACGACACCTGCAATTAAATAGCCTAATACCGATCCTAATCCGAACCGTTTAGCAATCGGCACTGCAATAACTGCCGCCACTAAATAGATAAATGCTTGTAAAAATATTCCAGTCATGGCTACTCCGTGATCACACTATCAAGACTATGATTTAATTTTGATAATTTGCTCGCAACCTCATAGTTGAGTTTATTATCAGCAATTGCGACTAACACTCGACGCCAATTTTCTATATGTTTGACAACACGTTGCTCTTCTGTTGCTGTGCCGGCACCAAATAAAGCGAACGGAGCCAGAAATTCCATTCCCGTTAATTCAGCCATTTGCTCTAACGGCTGTAATAATTGTCGAATCGTAAAATGGTTAAACCCTTCTTTACGGTAACTCGATTCAGAGCCACCAGCAGTAAGCGCACATAGGAATTTTTTTCCTTGTAACTCAGTACCCTCACTACCGTAAGCAAAACCATATTCCAACACTAGATCTTGCCATTCTTTTAATAACGACGGGGTGGAATACCAATACAACGGGAACATAAATACAATCACATCATGATCACGTAAACGTTGCTGCTCTTTATCGATATCAATACGGAAACTAGGATACTCAGCATACAAATCGATAGTTGTGACATGGTCAAAACCTTTTGATGCATTAAAGAGTGGCACATTGATTTCAGAGCGATTTTGCGATGGATGCGCAAATAGAATCAGAATTTTTTTATGGGGCTCAGACATTATTTTCCTTATTATTTTAGTCTTATTGTTAGAAACAATACGCTCCAAGGCGATTTTCATATCAAACCACCTTAATTGCATATCATCCATTCTATTTGAACATATTACCGAATAAATCCTGTATGTTCATGAATTTTACTCGGTGGTAAGCCAAAATAGCGTTTAAACTCGCGGCTAAACTGTGTTGGACTTTCATATCCTACTTGCCCAGCAGCAACATTAGCAGCCATTCCGTGTTGTAACATTAATGTCTTAGCATTATTTAAACGTATTTTTTTTATATATTGCATCGGTGGATCTGTCACCACTTGTTTAAATACTTTATGAAATACAGAAACACTCATTCCAGCCATTGCTGCTAATTCATGTACGTGTAATTTAGTATCATAATGCTGCTGCACATAATCAATAACCGCTGAAATCTTGGCTAACACACTGTCTTGTTCACAATACTGAGCCAGTAAATATCCCTGCTCACTTTGCAATAAATAATAAAACAACTGTCGAATTAAAGATGGCCCAATAACTTGTGCATCAAGAGGATCGTGCAATACTTCTAATAACTGTTCGACACTGCGGTACATATGTTGTGTCATCCCAGTTGTTGCCACCCCACAACTGCCCTCATAATTAAATCGCCGTTGCTGCTGTGACTCAATCATTGTAACGAGTTGACTAATAACTGTGATATCAAAATCAATATTAATCCCCATTAACGGTTGCTCAAATGAGGCAAAGGTTTCACAGACAATCGGATATGGCGTAGTCACTAGCAAACACTGCTGTGGATCATAGTTAAATTGATACTGATTTAAATGACCAATTTTGCGACCTTGAATAATAATAACAATGCCTTGCTCATACATTTGCGGGCTATATTTTCGATAACCATCAATTCTAAACAGCCGTATTCCAGCCAAATACGTATCAACACGACCGGATTGATGCGCTAACCCATAATGCTCACACAATGAGGCCGCTAGAGTAATTAATGCCGACGGTATCATTGCCGATTGACTAATGGTTGGATATTCAATGTTCTCTATCTTCATGGTTATCTACCCATAAACGGATTTAATTTACCTTAGCAGACCACTATCACAAATCAATCACAAATAATGCGAATAAAAGAGAAATAGGCAAGTATTAAAGAGGATTATGTATTAAGTGAATCGTCATTATAACCTAGACTATTGCTATCTAAGGTACTCAGTATCTGATAATACAAAATCATTATAATAATCAGCGTCAGCTTGCTGTTTAGAGGAAAGTACAATGGACAAATTTACCTATCAAAGCCCTACAAAAATTCATTTTGGTGAAGGTCAACTTGCTGAAATTGCCAATGATATTCCTAAAGATAAAAAAATCTTAGTGGTTTACGGTGGCGGTTCGATTAAAACAAACGGTGTGTACGAGCAAGTAACAGCGGCACTCATGGGTTTTAATTGGGACGAATTTGCTGGCGTTGAAGCTAACCCACAATATGACACCTTAATGAAAGCCGTTGCTAAAGTAAAAGCTGAAGGTTTTGACTTTCTATTAGCTGTTGGCGGTGGTTCTGTGGTTGATGGCACGAAGTTTATCGCAGCGGCTGCTTGTTATGAAGGGGCTGATCCGTGGGAAATCTTACACGATCAAGCTCCTGTTATCGCAGCACTACCTATTGGTTGTGTCCTAACATTACCTGCAACAGGTTCTGAAACTAACGGTGGTTCAGTGGTTTCTCGTGGTAAAGATAAATTATTCTTTGGCTCACCACTGGTTAAACCAACATTTGCTATCTTAGATCCACAAACCACTTTAAGCCTATCACCACGCCAAGTGTCTAATGGTGTTGTGGATGCTTTTGTGCATACGATGGAGCAATACCTCACCTTCCCTGTTAATGCTAAAGTTCAAGATCGCTTCGCTGAAGGTTTATTACTCACCCTTATTGAAGAAGGTCCGAAAGCACTTGCAACGCCAGATGATATCGCAGTACGTGCCAATATCATGTGGTCAGCAACCCAAGCATTGAATGGCTTAATTGGTATGGGTGTTCCACAAGACTGGACAACCCATATGATTGGCCATGAACTAACCGGTAATTACGGTATCGATCACGCGCGTACTTTAAGTATTGTACTACCAGCGGTAATGCAGGTTTGTCGTAAAGAGAAACAAGCGAAACTATTACAATATGCAGAGCGCGTATTTGGTATTACTACAGGCACAACAGATGAACGTATTGATGCTGCAATCGCACACACTATAGCCTTCTTTAAAGAGATGGATGTACCAACCTCACTAGCAGATGTTGAGTTAGGCCGCGCTGATATTGATGTATTAATTGCCAGCCTTGAAAAACATGGCATGACGGCATTAGGCGAGCATGAAAAACTCACTATTGCTGATAGCCGTAAGATTTTAGAGACAGCATTGTAAGCTGCAACATAATTACTACTGCATAATTACTACTGCATAATTACTACTGCATAATTTTGAAGGCTAGGTACTACAGTATCTAGCCTTTTTTATCGAGTGTGATTTTGGAGAAAAAATGCTAGAACTAACTCATGAATGTGCGAGGCATTTTGGTCTAAGAATATAAATCGGGATAAGTAAAAGTACGGCTAGCACCTTATCATATGATTTTCCTTGCGATGATATGACTTGATGTTCATATAGCACTGTATTAAGACGCTGCTTAACCTATCCATAGTGTCCTACAAATGAAACTTAGCCTTGAAGTCAAAATAGCAAGTGATAGGAAGTCACTCTGACGTGATCTACTCTTTTTTACGACTCAACTCTTACAAAAACTTTTCAATAAGAATTTCATCGATATATTTTCCAGCGACTTTTGCATGCTTTTTCGCAATTCCGACAACTTCAAAACCTTGCTTAATATAAGCGGCTAAAGCACGATCATTATCACTACGAACATAAGCAAAAAGCTTCTCGTAACCTTTCAACTTCGCTACTGCAAATGTAGATTCAAACAGCTGCTTAGAAACACCTTGGCCGCGGCAACTACTACAAACAAATGTACCAATAATGCCAACATGGTCAAAAACTTTAGTATATGACGCAAATGGTTCTACATTTTGGAAACCGATAACTTTAGAGCCTTCTGCTCTCACAGCAACGGTAAACGCCTCGCTCTGGAAATTGTGCGATAAACTCTTTTTCTTCTTCAACGGTAAAGATTGTATCTAATACCGTGTATAAACCTTCAAGAATAATTGGATTAAGCACATTGGTAATACCTTCAGCATCATCAATGATTACTTGTCGCATAACTAGGCTCATGAACATGTACTCTTATTATATTAAAGGGAATTTTTACAGGAGTTAAAGGCTATCAACAGCAACTAGCCGTTACATAAAAATACAAAAAACCGCCTCGATAGGCGGTTAGTTAATAATGATGCAAACCAAAAGACTCAACTGTTAAGCTGCTTTAGCTTAACATTTTTATCAAACGCCCTATCTCCAATTTTCGTCACTGACTTAGGGAGAGTTACGCGCGTTAATTTATTTTCATAAAACGCCTCATAGCCAATAGAAGTTACCGATTTAGGGATAGTCACATGCGTTAATAAATTATTTTTAAACGCTTTAATACCGATAGACGTCACTGAGTTAGGGATATTTACACTTGTTAAAGCATTATCTGAAAACGCATCTTGGCCTATTGCCGTCACTGAATGAGGAATAGTCACGTTTGTTAATTTATTTTGAGAGAACGCTAACCACGGAATATCTGTCAACGAATTAGGGATAGTCACGCTCGTTAAGGCATTATCTGAAAATACCGCCTCGCCAATTGTCGTCACCGAATCGGGGATAGTCACACTCGTTAAAGCATTATCTGAAAACGCTTCTCCGCCAATTGTCGTCACTGAATTAGGGATAGTTATACTTGTTAAGTGATTATTTGCAAACACTCCATCGCCAAGTTCTATTATTGAATTAGGGATAGTCGCACTCGTTAAGTTGTTATATGAAAACGCCAATCCTCCAATAGCAGTCATCGAGCTAGGAATAGTAACACTCGTTAAGGCATTATTTTGAAACGCCCCAACACCAATAGCCATAACCGAATCAGGAATAGTTACACTCGTTAAGTCATTCTCTGTAAATGCCCAATCCCCGATAGTGGTCACCGAGTTAGGAATAGTCACCCCAGTTAAAGCACCATTTGCAAACGCATAATTCCCGATCGTTGTCACCGAACTTGGGATAATGAAATTCTTCTCTTTGCCACCATACGAGATAATCTCTTGGGTATTATCAGTACCATTGTCATTTCTAGCGTAAATAATACCGTCAGAAGCTAAATGATTAACTTCAGTTATTTCATTATTACTAAAGGCATACCACCCAATATTCGTCACCGACTTAGGAATAGTCACGCTTGTTAAGCCATTATCAGAAAAAGCCCCTTTCCCAATTGTCGTCACAGAATTAGGGATAATGACATCCTTTCCTTTGCCGCCATACGAGATAATATTGTCCATATTATCTGTGCCATCATCATTCCGAGCGTAAATAATACCGCTAGAAGGTAAGTTATTAACTTGGGTTATTTTATTATCATTAAATGCTTCCTGTCCGATAGTCGTCACCGATTTAGGGATAATCACACTCGTTAAGTCATTATGTGCAAATGCCCATGGATCGATCTCAGTGACTGAATCTGGAATAGTCACACTCTTTAAATTATTATCTGTAAACGTCAAATCCTCGATATCTGTCACCGAGTTAGGGATCGTCACACTCGTTAAGGCATTTTGTCTAAATGCTGCAATACCGATCTCAGTCACTGAATTAGGAATAATCACACTTGTTAGGGCATTATTTTGAAACGATTCAACCCCGATAAAAGCGACTGAATTGGGAATAATTACGCTTGTTAAACCATCATTTGCAAACGCATAATCCTCTATCGTCGTCACCGAGTTAGGAATAACGATATTCTTATCTTTACCTGTATATTGAACAACTATCGTTTTATTCGAATTTTTAGCATATACAAAACCATCAGTTCCAGCGTTAGCCTGGGAACAAATGAAGAGGAAAGGAGCTATTAAAACGGACGTTCTTAGCATTACTATGTTCATATTTATTCACAGAAAATTATTGATCTGCAAATCATACACCCAAAAAAACCTTATTCAACAACATGCATCTTATACGTACTAGTAGACACCTTTAATCGCTGGATCTGATAAATATAAACGAACACCGAGCAGCCCTTTTTTATCATCATAAGACAAGAAAACAGAACGATACTCAGCGACCTATTGCCAACAGCTCAAATTGATACACGTAATTGGTCTAACACGCTTTAGCTATAAAAAATATCAGCAGTAAGATTTACTGACTGACAAAGAGTTGGAATATCTTTTATTTTCAAAATATTACCATTTTCAATCAAGTGCCCCTCATTTTTTAAACGTTTAATCGTTCTTGATAACGTTTCAGGCGTCATACCTAATTGAGTGGCTAATAATTTTTTCGTTATAGACAAATTGACCTTTTCTTCTTTAATGCTCTGCTTTTTATATATTTCAGCCAATTTCATTACAAATCGTTGATTAGCATTTACCTGCGTTAAAATATTAACATCATTAACTAAGCGATGAATTTTATTGGTCATATACTCCATAACGTTTACTGCTAGCTCAGGTGTTTGAGAAACTAGCTGTTTAATATCAGTATGTTTATATACAGCTAAAACTGATTCTTGTTCTATTCGTGCTGTCATTGGGTATTGTCGAGGTGACATAAACATCGCCATTTCAGCAATTACATCACCCGCAAGAAAAACATTAAACACCTTTTCTTCACCGTTAGGCATAAGACGATAAAGGGTCACTTTTCCTTTTTTGATAATGTACATGTGATTGGCTTCATTACCTTGATTAAAAAGTATCGTACCAGCCTGATAGGTTATTTTCTCTTGATGAGTTTCCAGTCGTGCCAGTTGCGTCTTATTCAATAAAGAGATAATTGAAAAACTCATCCTACCCTCCTCTGCTTGATAATTATCAAGGTATATTTCAAATGCATCATTATATGATAATGATTATCATTTTAGATTCAACCTTAATGAGGAACTTTTTATGGATGGGATTAGCGTAACTTTCCGCTGGGTAAGTTTGGTATCAATACTTCTATTTTTTGTTCCAATTATCTTTCAATAGGATACTGAAAATATGTCGAACAAACTTGCGATGCCCGGAGAAAAACATCAAACAGAAAATCGACCAGGTCATTGGTTACTTGCTCAAATTGGAAAAACGGTATTACGTCCTGGGGGATTAGAACTCACCAATAAAATGCTCACTCAGCTTAGTATTAACACTAGTGATGATGTTATTGAGTTTGCTCCTGGCGTTGGATTAACAGCTCAAATTACTCTGGCTAAACGACCTAAAACTTACACAGCAGTAGAGCAAAATGAGCAAGCAGCAAAGATTGTTCGTTCCTATCTCAACGGCAATAATCAAACCTGTCATGTTAATAGTGCACAAGATACGGCACTAGACTCAGAAATAGCTTCCGTTGTGTATTGTGAAGCGATGTTAACAATGCAATCTAGTGCGCGAAAAAAACAAATCATCAAAGAAGCATATCGACTATTAAAAACTAATGGCCGTTTTGGTATCCACGAAATGTGCATTACTCCCAATGATATTGATAGTAATAAACAACGTGAGATTCAAAAAGCATTAACTGAAACGATTCAACATCCAGCCAAACCACTTACACTTAACGAGTGGAAGCTACTCATTCAAGAATGTGGGTTTGAAATTGAATACGAAGCAATGGCTCCGATGCATTTACTCGAGCCATCTCGACTACTACAAGATGAAGGCTTAAATGGTTTTTTAAAAATAATAAAAAACTTAATTCTAAAACCTGATATTAGAAAAAGGGTTTTAAAAATGAAAAATGTTTTTCGAGAACACAGCCATAACCTCGCTGCAATTACTCTCGTGGTTAAAAAGAAAGAGCAGGCTTGTCCTTATTTAATAACAAAAAACTAGAGCAGCTATTGCGCCAGCACCTGATAATATTACTGTAATATATGATACCGTCGATATTTATCAAGCCCCGCCTGTTTACTGAGTAAATAACTTATATCGGCAATAAGCAATAGGGGCTTAATTAGATGGACATCAGTTTAATGATGACCGTGTCATACCACAAACTAAGCAGTGGTTTTAAAACATTGACGGGTCACATCACCCCAATATTCATCGTGATAAATATCTTCAACAAATACATCATTGGTGTAACTACCAATCGCACGTCGCCAAAAAGCAATTGCATTATCAGCACCCGCAATTTGCTTGCTTTGCCATAAACCCGGCATCATATCAAATAGGACATGTGCAAAACGTTGACCGGCTTTATGCTGACGAAATACAGGTACAACGTAAAAATCGCACACTTCGTAATGATCAACACTCTCGTTAGCAATTGCCGCCAACCCAGCAGGCTTACCATCGATATACAATAAATAGCCAGTAACATTACCTTCAATCGGCGTATCTATCGCAAACTTACCCTCATCATCAGGTGTTTTTTTAGTTAATGGTGAAAACTCTGCTTCATAAGCTTGGGTTAAATTTAAATAAATCGCTAAGTTACTTGAATTAACAGTTACTAATTCCACAATCATTCCTTTTACTTTGTTTCTGGTAATAGCTTGGTTTTCACTTGCTGAGACTTCGTGCCTGTTGCCCTCATAAATTGCGCTTTAAGGTTATAGCTAATCTCATTGGCACGAATCGTATTGCCATCTTGGGTTACTTTTACGTTTTGTTTCAATACCATCATGCTATCTGATGGCGTGTAAATACCATAACGAGATTCACCATTGATAACTTTGCCATCTTTCATTACGCGTTTGAAGTAAGCTGGTTTGCCATACACTTCAATGGTTTTTAATTCTTTTGTTTTACCATTAAGTTTAATAATCGCTTTATCTGCTTTAATAGTAACGCCACCTTGCACAATATCGACTTTACCGATTAATGTGGTGGTATTATTGACGACATCAACATCCTGCGTCACAGATGATAGTTCAATCGGTAACTGTGTTTCTGCTGTTGCAGCAAAGACAGAGGTACTAAGAAGTAAGAGTAGACTCGCAGTAAATAACTGTTTTTTCATTATTAATTGTTCTCATCAATTGCTGCTAATTTTGCCGCGATTATACTGAGGAAATAAAACACTATTGCCTTATTTCTTACTCACTTACATACATCGCCCTTTATTACATTCTAACTGATTTTTGAGTTTTTATCTTAAAGCTATTTTTTTAGTGATAATATCGCACCATTTGCAACCCAATCGACCTTATACCGCACTGTCGCTAATACAACAATTTGATGATGTAACCCCCCTACCTATAACTAGATAAACGCTATACTCTTCATCTAGATCCCGCTATAACTCTATGTTATAACATCACACAGATATGGTCATTAAACCCTACCGTTATTACTCATCAAATGATGAATATGGAGCTTTTTTACATGCGCAGGAATATCCTTTGCTGTTTTATATTATCAATCGCTGCGTTATCACCAATAACCAGTCAAGCACACCCTCATTCATGGATTGATATGAAAACCTACATTGAAGGTAATAACAATCAAATTACAGGGTTTAAGATGGTATGGACATTTGATGCCATGACCACCGCTTATATGCTTGATGGCGAAGATATGTCTGCGGCACACAAACAACAAACGCTAAAAAATGTTGCTCAATCCGTCATGGAGAACATGAAAAACGCCCATTATTTTACCTATTTTTATGATAACGAAACCCCAATTAAATACCATATACCTGCAGGCGGTGAGTTAATCAAGCCACGCGCAAAAGCGACGCTTACTTTTGAGCTACCTTTAGCAAGACCTAAAACCGTCACCAAAGATTCGTTGAAGTTGTTGATCTTTGAACCAAGTTATTATGTTGATATGTCATGGGCTAACAAAAGTGACATCATACTGTCACCTGAATTAGCCAAAACATGTAGCTTTAAACTCATAGAGCCACATCCAACACCAGAACAAGTCACTTACGCAATGTCGATTCCAGCGGATGCTGATCCTGATAATAAATTAGGCCAAGTTTTTACACAGACAGTTCAACTGTTTTGTAACGTCGACAATGCCTCGCCTTCCACTAAGTAGCATTGATTTAGGATCTTCCACATGAAACCTGGTTGTCACTCAACCTCAGAGGCTGATAATAGCCCTCTCGTCTCATCTTGTTGCCACGAGCATGAACACGAGCATCATCACCAAACATGCCACCACCATCACTCAGAGACTAGGAATGATGATCATAACGCAGCATGTGAGCATCACCACCATGCAGCGGTTAGCTCGGCACCAATCTCATGGCTAACACGCATTA
Source organism: Photobacterium kishitanii (assembly GCF_000613045.3). Lineage (NCBI taxonomy): Bacteria > Pseudomonadati > Pseudomonadota > Gammaproteobacteria > Vibrionales > Vibrionaceae > Photobacterium > Photobacterium kishitanii. The sequence continues at coordinate 1,307,611 of NZ_LN794353.1, read as the reverse complement.
TCGTACTGCTGGTATTTATATTAAGTGGTTATTATTTATGGCAACAATGGCCAACTATGCTGATGACCAGCATTAAATGGCAACGTGATATTAATGGCCAGCTCAGTGATTTACTTTATGATGCCCAGCAAAATATAACGGCAGCTTATTCATTGGCCGGATTGAGCTTTCTATACGGTATATTTCACTCATTAGGCCCTGGACATGGCAAGATGATTGTTACCACTTACCTTGCAACTAACCCTGCAAAGATAAAAGCCAGCCTGATAATGACCGTGGTATCGGCTTTTGTACAAGCGATTGTTGCCATCACCTTAGTTAGTATTTTATTGGTGTTTTTTAAATCGTCGATGCGCCAAGTTAACGATGCTGCCGATCAATTCATTAGCTATAGCTTTATGGCAATGCTTTTGCTTGGAGTGATTGTGATTTACCGTAGCTTAAAGCAAGCATGGCAATTAAAGACAGTACACCATCATGATCATGGTAATGACTGTGGTTGCGGTCATAAACACTTCGCCAACGCTGATGAAATCAATAATGCCACCAGCTTGAAAGAATATATTGTCATTGTATTCAGTATTGGTATTCGCCCTTGCACTGGCGCTATCTTAGTATTGTTATTCGCTAATATGGTTGGATTGTACTGGCTTGGCGTTATTAGTGCGATTTTGATGGCAGTAGGCACAGCACTTACCACCTCAGGTATAGCATTACTAACCTTATCGGGTAAAAAGATTGTCAGTCGCTATTTAGCGACTAACCAACGTCAGCGCACCATGACCAGTATTATTGTAAAACTGATCGGGGGAATATTACTGGTCTTACTTGGTTTACTACTACTTAATGGTCATAGCTATGGTATGTCGCCAGTGTTGTAGCAATTGTCTGTTTCCACCCGCCCTCTAAACTAAAAAGGTTGAGTCGCAATAACTGCACACTCAACCTTTTTTTATATTATGACACTAGGTTTATTTATAAGCGTCACACTTAACAAACAGCGATACCTTGGCGCCGATACTCACGTAAAATTTGCTGCTCAGCAATCGTTGATAAAATAAACATCATCACATAACCAAAGCCTAGCGCAACAATAATCGCTACCACATTAGCGGTAAATAATGCCAACAAATAATAACTAACAACCAGTGTTACTATTCCACTCAACCGAATCATTAAACTCAGGGTAAATTTTCCATGAGCTTTTATATAGGCTAGTTGATAAGCATTAAGCATCATGAAAATAAAGAAAATAGAGAAATGAAATAATACAATTTCAGCACCTTTATATTGCGCAGGGAAAATAAAACCAATAAGGTCTTTCCCCCCAATGAGCATGACTAAGAAAAAGATCACACTCACTATTATCGCTAAACGATATATCCAGCGACGAATCGCACGTATTTGCAAATGTTCTCCTTTACGCACACTCTGTGACAATTCAGGTAATACAAAGCGATAGATAGGAAACACAAATAGCATTGTCATGTAGGTAAATATTGGTCTTACTACAACTTGGAAATCACCTAATTCATCTAAGCTAAAGTGGGTGATCGTCAGCAATACAGCAGCGTAAATCATTAGAATGCTTGCCCCAGCTTCTAAAGAGGCAGTGAAACTTTTGCGCACATAATTACGCATATTAGGATCAAGCTGAACAGTTGTGAACGGTTTCGTAGCAACTTCTTTTCTGCGCTTCCAATACATGAAATGGGCAACAATCAAGGAAGAGACCATGACACTATAAAAAAGAGAAGCTAATGCCGTAAAGTGGAATATATAATAACAACACACAAATGTGATGACATTTGATGTAGGTTCAATCCAAGTGACTTTATTAGAAACCTCATATAAACGGTACATTGCAATTAAGTTAGTAAAGTATATTTTTAGCCCCATACCAAAAATAACACCAACCATTTCAAAATAGCCAACATTAATATGCAGTTCGTGTTTTATATAAGGTAAAACTAATCCCCATGTAATTAACACCATCACAATTAAACTAAAGCGAAATATATTTATAATGTCATGATCATTATGGGTCTGGCTGTATGTAACAACCATTGAAGACCTGAAGCCTGTCATTAAAATCAATGATAATGACACAATATCAATCACACTATTGAATAAGGCTAAATCATCTTTTGCAACCCACTGTGCCAACCAGACTTTAAACAAAAAACCAATAGATATGCTGGCTAATGTCGCCCAAATACCCGCAACAAATGCTTTTTTTAATCGAGTTAATGTATCAACATTATCAACTAAAGGAATGGTCTGTGGATTTTTCATACTTAGTAACTATAAATAAACATGCTGGTATGATACTGGATTTTTCGCATGAGATCTCAAGCGAACAAAAGATTTAGTAATCAACCAGTAAAAGGTGTTTTTATTTATTGATTTATAATGACTTAGTTTTTATTAGTAACGCGTAAAGCACCTCAAATTCGGCGCAATAACGATCTAAATGATGCAATAAAAAGTGGAGATTGTTATTTAGTCCATGGCTCACGCAATAACGAATCGTTCTTTCAGTACTTTTAATTTTAAATCGTGCAAAAATTAAACGATACCTTAATTGTTTATGCGGTAATAAGAGAAAACTTACTAATGAAGCCATTTTTAATCCAAAAAATAATATAACTTAATCGTCGGCGCGCATTCTAACAACTTTTATAAAATGATTAATACTTTAAAATGGAATCAAAATTCTTAAAAATATGCTCGCAACTATAATAGCGACTACGCAAGTTTCAAAAATAAGCAAACAACCATAAATAACTATCAAATATAATATAGATAAACCATTTATTATTAAAAAACACTTATACTTAATAGATGATATAATCACCCACCAAGACTAAATGGGTGATTATTAGCCACTATTAAACTAAATTAATCTATTTTTAATAATTTGGTTATTATCGATAGTTTCAATATTACTTTAATGCATTAGAAATAGTTGCCGTGTTATGTTCCATCAATTTAATATATGAGCTTGCAGGTTCATTGGGACCTGACAGAGCATCTGAGTATAACTTTCCACCAATCTTGGCTCCAGTTTCCTGGCTGATCTGTTCAACCATACGATTATCGGTAATATTTTCAATAAACACAGCACGCACATGATCATCGCGTACTTGATTAATAATATTTGCTACATCAGCAGCACTTGCTTCAGCATCTGTACTCGTTCCCTGCGGTGCTAAAAAAGTCACATCATAATCACGTGAAAAATACTGAAATGCATCGTGTGAAGTAATAATAACTCGTTGTGATGCTGGTATATTGGCAAACTGCTGCTGAATATCAAGTTGAAGTTTATCTAATTTTTGTAGGTAAACTTGTGCATTATGCTGATAATCACTCGCGTTAGCTGGATCTACTTTCACCAAACCTGCTTCGATGTTTTTAACGTATGTCTTAACGTTAGTCACACTATTCCATGCATGAGGATCATACACACCATGATGATGATTATTATTATGGTGATCGCAGTCACATTTTTCTTCCGTTACTGGATGATGATGGTGATCACATTGTTCTTTCTCTAACGTTAGCTTATTAATCCCATTTGAAGCGACAACTTCTACACCTTTAAAATGTGCTGATTCCATTAATCTTGGTAACCAACCTTCAAGTCCCAGCCCATTAATTACCACTAAGCGAGCATCTTTCACTGCCACAGCATCCATTGGCGCAGGGCTATAAGTATGAACATCACCATTAATGCCGACTAAATCCTTTACCGTCACATGTTCACCACCAACTTGAGACACTAAATCGCCTAAAATTGAGAAACTCGCAACCACCGGAATTTTTGTATCAGCCATCGCTGATGAACTAATACCTAAACCCAATACAACAGCAGCAACAATATTTTTTTTATCCCATAAATACTTCGTTGACATCCTAATTTTTACTCCAATTTTTAAAAACAATGCCACCTTGGCGACCAAATAATAGTGACAACAAATACAACCCTCCCATTACCAATACAATTGATGGGCTGGTCGCAAAACCTAAATAATATGAAAGAATTAAACCGATATAACAGCTACTGATCGAGGCAATAAAAGCAATGATAAGCATGCCGCCTAATCGTCCACTCCAAAAGCGCGCAATGGTTGCAGGTAAAATCATTAATCCCACGGCCATTAATGTACCGAGCGCCTGAAAACCTGCGACCAGATTAAGCACCAGTAAAAGCAAGAAACCATAATGAGCCACCCCACTTAATTTACTCACCGTTTTAAAAAAAGCAGGATCAACACATTCCATGACTAAGGGACGATAGAGCACAGCTAAAGTAAGCACTGTTATCGACGCAATTAACGTCAGCAAAATCAAAGCGGCATTATTAAGTGCTAATGTCGAACCAAATAAGACATGCAATAAATCCATATTGCTGCCTTTTGAAGAGATAATGAGTACGCCTAGTGCCAACGACAATAAGTAAAATGCCGCCATACTTGCATCTTCTTCTGCTTTTGAGTGCCTAGCAGCAACGCCAGCTAAAATAGCGACAATACAACCAGCAATCACTCCACCAATCGTCATGGCAGTAACAGATATTCCTGAAATCAAAAAACCAATCGCCGCCCCTGGAAGAATGGCATGTGACATTGCATCCCCAGTTAAACTCATTCGACGGAGAGTTAAAAAGACGCCGATTGGTGTGCCGCTAATACTCAATAATAAGCATCCCCATAGGGCACGCTGCATAAAATTAAAATCACTAAAAGGTTGTATTAAAAAGTGGATAGCTTCACTCATGATGGCACTCCTGTTGCGGTTTTATTGCAACATTTTGGGGTGTCGACAGGGCATGAATTTGGTCAAAACAAGGGGTTAAATAAGCCTGATATCCAGCCTGCTGTAAATGGTGACTTTGAAGTACGGTTTTAGTATTGCCATTTGCTATCAATTGCGTAGCAACCAAGATTGCTTCAGGAAAATAACGAGCGACTAACGATAAATCATGCATTACAGCAACGACTGTTTTACCTTGCTGCTGGCAACCTCTAATCACAGCCATCAAATCTTCTGACGTTTGCGCATCAATAGCAGCAAAAGGCTCGTCTAATAATAATATTTGAGCATCTTGAATAAGCATTCGCGCAAAGAGCATTCGTTGAAACTGACCACCTGATAATTCACTAATTTGACGTTTCTCCATGCCTGATAGCTGCACAGTCACCAAAGCTTGTGAAATTTTTTGGTATTCAGCTTGCGTAAAACGCCGCCAAAATGAACTCCTTCGCCAAGCGCCAGCTGAAATAAACTCTTCAACTGTAATCGGAAAATTACGATCAATGTGGGTACTTTGAGGTAAGTAGGCAATATTTTTCATTGAATACTGCCCTAAACACACTTTTCCTGTCGTCGGCGCTATTTGCTTCATGAGTACTTTTAACAATGTCGATTTACCGGCGCCATTAGGCCCAACTATTGCGACCAAATCGCCGTCTTTAATAGTGCAAGAGATGTTATCAAGTGCAATATTATTACGGTAAAAAACCGTCAAGTTCGTTACTGAGATCATAATGAAACCTAAATTAAGTCGCTTAATACCCACCACAGGAGGGCAATCATAATCAAACCAATAGCACTACGCTGGAAGACACCAGTTAGTAGCAATGAATAGCGGTACTCAGCTTGATTATGATATGTTATATCATTACATTCATTATTCGTAGAATGAGGACTTTGTTGACTGTTCATCACAATATTCTTTTATTATTCAACAGAAAAAATGACGATAATGAGAGTTATCACCACAATGTTGAGATGTTATAACATAACAATACCAGCAAATACAACTTTGGTTACAATTGATTTTGCAGTAAGCATAGTGATCATGTTGCATTAATTATGAGTGCTAGGTATAAGTAAATCTGGTCATTACTACGAGTTATAAAATGAAAATAAGCCCCATAACATCATCACATTGGCAACAAATTGAGCGAATCCAACACGCTGCTTATGGTGATGATTTTCCAGAAAGTATCGACGTTTTAAAAAGTAAAATAGCAGCATCACCACAAACCTGTTTTGCTTGTCTAGATGATCAACAACATGTCATAGGCTACCTTATTAGCCATCCTTACCATAAAGGCTCAACGCCTAAATTACATGAAACAAGTACCGTAATCGATAGTATTCATCTACATCTGCATGATTTAGCGATAATTCCGACAGAGCAAGGACAAGGGATTCCTAAGTTATTGATAGACCATCTTTTTAGCGTACTTAATACCATGAACTATCAATCGGTATCGTTAATTTCAGTACAAGATTCTGCCAAATTTTGGCAAAAGTATGACTTTATTATAGATAACAGCTTATCAGCACCAACTAGTTATGGTGACAGTGCTGTCTGTATGCATCGTTCCATATAGAAAACGTAATAAACCATAGAAAGTATTAACTACATAACAGTAGTTAATACTTATAACATCAGATAGTTACACTATGGTAATACGATTTCTTCCATTATTTTTAGAGCTATAAAGTGCCTCATCAATACCTTTAAGTACCACTTCTATTTGATCATCTTGTGGTGAGAATGATGCTAATCCTATTGAGGTAGTAATACGAATGACTTGATCTTTAAATAAAAATTGATGCTGCTCAACCGTATTTAAAATACGTGCACAGACTTCTTCAGCGTTATCTTTACCCGTTCTATCTAGAAACAAAATAAACTCTTCGCCGCCCCAACGTGCAAGTACATCACTCGAACGCACATTATTCAGACAAATATCAGCAAATTCTTTTAAAACTTTATCGCCAGCATCATGACCATAAGTATCATTAACTCTTTTAAAGTGATCAATATCAAGAAAAGCAATACTGTGCGTTAAAGTAATATGAGTAGAAAATATTTGTTTGATTTTCTCATTCATATATCGACGATTAGGAATATTTGTTAGTTCATCAGTGAAAGAGACTTGTCTTAACATGTTATTGTCATCAACAATTAATGTATTTTTTAATGCTATCTCACGTTCCCGCTTATAAATATAAAATAAACAAACAAAAACCATAACATATAATAAAACACGAATAATATTATATTCATAAGCGTTATAAGTTGGTTTTTTCATCGAGAAAACCCATTGTCCATTAGGTACTGCGACATTAAAAACATTTACAACACCACTAGATTTATCAACACGATTATCAAATATCGTTAACATATCACCATCAGGATTAAAGCCATCAACTTTATATAAATAATCCTTAAACGGTAACTTTTTACTAATATTTTCTACACCACTGATAGCAATAATAAAACCGACAAAATCTAAACTTTCATCAAAAATAGGCAACCTTAAAATAAAAGCCAACTGATTGTTTTGAATCAATTTAACTGGGCCAATAAAGGTAAAACTTTTATTTTTTATTGATAAAGAAACACCGTTTTTCCTTTTCTTTAATCTATTTAAATCATGTCCAATTGCAGAATTAGTTTTTGAATGAGGATATGTCATTTGAATAATCCCCTGTGGTGCAAATTGCAATTCTGAAATAGATTTATTTGTTGCTATTATTTTTTCTGCTAATGATTCAAACTTTGATGGATTATAATCATATGATTTAAACAATAAATTAAACGTTTTTAAACTTACTACTATATTATTAATTTCATTATTTATAATCTTTGATACACATTGCTCTAAAGCTAAATTATTTTTCTTACTTTGTAGTTCAAATTGTTGTTTTTCATTAAAAAAAAACAATTCAATTGCCACTAATGTTAATAATAAGGCAATGACTATCGCTAAACTCGATGGGGTTATTTTTAACTTCATTATTAATACTTCAGGTGCATTAAAAGTAAGATGACACTACGGCATGTGTATTTACACATGCAGATGCTGGCATTCATATGCATGTATCCTAGAACATCTACAAAATCATGAATATAAAATACCGTTTAAAATACACACTCTGTTACAAATTCAGCTAACAATTGTAAGGTTATTGAACTAGTTACCATGAAATATATAAAAATTGAATAAATTTATATAACCAAGATGGTAATTACGCATGTCATTGATTAATAATATACAATGTACAAATTGATATTATGTCTAACAAAAACCACTCAAAATAGCGCAATTTATTCATATTTATGTACTAATCGTAGTATTAACAGATAATTATGTTGACCCATATCATTCAAATGTTTATGGTTATCTCATCAAGCGGATATCGTATAATGGTATTACCTTAGCTTCCCAAGCTAATGACACGGGTTCGATTCCCGTTATCCGCTCCAATCCTTTATCTTTCTTTTTTGCATTTTCATCACATATTCCTCTTAAAAATAACGCTACACTTCCTACTTTATTTGCAACTACCTTGACACTCATGACAACCATTAAAGATGTCGCAATTCTCGCTGGTGTTTCAACCGCGACTGTTTCACGTGTGATAAATCGATCTGCTTATGTTGAGCCAATGACTATTGAACGGGTTGAGAAAGCAATTAAACAGTTAAATTATCTTCGAGATGCACGTGCCGCTGCACTAGCTTGTAAGAAAAATAATACCTTAGGTTTACTAACCGGAAATTTAGCCGATCCCTTTTTTGCCTTAATTGCTAAACATGTTGAAGCCGTCGCTCGCCATCAAGGATGCCAGCTAGTTGTCGTCAGTGGTGGCCACAACGCACAACGAGAAAAAGAAGGTTTAGATTTTTTAATAAGCCAAGGCTGCGAAGCAATGGTCGTCCATGCAAAGATGCTTGATGATACAACCCTACTTCGATATAGCGCTCAATTGCCAGCGATGGTACTACTTAATCGCACTATCGCTCAGATATCTAACCGTTCGGTATGGATTGATAACTGTAAAGGATCTTCAGATTCAGTTGCTTACTTGATTGCGAATGGACATCGAAAAATTGCATGTATTACCAGTAACCTACCGTTTGATGATCGTAACCAACGATTAGAAGGCTATCGTAATGCAATGAAAAATGCAGGCCTTGATATTAACTCTACTTGGATAATTAGTCAGGACTTTAGTGAGGAAGGCGGTGAACTCGCAGGCAAAGCACTTTTAAACCAATGTCCTGAAGTAACAGCGGTTGTAACCTTTAACGATGTTATGGCTGCTGGATTAATGGCCAGTCTACAAGAGCAAGGTATTCAAATCCCTAAAGATATTTCGATTATCGGGTTTGATGATATCTTGTTAGCTCGTTATATATACCCTCGCCTTACCACTATGCATAATCCCATTGATGAAATGTCAAATTTTGCAGCAAAACTCGCCCTAAAACTTAAGAATAAAATTGACATCCTACCTAGAAATCATTGTTTTTACGCAACTTTAGTCGAAAGGCAGTCAGTGATGACTCTCCACTCGTCCTCGCTTTAAACGCATGTAAAGCAAATAAAATGTGATAGAGATCAGAACTTCATATCTCATGTAAGCGCTTACATGAGATAAATACATAGTTCTCATTTTTGCAAATCTATCTCACTTACCATCATGTCATTGGTTTCCACCCTACATAAAAAATAATAAGGATAGACAATGACCACCAACAAACCCCTACCGTCATTTGCACTAGCCATAACTCCTATTGCAGTAATGTTTATCTTACTTGCTGTGGGTTACGGTATTATGGGCTTACGTATAGAAGCCTTACTCCTCATATCAGCAACATTTACTGGTTTTATCGCCATGAAAATGGGTTATAGCTGGGATGAAATAATGGATGCTATTGTTGAGAAATTAGCAAAAGCAATGCCGGTGATTCTCATTTTAGTCGCTGTTGGTGGCTTAATTGCAAGTTGGATGATTAGTGGCACGATACCTTATATGGTCTATTGGGGCCTCAAAGTTATTAGCCCCCAATACATTCTTATTGCCGCTTTTTTTGTTACTAGCTTAGTCTCTATCTGTACTGGTACTTCATGGGGATCAGCCGGTACTGTCGGTGTCGCTTTAATGGGCGTTGCAGCAGGGTTAGATGTCTCAATGGGAGCTGCAGCTGGTGCAGTAGTATCTGGGGCTTATTTTGGTGATAAGCTATCACCATTATCAGATTCTACTAATTTTGCTCCGATTGTCGCTGGTACTAATTTATATGCACATATTCAACATATGCTTTATACCACCTTACCTGGGTTCTTCATTGCCGCAGTTGTATTCTACTTCGCAGGCCAAAATACCAATGTTGCCACAGTCGCTGAACCACAGAAAGTAGTCGATATTATTAATGGTCTCGATACTCTCTACCACTTTAATATCGTATTAATTATTCCCCCATTGATGATTTTATGGGGTGCTATTAGCAAAAAACCAGTATTACCACTCATGCTAGCAGCTTCAGCATTAGGCCTTGCGCTAGGGATGATTTTCCAAGGATTTAGCTTACAGCAAGGATTCAATGCCTTTGTTAACGGCTTTAATATTACAATGTTTAGCGACAATGGACAGTCACTTACCACGATCATTCCTGATATCACCAAACTGCTTAACCGTGGCGGTTTATTTTCGATGATGAGCACTATTCTATTAGTATTCTGTGCATTCTCATTTGCTGGTATTTTAAGCCTAACAGGGGCACTTAATGTTGTACTTGGCCGTTTCTTACATCTCATTCGTAGCACTGGTCAACTGATTCTATCAACAGTAATTGCAACGATTACTGTCGTCTGTACAACCTCAGACGGCAAACTCGCCTTATTAATTCCTGGGGAATTATTCCAAGACGCATACCGCAAAATGGGGCTAGATACTAAGAACCTTTCTCGTACCCTTGAAGATGCAGGTACTATCATCGAACCACTTGTTCCTTGGACTGCTGCTGGCATTTATATGGCACATACGCTCAATGTCTCAACTCTCGATTACCTTCCATGGGCGGTTCAATGCTACACCGGTGTTATTTTCGCCATCATCTATGGATTCACAGGCTTTGGTATTGCAAAAGCGCCTTTAACACCCAGTGTAAATAATAACGATGTAGTTATTTCGACAGATTTAGAAACAAATAAGGGATAATCATGACAAACTCTTTTGACCGCGTTATTAACCGACGTCATACCGGTTCACTCAAATGGGATTTCATGCAACAAAAGCTTGGGGTTGATGGTTCAAATAAGTTACCAATGTGGGTTTCTGATTATGATTTCCAAGCACCTGAAGCCGTACTTGATATCATGCAACAACGAATTAACCATGGTATTTTCGGCTACGCTGAGCGTGATAATGACTATTACCAAGCCATTATTAATTGGTACCATAGTCGGCATCAACTCACCATAGATCAAGACTGGATCACAACAGTACATGGTGTCTTACCGGGCTTATCTGTTGCTATTCAAATGCTAACAAATATTGGTGATAACGTTGTTATTCAAACACCAGGTTACGGTTCATTCCGTAAAATCACCGAGTTAAATGATCGTGTAATTATAGAAAATCCATTAATTGAAACCAATGGTCACTATTGCATGGATCTTACTCACCTTGAGCACTGTTTCCAGCAAGGGGCGAAAGTGATGATCTTTTGCAACCCACACAATCCTGTTGGACGAGCATGGACAACAAGCGAAATTATTGCACTAGCTACGTTATGCCAACAATATAATGTTTGGCTGCTAAGTGATGAAATCTGGGGAGACTTGGCAATGCCTAATCACTCCTATCATTCGCTATTAAGCCTACCACCAGCACTTTTAAAACAAACAATGGTAGCTACAGCAGCAAGTAAGACATTTGGCTTATCATCACTGCGGATCTCTAATATCATGATCCCCAATACTGAATTACGTGAGCGTTTTATTCGTCGTCTTGATGCGCATGGTATGGATGTCTTTAATAGTTTAGCTATGTGTGCTGCTACTGCTGCATATACTACCTCCTCCCAATGGCTAGATGATTTAATATCTTATCTTCAAGGTAATATTGATTTACTCAGTAAGTTTATTAACGCTGAACTACCATTATTACGATTCATGCCACCAGAGGCTGGGTATTTAGCTTGGGTCGACTGTCGAAAGTTACACTTAAGTGATGACGAACTTGAACAAAAACTCATTAACGCAGGCATTGTACCAAGTATGGGAATTGCATTTGGATCAGATGGTAGTGGTTTTATCCGTCTAAACTTAGGCTGCCCTCAAGAAACATTGCAACTAGCGTTAGAGCACCTAAAACTAGCATTGACTCAATAATGCAAAAAGCGATATCAAACTATTGATATCGCTTTTTCACACAACTCATAAGTAGCATCTATATCGTTAAAGCACTCTTTTTTACTTTTTCCACGACTGGGTAAAGCCTTTAGCTGAAACCCTAAAGTTTAAATCTGTTTTTTGATTATAGATATTGATAAAAACCTTATGGATATTAACTGTTTCAGTGTATTTAAATTGTGTAATTAAAAAAGCTAATCCCTGATTAGTTGTTGGCGTATACACCCAGTAATTTTTACTGTCGGTTGTTCTACGACAAATCTTATCCACCGTCACTTCTTGACCATTAATAGTCATTGATACCGTTTTATCAAAACCATCCTTATTACATTGACTTAGAAATCGTTCAAAACCGTTATTATTATATTTAGCCTTATAAAGCGAAAAGGACACTTTTTTCTGATCCTGTTGCGCATCAATCAATGAAGATAAAACATAATGGCCGTCAATCCCTGAAGAATTCCATTCAGACGCACTAGCATGGGCAGGTAATATTGCGACACAAGCCCAAGTAAGCCAAAAAAATTTACTCATATTATTCCTTTAACATCAATAAAATAAACAATACCTGCATGACATTGTTTTAATCTAATCTTAAATCTTATGGCATTACTTTAAAAACCTCGCAATATAATAACGGCAATTTAAGTAATGAGAATCTTAAATAAAAACGAATAAGTACTGTTCACAAATAAAATTTAAACTATATTTGACATTGCATTATTTTTGCGACTAGCATCATGAATACTTGATTTAATTTCCGTTAAGAAGCAATATATCGCCCGAAATAGGCTAGCTATATTTTAAATTAATTTTCAAATCGTCAAACACACAACAAATACCATTAACACATTGAAAATAATCAAAAAATACTAAAATGGAACATATTGCCCAAATAATAAAATAGTTGCGATTTTTATTTGATGGTAATCACAGTATATACACACCAGTGCATTATTTGATTAATGAATTAATTACTATTCATTAGTCCCTTTTTATTGAGCATATTATTAAATGTACACTAATGTAATAAAAAACTCTGCTATCCCTTTATGTAAAAATAATCAATTGATATTACAACAAAACTTTCTACAATTTATTGATGAGCATATCCATTTACATGGCGATGCTGATTTCTTTACGACATTAGTCACGGCTCGAATAGAGACGATCAATCACTTGATGCCACACCAAACAGATAATCTATACCAATGTATTACTAGCGATTACGCACAAAATATTAATGGTATTGTCGCTCTAGATAATCTTGACCTGTATTACATTGAGATAGAAAAACAAGCTATCAGCTTATTTGGCAATATATTATGCTGTTGGGCTGAATATGAGCATTATCGTATTATGCAACGAGTTATAAAGCACCCACTAACAAAAAACAGCATGCCACAATTAGTAGATAATAATAAAAAGATAACTGAAGTGGTTGCTCAAATTGAAAATGATACGCGTTTATTTATCACATCATATTGCGCGCTTCCAATGACGCTAAGTAATGCAATAGCATTAAAAACTATTGAATGTTTTGTAAAGAAAAAACACTGCTATGAATTACTCTATTTTTTAGCACTTTCAACTAATGGTGAGTATATGATCCATTATCACTATAAACACACAGATCTATTTCCTACCTTAGTTGCAAGCTCGCATCTTTAAATAAAATGTTAATCAAATAAAAATGCTCGCACTAATCATAGTACGAGCATCTCATAATGACTTATAAGCCAGTCCACATCGCAGCACCCGCTGCCCAGACTTCAACATAACTTGAATTACATCGAAACTTTAAATAACCACGATTATTATCTTTTTGATAATTAACATATACCCAACCACGATTATCTTTAGATTTATTATCCAAACTATTATCTGACATCGCAGTGACAGCATAATTTGTTTTAACAGCAATACGCTGTTGGCACATTTCAATATCTTTAACTGTTGGTGGTTGGCGTGTTTCAGTGGTGACATCACAGCCTGATAATAATAATGCTGCTGCAACAAAGGTATGTGTTTTCATTGGCTACTTACGTTGTTTATCATCAAAATTGTCGCTAATGAGAGACATAACGCAAGTACGCGCTTAAGCTCTGTTAGCTAATGTGCGCGGGATTCTATAGATAAATAAAAAAAATGATAGTAATAATTTTGCTATTTAAGCGATTTTTTGAATGCCATCACTTATTAACATTAATTATCGATAACACACAAAAAATAAAAATGCCGCATATATAGAAACGATATATACGGCATATTAATAACGACTAAAATGTAGTAATTAACTACAGTTGCTGTCTATTTTCATTTAGCCAGTTAATCCATGCATCCATGCCTTCACCTGTTTTAGCTGACAGCTTAATCACTTGGATTGTAGGGTTAACTTTACGTGCATTAGCAATGCAATCTTCTATATTAACATCAACATAAGGCAGTAAATCAACTTTATTAATGATCATTAGATCAGCCGCTGCAAACATATTTGGGTACTTAAGCGGTTTATCCTCACCTTCAGTCACAGATAAAATTGCCACTTTTGAAGCTTCACCAAGATCAAAGCTAGCAGGACACACTAAGTTGCCCACATTTTCAATAAACAAAAATCCAGGTTCATTAATCGCTAGTTGATGATAAGCATCATGGATCATTTGTGCGTCAAGATGACAACCTTTACCAGTATTAACTTGAATTGCAGGCACAGTTGTTGCTCGAATACGATCTGCGTCATTACTGGTTTGTTGATCACCCTCGATCACCGCGCAAGTACAATGATCTTTTAATTTCATCAGCGTTTCGGTTAGTAAGGTTGTTTTACCCGAGCCAGGACTTGAGACTAAATTAAGCACTAACTGACGATTTGCAATAAAGTGCTCGCGATTATGTGCTGCAAGATGATTATTGTTACCTAATATATCCATCTCTAATGTTAATAACTGGCGCTGTGATACACCGGCAACATGCACTTCAGCTTCACCTTTACCATAATGTAAATCACCCGTATCTAAACGCTCTGGTTGATGCTGCGCATGATGATTGTCGCCATGGTGAGCATGATCGTGTGAATGTGCGTGCGCATGATTGGTTTCATGATCATGATGATGTCCATGCGTTGCTTGCTGAGGCAAGGCGCCTGCTGGCAAAGTATAATGAACATGATGATGAACATCACCTTGGTGGTGATAATGATGATGGATCACAACCGATTGCGGCCTCTCTGCAGCAAGGTGATGATGGTCATTATGCTGGTGTGGATGTTCATGATGATGGTGGCCATCATGGTCGTGGTCATGATAGCCATGAGAATGACCTTCAATTCGGCTATCGCCGCAACCGCATACATTACACATATTATTCAACCTCGATATGTTTAATCATTAATTCGTCTCCAGCTTCAACTTTAAGTTGATAACCATGACAACGTGGACAACTCACACCACGCTCTGGAATTTCTACATGTTGCTGACAGTCTAAGCACCAAACACGAGCCGCAACAGATTCAATCTTCAGTTGGGCATCTTCTGCAATGGTGCCACGGCTAGCAAATTCGAACCCTGTTGCCAATGCCTGAGGTTCAATACATGACAGTGTACCAATGGCTAATGTCACGCTTGTCACGCGACTAAAGCCTTGTTTTTTAGCTTGTTCAACCACGGTATCAACCGTATTTATACTCAATGATAATTCATGCATTATTACGGTTCCTGAGATTTGATCGTTGGATTGATATGATGGTGGTGCAGCGCATACCACAACTGACCAGCAGCAATAGCTCCATCGTTTGACGGCAATTTTTCACCACAATAAAGTGACTGTGACAATTCTGAAAATTGATGATAAATTTTATTGACTAGTACGCGGTTTTGAAACACACCACCACCGAGTACAACAGCATGATTAGGATGCTGTTTAGCGATAGTGACAATCATTTTTGCAATTGCCATCAAAACACCGTGAGCTAAACTATTAATCCATGTTTGACGTTTATCATCATTTATCTCACCAACAAGCGGTAATACGTGTACAAACAGAGGCTGCCAATCAATAATCCCATCGGCAGTCATCTGAAACGATAACGGGATATGATAGATATCCTGTTCAGCGGCTTGTTCTAATAACAACCCACATTGACCGTCATAATTAACCTTATCCACCAGCCCTAATAAACAAGCCCAAGCATCAATAAGCCGTCCCATCGAGGATGTATACGGAGAACGACTGCCACTTTGCCATAACTGATACAGGTTATTAAAATGTGCCTCACTCCAAGCAGAAAAAGCACTCAGCTGCATCGCTTTGATATCATCTAACGCATAGCACTCAAGTAACATTGCCAGTAATAACCGCGCAGGCTCTTTTATCGCTTGTTCTCCCCCAATAAGGCGAAAAGGACGTAAATGACCAATACGTTGATAATCAGCACAGGATGCTAATAGTACCTCGCCGCCCCACACCGTATCATCATCACCCCACCCTGTGCCGTCAAAGGTAAAACCAAGTACCGGTTTAGTAAGATTAAATTCCGCCATTACAGCTAAAATATGTGCATGATGATGCTGAACTTGAAGTAAATTTAACGGCCTTTTAGAGTCTATCACCCGCTGGTTTGCAAAGGCCGTTGAATGGTAATTAGCGTGTTTATCACAGACAATTTGTGGTGCTGTAACATGATATAGCGCTTGAAGATCCGTGACTGTTTGCTGATAACGTTGTTCAGTATCAAGGTTATTAAGATCACCAATATAAGGCGATAATACCCACTGTTTAGGTAACGCTAACGCTATTGTTGATTTTTGTTGCGCGCCTAATGCTAAAGTGATCGTTTTCGCTTGATAGCCAAATTGACTATAAGGTGCATAACCACGCGCCATACGTAAAGTTCGTATTTTACCACCAGCGTAATGCACGACACTGTCATCACAGGCATGAACAATTGGACGATTATGATCAAGCACACAATTAATCGAACCTGAAAATTGCTGTTCGACTTGCTGAACATCAGTTGCTATCGGCATACCCGACACATTAGCACTGGTCATAACGAGCACTGCGGTTGCGTTAACTTCAGCTAATGCTGTAAACAATAAATAATGCAGTGGTGTATAAGGCAGCATTACTCCTAAATAAGGCACATTTGGCGCAACATTCACTGCAAGACGAGGAATCTTTACCTGGTTTTCTGTCACAGGGGGTGACTTCTGCATTAATACAATCGGTCGAGCTTGAGACTCTAAAGCTTGCCACTCAATCGACTCACCTATCACTAATTGCTGCGCTGTTTCAATATCAGCAACCATCACCGCTAATGGCTTTTGTTGGCGATGTTTAATATGCCGTAATTGTGTGACAGCTTTAGCGTTAGTGCCATCACAAACAAGATGAAAACCGCCTACCCCTTTAATAGCAACCACTGCGCCAGCTTGAAGACGTCTAGCTAATTCTATTATTGCCGCTTGTTGTGTTAACTCCGTCTTATCACTTACCGTCGCTGATAAAAATGTATGATTATGACTGTAATCAATCAACCGAGTCCACGGACCACAAATAGCACAACTTATTGGCTGAGCATGATAACGACGATCAAGTGGATTCTGATACGCTTGCTGGCAATCGCTACACAATGCGAAACTGTTCATACTGGTGGTTGCTCTGTCATAAGGCAAAGCACGCGTAATGCTATAACGAGGACCGCAATGGGTACAGTTGGTAAAAGGATATTGATAATAACGCGAGGTAGGATTGGCAATGTCTTGTTTACAAGCATTACAAAACCCTTGATCGGGAGAAATACACACAGTGGTACTATCACAGTGCTGACTTTTCTCGATACTAAATAGAGCAGGTTTTTCAGCAGCTAACCACAACGATGCGACTGTGACCGTCATGTGATCAATACGGCTTAAAGGCGGTGCTTGCTGTTGAAGATCGATGATAAATTGCTCAAGGTTATCAGTATTACCTTGAACATCTATTTTCACCCCTTCCGAATCATTAATTACCCAGCCAACTAACGCATATTGCAGCGCTAGTTGGTAGACAAAGGGGCGAAAACCGACCCCTTGTACAATGCCGGTAATATGAATATATTGTCGTGCAAAGTTGTCGTTCACTGCAATTATCCAGCTAAATTAAGACAGCATTAATATGCCACCAAAGGCTGCCATAACAATCCCAACCACACGCATAACACGTTGGTTCACTGCTGATGTCATAACTAACTTACCCAAAGCAATACCTGCTACGTGTAAGATTACGGTTGCTAGAACAAACCCGATAAAATATTCCATTGCTTGCGCGTCAAGAGGCATTTCCATACCGTGTGCCATACCGTGGAATAAGGCAAATGCCATGACTAGGCCTGTTGCCAATTTTTCAGACATACGACCACCAGCCAATAACATTGCACCCATACCAATTACTGATAAAGCAATACCCATTTCAATGCCAGGCAATACCATTCCAGCAACACCTAACGCGCCGCCAACAACCATAATGCCAATAAATGCCATTGGTAAACGTGATACTGCTTTTCCACCCATCAAGGCAGCCAATAGACCAACACCGATCATTACAGATAGGTGATCAAGGCCAGTAAATGGATGTACAAAACCTGTCATAAATCCCGCAGAAGTATGAGGGCCAATGTGACCTGGGTGTGCTAAAACGAGTGGTGAAAAAAGAGTAAGCGCACCGGCAACAATATGTTTAAATTTCATTTATTTTTATCCTTAGTGTAATAGAATGAAAACCCGACTTAGCGGGTGATTTATTACTAATAAGTAATTAAGGGAGACTTACTTATTAATATTAAATTCAATACCTAAGCGTGACTAAATCATCCCTGTAATGCGTTCAGGATGCGCATAAGCATCTGCGCGACCATTACGACAATGACCTAATAACGTCAGATTAAGTTTTTCAGCCAGATCAACCGCCATTTTAGTGGCTGATGAAATAGCGAGCAGCACTTCAACCCCTGCGGCTGCAGCTTTTTGAACCATTTCAAAACTAGCACGACTCGTAACTAATACTGCGCCACCTTTTAACTGGCGTTGATGAATACAACCCACTAATTTATCTAATGCAATATGACGACCTACATCTTCAAAAATTGCGGCAACTTGACCTTGATTATCAATGTATATCGCCGCATGAGCAGATCCTGTTAACTGGTTTAATTGCTGTTTACGTAATAATTGTTGCAATACAGGATCAAGATAACTTAGATCAAACGTCACTGATGAGGGTACTGGCGCCAATGCTCGACATACCGTTTCTAATTTTTCTTCACCACAGATACCACAACCTGTCAGTCCTGCGAGTGAACGACGTTTTTGCTGTAAACGAGCAACACAACGGTTAGCAATCGTGACATCAATATTTATCCCATCACACGTTGGCGTCATTTCAATATCGTGAATATCACGATGGTGATCGATGATCCCTTCCGATAACGAAAACCCAATCGCAAACTGTTCTAAGTCATTTGGCGTACACATCATTACGGTGTAAGCAACACCATTAAAAGCAATCGCAACCGGCGTTTCTTCAATGATGTAATCAAGTTCACAGCAATCACTTTTGCCCTTGCGATAACGTACAATAGAACGCTCGCTTGCATTACAAAATATCGATTCCGGTAACGCTTCTAAAGTGGACAACATTTTTTTCCTTTACTTATTTATTACGACATTCACTGCGTTGGTTAAACATTCAGTTAAATTAGCGATAATCTTGGCTATTCAAACCCATTTTTTGCATTCGAGACAATAATGTGGTTCGTTTTAGTCCTAATTGATTGGCGACACCATTAGGCCCCGCGATAACGCCATGACAGCTTATTAAAGCATCCACGATCATCTGTCGATCAATCACAATCGGTGCCGACTTAACGCAACTTGATTGCACCGCCTGAGGCTCAACTTGCTCGGCTGGCGTATTGGATAATATTGGTGGCAATGACACCAACTCTTGGGTTGGCACATTTAGCACCTGACCGCGAGTTAAAATGACAGAACGTTCAATCACATTACGTAATTCACGTACATTACCTGGCCATGAAAATTGCTGCATAATTGCCATATCTTCCGCAGCAATAGAGGTAATCGTTTTTCCCATTTTCTTGGCTAATTCACGAGTAAAGTGCTTAACCAATAATGGAATATCTTCTGCTCGTTCACGTAACGGCGGAATTTCAATTGGAAATACATTTAATCGGTAATACAAATCATTACGAAATTGTTTCTGCTGTACCATTTGCAATAAATTGACATTGGTAGCAACCACAATCCGTACATCAACACTGATTAGCTGATTTTTACCTACGCGCTCAATTTCATTTTCTTGCAAAGCACGTAACAATTTAGGTTGTAATTCCAACGGCATATCACCAATTTCATCCAGAAAGAGAGTGCCTTTATGTGCTTGTTCAAATCGACCGACACGTTGAGTAACCGCACCAGTAAATGCGCCACGTTCATGACCAAATAATTCACTTTCAAATAAACCACTAGGGATCGCCGCACAGTTCATTTTTACCATCTCTGTTTTACTGCGGTGGCTCATTTTATGAATTGCACGTGCTATCAATTCTTTACCCGTACCTGATTCACCTAAAATCAATACCGTACTATCACAACTTGCGACTAATGCAACTTGCTCTAGGACTTTATTCATTACTTCACTTTGGCTAATAATGTCATCGAAAATAGCATGTTCATCATAGCTATCTTCAACACTGATAAACTTAGTTTGAGATCGGTGTGGTGTTGCTGATTGATGTACTTTGATACTGTGCATCGCTAATGCAACACGTGCTGATATTTGTTTAAATAATTCAATTTCACTTGGCTCAAATTGTGTTTCTACTGCTTTGACATAGCAGATATAACCAATGGTTACCCCACGAAATATCATCGGCATAACACAGGCACTTTTAGCCAGTGCTGAAAAGTAAGGACTATTATCATCCCGTCTTAATTTATAAATATCAGCTGCTGTTAAAATAACCGCTTTATTATTTTCAACGGCATTTTTAATCATGCTGTCATCGGTAAAGAAATGACATTGATAATCAATTTCACCTTCAATATCACCACCAGAATATTGATTATAATGGCCATCTTGAGATTGTATGATTGATAATTCATTCATCCCAAAACGTTGATATAAAAAGTGTAATAGTGACCCAATTAGTTCTTTTTTTGAACTCTGATTAATAACAGCATTAGTAATATCAACTAAAAATTGGTAGTTTTTATGTTCGTTACTTAATTGTTGCGTTAATGATGAGGCAATTTGATGCTCAAGAATATGTTCGATCATTGCTGCAACCATATTATTGAACAACTTAAATTGTTTTTCTACATCATCGTAACTTGGTAAGCGAAGATTAATATACTCAATCGCACCCAACTGTTGATTCGCTATTAGCAGCGGTATTTTACAGTAAGTTTGAATATTAGTGTATGCCGGATGAAGAGATAATTGAGGAAATGTTCGATAAAGTTCTTCGCCATTAATATAATGACTATATTCACACGACACTACGTGATGAAGACTCAAATTATCTTCAGAATAATCATAGTGTTGGAAGTTTTTATCTGCATCTTGATAATATAGAATTGATTGAGCATTTATATCATCTTTTAAAATAATATTAACACGATCAGCATCGATAAATAACAAACTTTCATTATTTAGAAAATTTATTACACCCGATATATCATTGATAGACAATAATGCCTTAGAAAAAATCATTAAATCGCTTTCAAAGTTTTCCATACGACACTAACTCTTGCTGATAATATGACTAAAATCGTGAATAATAACTCAAGCATTTGTTATACAATTCTCAAGTATTTTAATAACTAAGTATTGATCCATATCAATCAATAATTATTAACAATAGCATCACTAAAATAAAAGTAACAATATTACCAAGTTTTTGAGCTAAAAAATAAATTAGGATAATTATTTATAGAATAAATAACATAAGGCACCAAGATAAAAATAAGCAACATTTTATCTTGGAAACCTTATTTTCATTTATGCAGCTATATATTAAATACAAACCTTAATAGGTCTTATTTAAATAATATAATTACGCATTAGCAACATGGTTCTTCAAGCGTGCTTTCAAATTACTGTACTCTGTTTGTACATAATTTTCAGCCCACGACTGATCATCAATATTTTCTACTTTAACAGCACAATATTTAAATTCAGGCGTACTTGAAATAGGATCAACATGTTCAATGGTTAATTCGTTACATGCACCAATCCACCACTGGTATGTCATGTAAACCACACCTTTGTTAACGCGATCATTATAGTTAGCACGTGAGATAACTTTACCACGACGAGAAGATACCCAAACTAATTGTTGATCATCGATCCCCAATGCTTTGGCATCATCTGGGTGCATTTGCACATAACCTGGTTCATCAGCCAAGGTTTGTAGTGCAGAACAGTTACCTGTCATAGAACGACAAGAGTAGTGACCTACCTCGCGCACCGTTGACAACACTAACGGGTAATCTGCATCAGGCTGCTCTAGTGGCGGACGCCAATCAGCACCAATAAACATCCCTTTACCTGAAGGTGTTGTAAACTTATTACCTTCAAATAGGTACGATGTACCAGGATGGTCTTCAGTCGGACAAGGCCATTGCACAGATTTTAGATCAGCCATTTTCTCGTAAGTAGCACCCGTATAAAGAGGGCATAACTCGCGTAACTCATCCCAGATTTCTTGAGTATTGTTATACGACATAGGGTAACCCATGTACGTTGCTAACAAACTAAAGATTTCCCAGTCAGGCTTCACATCACCGGTTGGATTCACTGCTTTATAAAAGCGTTGGAAACCACGGTCCGCACTACTGTAAACACCTTCATGTTCGCCCCAACTCGTTGCAGGGAAAATCACATCAGCAAATTCAGCGGTTTGGGTCATGAAGATATCTTGTACGATAACCAATTCCATCTTGCGCATAGTGGCACGCATTGCAGCGAGATCAGCTTCAGTTTGTGCTGGATCTTCACCGAAGATATAGAACGCTTTACAAATACCTTCATCAGCTTTGTGGCCAACTTCAGTTAAGCGGTAACCCGGCTTACCTGAAAGTTCAACACCCCACGCTTTTTCAAACTTTTCGCGGTTTGCGTCAACCGTTACATCCTGATAACCAGGGAACTGGTGCGGCAACATACCCATATCACAGGTACCTTGAACGTTGTTTTGACCACGAACCGGACCACAACCTACACCTGGACGACCAAAGTTACCGGTTAGCAATGCAAGGCCAGCTAAACCACGAACCACATCAACCGCTTGACCGTACTGAGTAACACCCATACCCCATAAAATCATGGCTTCTGGTGCTGCTGCATAAGTACGTGCAGCCATACGGATATCTGCAGCTTTAAGACCTGTTACTTCTTCTACTGTTTCTGGTGCATAGCGTGAAACAATTTCACGGAACTCTGCAAAACCTTCAGTATTATTTTCTACGAAAGACTTATCGTATAAATTTTCTTCGATAATCACATTCGCTAACGCATTAACGAGTGCCATGTTCGAGCCGTTATTCAACGCTAACCACTGATCAGCAACACGCGCAGATTCAATCTTACGTGGGTCACATACAATAATCTTAGCGCCATTTGCACGGGCTTTAAGAATATGTCTTGCTACAACTGGATGAGAATCAGCCGCGTTGTAACCGAAAATGAGTAAGCATTTAGTAAGTTGAATTTCGGGAATAGCGTTACTCATTGCGCCATTACCTACTGTTGTCTCCAGACCGGAGACTGATGGTGCGTGTCACACCCTAGCACAGTGGTCTACATTATTGGTTCCGATCACCGCCCTTGCGAGTTTTTGCATCACATAGTTGGCTTCGTTACCCGGACCGCGGGCTGAACCTGTTGTCATTATCGCGTCTGGACCATATTGCTTTTTAATTGCCATTAGCTTATCGCCGGCAAATTGAATAGCTTCATCCCAAGACACGGCTTCTAAGGCTGATTCACGTGTACGACGAATCATTGGTTGCTTTAGGCGTGGTGTTAATAAGTTGGTATCGTTGAGAAAATCCCAACCATAGTAGCCTTTCAAACAAAGTTGGCCTTCATTGGTACGACCCATTGCTGGTTCTGCTGCCACGACTTTGTTATTTTCGACAACCAACTTTAGTTTGCACCCAGTACCGCAGTAGGGACAAACAACAATTGATTTTTTCATACTAACCTTTTGGCTGTAATTGTTATTAATGCGTATTGTAAACCGAGAGTTTTCAACACTAGCGAGCAATCGCTACAGCAGCATTGAGCGCAGCTGCTTCACGTTTTTGTTTGTTTGTTTCAATCAATGTTTCAGCTTCAATAATCTGAATAGCGCTAGTAGGACAAACTTCTACACACGCAGGACCTGCTTCACGATGAGAACACAAGTCACATTTTAATGCTTGAGACTTAGGCACCATACGCTTAAATAGCGACGCACCTTTTGATTCTTCAACCATCTTAGTCACGACATTCATTGCACCGTAGGGACAAGCAATGACACAGGTTTTACACCCGATACAACGTGACTGAATCACTTTTACATAGCCATCTTCTAAAACGATAGCGTTATTAGGACAAACCTGCGCACATGGTGCGTCATCACATTGACGGCACATTACAGGTGTTGTTACATGCGCATTTTTCACCAAGGTTAAACGTGGTGAAAAATCAGCTGGAGCAACACCCGTTAGTTTTCCATCTGCTTGATGAGAAACGACACATGCAATTTCACAGGTTCGACACCCAATACACAGATTTGGATCTGCAAAAACAAACCGGTTCATGGTCTATACCTTGTTGATATCGATATCTCGCAACATAGTCTTATGCTGCTATACCTATAAAGCATTAGTTGTGCCATAAATTACAAAATCATTAATTTATTTTTAACCAAATGAAATTAAAAGAAAAAAAAAGGAAGTACATGCAGTGCTGTACTTCCTTTTCTATCAATGTCGATAAAGTCATCAACTTCGTCAATTATATCGACACTTATCGTCAGTGACTATCGACACACCTCGACACCCGATAGCAATAATATCGACAAATAAGTATTAGCAATGCTCAAAACCACCCGACCCTTGCCATTCAGGCAAACGCTGGTAAATAGTTTTAACTGCCGTTTGCACCATCTCAGTTAGCGGAAATGAAAATGCCACAATCGCAGGCTGAATACCCACAAAAATAACCTCAGGGACAAAGGTTTTTAAATCATCAATTAAGAAATTTAATGGCAAACTATGAGTAGAAACAACATACATATCAACGATAGTTTCTGGATCAATAATTCTTACCTCTCCTGCTTGTTCACCTATATCTGCAGCATCGACCACAATCACACGCTGAGGTTGAGCTTTACGAATAAGGTGCAAACAATCTTCAGGCATCGAGCCGCCTTCAAGCACACTCCAGCCTGCAATTGGATTATCTTTGATCATTTTCGCTAATAATGGGCCGGCACCATCATCACCCATCATGCTATTACCAACAGTAAGCACGATATTGCTGACAGACAGATCAACATCATCATTAGAGACACTTTCGCCCATAACGGTAGACAAATTCACTTCCTGTAACATGGTTAGCGTATTCCTCGAATCATCATATACATCGTCGGTTCACGGTGAATATCCCCTAAGGCGGCAATAAAATCACGGGTTAATTGCTGTGAGCGAGCATTTTGCGTGGTGCTATCAATCCGATCAAAAGCAAGTGCCAGCATATTAAGATGCTCAGGATAAATAGTGATTTCACCAAACACAAAATAGCCTTTCATTTTATTAAAGGCTTCACCATCTTCAGGCAGGCCACTGATCCATGTGAGGTATTCATCCCCTTCACATTCAATTACTGCTTTAAGGCAATCAACCACCCCTAAGTGATGACCAATCGCTAAGCTGTAGTACATGATCTGTTTAGCTTCTTCTGGCACATCATAGCTTTCATCTACAAACTTGCGTCCTAAACTATAAAAGTAAACGCGGCCTTGAAAATGGCGAGATTGTGTTAATTCAGCTAAAACATCACTCATGGTTACAGCCCCCACATGATGCTGGCTCTTGCTGCGCATTTGGGCAAGCTGCCGATCCCGTTAATGCTGCCATGGTTTTTGACAGTAAAATATTAACAATTTCTGTTAAACGTGGATCATTTTTGGTCGCAAGATACGCACTGATTTTTTGATCTACATTATCTGCGCTACAGGTTGCAAGGACGGTCAATACATCATCAGCAATACGTTGTCCCTGTACATAACCAGCAAGTAAACGCGCTTGGCGTTCAATCATCACCTTAATATCCAATGGAATTTCGGTGTGTTTTAAACTCGCCTTTTGTTCTTCCGGTTGGTGTACTTTCGCTTTCAGTTTTTGATCAAGTAAACCCAACGCAACCGCAAACCCAAAAATAGTTGCCGCTGGTGTTGGAGGGCAACCAGGAATATACACATCGACAGGTACAATCTTATCAGTCCCCCCCCAGACACAATAAAGATCGTGGAAAATACCACCATCACAACCACATGCACCGTATGAAATTACAATTTTAGGATCAGGAGCAGCTTCATAAGCACGTAATGCTGGCGCACGCATTGCACGGGTTACCGAACCGGTATAAAGCAAAATATCTGCATGACGCGGTGAGGCAACAATTTTGATACCAAAACGCTCAGTATCAAAAATTGGCGTAGTCGCTGCAAAAATCTCAATCTCACACGCATTACAACCACCGCAGTCAACACGGTATACATACGCTGAACGACGAATTTCTTTGATCAATGCATCTTTTAGTTTTTGACTATTCGGTGGCAATTCAACCGGTACAGTTTGAGTATGGGCTGTGCCAACTAATTGTTTAATACCTTTCACTTTTGCTCCTCAAGGTAACGTAGGTGACTGACATTTTCGCTATCTAACATATTGTTGCTACGGCGACATTCAGGGCAAGTTTCAAGTTGTTTACGGCGTTCTTGCAGTTGCTCACCAGTTACACCACTGTGCGCTAAAGTATCCATCACATATTCAAGTAGCTTGCGAGCAACGAATGGACGATCACATTGACGACAGTTTGCTAAGCTAAAGACCGCTTCATCATAAAGATCAGCTTTATTCGTTACGGCTAACTCAAAATTTTGAGTCAGTTTAATCGCATGAGTTGGGCACACTTCTTCACAACGGCCACAGAAAATACAGCGCGCAGTTGAAAGCTCCCAACGACGAGTCCCCGCCTTGGTATCGGTTTCCATGATCAAGGCATTGGCAGGACAAGCACGGGTACAAGCACCACAAGATAAACACTGATCAGCATCTAATTCTGGCTTACCACGAAAATCCTCGTTCACTTCCATCGGAGCAAAAGGATACTTAATGGTGACATTACCTGTTTTAAGTACTGTTTTTAATAACTTAAACACATGACCTCCTAAAGCTTGAATGGCGAGTTCTTGCGGTCAATGCTGTATTGCTCAATCGCTTTATAAGGAACAGTTTTACTGCGCTGCTTTTTAGTATCAACAATCGTTACACGGTCAGTACATGAGTAGCATGGATCTAAACTACCAATAATTAACGGCGCATCAGCCACAGTGTTACCACGTAACATGTAACGTAATGTTGGCCAGTTAGCATATGTCGCCGCACGACAACGCCAGCGGAACAATTTCTGGTTATCGCCAGTCATACTCCAGTGTACGTTTTCACCACGTGGTGCTTCAGTAAAACCAAGCGCAAATTTGTTAGGTTTGTAATCAAAACCTTCAGTTAAAATTGCACCTGGCGGTAAGTGATCAAGACCGTACTCAATCACATTTAATGATTCAAACACTTCACGCACACGTACCATTACTCGTGAGAATACGTCACCATTTTCCATAACTTGAATATCAATTGGCACGCTGCCGTATGATTCTAATGATTGACCATGAACTGTTCGTACATCGCGGTTAAAACCACTTGCTCGAATTAGCGGCCCCACTGGACTGTAATCGCGTGCAATTTGCTTAGTTAGAATACCTACGCCTTCAGTACGGCTACCGATATTCGGTGTCGCAAGTAAAACATCAACCAATTCAGAAAACTTCTGACGAACTTCTTTAACCATCGCGATGCCTTTAACGCGTTGATCCTTTAAGAAATCACGACGTACACCACCAATTAAATTCATACCGTAAGTTTTACGCGCGCCTGTTAGCAATTCAGCGAGTTCCATCGTTTTTTCACGAACACGGAAAAACTGCATAAAGCCAGAGTCAAAACCAACAAAGTGACTTGATAAACCGATGTTTAATAAGTGGCTATGTAGACGTTCAACTTCAAGTAATACCGTACGGATCATCTTGGCACGGAATGGCACATCAACGGATAACGCATTTTCAATGGTGTTGCTGTAACCGACACTGTGGGTAAAACCACAAATACCACAAACACGATCTGTTAGCTGCGCGACTTCATGGTAACCCATGCGTGTCTCAGCTAATTTTTCCATACCACGGTGGACATAGAACATACGGTAATCGGCATCGACAATGTCTTCGCCATCAACAAACAAACGGAAGTGACCCGGCTCATCAGAAGTAATATGTAATGGACCAACAGGTACGATACGGTTGCTATCATCACCTAACTGGTTATCAAACTGATAAGTTTCAGTTTCTGTAGTAGGTTGTGGACGCTGACGGTAATCCATCGCATCTTTACGTAATGGGTGCAGATTCTCAGGCCAGTCATCCGGTAGCACTAAACGACGCTCATCAGGTAAACCTACAGGGCGCAAACCGTACATATCACGGATCTCACGCTCGCCCCATACTGCTGCTGGAATGGTCGGTGTAATAGAAATAAATTCTTGGCTATTGGCATCGACCAAAACTTTAACCGTCACCCAGCTTTTCACTTCACCTTCCATAGAAAGCGCGTGATATACCGCAAAGTGACCATTTAAGCTGCGCTCATCATTACCAAACGTTACTGTTAACCAGCCGCCTTGATCATAATAAAGCCATTTCATCACCTCAACCAACGAGGTCATTTTAACGGTGATAGTAACTTGGTTTTCTGTTTGCCATTCTTCATCAATAATCGCGGATGGAAAGAAATGATTCACACCATCGACATAGTTTTTACCAATACGACCCGCTTGTGGCTGCGAGTGAAATTGTTGAGATGTATTGTTTGTCATATCTATTACTTACCAACCAAAAATTAAAAAAATCAGTGCCAATACAGCCACTAAAAACGCAGGAAAAATCGCACGATGAACCTGAGTAAAACGCACTCGCGCCATAGTGTTTTCAACTAGACCCGCAATCAAGAACACCACAAACAATTTAATCAACAAAATAAGAGTTGCTGAAAATAAGCCACCGAAACTCAAGCTGCTTGCTTTCCCCCACGGAATGAAAATCGCAAGAAATAGCTGTGCAACTACAAGTTGTTTTAGGCCTAAACCTAATTTAACCATTGCCAATGCAGAACCTGAATATTCTGTAGCAGGACCCTCTTGAAGCTCTTGTTCTGCTTCTGCGCTATCAAACGGTACTTTGCCCATCTCGATAAATAGCGCGAAAGCACACACAACACCCGCAAGAATAATCGTCAATGGATGATGCCACTCATTATTTGCTAACGCATGGCTAATATAGCCTAAGTCAGTGGTACCTACACTCAGTGCTACCACGACAATTGAGAGGATTAAAATGGGTTCAACCAAAATACCTAGTGTTAATTCACGGCTACTACCCATACCCGCAAACATACTGTTTGAATCAATACCTGATAGGGCGAAGAAGAACCGGAAAATCGCTAACAAGTAAATGTCAGTAATAATGTCACCAGAAATTGGAAACGGTGACACTTGCGTTACGGTCGGTAATGCCATACCAATTAATAGCATCGTGACCACAAGTACCCATGGCATGATCCAAAAAATAAAGCCGGAATTAGCAGGAGCAACAGATTGACGACGTAATAATTTGGCAATATCACGATAGTCTTGCAAAACACCCGGCCCTTGGCGCGAATGGATTTTGGCACGAATAACGCGAGAGAAACCGGTAGCGAGTGGCGCTAACATCAGCATTAATATGGCTTGGACAATCGCTAATACAATCCAACCCGCTGTTGGCATTTCAAGTGGGGACATTAGAGACTAACTCCTGAAATGAGAGGAACAAACAACAACACAACTACCACAGCAATAATGCAGAATCGACAGACTTTACGGCTATCTAATGTTGGTGTTTCACTACCATTACTTAAATAAGGCAGTACAAATCGCTCCGTAAATGACGTTTGGCGATTGTTATAAATAAACCCAAACATATGACGCATCGGACGAGTAATACTCGCAGCAGAAACTGTCATTTTTTGTTCATATTGATAACCACATGCCCAAGGATCACCTTGGTGACGGCGAGCAAGACGACGTTGACGGAATGCATAAAGTAATGCTGCAGGCACTAAGGTTAAGAGCATCAGTGCAATCGCAATCACGGGGGTAGAAAGAATTGCTTGGTCAGCCACGGCTGGGTAAACAGTTAAACCATGTGCAACCGTTATTGGCGCCATGTTCAACATTGAAGATGCAATTGATGAGAAATAAGGCGCAATCCACGGAGCACATACACCAAGTACAACACACAATACAGCCAGTGATGTCGTCGCAGTGATCATCGCAGGACCCACTTCGCGAGTATTCGCAGCACGTTCTGTTTTTGGCGCGCCAGTAAAACAAATACCGTACACTTTCACAAAACACATACAAGCTAATGCACCAGTAAAGGCCAGCATTACCATGCCGAATGGACCAAATAGTAAGTTCGCTACTGTGCCTACTTTACCCATGCTAAATAGTGATTGGTAAATAAACCACTCAGAAACAAAACCATTTAATGGTGGTAATGCACAAATTGCCAAAGTACCAATTAAGAACGCAGCAGCAGTCTTAGGCATTGTTTTTGCCAAGCCGCCCATGTCATCCATTTCTTTAGTATGCATGCGGAATACGATTGAACCAGAACCTAAACATAATAGGCCCTTGAATACTGCGTGATTTAATAAGTGGTATAAGCCACCTAATAGACCTAGCAGTGCCAAGACTGGATGATGAGATGCAATACCAATCATACTAACGCCAACACCGATTAGGATGATGCCGATATTTTCAATGGTGTGGTACGCTAATAAACGTTTGATATCGTGTTCTGCTAGTGCATACATTACGCCAAGAACAGAAGATACGGCACCAAAGATTAACACAAGGAAACCCCACCATAATTGGGTTGCGCCAAGGAATAAAATCGCAAACTTCAAAATACCGTAGATGCCGATCTTAACCATTACGCAAGAAATTAAGGTTGAGCAATATGACGGTGCAATTGGATACGCTTTCGGTAACCAACCATGCAAGCCAATACCCGCAGCTTTAATTCCGAAACCAACCAATGCCAGTAGGAACACTAACGATGCCAGCGCGCCAGTAACAGGGTTTTGCATAATTGCACTGAATTGATAGCTATCGGCATGAGAAGCAACAATCATAAATGCGACGACAACTAATAGACTTGCAGCATGATCGGCAATAAAATACTGCAAACCTGCTTTTTTACTTTTAGCACTGCCATCACTAATGACTATCAGCCACGAAGCCAGTGAAATGATCTCCATAAAAACAATAAAGACCATTACATTAGCTGACACCACAATTGCTGTCATCGCTGCTGCAAAAATATTGAAAAGTACATTAACTTTCCAACCACCTTTGCCGTAGTATTCTTCAAGATAGTTAATCGAATAAACAGATGCAGCCATCGTTACCACAGAAATAACCACCACCATCAGTGCTGATAACATATCCATGGTAAACCAGTGACTCATTGCTGCTGTCGCATCGGCAGTATCGTAACCTGTAACTATAGTGCTAATACCTGCAATGATGCCAAACAGGCCACCAAAGGCACTGATCACACCGGCAAGGCGTAAACTTTCTTGTTCATACTTACGTCCTTGGTACGATAAAATCGCAGCCACGGCATAACTGATTACAGCAAAACAAACTAAAACTAATGGGCTCATCGTGTTACTGCTCCACCTTTGGCTGACGCTGAACTATCTGCCGCACACTCACGTTTAATATCACGCGCTTTAGCAATATTAGCTTCATCGATCATCACGATCGCTTGTGTTGGACAGACTTCAGCACAGGCTGGTCCTTGTTCACGGAAACCACACAAATCACATTTAACAGCAATGCTCTTTACTCCAGGTTCCCAAGCAAGAATATCTTGACCAAATGTGCTTGGAATTGAAGTTGAAGGGTTACTTGAACGAATGGTTGAAGGGATATAGGTATCATAACTATTTGCCATCGCAACAGGTCGACTACCATCAAAAGCGATTGCACCAAAAGGACAAGCAACAGCACATAAAGTACAACCTACGCATAATGTTTCATTAAGCATGACACGATCTTGTTGTTTGGTGATCGCTTGTACTGGACATACAGTGGCACAAGGTGCATCTTCACAATGACGACACATTACAGGCGCGGTAGCGTCATCTAGTTTAACCACGGTCAGGCGGGGATGGCTTTGCAGTCCTTGTTGTTTATGTACTGTCGAACATGCTGCCATGCAGGTGCCACAACCAATACACTTCTCAGGATCTGCAATTACAAAGCTTTTCATTGTCTACCTAGTCAATCGCAAAAAAACCTATTAAAGCAAGAAATATGCCACACAGGAATTATTTATATAGATCCTTTAATATCAATGAGTTAATAAAATGTAGTGGTTAAAAAATGCTTCCTTGTATAACAAATACAGACTTCCGTGTGTCATACCCTCCGCTATCGACACTCAATGTCGACACCTTTCGACATTAACTGTCGAAGCATATATTTCAGAAATCGTTTTTTCATCACATCACCAGCTGTTATATACAAAAATGCCCCTTACTTATCACTGCTTAAAGTAAGGGGCATCATTGCTTAACAATAAATCTCAAACATCACTTGCGTCGTATTTATTGCCATGCTTTTAAAATAATACGTTCATCATTATCACGCTTAACCCAACCATCTTTTTCCATTCGATTGGCAAGAGGAATTGAATATTTACGGCTTAGTTCTGTACGATCTTTTATATCTGTCATCGAAATACGATCATGGGGTTGATGATCAGCAATTACGGCTTTAACAAGCGCTAAATATACCCCCATATCAAAATAGATATTTTCATCAAGTGCGGTAATATATTTCTGATGACTTAATTGTCGTAACCACTTTTTACCACCCGTAATTTTTACTTTATTAAGCTCAAGACCTGCTTTACCAAACTGACGAATTTGATGCAAAATATCTAACGCTACTTGCGGCAAATCATCTTCATTATCACCTTGTCCGCTGCACCATTTACCGTAACTTAAATGGACTTTATCTTGCTGTTTCAAGCGCTGCATTATCAACTCAATCACAGCATCGTTGATTCGCAAACGACTGCATAATTCAGCTGAAGCCATAGAGATCCCGGCATTGAGTAATGTTTCGATCTGCAAAGATATATTGGCTAACCATTGGCTATCAAAACAAAATGGGGCGATGAAAGTTTGTTGTTCTAACGGTTTGAAATCAACTTCATGGCATTCAAAATACCCCTGTAATACTAACAACATCTGTCTTTGTGACTCTGGCTGTAATTGCTGGGGTAAATTATTCAACACATCATATAAACGGCGTTTTTGATAACCAAAGATATAATCAGTCCACACCACTTCTGCACCGTGCTGTAAACCACTACCGCCTTTTTGGATCATCGCTAATCGTTGTCCAAATAATAATGGCATTGGCTTTTCAAACACTAATCGTGCCAGCTCAGTATTAGGGATATAACTCAAACGTGCAGTACCATGCCACGTCCCCATTGCAACTTCCACTTGGCGTTGTTTTTTAACTTTTAACTTAAGCGCCGTTTTTGTTAATCGAACAATGCATTGATCACGTAAAGTGATTTGTTGATCCATGCCAGTTATCAAGTGTCCTCTGGCAACGTCTTTACGACCAACACCTTTGACATTAACAGCCACACGACATGTTGCCGAAACTGAAGTTAACTGTTGATGATAAGCTTGAATAGATCGCACAGTTCCAACAAGATTTGATGGCTGACAACGTACTTTATCACCAATCGCTAATTGCCCCTGCGCTAACGTACCAGTGAGAACTGTACCAATACCATTTACGACAAAGACCCGATCAATATACATTAAAGGCGCACTAACTTGGTCAGCGTCGATATTTTCATCACTACTAGCTGGCACGACCACTTTATGACGAGCAATATTAACTTGTACTGTTTCAATCAAAAGCTGACGTAAAGCAGCAATATTGTCTTTTTTTAACGCAGAAACTGTAACAATTTCAGGTAACAATCCACTGCGTTCCATCACCTGTTCTAAAACTTGATCTTCTATTACTGCTAACTGTTCTGCGCTGACTTTATCGCGTTTGTTAATACACACCACAATATCTTCAATACCCATCGCATGGGCGACATCAAGGTGTGAAGTAGTCATTGGCATCCAGCCTTCATCAGCGGCAACCACCAATAGCAGCACATTCAAATGCCAGACACCAGCAACCATATTGCGTAAATAACGCTCATGACCAGGAACATCAACCACCCCGATGGTATTGCCATTATCGTCTTGAAAATGGGCAAAACCTAAATCCTGAGTCATCCCTAATTGCTGCTCATGAGGTCGCGCGGTTATCATGCCAGTTAATGCTTCGATAAGTGCGGTTTTTCCATGATCAACATGGCCAGCAAGACCAACCACGGCTTGATATTGTGTTGATGATGCCACCATTATTTAGCCTCAGTATGAGTGTAAGATTGAATATAATTATCAAGTTGAGCAATAAATGCCGCATGATCACTTTCTAATAAGGTCGCGACATTTAATAGCAGCTGATTACTATTAACATAACCAATAATGGGTATCGGCAAGTCACGTAACGCATCTAAATGTAACTGGGCTTTACCCGGTAAGGTAAGTTTTAGACCATAACAAGGATAAGTTTCACTTGGGATTGCACCACCACCAACTTGCATCACAAGAGGCACAGCCTGAACATAAGACTTCCAGCGTTGCGCCCATTGTTGAGCTAGAGATTGACTGTCTTTAGCACGATCTAACGCTTGCTGTGCCACACCAAATGCGGCAGGATTACGGTTTAATTTCTGGACTAATAATTGCTCTAGCATCGATAATACAATTCGTCCTGGACGGAAAGTACGCATCATCGGGTTCTTGGCTAATTGTTGGCAAAGCGTTTGGCAACCAGCAATAATACCTGCTTGCGGTCCACCGATAATTTTATCACCAGAAAAACACACTAAATCGGCGCCCATCTGCAAATAGCGCGGTAATGACACCTCACTTTGGGCGTATTGCTCTGACGATAAACCAGACCCTTGATCAATCACTAATGAAACATGTTCAGGTAAACGTTGAGCTACATCTTGAATATCAGGTGACTCAGTAAATCCCTGCATTGAAAAATTAGACTGATGCACCATTAATACCATCGCTGTATTTTCAGTGATCGCATTAATATAGTCATCGCTCGTAGTGATATTAGTAGTACCAACTTCAACTAACTTACACCCAGAAAGTGCTAAAATATCAGGAATACGAAAACCGCCACCAATTTGTACTTGCTCACCCCGTGACACTATAACTTCTTTGCCAGCCGCTAGAGCATGGAGGACTAAATATACTGATGCGGCGTTATTATTCACCACCACACAATCTTCAGCCCCTATCCACGAATGGATTAACGTTGATAATAGGCCATTACGATCACCACGCTTGCCATCACTTAGCTTCAATTCAAGATTGTTATAACCAGTATTAACTGCTTTTACATTGTCCCAAATTTGCTCATTAATTGGTGAACGCCCTAGATTGGTGTGCACTGCAATACCAGTAGCATTAATCACCCGCTGTTGACGACGTCGGTACAGTTGACGACAACTATTAAGCACTAATTCCATGACATCAATATTATTAACACCTTGGGTTTTAAAATCAGGGTGTTGACGAATAGACGTAAATAAGTCTCGCAAGGTATTGGTCACAACTGGACGGCTGAGTAAACGCACGTAGTCAGCTAAATTTGGATGCTGAAGTAATTGTTCAATTTGAGGTAAACGATAATTGATAGTTGAGATAGTTGATACTGTCGATGAAGAAGGTAGTTCTGAAGATGTTATCGTGGTCACGGTAAGTTCCTTGGCTGAATTGCAGACAACAGCACTCATACTATGGACTCAAAATGAGATAGTAAGAGTGGCAGAGGAACCATTTAAACGCGCGAAAAATGGCGGAAGAGGCAGGAATTGAACCTACCAAAGCTTATACAGCTCACATCGGTTTTGAAGACCGAGAAGGCCACCAGACCTCATCTCATTCCGAAATTCTCGTGCATAATAGTGTAACTGTCATTGTTATTATTTGATTTATATCAATTTGTAGCACAAATATCAAAATACCCACAAGGAATCAACTCAAGTGCGTAATATTTCATCATACAAAAGTTGATTTTTGTCATTACCACAATTTAAAAAGCCTTACGGCAGGCACTAATGCCGTAAGGCTAAGACAAAAAACATGTGGTTATAGTAATAACGTTATCTCACAACACCATTATCTTGCATATTTTCAATTAAAATATGAGTTAACTCAGCAATAATATCGTTCATATTGTTTGGATCAACTGACTCTGATGATGTTGACCAAATCGGCTTATGACTTTGTGTATCAAACAACGTAAATTCAACATTAACGAATTCGTACGATACGGTATAGCTATCATCATAAATATAACTATAAGAGTTATTATAATAATTATTAAATGAAAGCCCACTACTATAGCCTCCATAACCATAACGACTTCCTGGATAATTAATATTTTTTTCCTCAATATTAACTAATTTAGCAACAAAAACTGTTTGGGTATTATGTTTATTAATATACCCCGCTATATCACTTTTTGAAGGTAATCGATTAGGAAATAATTGCGAACTAGCAATAGCATTAACACCTTTCGCTTGTAAGTCTTGAACCATATCATCTTCAAATATACGTCTGATACGTAAATTATCAGACATAGCGACTACTAATGAACTTTTAATTGGCATTTTAGTATATGTCTTATCTACCCATGACGATGTTAAATTACTTGAAGCACATGCTGTTAATAACAAAAAGCATAATGAAATAAATATCACGCGCATAATACATCCCTTTAAGTTATGTTCTAAAATAACAATAGTACAGGGATAGGAGAAATCAATAATGAAAAGACTCATATTATCAAGTTTAATAATACTAACTAGCTGCTCAGCAGAAAATACTTTCCTACAAACAAATTCTAATATAGATACAAACAAACAAAACTTAATTTCGTCACAAAATAAAGACCAACAACAGTTTCCATTAACTACCGCTATTTTAGCTATTGAAGACAAAAAAACATCCGTTAATCAACGTAAATTATATCTTGATAAAATAATTTCTTACGCAAGGGACGATCCTGATGCAATGTTTTATTTAGCCGCTCTATATGAAGAAGGTAAATTAATTCCATTATCTGAAGATAAAGCACGTTCTCTTTATAAACAAGCCGCTGAAAAAGATCATCTCCTTAGTCGTTATTACTATGCTTTAATGTTAATTGATGGGCGAGGTGGTGATATTGACTACAAAGAAGCTGAATCACATTTGATAATTAACCATGAGAATCAACACATTCCATCATCCTATTCGCTCGGATACATCTACTTCAGACAACAACAACATTTAAAAGTTATTGAGCTTCTTAAAAATAACAAAAATAATAATGAATATTCAAATCATTTATTAGCGATTTCTTATCTGGAATTAAATCGTAATATTTCACAAGCTATAAATTTATTGCAACAATCAGCAGAAAAAGGCCATCAATACTCACATCTTCTGTTAGGTGACATTTATCATCATGGACTATATGATATCCCTATTGATACTAAAAAAAGTTTTACGCATTTAAAAACTGCAGCAGAGAATGAATTACCAGAAGCATTATTTGATCTTGCTATTTTAAGTATTGATAATTTAGAATTAATAGATAACGATATTAACATTGCTATTAACAATCTAAAATCAGCCGATGAAAAAGGATATCCTGCAGCAAGCTTTGAATTGGCAAAATTATATGATCAAGGTGAATTAATTAAACAAGACTTCAACGAAGCTATTTATTGGTATAAAAAGTCGGCATCTCATGGCAACAATAAAGCCATGTACAATTTAGCAAGTATTTATATAAATGGTGATGGTGTTAATTCATCAATTTCACAAGCTGAGTATTGGCTTAAAAAATCCGCTTTAAAAGGTAATAAACGAGCAATAAATATCCTTTCTAAAAATAACTAGTTTATTAATATAAATAAACAAAACCCTGTAATTACTTATTTAATCACAGGGTTTTATTTTAATAATTAAACATTATATTTATCTAAATAAAAAAACTTGCTTGATCAATAATAACCAAGCAAGGGTTTCCGTCAACAATAACGATAACTTTTAATTAGCTCTTATTTATCTATCCTTATACCAAATATTAATGTCTCTGAATTACCAGGAGTAACAGTACCGGCGGTACCCACAATAGCCCCCTGTCCCCCATTCGTTATCGGATTAATTGTTCCCGTCGTTATGGTTGGAATTGTGCCTGGAATTACAAGGAAAGTAGTAAATGTTGGTGCTGCGTCTGTTATTTTCACATTCACAGCATTTTTGATCCCGATGTTTTGCGCTTTTAGTTGATAAATAACACATTCATCAGGTGCTGCTGAAATATTATTGGTAGAGAACGGCCCATCCGCACTCCCATCACAGCCAGCATCTAACGCTTGCTCTTTAGTAACACTCATATTGGTGTTAGATATCGTCGTTGAATCTTGTACTGTCACCGTACCACAAGGAACTGTGGCTGTTACTGTTGTGATATTAGTTATACCTTCCGCAGAGTTCGGAGCTGAAAATACTTTCACAAAAAGAAGCTTACTCTCTTTAGCTGCTAATGTTGCAATTGACGTAATGGCAACATCTGCCGCTGATAAGTTTAAATCACTATCTGTATCTTCATAAATAATAGCGCTAAATCCAGTAATATTATTGGTTATAGTCAACGGAATATTATTAATAGCATCATTACTGGTATTAGTAATTGTATGCTTATAAACCCCTGACGATCCGACTGGAATTGTCATGCTTGAATCAGACACTAAACCAATACATAAACCACTATTATCTGTAGTTACAGCATCATGCTTAACATCGCTCACACCTGTAGTTGCTGATGATACTTTAAAATATATCGATTGAGTTACCGTGGGGCTAGTAATTGGTACGGTTACATCAGCATAAAATACCTGTGTCGCATCGGGTAAA
The DNA here is from genome assembly GCF_000613045.3 of Photobacterium kishitanii. Lineage (NCBI taxonomy): Bacteria > Pseudomonadati > Pseudomonadota > Gammaproteobacteria > Vibrionales > Vibrionaceae > Photobacterium > Photobacterium kishitanii. Next base: position 1,267,812 of record NZ_LN794353.1, on the reverse strand, counting down.
ACAACTGCGATATCCGAGATCTTAGCATTACTTATATTTTTAAATTCAACCGTCCAACCAGCAGGTAACACGCCAGCATTAAAATCAGTACTACTATATTCTAGTTGATAACCATCAGCGACAGCTGAAGTGTTGGTCACATATAATGTAAAGCGCGTTGTTTGACCAGGCACAACAACATTTGTCGTTACAGGTGTTGGCTCAGCTCCTGCACCAAAACCACAATTATCACTCGAGTCGTCACAATTATCTTCGGTTGTTGTCGCAGTTTCAGCTCTAAAATTATTAGTTAAATCAACGGTACTAGCTTCAATTGCCCCCAACTCATCAATGACTTTGTTTGTTATCGACGTATCATTAGATGATGTCGCGTGTTTAAAGACCTTAAAAGGACCTGTCCCCGAAAAGTTTGGCGGTAATGTTGCAATTAATACCACCTTATAACCACAATTATTTGATGAGTCAGTTACTTGATATGCACGACACGTTTCTCCCGTTGCAGGAATAATCCCAGTATCAGGATCTGATGTACCATCAGTATCTACCAATGGTGTTATACCATCACTTTTATAAAGGAAGAAACTGGTTCCTGTTGGGAAAGAAGATGTATCATAAGTAATATTAAACGTATCGGCTGAATTACCAATATTCCAAATATAATTAGTAAATGCAACACGTTCGCCCTGTTTAGCTGTAGGTACATTTACGGTTTCATGATTCGTATCGTCATTACCATCACAATTATTATCCGTACCAGCATCACAACCACCATTATTGGCAATAACACCAAAATTCATATTGACCCTAAATGGTACAATATTAGTGTTCGTGGTTTCTTTCTCTCCAGAATCAACTTGACCACTATTATCTGCATCAAAACCATATATACCGTTATTATATAACGTGTCAGCAGAAAGACCGTTAGCAATCATCACTTCAAATGAGATAGTTGCTGATTCACCAGAAGCAAGGCCATCCATTGTAAATTCAACTTCATCACGCACACTACATCCAGTATTAGGAGCGATACAGGTTGTGAACGTCAGATCTGAATTACCGTCGGTGCCATTTCCTCCACCTGTATTTGTCGTCGGTGTTAATTCTGTACCTGAAATACTCCAATTAACCGCGCCATTAAATTTCATACCTTCAGGTAAAATATCTTTTAAAATAACGCCATTTGTATTGGCAACGTCCATATTGGTTAAACCAACATTACTATAGGTAAAAGTCACGACATAAGGACCACTTGGAGAAGCACCATTATCGGCATTCATTGCTTTAGTAATTTCAATAATAGGTAAATCTGTCACCGTTACCGTATCTGTATTGGTTGCGTTACCAACTCCAGTACTTGATACCGGAATACCATCGACAACATCGCCTTGACTGGTGGCTTTAATCGTCAATGAATCAACATCACCCACAGTTGCCGTTGAATAAATATCAGCCACAATAACAAAAGAATATGTTTCATTCGGGGCTAAAGGACCAATAAGAGTTGTTCCTGATATAATGGGATCACCAACGTCAGCAATACCATCTTTAGGGTTCATATCAGGATAAATAGTCGCACTGCTAATAACGGTTGCAGGCAATGTTAAATCAAGCTTATAGGTATCAGTTACATTACCAGTGTTAGTTAACACATGTGTAAAAATAACCTTGCCATCAGGCGCACCTAATTTGGATTGATCTGACGTTAGCGTCATTGCAACTACAGGCTGAACAATAGTCTCAACTAAATTAGAGGTTGTACTTCTCTCAATACCAGCACTATCGCGGTATGTTGCTCCTGCCTGATTTTTAATAACCATACCGGACTCAGTCAATGCCATTGCACCAAAACTAAATAACAATGCAACTGTTATCAAAAATTTAGGAAGTAACCTGTAGAAAAAATTCATATGACGATCCTCGCCTATTATAAGCTATTTACTTTATTCATCATGAGAGGCTCTGATGGTAAAGACAGCTGATTAAAATAAAGATCTACTGGATTATGATTGGCATCAAGCAAAATAAGGTATGTTCTACGATTTACGACATTTTTTTGCTTATTATTTGTTTTTAGAAATAACTCATGTTCACCGGTGCCAATTAATACCATCCGTGAGTTTGCAATTCCTTGTGTTTGTAAATAATTACCCACGACTTCTGAACGACGCAATGATAATGCATTATTATATTCAACAGTTCCCGTTGGATCTGTGGCTCCAATAATTGCAATATTAAATGATGAGCGTTGTTTTAATACTTTAGCAACTTGATCTAGCTTACTTTTTTCTGCTGCCGTAATATTTGATTTATCAAAATCAAAATGAATAACACTAGGCCAAAGTAATGACTTAATCTCAGGGCATACTTTATTACATGCCAATTTACCGTAGTCTGTATATATTTCCCTATCATTTACACAACCACTTAAACAGGCACATACAAGCAATAAAAAGAATATAACTTTCATTATTTAATTACCTCTACTCGCTCAACCAGCCAAATAAACCTTCATCAAGCTTGAGCATTACATTGAAATAAAAACCTTGCAGGTTATAACCTTGAGGATCAAGATCACTATCATCAAAACCAATCACGTTATAGCCAATACCAGCACGTAAATTTTTCATTACTAGATAATTAATACCGACACCATATGAATAACGACGACTGCTTAATCCATCAGTACCTAATACGCCGGCATGGAGATCTAAATCCCAACGACGATTAATGTAATACAGAGCACGACCATCAATAATAGTAGATACTGAATTATAGTGTTGATCGTAATCGGTATAATCTTCCCACTTAATCCCTAGGCGTCCAGATAATAACCAATCCTTCGATGCTTGATAATTTTGATGGGTAGATAGAATATGCGCGATACGTTTAATATCATTCCGATCAACTTTCCACTCATAAGCACTCAACATGTTATAACGATTAGTTAAACGTGGACGATAAGCGATACCAACACTGAAGTGATTATTCCAATTATTAGTTGCCGATTTATTACTTATATAACGGTATTCTTCACGAACTAAGGCACTCCAATCTTGGCTTAACCGTGTTACCCATGCGCCTAAGATACCGTAATAATCTTGATCATCGCCATGACGATATTCAATTCGTCCTGTGGTCTTATAATTTGGGCTACGTACATCCGCAATGCCTAATGAAACAGCAACACCAGATTCACCCTCACCTTTTATGACTTCAATATATTCAGCCGCAGGATCAATACTAATACCAGGGATAACTTCAAACTTACCGCGGTAACCATTCGCAACTTCTAATATACGACCGTCTGACGCACCACGTTGACGGAACTCACTGAAAGTACTACCACCATGCTGCCAATCAACATCAATACCTGCAGTCAGTAAACTTGTAGTACCACTGCCTAAGTTACTAATACCGCCAATTGAGTCAATATATTCATATTGCGTATAGAGATTAGCTTGCTTATGAATATTCCAATCAGCTTGAAGTCTAAAGCGTCGTTGCTCATTACTCGTAAAGCTTTGCTCATATTCACTATCAATACGACCTGCTCGATTAAACAAGTTAAAGCTACGGCCAACACCTACAATGGCTGTTGTATATTGTTCCTTATCGCCATCACTGGTCTCATTCTTTATATACCGAGAGCCTAAACGGGTCGTCCATGCACTACCAAAGACTTTAGTATCAATCGTAGCACCAACAGATTGTTGTTTTTCATCTGTTGTTAAAGACTCTGAATGATTAGCTTCAATGTTTAAATTCGTTAAGCCAATCAATTTCTGACGGTGACGTAAACGAACTTCTTGACGTGCAGGTGTCACACCACCGGTTGTGTTAGTGAAACCTTCTTGAGCATAAGCATATTCAAGCTCTGTTTGTGAAGAATCAGCCCAGTCACGCTTTAAACGTAACTTAGCCGCAGTACCATTTTTAAGCTTATCTCCTGCTATTGATGAGGTCGTTACTGTATTAGCACTTTCACTACCTTCATGCGACATTGTCGCAACAGACGCTGTTAATTGGGTTTGACTATCAATATCATAATTAACCCAAAGGCTTCCAAGATCATAACCTTCTAACTCGTGATCGTTAGATTCATAGCTAATACCAACCGCTAAATATGGTGTAAATAGGTAAGATAAGCGACCCCCAGCAATAGTATAAGCTTCACCGTCATCATTAAGGTCGTAAGCAATACGTACTTTTATTGGATTAAGATCATCATCAAAGCTTGGAACTACTCGGTTAAACTGAATATCACCAGAAAAATAATCAATGGTGTAATCAATATAACGAGTTAAGCTACGCTCTCTTAATACTAAACCTGGATTATTTCGGTCATAGGTTACTAATGTTATTGTCTCAGTATGACGAACAATTCGTTGATCACCAATGTTGTAGAACATGGCAGTACCATTACCATTAATTTCAACAACTTTATGTAAATCATCAGGTCGTGCAGCATATAACTGCGCGATAAATTTACCATTGTTATACATACCATTGAAGCCATTTAGCGTTTGACTAGTGACACCTAAATCAGCTGTATCAGCTCCCTCTTGGGTGTTGTAGTCTCCCCACATAATGAAGTGACGTTCTTTCTCTAACTTAGCAAACCATTTGCTGGTACTTCTGGCATCATAACCACGGATACTCGCATCACCTGGTAATGGGTAATAGCTATCTGGTGATATTTCGCGTAGATACTCTTCGTCTGATTTATCACTATCATAGCTGAGTGTTAAGTGCATTCCGCCTTTAACATTACCTTTAACAAATAGAGCGGCACGCTCATCATCACTGTAACTACGATCTTCATATCCATCGGCTTGACGAGATGGTGTTTCACCACTCATTCGACCGTAACGTCCAGTATATTCAAGTAAACCAGAGACAAATAATGAGCGTTGCGCTGCAACTTGATAAACTTTTAAAGTATCTGAGAAATCATCAAGATTAGCCACAACCTCTATTTGGCCTGTCGCATCTGAACTACGTAGATAAACTATCTTTTCACCATTAATTACACGAACTTGATGACCCGTCTCTTGCTCTTGAATATCAGGGTCCAACCAAATATTCCCCTTATCTGTCGTTAATGTTACAAAATAAGTACCTCTTGCTAAGTTATTATTTTCATCTAATAACTGCAGTTTAATTGGTAATACAGAGCGTCCACCATCGGCTTTTAATACCTCACCATCAGTTGTTAAATTAATACGTTCTGCTGATTTAGGGTGTGAAAACACTTTAGTTAATAAAACACGGAAGTTACCAAAATTATCATTTACTTTTACTTCAACTAAATTGTCACCGGGTTCTAACTCAACACCATACCAACCAATAATTTGTGCATTTTTTTCCTTATTAATAATCCGCTCACCCATTTGATCATTATTAACAGCTTTACCATTGACATATAGGATAGGAAGATTATTACCTTTAACTACGACAATAAATCGACCGTGATAACTATAACTATTCTTTGGCCAATACCACGTTCCTTCCTTGGCTTCTGCTGCTGTAATTCTCATTACATCTTTTTCTGGTAATGGAATCATATCTGCTAACTGATTATTAATATTCAAACGTGATTCATATGGAATACGGTTATAAATCGTTGGCACAGTCATCGTTGCAATATTTTTTTCAGCTAATATTTTTTCCAACTTAAGTAAATTGTCTTCTTGATGTGAAAATCCAATTCTTATTGCTTCTTTATTTGAATCAATACGATAAATATAAGCCTCATCTTTAATATCTACAGGCAATATTTTATATAGATTCTCTATTTCTTGTTTATTTCCAGACTTATATTCCAAAGCATAACCACTATATGAATATAACATTGGACTCACTAGAGTTGGAACTTGCTGACTATTATTAGGTGCCGAATTAGGGCCACTCACAATCCCTGACTCTAGTTCTCCTACTTTAGGTTTTAGTGTATTCTTTTTTAAGCCTGTAAATTTTTCAGCTGTCTCAAATAACCAATCACCATTTATATTATTATTTCTTCCTTGTAACTCTTCATAAATAGCTTGCTGGTTATCCATTGGACATGGGGCAACAAAGTCAGCTTTATGGAACTCACCACGTCTTAAGTCAACAAATCGAGAATCACCAACACCAGCATTCCGCGTATCTATTGGCATTAGCTCAATTCCAGTAGGTAATGTTAACTTATCGACTTTCAGAACATGATTACCATGTTTGATACCAAACATTGAATACTGACCATTTTCATCAGTAATAACATAATCACCCGTTTCTAAATAAATTTTCACACCACCAATCGGCCACATACTATTTTTAATTTCATCACTACATTGAGCATCAACATAGACTTTACCAAAAATAATACCGCGCTCTGACATCACCCCTGTTTGAGTAATCCCTAGCTGATACTTGGCAATATTAGAAATAATAGGGAAACCATCATCACCCGCACTCACATCACTACTTGTCGCTAATGTATGTGCAATAGCAGAAGCTGAATTAATGCCGTCAGAATCAATAGCACCAGCAGTTAATTGCAGTACATAAGTAATAACATATATACCTCTATTAGGCTCAACTGCGCTACCATCAACATTTCCAATGTTAAAACGGACTGTAGATGTACCTATTTTTTCAGGATCAGCCAGTGGTTTATCATTCAACCGCGAGCTTCCAGGCATATATTTAAAACCATATGGGAGTTCATCAATAACACGCGTATTGTATACTGTTGCATTGGGTAAATTATTACGCAACGTTAAAGTATATTTAACAAACTCACCAATTTCAGCCGTCTCTTTATCTGCATCTTTTTGTAATGTTAAGCGATGTTCTAACCCAACAGGATCTAACGGAATATCAAATATATGTACTATAGTGCCCGTTGCATTAGGTACAAGACTTGTTATTCCTTCAAATGTAGGTAGACCATTTAATGATTGAATATAAAATAAGCCTGAATTCGCAACCCCCGAATACCCATTAACACCATAAGATGGAGCACCCACACTATATGTATTAAAAACAGTCGGATCGGTATATTTTGTTGGCCATGTATATTCATCAATTGGCTCGACAACAATAAAATAACCTTCAGCCGTTACTGGTAATTTAGGAAATAGGATTTTACCTCTTTCATTAGATGTTGCACTGACAACTGGCTCACCTAATACTTGAGGTACTTGGCCATTAACCGTATTGTAAAACTTAACAATATTTCCAGCTAAACCCGAGATAATCTGATTATTACTATCCGTTAAAAAATGTGTTGAATCAAAGACAGTTAATTGAGGGCTAACTTTAGCCGTTGTACGAAGATTCGTACTTGTTCCATCCTTTTTGTATACCTCTATCGTTAATATATCATTAGGATTCGCTTCAATTCGACAATTAGTAGGTGTTGAACCATTGAAACTATTCGCTGTTAAATTGATATAATCATTAGCTTTTGTTTGTATTTCCTCATTGGAATTCCCTGTCAGATCAAAATTATCACAATGTTCATTACCAAGACGTTCACGAGGACTATCAGCATTTTCAGGTAAAACCGTAAATATAGGAACAACACTTCTAAAAACACCCGTATTGGCCCCAGTCTCAACAAAAACCCAATTCAACTCATCACCAAATTGAGATGTTATTACAACAGGAAAATTAGAATCTTTAGATCCAATTACATCTATTTCCCCTCGATTCTCATTCGCTGGTGAATATTTAAAATAAGCGTATACTGCATCTAATTTATTATCGAAATTAGGGGTCTCATTAAGATAGTAAAAGTCTGCTGATGCAAAATCTAATCCATCTGAATAATTAAGATTCGAATCTTGAGCATCAATACTAATAGTTTGAAAACTAATATTAGTATCGCCGCTATATTCTAACTGTATATTATTTAAAGTATTACATTGCTCATTACTTTTCACATTTAGCGAATCATCACTAAGCAATTCTAAACTTGCTTGGCTATAAATTTTAAACGGTTCATCGCCAACAACATCATCAACAATAGAATAATAGGTGAAATGTCCGTTGGTATTAGGATCCATATGACTAGGTGTAACTAAGAATCCCATTTTTTCAACAATACCTTGACCATCCCAAATAGAATAATCAATCCATTTTAATAGTCTATCATTACCACCACTAATAATATTATCATAAAGTCCAACTAACACTATACCGCCATCAAACATTGATGTTGCAGGTATAATCGTTCGTGGTGAGTAATCTCTTGCTGGCTCCCCATTAATACGTTTATCAGGTTGAATCGTTATATTTGCAGGTAGCGCAACAGATATTAACAAACCAGCATGACTTACTTCTTCTAAACCATCACCACCATCACTAATAAAGAATGAATAAGGTTCAGTTGCAGCTTCTGGTCGCTCAGTACCGATACTGTCATAAGTCACTCTATATTCAATTTCATTCCCCTTTGAGACTAATTCCTGACAAACAGGGTCTGATAGAATAGCCAGATTCACTGCGGGGCCTTCACGTATAATTATTTGTTGCTCATTTTTACGTGTTATTTCAGGATCACCCACGGATTGTGTATTAAAAGAAAATAAATAATTATCATCATCTCTAGCTGTTGGTGGAACAATAACGACATACGTTAATTGTAAAAATTCACCGGGCTTTAAGATGGGTGTAATATAATGTCCATCTTCATCTTTTTCTAATTCTAACCGTCTTTCACCAGGATTATTTAAGCCATCACCATTAGGATCATAATAAATGATTATTTCATTATCCCGAGTATATATATCACCGGTATCTCCTTGTAAATTTTCAACAAATAAAGTGTATCTGTCTTTTATATTACCTGTATTTTCTAATACTTCGGGAAAAGTAACAATACTACCAGCAGCCGCAAATCGTGTTGATTCCGGTTCTGTCGTATTATCATCTTCAGGTGTTAATGCGTAGTCATAAACAACAGCAACTCTCACTGACGCATAATTCGATAATATAATTAATGTTTCACCAAGTTCAGTATTAAAATATCTCATCTCTGCTTGATTTAATATTTTAGTCCCTGCACTTGTCATAGAAAATGCATATGAACTCATACATAATAAAATGAATATAATAAAAACTTTCACTTTAAACATTAAATTTAAGAGTGCCATAAGCGCTCTCCACTGGCAAATAATTCAAAGATAGTTAGGCTTATTAAACTTATTTAAATTAAATAAGCTTAATAAGCCTCCATAATAAAATGGAGGCTTGATTACTTTATTTAATTTTAACGATGAATTGACCTACAGCTTTATCACCAGCTAATAGAGTACCTACATCAAATGTAACATTTGAGGCACCAGCTACTACTGTAATATTTCCGTTGATATCACCACCGGTTGCTGTGGTTGGATTACATAAAGCACCAACATCTGCAACTTTCAATGCATAAGTAGCACTGGTTGGCATCTCTATCGCACCAACATCAGTTGTATTACGACAATCAGTTAGCCCACCAACAACACCGCCTACAGTTGCAAAATCAGTATATTCTGTAAGCTGATCTTGAATCAGTGTATTCATTGCATCGGTAGTACCTTGGTTCCAAGCTACTAATTTCCAAATAATACATTGTTCTGGCGCTATGCCATCAAATTGAACAACAAACTCTTTATCTCCATCAGGAGTACCATCACAGTCGCTATCCAAGGTTGCATACTTATACAAACGTACTTGACCTTCTACAATTTCAGTAGAATCTTGAGCGTTAACTGTAAGAGCTGAACCACCTGTTGTTTGAGCAGTAATATCAGTAATATTAACTAAACCATTAGGTGCGCTACTTGGTGTTAATACCGTAACATCTAGAGGTATTTGCTCACCAGGCTCTAAAGTAAACTCAGGGGTAGTATCCGCTGCGTTATCACAAATAACTTCAACAGTAACGACATTAATCTTATCGTTTTGCATTACTTGGATAGGACTAGGAGGCGTTCCTGCACAGACATTACCTAGCTCAGTATCTGCTACACCATCACCATCAGTATCAATACGAATTGTATTTGAGAAATCAGGCTTATTATTAGTAGATGTAAGTAGGATATCTTCTGTTGTATTACCAGTATTTTCTAATACATGGCTATATGAAGCAGTACCACCAGCTTCAACTTGGTTAGTGATTGCTGTTGGTGTAAGAGAAATTGCAGCTAAAGAACCCACATCAATTGACTCAACCTTACGGTTAGTTGCACCGGTTGATGTTGAAGTAACTAATATTGAAATAATATAGTCAAGATCACCATCAGGAGTTGGATTACCATCAATTGCATTAGCCTGATTACTATTTGCTAATGCCAACACAGCATCCGAAGGTACTTGGATTTTAGCAATAATATGTTGAACAGCATTAGGTGGTAATGTATCAGTCTGAGTTAATTCAGCACTGGTTGGTGCAGCAATAACAGCACCAGTTAACCCATTAGTAATACCATTATCATAAAACTTAACAGACCAACCCGATGGTAGCATTGCATCCCAACTTGTTGTCCCAGTATTATAACTTCCCTCTGGCGTTAGAATAAATGAATCACTTGTTCCACCTTTATTAGCGACATAGATATCAGCACTAACAATAGAGCCTAAAGGTACATCATTAAAATGATTGGCAACATCAGCATTAGTGAAACCATCACCTGTGTCTACAGGGTCAAGATCTACTGCTGGATCCATATCTGTTGCTGTAAATGGTTGGTTTGCCACATCAACTGTTGGTGCTGAAATCTCACCTAATTCTTCAGTTTTAGTGTCAACTACAGCACTATCACCATCAGACGTTGCACTTACAACCATTGTTGATGCTGTTGCTTTAGCTCCTGAACTTGCAGGTAATTTAGCAACAACACGGATCAATCTTTGGTTACAATTAATTGTAAATCCATATAGCGTTTGAGGAGTCGTATTGTCACACGTTGATGGCGGTATAATACCTGTATCATCAATACTGTCACTTGGTACTGAGGTATCCACTAATTTAGCTGAACCATCGGCATTCCAATATTCAACAATAGTATCAGTTGGGAATGTTGATGAACCAAGGTCATAACTTAGATCAAATGCATCAGCTACATTACCTTCGTTAGTAACAAGGTTAAAGAAGATAACCTTACTACCAGCAGCCGCTTTATCTACTCTTTGAGTATCATTCGCAGTACCGTCATCATCACCACCACCGTTACCAGTAAAGTCACCATTATGGTCAATACCTGTATCAGTAATCATTACACCATATGTGGTTTCAGAATTAGTCTTGGTTTTGTTTGACGTATCAGGCCCAGCAGTTTTAGGATCAGGATCATTACATTCACCAGGGCTAGTATAAGCACCATCACCATCTAAATCAGCACAACCATAAGCGGTATTCGAGAACTCAGTATCACCAGGCGTTAACGATGGTGAATAAGCAACATAGAAAGTCATCGAAATTTTAGTACTAGGATCTAATGATGTATCAACAGCGTACACACCAGCAACGCCAGTATCTGTTTTCGTTGAGTTACCATTAAGATCTAAACCACCATCAAGTGCCGCTTCACCATTATCAGTAGCATTACCATCTTGATCTAAATCAACACCATGGCTGCCTTCATCAGTAAGATCATCAGCAGTAGTAATTGGTGTATCACCATTGATACCGAGTAAACCAGAACTCGATGGATTATACGTACTACCCGTACTGGTTTTAACTAATACAGTACCTTCTGGAGCGCCATCAAATAGCACTAAGTTTTCAGCAGCAGTATTACCCGTATTGGTCGCTTCTATTTCATAACGAATTAAATTAACAGGTAAATCATTTGCCGGGTTACCATCAACATCAATACCTAATGCTTGCTCAGTACCTACTCCCGTAAGTTGAGTTGCTGTTTTTTGTATATTTACAACAGCATCTGTTGATACACGAATTAAATCGCCATTAGTATCAGGTGCTGAATCATAATTAATACCGCCATCAAGCACATTACCAGGAACAGGAGCTCCTGTACCAACATGGGCCTCTGCCTTTAATTGAACACCAAGAGTATCGGTGCTTAATGCTGTCACTGGTACTGCAGCAACTAACACCACATTATATGTGGCACCAGGAGCAACAGTAATGACTTGCCCATTAGGTAATACTGGCTCACCTGTATCAGCTACACCATTGCCATTTACATCATGATACATAGTAATACTATCAGCATTGATGCTATCGCCACCAGGAAGACGAGTATCACCTGTAGGTAAATCTTGACCATACGTTAATACATATGAATCATAGCCATTACCTGTATTTATTAATGAATGATTAAGATTGACAGGTTGACCAGGAGCGGCAGTTTTATCTCTATCAGCTTCTAACGTTGCACCATAAATTTGAGCAACGGTTACAACAGCTTCATTTGAATCGGCTTGGTATGGGTTACCAAAAGTATCTTCATACGATACAGATGCTAGGTTTTTTATTTCAGTTCCAGCGAGAGTTGAAGAAGTAGCTGCAAGGGCTTGGCTAGTAATAGTACCTGCACCTACCGTTATGAGTCCCGCTGCAACCCATCGACATATAGGCTTTAAATGCGTATTCATAAAGTGGTTACCTTTTTATAGGTCATTAAGTTAATTTACGATAATGTAGCTAAACCCTTGCAAATAGCATGGGGCATGACATTTCACTACCGTTTAAATAATTACTATTTAACTTCTATACGGTATGTGAAAATTTGTTTCTCCTTTGCGTTAATTGGAACACTTGGCATCCAACGAATAGCGGTGTACTTTTCTGGTGGAATAATTACTTCAACTTCTTCCCCATTTTTCATTACCATTCGTTTTACTGGCTCAGGTTCAAACGTTTGTCCTCCATCAATACTTACGACAAAATCAGATTTAATCTTGGTGTTATTTGTACCGGAAACAAAAAAAGTATTTTGTGGAATTGGCCCTGTAATAACGAGACCTTTTAATTGATCATCTGTATTATTGGTATAAGTTAACTTGTACTCTACTTTATCTTTTGGCAAAACTTCATCAGCAGGTTTTAATTTTTCCTCGCCTGCATCATCAGTCATCACAACATATGCATCCATTTGGCTTGATAGCGGTTCCATCTTTTCAGCATAAACCGAGAATGACATCACTACAGTAGCAAAAATAATTAGTAATAATTTCTTCACAGTACACCTCATCATTTAAAGTTACATTGCAGTTTCATCAATGCTAATTACGTGCCAAACATAAGTTATTAATTACTGTTATTTTTACTTTAATCAAATAGCAAATAAAAATGCAAAATGAAAAAAAATCAGTTTTGCAAAACAAAAAATAACATTAGAACAATGCACATTATAATAAAGTAGCCCTTTCTTATATCTTATATATAAGAAAGGGCCATAATGAGGGTTTTTATTTAAATCAGTCATTGAATTCATATTAACATCTAGAGTTAATATAAATATAAACTACATTATCTATTCTATTTTTACTCTATATTTAACGAAACCTTTCTCACCAGCAAGTAATGTACCAGTTAATACCCACTCCACATCACCATCATAACCACTTGTATTTAATCCATTTTTAAGAACAAGCGTACACATTGTTATCAAAGAAGGTAATAATACATCTCCTCCAGAACATTGAATAGGGTCATGTAAATATGTATAAAGAGGAACACTATCAAATAACTTAATATCCGTAATTTTACCTAGTCCAACATTACTAAAATGAATGGTATATTCTATTACATCATCGGGAACTGCCTTATTACTTATACTTATATCCGTACCTTGAGTAATATTCTGGACAGTTTTACTTATAAACAATTCACCAGCACCATTAAAAGCAACCTTTATTTGATCTTCATTTATAATGCCCCATTTTATTCCGTGTCCTGTATTTACATTATCAGAATATGTTATATCAGCTTTTAGGTCATATTTATAAATACTACCTAAAGGTGTCTCATTAGGTATAAATATCTTAATAATCAAACAAACATCTCTATTGTTTTCATCTACCGTTATATTATTTAATAGCAAACTTTCGTTACCTGTCTCTAATTTACCATTACAGTTTTCATCATGATAAATAGCAGTAGAGTAATTAATAGTGCTAGGGGTTTGACTCTTATTGATTATTGAAAAGTTAACATCACCATCAGTAAAAGACGTAAACTTATGAGTAAAATAAACTGCACTCCCTGGTATTACTTCTGAGAAATTATCAGATTCTAATACTGACTGTTTAACTTTACCGAAATTAAGATTATTAATAATATCGCCTGCTGATGGATTTAATAATACTTCGCTATCAGTAATGCTATTTGTCGATGATGATACTACTTGAGAAATAAGAGTGTTATCAAATTCACTAATATCTATCCAGTTGGATTTTTTTACCACTTTTAACAAAATATCACTATTGGCCACCTCAACAGGAAGAATTAATTGATATGAACCATTACCTTTAGTTATATTTGTTTGTATTATATCGTTATTATTATAATTTACCGTTCCTGAACCTTTATATATAGCTTGTACAATATAGCCAGCGATACCCTTTTCATTATTACTTTGTATACCATCATGAGCAATAGCGCCTGCGCCAACGCCATTATCTTCAAAGACAACACCTTGTAAAATAATTCGATTAAGTAGTTCAAAACGATGATCTTCGACTTCACCATCACTCGCCATACCTGAGGCTGTGTTACAATCCCCCGTTGAAGAACAAACACGTAAACGCATAACAGTATAACCATTGAATCCAGCTGCAGTTGTACCATTAAGAATGATAGGGATCGTATTTAGGCCATTAACAACTGCAACTTCCGTTGCTACCTGCTCATCCTGATCAGAAAAATCACCATCATTATTTAAATCTACCCAAATATTAATAACACCACTGCCGATAATATTTATCGATAGAGGAGTACTTGTTTCAACAACAATAGAAGCTGGTATAGCAAAATCTTCATCATCTAAACTATGGCTATCATCTGCATCACTATTGGGACTATGCCACGAGGTAAATTCAGGATCCCAGAACGTACCAATTTGAATATCAGCATTACCATCTAATGTCACATCAATATAAGGGTGTGAAACTTGTCCATAACTACTCTTCGCATCACCATAATCTATCGCTTCAACACAACCTGCGGCATCATTACCTTGTAATTGAGTTTCATCGGTATCCAGCATGAAGCTTGTTCGTTGAGTAATAACATTAATTTGATAAACACTCGCTTTAGTATTGAGATCTATCGTGCCATTATTGTCACTATCGTGATTTCCACCATTGGTAAAGGCATAAATATTAATCCAGTCATCAATAACTAAGCCTCCAGGTTGAAGCTTATTATTGCCATCAAGTGTTGGTTGAGCGCCAACAAAATTTAATGGTGCCGCAATTACTGCACCAGTATTAATATCAACGCTATATAAATTACCACCAACAAAATCAACTAAATAACCAAGTCCATTTTGAGCACTAATTGCAATATCAGCCCCTACATCAACATTACCACCACCAACCGACGTTCCCAATGTCGCAATATCTAACAAAACGGTTGTAAAGGTTTGTGTCGCGAGATCAACTTTAACTAAAGAATCCCAACTTGTTCGCCAAATAACCAGTGTCGATCCATCTTGACTAATATCACCCACTGTTGGCGAAGCTAACACTTTTCCTGGTGCTGATACATATCCTGTATGCCTTAATGCATCGCCGCTATTAAAGGTAAAGCTATCTCCTGTATCTAATCGTTTTATAGTTGATGTGCTTAAAGCCGTTATCTTTCCTAAATCGATAAAACTCGTGCCTATACGATCAGTTACAAATAAATGATGTTCGCGTTCGGTGGTTGACATGTCTGTAACTGCACCATAAAAAAGTCCGACATTACGATTAAAGCCAATAGCATTAATATTATTTGAATTAGGTAGACTTGTTATTGCAATAGGGCTAACTAATGAGGTCCATGACAAAGGATCGGAGGTAATATTTAATTCATTATAGCTATAGTCCGTACTCGCTTGTGGCTTACGTGTTTGGACAACAACATCACAAGTAGTATTAGGGATCAAATCTGACACTAAAATACGATAATCTTCCACTTCACCATCAGATGACAGACCTAAAGGTGTTGAACAATCATTTCTTCCACAAAGACGAAAACGAGCATAGGTATAACCAACATTAGCCGTCGCTGGTACTGGTATTGAGTAATTATTAACCCCTAAGACTCCGCTTGTTTCAGTCACCACTTGTTCGCCGGTATCGAGCCAATCACCATCTTGATTCCAATCAATCCAGCCATAAATATAAATATCAGTTTCAGGACGAACAGGATCTTCTGTTACGGTAATACTGATATCTGTCATAGTGTTAATTGTCATCGTTTGAGGAATATTAACACCGTCTTCATCAGGTATATTATTATCATCATCCGCTACTGCAGCAATATCTTGTAAAATACCAATATCAGCATCCCACTTATTACCTAACAATAAATCAATTTCGCCATCATCATTCACATCACTTTGGACATGCTGTGCACCACCATTTTGATAAGTGGTTTGATAATCTCTAAATCCTGTTGATGTCGTTGAATCAGGCGCATCACCATAATCAGAACCTAAAACATTCGGCGCAAAAGTAAAACACCCTTTTTGCAAATTCCATGCAGCGCCAGTACTACCAGTAAACCCAAAACGGACGGTATTCGTGCCTAAATCAGTCCGTATATTACGCGTAAATGT
Organism: Photobacterium kishitanii; assembly: GCF_000613045.3. Classification (NCBI taxonomy): domain Bacteria; kingdom Pseudomonadati; phylum Pseudomonadota; class Gammaproteobacteria; order Vibrionales; family Vibrionaceae; genus Photobacterium; species Photobacterium kishitanii. Next base: position 1,251,046 of record NZ_LN794353.1, on the reverse strand, counting down.
TCCTATTGTTTGCCCATCTAATTTATAACTAAAAATATTTGTTGCTGGGTCCCATTCAAATTGAGCAATATGATAACGACCGTCTTCTAATTCGCCGCCATTAACAGACGTCGCAGGTATCAATGTTGTCGCTGGTGCAGTGTTATATATCTGTCCATTTAAATATACCCCAGTATGATCAATATATTGCCCACCGAGGGCATCATCATTAGCACCAATAAAAGTATTATCAAAAGTATCAAATTCAAAGACAACAGAAGGAGAAACAGGTACTCCACCATTTACGGGCCCAACACCTAAGCCACCACCGAAGCCACCAATAGCATTAATTCCTCGTGGATCAGCAGATAATACAAAGGTCATTCCGTCAGCGCCTATTTCGCCAGCCGCCCCTCCAGAATTTGCACTGCGATCACCTAAATAAACCGCTAACTCCGCATACAGAGGTTGATTTAAATCGATAAAATCTAAACTCCATAAATACCCTTTTTTATCGCCAGCATTAGGTGTCACAATATATTCACCATTAGTATCAACATAAGCATCCTCTCCAGCATACGCTCTAGGAGCATCACACGTTGAAGGTTGAATAATATTAGTGATTGTCGGAGTAACAGCATCAGTGTCATCTTCACCATTACTAAAACCATTATTAGGTGTAGAATCAATATCTTGTACAGATGCCGTTTTAATTTCAGAATTAATTACACCTGCGGTCATGCTTTGAGGAGCCAGACGTATAATGGCGTAATCATTAAATCCCGTACCAATATTACCCAAATCAATAATACCAGTAGCAGGATCATATTCAGTTATCGTTAATGGCGTAACACCATCACCTTGATAGGCACGAACAAAGCTATAACCGGAAGGAATAGGAAAAGATAAGGTCGTATTAGAGACGATTGTAGCGCCCTTATTCATCACACTTGCAATAACATTAAATGGCACACCTAATGTCACTGTTGATAACGGATCGAGTCTTAATGTTAATTCCAGATCACCAATTGGGGTTAAGTTAATTAAATGATCTTCTATCTCACCGTCACCAGCACTACCGGTTGGATCTTCACAATTAGTTGCTGATGAGCAAACACGTAAGCGAATATAGGTTGTTTCAACAATAACGACATCATTCGGTACCGTAAAACTTAAACTTACATTTCCACTAGAATTTACAGAGGTCGTCGCACGTTCTTCAATTTCAAATGTTCCATTATTATCAAAATCAATCCACCCATAAAGATTATCATCACCAGAACTTACAACCGGTACGGTGATAGTGTAAGTGTCCCCTCCCACTAAAATTGAATTAATATCAGTTTGAATATACCCATCTTCATCATCCGGTCGAGCACCGTTACTATCATCACCGTCAGCAAGTAATGAGGCTTGCCCATCCGTTTCGCGATCAGGTAATAGCACCCCAAGATATGGCGCATCCCCTGTAATAAGATGTCGCGGCCCATCATTCGCTAATAACGTACCATAACTGATAGGCGCATCACCCCAATCAATTAAGATGGTAGCAAAACGACAACGAGCGCCATCATTTTGTCCTGTAGCCGAATTTGTTTGAGTGAAATTTTCAGCGCTATAATTATTAATTCCTAAATTAGGATCTGAAATATCTATTCTAACAATTCTTCCAGGAGATGGATTCTGAGCCGCATACATAAACCCCTGCTCATCAAAATAAATAGCTCCCCATCCGGCTGATGTTGTACCCGCCGTTCCAACATTCCCAAGATCTGTTCTTGCTCCTGTTGCTGGATTAAAACGATAAAGTTGAGCGGTTCTTGTTAAGGTATATAACTGATTATCTATAGGGTTAAATGCCCAATCAGCCATTGGAGGAGCAGTAATTGATGTAACGCCTATTTGTTGTAAATAAGTACTGCTGTTGGGGTTCACATCAATTTGATACATTTGAGTACCATTACTATGAACTAAAAATAAAACACCGTTATCATCAATATCACCACTATTGTAATTACTTTGTGCCATTGTTGAATTCGTGATAGGCAAAATAAACACATCACCATTGCCATCAATCATTAATACATCATCATTTTCACGAATATTATCGCCAATAATCGTATTGGTAATAAAATTATATCCACTACCACCAAACACGCCGATAGCGCTAGCAAGAACGTTGTTAAACAATGGTGTTACAGTCCCTTGTGCTAAATCAATGCTGGTTACATCTGTTGGGGCATTTTTTAATAAATACGCTAATTTAGAACACGTCGGATAGGGGGTATAAGAAAAATCTGCAAAGTTAACGTCGGTAACATTCGCCATAACATTAACCGCTTGAACATTCGCGCTACTCGAATGATGATTTATGGGATCGCCAATTGTCGCGCCATCATATCCACCCGCTAACGGATCAAACACCCCTACGGTAGGCGGACAAGTTGGGGTTACCATATCTATCTCTAGTGCAGCCTCATAGATATTATAACTACCGATAGGTACCGAAAGTTGATAAGCCCCCGTTACGGCATCGGAGGTTGTGGTATAACAAATATTGTTAACTGTATCGTGAGCGATAATATTAACCGCTATACCTAATCCAGTTTCATCCCCTTCTTTTATACCGTTATTTTTAGTCCCTGTTGTTGCGCCATTATCGTTAAATACAAATCCTGAAACGACGGGAGTAATCGATATTTGATAATCCTCTACTTCACCATTTTTAACCGCCCCATAAGCGCGCTCATCATTACCACTACCATCATCAGTTAAAATTGAGTCTGTAATTCTAAATCGTGCATAACTAATACCAATAGATGACGTTAATCCTGTCCACGATAGTGTTGCCGTTCCATCATTAGTGGATGATGTATCATTACAAGCGGCAGATGAATATTCGGAAACCTCAAAATCACCATTACGGTTAACGTCTAACCAAGCATGGACAATAGCACCTAGATCACCACTAATAGCATCATAATCATTACAAATGGCAGTTAAAGAGTGACTACTCCCAGCAACAATAATCGCGCTAGAAATGCCATCTTCATCATTCGTTGCTGTGCCTTCCATATCATCATCGGTCGCATTACCATTGGTATCTACACCATCAAAAAAAGCATTACTATCGGCATCTGGTGGCGTTGTTCCTAAATAAATAACACCATCTATTTGATGTGCTGGGCCACCTGTTGCAGCTAATGTTTCATAATTTCCAATATTAACCCCAACGCTAGGGTCTGGTGCGTCACCATAATCACAATCACTGCTGTCACTAACAACAAAATTAGTTCCGCCAAAATGATAATTATTAGCAGCGTTGTCATTAAAGTGAGTAGTATGAGCAAAATAAATACCATTGGCTGGATCAATACTTAATACTCCCGTCCGTACTGGCGAGGTTTCTATAACAGTACCGTCATCCTGCATTGTCGTTAACTGAATCGTAGTCGAATTATCAGATTGCACATACATTTTCATTCGATAACGTTTGAAAGTCGCGGTTAATCTCCCTGTAGTATTAGACATATTGTTAACCGATGCGTTGGTATAATTAATGGTTTGATTAGTACCATTCCAAGTTGCATGGCTACCAACCCATAACGCGTTATCACCAATTAATACACCATTCATATTTTGATGATCGGTTAACCAAAACATAGGGTCAGTATCACTATCGGCAACCCAACCGCCTTTTAATCGAAACTCAATTTCAATACCAATGGGATAGGTGAAACTACTTCCAGGTGAGAGGATTTCTAATTCAAAACGTTTAAGAGGATTACCTACCGAATTAGCTGCACTCGAAATAAGTTCATTACCTACAATAGACATACCACTGAATCCATCAGCAGGATCACTATTATAGTTATCTAAAGTAGTAATGCTGGCACCATCAATTGTTTGGCTAGAACTATTACAAATTAACTCAGCAGAGTTAATCAATGGTGAACAAAACAGACTACATAGAATAATGACATAAAATGCTTTTTTAAAATTATTAAATCCCACAATAATAACTCCAGAATATAGCGTAATATAAACTTAAGAAAAAGAATCAACTTTAAGAATATATGCAACTAATAAGCCAGAGTTTACATTTAAGAAAAACAAAAAAACAAACAGTAATGTCTTATTATTACTGCTTTTTATTCTTTATGGGATAGTTTTAATATAATCGCATTATGCAACTCATTTAAAGATTATTTCACTTTAACACGATAAATAACTTCTCCTTTACTTCCAGAAGACAACGAACCGACCAATTCCCATATAATACCACCTTCATAACCAATAATATTACTACCGTTCACCATTGTGATATTACAAGACAATCCAGTCGGTATTACGGCAATACTACAATCAATCATTGAATTAAGATCTGTAAACTCAGGCGTTGAGTCATAAAGCTTAATATCTGAAATATCACCTAACCCACTGTTAATGAAGTTAATTTTGTATTCTAACACATCACCAGGTTCCGCAGTATTAAGCACACCTTCACTGCCACCTTGAGTAATATTTTTTACCGTTTTGGTTATTTCTAGTTCACCACTACCACGAAAGTTAACGACAATAGTATCATTATCAGTAACATTACGTTGTATTACACTATTATTAAAATCCACTTGCGCATTAAGCTGGTATTTATAGACCGAATGTAATGGCATATTATCTGACATCATTACTTTTACTAAGATACAAACCTGTGTATTTGTGTCAGCATTCATGAGTATTGGATTAATGAGCGGATTATTTATCGTACTACCTAATTTACCACTACAATTAACATCATGATATAAAACATGATTATTTATATAACCACTAGAAGAATTATTTATATTGCTAATACTAAAACTAACATTAGCATTGGTATTCAAATAAAACTTATGACTAAAAACAATCGGAATATTAGGTTGAGCTTCGGTATAATTATCAGGTTGTAATATTGGTTCCCTTACCTTACCGAAATCTAAATCCGTTAAATTATCACCAGCAGTTGCATTAATTAGCACCATACTATCCGTTAAAGAACCATTGGTAACTTGAGTCATTAAACTCATATCACTTTCAGAAATATCGATCCATACCGCTTTTGATACCACAATTAATTTAATATCTTTTTGTGATAATTCTACTGGAATTGTCAGACTATAATGCCCATCACCCTTTGTTATTACCCGATCTATTTCTTGTCCCGTAACATAGTCAGTTATTGGCACATCATCATAAAAAGCAATAACAATAAAATTATCTAATCCTTGTTCATCACCATTTTGAATACCATCATGAGCAACAGCGCCACCTTGGCCATTATCTTCAAAAACTTTACCATTCAATACAATATCCATATCAACAGGTACATTAGCACTAAATTCTGAAGTATCTTGTAAAACGCCAAGTCCTCCTGTCACAATACGAGAAGCGATTACCGTTATTTCATCACCATTAACGAGTCCAGCAATTGGCATAACATGATTTAAAACTGAACCGACAATACCGCTAATAGTATAAAGATATTCTTCTCCTTCTCCTGCATTTTTAGCATCAGCACCAATATCACCAATACCCGCATTGGCCTTATACACTTCAAAGGTAAATTCACCAGTACTACATACATTCCCTTGTAACGTTAGATTAGTGCCATCATAAACTGCACTGATAATTTGAGGACGAGCTAAATTATTATTCGCGCCAGCACCTGTATTGTTATTACATAAATCACTATTAACAGAAACACCGTTACCTGTTGCCCCATTTTGAAGGTCTATAGCATTAGAATCATTATTATTAAAACTATTTTTAGTAATTAGATATCCACGAACATTAGTATTACCATCAATAGAAATGCCAGAATCGCCATTATTGTGTAATAGATTACATTCAATAATAGAATGACGACCACTACGGTAATGAATACCATCGCCTGCCACATTTTGAATATCATTACTGGTGACTGTTTGAAATAGATCCACATTAGACGTCAAGCTTTGGTTTATCCCATCTCCTGTAGCATCACGCAGTAAATTTCCTTGAATATTTAAGTAACTAGGAACTCCGCGACTAATCACAACATTGTGATAAGGAGTTGCTGCTGTAGATATTGTACCGAGTAATTGATTGTGAATAATCTGCCAATTAACCGTATTTGACTGCGCATTTAAATTATTTAACGATATATTATTATGAGCTGTTTTAATCGCATTATTTCGAATAATACCATTATCACCACTTAGCGTTCCGTTGCCTGAATTAGCAATAGCTATACCAGCACAACCTAACGATATACCACAGGTTTGTTGACCAATAACATCATTATTTCCTGCAGGATCAATACCGATTAAATTATTTTCAATTAATGTATCGGTAATATTTGCTGAATATATATTAATACCCAACGATCCGCCGGTTAATGACAGATTTTTAATCGTTGTATTATCAGCATTAATTATCACTAACTCAGCACTGTAAGGACTGCTGCTCGTTGCCATATCGATCTGTAATTCTGGTTTCATTAATGCCGGTATAGTTTCAGTACTACAACCAATACTACTTCCAACGGTTTGAGATGCTGAATAATTACCTGAGTTTGAATCGATAACAGTAACGCCATCACTATAACTATATGCTGTTCCATCTAATGTAGTATTCGCACCATTCGCTCCCGTAATTGTTGTTAATGATGACGTTGGTGTCACCACCCACCAATCAGCACTGGCATTCGTATCATTCGCTGGCACCGCTGGAACAAACCGCATTTCATTTGCACCTGAGATGGTATTGGCGTTAGTGATAAACTGCCTTAATGAACCTTGGGCTGAATTATTTATATTTGTTACTACATTATATGAAAAGCCAAAATCAAGATTATTTACCGCCGAGGAATTAGCAGAAAAAACAATCCGAGAAATATGCTCACGTAGTGATAAATTAGTATTAGCATTATTGTTTGATCGATCACCATCCCAGCCCCCAAAACAAACGCCGGTGGTATTAATTGGGGTTACGTCCGCAATTGCGTCACCATTAGCATCACAATAACTGGTAACAAAAGTACCATTAATATTATCGGTTAACGTTTTCGTATATGTTTGTTCAGCAACAGCAGCCCCTGTAGCAGGAGGATTTGGAGAAACAAAATAAGTAACACCTGGAATTTGGAGGAAGGAATAATACCCGTTAACATCTGTTGTGGTAGTGAAACTTGGCGAGCCATCTGCTGCATTAGGAATATTGTCACCATCGTCCGTATAAACATAAACACTGACACCATTAACAGCAACTTTATCACTAAGATCACCGTCACCATTTACATCGTCATAAACATGACCCGTTATATCTACGCAGCCAACACAAGTCATGTAATCTTCAATTTCACCGGCATTGTTTAACGCGCCTAAAGAACGAGTATCTTCATTACTACCTGTTGCCGTTGTATTAATTAAGGTTGAACTTATACGAACACGAGAGAAGTAATAACCATTAGCCGTTAAATCAGCAAGAGAATTCCATGTTAATGTTTGAGTAACATTATTTGTACCACCAGCAACAATATAAGCGCCACCAGGACCAGTACCATTTGTAATTAATTCATCGACATCAAAGGTACCGCTATTATCAAAATCAAACCATGCATATAAATAAGCATTTGATCCTGATGTATTAGTTGCATCAGCCGTAATTGAATAGCTGGTATCAATATATCGTACACTAGGATAAGTCACCCCATCTTCATCATCAGCAGCAATACCATAAAAATTACTGCCAGCATTTATATCATCAGCCGTTGCATCTGCATTCTGAAGCCCAGTATCGTCATCATCCGGAACATTTACCCCTAAATACGTCGTATATTCACTTTTTAATGCACGATGCGAGGGACCATTATCTCCTTGTCGAGTACGATAATTATTAGGCCCAGTTCCATTAGTGGCGTCAGGAGCATCACCATAATCTTGTAAGTAAGGTTCAAAATACACATCCATTTGTCCCCATGCTTCACCACCACCACCAACTTTAACATCTGCAGCTACAGTAAATGTCGTTCCTAATGGGACGATATCTTGATTAAATGTTTGTGTATGATTAGATCCTGTCTCACAATTTCCGCCAGCGTTATGGCCTCCATTTATTTGCTTTGTTACCCCATTGGGGAAATAAAATGTCGCTCGATCATCAGCATTTAATGTTCGAATTGTTCCTTTTTGAACAACAACATCCCCCATATAAAATGTTGATGATCCATTGAATGTTGCACAACCACTACCTGCATTTAAATAGTTATCACCATTTCTACCTGCAAATACTCGCATACAATAATATTTACCAACTGCGGCACAGGTTTGAAATACACCATTTGAAAAGCCACTATTACTAATAACTCGAGGTTGCTCTGCATTAATAGAAACGCTAAATAATAATAAAATAAAGGCTGTATTATGAATAATAATATTATGAAATCTATTCATAACACCTCCGATATATTTAAAACAGTAATAAGCCACTTTTATGTTTTAATTAAATACCCATTATCTCGTCTCATTTTATTAATAATTAGATTTTCCTTAAATTATGTTATTACCTATGCAGATCTTTCTCTTTTTCTACCTATTTCACCGTCACTCGATATGTCACATAGCCTCTTTCAGCGGGCAATAATGTACCCCCGAATTGCCACTCAATACCTCCCTCATAACCCATAGTATTTGCGCCATCAGCTGTTATGATTGAACAAGCTGTAATGCTTGATGGCAGTAACGTGGCTGGTGATGTACAGCTAATGATTTGAGATAATTGACTATACTCTGGCACTGCATCATAAATTCTAACGGTATCAATAGGACCTGAGCCATTATTTATAAAGTAAACCTTATACTCTAAGACATCCCCTGGTAACGCTTGGTTACTGCGACTTTCACCATCAGCTTGGGTGATATTTTTTACTGTTTTCTCTATTTCAAGTTCCCCTGCGCCATTAAAACTTACTTTAACGGTATCAACATCACTCAGTTGACGTGTAACCGTGCTACTGCTAAACACCATATCGGCATTAAGTTGATAGTTATACACCGCATGTAATGGTACATTCTCAGGCACTATCACTTTTACTAATACACACACTTGAGTTGTACCATTTGCACTCACAGCAATTGGATTCGTCACTGGCCCATCAACACCCACATCTAATTCGCCATTACAGTTATCATCAAGGTAAAGGATTTGATTCCAACTGTTGTTTAATGGCGAGGCTTGAGGATTAACGATACTAAAGCTAACATCACCTGCAGTATTGACATTGAATTTATGACTAAAGACCACAGGTACGCCTGGCTCGGTCTCTGTATAATTATCCGGCTCTAATGTTGGTACACTAACCTTACCAAAATCTAATCCGGTTAGACTGTCCCCAGCTTGAGCGATAATACTCATTTCACTATCAGTGATACTCGTATTAGTCACTTGTGGCATACTCGTGACATCACCTTCACTGATATCAATCCATCTTGACTGCGGTACAACACGAATTAATAATGGCTCTCCAGCGAATGTGACTGGAACAACAAACCTATAATCGCCTTTCCCTGTCGTAATCTTGGTATTGATCACATCACCATTGTTGTAACCTGTAATACCAGTGCCGTTATAAACAAGCTCAACAGTAAAGTTACCTAAGCCTTTTTCGGATCCATTAATAAAGCCATCATGTGCAGTACCACCAAGATAGCCATTATCTTCAAACACGGTACCAGTGATAACAATTTGATTGATTAAATTAAATTGGTAGTCCTCAACCTCACCATTAGCAACAGTACCCGTTGGCGTATCACAAAGATCGCTTACGGTACATAAACGGAAACGGATGAAGGTCAGTCCATCAAACCCGCCAGTTGGTCCTGCACTTAATGTCAGTGCCACATTATTATTCCCCGCACTCACAGCTAAGTCATCGAGGACTCTTTCACCTGGATCAGTAAATACACCGTTATTGTTGAGATCAACAAATGCACTTAGGAAGCCATTACCACCTGTTACGGAAACAGGAATCGTGGTTGACGTAGCGACAATAATATCGGCAGGCATAGTAATACCATCTTCATCATCTTCCCCTGTACGATCATCACCCGTTGCATCGTTACTATAAAAATCATGAAGATCTGGATCCCAACGGGTACCTAAAATCAAGTCAGGGGCGCCTGATTTATCTACATCATCATTACGGTGCCCTACTTGTCCATAGGTATCTGGCGCGTCACCTTTATCAACACTGGCAATACAACCAGCAGCATCATGAAAGTTAACCGATGGAATAGTGCTTGGTATTACAAAAGAAGCCTCCGCAGTAATTAAGTTAATACGGTACATACCCACGACATTATTAATGTCATAGTAACCATCCCCAGTTGAGTCGTGATCACCTGCTAATGTAAATGCATATAAATGATTAATATCATCAGTTGCCACTGCGCCAGTAGCAAAATTGGGCGCTTTAGCACCATTAAAGTTTAATGGTGTGGTTGTAACAGCATTAGTATCTGGATTATAAGTATAAAGAGTTGGAGTTGTTGGCTCTGTCTCTGTACCAATATTGCCATTCCCCGTAAGATCTACCGCATAGATTAAACCATCGACTTCAGAAACGGCCCAGTCAGGTCCAATCCTTAATGCACCATTAGGTGCTCCGCCAACCAATTGAGCAGGCAGCTGTTTAACACTAAAGGTCATACTTGGCAAATCAATAATAATCAGGCTATCCCATACACTACTAGCAACATAATATTTAGTGCCATCACGGGACATGGTACCCATATTCACAGGGCCACGTTGGAAAAAGAGCGTTCCGATAGTAGCGGGAAGAGCCGTACCTGTAGAGAAGTTTGCTGTGCCTCCAGAAAGTGCACTAATACTATAGTTACCATCAGAGAAAATTCGACCTCGCGAGCTAAAGCTGGTACCCGTAGTATCAGTCATCATCACTTCCGTATAACCGTTGCTATTATACGTGCCGTACATCATGCCGGTATTTCTATCAAGCGCTAATGCATTTAATCGGAAATAAGAAACGTTATTTTGGATCGCATTAAATTCAAACGTCAGCGGTTGAACTGGAGTGACCGCTGAATAGGTGTAATTATTACCACCATCGGCAGACTCGGTGACATAAAGTTGATCACACACGTTGACTAAGTTTAAATCTGAAATCATGAATTGATGATCTTCAACCTCTCCATCATCAGCTTCACCAATTGGAGTGTTACAGCTGGTATCTGCTGAACAAGCTCTGACACGAATATAGGTATAACCGAGCTCAGCTCCACCAATAACATTAATAGGAGTACTAGAGCTTCCTGCAGTAGCCGTTGGATTATTGATTACCTGCTCACCAGTATCATCCCAATCACCATCTCGATTCCAGTCAATCCATGCGTACAGTTGTAGTCCATTAAGCGTAGACTGTGGATCTTTAGTGATAACAATATCTAAATCAAAACTACCACCGGGTGGTTCCATTGTAGACGATAATGTCACCCCATCTTCATCATTGGTCGTTTCATCTAAATCATCAGCATTGGCTGGGAAGCCTTGCAAGCTTCCATTATCATCATCCCAATTGGTCCCTAAAGTAATATCAATTTGATTATCGCTGTCAGTATCTGCTTTTTTATGGGCAGCACCGCCATCAATCAATGTTGTTTGATAATCGCCCACACCTGTGCCTGCATCAATATCTGGCGCATCACCAAAGTCAAGCAGACTGACCATAATGCGATAATCTTCAACCTCACCATCACTAACTTCACCGAAAGATCGTGGATCTTCAGTACTACCTGTAACTGTATCCGCTAATGCCTCCGTCGTTATTCGTACTCTGAGATAATAAGCATTGCCATCAACCAACGTCGGTAAAGTACTCCAGAGCAATACTTGTGGTTGTTGTAGCGTCCCATTCACGACTGTAATTACACCACCATCAATAAATTCATCTTTATCAAATTTATTATTATTATCCCAATCAATCCAAGCATATAGATAACTGTCTGGGGCGAGCGTATTGGTTGCAACGGCATTAATTGAATAACTTGTCGAACTTAGTAATAAATTGGGCAATAACACGCCGTCTTCATCATCAATACCACCAGCTGGATCACCAACGGTATCATCATCAGTGGCATTGCCATTAGTATCGACACCATCTCCCCACGAAGCAGTATCAAAATCTGGTAGTACAGTACCCAAATAAGTTTGTTCTACTGCAAGTGATGTTTTATGGCTAGCTGATTTATAAGGTAATGGAGCATCACCAAAATCAGGTGTTAAGGACGTCCTCCAGTCCATTTCCACACCATTATGAGAAGGATAATAATTCAATAGAACATTGGTTGAAGTCATAATGGTGCCAGTGGAAGAGTTAACAATCCCTGATTGCCATATAACGGTAGGTGATGGTGGTGGTAAAATCGCATCATCCATACCATCAAAGTTGGTATCAACGCCGGATAATGTTAATCCTGCTTCAGTGGTATCGTTATTTTCTGTATTATCTGAATCAGTATCGCGCCAATCAGGATCATCGGTGCTGTCATTATTATTTGGAGTTAAGCCGTTAGTAGTAAGGTAAGCGGTATTTAAACCATTATTAGCGGTGTAATCAGCAGATAAATCATTATTAGGAACGATATATCCTGCCGTCGTTTGGGCTTCGATGTTATCAGGGATGCCATCATTATCACTATCTAAGTCAAGATGATCAGGAATGGAATCATTATCTGTGTCTACAGTACTACAAATAGGATCACCAGAGCCGTTTAACTCTTGGTAATCTCTTGCAGCTATCGTTATTCCAGTCCAGTTTTCATAGGTTCCTGTCCAGTTTATCTGAGAAAGAACCCCTTCACCAAGAATAGAACCGTCACCTTCAAAGCCGGTAATAACATTTCCAGACTGACTTAAATTACCATTTTGCTTCAATATCTTAACATCTTGTTGGAAGTTATAAGGAACACCAGTTCCACCGCTTCCCAATGACCAAACTTGGAAAATTGGATTTATAATAGGCTTACTAAACGTAAATTGATGAGTTGCAGCATTTAAAGTACGTAAAAAGGTGATTCCTGAAGCGGCAGGGCAATATTCATTAGAGTCACTAAAAAAATTATGATTATAAATATTCTCTGCACTACCTGAATAATTGACGTTTATAATCTCACCATTTAAATTTAAAGTACCTTCAGCGGTATTCGCAGCTGCATTGATAGTTGTCCAATTGATCCAATTATAATCTTGCACGTCGGCACATTCGATATCATCAATCGATGGAGCGCCGCACATTAATCCTTCATCCACATCCAAAATACCATCGTTGTCATCATCGACATCGATATCATCCATCACGCCATCATTATCAGTATCAGTGGTAGATGGATCGACAATACTCGGATGTTCATAAGTAAAGCTAACAGGATAGTCTTCGACCTCACCATCACTAGCAAGCCCTGTAGCTCGAGTATCAGGAGCACTCCCTGTAGCACCTGTTGTTAAAGTATCAGTAGTAATTCGAGCTCGTACATAACGGATGCCAGTGCTTAACCCTGTTAAGCCATTCCAAGTGATATTTTCGGTAGTCGCACCAGTATTGGCAGGAATAGTCGCAGTTTGGTATTCATCGACATCAAAGCTGCCGTTGCCATCAGAATCAAACCATACATGAAGGGTTGCTGTATTAGTTGGGTGAGAATTATTGACATCAACGGCTAAAGTATAAGAAGTATCAGTAGCCACATCTACATCAGGCAGTGAAGCAATACCGTCTTCGTCATCGACACCACCAGTAGGATCATCAACAGTATCATCATCAGTGGCATTAGCATTGTTGTCAGTGCCATCGCCCCAATTGCCTGCATCATAATCAATGGTGGCACCTAATTGCACTGTTTCAGAATTTAAAAAATGTGAAGCGCTGCCATAACTGGTTGGTGCATCACCGTAGTCCGTATCTGTCACTATATACAAATGATCTTCCACTTCACCATCACTTGCATAGCCCCCAATATCACTAGTAGTTACACCATCAGCACTTGGCATTAAACGGGCACGAATGAAGTAATTACCACCAGTAATCGGTGTTAAACCCGCCCAATTTAAGGTGATATCAGTAAGGGTATTGTTGCTGGAAAGACTATTTTGTTCTTGGGCTTCACTGGCTTCAAAGGTACCGCTTTTATCCCAATCTACCCATACAACTAATTGTGCATTAGCTCCCGTATTATTAAACACTTGGGCGGTTATGCTCGCAGTAGTCATACCGGCATTGATAGTGATTACACTGAGTCCATCTTCATCATTATTAACACTGTTATCATCCCCATCAGCTAATGCACTAGCAACTGCGGTCTCTACATCAACATTATTACTCCCCAAATACAATGTTGTACTTTTTTCATGATAGGGACCACCGACAGCAAATGTAGTCTTATAACTTTCTGGCGCATCACCACCATCGAAAATACCACTTTGAACGACCATTATGGTGTAATCTTCTACTTCACCATCGCTAGCAGCACCGAGCTCACTGCTAGTATCAATAGCATCAGTGGTGATCCTAAAACGGGCATAATAAGTGGTGTTATTAACCAGAGAACCTGTCAAATTAAAGGTAAGAGGATAATTTTGTGATGTAGTATTCGGTGACACTACTTGAGAAATACCCTCAGACACTTCAAATTGACCATTACGATTAAAATCAAACCACGCGACTAGATTGGCTGGTGTTGATTTGTTATTGGTCGCGTTGACTGTGACAGTATAAGTATTTTCACCACTAAATGCAGGAGGTAGAGTTACTCCATCATCGACATCACCATCAGCCATTGTTGAAACATAAGCATCTGTTTCTAATGTTGGGGAAGTACCGATATACACGTCGCCATTATTAGTATGATGTGGGCCATTAAATTGATAGGCGGTAGAATAGTTATTCATCAACTGAGCAGCATTAGTATCAGGCGCATCACCAAAATCTAATTCAGTAGTAGGACAGGTTGAATTCAGATTATTTGGATCATTGAGCCAATTATTACGCGCATTGAATGCCGCTGAATCTTCATAATAATCATAAGCAAAATTTGCAAACTCTTGGTAATTAACACTATTACTCACACCATAATGCCAAGTAAAATAATGAACACGCTCACTGGTAGCAAGATATGGCCCTACCTGCGATTTAGGAAATGCATATCCTCCTGTTGATGTCGGGTTATAAGGAATGAGCCATACAACAGCATCTATATTAGAACATGAATCAGAAACAGCTGTCGTTGCATATAAAATACTACGATGATCAATGCCTCGTAATGATGCCATTGTTCCACTTGTAGTAATCGTATTTTGTACTGCCAGACCTCCAGCAGAGGCTGTAGGTGTATGTAATCGAGTCATATTTGATGGACCAGAATAAGCGTTATAAGCGTTTGTTATTGCTCCTGGGTATCCCATTCGATTAACAATATATGAATGTATATATTCATAATTATCAGCTAAACGTCCACCTTCTGTCGTTACCTGTAAGATCCCACCTTGATTACGATAAGCGATTAATGCATCCATTTCGTCGCTCGTATCATACTCAGGCGTACCCGCAGCATTTTTAAAATGTTTAAATAAAATGGTTTGGTAGTCTGTTAACGTAAATTCCGTTGTTAAATCTTGAATAGGTGCGACTTCGTCATGAGTAACATAACCAACACCAAATTTCGCTTCAAAAATTGCGTAAATATCATTACCCGATGAACCACTCACACCTATTTTATGATCTTTTCCAGAAATACCCTGAGTAATCAATAAATGGAACGTGACTTTATGATGGTGATCTTCGACTTCGCCATCACTTGCCATACCTAACGCCCTTTCATCAACATTGGTTGTAGCTGCATTATCAGATTGCGTAACATCTAAATCATCGCTAGTTAAACGCAATCGGATCACAGAATCACCAACGTCACCACCATCACTACCCGATAAATTAGTCCAATTCAGCGTCACGTTGGCATTGTTCGTACCATTAGATACAGTCACAGAGGCCATTTCATCCGCTTGAAATTGCCCATCTAAATCATGATCTACCCATGCATATAAAGTTGCAGGGCTGCCAGTAGTATTAGTTACAGGTACATCTAATGACCATGTTTTCATTGAAGGAGAAAGTACAGGAAGCGTTAAAGTATCCTCATCATCACCGTTTACATCATCACCATCGGCATTTGCTGTTGGCTGACCGTCAGTTTCATCATCAGGCAATGTAGCACCAATGTATAAATTGGCTGAAATCTCATGTTTAGCACCGTTTGAAGCATCATCAGTACCATAAGTATTAGGCGCATCACCAAAATCAAGAAGAGAAGGATCACCTTCATCCTCATCGATAGTTGGAACATCAATAATGGTTAAAATATGATCCTCAACTTCACCATCATTAGCAGCACCAGTAGCACGCTCATCCCAAGCTGTAGCACCATCATCAACTGGCAAAGTATCCGTTGTTATTCGTAGTCGTAGCAGTTGATCGCCATTAGTGACACCAGATAAACCAGTCCAACTAAGCGCTGCGGAACCATTTGAGCTATCATTATTATCAACACAATCGGCCAGTGCATACTCAATTGCTTCAAACTGTTGATTACTATTAAAATCTACCCATGCATAAACAGTTGCCCCCAGATCTTGAGTACCATCATGATCATTACAAGGCACTGAGAGAGAAAAGCTATCTGTTGGAATAGAATGCGTTGTATTTTGATAGGCATCTTCATCATTACTGCCTGAGCTATGTGAGCCATTATTTGTATCGTCAAGATCAGCCGTTAAGGATTGATAATTACCGGCTTCTGTATCGGGTTTTATTGTTCCTAAATAGACAGGACTTTCAACTTGATTTGTTACGTTCCCAAATAATATTTCTTCAACATTATTTAAGTTTAAATATTTATTATTAGGCCATGTTACACGCCATGCATGCGTACCTTGAGATACAACAATATAGTAGCTTTGGTCGTGCCCAAGAACTAATCTATCATACCCGTCACCACCTGAATAACTTGCTCCTTGCGCCAGTAAATTATTATTAATAACAAGCATATCATTTTTATTAGCACCATTCGCATTACTATTATTTGGCATATTCTCATATGTCCAAGTAATGCCATCAACAGCAGGTAATAAGTTACTATTAACTACAACATCAGTAACTGTTCCGCCGGGGATATATTTATGGCGAGCGCCATCATTTGTAAGTAATGTTGATGGAGTAGTATTATTTCCATCATCAATTGCATCACCAAAATCGTACTCTTCTGCTGTAGCAAAGATAGAAGCAGAAAAAACTATCGATAAAAAAATAGTAAAATTACAAAATAAAGCATAACAATATGACATACCGAAATTCCATATTTATTTTTGTTAGATACAATTGATATCTAAATAGGAAATAAACTTGTATTTATATATTAAGTAATAATTACGCTGTTTATTAAAAATAACACATTCAACAAAATTAATAGCTCGCCAACCTAAAAATTATAATTATCATTTATATATTGGTATATAATACGACCAGAAACCACAGACAGCATGTGTTAAAAATAAATCTTTATCTCTTATTTAAAATAGCACACACCCAATGTTTCAATTATTAAAATCAAAACAATAATGAGTAAATCATATCTTAATAATATTAAAAAACATTATTACCACCTAATCCACTTATATCAAAGCCATGATTTTAATCAATTTAAATAAATCATTTTAAAATTAATTAAATTTTTATTTCACTATTACTCGATAGGTTACATAACCACTTTCACCAGGTGCTAACGTACCCCCTAATTGCCATTCTATACCACCCTCATAACTCATGGCATTAGTACCATCAGTCGTTATGATTGAGCAACTCACTATACTTGATGGCAATAATGTCTCTGGTGATGTACAACCAATAACTTGAGATAAATAACTGTACTCTGGTACTGCATCATAAAGCTTAATCGCAGTAATTGGGCCTGAACCATTGTTGATAAAGTAAATTTTATATTCTAGCTCATCACCCGGTATCGCTTGATTACTGCGGCCTTCAGTACCATTGGTAGTGATATTCTTCACCGCTTTCTCTATTTCAAGTTCACCCGCACCGTGGAAACTTACTTTAATCGTATCCACATCACTCACTCGGCGGGTTTCGCTGGTATTGGCAAAGGCTAAATCGGCATTAAGTTGATAATTATACACCGCATGTAATGGCACATTATCCGGTACTATCACTTTCACTAATACACACACTTGGGTATTGGTATCAGCATTAACCGCTGTTGGATTGGTCACAAAGCCATCCACACCAGCATCTAATTCGCCATTACAATTGGCATCAAAATACAATATCTCATTCCATGGATAACCTGCTGGTGACGCTTGTTGATCGCTAATACTAAAGCTAACATCACCGCTAGTATCAACATCAAACTTATGACTAAACAGCACCGCTAAACCCGGCTCTGTTTCCGTGTAGTTATCCGGCTCTAACGTTGGAACGGTTACTTTACCAAAATCAATATTCGTTAAGTAATCACCCGCTGTCGCCGTGACTAGCATTAAACTATCGGTCAGTGAGCTATTAATAACTTTACCGACTAAATTCAAGGCCGGATCTGTCACATCTGATTCAGAAATATCAACCCACGCAGCTTGTTTAACCACTTGCACTTCAATCGGCTCACCCGCTAATTCAACCGGTATAACAAGGGTATAATTACCATCGCCTCCCGTTACGGTCGAGGTAATCACTTGATTGGTCACATAACCACTAATACCTGTGCCTTTATAGATAGCATTAACAACAAAGTTAGCGAGTCCTCGCTCATCACCTTCTTGTTTGCCATCATGCGCTGTGACCCCACCTTTACCATTATCTTCAAATACCAATCCATTCAGTACAATTTGGTTGATCAAATTAAATTGGTAATCTTCCACTTCACCATTATCAACCAACCCTGTTGCAGTATCACAAACATCAGCAGTATCACACAGACGGAATCGAATAAAGGTATCGCCATTATAACCATTGGTATATGCCGCATTCAGGGTCACTGGGACATTATTCACCCCATTGGTAACGCTATAATCATCAAGGACTAATTCACCAGGGTCAGTAAAGACACCGTTATTATTTAAATCCACAAAGACATTTAACCGACCGCCACTACCCGTCATATCACTGATTGTAATCGGGATAACAGTTGCGGTTGAGACAATAATATCGGCTGGCATCGCAACACCTTCTTCATCATCCTCACCCGTTATATTATCGCCTGTGGCATCATCACTGAAGAAGTCATGAATATCTGGATCCCAACGCGTTCCTAGAATTAAATCAGGACTACCACTGAGTGCTACATCACGATTACGGTGCCCTGCTTTACCGTAAGTTTCAGGGGCATCGCCACGATCAACACTGGCAATACAACCAGAGGCATCATGTTGAGATAATAAGCCATCACCACTACCGACAACATACGAAGCTTGATTGGTGATCATATTAATACGATAAAGCCCCATCTGATCGAAGAGATCATAGCTACCATTATGATTCGAGTCATGATCTCCGCCATTAGTCATAACATATAAATGATTAAGATCATCTGTCACAACAGCCCCGCTCCATAAATTCGGCGCTTTACCATTGAAAATAAGATCAGTTACAACAACCGTATTTGCAACAGGATCTAGCGCATACAATTTAGGTGTGGTTGGCTCTGCTTCTATAAACGTAAAGCCATAATCAAAAGCATTACCAGTAATATCAGCGGCGTAAATCAAGCCATCAATTTCAGAAACAGCCCAATCGGCACTTATACGTAATGCATCAGACGTGGTATTGATCATCGCTGCAGGCGTTGGTTTAGCCTCAAAAGTCATACTGGCTAAATCAATCACTAAATAACTATCCCATGTACTATGCGTAATATAATATTTAGTACCATCACGGGATAATGAGCCCGTATTTGGAGCAAAGAATGTATTCTGAATAATAAATCCTTCTAATAATGCCAATGTATCACCAGCATTAACTGTTCGTGAATTACCATTACTGATATGACGTAAAGTATATGAACCTGCTGAGCGCACCACACCTAATGGAATAAAATTAGTGCCTAATGTATCAGTCGCTAATAGGGCTAATTTGCCAGCGCCATTACGATAAGTCATGTATAAAATACCGGTATCGCGATTAATCGCCAATGAATTCAATCCAGTATAAGTCACACCTGTTTTTATATTATTGAAGTTAAAGCTTAAAGGTGGGACGGGTGTTACCGAGGCATAAGTATAATTAGGGTCAGTAACCGCTTTTGTGACATAAAACTTATCACAAGTACTGGTCGTCACGAGATCTGAAACAAAGATTTTATAATCTTCCACTTCACCATTTGGCGCTTCGCCTACAGGGGTATTACATTCAGTACTAGAACAAACACGTACCCGCATATAGGTATAACCCATGCTAGCACCTGGTGGTACCGTCACTGGATAGGTTAATCCGGTGTTCGCCGTAACCGCAGCGGCACTAACAATCTGCTCTCCAGCATCACTCCAATCACCATTACGATTCCAATCTATCCAAGCATAAACATTAACAGTGGTTAAATCAGAGCCAGGATCTAGCGTGGTCGAGATCGTGATATTTTCATTAGTACCTGGTTTCATCGTCGTATTCAACGTGACACCATCTTCATCATTGGGGGTATTGGTTACATCATCGGCAGTGGCAGATGAATCTTGTAAAGTACCATCATCAGTATCCCATTCGGTACCTAGCGTAATATCAACTTGGTTATTTTCA
Source organism: Photobacterium kishitanii (assembly GCF_000613045.3). Taxonomy (NCBI): domain Bacteria; kingdom Pseudomonadati; phylum Pseudomonadota; class Gammaproteobacteria; order Vibrionales; family Vibrionaceae; genus Photobacterium; species Photobacterium kishitanii. The sequence goes on along the minus strand of NZ_LN794353.1, from coordinate 1,230,183 downwards.
TCAAAATCATAACGTAAGTGCGCTGCACCATTATCATCGTTACGAGTGTTATAGTCGGCAGTCGTTGTACCCGCCGCACCATCAGGTGCATCGCCATAGTCATACTCACTAAATGTAATAGTTTGCTCTAAAATACATACTTTCTGAAGATTCTTAGCCCCTCCCGTCGCGCCAGTAAAGCCATAATAAACATTACTATCACCATTAAAATCAAGATTAATGAAATCACGGGTCAAGGTCTCTTTTAACATGCCGTCAAAGTAATAAGTGAATATGTTTGTAGTCGGATCCCAATCAAGAATAACTTCATGATATTGACCATCCTCAATATTACCCAAATCATACGTTGTTGCTCCGATTCGAGTAAATGGTAAGGCAGCAGGATCATAAATAGCGGTGTGATCATTTGAAATATCAAGATAAGATGAAAATGGTCCATTTGGATAAGTATCAAAATCAATCGTAACGGCAGGATCTAACCCTTGAGAGCCGAGTCCTCCCCCTAATACACCTAATGCTTGATTACCTGCAGGATCATTCTGCATAGTAAAAGTGACCCCATCAGCACCAGCGTCGTTACTACCAAGATAAATACCAAAACGGACTCTAAATGCTGATGCTAAATCAAATTTATCTGTCGTCCAAAAACCACCACGTTGACTATTTGCATCAGGGGTAATAATAATTTCATTAGTGCTATTATCCACATATGAATTAGCGCCTGTTACGATGCGGAACTGTGAACCTAATGGTAGGCAACTCAGATCTGTCAGTGCAATACGGTGATCTTCCACTTCACCATCATTTGCTACTCCAGTAACCGTATTACAATCACTGCTATTCGTACAATAACGCGTTCGCGTCCAAAAATTAGTCCCTGTGGCTGAACTGGATGTAGGAATAGGTAAAATATTATTACCCGCAGTTACTGCCATATCATTAATTGATTGTTCGCCACTATCGTTCCAGTCACCATCGTTATTCCAGTCAATCCAGACAGAGATATAGCCATCATGGGTCGCATCTAATTCAATATTCGACCCCGCCATATTTAAACCCGTACTTTGGATTTGGTTATACAACTTAATAGTAGAGCCTGTTTCATCATCGCCATTACCACCACTCCCAACTGCTAAATTATCACCATCAGGTGTGGTGTAATGTGTTGAGTCAACATCAACAGACGTTCCTATATAATTTGCACGTACATAGTGGCTTGCCATTCCACCAGCAACATACGTCATCGGTGCATCACCATAATCTTTCGTTGATATGGCATGATCTTCTATTTCACCATTCGGTGCTTGAGTATCAATATCGCTTTGTAACAAAGTCTCTGTAGTAATCCGCAAGCGAACATACATTTCTCCAAAACCGCTATCATCAGCAACAGTAAAATTGAGCGTTGCAGAACCGTTAGATATGGCATCAACATCATTACAAGGTGCAGAAATAAACTCACCACTACCGGATAAATCACCATCAACATTAAAATCAACCCAACCGTATACCACCGATCCTAAATCAGTAGTGCCATCATGATCATTACACATCACATCAAGCGTTAACGTGCCACTACCTCTGGTATACATTGGTGCCGTCGTAAAGGCATCTTCATCATCTGGAACCCCTTCGATATCATCACCAGTAGCGTTACCAGTATTATCAATACCGCTACCAAAACCATCAATATCAACATCAGCAACAACAGCACCCAAATAAATATATGGACTGCCCGTTGCATGACGTGGTCCATTATTAGCCGCTAGGGTATTAAAGCCTGCACTTTCTGGCGCATCACCATAATCATATTCAACCTCTAACGTCAGTTGATAATCTTCAATTTCACCATCATTAGCTAAACCATGTGGCGTTGAACAATTGGTGCTATCACGACAAATACGTACCCGTAAATAACTAATACCGGGAACAACATCACTTGGTACGGTAAAGGTTAAGGCTTGATCTGTATCGTCGTCAGCAGCAATTAATGAAATAGGCGTGGCTGCTTCTGTTGCAGCATCAAATACACCATTACGATTAAAATCAATCCAACCATATAAGGTTGCGTTAGCATCAGTATGTACTCGAGTAATTAACTGAACAGGGACGCTTGGTTGAGCGGTTATAATTGTTGGAATCGTCACCCCATCTTCATCATCATTGACCCCTGCGACGTCATCATCAGTAGCTTTACCCGTATTATCGATACCATCAACAAAGCCATTAGCTTCATCATCAGGTGCAATAGCACCTAAATAGACAACAGGAGTTACTTCAACAATATGAAGTGGCCCTACACCTTCACCGTTGAGATCGACTCGATCAGTACCATAACTATCGGGGGCATCGCCTAAGTCACCAAGCCCAATCGCTAATAGATAATCTTCTACTTCACCATCACTGGCACCACCCATCCAATCGCTACTGGTTAATGTATCTGTTGTTAGACGTACCCGCATATAACTCATCCGGTGCGGCGCAAGCGTAACACCACTGAGTCCCGTCCAAGTCAGCGTAAATTGGCCTTGATTCGTTCCAGTTGGAACTGTAGTCGATTGAGCTTCGCCACTATCAAATTGATTATTTTGATTAAAATCAACCCATGCCCATAGATTAGCCTCAATACCGCTATTATTAGTCGCTTCGATAATAGTGCTGTACTCTGAAGCACCTATCGCAACAGGACGTAAGATATTAATACCATCTTCATCATCTGGGCTGGTATTGGCATCATCACTACGAGCGAGAATATCGGGGATCGCATCCGTTTCACCGTCTGCGACTTGATCACCAAGGAATAAGGTTGGAGTAACAACATGATAGGCACCGTTGGTTGCCAAGGCTGTTTGATATTCATCGAGTGCATCACCAAAATCAACTTCACCGACCACAATACGGTGATCTTCCACTTCACCATTAGTTGCAGAACCGTAAGAGCGCGGATCTTCATTACTGCCAGTTACGGTATCGGCTAATACATCGGAAGTGATACGAACACGTAAATAGTAATTCCCATCACTCAATCCTGATAGTGATGTCCATGTCATCGGTTGTGATTGAGTACTAGTCCCATCGATGATAGTAATCACCCCACCATCAATAAACTCATCTTTATCGAAACGATTATTTTTATCCCAATCAACCCATGCATATAGATAACTATCAACACCTAATGTATTGGTAACCATCGCATCAACGCTATAAGTCACATCAGTAGCATCAAGTTTAACAAAGGCAATACCATCTTCATCATCTACTCCACCAGCAGGATCACCCCAAGTATCGTCATCTCTTGCAATAAATGAGATATCTGAACCATCGCCCCATGAACCACTATCGCCATCAGGTTTAACTGTACCTAAATAAGTCTGCTTAGCAGCTAATGAAGTTGTATGACTCACATCTTGATAAGGTGCTGGTGCATCACCGTAATCGGGCATTAGTGAGGCACGCCAATCGACTTCTACGCCATTATTGGAAGGGTAACGATTAAGAAAATCAGTTGATGAAGTAATTATTGTATTAACAACAAAATTAACACGCCCCCATTCAGTTGCGGGTGGTGGTGGAAGGATTGCGTCATCAATGCCATCAAAATTACTATCAGTACCTGATAAGGAAAAACTAGCCTCTGTAGTATCGTCTGTTTCTGTATTATCAGAATCAGAATCTAGCCAATCTGCATTATCTGAACTATCGGTATTAACGGGTGTAAGACCTGCACTAACCGTCTCGTCCATATCAGAGGTATCAGCATCATAAACATCATCTAAGCCATCTTGATCAAGATCTGTAATAAGATGGCTCTCATTACTTGGCTGAATATAATTTGCAGTTGCTTGAGCCTCAAGATTATCAGGAATGCCATCATTATCACTATCTAGATCAAGGTGATCTGGAATCGAATCCTTATCGGTGTCGATAGGCACACATAGTTGTACCGTTGAGGTAACAAAAACATTACCGTTTTGATGAACCGGATAAATATTTCTATATGCAATAACTAATTCATCACCAGCTGCCAACGTAACTGGAACATCAATGGTGTTAGAACCTGAATAATTAGAACCACCATGGCCAATCACTACCCCATTAACTGCAATCGCATTATCTTCATCAGTACTACTCAAGCGGAAATTATAATTTCCTGCCATATTATTTGGTATCGTCGTTGTAAACCTGAATACATTCGAATCAGGCCCATTCCCTGAACTAAACCCATTCTGATAAACAATATTGGTTAACCCAACGGTGGTATCAACAATATTTTTAGCATATTGTGTTGTCCCCCCGCCTAAAACAATATCCATTGGGTGGGTTGCGCCAACTTTATCGTATACGCCTGTTGCAACAATACGGTTGGCTTGATAAGTCCCTAATATCCAAGTTGTATCTGCTTTTACACGATAAGCAGCAACATCACTTAGACCATTTGATATATCATAATTAACCGCACTGTATTGTAAAAATTCTGAACCATCAAAAGGATCCGTTGCATTGAGCATTTCATTACAATCAGTAATGCCATCATTATCATCATCAATATCAATATCATCCATCACACCATCTTTATCAGTATCCGTTGTACTTGATGATGTAGAACTTGGATGTATGTAATTGAATGTGATGGCATAATCTTCTACTTCACCATCCGTTGCCAAACCAATTGCACGTGTATCAGGATTACTACCTGTTGCTAGTGTTGTAAGACTATCAGTAGTAATACGAGCACGGACATAGCGTGTGCCTGCTGTCATCCCACTTAATCCAGACCACATAATATTTTCTGAGGTAACGCCAGTTGCGGCAACAATCATCGCTGTCTGATATTCATCAACATCAAACGTACCACTGCCATCACTGTCTAGCCATACATGTAAAGAAGCATCTAATGTTGGGTGAGAATTATTAACATCAATCGTCAAGCTATAAGAATTATCACTGCCTACCTCAATATCAGGTAAAGTCGCAATACCATCTTCATCATCCACACCGTTAATCGGATCGCCAATGGCATCATCATCACTAGCATCGCCATTATCATCAATGCCATTACCCCAATCACCTGCATCTAAATCAACAACTGTACCAAGTTGAATCGTATGAATCCCAATATTATGTGATGCACTACCATAACTAGCAGGAGCATCACCATAATCAGCATCTTTAACATACAACAGATGATCTTCAACCTCTCCATTAGAGGCATAACCACCGACATCCGCAACCGTTAGACCATCACTGGTAGGCATTAATCGTGCGCGAATAATATAGCGTCCACCAGATATAGCCGGGGTAATTCCAGTCCAATTTAAGACGGTATTTGACACAGTATTATTACTGACTAAGCCATCTTGAAGTTGCGCTTCACTAGCCTCAAAAGTACCGCTGCGATCCCAATCAATCCAAACGATTAATTGAGCATCATTACCTGTATTATTAAATACATTGGCCGTGAGAGTGTAATTAGTATCACCACTGTTCATGGCAACAAGCGTTAAGCCTTCTTCATCACTATTAACTAAATTATCATCCGCATTAGCTGATACACTCGCTATAGCATCTTCACCATCAACGTTATTTGCCCCTAAATACAATTGTGCACTGTGTGTATGATATGGGCCGCCACTACTATAAGTCGTTAAATAAGTATCAGGTGCATCACCACCATCATGAGCAGCCGTTGCTATTGGTGCCACAATAACTAAATGATCTTCAACTTCACCATCACTAACATCATTGCTAGCATTAATCACCGTTAAATTATCTGTTGTGATACGAATTCGTAAATAATGGTCACCAACGGTAAGTGCCGATGTTGGGAACGTAAGTATTACTGCTTTATTTAATTCGCCGCTGTTTACTGTCACTATTTGCGCTTCATCAGCATCAAATATGCCATTTTTATCACTATCAAACCATGCTATTAGCGTTGCAGGATCAGTTGTACTATTCGTTGCATTAACAGTAAATAAAGCCGCTGTATCACCTTCCGTTAAATGTGGTCGTATGGTTAAGCCATCTTCATCATCAATACCACCACTTGGATCATCGATAGTGTCATCATCACTGGCATTCGTATTGTCATCGATACCATCTCCCCAAGACCCACTGTCTTTATCGGGTTGCGTCGCACCTAAATAAACTTGTGCTAATCCTAACCGTAAATCATGAGAAGCTTCACCATAAGTGGTAGGCGCATCGCCATAATCACGGCCATTAGAAGAGCGCCACAGCATTTCTGTACCGTTATCAGGATAATGACTTAGTGGGTTACTAATATTGGCATTCATTGGTCCCCACACACCAGAAACAGGTGGAAGAACGGCATCATCAATACCATCTAAATTACTATCGACTCCCGATAGGACAGAAGTTAAGCCAGCCTCCTCTGTATCATTCGTTTCAGTATTATCAGAATCAGTATCGCGCCAATCTGGCTCATCTATCGCGTCATTATTGTTTGGCGTAATACCATTTTGGCCATAGGTAGCTGTAATATAAGCACTATTTAAACCATCATTAGCGGCATAGGTTCCATTTGAATCAGGATTAGGTTGAACGTATCCAGCCGTCGTTTGCGCCTCAATATTATCGGGAATGCCATCATTATCACTATCTAAATCAAGATGATCCGGAATACCATCAAGATCAGTGTCAATGACTGCCACATAGTCCTTAATTGCAAAATCAACACCACACAATGCATAATCATTACCACCGCCACTATTATTACTGCCACTCGCCACAAAATTATTTTTAATGGCCAGCATTGATAAAGGCTCATTTACTGTCGGCGTATAATCAAAGGTATAGTAATTCTCACCTCCGATAATAGTTTCATTCGGATTAATCGCGGTACCATTTATCACTCCCTGTGTTTTAGTCATCACACCTTGGGACATTAACGCTCGTAATTGATAAGTAACTCCAGCTTGTAGCGTTACCGTCGGTAAATAACTATTTAATACTCGATAGAAATTATTATTAAAGGCGTGTGCACCACCGCCACTAGGTGGTGGACAACGTGTACTGGTCGTATCAAACTCATTACACAGCGTGAGATAACCATAAAAACGCCCGCTCGAACAACTTCCGCCATAATTTCTCCACATATTATTAACTTGTGAATGACCTGAACTGCCCATACCATGCTGCTCTGCACATGCTAATGGGCTACCTGATGGATTTGAATCACCAACACCACCGACATGAGCTGGAGAACCATAATTACCATCACCAGTATGTTTAACTAATGGACACTGATTAGGATCGCTTGGATTAACGGCTTCAAAATAATCAACATACAGATAATTAGGATCGTTATTCATCTCATCGACATCTAAAATACCGTCATTATCATCATCAATATCAATATCATCAGTCACACCATCTAAGTCCGTATCCGTCGTTGTTGGTGTAGTAATACTTGGATGGGTATAAATCACGGGTAATTGATAATCCTCCACTTCACCATCATTCGCTTGAACAATTGCGCGAGGATCAGGATCGCTACCCGTTGCTGTCGTGGTTAAATTATCTGAGGTGATCCGTGCTCTAATATAGCGAGTACCATATTTAGGGAAAATGCTATTCCATATAATTGTTTGATTATTAGTACCAGAGCTAGCTGCTACTGTGGCTGTTTCCAACTCATCAACATCAAAAGTGCCATTGCCATCACTATCAAACCACATATATAAAGTTGCTGGTGCACTATGATTATTCGTCACACTAATATCGACATTGAGACTATTATCATCAGCGTTAAGACTTGGCAGAGATCCTATGCCATCTTCATCATCAACTCCGGCAATTGGATCGTTAGATGTATCATCATCTGTAGCATTACTATTATCATCAATGCCATCGCCCCAATTACCAGAGTCTAAATCTAATAACACACCGAGCTTAATATCATTACTACTGGCTAAATGTGAGGCACTACCAAAACTTACGGGGGCATCACCATAATCAGCCCCTAGCACTTGCACCATATAATCTTCAACTTCACCACCATTGGCATGACCAAACCATGCATTTGCTGTTAACGAGGTATTCGCAAGACGCACCCGTAACGCAACAGGACCGGTAGTCAATGAAGTAATATTATTCCAAGTTAAGGTAATTTTATTGGTGAGATTGTTACTACCTGAAGGATAATTATTAGGGTTGAAAGGAGAATTTGTAAACGGGAGTCCATTAATGTTATCAACTACTTCGTTACTACTAAATTGACCATCGCCATTAATGTCTAACCATGCGACGAGTGTTGCCATTGAACCAGAAGAGTTATTTGCTGTAATATCAACGCTATAACTTGTATTAAGCGCATCATAAAAAGCTAATGGCTTAGTAATACCCGTTTCATCATCCGTAACAGTATCATCATCAGTAGTGGCATTAGGATTAGGCACAACACTGTATTCTGAATCAATATTATTTGCACCTAAATATAACCCATTGGAATAAGTATGTGTTGGACCATTATTGACTATAGTTGTCTGATAAGTATCTGGCGCATCACCTAAATCAATTTTATTCGTCGCTGATAATAAATAATCTTCAACCTCACCATTAGCAGCAAAACCAAGCGAACGCTCATCGAATGTCGTACCTGTATCATCAATTAATACCTCGGTAGTCAGACGTAAGCGCACACCATATTTGATACCATTAGATGTCGCGACATCATTAATCCAACTTAAGGTATAGGTTTTAGTTCCACTACTCGCAGGTATCAATTGAACATTATTAGGTAAGGTAACAGCTTGTTGAATCAGCTCATCAGGTTCAAAGGCACCATCACGATCCCAATCAATCCAAGCATATAAATAAGCATTTTTGGTTGAATTATTAGTAACAGATATATTGGCTTGATAGCCCGCACCATTACTTAGTACTGGTAATATTGGTGACAGTAAGCCATCTTCATCATTGATACCATCAAGGTTGTCACCATCAGCATTGGTCGATTGTAAAGAAACATTATCAGCATCGGGGGATTGGCTACCTAAATATATTGTCGGTAATCCATCAGTACTGTGATGTGCGCCATTATTACCCAAATCAGTTTGATAATTACCGACACCAGTATTATTGTTGATATCAGGTAAATCGCCTAAATCAATACTACCAAGCAATACAGCATAATCCTCAACTTCACCATCACTGGCTGCACCATTACTATTAATAACCGTTAGTGGATCAGTGGATAAACGAAAACGTAAATAGCTATTACCCGCCGTTAGATAACGTAGCTGATTATTATTAAAGGTATAGGTATAAGCGCCGTTTTGTCCTGTGGTTATCGTAACAACTTGCCCTTCAATCGCATCAAACGTGCCATTGCGATTAGCATCAATCCAACCGACTAAATAAGCAGGATTACCGGTGGTATTACGTACAGTTAATTCAACAGCATACGAAGTACTATTCAACGCAATAGGCGTTAACATCGATGTCAGTGCATTTTCATCATCACTGCCACTATTATCATCACCCAATGCATCATTTGACGCTTGATCTGAAGTGTCATTATCAATCGTTGAATTACCCAGATATAAATTCGCAGTGTTATTAATTAAGTGATATGCACCACCCAATGACGGATCAATACCATAGCTATCAGGCGCATCCCCTAAGTCAATATCATTTATTACAATTAAGTGATCTTCTACTTCCCCTGATCCATCAAAACCTAGCGACGATACATCAGTAATATTAGTGATAACTCGATTAATTAAGCGTAAACGCATAAATAAATGAGTACTATTACTTGGCGAAATATTATCCCACTCAAGTTCAGTATTAACTTGTGTCACTCCCGATGGGATTTGAACTAATTGCCCTTCACTATCTTCAAATTGTCCATTTCGATTAAAATCAATCCACCCCACTAATGTTGCTGTCGATCCAGTATTATTAGTCGTAGGAATATAAATTTTATAATCAGTTGACGCAATTTGAATAGGTATTAATGTCATACCGCCTTCATCATCCGTTCCATCACTGTCATCAGAAATTGCATTTAGATCTTGCAATAAGCCACTATCAATATCGGCAGGCGTTGTACCAATATATAAATGAGGATCAATAAGGTGAGCTGGGCCGAGGTTAGATTCCTTGGTCTGATAATTATTCATAGCAGCTAACGCTGATGTATCGGGCGCATCACCATAATCAGCGGCAGGGTAAGCATCTGTTCGCCAAAGGACTTCTGACACAGTTGCAGCTTGAGGATAAAACGCAAGAAAATCTGCGGAAGTATTAACCGTTAAATTAACAATACCAGGCCCCCAAACGCCGGGGGCTGGCGGGGGTAATATATTGTCATCAATACCATCATGATTTAAATCATTGTGTGTTATCGACACCGCAGATTCACTCTCATCCGAACCTAAATCGTTATCGGTATCTAAATCACGCCAATCAGGCTCATCAATGCCATCAGTATTTTCTGGAGTAAGCCCACCAGCATAAGCGGTATCAAGCCCGTTAGCATCATAAATACCACTGGGAGGGATGTAACTATTGGTTGGTTGCGCTTCTAAGTTATCTGGTATGCCATCATTATCAGAATCTAAATCAACATGATCAGGGAGCCCATCACCATCAGTATCATATTGAGCACAATAATCAGAGGCTGTAAATAACCCAACTTCACGGACTTGATAATAAGGAGCAGCACCACCAGTACCAGGTCCTTTCCACGGTGCTTCAATAATAAAATACGCAATATCTGTATACAGCTGACTAAAAGTATACTGTTTTGTCACATTTGAAGTGGTATACAAGGGCGTGAAAGTTTCAGTACCTAATAAATCGTCATTGCTATTATATAACGAGATCTTGGCTTCCTTAATACCATCACCATTGTATACACCGTCACCATGAGCACCGTAGTCATTCGCTAAAGAAAAGCCATCTGCCGCTAAAGGTGCCACTAAATTGAAGGTAAATTTAATAGGAAGACTCTGATCAGTCCAAGTGAATGGTTGCCAACCCGATGAAGGATTACCATCAACCCACTCATAAGGCTTAGGTTGACCATAAGGTGTAGCCGCTACATTTTCGATATCTACATGTGAAAAATAAGCAGGACCAATATAATTTGTTCCAGCTGCAACACAAAATGCATCACGCTCAATGGTATCTAAAATACCGTCATTATCATCATCGACATCCACATCATCCATAACACCATCACCATCAGTATCAGTGGTACTAGGATCAATTTTCGTAGGATGAATATAACTGGCATCGTGAGAAAGAATTGCCGGATATGATTGATAAAAAAGCGGAACTTGTGATAATTTTAATACTGACATATGAGTTACATATTCTAAATCCCAATCACCACCTAATTCAGTAAGACCGGTTTTATCATCAGACGCGGCGACAGTCACCCCCGTGTATTTTGCAAATAAATCAATTAACGCTTTACCTTCCAGTGTCTTGGCAATATCACAACCTAATAAATTGATATGGGCATCAGCTGGTAAATATTGACCGAATTTATTAAGTTTTGGTTGATAACGTTCAATATTATCTATCGTTATTATATCTTGTCCGATAATTATTTTTTGTTTATCACTATGAATAAAAATATCTATCACAGTAACATTACTTTCTTTTGTTATTTTATCGAGCAATTGATCAAAATTAGATATTTCATGGACGACTATTCCATTTTCTTTAAAATAAGATTTTTCTGATAATTCAGAATCAATAAATACCATCCTTTTATTAGACAAAGAAGAACCATGGGAATTATTTTCAGTAAAATAAAATTTATTACTGAAATTTAAAAACAAATAAGACAATATAAGAGTGATAGCAATAACTACCCAATTTTTATTGATTCTTAACATGTCAAATCCCTATAGATGATACTCCCGTCAATACAGCAATTATCACGCCAAAAAAAAAGCCCTTAGAAGCAGGTAATATTAATCACCTACTGTTAAGGACTTTCTTATATTTTTATTTTGCTTTTTATTTTGCTTTTTATTAAACGATTCGTTTATTTCACTATTACTCGATAGGTTACATAACCACTTTCACCTGGTGCTAACGTACCCCCTAATTGCCACTCTATACCGCCCTCATAACTCATGGCATTAGTACCGTCGGTCGTTATGATTGAGCAACTCACTATACTTGATGGCAATAATGTCTCTGGCGATGTGCAACCAATAACTTGAGATAAATAACTGTACTCTGGTACTGCATCATAAAGCTTAATCGTAGTAATTGGGCCTGAACCATTGTTGATAAAGTAAATTTTATATTCTAACTCGTCACCCGGTATCGCTTGATTACTGCGGCCTTCAGTACCATTGGTGGTAATATTCTTCACCGTTTTCTCTATTTCAAGTTCACCAGCCCCACTAAAGCTAACTTTAATCGTATCCACATCACTCACTCGGCGGGTTTCGCTGGTATTGGCAAAAGCTAAGTCGGCATTAAGTTGATAATTATACACCGCATGTAATGGCACATCTCCAGGAACTATCACTTTCACTAATATACACACTTGGGTATTGGTATCAGCATTAACCGCTGTTGGATTAGTCACAAAGCCATCTACACCAGCATCTAATTCACCATTACAATTAGCATCGAAATATAGCACCTCATTCCATGAGTAACCGGATGGTGACGCTTGTTGATCGCTAATACTAAAGCTAACATCACCACTGGTATCAACATCAAACTTATGGCTAAACAGCACTGCTAAACCCGGCTCTGTTTCCGTGTAGTTATCCGGCTCTAACGTTGGAACGGTTACTTTACCAAAATCAATATTCGTTAAGTAATCACCCGCTGTCGCCGTGACTAGCATCAAACTATCGGTCAGTGAGCTATTAATAACTTTACCGACTAAATTCAAGGCTGGATCTGTCACATCTGATTCAGAAATATCAACCCACGCAGCTTGTTTAACCACTTGCACTTCAATCGGCTCACCCGCCAACTCAACCGGTATGACTAAGGTATAGTTACCATCGCCTCCCGTCACGGTCGAAGTAATCACTTGATTGGTCACATAACCACTAATACCTGTGCCTTTATAAATAGCATTAACAACAAAGTTAGCGAGTCCTCGTTCATCACCTTCTTGCTTACCGTCATGCGCTGTGACCCCGCCTTTACCATTATCTTCAAATACCAACCCATTAAGCACAATTTGGTTGATCAAATTAAATTGGTAATCTTCCACTTCACCATTATCAACCAGCCCTGTTGCAGTATCACAAACATCAGCAGTATCACACAGGCGGAATCGAATAAAGGTATCGCCATTATAACCATTGGTATATGCCGCATTCAGGGTCACTGGGACATTATTCACCCCATTGGTAACGCTGTAATCATCAAGGACTAATTCACCAGGGTCAGTAAAGACGCCGTTATTATTTAAATCGACAAAGATATTCAATCGACCGCCGCTACCAGTAGTATCACTGATAGTAATCGGGATAACAGTTGCGGTTGAGACAATAATATCGGCAGGCATCGCAACACCTTCTTCATCATCCTCACCCGTGACATTATCGCCTGTGGCATCATCACTGAAGAAGTCATGAATATCTGGATCCCAACGCATACCTAGAATCAAATCAGGAGTACCACTGAGTGCTACATCACGATTACGGTGTCCTGCTTTACCGTAAGTTTCAGGGGCATCGCCACGATCAACACTGGCAATACAACCAGAGGCATCATGCTGTGATAAGAAGCCATCACCACTACCGACAACATAAGAAGCGTCATTGGTAAGCATGTTAATTCGGTATAAACCGACCTGATCAAATACATCATAACTACCATTACGATTCGTATCATGATCGCCACCATTAGTCAGAACATAAAGATGGTTCAAATCATCGGTTACTACTGAACCACTCCATAAGTTCGGTGCTTTCGCCCCATTGAAGTTGAGGTTCGTAACAGTAGCGGTATTCGTTACCGGATTTAATGCATACAACTTCGGCACTGTTGGCTCAGCTTCAACCATATTAAAGCCATAAGTAAAGCCATTACCGGAAATATCTGCCGCATAAATCAGACCATCAGTTTCTGATACAGCCCAATCAGCACTAATATGTAATGCGCCAGCACCAGTATCAATCATTACCGCAGGGGTAGGTTTCACTTCAAATGTCATCGCTGCCAGATCAATAACCAGATAACTGTCCCACTGACTATGAGTAATATAATACTCACTACCATCGCGAGATAAACTACCCGTATTAGGCCAACTAAATGAGCCACCAACTGTTATGGTATCACCAGCATTAACCGTTTGTGATGTAGAACCATTAATGTAATTAATCGTGTAAGTACCTTGCGAACGAATCACACCCAGAGGAATAAAGCTAGTACCTAAGGTATCAGTCGCTATCAATGCTAACTGTTGGTTACTGTCACGATAAGTCGCATACAAAATTCCAGTATCACGCTTAATAGCTAATGAATTCAATCCATTAATAGACAAACCAGTTTTAATATTCGAGAAAATAAAACTTAATGGCTGCACTGGAGTAACAGCAGTCAGGGTATAATTAGGATCGGTGACCGCTTTCGTTACATAGAGCTGATCACAAGTTGCTGTTGTAACCAAATCCGAGATAAAGATACGGTAATCTTCCACTTCACCATTTGGCGCCTCACCGACAGGGGTATTACATTCAGTGCCAGAACAAACACGTACCCGCATATAGGTATAACCCATGCTAGCACCCGGTGGTACCGTCACTGGATAGGTTAACCCCGTGTTCGCCGTCACCGCAGCGGCACTAACAATTTGCTCTCCAGCATCACTCCAATCACCATTACGATCCCAATCAATCCAAGCATAGACATTAACCGTGGTTAAATCAGACCCTGGATCCAACGTGGTCGAGATCGTGATATTTTCATTGGTTCCTGGTTTCATCGTCGTATTCAACGTGACACCATCTTCATCATTTGGAGTATTGGTTATATCATCTGCAGTAGCGGCAGTGTTTTGTAAGGTACCATCATCAGTATCCCACTCTGTACCTAAGGTAATATCAACTTGGTTATTTTCATCAAAATCATAACGTAAATGCGCAGCGCCATTATTATCTTTCTTGGTGTTGTAATTAGCATTACTAAAGCCAGTCGCTACATCAGGTGCGTCACCTAAATCATATTCACTAAAGCTAATAGTTTGCTCTAGGATACACACTTTCTGAAGATTCTTAGCTCCTCCCGTCGCGCCAGTAAAGCCGTAATAAACATTACTATCACCATTAAAATCAAGATTAATGAAATCACGGGTCAAGGTTTCTTTTAGCATGCCATCAAAGTAATAAGTGAATATGTTTGTAGTCGGATCCCAATCAAGAATAACTTCATGATATTGACCATCTTCGATATTACCTAAATCATGTGTTGTGGCCCCAATTCGAGTAAATGGTATTGAGGCTGGATCGTAAATAGCGGTGTGATCATTAGTAATATCAAGGTAACTCGCACCATTATAATAAGTATCAAAATCAATGGTTATTGCAGGATCTAACCCTTGAGAGCCTAATCCACCACCTAATTGACCTATCGCGTTATTACCAAGAGGAGAATTTTGTAAGGTAAAGGTAACCCCATCAGCACCAGCATCATTGCTACCAAGGTAAATACCAAAACGGACTCTAAATGCCGACGCTAAATCAAATTTGTCGGTAGTCCAGAACGCACCACGTTGACTATTTGCATCAGGAGTAATAATAATCTCATTGGTACTATTATCGACATAAGAATTAGCTCCCGTCACCATACGGAATTGAGAACCTAATGGTAGACAACTCAAATCTGTCAACGCGATCCGGTGATCTTCGACTTCGCCATCATCTGCTATTCCAGTAACCGTATTACAATCACTGCTATTCGTACAATAACGCGTTCGTGTCCAGAACGCAGTCCCAGTCATCGCACTTGAAGCTGAAATTGGTAAAATGTTATTACCCGCAGTTACCGCCATATCATTTATCGATTGCTCATCACTGTCGTTCCAGTCACCATCATTATTCCAGTCTATCCAAACAGAGACATAACCATCATGAGTCACATCTAATTCAATATTCGATCCCGTCATATTTAAACCAGTACTTTGAATCTGGTTATACAACTTAATCGTGGAACCGGTTTCATCATCGCCATTACCACCGCTACCAACAGCTAAATTATCACCATCTGCAATGGTATAATGACTTTCATCAACATCAACTGCCGAGCCAATATAATTACTACGCACATAGTGACTTGCCATTCCACCAGCAACATACGTCATTGGTGCATCACCATAATCTTTAGTTGATATGGCATGATCTTCTATCTCACCATCACCAGCAGAAAGATTAATATCCTCCTGAGCTAATATATCTTTTGTGATCCGTAACCGAACATACATCTCTCCAGAGCCGGTATCGTCAGCAACGGTAAAGTTGAGCGTTGCAGTACCATTGGCTGTCGCATTAGTATCATTACAAGGAGCCGATGCAAATTCACCTAAATCAGATAGATCACTATTAAGGTTAAAATCAACCCAACCATAGACTGTTGCGCCTAGGTCATTACTGCCATCATGATCATTACAGATAACCGTTAATGCTAACGTTCCAGATCCTCGAGAATAAGTAGGGATCGATGTAAAGGCGTCTTCATCACTAGGACTAACCCCTTTGACATCGTCATCGGTTGCATCACCATTATCATCACTACCATCACCGAACCCATCGCTATCAGCATCTCCAACAACAGTACCTAAATAGATATATGAACTTCCTGTCGCATGTCGAGGAGCACCATTCGCTTCAAGGGTCTTAAAGCCCATATTCTCAGGAGCATCACCATAATCATATTCAACTTCTAGATTAACTTGATAATCTTCGACTTCACCATCATCTGCCAATCCATGCGGGGTTGAACAATCGGTACTATCACGACAAATACGTACTCGTAAATAACTAATTCCAGTTAATACATCACTAGGAACAGCAAAAGAAAGGGTTTTATCGGTATTGTTATCTGCTGCTATTAATGACACTGAAGTTGCTGATTCTGTACTTACATCAAACACACCATTACGGTTAAAATCAATCCAACCATGTAATGTCGCATTAGCATCAGTATGTACACGGGTGATTAACTGAACAGGAACGCTTGGCTGAGCAGTAATAATTGTTGGAATTGTGACACCTTCTTCGTCATCTGCTGCAACATCGTCATCAGTTGCATTACCGTAATTATCAATACCATCAACAAAGCCATCCGCTTCTTCATCAGGAGCAACAGCACCAAGATAAACCACAGCCGTTGGCTCAACAATATGCATTGCGCCACTTATTTCACCCGCAACATTTACCCTATCGGTACCATAAGAATCAGGTGCATCACCTAAATCGCCCAATCCGATTGCCAGTAAGAAATCTTCGACTTCACCATCACTCGCGCCGCCCGCCCAATCACTATCACTTAATGCATCTGTCGTAATACGTAAACGGATATAAGTCATACCGTTAGTTAAACCAACAGCACCTAACCCGGTCCAAGTTAAAGTCGCTTGGTCTTGGTTTGTTCCATTAGCAATAACAATTGATTGTGTTTCTGTTGCATCAAAAGCTCCATCTTGATTAAAATCGATCCACGCCGATAATGTTGCAGGATGACCCGTATTATTCGTCACTTCAACTATCGTGCTGTAATCAATAGCATCGAGTGGAATTGGTCTTAGGATATTAATACCATCTTCATCATCAGGACTGGTATTACTATCATCACTGCGCGCAAGTTTATCAGGAACAGCATTGACTTCAGTATCACCAACTTGATCACCTAAATAAAGGTTTGTTGATACCACATGATAAGCACCTTGATTTGCACTTGAAGTATTGTAGCTATCAGGCGCATCACCATAATCTACATCACCAACAACAATACGGTGATCTTCAACTTCACCATTAGTTGCCATACCAAGAGAACGCGGATCTTCATCGCTACCTGTCGCACTATCATCTAATACATCAGAAGTAATACGAGCACGTAAGTAGTAAGTATCGCCATTGGTTAATGTTGGTAGAGTTGTCCATGGTAATGTTTGAGGTTGGTTAGTTGTATTACCCGTAACAGTAATAACCCCGCTATCAACAAGTTCATCCTTATCAAAGCTGCCATTACTATCCCAATCAATCCATACATAAAGATAGGCATCATTACCCGTTGTATTCGTTACGGATCCGGTCACGCTGTAATTAATATTAGTGACTAATAATGGTGATATTGCGATACCGTCTTCATCATTTGTACCAGTTGCGTTATCACCAGACGCTGGAATATTAGCTGCTGTTCCGCTTTCACTATCAGCGCTCAATGCACCTAAATACAAATCAACGTCAGGAGAATGATAAGGACCGGAATCTAACGGGTCTAAATTAAATAATGTTCGGTAATTACCAAGGCCAATACCTGAACCTGTATCTGGCGCATCACCAAAGTCAAGATTCGGTGCTGTAATTGTTATGACGTGATCTTCGACTTCACCGCCTTCAGCAAACCCACTTGGAGAATTACAATTATTTTCTGATTCACATACTCGAATACGTAAGTAGCTAGCCCCTGTCACTCCTAGATAAGGAACTAAGGTCGCAATATTATTTGAGCCTACATTCACCGCTTGATCTTGAATGATATGTTCACCCGAGGTAATAAACTCACCATCGATATCGGCATCAACCCATACATTAAGGAAGCCATTACTACCACTAACAACATAATCGATATCAGTTGATGCTAATGCCACAATCGACGCTGGAACAACAATATCTTCATCATCAGTGGTGCCATCAGTATCATCACCATCAGCAGCTACATTCGGAATACCATCGCTTTCAGCATCACGCTCTGTACCTAACATCATGTTACTAATATAACCATTGGTACCAGTCACTACATGACGAGCACCAACACTGGCATCTAAGGTTAAATAGGTATCTGGCGCATCACCATAATCATAAGTACACCCACCAGCACCAATACGCTCAACCGTAATATCAGTGACGTTGTAATCATTATTCCCAGGTAGTTGATGATGCATTAATAAGGTCAATTCCATATTATTGCTTGGTGCAACTCCCTGAACAAACACTTGTTGTGGGGCTTCATGACCCCCCGTCATCGTCGTACTAGCAACAGTTCCAATTGATACATTATCAAGGAAAATTTCAAAGTAATCATTTACATTACTGCCTAACTGCCCAACCCATACATTGACTTTAATGATATCACCCGCGCGTGTTTCAATTCGGCGTTTTAAGGTAACATCCCAATTCGCATCAGCAACGACATAAAAACCGCGATTTCGCATTATTGCAGAATTTACAGTATAAGGATCATTTGAGACTAAGCCGTTGATTAACCAACCATCATTATTGAAGTCACGGAAATTATGTGACATGAAGGTTTCACTGTTACATCCACTAGACGTCAATGATGATGGTGACACAGTAATAACGTGATCTTCTACTTCACCGAGTGAGGCATAACCACCAGGCATCGTTTCATCAATCGCATCAGTGCTTGGCATAATACGAGCGCGAACATAATAATCACCTGCAGTAATATTTAACCCAGTCCATGTAAAATCAGCATGAGTGTAACTTCCACTATGAGGAATACCATCATAAATTTTCCCCTCATTAGGATCAAAAGTACCGCTGCGATCCCAATCCACCCACACGACTATTTTTGCAGTCTTGCCAGTGCCTATTACACTACGTCCTAGTGCCTGTAAGGTATATTCACTATCTCCGACGAATAGTGGAGGCAGTTGTAAGCCGTCTTCATCATCATTTCCGTTATTATCGTCACTATTAGCACCGATACTTGGTATTGGTGATTCAATATCAGGGTATTGGACATTGGCTTTTTGGCCCATAAACAGATTATTGGTTTGCACATGATATGGACCACCACTTGCAAATGAAGTCATGTAAGAATCAGGAGCATCACCACCATCATAAAGACCTGATGCCACACCAACAATAAGATAATCTTCGACCTCACCATCACTAGCAGCGCCTAATTCGCTGGCTGTTGTTAATGAATCAGTTGAAATTCTAAAACGAGCGTAATAATTATTCGCTGCAAGATTACCGCCTAACGTAAAGGTGAATGGGTAATCTTTTGCGATTGTATTAGGTGGTACAACTTGCGTCATTCCCTCTGATACTTCAAATTGACCATTACGATTAAAATCAAACCACGCCACTAAATTAGCAGCTGTTGATGTATTATTAGTTGCATTAACAGTCACGCTATAAGTATTTTCACCACTGAATGCTGGCGTAAGTGTCACCCCATCATCCATATCACCATCTGCTGCAACCGTAGCATAGGCATCAGTTTCTAAGGTTGGCGCTAAGCCTATATACACATCCCCATTATTGAGATGATTAGGACCATTAAATTGATTAGCTGTGGTGTAGTTTCCTTGGCTCGTATTTAAATCAACATCAGGAGCATCACCAAAATCAACTTCAATTACAGAACAAAGAGAATTAACTTTACTTGGATCATTTAACCAGTTATTACGAGCATTAAATGCAGACGCGTCTTCATAATAATCATAAGCAAAATTAGCAACCTCTTGATATACCGCCGCATTATAATTCCAATAGTTCGGCGTGAAGAAGAATTGACGCTCTCCAGAACCGATATAAGGACCAACATCAGCTTTAGGGAAGTCATATCCTCCCGTTGAGGTTGGGTTATAAGGAATTAACCATGCCATCGCTTCAATATCATTACACGAACCACTAACATCAGGTGTGGTATATAAGATGCTTCGATGATCAATACCTTTTACTGTGGATAATGAATTTGTCGTATCAACAGGTGATATTTGAGCAAGTGCGCCTGCCGAAGTTGATGGATGGAAAGTTGGTAAATATCTACCGCGAGCATAATCAGCAAAAGCTGTAGCAGAAGCCCCTGGGAAGCCCATCTGTTGAAGAATATAAGCATTGAGTCGCTCAGGTGAATCTGTGAATATTCCCCCCTCTGCAATAGTCAGTAATATTCCACCTTGGTCACGGTAAGCGATTAATGCATCAAGTTCAGCGCGGCTATCATTACTGGTACTATTGGTTCTATCATGCTGATACATTACCATTTGGTAATCTGTCAAAGTAAAGTCAGTAGTAATATCGTCTGTTGGTACTAATTGCTCATAAGTAACATTACCGATACCGTATTTATTTTCAAATACGCCAATAACATCATAATTACTACTATTACCTTCAATCCGATACTCAAACGACCCAGCATTCTGTTGAATAAGTAGATGGAAGGTTATTTTATGACTAATATCTTCAACTTCACCGTTTGTTGCGCCGCCTAATGAACGCTCATCGACATTCGTTGCTGGTAAATCAGGTTGAGTCACATTTAAATCATCAGTGGTTAATCTTAAACGAATATATGTTTGACCAACAGTACCTCCTGTTAATCCACTCCAAGCAAGATTAACCGTTCCACTATTAGGTACTGCAACAGAAGTAAATTCAGCGGCTTCAAATACACCATCCCGATCATAATCAATCCACCCATATAATGTTGCAGCACTACCTAAATTATTATTTACAATAACGTCGATATCCCAATTCGACATCGATGGTGATAACACTTTAGTAAGTGTTATATCTTCATCATTAGTATCGGTTAGATCATCAGCATCTGCATTTATTGATGGTTGACCATTTATATCAACATCAGGATCAGTTGCGCCAATAAATAATCCGGCAGAAAGGGTATGTTTCGCTCCGTTATCAACATCATAAGTACCATAACTAGCGGGCGCATCACCATAATCAACGGAAGGTGCCGATTCTCCACTTAACACAACAGGTAATACTTGTATAAGATGATCTTCAACTTCACCATCACCACCGTAACCGACAAATCCACTACTCGTTAACGCAACATCACCTAACCGAATCCGTATTGGATAATGACCCGTGATTAATGCCGTTAAGCCCGTCCAGGTTAAGGTTTTTGAAGTAGCCGTTGCTGCCACTGTATCTGAATAATGTTCAGCTGCTTCAAAACTGCCATTTAGATTCCAATCTACCCACGCATTTAAATAAATAGGCCCTAAACTATTATTTGTTACTGCTATTGTGGTGCTGTAATCAGTTGCGCCTGCAACACTATCACTAATAGTCGCATCTTCATCATCACCATTCACATCATCACCATTTGCTACTGATGTCGCTTGGCTTAATGTTTCAGCATCTGTTGCTTGTACGCCTATTTTTATTTGTGTACTGCTGTAGTGCCACGGCCCACCCAAGGCATCTGAAGTAGAATAGCTATCAGGTAAATCACCTTTATCAGCATTATTCGTTACTTGTACCCAATGATCCTCGACTTCACCTGATGATACAGCACCATAACTACGAGGGTCTTCGTTTGCACCTGTCACACTGTCAGTTAACAACTCATGAGTAAGCCGAACCCGCATGTAAACATCAGTGTTGTTGCTCCGTCCAGACATACTGGTCCACTGTAATAACTCGGTACTCCCCGCGCTACCAGCTGCAATTGTGATCACATCATTCGCGCTAAACTCATCACGATCAAAACGACCATTACGATCAAAATCAATCCAAGCGTACAGGTAGGCATTCACACTACTACTATTGGTAACGGTTACCGTTGCATTAAATTCGGTTTGCGTCGTTGATAATGGTCCATAGACCAGCCCATCTTCATCACTATTGCCGTTATTATCATCGACAAATGCAAATGGAAGCGGCGTTACGGCACCTGATTCAAAGTCAGTGGCTACCGTACCCATAAATAAATCAGAAGATATAATATGACGCGGGCCATCATCACTTAAAGTAGTGCGATAATTATCCGATCCGACATTTGCGCCTGTATCCGGTGCATCACCGTAATCAACATCCCCCACTAAGATAATATAATCTTCTACTTCACCATCAGTTGCGACACCATACCAATCATCCGCCGTTAATTGATCGTGGCTTAAACGAATACGTAATGCCATAGAGCCTCGAGATAAACTCGAGAGGTTATTCCATGTTAATATCACATCTTTATTCGCACTATTATACTGAATATTATCCGTATTAAATGCACTATTACCACTACTATCATAGTCAATAAAATCAACAACTTCATTAGCGTTAAAGGCACCATCTTGATTGGTATCTAACCATGCAATTAAAGTAGCATCAACGCCTGATGTTGTTGAATTACGCACAGCAATAGTGGTATTAAACGAGGTTGTGCTAGTCGATAAAATTGGCAATATTTGAGTAATACCATTTTCATCATCACTACCATTAGTATCATCACCAGCGGCATTATCACTCGCATAACCATCAGCTTCAGCATCAATAGTATTAGTACCAATATAGAGTGTTGATTTATTTATTAAGCCGTGAGCTGGACCTTGAGATGCCGTTGTTGTTTGATAGCTATCTGGTGCATCACCAAAATCATAGTCACCAATATAAATGCTATGATCCTCAACTTCACCATCCGATGCGCCGCCAAATGAACGGGTATCTTCTAACGTTTGATTCGTTTGGCTATTGGTTAAGGTATCGGTGGTTAAACGGAATCGGGCAACGGTATTGCCAGTACCAATACCGGTAAAACTAGTCCAGGTTAAATCAATATTTTGGGCGGTAGTACCAGCAGGGACAACAACACTTGTCGCTTCATCACCATCAAAATGACCATTCTTATCCCAATCAATCCACCCGTATAAGGTCGCACTTTGAGTACCCGTATTCGTGACATTCACTTTCGTGGTATAGCTAGTCGGCACCGGACTGTTATCTAACGACGCAAGTTGAACCCCATCTTCATCTGCACTCGCAGTATTATCATCACCATCAGCCTTAGCAGCCCCGACAGAGTTATTAGCATCAGCTTCACCATCCGGCATACCGATCCCCATAAATAAGGTATTGGATAATCCATGATAAGGACCACCATCTGCTAACGTTGTGCGATAATTACTGGTTGAATTAGCATTGGCACCGCTGTCAGCGGCATCACCAAAATCAAAGTCGCCGATATACACCATGTAATCTTCGACTTCACCCGTGATAGCACCGCCCATCCAATCATCGGCAGTTAAAGGCTGATTCGCAATACGAATACGCAATGCCATGCCACCTTGGGTTAATCCACTAATGCCATTCCACACTAATGTTTTAGCATTTGCATCCGTTGTGAAATTACTATTGTTAGGCACGTTATTGATAACAAATGGATTACCATCGATGGTATCAACCACCTCAGTTGCGCTAAATTGGCCATCTTGGTTGGTATCTAGCCAAGCGACTAAAGTTGCATCACTGCCTGTTGAATTTTTATATTTCAGATCAACGCTATAGCTCGTTGCACTCGCTGCCACTAAGGCTAACGGTTGCACTAACCCTTGTTCATCATCCGTTGTGGTACTATTGTCATCACCACTGGCATCAGCCGTTGGATAGCCATCGGTATCACCTTCATTGACAGAGGTATTACCCAAGAAAAGTGTATTGTATTTACCAAGCCCATGGAATGGACCATTACTACTGCTCAAGGTTTGATAACTGTCTGGTGCATCACCGAGATCTTGATTACCAATGTAAAGACTATGATCCTCAACTTCACCATCCGATGCGCCGCCAAATGAACGAGTATCTTCTAACGTTTGATTCGTTTGACTATTGGTTAAGGTATCGGTGGTTAAACGGAATCGGGCAACGGTATCGCCAGCACCAATACCGGTAAAACTAGTCCAAGTTAAGTCAATATCTTGGGCTGTAGTGCCAGCAGGTACAACAACACTTGTCGCTTCATCACCATCGAAATGACCATTCTTATCCCAATCAATCCACCCGTATAAAGTCGCACTTTGAGTACCCGTATTCGTGACATTCACTTTCGTGGTATAGCTAGTCGGCACCGGACTGTTATCTAACGGCGCAAGTTGAACCCCATCTTCATCTGCACTCGCAGTATTATCATCACCATCAGCTTTAGCTGCCCCAACAGAATTATTAGCATCAGCTTCACCATCAGGCATACTCGCCCCCATAAACAAGGTGCTTGATAATCCATGGTAAGGGCCACCATCGGCTAATGTTGTTCGATGATTACTGGTTGAATTCGCATTGGCACCGCTGTCAGCGGCATCACCAAAATCAAAGTCGCCGATATACACCATGTAATCTTCGACTTCACCCGTGATAGCGCCGCCCATCCAATCATCGGCAGTTAAAGGCTGATTCGCAATACGAATACGTAATGCCATGCCACCTTGAGTTAATCCACTAATGCCATTCCACATTAATGTTTTAGCATTTGCATCCGTTGTGAAATTACTATTATTAGGCACGTTATTGATAGCAAATGGATTACCATCGATGGTATCAACCACCTCAGTTGCACTAAATTGACCATCTTGATTGGTATCTAACCAAGCGATTAAAGTTGCATCACTGCCTGTTGAGTTTTTATATTTTAGATCAACGCTATAGCTCGTTGCACTCGCTGACACTAAGGCTAATGGCTGCACTAACCCTTGTTCATCATCTGTTGTGGTACTACTATCATCACCGCTTGCATCAGCCGTTGGATAGCCATCGGTATCGCCTTCATTGACAGAGGTATTACCCAAGAAAAGTGTGCTGTATTTACCAAGCCCATGGAATGGACCATTGTTACTGCTCAAGGTTTGATAACTGTCAGGTGCATCACCGAGATCTTGATTACCAATGTAAAGACTATGATCCTCAACTTCACCATCCGATACACCACCAAATGAACGGGTATCTTCTAACGTTTGGTTAGTTTGACTATTGGTTAAGGTATCGGTAGTTAAGCGGAATCTAGCAACGGTATCGCCAGCGCTGATGCCGGTAAAACTAGTCCAAGTTAAGTCAATATCTTGGGCTGTGGTGCCAGCAGGTACAACAACACTTGTCGCTTCATCACCATCAAAGTGGCCATTCTTATCCCAATCGATCCAACCATATAAAGTCGCACTTTGAGTGCCTGTATTCGTTACGTTTACTTTCGTGGTATAACTAGTCGGCGCCGGACTATTATCTAACGGCGCAAGTTGAACCCCATCTTCATCTGCACTTGCAGTATTATCATCACCATCAGCTTTAGCTGCCCCGACAGAATTATTAGCATCAGCTTCACCATCAGGCATACTCGCCCCCATAAACAAGGAGCTTGATAATCCATGATAAGGACCACCATCTGCTAGCGTTGTCCGATAATTACTGGTTGAATTCGCATTGGCTCCACTATCAGCAGCATCACCAAAATCAAAATTACCGACATACACAGTATAATCTTCAACTTCACCACCATCAGCAAAGCCAAACCAATCGTTGGCCGTTAAACTGGTATTAGCAATTCGAACACGTAACACCATATTGCCGATGTTTAATCCTGTCAGATTATTCCAAGTTAAAGTTATTTTATCGGTTTTATTATTACTGCCTGATGGATAATTATCAGAGCTAAAAGAGGCATTTAAAAATGGCGTATTGTTAGCGGCAACATGTAATTCATCAACAACTTCACTCGCACTAAATTCACCATCTTGATTTTTATCTAACCAAGCAATTAATGTCGCCGTTGAACCAGATTGGTTATAGGCAGAAAGATCAATACTAAATGAGGTTGCACTTAATGGTAAAATTGGAATCGGTTGATCTATACCCGTTTCATCATCACTGCCTGTTATATCATCACTATTACTCTGTATGCTCGGCACCGTCGTTACATCATGATCAATCGTTGAAGCACCAAGATATAAATTACTGACATAGGCATGACCCGGCCCATCACTTAGTATCAGAGTCTTATAACTATCAGGCGCATCACCTAAATCAATATTATTAGCAGTAAGATAATAATCTTCAACTTCACCATCAGGCGCTAATCCTAGCGATCGTTCATCAATAGTTGTCGTTGCTGTATCATCAGTTAGCACTTCAGTTGTTACACGTAGACGTACCCCATAAGTTCGATTATTGACAGTAGCGACATCATTTAGCCAACTCAAGGCATAAGTTTGTGTGCCACTGTTTGCCGGAATAAATTGCACACCATAAGGCTGTGTGACTGATTGTTGAATTAATTCATCAGGTTCAAAACTGCCATCTCTATCCCAATCAATCCATGCATATAAATAAGCATTTTTTCCTGAATTATTAGTGACGGAAACATTTGCTTGGTAACCTGCGCCATTCGACAATACTGGCAATATTTTAGAGAGTAACCCATCCTCATCATTAATATTATCGAGGTTATCGCCATCAGCATTAATCGATTGTAAAGAAGTTATATCAGCATCAGGAGCTTGCGTACCTAAATACAAACTCGATAATGCATCAATGCTATGATATGGACCATTATTGACAAAATCCGTTTGATAGTTATTTGCAGCAGTGGCACTGGAAGTATCAGGCAAATCACCAAAATCCCCACCACCTAATAAAACATTATAATCCTCGACTTCGCCATCACTCGCTACGCCATTGCTATCGGTAACAGAGAGAGGATCTGTTGATAAACGAAAGCGGAAAAAACTCTGCCCAGGAATTAAATAGCGTAATTGATCAACATTAAATGTATACGTATAAGTCCCATCTTGCCCTGTTGAAATCGTATCAACCTTTCCTTCAATCGCATCAAATACTCCATTTCTATTAGCATCAATCCAACCCACTAAATAAGCAGGATTACCCGTCATATTTTTAAGGTTTAATTCAACAGCATATGAAGTACTTCCTAATGGAATTGGCATGAGAATTGATGTCACACCATTTTCATCATCACTGCCACTAATATCATCGCCTAATGCATCAGAAGATGCTTGGGCATTAGTATCATTATCAATGGTTGAATCGCCAAGGTATAAATCGGTAGTGTTTTTAATTAAATGATAAGCCCCACCTAAAGACGGATCTATGCCATAACTATCTGGTGCATCACCTAAATCAATATCATTCATTAAAATTTGATGATCTTCAATTTCACCTAAGCCATCAGGGCCTAGAGAAGATACTTCAGTAATATTTGTTACAGCTCGATCAATTAAACGTAAACGTATAAATAAATAAGGCTGATTACTTGGAGAAATAGCATTCCATTCTAACTCGGTATTAACTTGAGTAACACCTGAAGGCACTGAAGCTATTTGCCCTTCTGAATCTTCAAACTGACCATTATTATTAAAATCAATCCAACCAATTAATGTTGCTGTAGCACCAGTATTATTGGTTGTGGGGATATAAAGTTTATAATCAGTCGATAAATTTTGAATGGGTATAAGATTCAACCCACTTTCATCATCTGTACTATCAAGATTATCTGCTGTTGCGGTGGCATCTTGCAATATACCTTGATCAGCATCTGGAGCAGTTGAACCAATATAAAGATCAGGATGCACAAATTGATATGGACCGCCATTACTATCAAGGGTTAAATAATCATCCGCCCCCGTTGATGCAGTGGTATCTGGCGCATCACCAAAATCAACATCACCTATCCTGATAAGATGATCTTCTACTTCTCCATCATAGGTTTTTCCACCTTGAGTGTTACATGCTTCACCACTACTACATAAACGAACGCGTAAATAACGATTACCTAGTTTTGCATTATTGGGGATCGTAATCGGATAACTATTATCGCCTTCGATTGCACTTATATCAGTAATGATTTTTTCAGTCGTATTGTTTAAAACACCATTACCATCAAAATCAATCCAAGCATGTATTTGACGTCCATTATCGAATTCTTGTTGAATATTGATCAATAAATTGAATGTCGAACCCACTAGATTGCCAAAAGCCGGAAAAATAACGCCATCTTCGTCATCGGTGCCATCGTTATCATCAGCATTTGCTAATATATTCTTCAGGCCACCATCACCATCCCATAATGTGCCTAAACGTAAATCGACACTTGAATTCTTATCTGAATCTTTTTCTGCATGGTAGGCATGATCTCCCGTTAATAACGCATCTCCCGTATCAGATAGCACAGCACTCACATTTGCAGCATAAATATTACTGAGTCCAGTATCATCAACAATATATAAGCTAACTTTTCGATTACCAGAAACCCCGCTGTTATCTTGAAAGTAAATTGAGCGCATTAATGCGCCAGTCGCTGCTGGTGTTGCATCATCTGTCGTGAAATTTATTTGTAATGCAGCCCCGTCACCATCTTTAGTTGGATCAACGGTACCAATTAAATTACCTTCAAAATAAACATTACCATTAACCGTATCGTGGCGTATTTGACCAACCCCGTCACCAGTGGAATTAATATAAACCCTTTCATTAGCCGAATCTTTATAGCTCGGAGTAATTTTAAGTTGACCGGTATTATAGTGGGTACTATCTATATCTGTTGATGTGGCATCATTACTAACATCCAGCTGAACAAGATCACCGGAAAAATACCCCGAAAAATCACCATGAATATCATGTAATTCTGGTGCTAGAGGATCTGGAACAATATAAGTTACTGTAAAATAACTATCAGTATAAGTACCTGTTGTATCTATAACTTGGAATGTCATTGGATAAATGCCTGGAGCTAAGCCAGTACCAACAGGACCAGGTGTAAAAGTAAATGTATTCGGCGTCGGCTCTGTTAATGCGCCATTAAAATCACCAAGGCTCAGTACCTCTATATTAGTTCCAGTAATAGTGAATGAATAATCGTCTCCTTTTTTAACCACAACTTCATCACTTGGATACCCAGTATAATCAGCTAACTCAGCAACCCCTTTAAGCTCCCACATAATATCAAAATGCGTTTTTGATTTAAGAACGCCGTTTTCATCATAATCTTCAACAACAATACCAGCACTGTACAAACCTGCTGTCATATTTCCTGAATTTGTCCATGTTAATAAACCTGAATTTTCATCAATAGACATACCAGGCGCATTGGCACTACTACCTCCACCTAATTCAGAATTATTAGCCATTCTAAATTTAATCGTATCGCCATCAGGATCTAAAGCAGGAATTAATTTCGTATAATTAACCAATGTTGAACCATCAGTATATTTTTGTGGGACTTGATATAAAATTGGCATGTCAATTAATGGAGAACGATTACCATTTTTTAATAAAATCGTTGATTGTATACTCCAACTACCATTAGCATTATTTAAAAGTGCCCCAATTCGAGCACCAGAATTATAATAGGGATTATAGGTTGTATTTAAATCTAAATTTTTGACGACATGTTCAAATATTTGTAACCGATAAGCCCCGTTCACAGTTTGATCAGTTATTTGTGTTGAACTGGTTTTTGTTAATCCCGGAGTCGTTAATGAACCTGCAGATTGACAACTAGCACCAACTCGACATGCAGTTTTCATCGTTATTGTGACATCATTTTTTATACCATCAGGATCCATAGCACTAGAAACCCAGGTCATAGCACCGCCACGCCAATGAGAAGCATGGGCTGATATAGAAAATAAAAGGCTAGCAAAAACAGCCAAACATAATACTAGATCTATCACTATTCGATGAAATTGATGTGTTATATTTTTTTTCAACATAATCAACCTACATATATATTTGAGACCACTGATTCACTAATTATTTATTAACACCAGCACACATTAATAAAAACATTCTCAGCTAAAAACAATAATGCCGTTATTTTTTAAACGTAAAATCAAATACTTTACTGGTGCCATCTCGATTCTGAGATAATAGTATTCCTTTTATCTCTTTATTATTATTAGACATTACAGCAATAGATTTTATTTTTTCTAATAATGGTTGTTTATCATACTTAATTTCTATTGCGTCATAATTCAATTTTATAGCTCTACTAGGTTTAATATATTCCAAATAAATCGAACCATAATAATTCCCTAAAATATCATTTTCACCATTGACGGTAGCTGTAACATATAAAGCATTTTCTTCTTCATCAATAGCAATAGAAGAAAGCTGAGCCTTAATTCCATTTTTAATTGGTAAGTCAACGGGATAAGCGTAAATATCATCTAGTGAAAGATGATTGTTTATTATGTAATTTTCAAATTTAGTTTTAGCAATTGAAAATAAAAAATCGTTATTATTGCTTGAATTTGTTATTAGATAAACATTATTTTCATCACTCACCATTCCAGATATATTAATATTTTTACCTGATGAAAGTTTCGTTTTAATCGCTAACTTTTTATATAAAAGAGATAATTCTCTATATAATTCTTGTTTCCCTTCTAGCGTATATACCATACCAGTATTTTTTCCGTTATATTCATTAAGAATGAATATGATATTATTTTTATTATTAAACTTTTGGATACTTATATCTTTAATTTCAAACCCATAAAAGTTATCTATTATTTCTTTACTGGCTTTAATTTCGACGTTTTCATTAAATGTATAAATAGTTGGTTTTACACCACCTATTGCAATAAATTCATTGTCATAGTTCGTTATTCCAAATAAAAAAGGAAGATTATGATGATTAATGCTTTTAGATATTCTCAACACGCAAGAATGAACCATATTAGGTATACAAAGGCTGACTATTAAAAAAAACCATACTTTAACCATCACTAGTTATCCCTCTATCCCTTAATAACTTTACATTAATTTCCATACTCCCATATCTATTAAGGTAATCAGCAAATTCCGTACCTAAAAAAAAACCATCAATAAGCAAGCTAAATTAATAACTTACTTAATAATGGTTTTATTTTTAGTAATATGCGAATACTTATGCATATTATTTTGAAAACAATATATACCTTATTATTTTATGGTGACTTGATAAGTCACATATCCACTTTCCGCTGGCACTAATGTACCAATTAGTTGCCATTCAATCCCCCCTTCGTAACCCATATTATTAAGGCCATCTACTGTTGTAATATTACAGGTAAGACTTGATGGTAATAACACCGCAGGAGAGGTACAACTAATCACAGATGAAAGATCTGTATATTCAGGTATGGCATCAAATAATTTAATGTTATCTATATTACCAGAGCCATTGTTAATAAAGTAAATTTTATACTCTAACACATCACCTGGTTGAGCTTGATTACTACGCGATTCAGTTCCCATTTGAGTTATATTGGTTACCGTTTTCTCTATTTCAAGCTCACCCGCACCATGGAAACTCACTCTTATTGTATCGATATCACTTACTAATCGAGTGACACCATGCCCAGTACCTATTGCATCACTAAATACCATATCGGCATTAAGTTGATAATTATACTCTGCATGTAATGGTACATTATTCGGTACTATCACTTTCACTAACACACAAACTTGTGTCGTTCCATTGGCATTTACTGCCATTGGATTAATAACTAAACCATCTACACCCGCATCCAATTCGCCATTACAATTTGCATCAAAATACAGTATTGGCTGCCAACTATAACCTGATGGAGAAGCTTGTTTATTATTAATACTGAAGCTGACATTACCGCTAGTATTAACATTAAATTTATGACTGAAGAAAACAGCTAAACCTGGTTCTGTTTCCGTGAAATTATCAGGCTCTAATGTTGGTACTTTCACTTTACCAAAATCAAGGTGTTCCAAGAAATCGCCCGCGGCTGGAGTCACTAGCATCAAACTATCGGTTACTGATACGTTAGTAACTTTATCATGAATACCTAAAATTACTTCAGTAGCATCAACTTCACTGATATCTAACCATTGTGCTTGTTTAACAACTTGCACTTCGATATCTTCACCCGCTAATTCAACAGGAATAACTAAACTATAACTCCCGTCACCAGCGGTTATCGTTTGAATTATTTCTTGGCCTGTCACATAACCGGCAATGCCTGGGCCGCGATAAATTGCTTTCACAATAAAATTCGCTAAACCCCGCTCCTGATCTTCACGTTTACCGTCATGAGCAACCGCACTACCTTTGCCATTATCTTCAAATACTTGGCCATTCAACACAATTTGATTAACCAAGTTATACATATAATCTTCAACTTCACCGTTTATTGCTAATCCTGTCGGGGTATTACACATATTTTGTGCATCACATAAACGGAAACGTATAAAGCTATCACCGCTATAACCACCACTGGCTACCGCATCTAATAATACAGACACATTCACTATCTGAGTCGCTGCTGTTAACGTTATTGGATAATCATTAACTAATATTTCGGATGTATCAGTAAAGACACCATTACCATTTAAATCGGTAAAAATACTCAGATAATTAGTTGTACCAATTATGCCTGTTACGGTGACTGGAAGAGAAGTAACGGTAGCAACAATAATATCAGCCGGTATCGCAACACCTTGTTCATCATTCAATCCCGATAAATTATCGCCCGTTGCATCAGAACTGTATCTATCAGATAGGTCTGGATCCCACTGCGTACCCAATATCAAATTAGGTATGCCATTCATCAACGGATCATTGTTTTGATGCCCAGCACTACCATATGATTCCGGCGCATCACCATAATCGATACTCAATAAACACCCAGCAGCATCATTAAACTGTAATGACGTATCAGTACTACTATCAACGAATGTAGTAAAGCCGCTCACTAGGTTAATACGATACATACCAATTCGATTAAACAAATCATAATTACCGTCACCGGTTGTATCGTGATCTCCCCCATTCGTTAACATGTATAAATGTGTAGAATCATCGGTTGCAACAGCGCCACTCGCAAAGTTAGGTGGTTTACGTCCATTAAAGTTAAGATTACTACTCACAACGGTATCAGCGGCAATATCATACTGATACAATTTCGGTACACCCGCATTCTTAAGGCCAGTAAGATCTGCACCATAAATTAAACCATCATGATATGACACAGCCCAATCAGGCCCAATACGTTGTAGTGATC
Source organism: Photobacterium kishitanii (assembly GCF_000613045.3). Taxonomy (NCBI): domain Bacteria; kingdom Pseudomonadati; phylum Pseudomonadota; class Gammaproteobacteria; order Vibrionales; family Vibrionaceae; genus Photobacterium; species Photobacterium kishitanii. The sequence goes on along the minus strand of NZ_LN794353.1, from coordinate 1,196,210 downwards.
CGGCTAATATTTCTGGTGGTAATGGTTTAATACTGAATGTCATATCCGCTAAGTTTACAGTTACAACACTATTCCATGCGCTATTAGTAATGTAATACTCATTACCTGACGTTGATAATGTTCCGGTATTCGGAGATCCTATTGCATCAGTAAAGACATCACCTGCAACATAAGTTTGGGGACTTGAACCATTAATTTTACTTAAGTTATAACTGCCATTCGATATAATTTCACCACGAGGAATAAAGCTAGTACCTTGCTTATCTGTCATCACGATAGCAACATTATTCGCACTATTAATATAAGTGCCATATACCATGCCAGTAATACGATCAAAAGCTAATGAATTTAATTCTGGATAATCAGTGATCCCTGTTTTTATGTCACTAAAATTAAATGCAGAGTTCAGAGGGTCTACTCGAGTATATTCAAAAGATGCACCATTATTCGACGATTTTGTAACAAGGAACCGATCACAAGTATTATCCAAATTTAAATCAGAAACAAAGATACGATAATCTTCTACTTCACCATTACTAACTTCACCAACCGGAGTATTACAACCAACATCTGAACAAACTCTAACCCGCATATAGGTATAACCTAAACTCGATGCTGTCGGTACTGTAACTGTGTAAGATGTTTGTGCATTTGCTGTCGCTGTGCTGTCATTAACAACTTGCTCATTCGCATCATCCCAATCGCCATCACGATTCCAATCAATCCAAGCATAAAGCTCTAAACCAGATAAATTCGTTCCAGGATCAACCGTAATTGTAATTTGAATAATTTCAGCGTCATCAGGCTTCATGGTCGTAGAATAAACAACACCGTCTTCATCATTAGGCGTCCCTGTATTATCATCGGCATTAGCTTGTGTATTTTGCAACGTGCCATCATCAGTATCCCACTCATTACCTAACGTAATATCAACTTGACCGTTGGTATCAAAATCATACTGAACATGACTCGCACCATTATCAGATAAAGTCGTATTATAATTTGCGTTACTCGTTCCTGAGCCATTATCAGGCGCATCACCATAATCACGTGCAACGGCAACCGTACACGTTTCAGTTATACCACCAAAGAAGCCATCAAAAGCGGTCGAACCAGCACCCGATCCTGATGTATAAACCACCATTCGATGAATAGCCACACCACCAGTATCACTACTATTAATCTCAAATGTTGGACCGTTATCTGGGTAGGTTTTAGAACCAATAATCACGTTATTCAAATCGAGAGCGATAACATGAATGGTTGCAGCAGAACCCGCGGGATCACCAACAGAAGAAACCGAATTAGATGTACGTGGCGAACCATCTGTATTCACCAAGGTATAAGAGATCGCATTGGTCTGAGCCCACAACATCTTAGTATCGCCACCACCAAACGGTTCACCATGACCAATAACATTAACATCCTGAATGCGTGTGAATGGATAGCTTGTGGTGGTTTCTTCAATAAGCAAGCCTTTACTTTGCCAAGTCGTTGGCGGATAACGACCATTACTTAAACCAACAGTTAAATCCATAAAGGTTGTTGTCTCTTCCGTAATACAGTCATAAACCGTTAATTGATGATCTTCAACCTCACCATTAGTGGCAAAACCACCATGATCTGCCATTGATAAGCCATCAGTTTCTGGTGCTAACCGTACTCGTAAATTATATGTCCCATAACCAATAGGAGATAATCCAGTCCATGCTAACGTATGATCACTGGTTGAAGCGCTGGTCGAAATCGTAATTGGAGGCAGGGCTTCAGAGGCTTCAAAGCTACCATTACGGTTACTATCAAGCCACGCCAGTAACGTCGCGTCACTACCTGTATTATTAAAGACAGTTGCTGTCGCACTATAGGTTGTCGCACCCAGTAGTAATCTTGGCAGAGTGATCCCTTGTTCATCATTCGCAGTATTATTATCATCACTGGTTGCCATTGCGCTAGCCGCCGCATTTTCACCATCAACATCATTAGCCCCAAGATACATTAAGCTTGAGAATACATGTGATGGTCCACCTTCGCTGTATTCAACCAAGTAACTCTCAGGAGCATCCCCCCCATCTAGCTCACTGACTTGATAAAGATATAATTCAAAATCTTCTATTTCACCGTTACTGGCTGATTTATTAACATCTACTTGTAACAACGTATCGGTGGTAATACGCATTCGTAAAATAGATATACCTGACGTTGGAGTCGCATACCCAGTAAAGGCTAATACAGCACTGCCGTTAGCCGTATTACTGGTATCAGTACATGCCTGAGAGGTAAATTCACCGGCATCGATAAAGTCGCCATCAAGATTGAAATCAACCCAAGCATAAACCGTAGCAGCCAGATCACTGCTACCATCATGATCATTACAAATTGCAGTAAACGATAAATCGCTGCCTAAATCATAAATATATGGGAAAGAACTCGTAATACCATCTTCATCACTAGGACTCACACCTTTGATATCATCATCTGTTGCATTACCATTAGTATCAGTACCATCACCAAAACCATCAGTATCAACATCACCCAGTATTGAACCAAGACTAATCGTAGTATTACCTAATGCATGACGAGGACCGCCAGATAAGAAGAGAGTTTGATAACCTGTGGCTTCTGGGGCATCACCATAATCGTACAGTACAACGAGTGTGACTTGATAATCTTCAACTTCACCATCCCCGCCTAAACCATGTGGCGTATCACAAGCCAACGTATCAGCACAAATACGTACTCGTAAATAACTGATCCCTTCTTTAACATCTCCGGGAACAGTAAAGTTCAGCGTTTTAGCGGTATTATTATCAGCATTGGTTAACGGTATCGCAGTCGCAGCTTCAGTGGCATGATCAAATACACCATTACCATTAAAATCTAGCCATCCATGAACTTTAGCGGCCACATCGGTCTGGACATGCACAGTAAGTGCGACTGTATCTCCAGGCTGTGCAGCAATCGATGTAGGAATCGTGACCCCATCCTCATCATTATTAAAGGCAAAGTTATCATCAATAGCGGTACCATAATTATCTATACCATCAACAAAACCTTCACCTTCTTCATCTGTAGCAACTGTTCCTAAGAAAATAGTGCTACTGATTGGGTGCATCGGACCATTACCTTCGCCCGTTAAATTAACTCGGTCAGTACCGTAACTCTCAGGAGCATCACCAAAGTCAAATAGTCCAATGACTAATTTATGATCTTCAATTTCGCCATCAGTGGCAGCGCTACTCCAATCTGCCGCAGTTAAAGTATCGGTTGTTAATCGTAAACGCAGATAAGATACGCTTGGCGTTAATGCAGATAAACCACTCCACGTTAACGTATATTGACCATTTATTGTCGCAGGCGTAACAAGCAATTGTTGTGCTTCAGTTGCATCAAATGCACCATCTGAATTCCAGTCAATCCAACCCCATAATGTTGCATCTGTGGTTATGGATAAATTAGATGCCTCTACCACTACACTATATTCAGTCGCATCCAGCGGAATAGGCAGTAAAACATTAACACCGTCTTCATCATCTGGAGAGGCATTATTATCATCTGTCATAGCAAGTAGATCGGGAATGGGTACCGCTTCTGTATCACCTAGGTGCTCACCAAGGAATAAGGTCGAACTTGGGCGATGATAAGCATTTAATGTACCGTAACCTACAGGAGCATCACCAAAATCAACGGCTTCAACTACCAACTGATAATCTTCAACCTCCCCACCAGAAACACTGCCATAAGATCTTGGATCTTCGGCATCACCCATCGCGGTATCTGCTAGATCTTCGTACATTATCCGTACTCGAATATAGAAAGAATCAGTACTCGTTAGTTCAGGCAATGTTGCCCATGTCAGTGTCTGTGCGGCTAAATTAGCCCCAGTATTAATAGTAATTTTATTCGCCGCTATTGCTTCATCTTTATCAAACTTGCCATTATTATCCCAATCAATCCATGCATAAAGATAAGCGTCATTGCCACTATTATTGGTAACAGTTACCGTTGCTTGGTAATGTGTTGCACTGGCCACTAACGGTAATAATTGCAGTCCATCTTCATCAGCATCACCGCTAATATCATCTTGCGTCGCAGTAATATTCTGTAACGTACCATCATCAGTATCTGGCGGTAATTGACCAAGATAAACATCACTAAATATTGAGATATGCTCGGCACCATTATTGACTGCCGTAGTACGGTAATCACCCGTTTCAGTCTGAGTGGTTAAATCTGGAGCATCACCAAAATCATTAATAGTGACAGTACCGCCCACATAATCACAATATGCATAAACTTCAGGTAAGCTCTCGACACCGATTGAGCCTGGCATTGTTAAACTGGTGGTATACGTTGGCGTCGTTGCCCAATTTTCAATCACATCCAGATTCGTTCCACGCCATGCATACAGACGTCCATCAGGTCCAAATTTAATTGATTGGACATTGCCTGGCATACCACTAACCGTTGTGACAGTATTCGAAGGAATATCATAATAGGTTAGTGGACCATTATCACCGCCCGCTCCATTTTCAAAGAACACTCGTTTGCCGTCCGGTGAAAAACGAGGAGATGAGCCGACTCTCGCAATACCTGTTGTCACCGATGTAACATTAATAAACTCACCAGTATTAGGATTAAAATCACCAATAAATAAACGACTAATACCATCTCTAGCTATCACTAACTTACCCGTAACAGGTGAATAATCCATTGCGCCTTTATTCGTCGCAGGCCCAGAGCCATTAGGAATTGTACTAATAACTGGCGTAAAATTAATTCCTCCAGCAGTTAAAGCAAAGGCTTGTAATTGACCATTCCGCGTCATGGTCAATAACCATGAATCACTACGGTTACCATGCGGAACAACTAATTGCGATTCAAGTGCTGAATTATTTTGAACGGTACCTCTGTTGATAATATTTGAGGTACTAAAATCAAGTTCTCCTGCATTGATAATATTGAAATTATTACCAAACACATAAAACTGATTGAGGTCATTACCTGGCCTTGGCGTCACGGTAATAGGGAAATCTGCGGACGCTCCCGTGGTAAACGGTAAAGCTACGGCAGCATTCGTCGAACCATTAAAGACACCTCGCCCATCACCATAAACAATCACAGCACCATTTAGTGGATCAGTAATGGTAACAGTACCTTCTGTTGCGCCATTACCGGTTGCCATATTAGTACCATTGGCATTACTAATCGTTGGATAACCACTGGTTGTTAAATTAGTAAAATCAATAATGGTTCTTTGTGATCCTTGAACCCACCAAACTTGGGTTAATTGAGCATGGTTATCACAATTGCTGATACCGAAACCATTTTCAGCTGGCAATAAATTAAATTGATAATCATCGACTTCACCACTACCAGCTAATCCTGTTGGTGTATTACAGTGATTGGCAATAGAACATAAACGCACCCGCATAAAGGTATTACCGCTACTTCCCAAATAAGGAGCAATTACATCAAGAGGATTAGATCCTGTAGCAACAGCCACATCTTGTAATACATGCTCGCCATCAGTAGTAAAGCTATTGTCAATATCGGCATCAACCCAGACATTAATAAAGCCCGCTCCACCAGCAACAACAAAATCAATCGACTCAGCAGTACCTGCAGTAATATTGGCAGGAATAACTAAAGTCTCATCATCACCTTCAGCGTCATTGTCATCACCTAAAGCATTAACTTCTGGCTGACCATCAAGATCAATATCTTTTCCTGATCCAAGCACTAATGTATCTACGCCTGTCGTCCCTTCAATAATATGGCGCGCACCATCATCAGCTTTAAGGGTTGGGTAGCCTGTAGGCGCATCGCCATAATCCAATTTACAGTTAAAGGTAATGTCAAAATCCGCCGTTCCCGTATAGCCCGTAGGGGTCGTATTACGGAAAATAAAATCAATAGTGTCATTTTGATTGAAGGTGAAGGTGCCAGATAAATTAGCCGTCTGATTACTGCCGTAATATAAAATAGGGCCCAACGTTGTCACCCCACTGATCACTAGCACAGCATCTTCGTCACCGGATTTAAGGCTGTTAACAGTGATCGAGCCATCGGCAGGCATCACTAAACGATAACGAGTAACATTAGCATTTGGATTATTGGACGCATCGTAACCATTATAAAATTGCACATTGGTATAGATATTATTTGATGTTTGCGTGGTGCCATTTTCTATATGGTTGGCTGCATTACCAGAGAAACTAATCCCTAACGTACCGTCTTTTAATACCGAATTAGCAGACAACACACGTGCGGATTGTAGATAATTATGCGTTACCCAATCAATGGATGTTGTGGTACCTACATGCTCAAATTGTTCCACATCAAAACCGCCTTGAGCGGCAAAAGAAGCATTGGCATTTTGACAAGCTTCCACCACAATCACGGTAGAATCTTTCACCACTAAAATATGATCTTCTACTTCACCTGAGTTTGCGAGCCCTCCCGGTGTAGCGCCACTAATAGCGTCAGTACTTGCCATTAATCGCGCACGTACATAGTAATTACCAGGAGTGATAACTGGGGAAATGGTATTCCATGTCACTAATGTCGGCGTTAAAGTAGCATTACTGGCTAAATTATTAATCACAATGGCTTCATCAGCATCGAAACTATTATTACGATCCCAATCAATCCACACTATGAGTTTGGCATCAACACCACTATTGTTATAAACATCTGCTGTTAATTGATAGTTACTATCACCATCATTTGCAGTCGAAAGTGTTAAACCATTTTCATCATCACCAGTATTATCATCGTAATCGGCACCGATACTGCCCACAGCAACTTCAGCATCAATGTTATTGGTGCCTAAATACAGTTGAGTATTATACCGATGAGCCGGCCCTCCTGTTGCCGCAGAAGTTTGATAACTATCTGGCGCATCACCACCGTCATAATTACCAATATAAAGTGCGTGATCTTCAACCTCACCATCACTTGCGCCACCTAATGAACGCTGATCTTCATCTGTCATAGCCCCAGTATGAACTAAAGTATCGGTGGTTAATCTAAACCGAGTTAAGGTATCACCACTGCTAATATTAGGAATTGTTGACCATGTTAATATGACATCAGCCCCTGTCGTCACAGTTGAAATCGACACACTTGCGACTTCATCAGCATCAAAACGACCATTACGATCAAAATCAATCCAACCATATAAAGTTGCGGCATTACCAGTATTATTAGTTACTTTCACTGTCGCATTATAGTTGCTCGGCGCAGGGCTATTATCTAAGGCGGTAAATGTCACTGCATCTTCATCATTACCACCGTTATCATCATCACCATCCGCTTTGCTTGTAGCAGAACTAGGATAGGCATCAGCTTCAGCATCTGTAACATTAGTCCCCATAAATAAATCAGCACTGATACCATGATAAGGCCCTTGATCACTTAAACGAGTACGGTAATCTCCAGCCCCTGCTGCAGTACCTGCCTGACCATCCTCGGCATCACCAAAATCATAATTACCAACATAAACCGTATAATCTTCAACCTCACCACCAGCAGCGCCACCAAACCAATCAGCATCAGTCAATTCACTATGAGAAAGTCTAATTCTCAGCACCAATGTTCCTTGTGTTAAGGCGGGTAAATTATTCCATGTTAAAGTCACTTTATTCGTTCGGTTATCACTACCTGTTGGGTAATTATTAGTATTAAAGCCAACATTATTAAATGGGTTGCTACCCGTCACAACATTAAGATCATCGACGACTTCATCAGCGGTAAAGGCTCCATCCTGATTCTTGTCAAGCCATGCAACCAATGTTGCCATTACCCCGGTCTGGTTATATACCGAGACATCCACACTATAGCTGTTAGCTGTTGCAGCGACGAAAGGCAACGGCTGAACGACACCATTTTCATCATCATTATTAGTATTATCATCGCTATTACTCGCCGCTGACGGGATCACGGTCGAATCATTATCAATATTCGCAGAACCTAAATATAAAAGACTTAAATAAGCATGATACGGACCATTTCGCCCTGTTGATGTACGGTAACTATCAGGCGCATCGCCTAAATCACTATTTTTTGCAGTCAAGAAGTAATCTTCAACTTCACCATCATTAGCGGCGCCCAATGATCGAGCATCAAATATTGTCAAACTCACATCATCAACCAAAACATCGGTGGTTACACGTAAACGAATACCATAGGTTCGATCGTTAACCGTTGCGACTGGCGTTGTCCAACCAAGACGATAACTTGCAGTACCACTATTGGCTGGAATAAGGAAGGCACCATTTGTACTGACTAGTGCAGTACCTGTTGCATCAACAATACCTTGCTGAGCAATTTCATCCGCTTCAAAATCACCATTTCGATTCCAATCGATCCACACATAAAGATATGCATTCGTAGCAGAACCATTAGTGACAGTCACAAAAGTTTGATATTCAGTATTGATTGGTAATACAGGGATCAATGCATGCCCTAGTGATTCTTCATCATCAGGAATACTGCCATTATCATCGTCTCCTTGTGAATTTGCGGATTGAGGAGCATCACCATCAGCATCTGGTGCAACCTTGCCAAGGAACAAACTTGGTAAAGTATTAATATTATGTAATGGGCCATTATTAATTAAATCTGTTTGATAATTATTGGTTGCTGTTGCATTACTTGTATCAGGTAAATCACCTAAATCAGCAGCACCAATCATCACTAAATAATCTTCGACTTCACCATCACTGGCTAATCCACCAGTATCGGTAACGGTTAATGGATCCGTTGATAATCGAAAGCGGATATAGCTCACACCAGCCGTTAAATACGTTAATTGATTACTATCAAACTTATAAACATAATTACCATTTTGTGTGGTTGGTATAATATCAACCCGCCCTTCAATCGGTTCAAAGGCACCGTTGCGATTAGCATCAATCCAGCCAACTAAATAGGCATTATTTCCAGTCGTATTTTTTACATTTACATTAAGAGAATAACCGCTGCCATCGATTGCAATTGGTGATAATGGCTCTGTAATACCATCTTCATCATCAACACCAGCTACATCATCACCTTGAGCATTATTAGAGGCGACAACTACAATATTTTCATCAATATTACTGCTACCTAAATACAAGTTAGAGGTATTAATAATAATATGATGTGGGCCATTATTGAGCGGATCTGTGCCGTAAGTTTCCGGCGCATCACCCATATCTTGTTTACCAACATTGATACGATGATCTTCAACTTCACCGCCTAATTCAACGCCCAATGGCGAGGCTTGATTCATTTGTGAAATAACACGTGGAATTAACCGCGAACGTAATGTTAATGTAGCGCCATTATTAATGGTTGGAATATTATTCCACTCAATCTCACCCGTTGCATCTATCGCGCCATTAGGAATAGTAATGATTTGACCTTCGTCATCCTCAAAGACACCATTATTATTAAAATCAATCCAAGTGACTAAGCTAGCATTACTGCCAGTATTATTTGTTGCGATAACAGATATTTTATAATCATTCATTCCTGCCGTTAATGGTGGAAAAATAAAGCCTCCCTCATCATCATCATCAGTAATATCATCAGCGGTAGCCGTGGCATTTTCTAATGTACCGTCATCAATATCCGGCTTTTTGCCGATATAAAGATCATTAATAATTAAATGACGTGGACCGTTATTGCTTAATACGGTTTGATAATCATTAATTGCTGCAGCAGGGCTAGTATCTGGTGCATCACCAAAATCAAAATCACCCAGATAAACCATATAATCTTCGACTTCACCGTTTGATGCTCGTCCAAACCACTGAGTCTCTGTTAGAGGATCATTACTTAAACGAATACGCAATGCCATATTGCCTGAAGTGAGTCCAGCTAAACCATTCCACACAAAAGTAAGAGCATTAGCATCACTGGTAGCATTGGTACCTGCTGATACGTTATTAACCGCAAAAGCTGCACCATTAATGGTATCAACCACTTCATCTGCACTAAAGAAGCCATCCTGATTCTTATCCAACCACGCAATCACGGTAGCGGCATTTGCGGTACTGTTATTTAATCGCACAGGAATAGAGAATGTCGTAATCGACGGTGAAACAATCGCTAATGGTTGTGAAATGGCTTGTTCATCGTCTAAGCCATCATCATCATCACCCAATGAATCTGCACTTGGCTGCCCATCAGCATCACCTTCATTAACGGGCATATTACCTAAATATAATGTCGTAAAATCACGCTGTGGATGATAAGGACCGCGACTAATAGCAAGTGTAAGATAGCTATCAGGTGCATCACCTAAATCATAATTACCGATATAAAGAGAGTGATCTTCCACTTCACCATCAGAAGCACCGTTTAATGAGCGGGTATCCTCTTGGGTTGGAGTCGCAGCAGCAGAATTAATTAAGGTGTCGGTCGTTAAACGTAAACGCACCACAACATCACCGCTGATAATTGACGGATAAGGCGCGGTCCATGTTAGCTCTAATACATCACCACTAGTACCTGCAACTACAGGTAAACTAGAGTATTCATCACCATCAAAGCGACCATTGCCATCCCAATCAACCCAGCCATGTAATGTTGCTGCCTTTGTAGTGCTGTTGGTTACGGTGACTTGCGCGACATAAGTTGTTGATTCAGGGCTGTTATCTAGTGGTAATAAATAAGCGCCTTTTTCATCATTACGCCCCGTTGTATCATCGCCATCAGCAACACCAGCGCCTATATTAATGTTGGCATCAGTTTCATCATCGGGTGCTTGTAAGCCAATAAATAACTGTTCAGTAATACCATGATAAGGGCCTGAATCACCTAACTCAGTGCGATAATTACTCGCATTTGTACCACCTGCACCATTATCGCTCGCATCACCAAAGTCGAATTTACCCACATAAATCACATAATCTTCAACTTCACCATCAATGGCTTGCCCACCCCATTGTGTCGCGGTAAGAGGATCAGTTGATAACCGCAACCGTAGCGTCATAACACCTGACTGTAATCCACTAATACCTGACCAATGCAACGCAATGGCTGTACCATCAGTAATAAAGCTACTACCAGGGGAAATATTATTAATCCCCCATGGAGCACCATTTACGGTATTCACAACTTCGTTTGCTGAAAATACCCCATCTTGATTTTTATCTAGCCATGCGGTGAGAGTGGCATTATTAGCCGTGGTATTTTGCAACTTCACATCAATATCAAAGGTATTATCGGCCGTTGAGATAAAGGCTAATGGCTGATTTATACCTTGTTCATCATCAAGACCATCATCATCATCACCCAATGCAGCTGTCGTTGGTTGGCCATCAATATCGCCTTCATTGGTTGGTACTGGCCCTAAAAATAACGAGGTATAAAGTGATTGACCGTGGAAAGGACCTAAACTATTGGCCAAGGTTAAGAAGCTATCAGCAGCATCCCCCATATCTTGATTACCAATATACAAGCGATGATCTTCCACTTCACCATCAGACGCACCATTCAGTGAGCGAGTATCTTCAAGGTTTGTTGCCGCGGCACCATTAATTAAATCATCGGTGGTTAATCTAAACCTAGCAACAGCGGCACCAGCAGAGATTCCAGTAAAGCTTGTCCACGTTAAATCTACCGTTTGGTTAGTAACACCAGAATTAATCGTTAAACTCGTATGCTCATCACCATCAAAGCGGCCATTTAAATTCCAATCTATCCAGCCATGTAACGTCGCATTACTGCCTGTATTATTGGTAACAAGAACCTTAGTGTGATAACTGGTCGGTATTGGTGAATTATCTAACGGTAAGATCTGAGCCCCATCTTCATCATCACCATTTAAATCATCATCATCGCCATTAGCCATTGCGGCACCGACACTATTGTATGCATCTGATTCAGCATCTGGCACTTTCGGACCAATATATAAATCACTGCTAATGCCATGGTATGGGCCAGCATCCACTAAACGAGTGCGATAATTTGAAGTCGATGTTGCACCACTATTATCATCACTGGCATCACCAAAATCGTAACTACCAACGAAGACCATATAATCTTCCACCTCACCGTCAGGTGCTGGACCACCAAAATCATTGGCGGTTAACGGTTTCGTTGTATAACGAATACGTAATGCCATCGTACCTTGGGTTTGCCCAGATAAGCCTGACCATGTCAGCGTGCGTCCAGTGACTAATTCATTGGTAGCAGTAATGACATTATTAACACTAAAGCCATCAAAAACTTCATTAGCATCAAATTGATTATTTTGATTTTTATCTAACCAAGCAATTAAGGTTGCACTCGAACCTGTCGTATTATTATGTTTAACATTAATCGAATATGTGGCGTCAGAAACTAACAGTAATGGTAACGCACCAGAGATGCCATCTTCATCATCGATACCATCGATATCATCGCCATTAGCATTAGGTGTTGGTTGACCATCAAGATTATTATCAAATAATGTCGAACCTAAATATAACGTATTCGTTGCTGTTAATGCATGACAAGGACCGCCATCTAATGGAATCGTTAAATAACTATTAGGAGCATCACCTGTATCATGTTCGCCGATATACACTCGGTAATCTTCTACCTCACCATCACTGGCAAGTCCAAGCGATCGTGTATCCTCAAGGTTCGTAGCCCCAGCTGTATTGGTTAAACTGTCAGTAGTGATTCGAACGCGAGATACCGTCCAACCGGTAATGCGACCAGTAAAAGTGGTCCAAATTAAATCGACCGTTCCCGTGGTATTATTCGTAACGGGTGCACTGGTATATTCATCTTGCTCAAACTCACCATTTTGATCCCAGTCAATCCATGCATGAACAGTTGCTGTACTGCCGGTGGTGTTATTGACAGTAGCTCTTGCGGTATAAGTAGCATGTGCCAATGACAGCGGAATAAAATCAACCCCGTTTTCATCATTACGATTATTATCATTATCACCATTAGCATAACTGGCGCCTAATGATGGGTAAGCATCTGGATCAGCATCTGGGATCTCAGCACCTAAATACAACGAATTTATAATGCCATGATAAGGTCCATTATCGACTAAACGAGAGCGATAATCGCCACTGCCGCCAGCGGTACCTGCAATCACATCATTTGCATCACCAAAATCAAAGTCACCCACGGGAATATAATGGTCTTCTACCTCGCCATCTGAAGCACCACCACCCCATGCAGTATTTGCCAAATTATCGGTCGACAAACGTAAACGTAATGCAGCAGTAGAAACATTCGCGGCTGAAATCCCCGTAAACGTTAACGTCATCGGGTTACCTACAACCGTACCGTGTGGCACAACAACGGTGGCATACTCTTCCGCTTCAAATTGGCCATTATTATCCCAATCTAACCATGCGGATAAATTAACACTGCTACCCGTATTATTATGCACTGGCACCGCGATTGTGTATTCTGAGGCAGTTAAAGCCAGAATGGGGGCAGGCAAAGTAGCAAAAGCATTTTCATCATCATTAACATTATTATCATCATCATTCGCGGCCGCACTCGGTTGCCCATCCGCTTCAGTATCAATGTTATTACTGCCAATATGAAGGTTATTAATATTGCCTAAACCATGATAAGGACCACCGCTTAACGCTAACGTATCATAGGTATCTAGCAGATCACCAAAATCTTGATCTGCTACTTGTAAGCGATAATCTTCCACTTCACCACTGGTTTGTAAGCCAAATGAACGCGGATCTTCATCAGAACCAGTTGCAGTATCGGTTAATAACGAAGCAACGATACGGATCCGTAAATAGATCGCGCTATTATTAGTTAAACTCGAGATACCAAGCCATGTTAATGTTTTGCTGGTATCACCATTAGCAACCACTACTGCACCACCAGCTCCGGTACCATTACTCACAAGTTCATCACGATCAAAGCGTCCATTACGATCCAAATCCAGCCATGCATACACATAAGCATCGTTACCCGTCGTATTATTTGTCACAGCAGTAGCATTATAAGTAGTAGTTAACGTGGTCAGTGGCGGTAAGGTCAGACTGTCTTCATCATTGGTATTATTAGTGTTATCACCCGTTGCGGTAGCATTTTGTAATCCATCTACTTCAGTATCTGTCCCCGTACCTAAATACAGATCTGGACTGGTTTCATGACGAGGGCCATCATCAGCTTCAAGTGTGCGATAATTATCAGGCCCAACACCGACACCACTATCAGGCGCATCACCAAAATCTAAACTGATATTAATATCGCTATAATCTTCAACCTCACCATCAATACTTGAACCCGTTGGGGTATTACAGTCCCCTGTACTACAAACTCTAAAACGAGCATAACTGACACCTAATACTGCCGTTGCAGGTACCATAAAATTATAATTAGCCGTACCTGGTGCAACTGTGGTTTCATTTATGACATGTTCATCGGGATCATCCCAATCACCATCTCGATTCCAATCAAACCAGCCATGCAGATGGAATGTTGCTGTGGCTAAGGTAGGATCTTTGGTTATTGTGACACTAATAGATTTAGGGCGGTTAATAACATAATAACCTTCCGCAGTAGCGCCATCTTCATCGTTAAGATTATCTAGATTATCACCTAAAGCATCTAAGGTATTAAAACCATTAAAGTCAGCATCAATCAGCACCCCCAGAATCACATCTGGCGTATTGTCATTATTGCTATCTTTTATTACATGATTAGCACCATTATTTTCGCGTAGGGTGTGATAATCATTTACTCCTGTTGCTAACGTGCTATCTGGCGCATCTCCCCAATCTTTATTTAAGCTATCGACTAAACTATTGGCACTAAACTCAGATGTATCTTGAACAACACCTAACCCACTATCCGCTGTACGGTGCACGATAATAGTAATCTCATCGCCAATAGAGAGTCCCGCAACCGTTAATGTTTCATCAAGCGCACCGCCAGTAAGTCCTGTAACCTCACCGAGGAAAGTTAATCCTTCTCCAGCCTCTTTACCGTCACTTCCGATATCTCCTGTCGCACTACTGGCTTTATATATTTCAACCGTAAACGTTCCTGTACCACAGTAATTACCAATGACACGTAAACTCGTTCCAGTTAAGAATGAAAAATCAATTTCAGGACGTGCAAGATTATTATTTGCACCACCGGTACCATCTGTATTACAAGCATCATTATTTAATGACACTCCTTGCCCTGTCGTACCACGATGTAAATCAATCGCGTTTAATGTATTACCAACAAAACTATTTTTTGTAATGAGGTAACCATCAACATTAGTATTACCATCGACAGAAACACCCGCACCGCCATTATTATGAATAACGTTACAGGTAATAATATCGGTATGGCCTGAAGTGACATGAATACCCGCAGCACCGGAGTTTTGAATATCGTTACTGGTAAAGGTTTGGTTAAGGGCCACGTTACTGGTACCTAATTGATAAATACCATCACCTGTTGCATCACGCATCAGATTACCAAGTACATCAAGATAAGCAGGAGTACCATAACGGATATAAATATTATGATAAACATAACTACTTGACGTTGATGTCGTACCCAATAGTTGATTATGTTTAACTAACCAGTGATCGGTTGCTGTTTGGCCATTTAAATTACCAAAGCTGATATTGTTATGGGCGGTTTTAATAGCGTTATTTTGAATAATACCAGTCGAACTAATTAACGATGCATTACTCGGATTCGCAATTGCAATACCTGCACACCCTGTAGAGGTTCCGCAAGTATCCTGCCCAATCACGCGATCATTACCAGCAGGATCAATACCAATCAAATTCTGTTCAAATAAACTTCCGCTGATCCCGCCTGAATAAACATTAATACCTAATGATCCTCCAGTTAAAGAAACATTTCGTACCGTAGTATTATCGGCATTAACTATTAACAGCTCTGAATTATAAGCACTGCTATTTGTCGGACGATCTATTTGTAGCTCAGGCTTTGCTAGCGCAGGTAGTGTTTCAACACTACAACCATCACTGCTACCAATAGTTTGTGATGCAGAAAAATTACCAGGATTTGGATCAATAATCGTGGTGCCATCGGCATTGCTATAAGCGGTACCATCAATCGTTGTATTGGCACCATTAGTTCCCGTTATAGTCGTTAAATTTGATGTTGGCGTTACGACCCACCAATCAGCACTGCCGTCACTATCATTTGCAGGTACTGTGGGCACAAAACGCATTTCATTAACACCAGCTAATGCATTTGCATTACGGATAAACTGCTCAAGCGAGCCCTGACCACTGTTATCAGTATTCGTTACCACATTATAAGAAAAACCAAAATCAACATTGGTTTGATTGCCAGAAGAAAAAGATAAATCAACTTTGGTAATATGTTCACGCGTTGTTGAATTGGATGTTGAATCAGCACGATCACCATCGATACCGCTATAACATGCTCCCGAAGTCGTCCTTGGTATATCACCAACGGCACCATCACCATTGGCATCACAGAAAGCATTACTATAAGTGTTACTGGCAGCATAAGTTTGTTCCGCCAATGCACCACTTAGTTTTGGTGGTGCAACTGCAACGAAATAGGTATCGATAGGTAGCATCGAAAAGAGATAAGTACCATTATTGGCGACTTGCTGTTTGACTAATGTATCACCCGCACTTGGTACACCATCATTATCATCATCACGGTATAAATGTACCCAAGGTTGATTAGTTGTAACCCCATCTCCAGTAATATTACTATCACCATTTTCATCAATAAAAATAGCACCACTAATATCAAAACAACCAATACAAAAACGGTAATCTTCCACTTCACCACCAGTAACGCTGGTTGATATAGTGCTCGTCGTTAATGCATCCGTTGATAGTCTAAAACGGGAGAAAAAATAACCGCTATTAGAACGATCAGCTGTAGGTACAACAAAATCTAAATTACAGGAAAAATCATTACTACTTGTATTGGTACACGCAGAATTAGAACTTCCAGCAGCAGGGACAGTAATCGCAACACCTTCGTCTGCTTGAAAGATATTATCTTGATCCCAATCAACCCAACCAACAAGATTAGTGTTACTTCCAGAACCATTAGTGACTGTTGCCGTTAAACTAATAGCTCCAGTTACGGGATCGATTATATTTTGTGGAAAGCTACTAATACCATCATCGAAACTATCTCTATCAGCTAACGTACTATTTAAATTTGTAGACTCATAGCTAACATTAGCGCCGAGACGTAAATTCGTCGCCACTAAATCACGATTATGGCGGGCAATACCATAACTGCTAGGGGCATCTGTTGCTTCAAAGCCACACTGTAAAATAGAGTTAACTCGAATACCACCGTCATCCCCTGCGGAGGCTTGTGCGCCTATACCAAAAAATCCACCTGAACCTTGAAAAGGGGTTTCAGTCCCTGAAATTTGAACATTACTGATTGTTGTCACTGAATTGGGTAATAACAGCTGCGCACCATGCGTATATTGACCAAACGGATTCACATTAACATTACCGCCACCACTGATAAAACTCGCCCCATTTAACGCTGATAATGTGGCTGTATTTTGACTGTTACTCGGCGTAGTTAACCTCGCATAAGTGACACCATTAATGGTTAAGGTAATATTGATTGCTTCTGTTGCATCATTACGATTTGTCCACTGATTACCATTATTCCACCCCCATGTTGAATCAACAATAATACGACCGCCCGATCCAGTTCCTCCACTTAACCCTGTAGGATTAACAGTTAAGTTACGTGCGCCCCATCCCGTTGTCCCAGGGACATTATCACCATCAAAATAATACTGCCCATTAGACACATTGATCCCTGAACTACATTGTTGTGCGTAGCTCACCAACGAAAATAAAGATAAAACAATTAAAATAAAAAACTTACAACATATTACAAATAAAAAGTGTTTCATAAAATTATCTTATTTAGAGGAAATAAAACATCAGCGACAAAAAATCACATGCAGAACAACTATAAGGTGAAAAAATGAATATCTTCTCTTAAAAAAAAGAATTAACGGCTTTAAAAAACAAGAGCTAGTGTCTTAAAGCTAATAATAAAAAAAACATTATCAAAATGTTTTTTTTTACTATTAATGAAATTAAAACCTCAAAAAAAAACACTTTATCAAAAAAAAGAATATGAAATTTTAAAATACTGATAATTTTATTAAATATATTATTTCAAGAATACTTATCACCCAATTAGATAAGGTCTTATCAATGTTAAATATGATATTAAAAAAACTAAAACCAATGGTCATTATTTTTTTGGGGCTAATATTTATTATTCCGCCACCGACGATCTATGCCGCTGAAGGTGTCGGTTTAGTTTATCAAAGCACCTTACTTGATATTGGTGGTAATGGCGGTGGTGAGTTTGGCGAACGAGTATGTCCACCAGGACAATTAATGACAGGCTTTGATTTTTATAATCAAAATACAGGTGGTAATTTAGATGGCACCGCATTGCGAGGACAATGCTCACAAGTCAGTGTTATCAGTAATACGGCAACGCTGACCACAGCGGGAACAACACCTTGGGGAGGCCCGACGTCAGGCACATTATATTCTGGGGATTGTCCTGCCAATCAAGCAGTTGTTGGTGTTGATGCCGATACAACCACATGGCCAGTTATGGGTTGGTTCCGCCTCTATTGTGCCCCTGTTACATTTAACTCAGGCACTAACCGATTACAAATTGGTGCGGCTCCTGCTGCACCATCTACCGGAAAAATAGGACCAAATCGTAATTATCCCGGCACTTATTATAATCGTATTGTGGCACCAGTAGGACAAGCTATTGCAGGGTTTAATGGTCGCTCAGGTGCGGCATTAGATAAAGTACGATTTAGAGCGTATTCCTTTGTACAAGCCAGTATTACTTTAAATGCCACCATACAAAATGGCTCGGCTTTACCTACTGATTTTAACCTTATTGCCACTGATTCAAATGCCATCGCTGTTAATTTCACCTCTGGTGATACCAAGCCAGTGACGCCAAGCGCCTACAATTTCACATGGACAGGACCAGCAGATTATGAACTAGCTTCTTTTTCATGTGCAAACCCTTTAACTGTAACTAATGGCAACAATTATAATTGTACCTATGTGTTTCGTTTAATTGCTATTGATTACGGTGATGCTCCAGATAATGGATTGAATACAAGTAATGCTAACTACAACACAACTAAAGCGGATAATGGTGCTCGCCATCATCAATATAATTTTGATAATGATAACCAAGTTGATATTACCTTAGGCATACATTGGGACGCTGATGACGGTACCTTACAAAATGGTTCAGCGACTAAAGATGACACCACAGATAGCCCTAATGATGAAGATGGCGTAAGTTATAATACCAATATGAAACCAGGAGATAATGAAACATTAAATATTTTGACCACGCTTGATACTGGTTCAAATTTAACGACCATGCATTTATACGCATGGATCGATTGGAATCGGGATGGTGATTGGAATGATGCCAATGAACAAATTATAAATTCAACCACAACCACTCCGAACACAACAGTTGCACATGCCTTTACCGTGCTCTCCACGGCAAGTTTAGGCTATACCTATCTACGAGTTCGCGTTTGTTCTAGCACTGCATGTAATAGTCCTGTTGGTGAAGTATTTAATGGGGAAGTTGAAGATTATCGTATCTTTATCTCTGATCTCAACTTAGATAACACTTGTGACAAACTCTATGTCACAGAATCTGTCGATAACGGTAATAACTTCACCTACTCATCAGTTGAACCAGATCAACCATTCACTTTTATGTTCGATCCAATAAAAAGCAACGTTAATTATCGATTAATGAATGGCTTAGCTTTTGATCGCATGACAGGAAAAATGTATTCCACCTATGTTGATAACGGCTATATTGCCCTTGTTGTAACAGATACCAGCGGAACAAGTTTTATACCATTGGGTCACATTTATGCTGATAATAATTACAGCATAAATTCTACCGATAATGACGGTCCCGTCGCGATCAATAAAGGCGATCGATTACCTGAAAATATCGGTGGCGAGTTCACGGCTAATATGGGAACCATTTCACGTGATGGACAAACCTATTATATCGCAATGAATCGCTGGGATAGTTTGATCAGTATTGATTTAAATGAGATGACCTACAGCGTAAAAAAACTTCCAAATACGATTATAGGCACTAACCCTGACGGCATACGTATAGGATCTGATTGGGCAGTATCAGAAACCGATGGATTTATATATGCGGTTGATTTAACCGGTAATGGTTTCATTAATGCGGGCTCAATTGCTGCTGCAAAAACAAATCCAACAACGCCGATGCTATACCGCTATGATCCTAACTCAAATATCGTGACCACTATTAACTTAAACTTTAACGGTGCTAAAGCGCCTAATATTTGGACAGGAGCTGTAGCAACGGATGATTTAAATCATTTTTATGCCTTTACCATTGGTGGCGATCACGATACCAATGGCAATGGCAATTATGATTTATTTAATAAAGTCGGTATGTATCGCATTAATATGCTGACAGGAGATGCAACCTTTGTGATCCCAAGTACTTATACAAAAGTAGAATTTCACGATGCAGCAGGATGTATTTCAAGTATTGATAAAGGCGATGCGCCTAGCAGTTACGGGCAGGTAGGACACCGTAATAACGATGTTGATGTATCAGGTACGCCTGATCTAATTTTAGGAACCAAATGGGATCCTGATTTATATTACTTCTACAGTCCGGATGCCACTGGTGATAATACTACTGGTGAGGATGATGAAGAAGGCGTGACAATGCCTAATAGTATTATTGTTGCAACGCCGACTACCATTCCAATTGCAATATCAGGTGGTAGTGGTTATCTGAATGTCTTTGTCGATCTTAATCATGACGGTAACTTTAATGGCGTTGGAGAAAATGTACTAATCGATAAAAATGTTAATACAACCACAGCCAGTATTGCTATTCTTTTAAATGCCGCCTATACCAATGGCTATAACGGTGATACCTTTATTCGGTTTCGTTTATGTGATACCCCAAACACTTGCACCAGCCCAACAGGTACTGTCGATAATGGCGAAGTCGAAGATTATATGTTTAATCTCATTAACCAAATTGTATTAAACGGCAAGGTGTTTGAAGATAATGGTAAAGGCATTGCAACTGCCCATGATGGCAAACAAGAAAGTGAAGAACAAGGTTTAGCTAATTTTATTGTAAAAGCAATCTATGATGATATTGCCATAACAGGCTATGCTAACGGCCAAGAAATTCTACAAACAATCACAACAGGTAACGGACACTATCAATTTATTATTCCCGTTGAGTTAGCTAATAAACAAATTAAAATTCAAGTTATTCCGCAAGCAACATGGATTGACATATCAGAGTCGGATATCACTGATCCTGCATTAGGTTTAGTCGGCAAAGTCATTAATAGTTCAATCAGTGATAGTTTCATGCTCGTAACAGCGGCGGCGGGCAATATTTTAGAAAATATTAATTTTGGTAAAGTCAGTATAGCTACATTAGATCCTGATAATTACATCGAAGGTGAACCCGGTTTACCTATCTTTTTAAGTCATAAATTTAAAATTAATACCAGCGGTACAGTCAGCTTTAATATTAATAATGTCACCACTACGCCATCAGGATACCCATGGAATCATATACTGTACTCTGATAATAATTGTGATGGTAAATTAGACCCAACCGATAGCTTAATAAATAGTCCAATAACAGTAAGTGCTAATACCATAACTGAAGTATGCGTGATTATAAAAGTTATCATACCGAAAAATGTCCCCTTGCACAGTGAATACAAATACCAACTTAATGCTATTATGGATTTCAGTAACACAGCACTCACGACAACCGTTAGTGATACCGATACAATTAAAGTCAGTTTTGGTAATTCGGGTACATTAGATATTGAAAAAACAGTAAAAAACATCACTCAAGCAGATACTGAAAGTCGCAGTAACCAAGCTCGACCGGGAGATATATTAGAGTATAAAATTTATTTTATAAATAATGGCTTAGGCAATATTAGTACCATCAATATCTTTGATGCTGTGCCAGAACATACTTTATTATCGAATCAGATTAGTTGTAACTCACCAGCCACTCAAACACCAACCAACATTACGTCGTGTAATATTCTGACAGCCGATGGAAGTAACACCAATGGCTATAGTGGCGCAATAAAGTGGATATTAAATGGTGTATTAGCACCTGCCGAAAAAGGGTATGTCACTTATCGCGTAACAATACAATAATGTCGATATTATGAATATTACATAATAAAAACAATGCCAATTCGATGCTTTAATTTTAAGCTGAAACGATGATTTATTGATTGAATTGGCATGCATATATTAATCATGAGTCCTATATATTAGAACTCATACACTAAATCAGTGGGCACGTATTTCTCGTAAATAACGATAAATAGTATGGATTGAAATATCTAATCCTTTTGCCGCTATTTGAGCACTATCTTTAAGATCAAAAATACCTAACTCGTGTAACCGCGTCACAATTTCTCGGCTTTTCTTTGATGGCGGTATCGAACTATCCGTTGTGACCTGCTCACGAACATTTTCAATTGAACTATGCATCATTTCATCATTATTACGTGCAAATGTTTCTGCTGTAACACCATGATCACAATAAGCGCCAATCGTTGGCATTAAACTATGGATCATCGACTGAAATGGTGCGTCAAGATTAAAATTAACACAAAGTAAACCTATCGCTTGCTGCTGCTTATTACGAATCACCGTGGTTAATGAACGTAAAGTTTTACCATCTGGAGACTTAGTAATATAAGCTTTAGAAACATCCTGTCCTTCATTTAATTTTACTAACGCAATATTTGTGATTGGTGCACCCACCTCACGTCCCGTAATATGTCCATTAGCAATCTTCATAATTGACGGATTACGTGAATCTAAACAATGCAGTAATACTTCAGTATGCTCTCCCCACATTGCAGCAATACCATCAACAATGTTTTCCATTGCGTGAAGAATATCATAATCACTATCTGTCAACTCATGCATTTTCTCTACCTTTTCTAAGCAAAACCACTCAATGAGTAGTTTTATTATCTTATCAAGATTTAAGCAGACATAATATCAATATTGCAGTATCAGTATTTTTTATATCAACTATTGGTCATTAATATGTAAAACAACAATATCAATATTATGAAAATTAATAATTAATTAGTCGCTTAAATTGACATCATTATCACAGCGAGGCCACTTATTTAGTTGGCTATATAAATTAATATAATAGATATAAAAAATCCCGACCAAAGCCGGGATTTTTTATTTAATCATGGTTAAACATTAGTACTTACTAACATTTAGCTCATTAATTAAATTAGATAAAACGAATTTTAACCGCTTTAAGTTTATTGCTTGAATCATCTAACGTAAATTCAACCATACTACCAGATGAAGGTTGTGAACGACTGCAAACTTGAGATGCATCGAAACGAATATCGCCACCAAGATCGCTAGTAATTAAACCAATTTTTTCAACTGGGTTGAAGCTACGAATAATACCTGTTTGTGAAGTCATAGTTTATATTTCCTTTACGCCCAAATATTGCTTTCTTATCAGCATATATATTTGAGGCTATCAATTTGAGTTTAAATAGTTTTATACCAAACAGTTACTTAACCGTGGTATAGAGCTTTACTCATTGACCTACTACTTCTTAACTATAAGATCACCCTTCTTATAGCTTGGCACTGCTACTACGTTTGCAACATAAACGAATAACAATGATTAGAAATGACATTGTGGTTTTGGTTCAACACACATTAGGTCCGAGTAACAGACGAATCGAACATTAACGCCTATTTTTGATGCTGTAAATATTTTTTTTATAAAAACAGATGAAAAATTGTGGATAACCACTGAACAAGATAGTAACCACATGTTTTTTAACATAAAAAATTAAAATATAAAAATCAATAAAAACACATTAATCGTTCAAAAAACAGACAAAATAACCAATAAAACATATTTCAATTACATTACTTGTTCTATTTATTTAGCAGTAAAAAGAAATTGTACTTATTGTCGAACAATAAATAGTCTGCATTTTTGCAAGGAATAATTACGATATAAAATGACTAGGTTTCTGATATCAGCACATGTAAAGTATACCTATAGATACGATGGTTATAAGGAACCTCGATGAAAGGCATTCTATCAATACAGTCACATGTTGTTTACGGTCACGCTGGTAATAGTTCTGCAGTATTCCCTCTTCAGCGTATGGGATTTGAAGTATGGCCATTACATACCGTACAATTTTCTAACCATACTCAATATAAGCAAGGTTGGACAGGTAAAGCATTTCCAGCAACAGACTTAATTGATCTTGTCAAAGGCATCAACAACATTGATCAGCTTAAAAACTGTGAAGCAGTCCTTACCGGATATCAAGGTAGTGCTGATCAATGTTTAGCCATTATTGATACGGTTAAAATGGTAAAACAACAAAATCCTAATGCAATTTACATTTGTGATCCTGTAATGGGTGATCCTGAAAAAGGTTGTATCGTAGCTGACGGTATTTCTGAATACCTTATTAATGATGTAATGCCACTGGCTGATGTGATTGTCCCTAACCAGTTTGAACTCAGTCAGTTTGTAGGTATGACCATCAATACATTAGATGATGCAGTCAAAGCGTGTCAGCATGCGCTAACACTTGGTCCCAAAATGGTGTTAGTGAAACATCTTCACAGTTTATCAAAAGATAAGTTCTCGATGATGCTAGCGACCAAAGATGGTTGTTATTTAGCGCAGCGTCCGCATCTAGCCTTTGATAATCAACCAGTGGGAGTGGGTGATCTTATTTCATCGTTATTTACTGGTGGTTTATTAAAAGGTTGGTCAGCACAACAAGCCTTTGAACATGCTCATAATGCATGTTACGCAATATTAAAAGAAACCCACCGCCGCGGTGAATGGGAATTGCAAACAATTGCAGCTCAAGATGAAATCATAACGCCGACTGAAATTTTTCCGATTACAGAAATTTAATAATAGTGCTTACCAAGCAGATAATTAAAAAGCAGCAATTAGCTGCTTTTTATTTTTATAACGCATTTAAAATTACAAAACGTTACCGTAGGCATCAAATGAACGTCGGTTAACGATGGTTAATGTCGTTGCGACAGAAAGCACGCCTGAGACAAATATTGCGACCATAATGACTAATTGATATTTCACCGCAACCAATGGCATCGCTCCCCCTAAAATTTGTCCAGTCATCATACCTGGTAAGCTAACAATCCCTAATGTAGCCATTGAAGCTAATTGTGGCGCGAGAGCAGCTTTAAAAGCAGTACGAATAAACGGTTGAGCTGGGTTTGGTGCTCCCATCGCTAAATAGTATTGATACTCATGATGATTTTCTTTAAGTAAACTTCCCCAACGTGACAATGCCAATACATTTGCAGTTAAGCTATTGCCTAATAACATTCCCGCAATTGGGATCATATATTGTGCTTGCCACCATGGTGACACCTGAATAACACCCGCTAAAACAGCGGGTAGTGCCACCGACAATGCGACAAATTGTCCGCAAATAACAGCAGGCAGTACCCGTTTTAAATTAACTTCAGACCGCTTACAAATGGTATAACTGGCAAAAAGGGCCATAACAGTTAGCCAAACAACGTTAAGACTAATACTCTGCCAACCAAATAATGTATGTAAGTAAATACCGACAACAGATAATTGTAATGTCATTCGCAACACTGAAGTGATCATCGTACGGCTCAAACCGAGCTGCCAGCGCTGGAATAATACTAATGGAATCAGTAGGAAAAAATAAAATCCAGCCATAGCTGACCAATGTAAGTCGATTGTATGAGTGATAGTGGCTGTCATTAGTCTATTCCTGTTCCATATCCATGTGGTAAACCTGATCCGCCGTCGCAAGCCATACTGGATCATGAGATACCGAAATACAGATAATTTTCAATGACTTGATTAACTCAATAATATTATTACGGGCCGCTGGATCTAACGCTGATGTTGGTTCATCCATCAACCATATCGAACGCTGCATAAGTATTGCTCGCGCAATCGCCAAGCGCTGTTTTTCACCGCCAGATAATATTGTGACTTCTTTATCGAGCGTAATATTCAACCCTGCTTGCAGTAATGCTTGCTGACAATATTGCTGCGATGGATGGGAAGATTGCATCGCTTTAAGGTGCCATGGTAATAACAATACCTCCAACACCGTTTCAGCCCCCATTACTGCTTGTTGCGGTAAATAACATATTTGCTGACGCCAAAACGACAATGACCCTGTATCAATCTGCTGCTGTTGATAATTAAAATAGCCACTCCGTGGCGATTTCAATCCTGCGATCACTTGTAAGAGACTACTTTTCCCACATCCAGATGCACCAGATAACGCAAGATGCTGTCCGGGTAATAGATCGGCACTTAAAGGCACTAACTGAGGATGCTCAAAACCCGAGCGTAATTCAAAAAAGTGTAAACAAGACAATGCTGCGGTAGTATTTGAAGATGAGTTCATCATGAAGAATTACACAGAGATAACGAATAACGATAAGTGTATAAAAACCAGAAAATTACTCAAATGGTTTAATTTAATACTCGTTATTAATCTGATCAATAAAGCGCGGGGAGTTAATAATAAAAATTTAAAATTTAAATAAAAAAATACCGACATAATGTCGGTATTTTAGAAACTTTAACGAAAAAGCGAATTAAGCAGCTTCAACGTTTGCAGCTTGAGGACCTTTCTGGCCTTGTTCTACGTCAAAAGAAACCTTTTGACCTTCAGCTAAAGTTTTGAAACCTTCGCCAGTGATAGCACGGAAGTGAACGAATACGTCAGCGCCGCCATTGTCTTGAGTAATGAAACCGAAACCTTTCTCTTCGTTAAACCACTTAACGATACCAGTTGATTTAGACATGAATGTCTCCAATATTTTATTAAATAATTCGCAAAATTGCGTAATGTAGCCAGAAAAAGAATTATTTATGTTATAGCTTATGAGTGGAAAGCTTCATGACACTGGTAAAGCGTTACAGAGAAAGTTTTCTAAAACATAATGTTACATATAAATAGGTCTGAATTACAGGCCGAGGTCTATACTAATGAAATTCGTCCGATTGTATAGCATTATTTTTAATTTTTAACGGTCTAAAAACAAAAATTTTTTTTATTACTTATCATTCAAGATATTACATTACATAAAACCATCTCAATATCTATTTACATCTAAATCAACACACTGAAATTGCTGATTTTTCTATCAACTTATACCGTATATATCACCAATATAGCGGTTACAAAAAAGATGAATAGATTTTTATTTTTGAGCTTTGACCTTAAAATAATCGCAAAAAAAGGGCAACATGCTGAAGCACATTACCCATTATATAGATTAAATAAATATTATTTTGTTGTTATACGATCAAGAGTCACTACTGAATATGTCAATGGTACTAATTGATGACGAGCCTGTGCTACGTAATCAATAAAAGCTTGAGCATCAGTATTACATACCGTATTAGCGGCTTTACAATTTGGCGTTGCGCCTTGATAGATTACTTGATATTTGTCGCCTACTTTCTCGATATTCTTAACTTTGAATCCAGTTAGTTTGCCATCAATATAAGCAAGATCTACACGCCCAGAATGGTTCTTCTGTGCTTGATATAATGGCGTCCAGCCATCATTTCCCGTTGCGTTATAATTATTAATAGCAACATTGTAAGTTTTGTTATCTTGAATTGGTGTCCATACAGGATGTTGCTCAGTACCAGTCATTACCTCAACCTTACCAAGTTTACCTGCTTTATGTGGTACTGTTTCAATAAAGCTATAACGAATATGACCGCCATACGGGAACTTACCTGCATGAGAACCTTCAGGAAGAGTAGCAACAACTGTTTGTTCTAATAGTTGTTTAATCACTGAGCCTTTAACTGGAACAACAGACATAAAATTAGAAAATGGTAATAGCTCTAAGGATACATTACCTTCACGGTATTGCCCTGCTTCGATATTAGTACGAATACCACCGGCACCGATCAAGGAGAAATCCACTTTCATTCCAGTGACTTTTTGTACCTGAGGTTCATTTGCCCAATAATATTGCCCCTCAGCAATCAATGGAGCAACATCTGAGCCATGTTTATCACTACCACGATCACCTGGACGACGTTCATGTTTAATTTCTAACGGTACTTGGGCAATCGTCTTTCCGTACGCTTTATCAACGGCTGGTTTATATTTGCTATCAATACGCTGACGCAATAAAACGTCTTCATCGACTATAGTGATTTTCTCATGATTATCGATAAATTGTTCTACTCGTGTAGTTTCTACCGGACTAAATTTATCTTTTTTGCTTCGATCTGCATGATGATAAAATTCATCATTACTTAGCAATGTATTATGCCCCGCACATTCGATCACATCGCCTTTAGCATCAAAACTTACATTTACTCGACCAATCGCTTGTGCATACTCTCCCGCTTGAACAATACAAGTTTCAGATTTACCGTCGGGATTCTTCACCATCTGAGCATATATACCATTATTATTTAACCCTAAATCAGTAAAGTCGCCTAATAATGTATGTGAATGACCACCAACAATTAAATCAATACCATTCACTTTCGATGCAACATCTAAATCAACTGCATTACCGATATGTGTTAATGCAATAATATTATCGATCCCTTTACTTTGTAGCATATCGACCGTAGCTTGAGCCGTTTTCACCATGTCATTAAATTTAACATCGCCAGTATTAGGCGCAATATTTGGCATATTATCGAGTGCTAGACCAAATACAGCGACGATGTTTCTATCTTTCGGTAAATGATTAATATCTTTGACGATAGTTTTCTTATTACCATCAAAAGCAAACACTTGGTAAGGGCGTAAATTGGTTTGATTTTTCAGATCTGCATCTTGGCTAGCATCGATATTTGCAGCTAATACAGGGAAATTAATACTACTAATAAAAGCATTGAGTTTTTTATTATTTAGATCAAATTCATGGTTACCCAATGCCATTGCATCTAAGCCCATTTTGCTTAGCATATCAGCATTCATAGCACCATGATTTAGCTTAAAGTACGCACTACCTTGCCATGCATCGCCACCATGTAGAAACAGTAGGCTTTGATTCTCTTTCTTCGCTTCTTCTTTATATTCTTTCGCCATAGTTTGTAGGCGAGGATAGCCACCAAATTCATTATAGACACGCGTACCATCAGCTTTAAAGCTTGACTTCACTGGGTCAAAATTAGAATGGGTATCATTAATATGAGCGACAGTCAGTGAGAAAGGTTGGTGCTGAACGGCTGGTGTTGTTGTACACCCAGAAAGAGCTAAAGCGATAGATAATGCGATAAGTGGCTTATTGAACATACGAGATCCTTACTTTATTGTAATCGTTTGCGTCGCAAGCATACTCCACATTAAATACCTTTTCAGCAGCAAGTATCAAAATATTCTTCTTTTAAATGACTTTTTTATTGTGAATTTATACAAAAACGGCCTCTTGAATAAGAAGCCGTTTAAATCAACTCGTTTATTACGACAGTTTGCCGTTATATTCACCAATCAATATTTTTCAAACTCAACAAAGACAATAATATCCGCGCTCTTTTTATAGAGAAAAAGCTTACTTTGTGATTTCAAGATCTGTTTTAGGGATACAGCAACAGGCTAATATTTTACCTTGCTGTCTTTCTTGTAGTAATAACCCAGGAACATCAGGCTGCTCAACTTGCCCTGAGGCTAATGTCACTTTACACACACCACAAAAACCAGCTCTACAACTGTAATTAAGGCCAATACCCGCAATTTCCGCTTGCTCTAACAAGGTTTTCTGATTGTCACCACTAAATATATGCCCATTAATATTAAGATTTAATGTTTGTTTAGGCGCTAATGTTCCACGTAAAGGACCAAAAGCTTCTTGATGATAACGCGCTGGGGATACGCCCATTTTTAACAATAGTTTTTTAGCGGCAACCATAAATGCATCGGGTCCACATACAAACACTTGTCGTTTATCTAAATCACTGATCATCGCTAAGTGACTAATACTTAATCGCCCAGATTCCCCCTCCCAATCGCGTCTTGGTTGACTAAGAACAATACGTAAATCAAGTGATGGATGCATATTTTCAAGTTGATGTAATTCTTGCAGAGAAGGAATATCAGCTTCTGTACGACATTGATGATAAAACACAACATCACGAATATTATCGTGATCAGATAAATACCTCAGCATCGATAGCATCGGCGTGATACCACTCCCCGCTGACAGTAATAATAATTTATCGGTATGAATACCTAAATGAAAATCACCATCTGGTTTGTCAGCGACAAGTACATCCCCAACTTGAAAATGTTGATGTAGCCAATTAGAGACTCGTCCATCATCAATCCTCTTTACAGAAACAGCATAGCGTCCAGGTCGAGAAGGACTAGATGATAAGGTATAACGTCGTGAAATAAATTCACCATTAATTTCAAGTTGCAACGGTAAATGTTGCCCCGGCAAATAAGGCGGTAAAGGTAGCTGCTGATGCGACTCAAACCAAAAGGTTGTAAAATCAGCGGCAATATCCTCACGCTCTACGCAGGTAAGTAATAATTTCGTTTCAATATTATCAGCGTAAATTTCTTTTGGCTTTGTTGCTAGTATTTCAATCTCATCCCCTGCACGAATAATACCTTCATTAAGAGCAACTAAGTTTTGTCCAAAAAACACTTCCCCCATCGCATCTGCGCGAAAGGTAGCCATCGTTTTTAAAGGTTCTTTAAGGGGACTAAAATATCCAGTAAGTGGATCAACCGTCGTAAGAATACAGCGCGCACACGGTTTGACAGCTTCAAATTCTACCTCACCAATACGGATCCGTTTCCAACCATCTTCGGCAAATGGTTCAGTATTAGATACGACTAAATTAGTTCGAAATTGTGCCATTGTATGTCGCTCACTACTACGTTCATTTAACGCTGATAATGATGCCTCACTAATAACCAACAGCGGATAGCCATCAGCAAAACTGACATTATGACCAATTTTAGGTCGAACCCGATTTGATTGTTGACCACAAAAAAGTAACTGTACCGAATGACTAATAATCTCGCTGAACCATTGGTTAGCTAATGCCGTCGTTGTGTATGCAGAAAAATTATCATTCCATACTGTCGCTGCAGCATCCTCCATCGCAAAATCAGCATACTGTAAGACTAAATCAGCTTTATTAGGGTATTGCAGTACTAACCCTGTCATCGTCAGGGTTGCGGTAATTTTAACCATTTGCGGATATTTACGAGCGGTTATCATTATCCCATCGTCACTGGCCACCATAAAACGACGGTCAAAGGCTAACCCTTGCTTTTCAACCCAAGCTTGAGATTGGGTTAACGCAGCTATCGATTTTACTGGATAAACATGTATTTGTGATAATGTCGGTACTATTGAAGGTTGACTCACGGTGATCTCCATACACAGAAAACAAAATATCCCTAACAGACTTAACTGCAATTATTTAACATTTATCGCCAAATAAACAGCTAATAGCTTTATTTATGAATAATTATTTTGCTTTGTAGTGACAGATAATTACATCTCGAAAACGACCACCTATGCTAAATTTATAAAAATTCAATCCCCTTCGTTATTATTTTATTGGAGACAGCATGCCCCTTTTACGTTCCTTTTGGCGTTATATTAGTTATTACTTTCCTAATGTCGGATTGCGCCATCTACACACCACCCTTGCTGGATTAATTATTCTCCAAATATTAAATAGCAACCTATTGCACATGACACATGCTGGAGCAGTAAAAGCAGGTATGTTTAATACGCTTTTTTTATGGCTGCATATTATTTTAGGCTCACTGACCGTCATTGCTACGCTTGGAATGATTATTTTCATGCTAACTAAGCAATCTTTTAGACAGTTTTTCCCTTATCTTTTTGGTGATAACACCGTTTTAAAAGATGATTTAAAGCAGATTATAAAAGGGAAATTACCAGAACCACGAGAACAAGGTTTAGGTAATATTATTCAAGGTTTAGGAATTGGCGCATTAATTTTAATTGAGGTAGCGGCATTACTATGGTTAGTACTGTGGCTAAATAACTCCCCTTATGCCAATGACGCACGTGAAATACATAAATCACTCACAGGGCTAATTGAAGCTTATTTAATTGGTCATGGTGGCATGGCACTACTGCATTTCTTTGTGGAACGTAAACGTTTTAGTTAAGTACATCAATATGAGAGCTACTCAACAATAACTAGAGTCTGAGTACCAAAATTCGGTAGGCTATAATTAGCTACCGATTTTCTTAGATCCCACACTCTCGTCTTATAGAATAATATGAGGAATAAAACGAGATGAATCTTTAGTTATTAAAGTATTATCTTCACGGATAGAAAGACCCGCAGCTTGATCACCAATAACCCAACTACCAATAACGGTATAATCGTCTCCAAATTTAGGCAAAGGATGAAACGCCTGATAAATATAACCTTCTTCACCATAGTCGCCATCGGATTCAGCAATAACTTTGCCCTCTTTTTTTATTTTAACGTTGGCCCCTTCTCGTGAAAAGATTGGCTTTTTAACAATACCTTTTTTATCATCGAGTAAATGTTTCTTATCTGAAAAATAAGCAGGTAATAAGTTAGGATGATGAGGATATTTCTCCCATAATAACGGCAAAATCGCTTTATTTGAGATAATCGCTTTCCACGGTGGTTCTAAATATAATGTACCATTATCTAAATATTTCGAAAAATCCTCTCGAAATAGCATTTCATACGGGTACAACTTAAAAATCCATCGAATAACATGATCATTCAGATCCGTAAACTTACCCTGAGCATCTACTCCAATATCTTCAAGATAAATAATTTTGGGTGTTAATCCTGCAACACGAGCACAATCAGCAAAGTATGTTATGGTTCCATAATCTTCTTCACCACCCTCAAGGCTGCATGCAAAATACAATACTTTTGTTTTGGCTTTTTTAGCTAACGTCGATAAACGCTCAATAAACTTTTCTTGAAATGAATTAAATTGGTCTGCAGCGCGTGATATTCGATCTAATTTCACATTGTCTTCTAACCAAATCCACTGCCAGAAACCACACTCATATGCTGAGGTTGGTGTATCAAAATTAGCTTCGAGCAATTTAGCCGGATTTTTGCCGTCATAACTAAAGTCAAACCGTCCATAAAGCGATGGTTCTTTGTTATACCAACTATTCCGTACAAGTTCCCAGTTCGCCTTAGGTATAGCAAATTTTTCCATTAGAACATCGCTGTTTACGACATCATTCACAACAGCAAGGCACATTTGATTAAGTTCCTCCGTTGGAGCTTCGAGATCGTGTTCAATTTGCTTTAAAGAAAATTGATAGTAATAACGTTCTGTCCAGTATTCCTCTCCATCAAAAGTATGGAATCGAAAGCCAAATTCATTGGCCGTAATTCGCCAATCTGAGCGCTCTTTTATTGGGATCCGTAACATTAATTAACCACCCCAGCCACGACTACCACCCCAACTCGATTTTGCACTCGCTTTAGAGCCAAAACCACCGCGTGAAATTGTACGGCTAACAGCAGGTTTTTCATTTTTATATTTGCTTTTATAATTCTGAGATGTCGATTCTTTATAGCGACCCTGAGTCCATTGACCCATATCAGAGTTTCGCTTTGAGGATGGATAATAAATGGGCTGAGATGAATACTGACGACCATTGTCCATCATTCGTCCAACAATAAAACCTGCAAGTGCCGGAACCCAATAACTCGTGTTATTACTGCCTTGTATCTGACGACAATTATCAGTGCCAGAAGACTGACAATCACTTTCTGAATCAAACTTTGGTGCAGCATCCACAGCCTGTTGATAAGCCGTTGCACACATTTCTACTTGTTTGGGGTTGGAACTGTCAGCATTAATACAATCTTGTAAGGAATCATATTGGGTTTGCGCTAACGTTTCGTTATCCTTACAGCCAGCTAACACTATGGTTGCCCCTAAAGCAACTATCGTGATCGGAGCCCAATTCTGATACTGGTACGATTTACGCATCTGATTACGATGAATATTACTACTACGTTTCATAATATAATCCTCAAAGTCATTAATACGTCATGCACGCAGCATTTAACAAACCAACAGCAATCGCAATAGACGCTAAAATAACGCCTGCAGACACTTCATCACGTTCAATACGCTCAGCAATTTTAGGAAGGAAGATAATACGAATAATAAAATACGCTATCACTTGTGATACGAGTGCTACAACACCCCAAACAGAAAAATCTAACACACTTTGACTATTCGAAATCGCAGAGCTAACAGCAAGGGCATATCCAATAAACGAACCACCCATTCCAATAGCTGCCGCTACATTACCACTTTTAATCAATTCCCATTCTTTATAAGGCGTCACTAGTGGGAAAATAAAACGAAAAACGACCAAGAAAATTAAAGAGATCCCAAAATACAACCCAAAATCACCGAGGGTCGATAAACTCACCATTAAATCCGACATCTACTATTCCTTGTATTTTTAATTAACTGTAAAATCACTTGGTTGTAGCTCAAATGCCGTACTTAATACCAAGCAACGATCAACACTATTATTAACTACCTGTTCTTCTGCTGACACGATCAACACTTCACATAAATCTGCGTTTACGTCACGGCTATACAACATCACAAATTGATCCGTTCGACTACACTCAGTTTCAGAAGTCCATGTTGTTTCTGTCATCGCGACAGGTAATTCGTTTTCCCATAACTTTGTAAAATTAACACCATCAAGATCCCAATGTGATTTTACAACACCTTTTGATAACCATTCATTCCAGCGCATATCAGTATCAATCGGGGTCGTTGAATAATAATAAGAAAGCATGCACTGCTGCACATCAGCATCCGACTCTCCATTCATCAAAACCTGAACCATCGCTTCATCATCAGTGTAATAACGAATCAATCGCGTCGAATTATCTAACTGCACCACACCGACAGCCTGAATTAATTGGGTTTTTGCTGCACCAGAAATGGTTAGATCTGGTTCAATGATTTTCATTTTTAACGCATCTAATTCGATGACGCCGCCTAATCTCAACCCAAGAACTTCTGGAATGAGAGACTTTTTCTCTACTGGTTTTTTCTTAAAAAAATCGAACATATAAACACCAAAAATACCTTTTACCTCACGATAAAAGGTATAAAAAAGACGCACAAGGAATGACGTTATTTACCCAAAATTCGAGCAAGCTCATCTTCTGCTGATGACGTTGATTTTGAAATACCCGCCTCAGCTAACTTTTTATCTAATGACGATGATGAAGACTCAGACTCTAGCTCTTCTGCCGCTTCAAACTTAGCAGAGGCTTCTGCTTGACGCGCTTTAATACGATCTAGAGAATCTAATGCGGTACTCATTTTACTATTACTGCCTGCATTAGCGGCCGCCACAGAGCTTTGCGCTTTAATGACACTCTCTTGCGCCGCAACAACATCAACCTGTTGTTCGATTTGACGTAAGCGTTCTTTTGCCTGAGCAATTTTACTTTTCATCGTTGTTTCAGATTTTAAAAATCCATCACAATATGCTTGCTCTGTAGATTGCTGGCTGCGTAACTCAGCGACCTTTTGTGCACACTCAAGCGCTAACTCTTGCTGGCCTTTTTCCATTGCTGTACGAGCATGTTTTTCATATTCATTAATGCTAGCATCAAAGCTATTCACTTTTTGTTGTGAGAGCTTACGTTTTGCGATAATTGAAACCAGCGCTTCATCCGATTTACGCAACTCAACCTTACTTTGACGTAATTCTTCATTCAAAATCGTAATAGCATTAGCGTCAGCAACAGATTCTGCAGCGGTATTCACCGAACCACGCACTAAATTAAACAATTTTTTAAATACACTCATGGATTACGCCTCGGTTAATAATGGTTGATACATTTCAAGAAAGCCCTCAACATTCACAAATAATGTTGCTACTTCAATTAAAATACTCTCTTGCTTAGATTGGCTACTCAAACTACCAAATGCGATATAATAATCATCACCATCAACTGTATGGATCGAAATATTGGTCAATGGAAACATTTCATGAGTACGTAAAATCGTATCATTAAGCTTTACTACATCAGTAACCATCGCCATTGGAAATAGAGGTGCTTCCACCAAAATTTGCTCGCCGGCAAGCGCCACATAAGCTGAAACACCATCTTGATTACGAATAATAATCGTCTGATCCGTTTGCTCAATTTTCCACTGATCATTTTTACTTAAAATTTCTACTAATTGATCAACAGTCCACATATTCATTTTCCTTTGAGTTAATAATCAAAAAATATTGATATATCATCATTAAATGGTATCAGAAAGCAAATAATTCAAGGGTTATTATTTAATCAATTGTCATAATTTTTCATAACGTGAGCGTTTATCGATTTTTCTTACTCTGATTCTTATAAAAAGAATGATAACTCTGTACACAACCTGCAAATCATAGAGGAAGATATTTACTCTCAGTTCATTGAACGTAATGTTATAAATTTAAATACAATTTAAAAGGGAAAATTAAAAAGAAAATATATTGATGGTAGAAGATCTGGACTAAACTGTTTTTAGTATTAATGATGGTTCAGCATTCGCTATATTTTAAACCAATACATGATTTAACTATATCAATACATACCGTTAGGAATAGTGTCTCACTTAAGGGAGTATGCGGATTTTATTTTTAGCGATTAGAATATTGATGGAGAAAATGTGGCTATATGGATATTGTATGAAACTAATACCGTCCATTTAGGGTGAACGGTATTAGCACTATTTTTTATTTGAAGCTTACTTCGCTTTGATTGCCCAACCACATTGTTGTGGATAGACACGTTTAATTATTTTCTTATTCTGCTTCTTAAGCAAAATATGACAAGTTTCAATAATTAAACCAAAAGCCATTGCGAAATACACATATCCTTTGTTCAAGTGAATTGCAAAACCTTCAGCCATTAACATACCGCCCAACATAACTAAGAACAGTAGTGCTAACGTTTTCAACCCAGGGTAGCGCATCACATAATCGTTAATTTTCTCAGCACACAGCACCATAATCACAGCCGATGCCAAAATAGCAGCAACCATAAGTGGAACTTCGCTTGTTAAACCAACCGCAGTGATTACTGAATCCATTGAGAACACTGCATCAACTGCAACAATCTGCAATAATACTAGCGCAATACCCGCTCTCACTGTACTTGCTTGTTGATGATGAGCATGACTGAAGCACATCCACAATTCTTTTAAGCTTTTCGCTAATAAGAATGCGCCGCCACCAATCATAATCAAATCGCGCCCAGAAAAATCATAACTCAACACATTCACTAATGGTTGTGTTAATGACATTACCCAACTAATAGAGAATACTAGTCCGATACGAGCAGCAACAGCTAACGCTATACCAATATTACGAGCCATTTTGCGCTGATGTAATGGTAAACGTTCACAAAGTACAGAAATGAATACAATATTATCGACACCTAATACCACTTCCAGTGCAAATAGGGTCGCAAAGATCATTAACGCTTCAGGTTGAAGAAATAATTCTAGCATTGAACAAACTCCATAGAAGAGGAGTTAGGAATTAAAGAACAACTCGAGGGGTCGTCCATATGTGTTTTGATACCTCAATAAAGAATGAGCCTGTATTTAAGCAATAAATACGATAGTTGAAAACACAACAAGTGTAACTAAATGTAATGGTTTTCATAAAAGATGACATTGGTTATTATCCGTCATCTCGAAAGCGAAGCATGAGCTATCCGTGATCTATTTACGGTGCCACTGAGCATTAAAGACACCAGCAAAAATATTATACGAAATATTGCATCTTGTTTTTTGTTACTAAAAACAAAATAATACCTCCCATTAAACCAGACAGTGAACCAATGAGCCCAACACCAATATACAAATTCATTAAAACACCAAATATAACAACAGCATAAAACCCATATATCGCTATCTTTTTCCACATCCATATGCTAATAGCTAAAAATACATTAAATAAGGACACACCTCCTAACAGATAAACTACCCCTAAAGATGTCTTTGGAAATGCAGTTATAATCATGTCTGGATTTAAAAAATAAACAAAGACAGACAAAAGATTTATGACCATCATGAACGCCAAAAATGCCGTTAGCCAAAATCCACGTTTCTTTTCTTCAATCATCTTCACCATTTAAATTATCTCCCTCAGATATTATCAAACCCACAACAACTTATTATATTAAAAACTTAGCTGCATTTATTCTTTGGAAAATATGTTCATATTCTTCACGTAATAATACAAAAAAATTATAACTCTGATGGTTTATTACATTTAACATCCAAG
This sequence comes from Photobacterium kishitanii, assembly GCF_000613045.3. Classification (NCBI taxonomy): domain Bacteria; kingdom Pseudomonadati; phylum Pseudomonadota; class Gammaproteobacteria; order Vibrionales; family Vibrionaceae; genus Photobacterium; species Photobacterium kishitanii. Next base: position 1,157,748 of record NZ_LN794353.1, on the reverse strand, counting down.
ATAAATCACAAAATCGAGGGCTCATCTTTTAATTACTGACTTTTTTCCAATACAACAAGCTGATAATAGATTCCCTATCTCGTTCGTAACCTCACTGTAGGGAATGACGGAGGATGGTTCGCATTCACTATAGGCAGGGAATGATGGGGGGAGTTGGACAATAACGGAATAATACCCATAAAAAAAGAGGCGCTGATAATCAGCGCCTCTCATTCAATATTATCGAGTAGTGATACTACTGAGCTGTAACCTTATTTTTTAAGGTCAAAACGGTCAGCATTCATTACTTTAACCCACGCATTGATAAAGTCATTAATGAACTTATCTTCAGCATCAGCACACGCATAAACTTCAGCGATTGCACGTAGTTGAGAGTTAGAACCAAATACTAAGTCAACACGTGTTGCCATCCACTTCTGCTCACCTGTCTTACGATCAGTACCAGCAAAGATATCTTGGTCAACAGATGTTGGTTTCCATACTGTTGCCATATCAAGTAGGTTTACGAAGAAATCATTAGTTAATGTTTCTTTACGATCAGTGAATACACCGAATTCGCTAGCTTGATAGTTAGTATCAAGAACACGCATACCACCGATTAGCACTGTCATTTCAGGTGCTGATAAAGTTAGCAACTGTGCGCGGTCAAGTAATAGCTCTTCCATTGCAACAGTGTACTTCGCTTTTTCGAAGTTACGGAAACCATCAGTAATAGGCTCAAGTACTGCAAATGAATCAACATCAGTTTGTGCTTGAGTTGCATCCGCACGACCAGCAGCGAACGGTACAGATACATCACGGCCAGCTTTTCTCGCTGCCATTTCAATACCAACACCACCTGCAAGTACAATCAGGTCAGCTAGAGAAATTTCTTTCGCAAAGTTAGCCTTAATTGATTCAAGTACAGTTAGTACTTTATCTAGTTGAGCTGGCTCGTTAACTTCCCAATCTTTCTGAGGTGCTAGACGAACGCGTGCACCGTTAGCACCACCACGCATATCAGAACCACGGAATGTTGATGCTGATGCCCATGCTGTTGATACAAGCTCACGTACTGATAGACCAGAATCTGCGATTTCTTCTTTTAATGTTGCAATATCTGCATCATTAACAAGATCATATTCAACTGCAGGGATCAGATCTTGCCAGATGAACTCTTGAGTTGGAATTTCAGAACCCAAGTAACGAGCACGAGGACCCATATCACGGTGAGTAAGTTTAAACCAAGCACGAGCAAATGCAGCTGCAAATTGTTCAGGGTGCTCATAGAAACGACGTGAGATTTCAGCATAAACAGGATCAACACGTAGTGAGATATCTGTTGTTAACATTGTACCTTTGTGCATTCCATCACCGAATGCATCAGGGTATTCATCACGACCGTCTTTAGCGATCCACTGATGTGCACCTGCTGGACTCTTTTCCAATTCCCACTCATGGCTAAATAAGCTATGGAAGAAACCAGTATGATTCCATTCTGCTGGTGTTGTTGTCCAAGTAACTTCAAGACCACTTGAAATTGTATCAGCAGCATTACCACTACCGTAGCTTGAAGACCAGCCTAAACCTTGTTCTTCAACAGCAGCAGCTTCAGGTTCTGCACCAACATGCGCAGCATCGCCTGCACCGTGAGTCTTACCGAATGAGTGACCACCAGCGATTAGTGCAACAGTTTCTTCATCATCCATTGCCATACGAGCAAACGTTTGACGAATATCATCAGCCGCAAGTAATGGATCTGGGTTACCATCTGGACCTTCTGGGTTCACATAAATAAGACCCATTTGAACAGCTGCTAATGGATTTTCTAATTCACGAACTGCGTCATCTTTTTCATAACGAGTATCATCAGCTAACCACGTTTTTTCTTTACCCCAATAAACATCTAGCTCAGGTTCCCAGATATCAACACGACCACCAGCAAAACCGATTGTTTCAAAGCCCATTGATTCTAGAGCAACGTTACCTGTAAGGATAATTAGGTCAGCCCAAGAGATTTTATTACCGTATTTTTGCTTGATAGGCCAAATTAGACGACGTGCTTTATCAAGGTTAACGTTATCAGGCCAGCTGTTTAATGGTGCAAAACGTTGGTTACCAGTACTTGCACCACCGCGACCATCAGAAGTACGGTAAGTACCTGCACTATGCCAAGCCATACGAATAAAGAAAGGACCATAATGACCAAAGTCTGCAGGCCACCAATCTTGAGAATCAGTCATTAAATCACGAAGATCTTGCTTAACTGCTTCTAGGTTTAATGTTTTAAATGCAGCTGCGTAGTCAAAATCTGCACCCATTGGATTTGATTCACTACTGTGTTGATGTAATAAACCTAATTTAAGTTGATTTGGCCACCAATCACTTGGAGAAGTACCATTACCTGGGTTAATGGATGGATTAACGGTTTGTGTATGATTAAAAGGGCACTTTGACATTATTATTATCCTAATTGTTCGTATGATTATTGATAATCATTAAATATCATATTGTTTATAAACATAGCGTAATCAAAAAACATAGTAACGTTCTTTTTATGGATAAATTTAAAATCTAATTCTTTAGATTTACCCATCGTAGTTGACCAGCTCGTTTATTCTATTTAGATAATTTATAGCACTAAAAGAGATAAAGACAATATTAGTTTTCTATTAATTCAATAGGTGATAGTTATTAATAAATAACGCCTTTTATGATTAAAATAATTCATCGTAACCATTAAAAAAATTACATCAATAAACGCTATAGCTTAGGTAAACTAATCCCTCTAAAATCAATGACATTTAGCATCAAATATCATAGATATGCTATTGATACCTTCAAAGCAGATCCATGGTTCAAAATAATTAGGGATCATAATGAAAAAGGCTTGGCTCGCGGTCACTGCTTGTTTATTAACCGTATCATGTTCATCATCTCCGACACCTGATTGTATTTATAATTGCGCGCCTTCGACTAATGCTGGCAATAATAATCATAACAGTAACCATAATGGTAACCACAACCATAATAGTAATAACAATCATACCGCTCTTACTGAAGCGCAACGTCAAGCATTATTCAAATACCTCGAGAACCAAGTCAAAAAGCAATGGGGTGACAAAGATTATTTACAAGCAGGTAAACACCGCTATGTGAAATATTTTGATGGCTACCGTACACGAGCGCATATTGATTTTGACAATGGTAAGATTTATGTATCTACGGTTGCGAATTATGCTCCAGAAGCGACGCTTAAAAAAGCGATTGAAGAAACCCTATTAATGCCAGCAGATCCATCTCAAGTTGATATTTTTAGTGATAAGTCAATCCCATTAAATGGTAAACCTTTTTTATTAGGCCAAGTAAAAGATCATGAAAATCAAAATATTCAATGGCCTTGGCGCGCGGGTAAATATGCTGACTATCTGATAGCTAATAAACTTAAAACAAAGAAACTCCAGCATGGCACTGCGTATTATGTTGAAATTGATATGGTAAATGATCATCTTGAGCAACGTGAATATCAATATGCAGATCTTATACGTCAAGCAGCCAAACGTTACGATATCGATGAAGATTTAATATATGCCATCGTCAAAACAGAAAGTAGCTTTAATCCATTCGCAGTTAGTCATGCTGGCGCCTATGGATTAATGCAGGTTATTCCTAAAACTGCAGGTGCAGATGTCTTTAATCTGGTAAAAAACAAGCCAGGTATTCCGACAAAAGAATATTTATTTGATCCCGCAAATAATATTGATACTGGCACTGCCTATTTCTATATTTTAAAAAACCGTTACTTAAAAGAAGTCCAGCATCCAGTGACAAAAGACTACGCTATGATTTCAGCTTATAATGGCGGCACTGGTGGCGTATTGGCAACGTTTGATACTGATCGAAAACAAGCAATGAAAGATATCAATCAATTACAACCCAATCAGGTTTATTGGGCATTAACCAATAAGCACCCCAAAGCAGAAGCCCGCCGTTATTTAGAAAAAGTACTCAATTTTCAAAAAGAATTTGAATCGATGTAACCCAGTAAAGCCGCTTTATAGCGGCTTTTAAATTTTGGTATAAATAAAGTATTAAATTAAAAATAAATCAAATTAATATAAAATAGATAAAAAATCACACATGGCAAAATGCCATATAAAAAACAAATAAATATTAATCACTTAAAATAAATTCAATTATTTAATACATTGTTTATTTACTATAAACGAATAGTTCAACATTTATTTTAAAAATGTTTACTCGCTATATAGCAGATCTGACATAACGATAACAATAGGACGACTGTCTCTGTATATTGTATCGATACTACTCCTGATATAAGTATTTTGATTACAGTATGACTTCTTTACTAGTACTATTTATATTGTCTTCATCCGCATTAGTTATTTCTTTGCGTTTATGTAGATTTAATGATAATTCTAACAAACAATCTGTAGTACAGCATAAGCACACACAAAAATATAATAATGTTAGTTAATAAATAAAACACACACCACGTGTTGGTGTGTGTTTATCATTAACAATGATATTACTTAACAGTTTTTCGCAATTGCAGACCGAATATAACCATTATTTTGCTGTAGAAGTGTTTTCGCTGTCACATTATTGACTCCCGTTAATATCATCACAATTGCAGTTTTACAATGACCATTACACGCATCTAATGCAGCCTCAGCCTGTGCACGATCACACTCAGTTGCTTGCATCACAATATTTTTTTGGCGCTCAACCAGTTTGGCATTAGTGGCCTCAACATCTACCATCAAATTGCCATAAATTTTACCAATACGGATCATTGCGCCGGTAGTTAGCATATTCAGGACTAATTTTTGTGCTGTGCCTGCTTTCATACGAGAAGATCCAGTCACAACTTCAGCACCAACAACTGGAGTGATCACAATATCAGCTGCAGCCGTCATGGGACTTTGCGGATTACAACTTACGCAAGCAACAATAGCATTAACTGAACGCGCATAAGCCATTGCACCTAATACATAAGGTGTCCGACCGCTAGCAGCAATACCAACCAAAACATCACGCGCTGAAAAATTAATTGCTTTTAAATCTTCAGCACCCATTTCTATATTATCTTCGGCATTTTCAACCGCTTTTAAAATAGCTTGATGGCCACCAGCAATTAAACCAACAACTTGTTCTGGAGCACTGCCATATGTAGGCGGACACTCACTTGCATCCAGGATGCCTAATCGGCCAGAAGTACCTGCACCAACATAAACCAATCGGCCACCATTTTGAAAAGCAGCAGCAATAGCATCAACAGCTTGTGCAATGGCTGGCAATGTTTGTTCTACAGCCAGCGCCACTTTTTTATCTTCATCATTGATAACTTTCAGCATATCTAGCGTAGACAAAGTATCTATCGCTTCGCTAGCACTGTTACGACTCTCAGTGACTAAATGCGTTAAATCAATCTTCATTGTAATTCTCTAATACCTATAACGTTATCGATAGCATAATCGATAAATACTGTTATTTGAGTAACAATTTTCATTATTTATTTCAAATAGCTGCTCGATTTATATATCTAAGATCAAGTCACTCGTTGGTATCGCTTGGCAAGCTAAACACATTTGAGGATCTTCAGGTTGCTTGCCATTAAGATGGATTACTTGTCCTGAAACAATACGAACGGCACAACTTTCGCATTGCCCTACTCGACAACCACTAGGCATCGCAATTTTCATTTTATCCCCAAAATCTAAAATAGAACCATCAGCAGAAGTCCAAGTTACATCATCTTTTTTAGATCGTAAGAATTTCACTTTAAACTGCTGATTAGTTTTTATTTTAACAACTGACTGAGATTGAAAAGCTTCACTAAAAATATCAAACTTTGCCACATCTCGTTCAATCAATTGCTCAGTAATTGCTTGCATCATCGGTTCAGGTCCACACAAATAAAATCGTGCGCGCTGTTCAAGTAAAGTATCATTGACTACTGCCGCTGTAATAAGTTCACTCGTTGCATAATCTTCTCCTTTGTTATCCCGTGGCAGAGGATCATTATAATGGTTAATAACATGCAATTTTGGCATTCGATGAGCTAACGTATTCAGTCTGTCTGCAAATGCATGTGTGTCACTATTTAAGTTAGCGTAATATAGCCACACTTCAGGCATCGTCTCGGGTTCTGAAATCGATTCTAGAAAACTAATAAACGGAGTGATCCCTATACCACCAGCAAAGATGACTACTGGATAATCAATCTTCTGCGGCAGAGTAAAATTACCACTTGGTGCACTCAAATGAACAATATCGCCTTGCTGTAAATGCTGATGAAGGTAGCTCGACATTTTACCCTCAACGATATTTCCTTGTTTATCTCTCCCTGTTTGATGTCGTACAGCAATCGTATAACGGGTGCGATCTGCAACTTGAGCAGCCCCCGTTAAAGAGTAAGCTCGAGTAATTTCCGCCGCCGTCCCTTGATTAACACATAAACTAATATGCTGTCCTGCAAGATAATCGGGGAGCTGACGGTTATCATTCGCCGTAAAAGTTATCTCCATCACCCCATTAGTAAGCAATTTCTTTTTAGTGATAACAAAGGCAATCTTTCCTGCCCATGGACGCCTATTACTCACAAGTTCAGTTGATAATGCAATATCACAACAACCTACTCGCATTGGTACAGAGCCACTAATAGCATCGGTTTTTCTAGCGCTGATAAGACGGTTATAATTACTGCTTCCCAAACCTGAAACAGGAAAACCGTCACGACCAATATCATCACATGCTTGCCACCAACCGTATTCGGCAGCCACTACGTTATCCTCTAAATCAGGGTCTACTGAGACACAAAAATGCGCTTGCCCCTCTGCTGTTTTAATTATTATCCAATCACCATTATTAATCCCCTTCTTTGTCGCCACCGAGCGACTAATAAAAGCCATCGGTAATGGTGCACGCTTACGTAATGAAACTAAATTACGCTGTTGGCTGTGGCAGTAATAGCCATTTTTAACGGAAGTCAATAGCAACGGCAAGGCTACATCAACGGCATTAGCCTGCTTTATTTCTGGTAATGGCGCATAACCTGCATTAAGTAACGTTTCAGAATAAATTTCGACCCGCTTTGATGGCGTATCAAAACCATTCACTTTTCCTTGATGAAGATGGCGATATTGCAGAGTTGACTGCTGCAAAGGGAAGCTTATGCCGGCAGGTTTTTTTCGAAGTTGGGCGACAGTCAAACCTAATGGATGCAACATATGATCCCAAGCGGCTTCTATATCACCGTTAAAAAAAACATTCCCCATACCTAATTTTTTTGCCAGAGCAAACACAATTTCAGTGTCTGATTTAGCTTCTCCGCGGCTAGTCACCATTTGTTGTCGCAATTGGATATGACTAACAGCCTCGGCATTAATCTCAAATCCAGCTCTAATCGCTTCACGCTCCCATGGCGTATTTACGGGTAATAGTACATCTGCATATCGGGTTGTCGGAGTTTCAAATAAATCACAATGAACATGAAACTCAAGCTGCTGAAAGGCCTCTATACCAAGCTCAGTATCTGCTTGGCTTAATAACAAGTTACCGCCAAAAGCAACAAAACCACGCACCTTATAAGGCTTAGCTGTAATGATTGCTTGGTACATATCTCGCGTACCAATCCAGCCCTGTTTAGCTGGCCCTAACGGTCTCTCTTTCAACCCCAAGGCTTTAGCTCGCTGCTGCTTAGTCATAAGATCCAAGCCATTCATTTTATTAATTGGCGGTTGTGTATAACGACGATTTCCTCCTTGCTGATCAAAACTTCCCGTTAAAGCGTATAAAATCGCAATTGCACGCTCAGTTTGGGTGGCATTCAACTGCTGGGCAATACCTGTCCATGCGTGATAAGCCACTCGATGACTGGAGGCAATTAACTTGGCAGCCTTGAGTAGATCTGGTGCCTTTACACCGGAAATAGCTTCTACTTGATCAGCGGTGTAATACTCACATGCTTGTTTAAGCAAAGAAAAGGAGGGCTGACAAACAACAGTGGTACCATCTTTTAAGAGGATCGGATATTGGCCTGATAACGCTAATTCTGCACCAAGATTATCTGCAATCACCAGATCACTGTTATAAGACATTAATTGCTGCTGCTGGGTATTCCACACCACATAATCACCATCAGCAATTGTTATCTCGGCACAATCAATCGCTTTTAATAATGTCTGATCATCACTGCGTACTAAAAATGGCGCGTTAGTCCAACAACGAACAAACGATTGATCAAACATATCATCAGTAATCATTAACTGAATTAATCCCATTGCAACAGCAGCATCTGTGCCTGGCTTTACTTGCAGCCATACATCAGCACTAGCAGCGAGTGGCGTCTTGCGAGGATCTATAACTAATGTTCGCGCTCCGCGTTTACGCCCTTCGCCAATAGCATTTGCTTGACTGAGCCACGTATTGGTAGGGTTATGTCCCCACAACATAATTAAATCTGCATTGCTATAGTCAGCAATTGGCATTCCACAGCCAAAAGTAAAAGCATGAGCATGATCTTTATGCCAATTACACACTTCGGTGCCATAGCAAATATTTGGGCTACCAAATGCATGAATAAAGCGCTCTACCCAATCAATACTATCGGACATTGGCGTACCACTGGGGGTTGTTACTCCAAATGCGACAGCCTCGGCACCACTTTGTTTTTTTATCTTAGTGAGGTTTTCAGAGACGATATCCAATGCTTCATCCCAGGAAATTCGTTGCCAGCCAGGATCTGGATTTGTTTTAGGGGTCGTCCTTTTCATCGGAAACTGAATACGATTAGGGTTGTGAACTAACTCAGGAGCAGCACGCCCTTTCATACACATCGCAGCTCCTGTTGGATGTGTAGGATCAGGCTCAACTTTTATTAATTTATCATTTTTAACCTGATTTATCGTCCCACAACGAGAACGACATAATGAGCAATAACCTTTCTTATATTCTATCGACATAAACAAATAGATCTCTTGGGTACACAATAAGACCAATGTATAAACCCACCACCAATATTGCTAATATATATTTTCTAACAACCAATATAGATAAAAACAATATGAGCCATCCACTTTCTTTACGTCAGTTGGAATACCTAGTGGCAGTAGCTGAAACAGGGCAAATTTCTCGAGCGGCATTACGTTGTAATGTGTCGCAATCATCAATGACGATTGCATTAAAAAAACTCGAGCACATACTAGACTGCAAGCTACTGATTCGACATGCTAAAGGTGTCGACCTTAGCGCTGCGGGTGAAGTATTTGTTATAAAAGCTCGTAACATTCTAAACGATGTTGAACATGCAGTAGAAAGCATTGTATTGCCACCAGCAGACATGACAGGACAAATCCGATTAGGCATTACCGAAACTTTTTCGGCATATCTACTCCCGACATTACTTCCTGCACTTCGTAAGCAATTTCCCAATATTATATTTAACATCCATGAATGCGATAGAGCAGATATTGAACAAGCACTCCTTACCGATACACTCGATCTCGGCATTATTATTGTTTCTAATCTACAGGAAAAAACGCATTTACATTATGAGATAATGTTACGTTCTGAACGCAATCTATGGCTTGACCCCGAAAATCCGTTGCAATACTCAACAACGATCACCTTAGCAGATGTCGCTCAGCAGCCGTTTATTTTATTAGATATGGACGAACATCTTATTAATGCGGCCGCCTACTGGGAAGCATCACAATTAGCACCTAATATTCACTTTCACAGTCGCTCACTAGAATCTGTTCGTAGCCTCGTTGCGATGGGGCAAGGTGTGACAATTCTTTCTGATTTAGTCTATCGCCAATTCTCACTAGAAGGTCGTCGTCTTATTCGCCGCCCACTTAATGAACAATTACCCACCATGAATGTCGGTTGTATATGGAAAAAGCAACCATCATTAGTGCCAAACCTTTCTGACGTTATTGAATTTATTCGTAAGAAAATCACCGACACACAACAGTAGTCGCTGCTATAACTATCAAAATATAGCGATAAATACATTGCTACACAGAGAAGAGAAAAATCATGCTTTTATCAGCTACTATCGCTTATGATAAATACATAACTATCGACAGATAATAACGCTATGACCATTATCGCTAAAATTGCTAATATAAAATCGCAACTATCACCGAGTGCACAAAAAATTGCCGCCTTAATATTACAACAACCCGCAGCAGTCGTGTCATTGTCTTCTCTCCAACTCGCACAACAAGCGAACGTTGGCCAATCGAGTATTGTTAAATTTACCCAAAAACTCGGCTTTACTGGCTTTCCTGCTTTCAAAAATGCCATAAAAGAAGAATTAGCTCGCCAGCAAGCGATTGGTAATGATCCTCAACAATTACAAAACCAAATTAGCCATAGTGATACATTAATAACCATTGCCCAAAAATTAGCGCATCAAAAAACAGATGCCATTATTGAAACCACGAATGCAATTGATGAGCAAAATCTTAAAAATATCATTGCTTTATTTATCAATGCACAACGTATTCAACTGGTCGGTTTTGGTCATTCCGCCATAATCGCTAAAGATTTCAGTACTAAGTTACTCACACTTGGCATGATGGCTATTGCAGAACAAGACAGTCGGAGCCAAATTGATATCGCAAAGACCCTTGGCCCAACCGATATTCAATGTCATATTTGTTATGACGGTAATCATCAAGATGCATTACTTACCGCTCATAGTGCAAAAATGAAAGGCGCAACATTAATTGCTTTAACGTCACCCCACTCCACTCCGTTACGGCAATTAGCACAATTTTCTCTTGATACACTAGCAATCGAAACATCGAATCATAGCCAATATCAACCACACAATTATTCAATTGCATCACATGCAGCGCAGCAGACCTTAACTGACCTCTTATTTATGGCATTAACTCACCAAAGCCAGTATCACACTCAGTTATAATGCATAGCTCGTCAATCGATAATTAACAACTTAACCAATTAATAACTAAGGTATGCCGACATATTTCGTTAAAAATCCACTAACAATGCATTTTTAGCAATGAAAATACGAAAAATGAATGGAACCACAGACATTGCGGAATGTCACACTGTATAATAGATCTCATAATATACCGTTCCAGCGCTAACAATAAACTAAGTAAAACATCACCCTTTTACTCATAATCACTGCTGGATTTATCTTTCATGACCACGGATAGAAACTGAATAAGTAATGACACAAGATACCCCCCAAACCACACCTACTGTTCGCAAAAAAAAGACACTGCAAAAAGTAGCAGTATGGACAATAGTTGCACTGTTAACGCCTATCGTCACGATCTCGGGTGTACTCGCTTATGGTGTTAAACTTGATCTAAGTACTCATCGTAGTGAAATTAATCAATGGTTAACTAAGACTCTTGACCGCAAAACTGATATTAAAGGCAGTATGGCATTAACACTTTCCTTTAGCCCTGAAATAGAGCTAAGCGATGTGACTATTGCCAACCTTAAATCAATGCCATGGCAGCCAATGCTAAGTTCAGGCTACATTGCTGCTAAAATTTCGGTATTACCATTACTGCAAAACACCCTCAAAATTGATTATCTTAATCTTAAAGATATTTCTTTAAACTTACTTCGTGATCAACAAGGTCATGAAAACTGGGTATTTAAAAAACAACCGACACCGTCAAAGCAGCCATCATCATCAACAGCATTTAAACTGGTATTGAGTAATAACATCAATGCCGAAAAAGTTCGTGTTAATTATGAAGATCAAGCTAAAAACACTTATTACGATGGTTACCTCGATCATCTTGCACTTACCAAGCCTGATAAATGGTTATTAGTCGCTCAAGGTGATGCCATGGGTAGCGAATATAACCTTTCACTGACGGGTGACCTGCAAAAATTAATTAATAATCAACACGGTCAATTATTTGCAAAAGGCAGCTTTGCTGGTGCGGAATTAGATGTTGATGCCAACATTACGCCATTCAGTAGCGGTGATGATTCGACGGCAAATATAAGTTTAAATTGGAAAGATACTAATCAAATTGCGAGTCTGTTAGATCTTGATTTACAACATGTTGCTCCCTTATCTATTACTACAGAACTCAGTGCATCAAATAAAGGTTTTGCCTTTAAAGATATACAAGTTCGTAGCCCCATTACCTCTGCTAATGGGCATATTAACGTTCGTTTTGCACAGAATGCACAGCAATTAAATATCATTAATGGCAAGTTAGATATTCCCGAAATCGATCTTCGTCCATGGCTACAACCACAGCCACAAATGATGCGTGCCTCTATGTATGCAGCAGCACAACAATCCCCACTACAAAAAGCATTAGACCAATGGTTGGTAAAAACCCGTACTCATTTCGCATTGAAGATTGGTGAGATTAAAGGACTCGGTACTCCCGTTAATACTATCTCACTCAATATTGATGGCGAAAAAGGCAAGTTATCTGCACCAATGGCAGCGAATATTGCCAATGTAGCATTTAAAGGTAACGCCAGTATTGATGCTACTGAATGGACATCTAAAGTTGACGTAACCTTAGGTGCTAAAGATTCACAATTAGGCGAAATGGCAGGCTGGATCTCAGGTTTACCTAACGCAACGGGTCATCTTAAAAATGCTCAACTGCAATTAACGACTGAAGGAACAAAACTACAAGAATGGTTAGATAATAGCCAACTTGGGCTCACGATTAATGATGCCAATGTCGACTGGGGCGCTAAAGCTTCATTTGCAATTGATAAAGCCAAGCTACACTCAGGTATGGAACAACCTTTCAGCTCTAATGTTAGCGGTAAGATAATGAATATCCCCGTCACTATTACTGCTAAGGCTGGCACATTATCAGACATTATTAATCATCGAGATTGGACCCCATCACTGCACTTTTCAAGCCCAGTGATCGACATCAAAGCCCAAGGAAAATTAGTTCATACGCACTGGCAACAAGGTAGTTGGTTTGATCTCAACGTCCACAGTAATGATGCTGGCAAACTGAGTCCATGGTTAGGTACTCGTGCTTCTATGCATGGCAAAATTAACTTCACGGGTAAGCTAACAAATACCGGTGAGTGGCTGGATCTTGCGATTCCTGATGTAACCTTACTGAATAGTCAGGGAAAAATAGATTTACAGTGGCGACCACAACAAGGCCATCAGTTTTTAAAACTTAACAGCCAATTTAACACCCTTGATTTTACTCAGCTTAGTCAGTTTGTTGATAAAGCAGCTTTGCCGAAAGTTGAACAAACAGTCCCGACCCAAGGCGTTAACCTTGATGTACCGATTTTGAGCAATAAAGTCGTTATTGCAGATGCTGATGTTAATTTGCACGTCAATAAGATGCTATGGGCGAAACAACAAGTCGATAATATGGCATTTAAAGGCAAAGTACGTGACGGAAAACTAAGTAAATCGCCTTTTAGTGCTAGCTATGCAGGGAGTGTTTATCATGGTGATATTGCGTTTAACATTAATAATCAACTCATTAATTCACAATTAAATTTAGCAGTCAATAAACCAAACATTGGCCGCATTTTACACCAATTTGATATTGTTAATAATCTAGGCATGAGTTTAGATAGTGCCAAACTTGCAGTGTCGTTATCAGGACGCACACTGTTAGAATTAATGGAACAGGCAAAGATTGATGCTCAGCTTAATGGCGGTAAATTAAAACTTGCCGATAGTTACACTGGTAAAGCATTTAATATAATCCTTAATCAAGGTCATTTCGTTACAGGTCCAAATACAGCAACTCACCTCACACTTGATGGACGAGCAGCCAATAAACCCGTTGCGATTAACCTCGATTCAGTATCGTTAAAACAAGCCAATGATGGCCGTAAATCGATTCCGGTTAAGCTCAGTGCAAATGTTGGCGAGATTAGTTTTAAAGCCCAATCGCAAGTTGTGTTACCGATTGATCCCAAAAAACTCAATCTTACCTTTGAAGCCACTACGCCAAACTTAAATCGCTTCGATGACTTTACCGGTATAAAGTTACCGCCTTATGGACCAGTTAAAGTCGCGGCATCGCTATCTATGGATAAAATTGGTTACCACCTACGTAACATGATAATCAACGTTGGTAGTAGTACTCTTAAAGGCCATGGTGATTTCTTACCTCCGCTTAAAGGTGATGGCCGCAATCGCCCCGATGTGAAATTGGTCCTTAATGCACCTTTTATTCAGATCAACGATTTCAAACTTAAAAACTGGCAAGCATGGCTACCAGAGAATCAAAAGTCGAAGCAAGTGATTGCCTCAAATCATCAACCTGTCGACGCAATTAGCCCACAAGGATTAAATTTACTCAACGCTGTTTTTAAACTTAATGTCGGTAACGTACGTTCAGGCAAAGATTGGTTAGGCGCAGGTAAATTAGATTGGACCTTAAATAATGGTCTACTAACGCTGAAACCATTACATATCCAGTTACCTGGCGGTGATATCAATATTGATGGTTCCGTTGTCGCTAAGGGTGATAAATTTGCGATTAAACTTAATGGACTGGTTAAAAATTTCGACTATGGCATTATTGCCCGCCGTATCGATCCCAAAACCGATATGCACGGTAAGATCAGCGCTAAATTTAATCTCAGTAGTATTGCTAACACACCTGAAAGCTTAATGAATAACGCCAACGGTTTTATTGGATTTGCAGCATGGCCTAAAGCCTTTCAAGCAAACTTAATTGACCTGTGGGCGGTCAGTCTAGCTGATGCGGTATTGCCAACGTTTACCACTAAAGATAACTCAGTACTAAATTGCGTCGCTGGCGGCTTTAATATTCATAATGGCAACATGAAACAACGTGATTTACTGCTTGATACTTCACGAATTCAAGTTCATGGCGCATTTGATGCTAGCTATAAGAAACGTGATTTCAATTTATATTTATCACCGCAATCCAAAAAAGCACAAATATTCAGTTTACAAACTCCGATTGAAGTTCACGGAACGTTTGACAAATTTAATCTTGAAGTACCATTATCAGCCATTCTTAAAACCTCAATTCGGTTCACCACGAGTCCTGTAGTTGCACCGCTGCAATGGCTATTTGAAAAACCGATTGCTGCTAATGGTAGTGCTGAGTGTCAACGAATTTGGCAAGCGCAATAATCAGCAGACCTCCTCAACTTAAAAGATGGATCTCAGATCCATCTTTTTTATTTTTTATTGTTTTCAAATAAAGAATCACCATCCAAGCTGTGATGTGATAAAGACATCAATATTGCTGACATAGAATAACTCACATTAGCTAGGTTGTTATGAATTCAAAACTCAATAATGTATTACTTAATATTGCCCTTAATCTTAGTGCTAATCTCGCCAGTGATCAGCATTATCAACATTTAATTGATGGTATTGATCAAGTATTTCCCTGCGATGCAAGTGCTTTATTTGTACTCGATAAACAAGGGCTGTTAATTCCTGTTGCAGTTAAAGGTTTATCTCCAGCCGTTCTCGGTCGACGTTTTTTCCCGCAAGCCCATCCACGCTTAGAAGCGATAATGGCCACTAAACATCCGCTACGGTTTGATGCCGATTGTGCACTACCCGATCCTTTTGACGGTCTTTTATTAAATGAAAATCAAGCCATTGATATTCATGATTGCCTTGGTTGTAGTTTATACGTTGAGGGACAACTCGTCGGCGTACTTACGCTAGATTCACTGACAGTAGGCGCATTTGATAATATAGAAACAGTTGCCATTGAAACATTTGCCGCTCTAGCTGCTGCAACATTACGCAATATAGCCCAATTTAATGCCCTTAAAGATCAACATAAAAAACAAAAATCACTAACCGATACGTTGATCCAACAAGCACGCTCACAACAAGGTGAGATGGTTGGCATTAGTCAAGCCATGCAACGATTACGCACCAATATCGCTACAGTTGCCACATCTGACTATGCCGTATTAATCAGTGGTGAAACAGGTACAGGTAAAGAATTAGTCGCTCATGCCCTTCATGCTCAATCTTCGCGCGCAGACACACCAATGATTTATATTAATTGCGCAGCTCTACCTGAAGGCTTAGCGGAAAGCGAATTATTTGGCCATGTAAAGGGCGCGTTTACTGGAGCCAATAACCATCGAGCGGGTAAATTTGAACTCGCTGATGGTGGCACCTTATTTTTAGACGAAATAGGCGAATTACCTCTTTTACTACAAGCGAAATTACTGCGTGTACTTCAGCAAGGTGAACTCCAACGCGTCGGTAGTGATCAGCATTTGCATGTCAATGTCCGCATTATTACTGCCACTAACCGTCAATTAGAGACAGAAGTCGAACTCGGTCACTTTCGAGCTGATTTGTACCATCGCCTCAATGTATTTCCTATCTTTGTGCCATCATTACGTGAACGCCACGATGACATTCCGGTTCTTGCTGGCTACTTGCTAGAAAAAGTTCGACACCAATTTAATCTTCCTAACCTTCATATATCACCTAGTGTCTTGAGTATGCTCGAAACGAAACAATGGCCGGGGAATATTCGTGAATTAGAGCACACCTTAACGCGTGCAGCATTACGCGCAATTCAAGATAACCAACATACGATAGCTAGTCACTATTTCGATATCCCCCTGACCAATGATGTTAAAAACACATCACCATTTTTTCCATCTCACTCCCAGCCAATGCGACAACTAATCGAGCAATATCAAAAACAACTTATTGAGCATGCACTTGAAAAAACAAATACCAATTGGTCCCAAGCTGCCACTTTTTTACAAACGGATCGTGGCAATCTTTACCGTATGGGTAAAAAGCTCGGTATTAAGTAAGATTTATCGCGCAAATGATGTCATAAACACAACCCGCCAGATGTGTATTTGACATCAAAACAATCCATGCCAACGATAAAATTGTTATATAACATAAACTTAAAAATTGGCATAGTTACTGCTTGGTGATGAATTAATTATTATTTATAACAATAATCACCACACTGGAGATTTTTTGATGTTCTGTATTCAATGTGAACAAACCCTTGAAGCCCCTAAAAAGAAAGGCTGTGCTTATGCCACAGGTATGTGTGGTAAAACCGCTGAAATTTCAGACCTACAAGATGTGTTAGTTTACATACTACAAGGTGTTTCTTATTGGGCCGATTTAGCGCATAAGTTTGATATTATTGATGATGAAATTAACCATTGGGCACCACGCGCATTTTTTGCAACCTTAACCAATGTCAACTTTGATCGTGAACGTATTTTAGCTTTAGCTAACCTCGCAGAAAATTATAAAACTCGTCTCAAACAAGCAGTAATAGCAGCAACAACACTAGCGCAGCAACCATTACCAACCCTACCTACCGTGGCTGAATTTACATTACCGAATACTATCGATGCCATCCTAACGCTCGCGCCACAAGTAGCGGTTAACCGCGGTTATGAAACGATTAATGAAGATGTTATTGGTTTACGTTTATTATGTCTATACGGCCTGAAAGGCGCAGCTGCTTATATGGAGCATGCACGTGTATTAGGGCAAACAAACAATGCTATTTATGCTCAATATCATCACATCATGAGCTGGTTAGGTACGGATCCAACCGATCTTAATGCTTTACTTGAATGTTCAATGGAAATTGGTCTGATGAATTACAAAGTGATGGAAATGCTCGATTTAGGCGAAACCAACACTTTCGGTCATCCACTACCAAGCCAAGTGAACGTTAAACCTATTCAAGGAAAGTGTATTTTAGTTTCAGGCCATGACTTGCACGACCTTGAAAAAATCTTGCAACAAACTGAAGGTAAACATATTAATGTTTATACTAATGGTGAAATGTTACCTGCCCATAGTTATCCTGAATTAAAGAAATATCCACATCTCGTCGGTAACTACGGCAGTGCATGGCAAAATCAACAACTTGAGTTTGCCAACTTCCCTGGCGCGATAGTAATGACCTCAAACTGCCTAATTAATCCGAATGTAGGTAAATATGCAGATCGTATCTTTACTCGCAGTATCGTAGCATGGCCAGGTGTAGCACATATTGAAGGCGATGATTTTAGTCAAGTGATTGATTGTGCCTTAGCCTTAGATGGCTTTCAGCACACAGAAATCGAACATATGATCACTATCGGTTTTGGTCGTAATGCTCTAATGAATGCTGCCCCAGCCGTTATCGATCAAGTTAAGCAAGGTAATATTAACCACTTCTTTCTTGTTGGTGGCTGTGATGGTGCTAAAGAAGAACGTAGTTATTTCACTGATTTTGCAGCACAAGTACCTCAAGACTCACTAATCTTAACTTTAGCTTGTGGTAAATATCGATTTAATAAAAATAACTTTGGTGACATTAATGGTATTCCACGTCTACTCGATGTGGGCCAATGTAATGATGCTTATTCAGCGATTCAACTTGCACTAGCATTAGCTAATGAATTTGATTGTAGCATTAACGAATTACCACTAACCTTAGTGCTGTCTTGGTTTGAACAAAAAGCGATTGTAATTCTACTAACCTTGTTTGCACTTGGTGTTAAAGGTATTTACACCGGCCCTACTGCACCTGCATTTTTAACAGATAACCTACTCGCTATTATTGCAGAAAAATTTGATATGCGTTCGATATCAACCCCAGAGGCAGATCTTAATACCATTTTAAGCGCATAAACTTAATCTAATTTATATGTTTTAAATAAAATAAGCCCGATAAAAAGCGGGCTAATTTTATTCATAAAAAGGGTCAATATTCATTTATCAAAATTAAAGCAATGGTGGCCATGAGAAGCTTTCGCTTTTAAATATCCTTCATTACCTTCTTTTAAATGAGCTTTAGTGCCTACAACTTCAACAATATTTATACCATTTTGCTGTAAATCAAAGATTTTCTTAGGATTGTTTGTTACTAAGCGTATATCCTTAATACCAAGAGCTGTAAGCATTTGAGCAGCTTCAGAAAACTCTCGTAAATCATCATCAAAACCTAAATGATTATTCGCTTCATAAGTATCCATACCTTGACTCTGTAGCTTATAAGCATCGATCTTATTATAAAGTCCAATCCCACGGCCTTCCTGGCGTAGATACAAAATAATTCCACCTAGCTCAGCCATTATTTCAATGGTTTCATCTAACTGCTCTCCACAATCACAGCGTGATGAATGAAAAACATCACCAGTTAAACACTCAGAGTGCATACGAACTAAAGGAACCAAAGCTTTATCTGCATCTTTAAAAATGAGCGCTATATGTTCTTTACCCGATTCAAGGCCATTAAACGAAAGCAACTCAGCAGGAGCATTACTATTAATACCCACTTTTAAGGATACTCTTTCCCTAACATTGACCATAACATTCCTAAATATTTCTTAAATACTTCTAAGTAAAATAAAGAAGCATTTATTTTTTCTCAATAACAACAAACTTAATCAGCTAATATTACTTATATATTATTTAATTATCGTTAAGTAAATATATTTATAAACGAGTGTAATTAAACACTCGTAGTTTAATTTTAGTAAACAGTTTTATAATAATTACGATGGTAAAATCATATTCTCATTATATTGCTGCTTCTTTTCTATCAAGATTCAACTTGAGCCAAAATATTAACCATTTCAAGTACACTTAAGGCAGCTTCTGCTCCTTTATTACCAGCTTTAGTACCTGCACGTTCAATGGCTTGTTCAATTGAATCAACGGTTAATACCCCAAAAGCAACTGGAATATTATAATCTAACGCGACTTGTGCTAGACCTTTGTTACACTCACTGGCTACGTATTCAAAATGCGGCGTTCCGCCACGAATGACAGAACCTAAGGCTATAATTGCATCGTAACGGTCACTTTTGGCCGTTAACTGAGCGACAAGAGGCAACTCATAAGCTCCAGGACAACGAATGATTGTAATATTATCATCACTAACCTGACCTTGACGTTTCAATGTGTCGAGCGCACCAGATAATAAACTTTCATTAATAAAACTATTAAAACGTGCAATTACAATGGCAACTTTTGCATTTGGTGCTACGATGGCGCCTTCAATTACCTTCATGGTTATTCCTATAATATTTATAATTAATTTTAGTATAAATAACGGCTAGCCTTATTCCTGCATAAGACATAGGGAGTGACCGTCTATATTTAATGAGTTTTTTCTATATCAAATAAAATCTTAATCGCACACATACTCAACTATTTCAAGACCAAAACCGGATAATGAATGATAAAGCTGACTACTAGATGATAATAAGCGCATTTTTCTAATGCCAAGATCCGATAATATTTGTGAACCTAATCCGACCTGACGTGATTGACTATTGACGACAGGTGTTTCTTTATTTTCCAAAGCTAGATTCTGAATTTTACTGATTACCATTTCGGGATCTTCTTGTTTAGTAACTATAACCAGAACGCCATTTTCAGAACTAATACGCTCCATCGCTGCCGGTAATGTCCATCGAGTTGATCCTGTTTGCAGAATATCCTTGAATGTATCTTGTAAATGCACTCGTACTAAAGTTTGAGAGTTAGGCTCAATATTACCTTTCTGTAACGCATAATGAATTTGATGATTAATTTTATCTCGATAAGTAATCATATCAAATTCACCAAACTCAGTATTCAATTTACACTCAGAAATACGTTCAATCATGGTTTCATATTTATTTCGATATTCAATAAGGTCGGCAACAGTGCCTAACTTTAAACCATGCTTTTTAGCAAAGACTTCTAACTGCGGACGTCTCGCCATCGTACCGTCATCATTCAATATTTCAACAATAACACTTGACGGCTCTAACCCTGCTAAACGTGCAACATCACAACCAGCTTCAGTATGACCAGCACGAGCTAATACACCACCATCTTGAGCCATTAATGGAAAAATGTGTCCTGGCATAACGATATCTTTCGCCGTTGCTGTTGCCGCTATAGCCGCTTGAACGGTACGGGCTCTATCGTTTACTGAAATACCGGTTGTAACCCCAGAAGCAGCTTCAATAGAAATAGTAAACGGGGTGGCAAATTTATCGGTATTACTCTTCACCATCATTGGCAATTCTAATTGCAGGCAACGTTCTTTATTTAATGTCAGGCAAATTAAACCTCGACCATAAGTTGCCATAAAATTTATGGCTTCAGGCGTTACTTTATCTGATGCAATGATAAGATCGCCTTCATTTTCGCGATCTTCATCATCCATTAATATTACCATTTTCCCTTGGTGAATATCCTCAATAATTTCTTGAGCTGTACTTAAAGTCATAATTATTCCTTTTATTATCTTCTATTGAAGGGAAACTTATAAGAGAAAACCATTTCTTTCTAATAAATCCATTGATATTTTAGATTGCTTATCTTCTGGTTTATCAACTAACAATAACCTCTCAATATAACGAGCAAGAACATCAACTTCGATATTAACTTTATTTCCAACTTTAAAGTCAGCGATTGTCGTTTCAACTACAGTGTGCGGAACAATTGTTAATTTAAACTCGTTACCTCTAACTGCATTTACAGTTAAACTAACGCCATCAACCGTAACTGAACCTTTCTCCGAAAGATACTTTTCTATCTGGGATGGTACTCTAATCCAAATATCTATCGCACGCCCAGAAGTTCGACATTCAATTACCTCAGCGACAGCGTCAACATGGCCAGAGACAATATGACCACCAAAACGAGTTGTAGGTAACATCGCTTTTTCTAAATTAACGGCTTGGCCCACTTTATAATAATTAAAAGCAGTTCGACTTAATGTTTCTATAGATAGATCAGCGACATAACTATTGGCTGTCAGTTTAACTACCGTTAAACATATACCGTTTGTAGCAATACTATCACCTATTTTCACATCAGCTAGATCTAACGTGTCACAATTAACTGAGACTTCAAAATCAGATCCTTTTGAAGTGATGGCCGATATATTACCAACAGCCTCAATAATTCCGGTAAACATATTCAACCTCTTAGTTTAAAGTTAATTAAAAGTCTGATGATAACTCTATTTATTGGTGAGATTACAAACCAAAAAATAGAGTTAATAATTTAATTCAATATACCTTCAGATAAACTTTAAGGTATCAGTTAGATTTTAATTAATTTAAATTAGTATCACATATATGCAAAAGCATCGGCAAACATTTTATCAGTATCAGCTTTTTTAAGTGATGTTAACTTTTCACGAACACTACGTGTCATACCTTGAGGGCCGCAAACATAGATATCAAATTCTGATAAATCACCAAAGTCCTCTATTATTGCATCAATAACATTGCCTTTTTTTCCGTACCAATTATTGTCAAAGTTTTCCAAAACAGGTACGTATTTAACATTGTTAAAATCGCTAGAAAGAGCTTTTAATTGAGTGTCTGCATATAATAAATCAATATTATTAACTCCCCAGTAAACATAAATAGAACGGGGCAAATTCCTATTTACACAATTACTAAGAATACTATTGATATATGATAACCCAGTACCTCCAGCTATAAGTAATAATGGAGAATTACTATCTTCACGTAGCCAAGCATTACCATGAGGTGCATCTATTTGTATTTCAGAGCTATTCACAAAAGCATCTAAAAAATGAGAAATAGATTTAACTGCGGTTTCTTTTACCGAACTCCCAACATGTAACTCTATAAGCTCATTACATGTCGGACAATTAGCAATTGAGAAAGGTAATTTTTTACCATCTAAATATGCTAAAACATATTGACCAGCTTTAAAATTGAGACACTTATCAGGCTTAATAAATACTTTAAAAATATTACATTCAGAAGCTTCAATTTTAATTATTTTACAATTTAAAATCATACATCTTCCTTGTAAGCTATTTCAAGCCTGATGCCATTGATAATGAACACCCTTTCTGCTCTCTCGTATTCAAACGACGGACAATATCAATCGTAGTGCCTTGGTACGGATCTGGATCTTTAATTGTATGAATTATACCGATATCGTCAGTAACGATAAATGTTGGATAACTCGTTGATGATGCATCCATGTAACTAATAAGCCCTTCTTGACCATCTTCAACAGGCTTTAGAGTTACAGGATCAAGTGCACGTGCATAAACCCATGGCGGAACATGCTTACGCTGACGGTTATCTTCAAAGAAACACGTATTTAATTCAACTTGATTAAATGTATCTCGAATCTGACTTTCATGTGCTAAATGGAAGGTTTCCATCAATAGTTGATTAAAATCTTGACGATTTAGTGCTTGTTTTTGCTTAGTTTTCCAACCACCGCCAGTAATAATAAAGATGCGATTACCTGCATTAAATTCAATATCATTCTCTTTCATGTACTGGCATAGCAAATAAATGAAATACGGAGGGCCAATTAAACAAATACCTTTTCCTTTATTATAGATTTCTTTTAAACTTTTAATAGTAAGTTCAAAATCTATTTCATCGTTATTTACAGTAAATGTAGTTGGATATAATAACTCAACAAGACTCATTACATACTTAAACCAAACATTTTTAGCATTAAAACGATCAGGTCCCATATTAACAAGTTCTAGCTGATTTTCATGAAATGAACCAAGATATTTCATTCCATAATTTACAGAACCAAGTAAACGTTCAATACTTACACGATCACGGGCAATATGACTTTTTACACCACTCGTACCACTACTTGTGAACCAGTTTTCAATGTTAGACTCATCTGCTGTACATATTTTTGCATACTTAAACATTGAGGTCGGAAAAACAGGGATATCATCAAGTGAAGAAATATTTTCGTCTACCCCCTGAGTATTACAGAAAGACTTATAATCTTCATTATTATTATAGTGGTAACGAAATGATT
This sequence comes from Photobacterium kishitanii, assembly GCF_000613045.3. Taxonomy (NCBI): domain Bacteria; kingdom Pseudomonadati; phylum Pseudomonadota; class Gammaproteobacteria; order Vibrionales; family Vibrionaceae; genus Photobacterium; species Photobacterium kishitanii. Next base: position 1,133,951 of record NZ_LN794353.1, on the reverse strand, counting down.
CTAATATTAATTTATGCTTTATTCTTTCTTGTTCATCGTAAGTAATATCAAGAGGTGATGATGTAAAAATAATATCGTCGATCTCTGTACTTACAATAATATCTTTTTCGCAAGTATCTAATGTAATAGTCATGTTTAATCCTATTTAAAATATAATTAAATATAATGGCAGAACTTTAAATTAGCACTGCCATTATAAGAGGCAATGATTGTAGATTAGATTAGATTATTATCTTGGCGGAACTTAACAACTTGATTATTAAGATCTATCATTACTGATTTTTTCTTATTTTGATCTTGCATTGACTCAAAACAAAGTAAGAAGTCCACAGTATTATCAAATTTACCAACAAGATTCGCTACATATGACAAACAGTCTTTATAACTCCCTGTCACGTTACTCTGAATAATACTATCAATCGAGCCATTAAAATTACTAGGCTGTGTACATGCTACATAGTTTTCAATATATAATTTGAGTTCTTCTTTTGCTACAGTTTCTGCCTCATTAACATTGACATGTAACATAAGCTGGTGTCGAACCAAATCTATATTCTTGTTATATTTACTTGCGGATGCATTATAAAAACTCAACAATTTAAGTCGTTCCTCATTTATATCATCCCATTTGAAAACTAACGGTAATGCATATTTCGCTGCAATATCAACTGTGTTTTCACTGGTAGCAAGCACATATAGCTTTTCCCCTAGTGTAATAAAAGGCGCTAGCTTTTTATCTTCACTGTCTTTCTTTACAAGATAGTGGTCATCAACATTAATCACATCATAAATAGATGTATCTTCATCAATAATACGTAATGTTTCTAATGCATTATTCATCGTTTTTGATGGCTCTTGTTGGCCTTTATTATAAAAGTTAACGAAGAAGACTCCGTAATTCCATTTATTCATAATAACACCGCTTCCTTTACACTTACGAGCTTGGTAAATTCTTTTGAATCTTCTCATTAACCATATTAATCACTTTTACAACATCATCATGATTCTTCATTGATTCAAAAGAAAGTAATACATTCTTTGAACCTGTACGCTCTAACGCATTTAATGTTGATTCATAGTAATCATTATCAGTACCAATCGCATGTTGGCTAATAAGTTCAGCAATTTTTTGTTGCTGATTTAGATGTGGGTATACTTCAGCAATATAACTTACTAAATAGGCCGTTGCTTCTTGATGAGCAACATCACGATCATGATTTAAATTTACAAGCAGTGGGAACTGATGCTCGACATTAGAAACGTCAATATTATGCTTTGCTGCAACTTCTAAATAACGCTTATAAAGAATCTCTTTATCTTCAAGGCTATCGCTCCAACGATACGTTAGTGGAAGCGCTTTTTTAGCAGCCCACTCAACAACACTCACACTAGAAGCCAAAATATATTGCTTCATATTCTCTTTGCTTAAGCAATGAGGATTAATTGAGATACGAGGGAAGTTATAAAAATCATTATTAGCTTGGCAGTAATTAGTTGTGATAGCTTCATTAATGATGTCATAGCAAGCTTCAAATTGTAGCTGCTGTGAGTCACGTTGACGTTTAAAGAAATCCATCTCAAAATCATTAACACAATCACTTAGACCTAGAATAAAGCGGCTGTCTGACATTTGATCAAGCAAACTTGCTTCTTCTGCAATACGAACCGGGTGATGCGTTGTAATTACTTGATTTAAAGAACCAATATGTAAACGTTCAGTTAGTCCTAATAGGAAGCTTGCAGCTGTCATCGGAGCACCGACAATACCATTTTTAGAAAAATGGTGCTCGTTGACTAAAGCAGTTGTAAAGTTTTTATAATCTTTATCAACTAAAGAGACAGTATTGATCATATTATCTAAAACTGTTTCTGACGATGTATTTTCAGGCTGAAAGTTGAGGAAGAATAATCCAAAATTCATGTTATATTCCTTATATTATTTATTAAAGTTAATCTGAGTGATTTATTTATTTTGGATCTTTTAAGAATGGTGCAACTTGCGTCATGAAGCGTTTCATAGAGGCAATGATTTCTTCCTCAGAGCCATTTGCTTCGAAACCAAGGGTAATATTAGTAATACCTGTTGCATCAATATCACGCTGAATAATTTCAATACATTTTTCAGGTGTACCTACAGGGTTTAGATCGTGGCTATAATCAACACGACGTTTAGTATTAGTATGTCCTTGAAGAACAAAATCTTTCCATTGACCTTTATGATAATCATAACCACGAGTTTGGTTACTTTCACTAAAGATATTGGTTGCATTTACGTATGAATCATACCAATTACCTAAAAACTCACGGCACACATCTTCAGCTTTTTTGCCATCTTCATCTACAGAACAGATGAGGGTCATACTGTGATCAACGTTTTTAATGTACTCTTCACTGTAACCGCTATCTCGAGCAACAGCATTATAGAGTTCCATTTGAGCTTTCTTTTCACTCGTTGTAATAATCCAACTAAGAACCATCGGTAAGCCACGCTCAGCAAGCCAAGTCGTTGTTACTGCTGATTCAGCAGTCATGCATGTTGGAATTTTCTCTAAATACGCCTCTGGGTAAACGTTTACATCTGGGAATTCGATGTTTTTACCATCAGTATGAAGTGTACCTGTTTTTGTACCATCCATAATCATGGTGTGAAAATCTTCAGTGATAGCACGAGAATCTTCCATCGTTACACCAAAAACGCGGAAATCTTTGTGGTACAAGCCACGCACAACACCAAAATTAAAACGGCCTTTTGACATTTGATCTAAAAGTAATAAATCTTCCATCTGACGTGCAGGGTGAGCTGTTGGAAGAACAATACCCATAGTACCAACATTCAGTTTGGTGGTTCGACCAAGTAAGTTAGCACAAGCAACAAACAGGTTACCTGTTAGTCCAAATTCAGTAAAATGATGCTCTAGAGTCCAGTAAGTATCAAAATTTAGTTCTTCTGATGCAACGCCTAAACGAACAAAGCGATCCATGACTTCTTTATGTGACTCACCTGGAGGCTGATATGAGAAACAAATATTTCCAAACTTCATAATATATTCCTTTTGTTGGTTTATGTATCAGTTGTAATTAAGCTAATGACTTACTTTGTATTTTATTTTTCAAACGACGTTCATTTACTGTAGCAATAGTGAGAGCTTCAAATTGTGGTTCAATAATCTCACTTACTAACCCTACTAAATTACTATCTAATGCAATTGCTGCTTTAGTAATTGATTGATAGAAATTTCTTAACACAATTAGGTTTTCACCTAAATCATGTGATGAACCTATTAAAGAGTAAATCTTGGTTTTATCTGAATTGATATTACTCATTAATTCTTCGACTTCGTGCTGTTGTACCCAACTATCATCATTGGCGACAAAAGCTATAAATGGGACATTTAAATTTTTCGTTTTATTTATAGTTGAATCTAATGTATCCCAGTTATTTTCAAAACAATCTGTAACAAATACCTTTGAACCTAAATTATATCCATCGAAATCTAAATCTTCTGGTATTTCATCTATCTCCATCTGCAAGTAATCATATTTAAGCGCTTGTTCAAGAGTATTCCGTAAATTGACCACACCAACGGCAGTAATTAAAAAAGACAAATTAACATCAGCGACAATATCATAAGCAATTCGAGCAGAAAGACTCGATGCAATTAAACCTACCTGATCAATACCATGCTCTGATTTCAACCAGTCAATAACGGTTAATAAACTTTTCTTACCTACTGACATTGAGAACTGATCAATTTCACCGCTACTTAATCCAACATGATTAAGTGAATCATAACGAATAACATGAAATCCATTGGTTGATAAATATTCAGCTAAACCTGCAAAATGATCCATTCTTCGAGCAAAACCAGAAGCAATAACAATAGTATTATTTCTTTTATCACATTGATTTTTAGGGAAAGTTTCCCAAACACGTATATGACGTTCGTTATCAACTTTTATAACATGATCAATTGGTACAGAATTGTTTTCACTTTTCATATTAATTCCCTTTTATGGTACAAAGACTAAAAACTTATCTTCTTCTAGATAACGTGTTTGTTCAATTTTTACGGCTACATCTTTGGTTGTATATGTATAAGGTCTTTCATGTGAAATATATTTAACTAAACGTTGAAGAGGTCTCATACCATCATGCGCACCACCAACACGGAAAATATTATTCATCCCTGACTCAACAATACGCTCAGCACCATGAGAGGCTAGAACATCTCTATATTTAAATGATGACTCCCAAGGAGTAACTGTTACAGTTTGAGTAATTCTATTTTCTATATAAGGCGTTATTTCTGATATATCGGAGACATGGTGAATATATGCAGATCGAGCTAATGGTTGATTACCAAAAGATCCTAGCGGTGATTTAACAAGTAACCAAGATTGATTATCACCTTTCTCAACTTTATATTTTGCGAATTGACACTCTTTTTCAATTAATGAAAATGATGCCTTTTCATCAAATGTTTGATCGCCTTTTGGCAATATATCCATATATAGATTTAATTGTTCTACAAGCTCATCAAAAAACGCATCAATGTTATCGCCTATATAATAGATATCTTGGGTTGAAAAACAGGCCTGCTGATCATAAAAACAAATATCATGAGCCACACCAATAGCAGAAGCTGTAATATCTACAGGATTATCAACAATCGCAATACTTTTCTTCGGCCCAAATTTTAATATGTCGACGTTTACCGGTGTATGTTCTGTTGCCCATTTAATTGCATCATATCCACCCCAACTAACAACAACATCAGCACAATTCATAATTTGTTGTGGGATTGCAATATCTTCGTTATGAGACCAATACATTACCGACATTGAACGGCTAATTGGATGGTGTTCATCTGTATCAATAAAACTTGAAGCTAATGCTATTGCCGTAAATGGATCAGCTGATGATGTTTTAATGATACATTCATTTTTAGTCAGAATTGCTCTAATAATAGAAGTAACACCAGATAGAGGCACATTACCGGCTAGCAAATGAACAGATTTTCCTTTTGGCATGGCCTTGACATAACAATCACCCTGAGGTAACCATTCATCTACAATATGACGAGAACCTAACTCTGTTTCAACAATATCATATAAGGCACTTTTTGAGCTCAATATCATTGAGATCCAGTTAGCTTCTAGTTTTGCCATTTCAGGAGAATATCCGAGAAATCTTACCAAATCACGAATATAGGTTAGTCGACGAGAATAATTCTCACTTTTCCATTTCTGACCAACAGTGTATAAGAAATTCACTATCTGATTGATATTTAGATTATTTTCCACATTTTGTGATTTAATCGCCTCAACATCATCTTGATTAATGATAGGTATACTAACTTTATAGCTATTTAGTGTGAGTTCACGATATTCATGTTCTGAAGTATCCCTCTCTCCGCCACCAATAATCATTGGGATTTTCTTTATCATACAATCTCCTTTAAATTCCGCATTGCACATACTCAATCAGCATACAACCTTGCTGCATAGGTATGGCTAGAGACTAACTAAATTTCATTAGGTATGTAAGGGAAATTTGTATGATATGGATGCATTGTTAAATTTATTGGGTTAATGTCACATTTTTAATATAGAACTTTGTTATTTATTAATTCAGGTCTATTTTAAAACACCTTTAAATATAAAATAAGAGCATTTAACTACATATTAATTGAAAGAATAAGATTTTAATAAAAATAACAAGAACTTGATGCATATACTTTATTTTAAAACAAATTACAATGTTGATAATAATAAAAATTTAAAATAATCAAAACTAAATGCCGCATAGAAATAAAATATTCGATTAATATTATAGTGGCTATTATTAATTACTTAGTTTATCAAATACCATTTTAAATCATCTACTTACTAGCTTTAATTTCAACTAAAAACACCTATCTAAAGAAAATCACATCTTAAACACCTTGTCTAAAATAGAAATTAAAATAAAAAGTTAATTATTAAAAACGGATTAAATATCAAAAAAATATTATTTAGTATTGAATTTTATTTTTTTATCATTAGACTAATTTCCAAATGAAGATTTTCATTTTAAATATGTTTATCGACAAAAGGAGATTATTATGTTCAAAGGTATAGTTCAGGGCGCTGGAATAATTAAAAAAATATCAAAAAATGATGACACCCAAAGACATGGCATTACTTTTCCAAAAGATATATTGGAATCAATTGAAAAAGGTACTGTCATGCTCGTAAATGGCTGCTCATTAACTGTTGTTCGAATTAGTGGTGATGTAGTTTATTTCGATATAGATCAAGCAATTAACACTACAACCTTTAGAGAATTAGAAGTCGGTAACAAGGTGAACTTAGAAGTGCGTCCAGAATTTGGATCACTCCTTGGGAAAGGTGCTTTAACTGGAAATATAAAGGGTGTCGCTACTGTTGATAATATTACTGAAGAAGAAGATCGTCTTAAAGTTTATATTAAAATCCCTAAAGACCTAATCGAAAATATTTTATCAGAAGATCATATTGGAATTAATGGTGTATCTCATTCTATTGAAGAAATTTCGGATGATATTATTTTTATTAATTACCCTAAAAATTTATCTATTACCACTAACCTCGGTACTTTAGAAAAAGGTTCTGACGTTAACGTAGAAACATTAAATGTATCAAATGAATGGGACTAAAAAAAACTTATAGATACAAACACATATAAATATGATCCTTTATAAACACGAGTAATATCGATGCTACTCGTGTTTATTATTTTAGAAATAAATTAACCATATAACACCATCAATTATATAAATCTCACCTAGCGTCTGCCATTCATGATTATATGAATAAAAATATCATTATAATGCGATAAATTTAACAAAAAATCATATATACTCACCTCTCTATTTTATATCCGAAGCGCACAGAGACATAAATAATATATTTAACATTACATTTAATTATAAGATGGACATCATCAAATTACGTTCATAAATTAGCCTGTTTTTGATAATCACAAGCCAAAAAACACATTCTAAATTTTAATAAGTTTAGTCATCTAACTATTCTTTAAAAATTCAGATAACATCATGTTATCATTATGAAAGCTTGACGCGACAATGAGTACATCAAGTTGCATTTGATCAATACAGAGGTATGAAGCTAAAGTATCTCTTTTTATAAAACCTAAACTATCCTATTTATCTAAAGTGGCCAATTTAAGTCAAATGAACATGCTAATAACGATGAGTGATAAAAAATACCGACAACATTTTACTTTAGTCGTTAGGATCGCTTGACCAATAACAGCCATCAAGATGCTGATTCCTTCTTGGATAACGGAAAGTATTTTATTCCGATTATCTCTATATAATAAAGGAGTCATATCATGATAACTCACATAAAATTAAAGATAATAGCCTCAACAGCATATGATTTATGGTCAATCATAGCGATATCAAAATCTACACATTACCTAAAGAAATAAAAGCAATATAATAACAACTTATCATCGTATCGAACGTTAATTACAATCGACTTAAACACTGCCAACTAATGTTAGTTTTAATCAAATAAACCACATTACAATGTGTATTATTAATCAACGCCAATCATAAGCAAGATAAATAACAACTCACTTACCCCCTTCTAATAGATATATATCAACACAGATAAAACTGAATATTAACGACCAAATTAGAATTCACAATCACGAATAATTATTAATCACAAACAAAATAGTCATACTAAAAAACAGCTAAGCCATCAAATATCAACTCGATAAAAAAACCAAACAAAAAAACAATAAGATCAAGACCTTAAATAAATAAATAAACAGAAAAACTTTAATACAAAATAAAAAAATAACAGTAAAAAACGAGAACCACTCAATACTAACAAATCTTTAATTTGCATAATTAACACATTTTGGGTATTTTTAATAACCATAAATAATTTAAAACTTTTTATTATAAGTAAAAAGTTTCATTTTGATATTTTTAACGAGTTAGTAGAACGCTAATTCCGTCAGAATAATAAATAGATATAAAAAATCTAAATCAAGTAATAAATAAGGTACCAGTAACCTTTATACCAAAACTCATTTCTTGGTTAAAAACTACTGGTCAAACAATAAAGGAGATTCAATGTCTACTTACTATATCGTGTTAGCAGTTTACTTTTGTATTATATTTGCTATCGGAATAGTCGCGGCACGAAAAACAGAAGGAAATTCAGATTATGTTCTTGGTGGTCGTAGCTTAAGCCCTGGTGTTACAGCACTTGGTGCTGGTGCTTCAGATATGAGCGGTTGGTTATTATTAGGTTTACCTGGAGCTGTATTTGTTTCAGGTTTAGATCAAATTTGGTTACCTATTGGTTTAACCATTGGTGCTTATTTAAATTGGCATTTCGTGGCGAGAAAACTACGAATTTATACTGAAAATGTCGGTGATGCACTAACGATCCCTTCTTACTTTTATGCTCGATTTGGCAGCGATAATCGCACACTCAGATTAATGACAGCATTAGTTATCCTTATCTTCTTTACACTTTATGCTGCTGCAGGTTTTGTAAGTGGTGCTTTCTTAATTCAAACCTTATTCCACATTCCTTATACACAAGCAGTATGGATCGGGGCAATATTCTTAATGGTTTACACTGCCATTGGTGGATTTTTAGCCGTTAACTGGGTTGATTTCTTCCAAGGCTCATTAATGTTCTTTGCGCTATTAATTACACCAATAGTGACATGGTACAACCTAGATCCAGCAATTGATCAAAGTGTATTACCCGCACATTACTTTTCAGTTATTAGTGATAATACAAGTACGATTGGTGTGCTGTCATTACTTGCATGGGGCCTAGGTTACTTTGGTCAACCGCACATCTTAGTTCGCTTTATGGCTATTGGTGATGTAAAAGGCATGAGTGTTGCTCGAAAAATTTGTATGAGTTGGATGATTGTTTCTTTAGTAGGTGCATTTGCCGTAGGTATTACTGGAGCCATGTACTACTCAGGTGCAAACCATCACTTCGATAACGAGATGATCTTTTTAGAACTAGCAAAAGGCTTATTCCCAAGCTGGATTGCAGCTGTTCTGATTGCTGCGGTACTCTCTGCTGTAATGAGCTCGGTTGCAGCACAACTATTAGCATCATCAAGTGCATTAACCGAAGATATTGCTCATTTCTTCGATATTAAACTAACTGAAAAGTCCCAAGTTCTTCTTGGCCGTTTAGCTGTAGTTGCAGTGTCATTAGTTGCTATGATTTTTGCGAGTAACCCACAAAGTACTATTTTATCAATAGTAGGCCACGCATGGGCCGGCATGGGAGCAGCATTTGGACCCGTGGTTTTATTCTCATTATTCTGGCGCCGTTGTAGTGCTCATGGTGCTATCGCCTGTATGGTTGTTGGTGCAACAGTTGTGCTATGTTGGATTGCCGCTCACTCAGCATGGCCGAATTCAACTGTCTTTAGCTTATACGAAATTATTCCGGCTTTCTTATTAGCATCTATTGCGTTGGTTGTAGTTAGTTTAAAAGGCGAAAAGCCCAACGAAAAAACATTACGTCATTTTGATGAGGTTAATGAACATTGTCACAAACTACATCTACAGCAACAGAAATAATCCATTCATAAATAAACGTTACAGATAAAAAAAACCCGCATAACGCTCTTTTATAGAGAATAAATGCGGGTTTTTTATCATTTGTAATCTATGTACGACGATTAAATTTCTTTCATTGCCGAGACTACAGACGGATCATTAATCAAGTTAAATAATAAGCTCTTAGCTGCTGTTCTCTGAGCATCAGACAACACTTTCTTAGGATTTTCTCTTGATTGAATTAAAATATTTGTGATGAATTTGCTATTTGTACCCGATAATTCATAGACAAATCGAAGTGTATCAAGCAACTCACTTTGCGGTAAGCTGTACACCGCCATCTCACAACTAAGACCATCCATAGCAAGAAAATTATTCACCACAGCTTTACGCTCAGCCTTAAATATTTCTTTCGCTTTAAATCCGTCAATAAGCGCCTGTACCCTATCAGCGATAGCAACAGGTACTTCCATTGTTTTAGTTTCATGAGTCATTATTGCTTTCCTTATTCTCGTTCATCTCTAGGATTAGTTTTATGTTTATATGATCCCTAACTACGAACGATGATTACACTTAAACCATCAATCTAGCATATTGTTTTAATCATAAAAGCTAAGCTACACCTAGTACTTTAGCATAATAACGCCTTCTAATGCGCTAGATTATGAAGACAATAGATAAAGATCTTCACCAACGGTCATTTGTCATCAAAATCAATTATTATCAGCATCTTAGATTAGAAAAAAAACGAAGAACACCCCCACTAATGGCATGCTTTTAAAAAAAACACGCAAAAATAGATGTACATCAGCACCACAACTGCTATTATCCATCTCGCTCTGTTGTTTAAGAGTTATTAAATGCAACACCAAGTAAAAGTTAAACTAAAGCTACATTGACGGTTTCGTTTTGTATCTCTGTGTTTCCCTTGTATTGGCAGTAACATTAATAATTTAACCACGTAGCACATCGCATTTTAGCGGTTAATTAATCTCAACTAATAAGGGACATCTCATGTCTAACAAAACAACTGGTCTAGTAAAATGGTTTAACGAAGAGAAAGGTTTTGGTTTCATTACTCAAGACAACGGCGGTGCTGACGTATTCGTTCACTTCCGTGCTATCGCTTCTGAAGGTTTCAAAACTCTTGCTGAAGGCCAAAAAGTGTCTTTTGAAGTAGAGCAAGGCCAAAAAGGTCTTCAAGCTGCAAACGTTGTAGCTCTATAATTTATCTTTTTTATAGATAAATAAAAAAATGCTGGCTATGGCCGGCATTTTTTATATCTATAATTTGCCAATCATCTTTCATAATGAACAACATTGATAGCCAACAAAACGTATATGTCCAAATAAAATCTTCATTACAAGCTACTTTTATATACGACTACTCACTTCATTTCTAGCTATCTTTAAATTAAAAAAAGCCGCCAAAGCGACTTTAAAAAAACATACCTATTAAACACCCGTATTAACTAAACGACATGCATCATTAATCTGAGCATTTGACAATATAGACGATAATTTTTCTTTATTATTATTACAAATAGTTAATAATGATCCCGTTTCAGCCGTCCAACCATTCTTAACCCAAAATTTAATTATTTCTACTGGGTCTTTTATATCTCTTTCAACTTGTAGTTGTAAAGATACCAAATTGAAAGGGTTATCTAATATCTTATCCAAAAGAAGTGCTTTGTTTTCACTAACTAAATATATTTGTACAGCAGTTGTAATCCAACCGGAAAGAGCCAACATTAATAATAGCAAAATAATTATTTTTTTATTCATGAGACTCACTAAATACGCAATCTACAAACAATAGCAATTGAATCACTTGATAAAATTTGATTCAATTTCCTACGATTATTATCGCAAATAGTTGTTATAGAAGCAGTTTGTGCTGTCCATCCTTTTTCAAACCATTCTTGCATTTGAGCAACAATTTCAGCATCATTCTTTTTATCTTGCAAAGCTTGATGGACAATATTGAAAGCATTTTCAGTTATCTTTTCATTAATATATTGTTTTTCATTTCTATTATCCAAAACAATAAGTAAAGAAGATACTAACCAACCCGAAAGTGAGATTACAGCAAATAAATAAACCAATTTTTTACTTAACATCTAAAACTCATAGTTATAAATTTCATATTACAATAATCTTATATATTATTTGTATCAATAATATATAAATATAAAAATGTAAAAATTTATGACAATGATTAGAATTGATTTTTTATTAGATCTTTATTTTTAATTTAAAATGACGTTGATAGTAATGATATTTTATATGTTAAATGGGAATTTTCTGTCAGTTAACATACCTAAAAAGATAACTATTCCTTTTCATAATAATACAAACTGACCACAATGTAGTCAGCTCATATTAATTGGACATAAAATATATAATTATTTCATTTGTAGATATAAAAGCACAAATCGTTACTAACGACGTAATGCATTAAGCTTACTTTGTACTAAACCAAATACGGTATCTGATGGATAAAAACCTTGTTCAGCCTCAATGCCAACCGCATTGCCGGTGAAAATTTCAATCGCTTGCGATACATGACTGATCGCCCAAATCTGAAACTCACCTTTTGAAACAGCTTCAACAATATCTTTACGTAGCATTAAATTATGCACGTTAGACTCAGGTATTATCACACCTTGGCCTGCCGTTCTGCCTTTAATACCACACACATCAAAGAAGCCTTCAATTTTCTGATTAACACCACCGATCGGTTGTGCTTCACCAAACTGGTTCATTGAACCGGTAATCGCAATATCTTGTCGTAGTGGTAAACCAGAAAAAGCCGAAATAATTGCACATACTTCAGCCATAGATGCACTATCACCATCAACACCACCATACGATTGCTCAAAAGTAAGGTGGGTGGTTAAGGGGATTTTCGCTGTTTTACCAAATACAGAAGCCAGATAAGCAGATAGAATCATCACTCCTTTTGAGTGAATATTACCGCCTAATTCAGCACTACGTTCAATATCAAACACCTCTCCACTACCATAAGCGGTAGTCGCGGTGATACGACTCGGCGCGCCAAACTGATAATCGGAGGTTGAGATCACTGACAATGCATTCACTTGTCCAACTGCATGTGTATGAACATCTAATAATGTTGTCCCAGTGACGAAACTTTGCATAACATGATCTTTTAAACGACTAACCCGTAACTCTTGATTTAACATCGCTTGTTCAACATGGCTACTGCGGATCATCGTGGCATTAGAAGCTCGCGCAACGTAATTAGTTTCACGTAATAAATTAGCAATATCAGCCGAGTGCAATGAGAGTTTATTTTGATCATCAGCTTGGCGTGAGCTGTATTCAATAATACGAGCAATGGCCTTACGATCACAATGTAGCATGTCGTTATCATGCACAATACTGGCAATGAAACGTGCATATTGCTCTTCTGATGTATCATTACGCGGCATATCATCTTCAAAATCAGCGGTAACACGAAACAGTTCTTTAAATTCTGGATCATAGTGCTGTAATAACTGATAAGTCTGATAATCACCAAACAGAATAATTTTCACATTTAACGGAATAGCTTCAGGCTCTAATGAAATCGTACCTGAGAGGGTAACTTCTCGCTCAAGTGAGCTTAAATTTAATTTTTGCGCACGCAGTGCACGTTTTAGTCCATCCCACACATACGGACGTTCAAGGACTTTCACCGCATCCATCATCAACACCCCACCATTGGCACGATGAAGACTACCTGCTCGAATTAAAGAAAAATCAGTAAATACCGTTCCTTTATAAGTCGCATTTTCAATATAACCAAAAATTGAATGGTAACTAGGACTTTCTTCAACTTCGATAGGAAATTTACGCTCATCAAGCTGATGTACTAAGACATTTACTTGGTAACGCCGCGGCATTTTCTTATCTAATGAAGCATATGCGAGTGCTACTTGTTCTTCATTTTCTTCAAGAAAAATATCAATATTTTCTAAAATATCAGTATACATATCAGCTAAATATGCTTTTACATCAGCTACTTTTTTGTATTTTAACTGCAGATCTTTAATGCAATGACCGACAACTTCTTGAGCGATATTTTCATCAAGCTTTTGTTGTTTATTTGAATATTGTTCTTCCCATTCAGTCAATTTACGCACGATACCACGCAGTTCAACTTCCAGATCATTAATGGTATTCTCAAACAATTGTTGATCTTCAGCTGACAATGCCGCGAAACTATCCTCACTGTGCGGCTCTTTACCATTCATTGCGACTAACTGGTAATCACCCTGAGTTGTGATTGATACACTGACACCACGCTCTTCAGCGCTTTTTGTTAGCGACTTTAAGGTCGTTTCTTGTTTAGTCGCTAGCTCTGCTTTTAATTTTTCCGCGCGTGAATAATAAAGCTCATTATCAAACGCTAATGGAAACGCTTTAACTAATCGCTTCATCAGGTTTTCAATGTCTTTTTTAAAGCTACAGCCTTCCCCTGCTGGAAGTTTAAGTACCTTAGGGCAACGTGTATCGCCAAAATTAGACACATAACACCAATCATACAATGTATGACTATTGCCATTAGGCTCATGACGATTTAAATAACGCATCACCATGGTACGTTTACCTAAGCCATTGCGGCCAATAGCATAAATGTTATAACCTTTTTCTTTTATCGACATTGCAAACTCAACCGCATGTTGAGCTCGCTCCTGTCCTACGATTTCATCTAATGGTGTAAGGTGCTTGGTTGACTTACACGCATCATTCAATCCGTTTAAGGCTGCAATACGATACAGCTTGTCACTGGTTAGAGGCGCTAAAGGCATAATCGATCCCTCTTGTTTATGACACTTATTCTAAGTCTACGCATAAATGACTGACTATTAAGTGGTATAACTAGATTTAGTGCGAAAGCTCTCACTATTGACCATTTTTTGATGAAAAAGCAACCACAAAAAAAGCCCAATCCGATATTATTCCTAAAAATAAATATCACATTGGGCTTATTTTTTAATCAATTACAAAGCAATAAACAGAGTTTTAGCCTATCGTTACCATCGCGCCTTTACCTACACCTTCGTAAGCAAAAACATCAAGACGATCAGTTGCAACTAATTGTGGTTTGATTTGTTCAGCAATGTAGCAAGCTAATAACTCAACAGTGGTGTCGGTTGCTAAAATTTCAGTCACTGACTTTGCTATCGCTAATTCAAATTCACCCTGTGGGGCGGTATAACGAAAACCATAATGCGTTTCATCATTAACATTTACCGCTGCCGCGCTTAAATTTAACTCACGAACACTGATAACATCTTCTTGTGAACCTAAGTAAATATCTTGCCAACGTTGTGCCCATTGTTGCTCTAAATCAGCATTACGTTGACCATTAACTACTAACTCAACCGGTGAACGGTGGCCATGAGCAATACGCTGACAATTGCCATCGTGTTTTTTCAAACCATGGCTGTAATGGTAAAACGCACCATCAATTTTCTCATGGCGTAAGATGATTTCTAATCCTTGTACATTTGCAGGTAAATTACCAAGCAACACTTGCTGTACATGTTTCGTCACACTTTCAATAGTGATAGCTTCTGCATCAATAAAACAAAATGCTTGTTCAGGGCTATGTAAGTGAATCGTGTGTTGATCACTCACTAAATCAACCGTCATGTATTCTGCTTTAGTTGTCGCGGTCTGAATTGCAGCTGATGCAGCAGGGATCAATAACCGATGATCAACATATTGATCAACTAACTGTTTAATTTGCTTTTTAACGCGGCTGAAATCAAGCACCATGCTCATTTCATTCAACTCACCCGACATCACCACATCAAGAATCCAACTCTCACCCACCATTCCCCGTTGTGGGCACAAGTAAGATGCGTCAATTACAGTGAGATCTCTAACGAATAGCTTCAAGGTGAAGTCCTTTATTGATAATGGTTGTCGTTTACTAGGGGGATGCATTATACGCGGCTAAACGGATGAGTAAACCTTCAGTTTTCTCACCGTTTAAGAAAATAACTCAACGAGGCTATTACACAAATCAATGATCACACGGGGATATAATCAAAACATGATCTTAGAAACGATAATTTAATGATGCGTACCCTGTTGAAATACTTTTTATTTGTGACGTCATTTTCTTTGATGACCACGGTTTAATATCTTCGCTTTGCGTTGCGGTATGACGTACTCCAATTTCAGCCGTAATATGATTTGAAATACGCCAAGCGACGCCAGCTTGAATACCAAGCACTTTATCTGATTGACTATTTGAACCATAATCCTGACCTTTGCTATCTGCCATCATGTAGCCTAAATGAGCACCAATAAAAGGATTAATTGTTTTATCCGCACGGAAAATATAATCAGCATTTAATAAATGCAACGTCACATCCGTTTCAATTGCTTTAGTACCATTCAAATTGGACTGAGCTGACATTTTCTGCCAACTATAATAAATACGCCCCGCACCACCAGCAGTATAAAAACCAATATCAGCACCAACAACCCCTGCTGCATCAGGCGAAGATAACTGAGTGTTATTAGCCGTAATAGCTGTCATACTAATATTACTTGTGCCACCCGTTATACCAACAAAATAATGAGTGCTATCATCGAATTTAACTAACGGTGCAACCGCATTACTATCACTAACAGGTTGTAAAACAAAAGATTCAGCAGCTTGTGCCGACGTTGATAGTAATAACGTAGTAAATGCGCTGATAATGAATGTTTTATTTCTCATGGGTTAATCTCGTCCTCTAATTCCCTAGTAAATGACATTACATCACTGATATTTATTATAAATTTCTATTATTTATAATACCTTAATAATTCATCAACCCCGAGAAATAACCGCTACATCCTCACAAATGGCTATACTTAATTAACGAATATTTTAATTTAAATCAATATAATAAGGTATAAAACTGCAAAATAATTATACCTATCATCGATATACAAAAGTGACCTTCCTCACAAAATCACACCAAAATTCCCCGTATAACTAATCTATCATTCAATCAATATATATATAAAATGAAAAAGATAACGTTTTTAGCATCAGCTGTAACCACAGCATTAACCGCAATTGTCGCTTTTCCAGCCAGTGCCTGTACTACTATCTTAGTCGGAAACCAAGCCACAACGGATGGTTCTTATATCATTGCTCGTAATGAAGATTACCAAGCAAATAACGCTAAACATTTTGTTTTGCACCCAGCAGAAAAAATGCAGCAAAGTGACTTCCATTCTAATGCGAATAATTTTAGCTACCCTGCAGCAAAAGATGCATTGCAATACACCTCAATGTCCGATTTTGATACTCATAATAAAAGTATGGGAGAAGTAGGCTTTAACTCTGCTGGTGTAGGTATGTCAGCAACAGAAACCATTTATAATGGCGCCAAAGCATTAAAAGCCGATCCCTATGTAACCAAAACAGGTATTGGTGAAGACGCTATTGAAAACGTGATTTTACCGCGTATTCACTCTGCAAAAGAAGGTGTAGAGTTACTTGGTAAGATCATTGAAACTCAAGGTGCTGCTGAAGGATTTGGGGTTGCATTTGTTGATAATGACGGTATTTGGTATTTAGAAAGTGGTAGTGGTCATCAATGGATGGCAGAGAAAATCCCTGCAAATAAATACTTTGTTTCTGCAAACCAAGGACGTTTAACGACTTACTTACCTAATAACCCTAATTATATGGCATCACCAACATTAGTTAACTTTGCGGAACAACATGGTTTATATAAACCAGAAGCAGGTAAGCCATTCAATTTCCATGCTGCTTATTCACAAGACACACTCAATGATGTGACTTATAACTATCCTCGAGTGTGGACATTACAACACATGTACACTCAAGGTTTAACAACCAAGATAGATCAAGGTACAACCTTCCCTGTTTTCTTGAAACCAACCAAAAAACTTAGCGTTGCTGATGTTGAACAAGGGTTACGTAATCATTACCAAGGTACGTCACATGACCCATACGCAACCCAAAACCCTAAAGAAGCTTACCGCCCTATCTCTGTATTCCGTACCCAAGAATCACATGTCTTACAAGTGCGCCCTAACTTACCAACAGCTATTGGCGATGTAGAATACATCTCATATGGCATGACTGCACTTGGGGTTTACTTGCCTTATTACCAAGGTATGACTGAAGTTCCACATGCACTAACTATCGGTACCAATAAAGCTGATAGTGAATCTGCAAACTGGGCATTCCGTAAACTACAAACGTTAGCGATGACAAACTGGAAAGACTTCTCTCCAATCGTACAAACGGCTTATCACAAGTTTGAAATACAGACGGCATCTAAACAACGCGAACTTGAAAAGAATTATCTAAAAATTTACAAGCGCCAACCTAAAAAAGCACAGGCTCTAATCAACGAGTTTGAGAAAACAACGGTTGCTGATGCATTGGCATTAACGGAGCAGTTAACCAATACATTATTTACCAAAATGACATATACCACAGACATGACTTATCATTTTGAAGGTGCGTAAGTTTAATTAATTACCGCAGATCGACTGTCAATTAAAACAAGAAGATCATCATTGATCTTCTTGTTTTATTCGTTTTAAATCGCCTTTCAGCAACAATCGCCACCCAATCGCTCACAAAATCGGCATTTAAGTTTGCTCAATTATTTACTTAAAAGCACTTTTTATCGTTGCCAGATCAATTTAAAAACACTGCATTATTTGTAGAATTTCAGCCAATTCGTTTAGTTATTCGATTAAATAATTAAGGCTATTATCAATGAAAAACTTCAAAGTTACTTATGTTGTATCGCCACATTTTGATGTTCCTTGCCAATACAACATTAATGCAGCCAGTGAATTAGACTCGCATAAAACTGCACAGCAGGAGCTTGAGATTCGTTATCCGAACCAAAAAATCAGCATTATTACCATCAGCGAAGCATAAATTGGTTTAATTATTGAGCTTAATTATTCTGTAGTAGTTATTGTGTTTGATTTTACTACTACAGAATAAATTATCTACGCCTTCGCGATGGTCGTTAGTGTGTGTTTTATCCAATAAAACACTAATGCCATTGGTGCCAGTAGAACGACTATCGCAACACCATAACTTACAACCGCAGGCAAACCAATTCCCCATGCTAATGCAAACGCAATTCCACCAATGGCATCGGTCATCATTTTGAGTAATGAATGTTGACTAATAAGTAGCGGTAGCCATGGTAAAATTAATATCCCAACTCCGATACTCACTATATTTATCTTGGTACTTTGCTTGAACATCTGAGTCTTCTCTTAATTTAACGGCTAATTGATTGTTAGGGGCATTAATCCTTTAAGCAACTAAAATTATTACTTGCACTCAAATAACGAAACGATTGACGCAATCAACGATACATTATTACTATTAAGTAAAAGTAATTTGAGTATTAACCTTATTATCATTTACTTTAAATTTAATATAATTAGTCTACACAACATCAACCCCTTTGATGTTATTTAACCCCAATTCCTGTGTATTCCTGATTGCTCATCAGCAAACATTTCCTATTGGAGGGCACAATGAATCAACAACGCGCAGAGAATCTTTATTATTATCTTAGGGAACAAAATACACCACAAAAAGAAATGAATGTGGTGATCAAGCAACTTATTGATAATTACAATATTAATTTATATCCACTCGACCGACGTTACCGCGCACGTATTGGCTATTCTCCTAATCGATACGATATTAATAGTTATGGTACCGCAGGTTCACGCACAATGAATCAAACTCGTGGCATGCAAAAAACACATTGATTACCTACAAAAAACCCCAATAATCGATAAGCGACTATTGGGGTAAATATATTTATACCTAGATATTAGCGAAAATTTGTTAATAGCTATATCTATGGCATCAGCCTTTAAGGCGATCAACAATCAACGGCACCAAAGAAGTATAAGCATACCATCCAGCCGCAACAATAATGATTGTCCACACAATACGAGAAAACCATTGCGTCCGCTGCATATGACGCGAAGGATCGGGTTCACCACAATGAGGACAAAAATGGGCACGACGAGAAACACTACCATCACAAGCAGGACAATCCGTTAAACGCTTAGAACGTGGCTTTGTCATTGTTTCAGTCACCATCCTATCATTAACAACATCAGAGCTAGATGCTGGTTGACTAAAGTCAGGAGTATTCGCTGGGGACGCTCTATTCCCAGAACGTTTTTCTGCGTGTAATGAAAACGACACCTCATGTTTATCATTGTCGTCATCAAGTGCAGAAAATTCAGTTGTTTTCACTGTAATTCACCATTTGATCAGTTTCTGTACACAGAATACGCAATATTAAAATAATAGTCTCAATTAATATCATTGCGAGCACAATATTAACACTAAGCTCAATAAACAATCGTTACTATCATCACCCTCGAATAAATTAGCAGCAACCATTAGCGTGTAAATTTTTGGCACATCCGGCGAAATATCGTCACAGATACTACACTATTAAAGTACATTCAATTTCATATTACAGGCAAAGGAAAGCCATTATGTTGAAAATACTTACTGCCTTATTAATGACTATTATTGTCACCACCCCTACCGCAGTAGCTGCAACTGCTATCGAAATAGATCACCCATGGTCAAAAGCTGTTCCACCCACATCTAAGGTTGCTGCCGCTTTTTTATCAATTATCAATCACAGCAAGATTGACGATACCCTTATAGCAGCACGCTCACCTATCGCTGAAATTGTCGAGTTACATACTTTAAATAATGGCAATGGATTAATGCAAATGCGACAGGTTGATACCATTACAGTTACCGCTGAACATCAGCAACAATTAGAGCCTGGTGGCTTTCACGTAATGCTATTTAATCTCACCGAAGTGCTAACAATTGATTCACACTTTCCACTGACATTGATCTTTAAATACGCTGGTGAAATAACAGTGGATGTTGCTGTTAAACCAGCGACATACACTGGTAATGAACAGGCTAAAACGCATCATCATTAACATTCAGATGATTTACGTATCTAGTTTTTCTCCAGCATACATAAGATCTGTATGCTGGGCTTTATATGGCTATATTCGGTATTAGTTAACACCCATTAGCGTTTTATATTTCATAATGGCTTGCTGACAAAAATCACGCTCATCATCATCTTCAATATTATTGGTTAATTCAGCAAAAGCCTCATAACCCACTTTGCCATTTTTCACTTTCCAAACGGTGTACGAAGCTTGCTTATCTAACTCGATACGCATTCTCTCACTGTCTGATAATTGGGTTAAATTATACATATTATTCTCAGCGGCCTTTTTGGTTAATTCTACCCAAGTTCATGTTCAAGAAGAACCTCTTTCAACACTCATTATTTGAATGACTGTTTTTATCATAAACAACCATCAATAATCATTACCCTTAATGTAATCCATTACATTTTAGTGGTTATTGATTTTTTAAGAACAGATAAATAAAACTATCGATTGAAAATAAAATACATATTAATCAATAAATTAAATATTTAAATTATCACTTCCAGCTGAATAACTCACTTAACTAGCCACGAAAAAGAAAACGATACCCTTCACATTTTCAACAGATATGGTAATCAACATCATTAATCTAGTGAAATAGCCTTATTTTTGTGATCCAGATCTCAAGGTGTAAATATTTAATTCCATAAACTACTACCATAAATTGAAGCATAAACTTTGCTTCTGAATAACTCATAAACCAAGGAGCACTTCATGGCTACTCCACATATCAATGCTGAAATTGGCGATTTTGCAGAAACAATTTTAATGCCTGGTGATCCACTGCGCGCACAATTTATTGCAGAAACTTACCTAGAAAATGTAAAACGCGTATGTGATGTTCGCAGCATGTACGGTTTCACTGGTACTTACAAAGGTAAACCAGTATCAGTAATGGGTCATGGTATGGGTATCCCATCTTGCTCTATTTATGTACATGAGCTAATCAGAGATTTTGGGGTTAAAAACATCATTCGCATTGGTAGCTGTGGTGCTGTTCATGATGACGTTAAGTTAATGGACGTAATCATTGCTATGGGTGCTTCAACTGACTCAAAAGTTAACCGCATTCGTTTTGCTAACCATGATTTCGCTGCTATTGCTGACTATCACTTACTTGAAACAGCAGTAAACCAAGCACGTGCACAAAATGTTGCAGTGCGTGTCGGTAATGTATTCTCTGCTGATCTATTTTACAGCCCAGAAGTTGGTCTGTTCGATAAAATGGAAAAACTAGGCATCCTAGGTGTAGACATGGAAGCAGCTGGTATCTATGGTGTTGCAGCTGAACTTGGTGCTAAAGCATTAACTATTCTAACTGTTTCTGATCACATTAAGCGCGGCGAGAAATTAAGTGCAGAAGCACGTCAACACTCATTCAACGAAATGATGAACGTAGCACTAGAAACTGCAATCAATCTATAATTTCTTACAGCAGTAATACTGTGGCGAGAGTTTTATAGCATAAAGTGAAAGACGTGCCTTCCTGATACGTTTTTCACTTTTTTATACCTGCTAACATTTAAATTATCCATAAAAGTAATAATGTTAATAATATCTCAGCATCATCATTGCCGTTGGGTATAATCACCTCCACCTAACATGCAAAAGGCGACGCTCCATGACTTTATCTTCAACACAAACAACGTTGGATCAGTTGCCACCCGCCAGTGATAATATTCAATTCAATTATTGTAAAACGGTCGCTTGTGCTAATTTTAGTCGTACCGAT
This sequence comes from Photobacterium kishitanii, assembly GCF_000613045.3. Lineage (NCBI taxonomy): Bacteria > Pseudomonadati > Pseudomonadota > Gammaproteobacteria > Vibrionales > Vibrionaceae > Photobacterium > Photobacterium kishitanii. The sequence goes on along the minus strand of NZ_LN794353.1, from coordinate 1,111,577 downwards.
CCACAATTATATGTACTCCAAAATAATAATTTACAACGTCCAGTACTTATTTGCCGCGAATGCGGTGCTTTTCCGCCAGTACTCAGTAATCATGACGTTGTTGCAGAAAAACAGCGCTTTACACTAGAACAAAATAGTGGCCTCGCTGCCTGTTCAAATAATGCTTGTCCACATAACGGACTACCCGTTCTCACCTATCGTCAGTTTTATCATGCCTTTGGTTTTAGTGGAGAACGCCAACGCTATCGTTGCAAAGCCTGTCAGCATACTTTTGTTGATCCATGGTCAAACAGTAATAACAAACATCAATTACAGCAAAAAATATTAGCGTATTTATTTACTGGATATACGGTACGAGAAATTTGCCGCCGTCTTACTATGAATCCTAAAACCTTTTATGATCAGCTTAATAATATTGCAGCTCGTTGTCGTCACCAACTGACGATTTTTGATGCACGACTAGGCAAACAACCACAAGCATGTCATCTAGCTACTGATCTTGCTCCATTGCAACCTCACAGTAATAATGGCGTATTATGGATAGCAACTGCTGAGACAGATTCAGGTTATGTTGTTAGTCAACATGTAAATTATCAAACTCAACCAGCAGCTACATATGTTGCTCATCACGACGCATACCGTATAGGTACACGTTTTATCGCGCCTCATAGTTACCATCATCCTCATAATACATCGACAACATCACAAGGGCTATTAGCTCATATTGATGCAACTTATCGTCAAATTTTAGCGCGAAAAAATATGGAAAATCCGCTTAGTGGTGAAGTGACGATTAACTACCCGACTAAAGGTTGCCTTATTCGTCCTCAATACACGGTATATAGTCATTTTTTATATTTACGTGAATTACTTAGTCAGAGTATTCCTACCTTAACGGTATTTATGCCTCAGGAAACATTACTACGTTCAGCTTGCCTATCTGTTTTTATTGATCGTATTAATAACCACACCATCGACCCGCTTTATGTTGTTGAAGACGATCAATGGCAACACGGACAACATGTTGAAAAAATAGATATCGTACTGATGGGATGGTGGCGAGATCGGTGGGCATTTAGTCGTAATAAAACAGGCAATAAAGGAATTTGTCATCTTGGTGGCAGTAAAAAAAATCAGCAACATTGGTTAACAGTTGCCACGCACCGAGCGGTAATTAGCTATCAACAGCGTTTTTATGACCAATTTAGCCATATGGTTAATGAGCCTCGTCGTAAACTTCGTCCTGCAAGTTTATTACCGTTGTTGGATATCTATCGCGCTTGGCACAACCTTTGTCACCAAAATAAAGCAGGGTTCACACCAGCACAAGAATTAGGCTTAATATCCTCTCCTATGACACTAGAACAATTATTACAATAGCTATTATGTCGTGCTTTTAGGATTAATAAACGCTTTTTAAAAGCAACACAATTTCTTCGCCTATAGTTAAAAGATACCAGCAATAATATAGACGATGAGGTTCATATTAGTGGGCAAACAAAGCTTATTAACGTCGAGAGTACGCCATGAAGCGTAGAATGACAGTCAATCAATATACTGGTCATATCGCTCTTATTTTAAGCTGTATGTTTGTAGGGATCGTATCAAATCAAGCCACAATACACGTTGAGCTTATTCGAGGTATTACCCACAGTTTGCTACAAGCCACACTGCTTTATGCTTTATTACGCTTGTGTGCTTCAATTTACTTAATCCGTTATAGCATCGTATTATTGATTGTTATTACTTTTTTTGTACAACTCAGTTATCACTCTACATTAACGACTAACATTATTGTTAATATCATTAATGCTTCTAACCACGACATCATCAATTTTAGTCAACATCATGTTATTGAGATACTAATAACCAGCGGTATCACTTTGATCCTCGCTTTAGCTCCCTTTCCTAAATCCACATTAATCACTTACAGTGTTAGTGCGGTTGGGTTTAGCTATCTCTTAGTGCCATTATTATTACAATTACCACATGTATATCAAAATAGTGCTTATCAGAACTATCTTAATAAAGGCGGCTCTCGCAGTTACAGCAACAGCTTTTACACAATCGAATATACTTTATATAAGCTATCACCACGTTTACCGTTATTTAGCACTCTAATTGCAATCAGTGACACTATTAACCTTTATTATATACAAACAAAAACGACGCTCAGTTTGGCTCCGACTTACCCTAACAACACCTCACTACCATTATGTACGATTGACATGATCCCCTATAACAGCCAATCGATCACAGCCAAAACCGTAGATTTATTTACATTCAAATATACAACGCTAAGCATCATTAATCGCTAACTAATCATAAAACCGACCGCAAAAAATGCTGAATGTAAGCTGAACGTCAGAATAGTATCAGCTATCTGTAAAATAACGCTTCATAATAAAACACCTTTCAAAACCCTGACATTTCTCATTATGCTATCCGTACTATGAATATCAGAACACAAGTTATTCATTGAAATAAAAGGACAACATCATGAAAAAAGTACTATTGCCACTAGCATTAATTCTTGCTTCAGGTTCAGCGATTGCCGATCAACAAGGCGCTTACATTGGTGGTAACATCGGTAATGCATCAACTAACCTTAGTGCCCATGGACACGACAAGAGCTTTAACTTAGATGATGATGTACTTGCTTACGGTGTTTACGGTGGTTATAACTTCACTGAAAACCTAGGCCTTGAAGCAACAATCGGTCAAACCGGTGAACAAGAGCATGTTAAAAAAGGTTATGCGACATTAACGCCACGTATTATGTTCCCACTTAATGATCGTTTCTCTGTTTACGGCAAAGCAGGTATCGCTTACGTCGCTGCTGATGCTAATTATAACGGCCATGAAGACATAAATCGTGGCGATATTGATGTTGATGGTTTTGGTTGGACGGCAGGCGCCGGAGTTAACTTTGCAGTTGCTGAACATTTAAACGTTCGTGCTGGTGTTGATTATTTAACAGCCGAACTTGAAGATAGTCATAATGACAGAAGTTTAAATATCGATTCAGATACAACGATTTACTCTGTGGGTGTTGACTACAAATTCTAATTTTATCAAACAGTTAAAGTTAAACCACTACAAGAAACCATTAGATTACGATCTGATGGTTTTTTTTAATCTTATTTTAACAATATCTTTTATACCCTTAACTTTTATATCCGTCGCACAACCAAGCATTTGATCATCAAGCAGATCAAATGCTCACCCTCTAAAAAGTAAATAAACGCCTCCAGCTCATGAATTAACAATAAATGAAATTTAAAATCGCTTTTATTGCGATCTAAATATGATTTATTCCCATTTTAAATTGACAATAAAGACAAAAAAGACAATTATCAATCCATCAAATGCTCTTGCACATTCCATCTGCTCACTTGGTGAGTTAATGGTTATAACCAATGTGGTTAAGAGTCAGTATGAATTCTTTTGAACATGCGGGCATTTCAGGCTATAACTGATGCCATCATGACATAAGCCCTATACATAAGGTCGATAGATATGAGCACAAAACTAGAACAACTACGCGCACTAACTACTGTTGTTGCTGACACTGGTGACATCAAAGATATCAGCAAATACCAGCCTGAAGATGCGACAACAAATCCATCGTTGATCTTAAAAGCAGCACAAATTGCTGAGTACGCACCTCTAATTGACCAATCTATTGCTTACGCAAAAGCACAGAGCAATGATAAAGCACAACAAATCCAAGATACTTGCGACATGCTTGCAGTAAACATTGGTAAAGAAATTCTTAATGTTGTTCCTGGCCGTATCTCAACTGAAGTTGATGCTCGTCTTTCTTACAACACTGAAGCAAGTGTTATTAAAGCACGTCACCTAATCAAACTTTACAACGATGCTGGTATCAGCAATGATCGTATCCTTATTAAACTAGCGTCTACTTGGGAAGGTATCCGTGCAGCTGAGATTCTTGAAAAAGAAGGCATCAACTGTAACCTAACTCTTCTATTCTCTTTCGCTCAAGCGCGTGCATGTGCTGAAGCTGGCGTATTCCTAATTTCACCATTTGTTGGTCGTATTATGGATTGGTACAAAGCGAAAGAAGGCCGTGATTTTGAAGCTCAAGAAGATCCAGGCGTTATCTCTGTAACTAGCATCTACAACTACTACAAAGAGCATGGCTACAACACTGTAGTTATGGGCGCAAGTTTCCGTAATATTGGCGAAATCCTTGAGCTAGCAGGTTGTGACCGTCTAACTATCAGCCCACAACTTCTTCAAGAACTTGAAGATGCGACTGGTATTGTTGAGCAAAAACTTGTTGCAACAACTGAGCTAAAAGATCGTCCTGCAGCGATGACTCACTCTGAGTTCCTATGGGATCACAACCAAGAAGCAATGGCTGTTGAGAAACTAGCTGAAGGTATTCGTAACTTCGCAGTTGACCAAGGCAAACTAGAGACAATGATCGCAGATCGTCTTTAATAGCTAAGCACTATATTCAGAAAGCGGCTCATGTAGCCGCTTTCTTAAGTTTACATTTACCTAAATATTTGGTGAAAATTCTATGGAACGTAAAATGTTAGCGAACGCTATCCGTGCTCTAAGCATGGACGGTGTACAACAAGCAAACTCTGGTCACCCTGGCGCACCTATGGGTATGGCTGATATCGCAGAAGTACTATGGCGTGGTCATATGAACCACAACCCACAAGATCCTAAATGGGCTGATCGCGACCGTTTTGTTTTATCAAACGGCCACGGTTCTATGCTTATTTACTCTCTACTTCACCTAACAGGCTACGACCTATCAATTGACGATCTTAAAAACTTCCGTCAACTGCATTCAAAAACACCTGGTCACCCAGAATACGGTTACGCTCCAGGTGTTGAAACAACAACGGGTCCTCTAGGCCAAGGTATTACTAACGCTGTTGGTATGGCGCTTGCTGAAAAAGCAATGGCTGCACAATTCAACCGTGAAGGTCATGATATCGTAAACCACAACACTTACGCTTTCATGGGCGACGGTTGTATGATGGAAGGTATCTCTCACGAAGCATGTTCTCTAGCGGGTACACTAGGTCTTGGTAAGCTGGTTGCTTTCTGGGATGACAACGGTATCTCTATCGATGGTGAAGTTGAAGGCTGGTTTGCTGACGATACTCCGAAGCGTTTTGAAGCATACGGCTGGCATGTTATCCGTCACGTTGATGGCCATGACGCTGCTGCAATCAATGCTGCAATTGAAGAAGCTAAAGCTGAAACAGCTAAGCCTACTTTGATCTGTTGTAAGACAATCATCGGTTTTGGTTCACCAAACAAAGCGGGTTCTCACGACTGTCACGGTGCTCCACTAGGCGCTGAAGAAATCAAAGCTGCACGTGAATTCCTTGGTTGGAACCACGGCCCATTTGAAATCCCAACTGAAGTTTACGCTGAGTGGGATGCAAAAGAAGCAGGTAAAGCTAAGCAAGCATCTTGGAACGAGAAGTTTGCGGCATACACTGCAGCATTCCCTGAACTAGCGGCTGAGTTTACTCGTCGTATGAACGGCGGTCTACCTGCTAACTGGGAAGCTGAAACAAGTAAAGTTATTGCTGATTTACAAGCAAATCCAGCTAACATTGCATCACGTAAAGCATCACAAAACGCACTTGAAGCATTCGGTAAACTATTACCTGAGTTCATGGGCGGTTCTGCTGACCTTGCACCATCAAACCTAACAATGTGGTCTGGTTCTAAGTCAATCACACCTACAGATGCATCAGGCAACTACATTCACTACGGTGTACGTGAATTTGGTATGACTGCAATCATCAATGGTATGGCGCTACACGGTGGTTTCGTTCCTTACGGCGCAACATTCCTAATGTTCATGGAATACGCACGTAACGCACTACGTATGGCTGCACTGATGAAAATTCAGAACATCCAAGTGTACACACACGATTCAATCGGTCTAGGCGAAGATGGTCCAACTCACCAACCAGTTGAGCAAGTGTCGTCTCTACGTCTAACACCAAACATGAGCACATGGCGTCCATGTGACCAAGTTGAATCAGCAGTATCTTGGAAGTACGCGATTGAGCGTAAAGATGGTCCAACATCTTTAATTTTCTCTCGCCAAAACCTAACTCAACAAGATCGTTCAGCTGAGCAAGTAGCTAACATCGTTAAGGGTGGTTACATCCTTAAAGATTGTGCTGGTAAGCCAGAGCTAATCTTGATCGCTACAGGTTCTGAAGTAGGTATCGCAGCAGAAGCATACGCAGAGCTAACGGCAGCTGGTCGTCAAGTACGTCTAGTTTCTATGCCAGCTACAGACTTATTTGATAAGCAAGATGCTGCTTACCGTGAAAGCGTATTACCTGCAGATGTAACTGCTCGTATCGCTATCGAAGCGGGTATTGCTGATTACTGGTACAAGTATGTAGGTCTTAACGGTCGCATCATCGGTATGACAACATTTGGTGAGTCAGCGCCTGCTGAAGAACTATTCAAAATGTTTGGCTTTACTGTTGAAAACATCGTAAACACTGCGAACGAATTACTAGCATAAGTTATTCTTCGTAAGAACAGTATTGTTGTTAAATAACGAATCTAAAAATGGTCTAACATCTGTTAGGCCATTTTTTTTACTAAAATTCTTCTTATAATAAGAACTTATAAATAATTAACCATTCTATATCTTGCCGAAATTACTGATTCTGCCATTCATATCCCTTCTCACCACTAATAAATAATCTGATAAAAATACGCACTGTTTGATTTTCAGATACATACTTATATTGATCACTGTCTATCATTGCTTGCTAATAAATTAATTAACACAATGAATATAAAGGATTTTATATGATAGAAACCACTAAGTTTGATATCCCTCGACAAGCAGAAAGCGCCCTCTATATCAATGGAGAATGGCAACGTGGTCTTACTACTATCACCAATATCAATCCCTCAGATATCTCTACACCCATCGGTAATTTTGCTCAAGCTAGCGAACAACAACTCCAACAAGCGATTGAGGCAGCTATTGAAGCTCAGCCACTATGGGAAAAAACGCCCTTAGAACAAAAACAAAAAATATTACACGCCATTGGTGATGAACTCATTAACCGCTGTGATGAATTAGGTCGCTTATTATCACAAGAAGAAGGTAAATCTATGGCTGAAGGCCGTGGCGAAATTTTTCGAGCTGGACAATTTTTTCAGTATTTTGCCGCAGAAGTCCTCCGTCAAATAGGTGATCTCGCGACATCAACTCGTCCAGGAGTATCAATAGAAATAAATCGTGAAGCGGTTGGCGTAGTGGCTATTATTTCACCCTGGAATTTTCCGACAGCAACCGCTGCGTGGAAAATAGCACCAGCATTAGCCTTTGGGAATAGCGTTATTTGGAAACCAGCTAACCTCACTCCTGCCAGTGCCGTGGCTTTAACTGAAATTATTCATCGCCAAGGTCTTCCTTGCGGTACCTTTAATCTGATCCTTGGTAGTGGCAATACGATTGGTAATGCGCTGATCCACTCAGCCCAGATTAATGCAGTAAGTTTTACCGGTTCAGTTGAAGTTGGTCGTCAAGTAGCAACCGCTACATCACCCAATTTTGTGCGCTGTCAACTTGAAATGGGCAGTAAAAATGCCTTAGTTATCGCAGATGATGCCGACATAGATATCGCGGTTGAAGCAACCATCATGGGATCTTTTTCTGGAACAGGACAAAAATGCACTGCATCTTCACGGTTAGTGGTTATGGACAATATTCATGATGCTTATATTTCGGCACTCATTAAACGTATTGAAAGTTTGAAGGTAGGTCATGCACTAGAAGACGATGTTTTTATGGGACCCGTCGTTGATGGTCATCAATTAACAAATAATATGCTGTGGGTTGATAAAGCTCATCAACATGGCGCTGAACTTGCTATTGGTGGCCACCAGCTAACCTTAGCGCATGATGGCTTTTATATGGCGCCAACACTCTTTTTAAATACTAAAAATCAATGGGATATTAACCAAGAAGAAATATTTGCACCAATGGCCTGTGTTATTCGAGTGCATGATTTAGATGAAGCGATTGCTACAGTAAATGACACTCGCTTTGGTTTAACCAGTGGCATTATTACCCAAAGCTTATCGAGTAGTACATTGTTTAAGCAACAAGCACAAACTGGCTGTGTCATGGTCAATTTACCCACCGCAGGCACAGACTACCATGTCCCCTTTGGCGGTCGAAAACAATCCAGTTTTGGCCCTCGTGAACAAGGTCAATACGCTAAAGAATTCTACACCATTGTAAAAACAACCTATCAGCGTGCCTATTGAGGGGTTGCTATGTCTAACGAAAAACCGATTATTATCGATGGATTACAATACTGCCGCTGGGATAGAGCCTACTTTGAATCATTAAAAAATAGTGGCATAACAGCAGTACATATCACCTTGGTATATCACGAGACAGCCAGAGAAACATTAACTCGTTTCGCACAATGGAATCACTATTTTGAATTATATCAAGACCTTATTATGCCAATTCGCTCCTCAAAAGATATTATTCTCGCCATAACCAGTGAGCGGATTGGGATTTTACTTGGCGCTCAAAACTGCTCACCGATTGACGATGAAATCGGCTTAGTTGAAGTAATGCGCCAGCAAGGATTATTAATCATGCAATTGTCGTATAACAACCAAAGCTTACTCGCGAGTGGCTGTTATGAGCAACATGACGGTGGAATAACTCGATTTGGTCGGCAAGTGATCACTGAAATGAATCGAGTCGGCATGATCATTGATATGTCTCACAGCGCGGAACGTTCAACCTTAGAAGCGATTGATTTATCTTCGCGCCCCCTTTGTATTAGCCATGCAAACCCGAGCGCAGCACATTCTGCGTTACGTAATAAATCAGCCACCGTACTACGTGCACTTACCCAACGAGATGGCCTAATTGGGTTTAGTTTATATCCGTTTCATTTACCCAATGGCAGTCAATGCACATTGACTGATTTCTGCCACATGATTGCAGATACTGCTGCGCTCATAGGTATTGAACATATCGGTATTGGCAGTGATTTATGCCTTAACCAACCTCAACATGTACTTGAGTGGATGCGTAATGGCCGTTGGTCAAAAACAATTGATTATGGTGAAGGCTCATCAAATAACGCAGGCTGGCCAGAGCCATTATCTTGGTTCAAAAATAGCACTGGCATGATGAATATTTACCAAGGACTGCTTGATCATGGTTTTAATCTACACGAATGCAATCAAATTATCGGCACTAACTGGCTAAATTTTTTAAAAAAAGGGCTCATAGCGACCTGATAAATAACAACAATCCAACTTCATCAAGTTTGTAACAGCCAAGCAATACTACACTCTAACCCAGTAATAGGATCTCAACTTTTATTTGCCGCCTATTATTAATATTTAGCCCAATAACAATAACAACCAAGTTGGCAATGACCTTTATACGCTGTTACTACAGCTAATTCACTCATGCGTGGAGACAACCAATGTCAGACTTGACCAACACGGTAAAAGGCAATAAAACAGCACCCTCTGCCGCTGAAAATTTCGGTCTCACCAATCCTGTACTGTGGTTAAGTGGCGGATTTATTGCACTATTTATAGCCTTAGCTCTATATGATAGTGTCTTATTATCGAGTTTAATCAATACTGGCTTTGGGTGGGCTATTAAAATTTTTGGCCCTTACTGGCAATTATTATTATTACTGACTTTTATTATCGGATTAGTGCTCGCTTTAGGCCGTACTGGTAATGTTAAGCTCGGTGATCTTGAACAACCAGAAATTGAAACTATTCGTTGGATTCCAATTCTACTTTGTACACTTCTCGCTGGCGGAGGAGTCTTCTGGGCAGCTGCTGAACCAATAGCCCATTACATCACCGTGCCGCCGTTATATGGTGAAGTCGCATCACCATGGCAACGCGCGATTAATGCTCTAGCACAATCCTTTATGCATTGGGGATTTTTGGCCTGGTCGATTACCGGTTGTTTAACTTCTATCATTTTATCTCACCTTCATTATGACAAAGGATTACCTTTACAGCCTCGTACGTTGTTATATCCATTATTAGGTGATCGAGCCCTCAAAGGTGCAACCGGGGCAATTATTGATGCTTGTTGTGTGATTGCGGTTGCGGCCGGTACTATCGGCCCGATTGGTTTTCTAGGGTTACAAATCAGCTTTGCTCTTAATTCTCTATTTGCTATCCCAGATGGTTTCACAACCCAATTTATTGTTATTTTATTTGCAATCGCCATTTATACATTATCTGCGTTAAGTGGCCTTAATCGCGGTATTCAAATACTTAGTCGCTGGAATATCATCCTTGCAGTAGCGCTTATGGCTTATATCTTATTCGTTGGCCCAACAGGATTTATTATCAGTGGTTACTTACAAGGTGTCGGTACGATGATTGATAATATCATTCCAATGGCAACCTACCGCGGTGATGAAAATTGGTTAAGTTGGTGGACCGTTTTTTTCTGGGGTTGGTTCCTTGGTTATGGACCTATGATGGCAATTTTCATCACTCGAATTTCACGAGGACGCACCATCCGTCAATTAATCCTAACCTTAAGTCTTTGCGCACCCTTAATTACCTGTTTTTGGTTCACCATTGTTGGCGGTACAGGTGTCGCGTTTGAAATCGCAGATCCCGGCTCAGTCAGTAAAGCATTTGAAGGATTTAATCTCCCAGGGGCATTATTAGCAATCACCCAACAACTACCATTCCCGACGATTGTTTCTCTGTTATTTCTTATTCTCACCACGATATTTATTGTCACTACCGGAGATTCGATGACTTATACCATTAGTGTTGTCATCAGTGGTAGTACTGAGCCTAATGCATTAATTCGTGCTTTCTGGGGGGTTGTTATGGGAATAACCGCAATTATCTTAATTTCTTTAGGTTCTGGTGGTGTATCGGCATTGCAATCTTTTATTGTGATCACTGCAGTACCTGTCTCTTTAATTTTACTACCATCATTATGGGATGCGCCACGTATTGCACTACGAATGGCCAAAGCACAAGGCTTATAGCATAAGTTCCATTGCGGGTAGTAGCGTGTATCTCTCGCGAACGAATAATGCTCAGCCTGTAAACATCCACAATATGACTGACTTTAGCGATAATAGATATGGTGAGCACTATGAATGCACATTATTCTTCTCGTAACTTATTAGCTCTTCGCGCCCCTAATGTGGTGATGGATCCCCATAAACTTGGTGCAATGCATCAACATCGGCTTAGTTTCGTACGTAGTTTGATCCGGCGCATGGCTAATCAGCAATGGCACATAAAAGTGACCCTGTGGGAGTTATCCTCTCAAGGCTTTGGCACCGTAATCTATCGTCTAATAACACCTTCACAGTATTATCATTTAGTCATATTTTCTAATGCAATCAATGACGAAGATCGTAACGATCGGGTTATTGCCGAAAAATGGGACATTACTTTTGCATTAATACAAGGCGCAGTTGATAATAATTGCTTACATCAACTGCGAAATAATGTTCCATTACAAGAAGCGGGGAGAAATAAAAATAACGTTCTTGTTCTAGCTAGAGCCAATAAAAGCGTGCGCGTTTTTAATCATCTCGTAGATAGACTGGCTAACGGTCAACAACCTGATCATGATATTTTAGTCAATGTTGGCTATATTTTGCGGACAACCGCAGTATATGGCAACGGTAAGTTTGGTATTGCCGATTTTGAATTATTAGCAGATAACCCTGATTTTAACTTATCGTTTAGTGCCCAAATGTGCGCGGTGTATATTCTGCGTCAATTCAGTCTTGATTGGGTGCATTTTTTAGCGAAACAACAAGGAGGAAAAACAGCAGTTCGGCTTTCGCGTCCTCTACAACGTTATTTAGGTATCGGCAATGCAACAGGACTTGGGATGGCACCTTATTTAATTTGTCACCCACGGATAATTGATCAATGGATGTTTGTTCGAGAAACAGCAATTGCAATAATTTCTACCAAGACTATTACTCTCGCTACAAATCGACAACTGACTACGTTACTGCGGCGAGCTGTCATACATTTACAACAAATAGTCACTATAGATAACCACCAACAACGTCTAAATCACATCGCAATATCTGAATTACAGCACGTTTTATCCCAATTATCTGCCGTAGTTATCCCTCATCAATACTGGCAAACATTATTACACCACAGTCAATCTCTTAGCGAAGAAGCACAAGAAATAATCATCGCGTGTTTATTAGAACTTTACCCTAAACAAACTGATAATCTTGAACATCAAATGAATGCTGATGAGACATTAGCTTTAATCAGTGGCACGACGGCTAGTGATCTTACTGCATTATTAGAACAACGTTATCAATGGGCTTTAAAGATTGATTTTGAACAACCGGATAATAATTACTGGTTTTGGTATCGCTCTGCTGATAAAGAAGAACCTCGCATCGGCATTCACGGCGACGATCTCGGTGAAGAAAAACAATTACCATTAGATATAGCCCGCCAAACACAGGCTTTATATCTCGCTTTAAAGCAAGTATCACCACACACAAAAATAGCGACATTCTTATTACAACAGCCACATTTTCGAACTATTGCTCGCCGAACTTGGACACTTGGACACAGCCCAATGGGTGATATTCAAATCAATATTTTATCTCGTCGAGCCTTACCGATACATTTATTACGCTGTAAATTAGCTATGCTTGGTGCAACTAAATTTGATCCGCGTTCTGATCGCTGGCTACGAGTCACTTTTTATCAAGGGGCGCCACTTATCGATGAAATACATGCTAACGAATGGTTATTTCCAATACTTCCTACAGCCAAATCTCACTCTGAGATAAAGGAGCGCCATTCATGAATATCTCACACAATGAATTAGTGGTTATGTGCAGTAAAGCCTTTGCAGGGCTACATCGGTATAATGGTGAGGCTGACATTATTGCTAATATGGTTGCAGATTTAGAAATGGTAGGATTGCATGGTATCGATCACTTTATTAATGCATTAGCACTATTAGCTCATGAACAAGATTACCCTGTTGAAATTACCACAGAAACAGCACAACAAGTCACAGTTGATTTACACGGTTATAGTATTTTATGTCACTTACCTATATTACTCGATTATACGGTTGAAAAACTCACCTTCCAATCACAAGTTATTTTAAATATAGAACAATGCCATAACCGTTGGTTAGCATTTAGCGAATTAATTAAATTATCAAATATTGGTTTATCAGTCAGAGCCTATTGGTTTAATCCTTTAGCATCACATCATGTGACCTATATCTTAAATGCAGGTCAAATATTACCTGAAGTATATCTTTATCCAACCACACTAATGCCGATAAAAGACACACATATCGATCCATTACATTACTTATCGATTGAAATTAACAAGCATCGTATATCATTACCCATGCCATCAATCACACTTAAGCATATTGCATCGACAACCCTATTAACTACAAAAAAGAATACTTGGCAACGAGGCATCACAATTACTCCAACCGCATGGAAAACTATTCAGCAATTCGCGGGAGCTATATTAGTTGAATCAAATGAACAGACATATCAACTATAAAATACCGAAATAAAAAAGCCTCTAATAATATGATTAATAGAGACTTTTATTATAAAAACTCACATCTAAATCAATGCATTTTATGTTTAGGTGTGATTTCTTCTTTATGGCTATGATCTTGCTTATTCAATTTAGGATGTGAATGCTGCTTTTGTTCTAATTTAGTTGTTGGCGCATTAACTTTCTCTTGACGATGATTGTGATGAGAATGTTCTTTATGCTCGGAACGTTTATCAATCATAATAAATACCTATTAATTAATTTGTGATTTTTCTTTAATTGATAATCCTCTTATCATTCATTAAATAAATGTTTATTTTTAATAGCTATGTTTTCACTTTTATAAGCTATCGAACAAATTTTAATCACCCATTTAATTTAATTTACCTCACAGTATATTTTTACTTAATAGACCTATTTTTAATATTCGGCAATTATCAAAAATAAAATATTTGATTATAAAAAAGAATATTGTTCAAATTTAAAATCGGCGTAAATTAAATTCCATAGACAGACACCAACTTATTATTAACGCTGTTTATTGAAGGATTAAGATATGAGTCATAACAATAGTCAAGAGCACAAAGGTTCACAAGGCGGTCATCAACACGGTGCTGAATTCGAACATGAGAAAATGGAACGTCGTTATGACGATGGTTTAGAGCATAAGCATAATCGTGACCATCACGAAGACCGCGAACATGAGAAGAGCCATCCACATACTCAACACGGTGGTGATCCTAAAGGTCATAAACATCCAGAGCAAACTCATGGCGATCGCCACGAACATGACGAACATCGTCATCACAAAACTAAAGAGCATGATCATAAAGAATCATCTCGTGAGCATCACAAAACTTCAACTAAATAATTATTTAAGTTTACGTTGTTATTCGTGATATTCTAAAAGCCGATTTAATAGTGGTAATATATTTATTATCCATTTAAATCGGCTTTTCGTTTTATTATCACAATAATATTATTTATTTTTTAATAAATAAGGTGATATAAAGTTAAAGACTTCTTGCTCACACAAACCAATACTCACTTCTATACCAGCTTGCTTTAAAACATCAATCCCTTTACCACTATTACGTGGATCCGAATCAAGTACCGCAACAACAACTCGCTTAATACCTTTCGCAACCAAAGTATGCGCACAAGACGGTGTACGACCGACAAATGAGCAAGGCTCTAAGGTTACATACGCTGTCACCTCGTTTAATGGTAAATCATAATTTGACAATGCCATTGCTTCTGCATGATGTAATCCGGGCGGTTGGGTAAAACCCTCACTAACAATTTTCCCCTCTTTCACCAATACACATCCAACAGGAGGATTGGGACGACAAGCGGGAAGTGCTTGCTGCGATAATGCTAATGCACGCTGCATAAAACCGATTTCTTGCGCTAACTCTGCCATAACACCTTCACTTTAATTATCTCAGAGAAACTATTCTATACCGAAATAAAGCTCATCTGTTATGCGAATAACATGAATTATACATGAATTAACAACTCACTCTCAATTCAGGTGCTGTAGGATTAAATACCCTCACTGAATAACATGAGGTTTTTCATGAAACGATTGATCATAACACTAACATTATCGGTTGCACTGCATTCATTATCGGCATTTGCGTCAATGCCAAGTTCAACCACGGTATCAAGTCCATTATCGACTCAACAGATGATTGAATATATCGATCATACCCATCAATTAACAACGGCAGAAAAAGTCCAAACTGATGTGGTAAGCTCTATCAATAAAAATAATTATTTACAAATAAACTCTCACAAAGACGCGCATTTAGAACAACGAGAAATAGCGCGACGGCCAAAGAAAAAATACACTAGCGCCTACTACACCAAGGCCAATACTCACCCCTAATAATTATTCAGGTAATAAACATTACCATATTACTTATGCTTATTAGGACAACATTCGTCCAGCTTAACCTTGCTTCCCTTGCTGGACGAAACTGCAATTTCTACTCAACTAAGAGCCAAAATATCGTATAACAATCATTTGTATACTTTATGCACGTAATCATCGAAAAATTAAGCAAAAAAATCGCGTGGAAGGTATTAATTCATTTAAGGTTCAGAAAGGGTATGTTTTCATACATGCTCGCTAAATAAGCCAAGTGCAGACGCACTCATTAAAAATAAAAGAACTGACGAGCATTATGTCTACGTTTAAAACGACAGTACTAACTAATTTTGTAAACTACCGCCTTATTAGTCTTATTGGACTATCTCTTGTTACTGCTGCTGCCGTATTCTCAATTAACACCACCCCTTCAACACATCATAAAGAGATACAACTGCCTTTAATCACCACCCCCCAAGTGGTATTAAAAACCCTGACACCAGCAGCTGTAACTAAAGATATTGTGCTACCACCAACTTATGAGTACAAAGTCAAAAATGGTGACACACTCAGTGAGATTTTTGCGCAATTAAACTTACCGCAAGCCGATGTAAAAGACATCATGGCAGCTGATTTAAATAGCTTACAAATTGATAACTTACGTCCAGGTGATATCTTACGATTTTGGGTAACAGATAGTGATCATCGTTTAAATAAAGTGCAACTACAGTTTAACGTTGCACATATGATTAACTATACTCGAGAGAAAAATAACGACTTTAGTGTTAAAGAAATCACCTTACCTGGCATATGGCGTGAAAAAGTCATTAATGGTGAAATTCATGGTAGCTTTAGTTCATCGGCAAAAAAAGCAGGCCTAAATTACACTGATATTCATGAAATTATGGCTATTTTTAAAGATAAACTAAATTTCGATCGTGATCTAAGAACAGGCGATCGCTTTGAAGTTGTACGCAAAGCAAAGTATGTCAATAATCAAGCCAGTGGCGATACGGAACTTCAGGCTGTCCGTTTATATACCAATAAACAACAGTTTTCCGCGTATTTAAACAGTGATGGTAATTTTTATGACCAACATGGCGAAAGCTTGCAACGGGCATTTTTACGTTACCCAACAACAAAACGGTTCCGTATTAGCTCACCGTTTAATCCCCACCGTCGACACCCAGTAACGGGGCGAATTCAACCACATAACGGCGTTGATTTTGCCGCGCCAATAGGGACACCCGTCTTAGCTACCGGCGATGGGGTCGTAACACGGGTTACAAACCACCCTTATGCAGGTCGTTATGTTGTGATCAAGCATAGTGCTAATTACAGTACTCGTTACCTACATAACAGTCGTATTCTGGTCAAAGTTGGTCAACGCGTGAAACGTGGTCAAGAAATTGCGCTATCAGGTAGAACAGGCCGTGTCACAGGGCCACATATTCATTACGAATTTTTAGTTCGTGGAAAACCTGTTAACCCATTAACTGCGAAGATCCCATTAGCAGCATCGGTTTCACATCAACAGAAAAAAGCCTTTGAGCTCGATGTGGCACAATATAATCGCTTAATGCGCCAACCATTAGCCAATAAAAACAGTGCGATTCAGGTAGCCGTTAACGAACCTAAAGACTCATAGCTATCCTCATAAAAGCACTGCAAGCCAATTGCAGTGCTTTTTTAATACACTTCGCACCATTTATCTTTACATCTGATACAAATTGATACATTTACGCTACTTTAAATCCAATTAAATGTGATATTGTTCCTGTTTTAAAATGGAATTTATGATTATTCTCAATATGTTATAACGCCATGATTATCTATGCGTAAACATTAAACGATCATCATATCCTAATAGCCCATATACAGGACGTATCCATGGCCACAAAAAATATCCCGTTTGAATTTTCAGATTTAATGGTTGAACCGGGAAACCATGCCAACTGCGAACTCGAAATTGCTCGCCTATATACCCACTCTCCTTTATCGGTATCGGTTGATATTCTACATGGAAAACATCCAGGCCCAGTATTGCTGATCAATGCAGCTATTCATGGTGATGAGCTCAATGGCATTGAGGTTGTCCGTCAAGTTATTGAAAAAATAGATTTATCAAAACTTCACGGTACTATCATTGCAGTACCTGTGGTTAACGTTTTTGGCTTTATCCATAAATCACGTTATTTACCAGATCGTCGTGATCTTAACCGTTGCTTTCCAGGGGCAGAGCGTGGCTCAATTGCTGGACGAATGGCTTATCAATATTTTAATCACGTTGTACGCCGCGCGACACATGTCGTCGATTTACACACTGCAGCTATCTATCGTACTAATTTGCCACAAATTCGTGCCAACCTTGATAATCCACAAGCAAAAGCAATGGCGATGGCTTTTGGATCTCCAGTCGTCGTTGATGCCAGCTTACGTGAAGGATCATTACGTGCTGCGGCAGAAGAGTTTAATATTCCAGTGATCACCTTTGAAGCAGGTGAAGCACTACGCCTTGATGCCCATGCCGTTGGCTCTGGCGTACAAGGAGTATTAAAAGTGATGCATCACTTAGAAATGTTGCGTACTAGTCGTAGTAAAAAAGTGGTTGAGCCAATGGTACCTAAGGCGACACGTTGGGTACGTGCTGATTTTGATGGCTTACTACGCTCACATGTAGCATTAGGTGAGAAAGTAGATAAAAATCAAGTTATTGCTACTATTAGCGATCCGGCTGGCAGCAGTGAAGCAACGGTTATTGCCCCACAAGGTGGTATTGTAATTGGCCAGCAAACATTACCACTAGTGAATGAAGGTGACGCTATTTTCCATATCGCTTTCTTTGAAGAGCCTGATGGCTTAGTGGAAGAGCAAGTTGAATCTTATCTTTACGAGGCGATTGAAGAGCTTGATGATGACTTAAAATGGGGCATGACAAGCTAAATTAGCTTTATCATTAAGCCAAAAATAAAAAAAGAGAAGCATATCGGCTTCTCTTTTTTATACTCTTTATTTTACTGCTTGCTGTTTATTTCCAGCTATTAATTGCTGATACTTTTCAGGCGTATCAATATCTAGATAAATACCACTCGTCGCTGTTAGCTGTAAATAATGCTCTGATCCCGTTTGTAATACTTGCTTCATGGTAGCAGTAACAGGTAGTGCTAGAATTTGAGGTATTAACTCTGCAGTAATCAGAACAGGATGTCCTGTCTGGTGTTTATTACCAGGAAATACAACTCGCGCACAACCAGCTTGCCATAACCACCTGAAGACTTGCGGCTCAATACAAGGCATATCAGCATGGGTAATAAAAAACTTCGAGCTTGTTACTGCCTTAATACCCACTTGAATTGAGCTTAACATCCCCTGCTGATAATCCTGATTAACCACCACTGTAATCTGTTGTTGATGTTGATAATGCCGTATCAACTCCTCGGCGCGATACCCAGCAACGACGATCACTTGAGAACAAAACATTAACGCATGTTTGATTGCGATATCTAATAATGTGCTGTCTTGATAGGCTAACATTGGTTTCCATGCTCCCATTCGAGATGACAACCCCGCAGCAGGAATAACACAATCAACCATGGCGATAGTGCCATGAATCACACTCAATACCATTTTTAGCGGCAATCACCTCAGCCATAATAGCAATAGCAATCTCAATCGGTGTTTTACTACCAATCGCCACGCCAATGGGTGCATGTAAGCGTGCTAATTGCTGTTGTTTATACTCACCAATACGCATTAATCGTTCCCGCCGACGCTCACTGTTAGCCTGTGATCCCAAAGCGCCAATATAGAATGCAGATGACTCTAACGCCCCCATTAGCCCCAGATCATCAACCCGAGGATCATGTGCTAGCGCTAATACAGCAGTATAATCATTAGCATAACGCTCAACAAAATCATCAGCAGCACACCACTCAACATCAATGCCACCATCAGCTGATGTCCAACGCCAGTTTTGTTGATAATTATCACGCATATCACACAAGCGAACCGCAAACCCAGCTCTAACCGCTAATCGCGCAACCTCTTCACTGACTTGGCTAATACCCAATAATAATAGTTGCCAATGTTGTTGGTAATGAACCGTTAACCACGGCGTAGTAAAAGATGAGGCATCAAGATCGGTTGTAATACAGCGCTGCTCTGATTCAATATTTATCAGCCGCACAAAAGCATTATTTGTCATCGCCGCCGTTAACCACTCATTAAGCCAATGATAGTTAATATTCGGTTGTAAATACTCAATCAACAACGAAATATGACCGCCACAAGGTAATTCATATCGACTACCATCAGCAGCTAAATGACTTCCATAATCAAAGACCTGCATCGGTTTATCTAACTGATGCTGTTGAATTAATTTCATAAAAGCATCTTCAATACAGCCACCGGAAACTGATCCCGAACGGATACTTCCTTCTGTCGCAAATAACGAGCCGATTGGACGAGGTGCTGAACCATAAGTTGATAAAATAGTACATAACCACACCGATTTACCGTGGTTTAACCATGTTTGACAATCAAGCAACACCTGTTTATCTAATGCATTCATAGGTTGTTTATCACTTTAATTAGATGACAACAAAATGAAGTTAGCCTGCGATAACACAGGCTAATTTCATGATCAGTTGTTTGACAGTTGTTTTTTAATTGCAGCAACTTGTTTTGCAGTCGTTGTTGTTATTTGCGTAGAAAAACTATGATGCAAATACGTTATCAAATCAGCCATTTGTTGCTCATTTAAGCTATTTTTATAACCCGGCATCGTATAATAAGACTGCTGCTGATTATAACCTTGCTGGCTAATACCATTGGTTAATACCGCAACAGTATTGAATATATTGCTATCTTCAATCGTGGCATTATTTTTTAAAGCCGGTGCAACATTTGGTAATCCTTGACCACTTAAACCATGACACCCAGAGCATTTATCCATATAAATACGGTATCCCGGTAGCTTAGTGTCCAACGGTGAGACAGCTAAGGGTGTTAATTTAGATTGTGATTTTGAGCTTGATTGCGGCTGTGCTTGATCTAATAAATAACTGGTTATCGCAGTAATATCATGATCATTAAGCTGAGTTAAACTGTGTTTTTCGACAACATACATATCGTCAAACGCAGTGCCTTTCGGTGATTGACCTGTTTTTAAGAATTGTGCTAAATCATGAAATGTCCACTTTTCTTGAGTCAGATTTTTCGCGGTAATATTAGGCGCATTAAGGTAATTGACGACTGCACCTTCCAGCGCATGGTCTTGTTCAGTTGCCATCATAAAATTACGAGGAGTATGACACTCTCCACAATGGCCTAAACCTTGGACTAAATACTTACCTCGGTTCCAAAGGGGACTTTTATCAGCTGTTGGCTTAAATGTTGCTTTATCAAAACCAACCAAATTCCATAGTTTTAATCCCATTCTAATATTGAAAGGGAAACCTATACCATTTTCTCGATTTGGCTGCGTCGCTGGCTTGGTATGCATAAAATAAGCATACAAAGCTTGCATATCATGATCACTAATACGGTGATAAGACGCATAAGGCATCGCAGGATATAAATTACCTATAGGTGCAACACCATTACGCACCGCATCAACAAATTGCTGATAAGTATAGTTGCCAATACCGTATTGTTTATCACTACTAATATTGGTTGAATATAATGTCCCAAAAGGGGTGTCGAATGATCGTCCACCACCATAGACTTGACCACTCGCAATTGTATGGCAACCATCGCAATCACCCGCTGTCGCTAAATATTTACCTTGAGCAATTAATTGTGCCATGTTTGCAGGTAATGGCGCTTGTGCGTAAACCGCGCCAGAACTT
Organism: Photobacterium kishitanii; assembly: GCF_000613045.3. Lineage (NCBI taxonomy): Bacteria > Pseudomonadati > Pseudomonadota > Gammaproteobacteria > Vibrionales > Vibrionaceae > Photobacterium > Photobacterium kishitanii. The sequence continues at coordinate 1,090,253 of NZ_LN794353.1, read as the reverse complement.
AATAGCAAACCGCAGATTACGCTAACTTTTAGGCTCGGTTTCATTTTACTAACCCCGGCTGTGAAAGTACTAGATCACGGAGGCCAACATAATATTTACGGTAACCAGAACAACGGCAGATATGATTTTTCAAGGCATTCTCAATCACATCTTCAACCTGTGCTTTATCTACTGGTTGCTTAGCTAATTGCTCAACTAACACCGTAGACTCATTCACAAAACCAGAAGTACACCAACCACATTGGAAGGAAAAGTGATCGACAAAGGTCTGCTGTACTGGGCTTAAGGCCGTAATTTGTCCCATCAGATTACGCTTAGCATGACCTTCTACAGTACGCAGCTTTTTACCATTAAAGTTGCCAACACCATTAATGCAAGTGCGCTCAGTGTGTGAGCTACCATCCGCATCATCAACAATAATGGTACACGCATGACAAACACCAATACCACAACCAAACTTGGTACCAGTTAGCCCTTGATATTCATGTAAAAAGTCGATCATTTTAACTGATTCATCAACGTCTACTGGACCCACAATATTGCCATTAATTGTCATAGTTACAGTGATCATGCGAGTGCTTCCTTAATATCAGCGGCGGTAACAGGTAAATGGTAAAAACGTGTATTGGTAATTTGATACAATGCTTCTGTAATTGCAGGGACAATCGGGATCATCACCACTTCCGCAATACCTTTGCGCTGATCTGAGTTATTAAATGGCGGTAAAATAGTATGGTTCATTTGCCATATACCAACATCAGTGGCTAATGGCACCTGATAACGATTGAGGTTCCAAGTACCGTTGCCTGGCCCCTCTTCACCTGCTGGTAAATACTCATATAATGCATGGCCCATACCCATTACTAAGCCACCTTCAATCTGCCCCTCAACCAACTCTTTAACGATCACTTTTCCAGCATCAAGCCAAGTTTGAGTCGCAATAACCTCAACCTTTCCAGAGCCTTTTTCCACCGCTAATTCAACTAAGGTTGCACATGGCGCGTAATACACGACCATCGCATTATTCAAAGAAGTGGCAGGATAATTAACCTTATTACGATCTAATAAATGCCAACCACTACTGGTCATTAATTTTTTCTTACTATCATCGGCACCATGACCATATTTAATGGCCATTGCATCTAACTGATAGGTTTGCTTTTGCCCTTCAACGGTAAATTCAGCTTCAACCCAACCCCAACGGTTAAATGTATGCACCATTGCAGCGGTTACTAAACCGTGTTGATGGACATGTTGAGCCAGCATATCAAGTGGTAAAGGCTCCATACCATTGGCACTTAATTTACCGTCAACCCAGACCGCATCTTCCATTGCACCAAAATCCATCGCTGCGAGATCGCCGCTATAATACAATTTACTCCAAATTGCTTTCGCCGCAGGCCATAGCCCATACTCAAAAATAACTTTGGCGGCATTTTCGGTCGCTTTCGATTGAAAATATGCTGATGTCGATGCAGAAGAGGCGTATGGAATAATAGGTGTCCACCGCGGATTTTGTTGCATTTTATCTTGGTAGGCTTGGCTCATCGTAAACGGTGATTGGGTATTGATCATTTGGAGCGGATCCCAACCATGCACTTCAGCAAGATTAATCGTATCTGCCGGACGACCAAAATAATCAGCTAACACTGCGGCTTGAGACGTTTGTGCACCAGTACCTATTTCAACGGCAGAAATTCCCATCACAATGCGACCGGTTTTATCCATTTCAATATAAGTTGCTGGCGCATCATCACCAGCACCATAATCTTTAGTACAAATGGCGAAACCAGTACCAAAGAGTTTATTGGGATGCTTCGCTTCATATGCCTTACGACGTTGGTGACGATTAACCCACATTTCATGCTGCTGGGCTTGTGTTAATATTTCAGCATAATGTTCAGTACTGGTTGGTACAGCACCTTGAGTATTAAGTTGCCCCGTTTTAATAACATTACGCAATCTTAATTCAATCGGATCAATATTGAGTAACTGAGCCGCTTCATTAACCATCATTTCCATGGCAGACATGGTTTGTAAAGTGCCAAAACCACGCATCGAACCTGATGCTGGATTTTCAGACACATTAGCGACAGCAGTAATATCATTTTTAGGGAAATAATAAATAGACTGTAATGCACTCGCTCCTACTTCAGCGACCACAGAGCTAAAATTTTCACGACCACCGCCATCAAGCTCCATATTACTGACAATACCCTGAAACTTACCGGTTGTTTTATCTATCGCTAATTGATTAGTCATCGTAAATGGATGACGTTTTAAACCTGCTTGAAACTGTTCAAAACGATCGTTCGCCATTCGCACTGGATGATCACTGTACATCACCGCTAATAAACCATAATAAGGCAAAATTGAGTGATCTTTACCACCAAAGCCACCACCAATAAATGGCGAATGAACCACTAAATTTTTAACTTTGCCAGCAAGAGGCCCTTTGGTAAGCATTGAGGTGGCAAAGCCAAAAAAGTTATTCGGTGATTGTGAAGAAGGAATGGTGTGCATTGTCTGTGTTTTGCTATCAAACCAACCATTAAAGCACTCAGGCTCCATAAACATCGGGTCAATAAACTGGGTTTGATAGTCACGTTTTAAAACAAAATTATTGTCAGCAGCGAGGCTAGCCTCAATATCTTTTGCTACAGCCATTTGTTGTTGCAATGGCGAACCTAAACGATCAGGTTGAGGCCAAAATGGTTTATAATCCACATAACTCGGAAAGTTAACCCCATTTTGTAATGGACTATATTTATCAGGAAGGATCCCTTGAGCATTACCTTGCTCACGAGTGATGCGCCACACTCCCCAAGGGTCTTTACCAGCAGCCACTAAAGGATGTTGTTTACCATATTTAATAATGTCAGTATTAAATTGCAGCATATTTTTAGCTCGATGATAAGTTAGAAAATCATCGAAAATAAGTAGCATTGCAGCTTGACCAATATAGTCAGGCATTGCTCCTTCAGCCACTAACATATTAGTGCCATAAAATTGCGGTAATTCAATATTATCTTTAATTAATGTTGCAGCAGTAACTATTTTACTCGGCTGAGCATTCGCCGGTAATAAACTTAAATCAACACCTTGATAAATACGATCGGCACGATTTAAACGAATATAATAAGCCCATGATTGTTGACTTGGCCAACCATCAATATCAGCTGAACGTAAATCACGACCATATACTTTTTCACCCGTTACTTTAGCAATAGCGTCACTTCGAAAACGTACTTTAAAATTAGACTTCCAAGATGATGCTAATTCCGGAGCAACTAAACTATTACTACCATCTAAATTAAGATTAAATCTAGCTAATGCAGGGACGGTATAAACACAAATACCAGCGATGATACCATGCTTAATAAAACTCCTTCGAGAAAGTTCCATTGACATGATTAACTCCTTGACCATTTTAATTATTTTTTTTATAGGTTATTTCAAGTCGATAGTTATTTTTCATTTATGCTAAATACTATCTAAGCTAAATAGTAAACATAAAAACCAACAACCATATCGACCAAAAACAGCGGCTCACACACAATAAATATTCTTTATCATCGCCATTTTATACTCACAACCAATATAAACAACAGTCAATTAGAACCTAACTCATGAATACATATTCAAAAAAAGACATATAAAAAAAGAAAAAGAGTCATAAACACACACAAATACACATAAAAATAACAATATAATTCATATAAAATATTTATTCTTTAATATATCAACTATAATTTATTCACATTTATAAATGCCAAGTATCCCACCTCTAAAAAACAACAAAAAGACCAATAAATATTGATTAATAAGTTATCAATTTAATAACTAACTTTTCGTTTTAAATATCCGCTTTTCAGGTAATAAAAAAAGGATAGATTATTAAATCTATCCTTCATAATTAACAATTAAGTAAATGTTATATCACTCAATGACGGTATGATTCATAAAGAAACCAAACACGACGTTCTGTTTCATCAATCCAATTATCAATCATACTCACTGAAGAGAAATCATTACGTTCATCACATAAAATATGCGCAGCACGAAGTTCGGCAGCTAATTGTTTATTATCTTCACACAACTCAGCAAGCATATCAGCAGGTTCAACATAATCAGCATCATTATCTAAAATACGTTGCATCCGTGAAATTTCACCAATTGAACGTATTGTTCGACCACCAATTTTACGCGCACGCTCCGCAATATCATCAGTCATTGCAAATAATTGCGCACTCTGCTCATCTAACATTAAATGGTAATCACGGAAATGTGCACCACTCATATGCCAATGGAAATTCTTGGTCTTCATATAAATAGCAAATACATCAGCTAAAATTGCAGTTAGAGCTCCACTGATCTCTTTAGTCGCGTCTACACATAAATCTGTAGGTGTGGCTAGAGGACGAGTAAGGTGTTGCTTAGCGTCTTCAATTTGAACTTCAGTCAAGATTGTAGTACTCATCGTCTTTTCCTTAATAATAACAATTTTGTGAACATAGTTACTATAGGCCAAACAACTTGTATGACAATAGTGTTTAACGGCAGATTAATGCAACATAAATTTGCTTTCTTCTAGGTTAATAACCCCTATTTTATTTGACTATACTGATCAACATTTCTATTTCTGTGACATGATAATTTAATAAAATTTGCTTAAATATTGCCAGCTGTTTACCCTCTAAAACAGACAAATCAATAATAATGAATAGGTAAAGCAATGGATAATTCATTTAAATATGCAATTGGAACACCAGGTATTAAATGGGGTGCCACAGAAAAAGCAGCATGGTTAGCACAAACTACTATTAAACGTAGTTATCTTGAGCAAGTTGTTTCTAAAATCCACACTTTAAGTGAAAAGTTCGACGTTGAGCAATACGGTGCACTGTCTTACGCGCCAGAAAAATACCCACTGTTTGCGATTAAGACTCATAATTGGGATCCAACTAAACCAACGGTACTTATTACTGGCGGTATTCATGGTTATGAAACAAGTGGTGTCCATGGCGCATTAGCTTTTCTGACACTAAAAGCTGAACAATATAGTGCTGACTTTAATATTCTGGTTGTGCCTTGTGTCAGCCCGTGGGGATATGAAACGATTAATCGTTGGAACCCCAATGCTGTTGATCCTAACCGTTCATTTTATGCTAATAGTCCAGCAGAAGAATCAGCGGCCTTAATGAAACTAGTCCAAGCTCAGCAAACGCATTTCCTTGCTCATCTCGATTTGCATGAAACCACAGACAGTGATGAAAGTGAATTTAGACCAGCGCTAGCAGCACGTGATGGTAAAGAATATATCGAAGATACCGTACCTGACGGCTTTTATGGTGTTGGCGACAGTGAAAACCCTCAATATGATTTCCAAAAAGCCATTATTGATTCGGTTCGCCATGTTACCCATATTGCACCAGCAGATAGCAATGGCAATATTATCGGTGAACCGATAACTCAAGAAGGGGTTATAAACTATTCTCTAAAAGCGTTAGGGCTATGTGCTAGCGTAACTGATGCAGAATATACCTCAACAACAGAAGTCTATCCTGATAGCCCTCGTGTTACAGATAATGAATGTAATATGGCGCAAGTTGCTGCGATCGTAGGCGCACTTGAGTATTTAAAACAGCACCATTAATCAATTTCTTACCTATAATTAATCGCGCTATACTTGATTCTCAATGTATAGCGCGAAGGTTTTTATAATGTCGACTTATTACCGCACTATAGACACACCATTAGGCTGTTTAACGTTATATGCCACTGATAATGCGTTAACTGCAATTTTATATAAACACCAGACACCAACCATTGAAGTAGCAACTTACGCACCGCAACACCCACTTTTAATTGAATGTGAGCAACAGCTGCAACAATACTTCACAGGAACACGACAACAATTTGATTTACCGTTAGCCCCTCAAGGTACAGAGTTCCAACAACGTGTTTGGCAAGCATTGCTGACTATTCCGTATGGCATCAACTGGAGCTATCAACAACTCGCAATTACGATTGGTAACCCAAAAGCCTGCCAAGCCGTTGGTATGGCAAACAGTAAAAATCCATTATCAATCGTTATTCCATGCCATCGTGTGATTGGCAAAAATGGAAAATTAACTGGTTATGCTGGCGGTCTCGATAAAAAACAAACATTATTGGAACTTGAGAAAATAACGCTTAATTCCAACCTATAAGCCAAATCTGATCGTCTTTTAAATCTTGCCAATTAATATCATAAAGTCGATTAGTCATTACCGCTTGAATAACACACTTTTCGACTTGCTGATTATCATTAAATAATACGGTTACTATCTCAAAATGCTTTTCTTTATTATCCACAACCACTTTAGTCCATTTGCTATGAAGTAATGCTTTTGGGTTCACTGGATTAGCCATAATTAATTTCCTGACTGGGCATTAGACTCTACCCTATCATGCTCTTGCGGTAACATATATGCTTGCTCACGTAAAATTTTGGTTAAGCCTCCCAACTGTTGAACCACAACCGATGCCTGATTAAGAAAAGGTAAATCCTCACCATTAGTCACTAAACATGATGGCATATTCGCATGATAAGCTGCTTGTAAATCATAAACGTAATCACCAACATAAAGTATATTTTGAGGATCTAGCTGCCACTGTTCTGCAATATCGATTAAAGCATCAGGTGCTGGTTTAGGTGGGAAATCTTCACGTGAAACAATACGTTCAAATTGCAGCTTATGGTGATTTATCTTCAACATTGCAGCTTGAGAACAATTACGTGTCACAACCGCAGTAGGGATTTTTTGTTGGCCAAGATAAGACAATAATTCATCACATTCAGGCATAATCGCTGATTGACGGGCATCGGCTAATTCATATTCAATAACTTTGTTTTCTAGTTGTATTCGCAGAGAAATATCCGCGATATCATCAATATACTGTAATAAATCAGTATCAGCCGTACAGCCTAACTGCTGCCGTAACCAATCAAAGTCTAATTTTGAACTTACCAGTGTATTATCTAAATCAAAAATAACGCCGTTAATAATATTACAAGGAATAGGCGTATACATATCATTCTCCATTATCAACAAAGCAACGATAACCAGTGTAAGAACATATGCACTTAATGGCAATCACCAACGACGAATTCAGAGAGTATGATCACCCGCTATTTTATTCATCAAGCTACTTCAAAAACAGTAGCTTGACGTTACTGTATAGTTAATCAATCACACGAATATCTGATTGCTGATAACGCAGCATATATACTTTTGTTTGTGGTTTACCCGTAGCATTTTCTCCTCCAACCATCAATACACCCGTTGGTGTGGAAAAAGCAGTACCATAAGCTAATCCTTGTGGCAATTTAGTCGTCGCCAACGCCCATTTTTCATTATGGTAAGTGTAAATATCTTGACTCCAATGCTTACTCAAGCCGTCATGCGCAAACCAATCGCCTTGTTCCGCTTTCGCCCTTGCGCCAAGAAAATTAGCACCACCAGCCACAATTAATACACCTTGGTTTTTACCTGCATAAGCACCGGCAACACCTTCTTGTAATTGACCATTCGCAGCATCAGGTAAGGATGCCAACTGTTGCCAATCAACTTGAGAGCCTTTTATAGTGACCGTTTTTACTATCGGAGTACGTAATCCAGGCTTAATTTCACCACTAATTAAAGTAATATTATCCCCTTCCCCCACTAATGCTGCACCACAATTAGCGAGATAAGGACTCTTGCCTTTGGTAGACCAACTATTAGTATCAGTATGATAAACCTGAATGTCTTGGTTCCATTGATAAGACTCTGGTGCACGTGCCATAAAATCAGTCACTGTTTGTTGCCATTTATGAGGTTCAGCATGTTTATCTATCGTAGAAACAGCGCGCAAATACTGATCAAACTGTGGTTTGTTATAACCGCCAAAGATTGCGATTTCAGTTTGATTTAAAGGATAAGCGGCGGCCCCTAACAAACCGACAGGAGTATGAGTATTTTGCTTATACCAATTATTATTTTTTATATCGTAAACATAAACACTATCAAAAATAATTGGCGATTTATCCGTTGCTTTAAGCTTCCCTGATCCAGAAAAAATATAAATTTTCCCGTCAACAGCCGCTGCCGTTGCTTGGTCAGGAACCGGACCTGTAAAATCAGCCAACTTTTGCCATTGCGGCTTACTACTAGCAGTATCCATTGCATAGAACGACTTACCAGCAGCACCTAAACCGACATAAACAATATTATCAGCTTGGGCACTAATACCGTTTTTAATCGGTTGAGGTAAATCAGGCCATAGCTGCTCAGCCATAGCACTGGTTGATAAGGATAATAGTGAACACATTATTGCGAATTGAGTAAATGATTTATTCATAACATCTCCAATAAATGTTAATTATCATTACAATCACGCTGAGCGTAAGATCACGACAAACATGCTTGATGAATTTTGATAACGACCTTTTTAATCACCATCGGTGTCGTGATAACACAGCCTGGTTTATGTGGTTGCTGTGGAAAAATAGCAAGAAACATCCCCGGCTTTAATAATAGCGAGCTGGTATCAGGCATCGTTTCAACTAAAGCAAAATCATTATCACTGTCATAATCAGTTGCAGGTATACAGCCAGCTAAACTTGATGAAACATCAATACGTTCTTCACCACTGATTAAATATTGAAAATCAATATATTGTTGATGTACTTCACCCTGTTTATTCGCCGCATCTTGGGTTTCAAAGCTCATTACATTAGCAAAAATACGATCACCATCTATTTCATAACGACCATTTTCCAATAACGCCATATCATTACTATTAATAAAATTTATCGCTTGCTGAAAAGCCGTTGGTAATGCGTGTAACGGTTGTTTGATTTCACCAAAAATCATCTTCTTATCCTTTATAAGAAGCGGAAAAGTATCAATCTTTTCCGCTTTATTTTAAGTTTATTATTCAGTCACTACGTCAAGTTCTTCAGCTGATTTATTTTTAAAGAAAGGTGCGGTTATAAAACCGACTACCACCACCATTAAAGTACCAATCACACCATAGAAGAAGAAGTTAAGGTCAGTAAAACCACGAACAAACAATATTGCTACCACCGCCGCAATCACACCACATAGCGCACTGCCCGCATTCGCTCGGCGAACAAAAATACCCAGCATAAACAGACCCGTCATCGGCCCACCCATTAAACCAATTAGGCTATTAAACGCATCCCATAATTGACTTTCATTACTTTTAATTAAATACACAGAGGCGGCAACACCTAGCACACCAGCAACAACCGTAACAATACGTGCGGTCTTAAAGCTTTGCTGCATATTCTTCTCTGCACCAAAGCGGTTATAAATATCCATGGTGTAACATGCAGAGATACTATTTAAGCTACTTGAAATACTTGATTGTGATGCTGCAAAAATCGCGGCAATAATCAATCCAGCAATACCTGCTGGCATTTGCGAAATAACGTAGAAAGGTAAGATACCGCCAGTATTAAAATTCTCAGGTATCAACTGTGGATTTTGGCTATAGAAGGCATATAAAGCCGAACCGATAGCGAAGAAGAAAATAGGCACACAAGCGACTAATTTAGCATTAGTGATCAATGTTTTTTTCGTTTCTTCAATCGAATCTGTAACAATATAGCGCTGTACAACATCTTGACTCGCCGTAAATTGCTGTAAGTTAGCGAATAAGAAACCAATCATAAGTACTGGCAAGGTACTGTTCGTCCAGCTCCATTCAAAACTTGAACTAGGGAAGTATTTATCTTGTTCTGCACTTAAACGGAACACTTCAGAAACACCACCATCAACATGAAAACAGATAGTGACAAAGATTAAAACCGCAGCAACTGACAACATAATACCTTGAATTACGTCAGTCCAAATAACCCCTTCAATACCGCCAAGGAAAGTATATACAATACATAACACACCAATTAAAAATACAATTGTTAGTGGGTCAATATTCACAAAAGGCATTAATGCTAGTGCCGTTAAGTAGGTAATAATCGCAATACGACCAATATGAAATAACATAAATGACATACTAGCGAATAAACGCATTTTAATATCAAAACGACGCTCTAAATATTCATATACAGAGGTTAGATTGAGCTTTCTAAAAAATGGGATATAAAAATAAAATACGATTGGCAGAATAAGAATCGCTAAATACTGCCCGACAAGAAAAGTCCAATCTGATGTATAAGCCTTAGCAGGAATAGACATAAAAGTAATAGAACTCAATGTGGTAGCAAACACACTGACACCCGCAGCCCAGCCCGGTATTCGGCCACCGGCTTTAAAATAATCATCTGCAGATTTTTGACGACGGGCAAAATAAACACCCACCAACATTACGCCAACTAGATATGCGAACAGCACGATATAGTTTACCGTACCAAATGCTTGAATTTCCATATAAGCCTCACCATATAGGGGTTGAGATAAAATATTTAAATAATTATTAATGAGTTTGTTGTTGTGCAAACCAACTTGCAGCACCTAATAACCCCGCATCTCCACCTGATTGAGCGAGGATAATACGAGGTCGATAAAGTTCTGGTTTTTCATTTAGATATTGCTGAATGTAATTACAATAATTTGGCGCTAGACCAACACTGCCACCGATAACAACGGTATCGAGATCTAATGTAATGGTCAGATTAGCGATTAACTCAGCCACCGCAGCAGCTGAAGAATGAATAATATTTAACGCAGCACTATTACCTTCAAGTGCCAATTGATAAACGTCTTGTCCACTGCATAAATGATTAAATAATGACGTTCCAATTTCACCAATAGCAGTACCTGAGGCGACTTTTTCAATACAACCTTGACGGCCACAACCACACAAAGGTCCATTCGCATTCACTACGGTATGACCTATATGACCACTAATACCACGAGCACCAGTTTGTAATTGTTGATTCAACACTAACCCACCACCGATACCGGTAGAAATAGTAATAAACAACATATTGTCAGTGTTGCTATTAGGATTAAGTGAAATAAATTCATACCACGCTGCCGCTTGGGCATCATTGATAGCATAAGTAGGTAATTGAGTAATTTTATAAATACAATCAACGAGTTCGAATCGATTTAAGCCACCTAAATTAGTAGGATTTAAAGCAGTTAAAATACCGTTATTAATAATGCCTGTTGAAGCAACAGCAACAAAATCTGCTTGGGCTATAAATGGAATTAATAGTGACTCTAATGCTGCAGATAAAATAGCAGGCTGTTGCGTCTTTGGGGTCGCTATTTGGCAACGCTCAATAATATGACTAGTTGTACAATCCACGAGTGCCGCCGCTATTTTGGTACCACCAATATCCACCGCTAGACAAACACTCATGCGATATCCTTAGCTGGTAATTCATGAGCGGCGGATGCACTAGTTACAGCCCCTTTAAACCACTGACAAATATGTTCAATACGCGTAATTGCAGAACCGACAGTGACACAATTAGCACCAGCCGTAATCGCTTGAGCAGCTAAATCTGGCGAGTTATAACGCCCTTCTGCCATCACAAAATAACCACGCTGATGCAATGCCATCACTAATTCTAAATCAGGTTTCGTAGGGATATTTCCTCCCGTATAACCTGATAATGTCGACCCAATAATATCGGCACCAAGTTGGTGACACATATCACCATCAGCCAAATTGGAGCAATCAGCCATAGCTAAACAGCCGTATTGATGAATGGCATTAATGAGGTTAGCGACGGTTTCAGGCCGTTGGCGTTGCGTACCATCGATGGCAATAATGTCAGCCCCTGCAGCAGCAAGATCTGCAACATCTTGTAAAAATGGCGTAATTCTTACATCTGAATCAGTTAAATCTCGTTTTACGATGCCAATAATAGGAACATCAACATGAGGCCGAGTTGCACGTAAATTAGCAATACCTTCAATACGTAAACCTGAGGCTCCGCCCAAAACAGATGATTGTGCCATTGCAGCTACAATCTGTGGCTGATCCATTGGACTATCATCTATAGGCTGACAAGAAGAAATAAAGCCATTATTTATACGTGCAAGAAGTGCTTGTGAGCGCTGAACCATGATCGTTAGCTCCAAAAATATCAACGTTATGAAGTTTGACTCCATACTGTCGTTATCATTGGAGTGACGCAATAATAAACATTTTAAATAGAGATATATTGCACACTATTTGTCTAAAATAACGTCAAAACAACGATACCAGTCACACTTGAATGCTCAAAAAAGCGCCCATTGATTCAAGGAGAAAATATAATGTAACGTTAAAATTTACTCATAAAAAAAGCCACATTAGAATGTGGCCTCGCTGCTGCTCTATTAATTAATCAATCAAGAGCTTGAGTTGTTTTATATTTCTGCTGGCGTGTATAGTCAGGATTATCACGAACTAACAACGTATAAAGTATATCTAATACAAATAGTTGGGTGATTTTGGTACCAATAGAGTCACCTTGCAACTGTCCTTGTCGATTACCATTAATTAACACGTAATCTGACAATGTAGCCAATGGTGATAAAGGATTATGAGTTAAGGCAACGGTCATAGCACCGCACTCTTTTGCTAACTCTAACGCTTTAATGGTCTCTTTTGATGTCCCAGAATGACTAATACCAATCGCAATATCGTCAGCAGTTAATAACGCAGCTTTCATATACATAAAATGGTTATTGGTTAATGCATCGACATCAAAACCAATCCGCATTAATTTATTTTTAGCATCTTCTGCGGTGATACCTGATGAACCAACGCCAAAAAAGTAAATCCGTTTTTGCTGTTGAAAAGCACTCGCAACCGCTTCTAATTCAGAAAAATCTAATAAGTTGAGTGTTTCACCTAGTACATTACTGATTGTCTGCTGCAATTTTCGGCCAATATGCTCAGCGTTATCCTCAGGGGTTAACTCGGTATCAAGCATATGTTTTTCTGCATCATTAGGTGTGGCAACTTCAATGGCTAACTTCATCTTAAGATCTTGAAAACCTTTAAAATTAAGCCCTTTACAGAAACGAATAATACTAGCTTCACCCACTTTAGCTTGTTGTGACAGTTCAGCAATTGAAAGCTCTGTAACATACTGCGGTTGAGCTAAAACATAATCAGCAATTCGACGAGCGGATGGAGTCAAACTATCGCGTAAACTGCCTAACGTGTCTAAAATTTTACCAACTTGAATCGCGTCGGTGGCGGCATTCATAGGTTATCCTTGCAATTTTTAGCCTTGATGGCGTCATCATCATTATGAAGTTTTACTCCAAAATCAAATCTAACTGTTATTTCGCGGCAAAATAATCATTTATAAATTTATATTTACAATTAATAGCAATAGATCACAGTTTCTAGCAAAAGCAGTTAATGCCATTGTTTTTTTATTGCCAACCGAAATATCACTTCGTATGATAACTAAACTCCACAAATATTATTATTTAGAAGTTAAACTTCACAGGTAAGGATCTGAGACATGGAAAAGCTAACAGGTTTAATTGCAGCCCCTCATACTCCATTTTTGGCTAATGGTGAAATTGACTATAATGCCATCGATGCAATTGCTAAGCATTTAATTGCCACCAATGTTGTTGGCGCTTATGTATTAGGAACAACAGGTGAAGGTATTCATTGTTCAGTGGCTGAACGTAAAGCAGTCGCTGAACGTTGGGTAAAAGCAAGTACAGGTAAATTAAAACTAATTATTCATACTGGTGCTTTGAGTATCGCTGACACGCTTGAATTAACGCGTCATGCTGATCAATTAGACATTTATGCGACTTCTGCTATCGGTCCTTGCTTCTTCAAACCTAATAATGTCACTGATCTCGTCAATTACTGTAAAGCAGTTGCCGAAGCTGCTCCATCAAAAGGGTTTTATTACTACCACTCAGAAATGAGCGGCGTAACGGTTGATATGGAACAGTTCTTATTGGCAGCAGATAAGGTTATTCCTAATTTATACGGTGTGAAATTTAATAGCACTAATTTATATGAATACCAACGCTGTTTACGTGTTTGTGATAGTAAATTTGATGTGCCATGGGGCGTTGATGAGCACTTCCCTGGTGCATTAGCGGTTGGCGCTATCAGTGCCGTTGGCAGTACTTATAATTATGCCGCACCACTTTATCACGACATGATTGATGCTTTTGCTAAAGGCGATCACCAAACTGTGATCAATAAAATGGATAATGTGATTGCTGTTATTCGTGTCTTAGTTGAATACGGCGGTGTTGCTGCAGGCAAAACGGCAATGATGCTGCATGATATTGACGCAGGGGATCCACGTTTACCATTACGCACGTTAACAACGGAACAAAAACAAGATGTTATATGTAAAATGCGTGATGCTATTTTAAGCGCTTAAATTTCAAATATAACTAAAAAAGCCAGCATCTTTAATGCTGGCTTTTTTATTATTTACAGTGTGAATTGATAAGCGCGGTTACAACTCAGTATCAATTGGCGTCGAGCGATGAGTATGCTCAATATAGAGCAATGTAATAGCAATTAAAGTTGTTAATGCTAATGGCAGTAATAATGAGTATTGAGGTATTGTTTGCATAATGATCCCTCCTATCACTGCGCCACTGATCAATGATCCCCATAGACCAAGGTATTGCATCAAGCGCTTTTTATCACCTTTGCCAACAATGGCTAACGCCAATAAACGACCAATATTAACTAAATAACCAGTGGCATAGGTTAATGGTATCGCTTTTTCGATAGTTAATCGCAAGGCAATATTTTGCATCCCCATGGCGTAACAAATAATAAAATTAATCACTAAAAAAGGCACATAGTACTGCATAATAGTGGCAAATAGCAGCACAATCGATACCGAAGTCATAACAACACCACGGTAGAATCGGCGACTAGATAAAGCAATTAATTCGCCAGACATTGCCCCTATAATGAAAATACCCAATATTGCAATATAAATAGAAGCACGAGGGTAATCGTGATAACTCAGCATCATTCCCATGTGAGTTGAGTTACCACTCATAAAAGAAGCAAATACCCCATTTTTAAGGTGCAAAAAACCAACCGAATCAACAATACCCGCTACAAGCAATAACAAATACGGCATTAATGATAAAAAGAACCGCCTTTCATTTAACATTTACTATTTATATCCGACTATATTTCCATATTATTACTATCAGTAAACCCTTAGCACTCTATCAATCGATAAAGGCTATTTACTCTTATTTTGCGTTATTGTAACCAAATATTTCAGCATGACTAGCAACTTAAAACTATTAACAATAACCATTAAAAAAACCAACAATTGGTATTAATTAATATTCTTATCAATAATACTAAAACTGTCGTTTTTTTGACATTACACTTTTTTACTTTACAAACTAACCATTAAAATTACAGCTGTCGTGTAATTAGCAAATGTTCTGCTGGTCGATTCTTTTACAGATGTGAAAATAAATGAGGATGAGAAGCGAAGCTAAAAAAGATAACAACAAGGTAGCTGAGCGAGAATAAAAGGTGCAATAACAAACACGGATTCGTTGTTATCACACCTCTATATTTAACTAATTACGCATTTAACATATCAAGTGCGATAGCTTCGGCAACTTTAATACCGTCGATACCCGCAGATAAAATACCACCAGCATAACCAGCACCTTCACCACCAGGATATAAACCCTTGGTATTAATGCTTTGGAAGTCTTTACCACGCTTAATTTGTACCGGCGAAGATGTACGAGTTTCAACACCTGTTAGCATGCTATCGGCATTTGAGAAACCTTTGATCTTTTTATTAAACGCAGGTAATGCCTCACGGATAGCTTCAATCGCATAAGCCGGCAAACTGGTGCTTAGATCAGTCAATTTAACATTAGGTTTGTAAGATGGTTCAACATCACCCATCTGACTAACCGTTTTACCTGCTAAGAAATCACCTACGCATTGTGCAGGCGCATCATAGCTGCTACCGCCAAGAATATAAGCATTACGCTCTAACTGACGCTGTAGTGCAATACCTTGCATTGGATCATTAGCAAAATCTTCCGGTGAGATACCAACGACAATCGCACTATTAGCATTGCGCTCACTGCGTGAGTACTGACTCATACCATTAGTTACCACTGATTCAAGCTCTGATGTCGCTGCAACAACCACGCCGCCAGGACACATACAGAAACTATAGACTGAACGACCATTTTTACAGTGGTGAACCAGTTTATAATCAGCGGCGCCAAGCAATGGATGACCTGCATTTTTACCAAAACGTGCTACATCAATAGTTTCTTGTTTATGCTCAATACGGAAGCCAACTGAAAATGATTGCGCTTCAAGATGTACGCCTTTGTCATACAACATCTTAAAAGTATCGCGTGCGCTGTGACCAATAGCTAATGCTACGTGCTTTGACGGGATCACTTCACCGGTTGATAATGTCACACCAGACACTTGGTTATCTTCAATATTGATTTCTTCAACGCGAGTTTCAAAACGAATCTCACCGCCAAGTTCAATAATTTTACGGCGCATCTTTTCAACCATCGTTACCAATTTATAAGTACCAATGTGAGGCTTACTGAGATAAATAATTTCAGCCGGTGCGCCCGCTGCAACAAATTCTTGTTTTACTTTAAGCCCTAGGAAACGAGGATCTTTCACTTGGCTGTATAATTTACCATCAGAGAATGTACCAGCACCACCTTCACCAAATTGAACATTTGATTCAGTGTTGAGCTCGCGCGTACGCCAAAAACGGAAAGTATCTTTGGCACGCTCATGTACTGATTTTCCACGTTCTAGAATAATAGGTTTAAATCCCATCTGCGCGAGAATAAGTCCAGTAAATAAACCACATGGACCCATACCAATAACAATTGGACGCTCGGTTAAGTTTTCAGGTGCTTGAGCAACATATTTATAGCTAGTATCTGGTGATTTTTTCACCTGATGATCGTCAGCAAATGTCGTTAGTAATTGCTCTTCATCAACATCTTTCAAGGTGATATCTAAAGTATAAATAAGATAGATATCATTCTTTTTACGGGCATCGTAGCCTCGTTTAAAAACATGAATATCAACCAATTGATCTTTATTTATCGATAACTTGTTGATGACAAAATCATGTAAAGCGACTTCACTATGATCTAACGGTAATTTAACTTCATTAATACGTATCATTAAGTCCACTAACTCGATTGGGAATACAATAAAAATATCTCGGAGAGAATAAATCTAGCCCTAATCTTGGCCGATTTATACCTTAGCCAAGTATTATCTCACAGAGTTTAGTGATTATCCCAATATTTGCAGCCCTTCACGCCTAAAAGCTAACGGTTAAGGATAAAAAACATCAACCTAAAATAAAAAAGGCCTACACCGTATTATCTAAATACTGGCATAAACCTTTTTTAACTACCGTGATTTTCTTTTAAAGCAATTACTTCACTAAACGACAGCTACCAAATGTTTGTGGATTATGAAAGTTTGGTGTCGGTGTTTTAGGATCAACCCATGTCATCCAACCCATATCTAACTTACCGTCGGCTTGTTGAGTAAACTCAGCTCGCATTAATGCACATAATAGCTGTGTTTGTTGTTTATTTTGCCATAGCGATAAATCCGTTAATGTCTGCAATGGCAGTTTACCTTCAACAATATAACCACTGTCAGTTAGGCTGGCTTTAGTTTCTAAGCCTTTCCATGTCCAATTACTATCAAGTGACGCACGCTTTTTATTCATCATGTCATAGCTTGCTTGTGCACTAAATACTCGTGCTTTAGGATCAATTTCCATGGTGTAATAACGCGATAATTCCGCATCTTTAGCAAGGAATATCTCGACTCTATCGGAGTCTAAAATCGCCCGCTCAGGATCAGTCCCTATTGCAACATTCTTATCCGTCACTGTGTATTGAAAATAGAGTGTCTCAGCATGCCATAATGCTTTAAATTCTGTTGCAGGAGCTGGAGTATCACGCCAAGGAAAGCTGAAAACTGTTAACGCTTGTGCTGACTTCCATTCATTATCATGCGCAATACCATCAATAACGGGCGCGATTTCGGTATGGTTAATATTATATATTGCAGACTTAGGTACAACTGTTTCAGCAACGACATTATAACTAGCCATCACCGTAATAGTAGCGGTAGCAATCATGACTAACTTATTCATTAAAATATCCTTATTTATTGTTTTTTAGATATAAAAAAGCCGATCTGACGAGCAAATCGGCTTAACATAACCTCGCTTTTTCACCAACTCACATTGACGTTATTATTATTTATGACACTAAATCAGCGACTGCGGTTGCAGCTAATAAGAAAGCCCCTGCACCGTAATCAATATTATGCTCAAACGCGACATCACGAGGATTGAAAGCGGGTAATTGTACCCAACCCATCATGCCATTATCGTGAATACAGGTTTGTAATGCAGCCCATGATGTTTCAACCACTGGCATATACGTTTCAGCATCAAGGTGGCCTTGCTTAATACCCCACCCTAAGCCATAACAGAATAGTGCAGTCGCACTGCTTTCTGGTGCCGGGAAGTTTTCAGGATCAAGCAAGCTTGTACGCCAAAAACCATCGGCTTGTTGATACTTAATCACTTCAGCAGCAAGCGCAGTAAATAATGCTAAATATTTATCGCGATGAGGATAATCTTCAGGCATACGCGCTAATAAGCGTGGTATAGCGGCTAATACCCAACCAATACCGCGGCTCCAGAAAACTTTATTGCCATTGGCTTCACGTAACTCGCCACCATTGCCATCAGGAATATAACGATAATCACGGTAGAATAGACCTGTTTCAGGATCGAGTAGATGCTCAACGGAATCCCAAAATGCCGTATTCATATAATCAAGATATTTACTATCACCAGTACGCTGAGTTAACGCTGCAAATGCAGGTGGTGCCATAAATAATGAATCACACCACCACCAATCTTTACGACCAGGCTGTGGGTTTTCAACCATAAGATCCAAGGCTTTAATAGTTGGCTCTAATGCTTCAATTTGATCAACTAATGGGTAAATATCAAGGTAGGCTTGACAACAAATATGATCATCAGCAAAACGATCATTCGGCCCAGTACGGAATCCCGTATGGAGGGTATAATTCATCACCCCATCAAGATATTCATTATCATCAGTCGCTAACCATGCCGCTGAGACACACGACCAAAACACGCCACGTTCCCAGTCGGTATCTTTAATAAAACGTGTTTTACCACTACGACGTACCACGCTGCGAGTTTGGTTTTGCGCTTGGTAACGATAGACTCGCTTCATTGCTGCTAAAATCGTTTCTTTTGAACCTAATGTTGTCATGAGCAGCTCTCCTTAGCGTGCTAACCAACCGCCATCAACAGCGATGGTATAACCATTAATGTAATCACTAGCACTTGATGCTAAAAAGACCGCTGGACCTTCCAAATCAGAGGGTAAACCCCAACGATTAGCAGGAATACGCTCTAGGATCGCTGCATTACGCTCAGCATCTGCACGCAGTGCGGTTGTATTGTCTGTCGCCATATAACCAGGTGCTATCGCATTAACGTTGATATTATACTCAGCTAATTCAGTCGCTAATGCACGGGTTAGGCCCATTACTGCTGATTTACTCGCGGTGTATGACGGTACGCGAATACCACCTTGGTAAGACAGCATTGACGCGATATTAATGATCTTGCCGCCATTACCTTGCTCAACAAAACGTTTAGCAACGGCTTGGGATAAGAAGAACAAGGTTTTTTGGTTAATGTTAATCACATCATCCCAATCACTTTCAGAGAATTTAAGTAAGTCTTCACGACGAATAATGCCGGCGTTGTTAATTAAAATATCAACACTTCCCATTACTTCAACCGCTTCTGCAACAATACTTTCAAGCTTATCTTGCTGCATTAAATTGGCAGTGATGTAGTGAAATTTACGTCCTAATGCTTCAACTTGTGCTTGGGTTTCAGGTGCTTCTTGATGGCCGATACCAACAATATTTGCCCCAGCTTTTGCAAGTCCAAGTGCCATACCTTGGCCAAGACCTGTATTACAACCAGTTACAATCGCAACTTTACCGCTTAAATCAAACATCTTCATCGAGTTCTATCCTTGTATAATAACGCTGACAATCACTGCCAGCGTTACCAGCTAAATTCATTAATAATTAACCACAACGGCTTATTTAAGATCGCTCATCGCGACATGATCCATATCGTGGAAAGTTTGGTTTTCACCGACCATACCCCAAATAAAGGTATAAGCCGCAGTGCCCACTCCAGAGTGAATTGACCAGCTTGGACTGATCACAGCTTGTTCATTACGCACCACGATATGACGGGTTTCTTGTGGCTCGCCCATATAATGGAACACGATGTTGTCTTGGCTCATATCAAAGTACAAATACACTTCCATACGACGCTCATGCGTATGACATGGCATAGTATTCCACAAACTACCAGGTGCGAGTTCAGTCATGCCCATTAGTAGCTGGCAAGTCGGTAATACAGATGGGTGTAAATATTTATAAATAGTACGAACGTTACAGTTTTCTTGGCTACCAATTTGCTCTGGTGATGCTTCTTCACGAGTAATTTTACGGGTTGGGTAGCTATGATGAGCAGGCGCGCAATTTAAGTAAAAGCGAGCTGGATTATTAGCAACCACACTTTCAAAACGAATATCTTGTGCGCCCATACCAACATAAATAGCTTCACGCGATCCAATTTCAAAGGTTTCGCCATCAACAATCACTAAGCCAGGAGCACCAATATTGATAATGCCTAACTCACGACGTTGCAAAAAGTAATCAACCCCGATCTCTTTACCACCTTCAAAAGCAATCGCACTCGTTGTCGGTACAGCTGCACCAACAATGATGCGATCAATATGACTGTAAGTAAGGGTGATCTCACCTTCTTGAAACATATTTTCAATTAAGAACTGCTCACGAAGACCTGCAGTGTCTAATTGCTTGGCATGCTGACTATGAATTGGTTGACGAATTTCCATGAAAAACCTCTTAAATCATTACATTACTCACAACACTTAACTAAGGTGTGAATGATTACGAATTATTATTAATGCGATGTTGGGTAATACCACTCACCGTCGATTAAGGTTGCTTGAATTTCAAATTGAGAATTAAGTACTGCAAAGCTGGCGTTATATCCCGTTGCTATCGAACCTAGTTGATGATCAATACCTAAATATTTTGCAGGTACCATTGTTGCCATCTGGATAGCTTCCCATTCAGGTACATTGGCTAACAAAATCATATTTCGAATCGCTTGATCTAAACTACAAGTGCTACCTGCAAGTGAACCATCGTCAGTACGAGCCTCACCATTGATGACGTTAACCATCTGCGCGCCAAGTTGGTACTTACCATCATCAAGCCCACCAGCACGCATACAATCAGTGATTAATGCCATGCCCTGATAACCCTTGATTCGATAAGCAAGTTGCATCATTACTGGATGTACATGAATACCATCAGCAATCAGTTCAACTAACATATCGTGATACAGAACAGCACCAGCACAGCCAGGCTCTCGATGATGCAAGCCACTCATACCGTTAAATAAATGCACTCCACAATCAGCACCGTGTTGATGTGCTTGGGTCACTT
Source organism: Photobacterium kishitanii (assembly GCF_000613045.3). Taxonomy (NCBI): domain Bacteria; kingdom Pseudomonadati; phylum Pseudomonadota; class Gammaproteobacteria; order Vibrionales; family Vibrionaceae; genus Photobacterium; species Photobacterium kishitanii. The sequence goes on along the minus strand of NZ_LN794353.1, from coordinate 1,068,620 downwards.
GTTCAAAATTAGCATTCGTATGTGCAATCGAGGTTTTAATACCGTTAGCCGTTAGCCATTGAATGGCTTCATTAGCACCGTCATATTCAGGTGCAAGGGCTACGCGTAATAATGAATCTGCAGCAACTTCTTTTAATTCTGCTAACGCCGCAATGGTTGGCGCTGTTAAATATTGAGTTGGGTGTGAGCCGCGATGAGTCTCCGTAAAATAAGGCCCTTCCAGAAAACTGCCTAATAACCTTGCGCCTTGTTGCTGTGGTTGCTCACAAAAGTGCCGTACTTGCTGTAAGGCAGAGACAATATCTTGCCAAGGTGCAGTTACTGTTGTTCCAACCCACGCCACGACTCCTGTCGCTGGCAATGCTTGTGCTATCGTTTGTAATGCTTGCGGAGTGGCATCCATTACATCAGCACCCGCACGACCATGAATATGAATATCAATAAAACCGGGGACTAATGTTTGACCATCTAATTCAATCACTTCACAATCAAAAGGTTGACTATCAGTGATGCTTTCAACCTTGCCGTTATTCACTACTACATAGTGGTTATAGCGAATCCCAGTGGGGGTGAATATACGTTGTGGATGAAGTGCAAAGCGCATAATTACAGTCCGTCTTCACATTCAAGTTCAGCCGATTGCGTCATCATGCTATTAAGTTCACGACGCATGTCTTTCATGCATGACATACCAATATCAAGCAAAGTATCTACAAGTTCAGTTAAATCTGCATCATCACGCTCAAATGCAGCATTGGCAATCATGGGTAAATTAGCACCACCAATAAGTTCAACATTCGGTGTATCCATCAGTATTGCTAACGCACGATTAGCAGGAGATCCACCTGGAATATCAGTTAAAAACAATACCCCATCACCGCTATCAACATCTTTTGCTGCTTGACGTAAAGCTAGCTCTAGCTCATCAGTTGACATAGTTTCAACGAAATCAACATACGCCATTTGCTGTTGTTCACCAGCAATCGCTAATACGGCAGATTCCATGCCTGATGCAAAGTTAATATGACCTGAAACAACGATACCAATCATGATTCTTTCCTTGAAAATAAGGGGGAGCGCTGTCCCCCTTGAGATTATTAATGATGGTTCTCATCACTACTAAACGATGGTGTTATTACAAAATACCCAACATGTGACCAACAACGCCTGCAGCAAGTGTGCTGAAAATCAATACTGGTGGCTTAGCCCAGAATCCAGTGCCTTTCACCATCTTAAGCATGAAGAACACCAACATCAGTGGCAGAATATTCGGCATTACTTTGTCAAATAATGCGGTCTGCAAGTCCACCACCTTTCCCCCCAGTTCGAGACTGAGGGTCGTCTGCACCTTAATAAAGGTCGCGGAGAGCGCACCAATAACAAAGATACCCATAATATTGGCCGCTTTAGCCAGTTTCTCAGTTGAATCACTCATGTTAACCATCGCGGCAGTACCCGCTTTATAGCCCATGAACATCAAACCAAAGTAAACCGCAAAGTGAACAATTTGGTACAAGAAGAAGAATACAAATGGACCTGCAATAGAGCCTTCCATTGCGATTGAAGCACCTAACGCTAGCGTTAATGGCATCAATGTCATGTGGTCGATAGCGTCACCGATACCACCTGTTGGTCCCATACCAGCAACTTTCATTACGTTAACAGTTGATGGTTTTTCTTTGTTCTCTTCCATCGCAATCGCTGTACCTAATAAGAAGGTAAACAGCTTAGGTGAAGCATTAAAAAACTGCAGGTGGTTCTTTAGTGCCTTGGCTAAATCAGCTTTGTTATCACCATGGATCTTTTTAAGTGCCGGAATAATCGAGTAAGCAAAACCACCCGCTTGCATACGTTCAAAGTTAAAGTTACCTTCCATGAATAAACCGCGGATTGAACACATCCAGAGGTCTTTCTTGGTAATCACTTTACGTGGTGTGGTATCTTCATACGCATCGATATCATCAACCAAATTTACATGTTCTTCCGTGTTTTTATCGCGAAGTGTTCCCGCTGTGATATCAGATGCCATCTTCAAATTCTCCAGGTTGATTGTTAGAGCCACCGTTGTTTGAACCGCTAAAGAAGTAGTACAGTGCTGCAATTGAGGCGCCGATAATTGCGACAGCCATAATTGGTAGTTTTAAGTAAGTCGTCATTACGAAGCCAATGAAGAACACACCTGCCACTTCTTTTGACCACATGATTTTCAACAACATTGCGAAACCAATCGCAGGAACCATCTTGGCACCAATACCTAAACCAGTTAGTAGTGCTTTAGGTGCATTTTCATCAATCCAGGTTGCAGCATGTTCACCAAAGTAAACAGTTACAAAGGCAACCGAGGCATACAGCATGGCACGCAGTAAAATGGTTATAATTAATAGTTTATCGATGCCTGATGAATCACCTCGTTCAGCAAAGCGATCCGCTTTACCCATAGTGAATGATGTCATTGCAAAGAAGCCGATAACCAACATCTGCATCATTACCGCAATAGGCATACCTACACCCATCGCGACTTCAGCTGATTGACCCGTCATCACTGCAAAGGCAACCGCAGCAATCGTTCCTAATGTCACATCTGGTGGCTGAGCACCCGCGTTAGGTACCAGACCTAACCAAGCAAGTTCTAAAGTAGCACCTGCAATCAAACCAATTTGCATATCACCCATGATCAAGCCCACAACAGGACCTGTAATAAGTGGACGGTGGATATTCAATGCAACATCGTATTTATCGATACCACAAAAGAAGGCCCAAACCGCTACTAACGCAGCTTCTAAAAACATGATCTATTCCTTTTTACACGTTTGGAGTTTGGCTATCGCGATTAAGCGGCGCTTGTAGCCAGTTCAAGTACATTGATTGGTTTTTGATCTGGAGTGTTTTGAATCGTACAAGTCACTCCTTTTGCTACCATACGCTCAAAAGCGTCAATATCTTTTGCATCAACAGAAACTGTTTTATTAATCTGACGCTTACCTTCGTGATAATGCATATTACCGACATTACAATGAGTAATTGGTACGCCGCCTTCGACTAAACGTGCAACATCCGTTGGGTTATTACACAGAATAAAGACCTTTTGTTGGGGTGATGCTTTGCTAATCACATCAATTGTTTTTTGGATTGAGAAAAAACGTACTGCATATTCCCCGCCCGCAGATGCCTTCATACCTGCTTGCATAAAAGCTGCATTAGGGCCTTCAGCAGCGTCATCATTAGCGACTAAAATAAGGTTAGCGCCTGAGTGTTTACCCCAAGTAATACGAATTTGACCATGTAACAAACGTTCATCAATTCGTGTCCATACAATGTTTGGCGTTGTCATGATTGTTCTACCTTTCGTAATTATTTAAAATTGTTATGTAATTTATGGATAGTTACCCCTTGCACTACACGGTTAACTTCACCAGTAGGACATGGGTTATCAGGTGTATTCCCTAACGCTAATGCACGATGAAAAGAGTACATTTGTGCATACAACATATAAGGGAAAAGTAATTCAACATCCGTCGCAGCTTCCATGCCTGGAACGCAAATAACATCAGCACGCGTTTCAATCTCATCCGCTTGTGCCGTAATCGCTACTACTTGAGCAGCAATGTTATCGCGACAAATTTCAGCTAATAAATCAAGGTCATATTTACGGGTGTATGGATCATTACTGATAAACACCACAATCATAGTATCTTGATTTACAATTGATTTTGGTCCATGGCGGAACCCTAATGGTGAGTCGTAAGTCGCTACAACTTTACCGGCTGTTAACTCAAGTAATTTCAATGCAGATTCTTGAGCTAAACCTTGTAAACCACCACTGCCTAAATAAATAACCCGCTCTAGTTCCTGGTTAGCAGTATCCTTTATTTGTGCGTTTAAATCTTTGATCAAACCCACAGAACACTTACAAATGCTTTCGATATCTTTCGTGTAATCGTTCCCATACATTAATATCGAAAAAGCAGCTAGCATCATTGATGAAAAACTTGATGTCATGGCAAAAGATTGATCATTCGTTTCCGCAGGCATTAAAAGTGCAAGTGATTGCTTATCTTTACTGCAACATTTATACAACTTACCGTCAGCATTACAGGTCAACACCAAATGAAAACACTGGGTTAATGTTTGATTCGCTAATTCAACCGCAGCCACACTTTCAGGACTGTTACCAGAACGCGCAAACGACACTAGCAATGTTGGAATATTTTCGGCAAAGCACTGGTTAGGATTTGACACAATATCAGTGGTTGAAATAGCTTCAATTCGACGCTGTAAGCGCTGCGAAAGCCCTAGCGCTAATGCACGTCCAGCAAAGGCAGATGTACCAGCACCAGTCAACACAATACGCAAGTTTGAGTGACTATAAACATTATCCATAAAGCGTTTAATTTGAGCTTCACACTCACGTGTAATTGCTGCCGTTTGTGCCCAGCAATCTGGTTGTTGATTGATTTCTTTCGCTGTCCAATAACCCGATAAGCGTTGTAGTTCTGCTTCTGAATAACCTAAATACTGTTCCATATATTTAAACCTCTGCGATTAATTTTTCAGTACACGCTTGAGAATAAGCACGTAAAACTTGACGAATAGTGTCTAATACCAATGCTTTAGGGTCTGCTGTAATCAAACCTTCACGCAGATGTTGGAATTGTTGTGGCATATATTGACTAAGAAGGGGGAATGGAATATCAACCCGAGATAAATTTCTAAATAACGTTTCTTGAGCCTGATTAATGACACTATCAGGCCAGTAATAACGCATACGATCACTGAAACTAAAACAGCGTGAAAAACGTTGTTCAGCCTCATTACCGTGATAATATTTTTGCCAATGCTGTGGAGCTTCACACATTTGCGCTTCAATACGCTCACGCAAATTAGAACAATGCGCTTTAGGTATAATTTCAGCTTCAATTTCACATAAATTAAATAGCGCTTCACGCATCGCAAATGTCAGTGCAGGACCGACTTTCAAAATAGCGAAATGATCACGAACTAATTGACGATAAGCCGCATGGGTTTGGTAATCAGTCGAATGGGCTTCAAACACCATATGAGGAAAATTATCAATGACACCACTTAATGCATTAGCTTTTTCTGAGCAATAATCAATAACACCAGTGTGATCAAACTCAACCCCTGGTTGAACCACAAGACCAATGACTCGTGTCCAACAATCAGCGATATTTGCGGCGGCAAATGCACAACGATGGGTTTCGATTGTTTTCATTGCTGCTTGTGGTGAAGTAACTTCAATCGTATCTAGCGTTTCAGCGGCACCACCAGGAACAGGTACTTCAGTTCCAATGACGTACACTAAGTCGCTATAGCCAAAAGTTGCTATCGCGGTTTTTTCAGCAATAGCACCTAAACGGGCTGCACGGTTAGCTACAATTTCATCAGATAGTGGGATAGGATCATCGGCGCAGGACATACTGCAATCTAAGTGAATTTTTTTAAAGCCAGCAGCAACATAGGCTGCAATTAAATCATCGGCATGCAACATTGCTTCTTCAGCAAGAAGATGCTGCCAACGATTAGGGCCTAAATGATCACCACCTAGAATAAGATTGTCGGTAGGAAAATTAAATTGTTCAGCCTTTGCTAATACAAACTCACGAAAATCAATCGGTGTCATTCCAGTGTAACCACCAAATTGATCCACTTGATTTGACGTTGCTTCTATTAATAAAACTGAATTATCATCCAACGCCTGAGAAAATGCTGCTTCGATTACCAGCGGATGTGCAGAGCAAACAGCATAAATACCATTGTTAGCGCCTGCTTTATGGCGTTGAACGAGAGTTTGTAGCGTATTCATTAATTAACTCCACAATCATAGTCTCTGGTGTGATTATGGAGTTAATAAGTCAGTGCTCTTTTTCTACAATAATAACTTCAACTTTCATTTCTCGAAGACCAGCTAAATAATCTTCAGGAATACCTGCATCCGTTACTAAGATATCAATGTTTCCGAACTCACGAATCATGTGGCAGCTACGTTTACCAAATTTAGTAGAGTCTGCAACCGCAATAACCTGTTCAGAAATTTCACACATTAAACGATTCAGACTTGCTTCTTGTTCACTGTGTGTTGTGATACCTGCTCGCAAATCGAAACCATCAACACCTAGAAAAACTTTATCAAAACGAAAGTTCTTTAGGCCAGCTTCGGCTTGTGAGCCTGAAAAAGATAACGCTTCTTTACGAAGTACGCCACCTGACATTAACACTTCAACACCAGGTGCTGAAGCTAACTCCATTGCCACATCCAGACCATTAGTCATGACAACAACATTTTCCATACTTTTAAGGCTGGCTGCGATTTCGCGTGTTGTTGTCCCCGAATCTAGAATCACGGTGTCACCATTATGAATAAGCTTGGCAGCTGCTTGGCCAAGGAGTGATTTAACACCCGCGTTGTGCCGCCGCTTTTCATGAATGGTTAATTCCGCAATCACACCTGAGTTAGGAATCGCAGCGCCATGAGAGCGCACAACATAACCATTCTTTTCCAAGAAACTCAGATCACTGCGAATGGTGACACTTGAGACATTAAATTTTTCAGCGAGATCTTCGACACGGGCTTTTCCTTCCAGATTAACCACATTGACGATTTCCATTCGCCTTTCAATTGCACTTTTCACTTTTGTCTCCTTGTGAAATCAAATAAAATCTCTTTCATTTAATTTCGAAATAATCTTACACTTAAAAAACAAAGCCACAATGCGACAAGACAAAACTTTTGATCTCTTTCACATTCTTTCGATATCTTTCACTAAAATATTACGTAAGGTTACGTAAGTCCTTCTATCATATAGAACGAAAGTAAATAAACCAACTATTCATAGCTTAGATTTATAAAATATCAGTTCATATCTCTCATATTTACAACCAAACCGCAAATAATTACATTATTTTGCTTTCGATCTCTTTTGTGTGACCAATAACACAGCCAAAACACCTTCATTACCTTACGATCCGAAGCAATTCAAAAGCCCATGTTCAGATAATATATATTTTCAATTAATAAGGATTTGTTGATGTCTATATCACGTCGAGGATTACTGAAAGGTATGGCTGCTAGTGGTGCCGTTGCTGCAACCTTATCAGCAGGTTATGCCCAAGCTGCAACGACTTCAAAAACAAGCTCAGAAAAAGCATTAAAAAAACCGAATTTAGTCATCATCTTTCCTGATGAATTTCGAGCTCAAGCATTAGGCTTTATGCAGCAAGATCCATCAATGACGCCTAATATTGATAAATTTGCTCGACAAAGTGCAGTATTACGTCAAGCGGTCTCTAATTTTCCACTATGTACCCCCTTCCGTGGCATGTTAATGACCGGACAATATCCTTATCGCAACGGTATTCAGGGAAACAGCCATACTGGTGTTGAAGGTCAATTTGGCGGTAAAGATTTTGGAATTGAACTAAAAAAAAGCACCCTAACATGGTCTGATGTTCTAAAAAAACAAGGCTATAGCATGGGTTATATCGGTAAATGGCACCTCGATGCGCCACAAGCCCCTTTTGTGCCTAGTTATAATAATCCCGCAGAAGGCCGTTATTGGAATGACTGGACAGCACCAGATCGTCGCCATGGGTTTGATTTCTGGTATGCCTATGGCACCTATGACAAGCATATGACGCCAATGTATTGGACTAATGATACAACTCGCGATAAACCGCTACGTATTAATCAATGGAGTCCAGAGCACGAAGCTGACATTGCGATTAAATACTTACGTAATGAAAATGGGCAATATCGTAAACAAGATCAACCATTTACTCTTGTAGTATCAATGAATCCACCTCACTCACCTTACGACGAAGTTCCGCAAAAATACTTAGATCGTTTCAGTGGTAAAACGTCACAACAATTAAATACCCGCCCAAATGTACAATGGGATAAAGCCTACCAAGAAGGTTATGGACCGCAATTTTTCAAAGAATATATGGCGATGGTTAATGGTGTTGATGAGCAATTCGGACGCATTGTTGATGAATTAGATCGTCTCAATCTTACTGAAGATACCCTCGTAGTGTTTTTCTCAGATCACGGTTGTTGCATGGGATCTAACGGTAACCCAACCAAAAATGTTCATTATGACGAAGCGATGCGTATTCCAATGATATTCCGTTGGCCGGGCAAGCTTAACCCACAACAGAATGACCTACTGTTTTCCGCTCCAGACATTTACCCAACCATGCTTGGTTTAATGGGCATGGAGGATCTGATTCCAGATACCGTTGAAGGAACCAACTTTGCCAATACTTTACGCGGTATTGATGGTGACATTCAGCCAACATCACAATTTTATACTTTCATGCCTTATGGCGGTCAATCATATGGCCGCCGTGGAATCCGCTCCCAGCGTTATACCTTAATGATTGATCGAAAAATTGGAAAGCCACTCACTTATGTGCTGCATGACAATCAGATAGATCCTTATCAAATGGACAATATTGCCGCCACGAACCCAATGCTTATTGAAAAATTAATTACTGAAGAATTAATTCCATGGCTTGAACATACCGGTGATCCTTGGCGCCCAACAACCGTACCAGCACATAGTGCCAATGCCTATTTATAGCATTCGCCAAAACGATTATTTGCGATACCTGTAACGACAACAATTAACGCTTGCTCTTTGTGATAGAGCAGGCGTAACAACACTCATTATAATTAAGGACAATCAATGAACACTGTTACTAAAGTAATCCTTGCGACCACCCTTTTGTCTGCGACAAGTTTTAGCTATGCCAATGATTACAAAACCACGATTGAATACCGCCATGAATATCGTGATGGTACCCAACGACATGGCGATCGTATTAAAGCCTTTTTAGATACGGGTAAGAATATTGGTTTTGAATTAGACGCACGTTATAACAACGATCAACTCAATACCATGTTTGATGGTATGACCATGAATGGCTCTGAGTTTTCAGCGTATTACTACAAAAAGTTAACTGACAATATCATGGGTATTGGCGGTCTTTCTCTCGACTTTACATCACAAGGTTTAGTCTATGTGCCTTACGCGCGTTTAAATTACCGCTTTGATAATGGTATTCGCGTTCAAGGTCGTTATAAGTGGAAGTTCTGGGATTACAACCAAACAAACCTTAATAATGTAAATTATATCTCTAAAATTCAAGAAGTGGATTTCTGGCTAGGCTACAATACCAATAATTGGGACTTTCAATATGAATTCCAAATTTGGCAAGAAATGGAAGGCGACGCTCTACCACAATTTGATAATAAAGATACTAACTACCTGCATAACTTCCGTTTAATGTACACCTACAAAACAGCTGAAGGTACAATGTGGCGTCCATTCGTAGAAGTGGGTAATGTGAGTCAAAGCCGCTATACCGATAACCGCCAAACTCGTTACCGTATGGGTATTAAATACACGTGGTAATAACATAAAATAGCCATAAAAAATGCCAGTGATAGTCATACCACTGGCATTTCCAATTTTATACAACGATGATTTACAGCAACTAAAAGAAGTAATTAATGTGCTGATTTGCCGCGTATTTTATTAATCAAACTAACAACCACCAGCACCACTATTCCAGCAAGAATACCAACAACACCATTCAATAGTGGTGGCACAATAGCATGAGCACCAGGAAAAGAGATTAGCTGGGCTAGATGCTCAACCACGACATGTACGTGTGGAATACTATGGACAACAATACCGCCCCCAACTAAAAACATCGCGATAGTACCTACTACTGCCAATGCCTTCATTAAATAAGGAGCAACATTCACCAGTAGTGAACCAAAACTACGTTTAAAACCAGCACCTTTGCTATGATTAACAAGGTATAACCCTGCATCATCAAGTTTCACTATGCCCGCAACAATACCATAAACACCTGCTGTCATTACTGCCGCAATTACACTCACAACAATCGCTTGCGTCAAAAAGGGATGATCTTGTACTGTGCCTAACGCAATCACAATAATTTCAGCAGATAAAACAAAATCGGTTCTTATTGCGCCTTTAATTTTTTCTTTCTCATAAGCAACTATATCGACATCATCTGGTATTATTTTAGCATCCTGATCACTATCTTGCGGATGATGGAACAGTTTCTCTGCTATTTTTTCTACGCCTTCAAAACACAGAAATAAACCACCAAGTAATAACATCGGCATAATTAACCACGGCGCAACTGCACTGATTAATAATGCCGCTGGCACTAATATTAGTTTATTTTTAAAAGAGCCTTTAGCGACTCCCCACACTACAGGTAGTTCACGCTCAGCACGTACACCTGAGACTTGTTGAGCATTTAATGCCAGATCATCGCCAAGTACACCAGCAGTTTTGCGTGCTGCCACTTTGGTCATCAATGCAACGTCATCAAGTACGGTTGCTATATCATCAAGCAATGTTAATAAACTTGCACCTGCCACTGAATACTCCTTAAAATCTGAACCAATATGGTTCTAAATTAACAATCTCATATTTATAAAGATAATAAGTGCCTTAAATACACTATTCTCAGCTACATATTATAATTACATACTATTCACATCATTGGTTTATCCAATGAAAAATCTTATTTTTACATCAATGATTTAGTTATCTAGTCGTTAATTAATTAAACATAACTATCACTAAATACGCAATTATTGTGCTTACTCTCTTAAATGTTAATCCTCTGCTTCAATCGTAACAATTATATTTCATCATAACGATGAATCTTTTTTGTTTGCGCTAAAAACGATTCGATTGTCTAATCGCAACGCACCCAATTATTGGTTTGAGGTGTAGATTGAGATTGCATCGGGCATTCTTATTCCCTGTCATACTGTGCTTGCTGTAATAGCACGACCTTTAATGGAAATGGCAATGACAACTCTCGCAGCATTATACTCGAAGGCTATTTTTAGTCTCAATAAAGTATGCGACAACGCAATAACCAAAGCCAAGCCTAACCTAGCAAGAAGAACAACACGCTTGTTCATGACTTGTAATGATGATGCCAGTTCAGGTAGTCCCAGTAGCTTGTAATTGAAAATGCTACAACGCTAATAACAGCGCCACTAGATTTCAATAACAAAGTACTTTTATTCTGACCATTATCGCGTCAGTCGCCACACTATTTCGATATTTACTGCAGCCAAGCAGGGATGTTATGCATCTATATTTTAAGGCTGAAGTATTTTCGCTCAGGAAGAGATTAAACAATGAGTGATTGGACAATTAATAATGCCCGTGACGTTTACAATACGCCTTACTGGGGCCAAGGTTATTTTGATATAGCTCAAGACGGCTCAGTTGTTGCCTGTCCCGATGTAAATAACCCAACCAATGCTATCGGATTATCGCAACTTGCCGATGAATTAATTGCAGCAGGCGCATCGTTACCTGTCTTGGTACGCTTTCCTGATATTCTGCATCATCGTGTTGATAGTTTATGCAGTGTTTTCAATCAAGCAATTGAAAATTATGGTTATAAAGGTGATTACCTTGCCGTGTATCCGATCAAAGTTAACCAACAACAAGAAGTGGTTAGCGAGATTTTAAAAAGCCAATATGCCAAGCAACAACGTCAATTAGGCTTAGAAGCAGGCAGTAAACCCGAACTGATGGCTGTACTTGCTATGGCGCAAGAAGCAAGCTCAGTGATTGTCTGTAATGGTTACAAAGATCGTGAATATATTCGGTTAGCGTTAATTGGCGAAAAATTGGGTCACGAAGTATATATCGTGCTTGAGAAACTCTCCGAGCTAAAGATCATCTTACAAGAAGCGGCTGAACTTGGCGTCGCACCACGCTTAGGCCTACGTGCACGTCTAGCCTCTCAAGGCAAAGGTAAATGGCAAGCAAGTGGTGGTGAAAAATCTAAATTTGGTTTATCGGCATCGCAAGTATTAACCGTAGTTGAAGAATTGCGTCAACGAGAAATGCTCGATTGTCTACAGTTGCTGCATTTTCACTTAGGCTCACAAATCGCCAATATCCGTGATGTACGTAATGGTGTCGGTGAAGCTGGACGTGTTTATGCTGAGCTTAAAAAATTAGGCGCAGGTATTACAACCGTTGACGTAGGTGGTGGTTTGGCGGTTGATTATGAAGGTACTCGTAGCCAAAGCAGTTGTTCGATGAACTACAGCATCAACGAATATGCAAATAATGTGGTGTATGTATTAGGTGATATTTGTCAAGAATACGCCATGCCAATGCCACGTATTATTTCAGAGTCAGGTCGTAACTTGACGGCGCACCATGCTGTATTAATTACAGATGTCGTTGGCATCGAAAGCTATAAAGCGGAAAGTATTAATGCGCCAGCTGAAGATGCGCCACATATCTTGCATAACATGTGGCGTTCGTGGAAAGAATTGACGGATAACGCCGATCACCGTTCCTTAGTCGAGCTTTACCACGATAACCAAAGTGATTTAGCTGAAGTTCACTCATTATTTGCCGTTGGAATGATCAGCTTTATTGATCGAGCCTGGGCTGAACAAGTGAGTTTACGTTTATGCCATGAACTTGCAAAAACATTATCAACTAAAAACCGAGCACATCGCCCACTTTTAGATGAGCTGCATGAACGTTTAGCGGATAAGTTTTTTGTGAACTTTTCACTGTTTCAATCATTACCTGATGCATGGGGTATTGAACAAGTATTCCCTATTTTACCATTAAGCAATTTAGATAAAGCCCCTGAGCGTCGAGCGATTATTCTTGATATCACTTGTGACTCAGATGGTGCGATTGATCAATATGTTGAAAACCAAGGTATCGAAAGCACATTACCAGTACCAACTTGGAGTGATGAACAACCTTACCGTATTGGTTTCTTTATGGTAGGTGCTTATCAAGAAATTTTAGGCGATATGCATAATTTATTTGGTGATACTGATACTGCTGTTGTGCGCTGTACTGCTGATGGTGGTTATAACATCGAAAAAATTGATCGTGGTGATAACGTTGGTGATGTACTGCGCTACGTGCATTTAGATTCCAATGAATTCCTGCATCAATATCAACTAATGGCACAGCAACACCTTGCAGAAAATGAACGAGAGAGTATTCTCAAAGAGCTAGCTGATGGGCTAGAAGGGTATACCTATCTAGAAGATGTTCGCGCAATTTAAGACTAAAAATTAGTCACCCTATTTTAGAGCATCCTATCACTGTAATAAGGCAGTGATAGGTCTTTTAGTGGGCCTTCGCCCTATAATATTGTTGTTGGAGAAAACCATGGCAACACTAGCTAATTACCCAGATTATTCTTTATACGCCAATGCATTTGGCTTTTTACGTCAACCGTTAAACTTCTCACCACTGGAGTCTGACGCTGATGTTATTATTACTGGGGTGCCGTTTGATATGGCGACCACAGGTCGTTCTGGCAGTCGTATGGGCCCTGGTGCTATCCGTCAAATCTCGACCAACCTTGCCTGGGAAGGCAAACGCTGGCCATGGAGTTTTAACCTATTAAAATCAATTAAAATTGCCGATTGTGGTGATTTAGTATTTGATTGTGGTGATGCGGGTCAGATGTGTGAACGCTTAGAAGCACACGCGACCGGTTTATTAGAGCAAGGTAAAACCCTGCTTACTTTTGGTGGTGATCACTTCGTGACGCTACCGTTATTACGTGCTCATGCTAAACAATTTGGCAAAATGGCATTAATTCACTTTGATGCTCATACTGACACTTACGATCAAGGCAGTAAGTTTGATCATGGCACTATGTTCTACCATGCACCGAAAGAAGGCTTAATTGATCCTACTCACTCAGTACAAATTGGTATTCGTACAGAACACAGTGACAAACTTGGCTTTAATGTTATCTCTGCCGATACTGCTAATGATTGGAGTGTGGCCCAGATAGTTGAAAAAATTAAAGCCACTGTCGGTGATATGCCGGTTTACTTAACCTTCGATATCGACTGTTTAGATCCTGCTTATGCGCCAGGTACTGGCACCCCTGTGTGTGGTGGTATCACATCAGATAAAGCACTGAAAATCATTCGTGGTTTGCAAGGTATTAATCTTGTTGGCATGGACGTAGTTGAAGTAGCACCAGCATATGATCATGCTGATATTACGGCGCTTGCAGCGGCAACCATTGCAACAGATTTGTTACATCTTTGGGCAATCCAAAAACAATAATTGTTACGTTTTAACCTGTTTTGCGTTGCTCAAAAACAACGCAAAACAGGCAGATTTATCGGCTATAACCCGCTATTCTTATCTTAACCTTCCTAAATTTAGCTATTATCATACTTTATGACATCCTTTGTCATACAAAAAACCACTGAATCTTAACAATGCCGTGGCAAAATATCGTTATCTTATTAGCCTATATTGTTATCAGTTTAGGCTCCTATTTCTTAAAATTATTATCTCAGAAAAGAAAACCTACTGACCAACTCATTCTATTTTTACCTTGTTGTTGGACATTAATATGAAAAAACGCTGGTTAACCGCTGCAGCATTAGCTTCAATTAGTTTAGGTGGCATTTACTATGCTACAACTCACTCACCACCGGAACATAGTTTTACAACCTTAACCGCCAAACAAGCGACGATAAAAAAACAAGCGGTAGCTGTCGGTGAAATCATGCCGGCACAAGTGGTAAAAGTGAAGTCTCAAATAACTGGCATTATTGATGATATTTATGTCCGTGTCGGTGAACACGTTACAGCCCACAGTCCGTTAGTTAAGTTACGCCCAAATCCGACCCCACAAGATCTTACTGCAGCACATGCTAATTTACTCAAAAGCCAAGCTGAACTTGAACGTGCAAAAAAAAGCCTGCAAAACTACCAACGACTGGTAGCCCAAAAAATCATTCCCTCTAATTTTGATCAATATATAGAGAGTAAAGCTAAATTAAAATCTGCACTAGCTGATGTCGAACAAAAACAACAAGATATGGATTTAAAAAGTCGAGGTGAATCGACTGCAGGTAATGTGAAATTAACCTCAATCATTAGTGCGCCGATTACAGGAACGGTTATTGATATTAAAGTTGATGTCGGTGAACCCATCATATCGACAGAATCAAACCAAGCCGCCACTGAAATTATGACCATGGCAAATATGAGTAATATTGTCTTTAAAGGTGCGGTAAGTGAGCATGATGCAGCACAATTATCTGAAGGTATGCCAGTAACATTAACCTTATCCCCTTATCCTGAGACAAAAATTGAAGGCATACTCACTAAAGTTGCAGTGCAATCAGAAAAACTCAATGCTGACAGCAATACCAATAGCAATCAAGCGCAACAAAGCTTTGATAATGGCTTTGCGGTTGAAGTCAGCCAGATTAAGTTTCCTAAAGGTATGACACTTCGTTCTGGGTTTTCAGCCACCGCAGAGATCACCTTAACCAAGGCTGACAATGTTATTACACTGCCTGAACGTGCACTTCACTTTGATGGCGATACCGCGCAAGTATTAATCCCTGACGATTCAGAACAAGGTTATCACTACCAAGCTGTCACTCTGGGGTTATCTGATGGCATTAATGTAGAGATAAAAAAAGGTATTGATACTAAGCAATCACTGATAGATGCCAGTACAGTAGGTGATACTAATGACTAAAATACATTCAGCCACAACACTCATTATTGCGATGAGTTTTTCATTATGGAGTTTATCAAGTCATGCGCTTACGATGGAGCAAGCTTGGACTGCGGCTAAAGCCACTAATCCCGATTATAAAATCAAGCAACTCCAGCAAACCCAAAACCAATTTGACACCGGAATCGCTAGAAGCGTTTTATTACCTGACTTATCAACCACAGCAAGTAAAACATGGGCTGATCACGACCAAAATTCGACCCCAGGCTATACAATTACCCTCAGTCAATCGATTTGGGATAGTCGTTCATGGGTCGAGCTTGATCAAGCACAAGCTCAGGTCGTTTATGCTCAACTAGATGTAAAAAAAGAACAGAATCGTCTCGCTTATAATGTTATTGATGCTTATTTTAAAGTCGCTCAAGCACAAGTTTCAGTTAATATCGCGCATGAACAACATCAAGATGCATTACATTTATTAACCCTCACTCAAAAGAAATATCAAGCAGGTCTTATTCTGTCAACAGAGGTTGATGATGCCAATACCAATGTCTTTGGCGCTTATAGTGATTTATTAAGTCGACAATCAGTGCTGGCAGAGAAACAAGCGATACTGGCAAAACTGATCAATCAACCACCACAACAGGTTGATGAAATTAATAGTCATCATTTCCATCGACCACCGCTACAAAAGAACACCAAACAACAATGGTTAAAACTGGCGCAAGATAACAGTCCTAACCTACTTGCAGCTCAGCAAAAACTGCATCAAAGCAAACTAACCGTTAAGCAACAACAAGTAGAATATTATCCTAACCTGTCGGGTAATATTAGTTATAGCAATGATTTTAATGGCCATAGTGATGACCTTAGTACTAGCATCACCCTCAAGGTGCCACTCGATCTTAACGGAAAAATACGCTCACAAGTCGGTAAAGCTAAAGTTGGTGTCCAAATCGCTCAGCAACAATTGCGCCAAGTTGAATTGGATTTAACCAATGATATCAATACCCGTTTTAATCAGTTAGACCTTGATTGGCAACGAGTTGATATTGGAAGTAAAAAATTACAAGCCGATCTAAAAGCGCTTAAAACTAAACAAATCATTTATACCTCTGGCACTGACGGTACTACGGCACTCGATATTATTCAGATCCAAGAAAAAGCTTATAAAAGCAAAGAAAGTCTACAAGATTTACTTTATACCTACTGGTTACACCGCATCCAATTATTGAGTTTAACCGGGCAATTAAACGATAAAAGCATCGTACAGCTATCGCAGGCACTGCAACAATGATAGCGCTATTATCACAAACCCTACAAACAATCATTGCTCATCGACTACGTAGCTCATTGGCAATTATTGCTATTATTTGGGGGATCATTTCCGTGTTAGTGTTAGTTGCCCTCGGCGAGGGGTTCTATCAAGTCAATAAACAATCAATGTCGGCTCTCATATCAAACACTCAAACAGTATCGATGGGAAAAACATCACAGCCTTGGCAAGGTTACCCAGCAAGACGAGCACTCAATGCAACTCAAGCAAACTATGAGGCACTCGCAACCTTGCCACAAGTAAAACACCTTTCCATTATCTTTAATGCCGACAAGCCACAGATAACAGATATGGCAGGGATCAAATTAAAAGCAAAACTCAGTGGCGTTGATACTCACTTTATTCCTTTACAAAAAATAAAACTGATATCAGGTTCACGCCCCATTACCATAAGCGATCAACACAATCACACTCGGGTTGTTATTGTTGGCTGGCGACTTGCAAAACAAGCCAAGCTGTCAATTGGGGATAAAATAAAAATTAATGCGATTCCTTTTAGTGTTATTGGTATTGCGCCTAAAAGTGAATATAATTTTCAATTCTCACCTAAGAGCGCCATTATTCCTTCGGCGACTTATGGCAATATTTGGCAAAATCTGCCATCAGAAGCGATCATTGAGCCTCAAGATACGGTCTCTCGGACTAAATTACGTAACGTAGTACAAACCTATTTTGCCCATGTGCTTCAATTTAATCCTCAAGATACTCAAGCCATTAACATGCCTGATTTTAGTCGCTTCGCTAAGACATATTTAGCGTTATTTAGGGGGATTCAACTATTTTTAGCCGCCAGTGGTGCAATGACATTAGCCGTTGGTGCACTTGGTGTCGCTAATATTATGTTTTTATCAGTGACAGAGCGTACCCGTGAAATTGGGGTGCGGCTTGCTATTGGTGCTACTCCAACCCATATTTTGACTCAATTTATGGTTGAAGGAGCTGTATTAGTTATTATAGGTACGGTGATGGGGTTTAGTTTATCATGGGTAATCATTAAATTTTTAGCGATGAGTCAGTTACCACAATGGCTCGGCATTCCCACCCTAACCAGTACTGCTATTATTCTGACCTTAACCATCACCGCGATATTAGCTTTGCTGGCAGCATTTTTTCCTGCACGAAGAGCGGCTAACCTCACCCCCGTTATAGCATTAAGTGCGAGGGCATAATATGTTTCCATTTCAACAAATTTTTCATGAAATGGCTGCAGAAAAACTGCGGTTATGTCTGACAATTCTTGCAATTGTATGGTCAACCGTCTGCATCAGTACCATGTTAGCAACCGGAGAAGGGCTGCGCCAAGGACTCATCAGAAACACCACCAGCGGTAATGGCGATCTTATTTATGTCACTGGCGGCACTGCTAGTATTACTCAGGGGCGCTTTTTTCGTGGTAAAGACGTAGATTTACACATCACAGATAAAGCAACCTTAGCGGCATTACCTGAAATAAAACGCCTTTCAAGCTCCGCTCTTTGGGATGAACCCGTTACCAAAGGCGACCGTAGTGCTTTTACTCAAGTATTAGCAGTAGAAAATAATTATCAGGATATTAATGACTTAGTAATCCATTCTGGAGGACGATGGTTTAATCCCACCGATATTTCCGAGCAACGTAAGGTGGTCGTTCTAGGTAAAGTCACCGCGATGATGTTATTTAATAAAAAGCCTTATCATTACAGTGAAAACAATAAGCTTGATACAAATCCAATTGGTAAAACACTTAAAATAGGTAATGTTGATTTCACCGTTATCGGCATATTGGATGATCCAAGACGTATTGAACAAGGCTCAGAGTCAACGTATACCACGCTTGTTCCTTTAGTCACTTGGCAGCGTTTTTTTCCACAACAACCGATTAAAGCGTTTAATGTTGAGCCTCAATCACACGCTAACCGAGAACGTTTAGCGATTACTATTCGTCAAGTCTTAGCCAAGAAATATAACGCTAGCATCGATGATGAAACACTGATTCAAACTGATGATATGCTGCTTAATCAAGAGTCGATGCGAAATTTTCTACTTGGTTTGCAAACATTTTTAGGCATTATTGGGTTTGTTACACTGATGGTAGCCGGTATTGGTATTGCCAATGTGATGTATGCCAGCGTTAAACGTGCTACTCGTGATATTGGCGTTCGTATGGCTGTGGGTGCCACTCCTAATAACATTCGTTGCCATTATCTTATTCAAGCCATGATGACCATGATGATTGGCGGTGTTATCGGGTTAGGATTAACGGTTGGCTTAATCAATATTATAAAGAGAATCCCCATCTCTAATAGTTATATTTATACCTCCTTAGGTAAACCACAACCAGAATTATCAATTTCCGTTATGGCTATTGTGGTATTGGCATTAATTATTGTCGGCATTGCTGCTGCTTGGTTTCCAGCCAATAAAGCCGCAACTATTACTCCATTAGAGGCATTACAAAGTGAGTAAAATACCCACCATTCTTGCTAAGAATCAGCATCCTTTAGTTTCATTGACCAACATTTGTAAATATTATGGTGAAGGGGAACATCTCGTAAAAGCATTGGATAATGTTTCTCTTACTATTAATAAAGGTGAGTTTTTATCTATTCTAGGTCCCTCAGGATCAGGTAAATCGACCCTTATGAATGTATTAGGCTGTTTGGATATTCCCACCTGCGGATATTATCGCCTTAACGATGATGATGTTGCTACCTTAACCAGCCACCAGCTGGCCAAAATTAGAAATCATAATATAGGTTTTGTTTTTCAAAGCTTTAATTTATTAGAATATGCCACAGCACTTGATAATGTCGCTCTACCTTTAGTGTATAGAGGCACTAAAACCAAGCAACGCCATCAAAAAGCAGCCGCTTTACTTGAACAAGTGGGGTTAGGCGATCGTATGCATCACAAGCCAAATCAACTTTCTGGCGGCCAAAAACAACGGGTAGCTATTGCGCGAGCCTTAGTCAATGATCCGCAAATAATTTTAGCTGATGAGCCCACAGGCGCACTTGATTCTAAATCGGGGGCAGAAATTGAAGCGTTATTTAATGATTTACACCAACAAGGTCGTACTCTGATAATTGTAACCCATGATGTAAGTTTAGCTGAACGCACAAATCGAATTATCACCATCAAAGATGGACAAATTATTTCAGATAAAGCCACGAGCTATCAGCCATAGCAAGTAAATAAAAAACGCCAGTATTTTCGTAATTAAAAATACTGGCGTTAATTAACTAATCTTTAAATTATCACAATAATCATTATAAAAATAATATACTGCCCCAAGTGATTACCACTAATACCAGCGCAACAAATACGGCTGCTGAGCCAATATCTTTCGCTCGACCGCTCAGCTCATGACGCTCAGGCCCAATACGATCAACCACGGCTTCAATAGCTGAATTAATCAGCTCTGCAATCACAACAATAAATAATGATCCAATCATCATTAATCGTTCCACTTTTGTAACAGGCATAAAAAATGAAACTATTGTCATAACAACTAATAAAATACTTTCTTGACGAAAAGCAGCTTCGTTTATCCACGCGGCTTTTAAACCTTGCATCGAATATCCAGTTGCATCAATAATGCGTTTTAATCCCGTTGCACCAGGTTTCAT
This sequence comes from Photobacterium kishitanii, assembly GCF_000613045.3. NCBI lineage: Bacteria > Pseudomonadati > Pseudomonadota > Gammaproteobacteria > Vibrionales > Vibrionaceae > Photobacterium > Photobacterium kishitanii. Next base: position 1,048,097 of record NZ_LN794353.1, on the reverse strand, counting down.
GGTTATCTCTCTGTCTTATTATTTTAAATAATGAATTTATTGATGGCCGAATGATACATTTTGACCAGTGAAATAAAAGTAAAAGAGGACCTATGCCCTCTTTTATTTGTGTAGGGTTAAATAATATTATTGTCGACACTGAGCAAATATATCTAACTTCGCATCATAAACCTTTGTTTTAACATCCATCATACCCAATAAAGAATGGAATAAATTATCTTGTGAATAACCACCAGCAGCAGCTTCACGTTGTAAACACTGACGGTTTAAATGTTGGCTCTGCTGGTAAGCAGGCGATAACCATAAAATTAAAGGGACTGTGGTTTGCTCTTTAGGCGCAATAGAATACGGTAAACCGTGCAAATAGATTCCATCTTCACCAAGAGACTCACCATGATCGGCCATATAAATCATCGCAGTATTGGCATTATGATCATCACTTTTAAGCATATCAATCACACTACTTAGAATATGATCAGTATATAAAATAGTATTATCGTAGGTATTGGTTACCTGTTGACGACTACATTCTTGCAAATTACTGGTATTACATGTCGGCTTAAATACTTTAAATTTCGCAGGGTAACGATCGTTATATGTTGGGCCGTGACTACCGATGATATGAAGCACAATAAAGGTATCTTGCTTGGCATCATCAATCTGAGCCTGTAAATTTTTAAGCAATACCTCATCGTAACATGTACCATCATGACAAAGTTTAGGATCAACATCAGCGTTAATTACAATATGTTTAACCCGATCGCAAACCCCTTTACAACCACTATCATTATCTTTCCAAGAAACATCAATACCAGCCCGTTGTAAAATATCTACTGCTGTATCTTGATGACGAGCCGCTATAGCATCGTAATTAGCTTTAGTCATCACTGAAAACATACAAGGTAATGACACCGCAGTCGCCGTACCACATGATTTTACATTCAAAAAGCTAATCACATTACGCTTAGCTAATTCAGGGTTTGTATCACGATCATAACCATTTAATGAATAATTCATTGAACGCGAGGCTTCACCGACAACCATGACAACAACATTATGCTTATCACTTAAATGTAAGTCTTTGGCATCTAAGCCAATATCAGTAAAGGGCATTTTCGCTTCAATTAATTGATATTTAGCATATCGAAAAGTCGCTGAAATATAGTTAGTAGGGTTAATGAGTGCTTTAATTTCAGAGTGATTACGTACTAATGAAGCATAATCTTTATAATAACCAGCCGCGATGACAATAATCACTAATAACGAAACGAATATACTAACACCACGTGCAATAAGTTCTTTTAATGCTGAGCGATAAACAACGTTAATTCGGCACAATATAAAGATTGGAATAATCGCAATCACAATCATCCATACCATGCCCGCTATAGAAAAGTAGCTTCCGGCTTCTGCAGGATTGGTTTCAAATACATTAACAATCATCCCATAGTCAAAATAAACCCCGTAGCTATACATCGCATACGTGACTAAACTTGAGATAAATATCAGAATCGCAACTAATGGTCGCTGTAACCACGGCCAAAGCAGTAAATTAAAAATAATATTTAATGCTGCAATAATAAATAACGGAATCGTAGCGATAAAAATCCCATCATTGGTGGCACTTTCAGAAAATAACTCACTTAAATGCTTCCACAACGCTAGGTTTTGTATAGCAGCAAAAAAGACAGCGACTAATAATATATAAGAAGTGCTCGTTAAACGGAATTTCATTACGCCGTATTCCTTAGTTAAAAACAAAATAAAATTTAACCATTACCAACTAAAAAGGGTGATGATTATGCCTATAAACATTTACAATAGACACGCATCTAAACAGTTCGCCCCACAAATAAATGCAAACATAGATTGAAATAATGATAGTCACTTTTTTTATCTTTGCTGAAACTGTTACACTAGCGACAGCAAAGGAGAATAGCGTGAACAAACCTCAACACATTGATAAACTTGCTTGGCTTCATATTGACCAACGAAAGTTGTTAGGCGCTCGATCATACGGAAAAACAGCTTATTATATCCCCGGTGGTAAACGAGAGACTGGCGAAACAGACGCTCAAGCATTAGTCCGTGAAATTAAAGAAGAGTTATCGGTAGATCTTATTCCTACATCATTGTGCCATGCGGGGAGCTTTCAGGCCCAAGCCCATGGTAAAGCGACGGGAATTATGGTGAACATGACCTGTTACTATGCTGAATATAATGGCGATTTATTACCAGCATCTGAAATTGAAGAAATTCGATGGCTCAACAGCAACGACACCGAAATTAGCTCAACAGCGACTTTAATGATTTTAGCGCAATTAAAAGCACAAAATTTGATTGATTAAGAAATAACAGCCATAAAAAACGCCAATACATGTTAATGTATTGGCGTGATTTAAACGGATACAAGGGGAAAAGTATCCGTTATAAACTCGGTCAGCGATAAACTCGATTAAAGAGTACTAACGCTATTTTAGAAAATCATTGTAAAGCATGTATAAATGCGCTGAACTCCATGAGAAGTTATTAGCACCTTGTACTGCGCCTGTTTCTGGGTTGTAATTCTCTTGAATTGGGCGATCAAGGGTTAAGCCTTCAGCATTTTTAAATAGCTTATTAACCATCTCGTTGGCTTCTTTAGTGTAGCCATAGTCAGCCATTCCTTTGACGCCAAAATAGAACTGATCAACCCACACTCGGCCACGCCAGTAAATATCGGCACCATATGCTGGGTTATCAGCTGAAGCAGTACCCAACGGTACTGTGGTATTAAATTTCGCAGGGTCCATCATATTCTCAACCACTGCCGCAGCGGTAATACGATTGGCAGCGCCATTAAACAGCGGTGACCAACCTTCAGCACCCATACCACGTTCAACAATCGGATTACCTGCACAGCCATTATTTAATGAACGCGCTTGATTAGCATCGATATTAATGTCGTAGTAAAAACCTGTTTCGCGGTCAAACATACATTGATTGATATAATCTTTAGTTTCTGCCGCTTTCTCAGTAAACGCTGCTGCTTCTTGATCATGGCCTAATACTGTCGCAATTTGTGCTAAGTATTTATTATCACTGTACCAATATGATGCTTGGTCAACAGATTCTTGCATCAATGAATAACCTACCAATTGGCCACTATCATCACGGTTTTCACTAAACTTAACCTGCCAATCTTTTTTAGCTAGGTTTAATTTAACGATATTCTCAGGATCAGTATTGGCATAAGTCACCTTCTCGCCATTCACAGAATAAGTATTATCAAATCCATGCTGTTTATGAGCATAACGACCAAGTTGATCGATAATTGCAATTTCTTTAACGTCAGTTAGACCTTGCGCATCAGCAATAGTATCAATAAAACCAAATACTGCCGCATCATCACGTCCAGATTCCCACGATGCAGCGGTTTGTGCTGGACTATGGATATCAATGTAATCGAATGACTCTAATAATTTATTATATTCAGCAATACCTTTTGCTGAAATCCACTTTTCAGGATCTGCTGCTGTTTTATATTCATAAATTAGCTGACCATCTACAGTTGTATGCGCAGGATCAACTGCTGCACCATACTCAGGAATACCATTATTATTAGTATCGCGTGCTGTTAACCACCAGTTATGGTAATCAACCAATTTAGGGTACATTTCTTGTAACCAAGCTTGTGCATCATCAGCGCGGTTATATTTATCTTTAAGGGTTGTGTAAACTTCCCACACAGCCCACGAAGCCAATGATGGTTTAGTGTTACGCTCATTCCATGACTGTGAGTCATTCATTTCAGTCAGGCCAAGCGCATCACCACGCTCTTTAGACATGTTCATGCCAACCACATCAAGCAAATAGCCCTTATCGTATGGACGTAACACATCATCGGCTTTAACTTGATGCTCAAACACAGTACGGATGTTTGCCATTGCTAAATCTGGATTAAAATGTGCCATTGCATACGCTTGTTTCCACGTATCCCACGGCCAAGTTAAGTTACCAGAGAACCAACGCGCTGTAACTGATGGCGTTACCGTATCATAACTAACAAAACCTGCAGGACTACGCCAATTACCGGTTAAGGTTTCCATCGCTTTTACTGCTACACGTTCTTGATCTGACGTAGCACCTTTATTCACTAAACCATTTTTTAAATATTGTTCCCAACGCTCAGTGGTTGCATTCATATAGCTAATTGGGTGTTTTAAAATATCAGCAACGACGGTTTGCTCTTGCTGCCACTCAGCAGCAGTTAATGTATGGCTAAACACGGTATACAAAGTATGAATTGGTTGTGATCCGATTTCAGCGACAGATTGATACTCAAGCCCATTAATATGGGTCGTAGTGGCAATATTACGTTGAATATTAAACGCGGAAGATCCACTGGTACGCACCATCCATGAATCACGCTCTTTACCAAACGCAATATCAATATCACCGGTTTTGTCAGCTGTTATTGTACGGGTAAAGTTAGGTAATTGCTCAGCGACAGTCGCTTTATAATCAGGATTAGCCTTACCATCTTTAGCATAATAACCATCAACTAATTTACCATCCCAAACCAATTCTAGGTTTGCGCCAGTATCATTAGTAATAATGGTTTCAACAATCGATGAACGCGAAGAAACAAACTGTAACTTCATTTCAACTTTAATACCGTCAGCAACCATGGTTTGAATTAACGCGCCAGGAATACTGTATGCATTCGCTGTAAAATTAACAGGCTGGCCATCTTTTAAAATCGAAAGCTTATCAAAATACTCTGCAACCGAAGTGTTATATTCTTCAGCAATGGCAGTAACACCAAAGCCACCTTTGTTTTGAGGATATTTGGCTAAATCTGGCAGTAAATGTCCATGCCATGCACCATCATCATGCAATGGTGTATAAGCCATATGATTACCAGCACTCACTTCTGCGAGATGTTGAGGTGTGCCGGTACGATCAAGAATATTTTGAAACTTTACCGCAAGTTGTGGCTTTTTCTTCTCTTCCGTCGTGGAATTAGTGTTATCACTATTACACCCTGCCGTAAACATTAACGAGCCAATGGCTGCTGCTAATAAGGTCTTCTTTGCCAACGTCTGTTGCTTGATCATTTAAAATCCCCTGAGATTTAATGATGAGCCGTATCTTATTATTATTTGTACAGCTACTTTGTGTTTAGTCAGAATACTGCCAAGTACTCTGTGATTGCGGAGGATAATAAAGGTAAAAAAAACAACTAAAATAGAGGTAAATCACGTTTATTCTTTTACTAAAATCAGAGGGTAAACGACAACAGAAACATTTAGAAACATTTTCAACCAAATAACGGCAGTATATATGAAGGAATATCACACCTTTAAAATATCCCCCATAAGGAATAGAAAATACAGTTATTAATAACCTTATAAAATAAGACTACCATTACTATTTATAATAAAAGTCAATGTGACATTAATTCAAGAAATGGATCATTAAATAAAAAATAGTGCGACTTGCTATCCAAAAATAACATCAGCTTTTAAAGACCACCTCTCTGTAACATTTGTAACTGTTCTCAATGGCTAACGTAACATCTAACAAGCTAGATTTTTAATAGAACTGTGAACTTCATCACTCTCTATTTAGGATAAAAAAAGCACCATTAATGGTGCTTTTAAATTTCAATCATTATTAGTCAATAATTAACGTTAATCTGCTTCTTTTACTAAAGCGATAATCGTCCAACCTGCTTTGGCTTCCACGGTTGAAGCAACGGTAAATAGGTGAATGTTTTGCTTTAGATCAACTGCAAATAAAGGAATAAGTGGCATCCCTTTATATTGCTGATAATAATCATCAATAGTAAAACTATCACTTAATCTAGTATGCTTAATTTCAGCCCCTTGGTTAATTAAACTCGCTAATTTTTTATAACTAATATCATCCCCAAAAAGTACCGCACCACTATGAGCTTGAGTCGCCGAGTGTTTTTCTAAGCCGCTATTATGGCGACGACCATTTAAGCGAAAAATATTACGCTGACCAAAATCAGTTTCATAATGATTAGTGACAACAGCATTAAAATGTTTATCTGGCGTTAGTGCTAATAAATGCCCAACACCGATCAGATCTAAATACTCATCGGCATGGCTAGAAACCGCATTGCCATAATAGGTTTCTAAACCCGCCATTCGAGCAGCACGAATATAATCCCAGTTAGAATCGGTCATCATAACGCGACAATCATATTTTTTAAGAGCTAAACCGATTTGTCGTGCCACATCATTGGCGCCGACAACCAAAAATCCTTTCGGTGATGGTTCAGCAACACCTAGTAATCGCGCTATTGGCCGAGCAGTTAAACTTTGTAACACCACCGTACCGATAATTACCATAAAGGTCAGTGGCACTAATAGTTGTGCCCCAGCAACACCATCATCGATTAATTTAAGCGCAAATAATGCTGAAATTGCCGCAGCAACAATACCTCTTGGTGCAACCCATGCTAAGAATAACTTTTCCTTAAACGCTAATTGACTAAACATTGTCGAGATGAAGATAGAAGCAGGTCTTGCGACTAACTGAATAACAACAAATAATGTAATTGCGCCCCAGCCTAACGCATGGAAATCTGCCAATTGGATACGGGATGCTAAAATTAAAAATAATCCTGAAATTAACAAAATCGTCAGATTTTCTTTAAAATGAAGAATATGACGAATATCGACATCTTTGGCATTCGCCAGCCACATTCCCATCACCGTTACCGCTAATAATCCAGCTTCTGATTCAAGCGCATTAGCCCCAGCAAACACGCCAAGCACAACGGCTAAAACAGCAAACGGTTGCAAATACTCGGGAATTAAATGGTTACGCAGAACATAAGCAATTAGCCACCCAGCAATAGCGCCAATAACTAATCCCACCAATAACATTAAACCAAACACTGCCAAACTGTGCATTTTGCTGCTAGAAACAATAAACTCATACACGATCACGACAAATATAGCCCCAATCGGATCGATCAATATTCCTTCCCAGCGCAAAATGTTAGCGAGTTTAGCCTGTGGCCTGACGGTACGTAACAATGGCACTATCACTGTCGGGCCAGTCACAACAGTCATCGAACCAAATAAGAACGCCAATGACCAACTGAAATCTAACAGATAATGTGTGGCAACACTGGTGATGATCCATGTGATAATCGCACCAATAGTAACGATACTTTTAACGTTTTTTCGAACTGTTTTTATTTCTGCAAAATTGAGGGTTAAGCTACCCTCAAACAAAATAACCGCTACCGCTAATGAGATCAGCGGAAACAATAAATCACCAAACAGAATATTAGGGTTAAATATGCCAGCCACAGGACCTATTACTAAGCCGGCAATAAGCAATAATAAAATCGCGGGTAATTTCATACGCCATGCAAGCCATTGACATCCAAGCCCCAATACGCCAAGGCCTGCAATCGTCAATCCAATCATTTCTTGATGCATAGATGGATACTCTTTTTAAATATAAGACAAGTAGCAATACGGTGTAATAACCTTAAATCATTAGCTTAACAATACTAATTTATATACGAAACAGCAGCCCCAAACCCTAATAGTTACAATTAATTTACAATACTGTCATATTAGCCTTCTCAAATGCAACGCTAAAAATCGTTACTGAATACGGCAATTGTTATAATCACATATTACAGTAACAAAAAAGCCGATGGTGTGCTTTTAAAGCACACCATCGGCATCATAGTGTTTTATCTGCGTTTATGGATCGATTAACGCAATTGACGTGAACGGAAATTACGGCCTTTAATACGACCTTTTTCTAATTTCTGTAGTGCTTCACGTGCAACTTCACGTTTAACTGCAACATAAGCACAGTGGTCAAACACATTAATCTTACCAACCGCAGTACCTGCAATCCCTTGATCGCCAGTTAGCGCGCCTAAGATATCGCCAGGACGTACTTTTTGCTTCTTACCGCCATCGATCATTAATGTGATCATTTCTGGACGGAAAGTCGGTTGATCTAATAAATTTCCGGCAGGTAATGCTTCACCCTCAATTTCACGATCAAGATAATCTTCAAGTAATTTAACTTTATAGTGTTCTTTATCACTGAATAATGAACAAGCAACGCCTTTACTACCGGCACGGCCAGTACGACCAATACGGTGTACGTGGACTTCAGTATCACGTGCTAGATGGTAGTTAATCACCATATCAAGATTATCAATATCCAAACCACGAGCAGCAACATCTGTCGCAACCAAGATTGATTTACTCTTATTAGAGAACAATACTAAAGTACGATCACGTTCGCGTTGTTCTAAATCGCCATGGAGCGCAATAGAACTAAAGCCAAAGTCTTCTAAATCATCAGACATCTCTTGCGCTTCACGCTTAGTATTACAGAAAATCACACATGATTCAGGGCGGTGTTGATTCAGTAACAAACGTACCGCATCTAAGCGATCTTCATTACCACTTACCTTGTAAAAATGCTGTGAGATACTGCTATTATCATGATTAGATTCGACTTTCACTTGTACTGGGTTTTTCATGATACGTTTTGCAATAGAAGCAATTTGATCAGGGAACGTCGCACTAAATAGTAACGTTTGGCGATCACTTGGTGCGGCATCAATAATCGTATCTAATGAGTCTTGAAAACCCATTTCTAGCATACGATCAGCTTCATCAAGCACTAACGTATTCAGTTCATCAAGGCGTAAGAAACCTTTATGAACATGTTCTTCAATACGTCCAGGCGTACCAACAATAATATGCGCACCGTGTTCTAATGAACCAATTTGAGGTCCAAATGGCATACCGCCACACAACGTCAGTACTTTAATGTTATGAATTGCGCGCGCTAAACGACGAATTTCTTTAGCAACTTGATCGGCTAATTCACGCGTTGGACACAATACTAATGTCTGTACGCGAAAACGTTTTACATTAAGGTTATTAAGTAATCCTAAGCCAAACGCTGCGGTTTTACCTGATCCCGTTTTACCTTGAGCAATAACATCCTTGCCATCAATAATAAGCGGAAGGCTCTGAGCTTGAATAGGTGTCATTGCTTCATAACCTAGTGAGTCTAGGTTGCTCAATAGATCAGAATGAAGATTTAGGGTAGAAAATGCCGTCTGACTCAAAATGATGTCCTGTAAACGTCAACATACCGCTATTACCATTAAAAAGAGGTATCGATACGTTGTTTAATATAAGGTTGCACGCTGTAATACATGCATAAGGGCTGCGACACTAACAGCTAATGGCTACGCTGACAATGCTACAAATCAACTGATCTATTTTAGCAAATTAAATTTATTTTTGAAAACCGTGTACGACCACACAACAACAGCACAATAATGCCTGTAAAGATTGACACCACTACCAGTAAAAAACAAAATCCATCACTTATACTCTTACCGCAAATATACACGCCTAAACTGAATATGAAAAAAAATGGATTTACTCTTATTGAGCTCATTGTAGTTATTATCATTCTCGGTATTTTAGCTGTTGTTGCTATGCCCCGTTTCCTTAACACTCAGAAAGATGCCAATAATGCCGTACTAAAAGGCCTCGAAGCCGCTGTAAATTCCGGACTTAAAATGGGGTATAGCAAAATGGCGATTGCTGGGCTCGAGCAACGTCGTTATGTATCAAATAAATCTAATGATTGTTTAGATATGACTTGCACGACTTTTAATCCCATGAGTAATTTACCATTTCCAGGTTGTCGCATGGACAGTACTTCATCTTGCACCTTTAACTATGGGTATCCATCTCCAGAAGAATATTCACTACCATTATTAATAAGTAATCTTGATAGTAACGGTGATTTAGCGATTACACGTGCAACATTAGCAAATGGTGGACACGCCGTTAATATTACCTTTAAAAAATACACCAAAAAAGAAGCAATCACAGACTCAGAGGGGAACAACCAACAAAATACCGTCCTTGCTCGCGATAACTGTTTTATTACTTATGCGCCACCAACAACAGCTAGCGAAAATTACACCCTTAAATTAGTACCTTGTAAATAATTATCAAACTCCCCCCAAGTAAATAAGCCGCTTTCAGGAAATATTTAATTCACCACGTATACCTGACTATTTTAGTCAGGTATACTTATTTCCATAAATTTAATTGGCTATTACCCCCTATTAAAACAAGGAAATATCATGAATCAGTATGTTGTCTGTGCGCTGTATAAGTTTGTGGAGCTTAAGAACTATCTTGAGTTACGTGAACCCATGCTCGCTCTAATGGAAAAACATCACATTCGTGGCACCTTACTCCTAGCAAGTGAAGGCATTAACGGCACTGTTGCGGCCGATCGTAACGGAATTGATACCTTGTTAGCGTGGTTAAATGCTGACGCTTCTCTCACAGGCATTGTTTGTAAAGAATCCCTCTCAAATTTTCAGCCTTTCAACCGCACCAAAGTAAAACTCAAAAAAGAAATCGTAACACTAGGCATTGAAGGTATTGATCCTCGCCATGTCGTAGGCACTTACGTCAAACCTACAGCGTGGAATGATCTTATTGCCGATCCTGAGGTATTGGTTGTAGATACCCGTAATGATTATGAAATCGAAATTGGTACTTTTAAAGGCGCAATTAACCCCAATACCGAGACATTCACACAATTTCCTGATTACGTTAAAAACAATATGGATCCGACTAAACACAAAAAAGTCGCGATGTTTTGTACTGGCGGTATTCGGTGTGAAAAATCTACCGCGTATATGAAGCAACAAGGCTTTGAAGAGGTCTATCACCTTGAAGGCGGCATTTTAAAATACCTCGAAGAAATCCCACAGCAAGACAGCTTATGGCAAGGTGACTGTTATGTCTTTGATGGCCGAGTTGCGGTCAATCATCAATTAGAACAAGCCGATTATGATATTTGTAATGCGTGTCGATTACCCATTACTGAAGCTGATAAACAATCAGATTTATACGAGCAAGGCATCAGTTGTGCTAAATGTCATGGACAACATTCACCACAACAACTTGCACGCTTTCGTGAGCGTGAAAAACAAATATCTTTAGCCATCGCAAGAGGTGAACAACATATTGGTACAGAAAGTACTCATCACCGACTAGCACGACGCGCAGAGAAACTCGCAAGGAAGAAAGATCAACGAAACCAAAACTAACCTTATTTAATGCAAGTTAAGTTCGCTTTGTGAATAATTGCACAACCTACGTTGCTGTGCGATCATAATATTATAGATTTAAAAACCTGTTGCTCACTATCACTCATCATTAACCATATTATTGATGAACTGGGCAACAATGATCCCTTTTATATCAGGAAGTAATATTAATGAGTCAGCCAGAAAATGACCTCATCAAAGCAAGTGAAAGTGACTCAAGAAGTGAATTTAAAACGCCACAGTTTCAAATAGCCCGACTACTTAGTATTACATTTAATGTGATATTAATTCTGGCGCAAATAAAGTTATTAAAAAATCACGATATAGATATAAAAACCTATGGTGTATTCATTTTTTGTAATATCAGTATCTTAGTCAATATTTTTGCACCAAAAATGACCAAACTGACACTTAAACAAGTAACGAAATACAGTGCTATCCCTATGCTCACGAGTGTATTTTTATTTATTAGTCAGATACTTGCATAATCTACATCAAACAACCCATTAATCGCTTATAAATTAAGTTGTTAATGGGTTGTTGTTCATCTTTATTTAGTCTTTGACTATTGGATAGTAATCGACAAAATTAGCAAACTTCATCAAAATTAATCTATTAAGGTTATGATATTAATAATTTAAGTTAATATTTTATTGCAATCTTACCAATGGTTTTTCCCGTCTCAATTAAGCGATGTGCTTCTTTTAAAGTATTAATATTAAACCCATCTAAAGTTGTTGTTAATGTTGACTTTAGACGACCAGAATCAATTAAATTTGCCGCTTGGAATAGGATCTCATGCTGCTTTTGGATATCTTCTGTTTTAAATAATGAGCGAGTAAACATAAATTCCCAAATAAAACCGACTGATTTTCCCTGAAGTGCCGAGAGATCAATCCCACCATCAAACTCAACAATAGAACTAATCATTCCTTGTGGCGCAATTAACTCTACCATCGAGTCCCAGTGATCCTTAGTATCTGCAAGGTTAAAAATATAATCGACATATTGAATATCATGATCACGAACAGATTCAACAAGACGGTAGTGATCAGCAACATAATCGGCCCCCATATCAATCACCCACTGTGTTGTTTCAGGGCGTGATGCGGTTGCAATAACAGTTAAGTTCGTTAATTGTTTTGCCAATTGAATAGCGATAGAACCAACGCCACCCGCACCACCAATCACAAGTAAGGTTTTCTTTTCCTCTGGACGAATACGTAAGCGATCAAAAAGTGCTTCCCAAGCTGTCAACGTTGCTAATGGCATTACCGCGGCAGATTCATCAGACAAACTTGCAGGAGCATGCGCAGCAATACGATAATCTACTGTTTGATACTCCGCATTAGCGCCTTGATGAGTCACATCTCCCGCATAATAAACGCGATCACCGAGCTTAAACCCAACAACATCACGTCCACAACCAACAACTTCACCCACAGCATCAAAGCCAACAACTCTAAGTTGCTCAAGCACTTTATCTTTAGCACTACGTATACGAACCTTAGCGTCAGCCGGGTTAATCGAACTTGCTGTTATCTTGACGAGAATTTCGCTATCACCGATCGTTGGCAATGGGGCTACAACTTCAATCAGACTATCGATAGCTGTTATTGGTAACGATTTTTTAAAGCCGATCATCTTCATTTCAGAGGGTAATGACATCTTAGGCAATCCTATGTATTTACGATATGGAAAGCCTGAGATTAATAAACATAGCTCAAATGAAAAATAGCGTGGGACTTGAATCATTATCAAATTAGATTTGATAATGATTTTAAAGATAAAACACCAGCTTCTGTTTTTTCACGAATAGTTCTTTACATTAACGCGTATTCAAAACAAAATAGTGAATATTACCGATGTCTTTAACCATGTTAATTATCAAATAGAATTAGATAATTTATCAACCCTTATCCTGTTTAAAAAATTCATAATAGATTTAATATCATATTCATAACCAAATAAAACTAAACGAGTTTATTATGAATCACGCTATAACTATTGGTGTCACTGACCTTTCATTTCATCGTATTACAGCTTCTCTCGTTCGTCATACCCTGATGGACATGGGATTTAGAGTACAACGTATTTTTTCTCCACATCAAGAAAATTTCGAAAAACTAACATTCGGCGAAATAGATATACTTTGTTCGGCATGGCTTCCGTCTAGCCATGGTCTTTATAAAGCTAATGTTGATACTGTTCAGCCATTAATTGAGCTTGGCCTACATTATAAGCCCTATGCACTATGGGGAGTACCTAGCTATATTCCGAGTGAAGACGTTGCAGAGATTAGCGATCTATTAAAACCTCATGTCATTGAAAAAATGGCTAAAGATATCCAAGGAATTAATGCTGGAGCAGGTATTACTCGTTTTTCACTAAAAATGATGGAGCAATATGGATTAAATAGCGCTGGCTATCGCTTTCATACCGGAACAGAGGAGGATTGCTTTACTGCGTTTGAACAGGCGGTTAGCAATAAACAGTGGCTCATCGTGCCGTTATGGAAACCACAATTCCTTCACCATACATTTAAAATTAGAGCGCTTTCAGAACCCAAAGGGTTATTAGGTAGCATTGATAAAGCCGTTTTATTACTTCGCCAAGACCGCAAAAATCTATTCACTGAAAATCAACTGGCTAAATTAGATGCTTTACGATTTTCAAACGCAATCATTGCTGAATTAGATTATCAAGTATCCCGCGACGGACAAGATATCGATATAGTTACACGTAATTGGCTGAATCAACAATAATATTATATACAATGCTTATAAATAAGTTATGAGCATTGTATCGTTGTGATTTCGTCATTTTTTCAAAATATTATCTGCATTACAGGTAACCTAAAAAGTAAAATCTCTCGCTCTTTTTCCACTGACTTTCTCTCAAAAATTACTTGAGCATATCTGCGGTTAAAATACCTTTATCAACTAAACGACTAAACACGCCTTTCGTCTGTGCTCTAAGGTAATCTCTTAGTAATCGAACCGTGGGCGTAATTGACTGTCGACTAGGACAGATTAACCACAACTCCGTTCCTATTGGCTGATAATCAGCCATAATACTAATAACATTACCATTCAGTAGATCTTTAGACATATCTAAGCTCGATTTAAGAGCAATGCCTAAACCAGCAACACACCAACGTCTTACTAAATCAGCATCGTCAGAAGCCCGATTCCCCTTAAGTTTTATTTTGTTCAAACTGCCATTATTAGTGAATACCCACTCGTCATGAATAAGTCTATCTAACTGATATAACAGCGCATTATGATCACCAAGATCCTCAACCGTCAACGGGGTTCCACGTTTTTCCAAATATTCAGGACTAGCACATAATACTCGCGGCACCGTACAAATTTTAAATCCATATACATTCGCTTCACTAGGCGAACCGTAACGCAGCGCCATATCAACTGAGTCATGATAAAAATCAATATTACGATCACTAATACTCGCCCTAAGACTGACTTTAGGATGTTGTTCCAAAAAATCATCTAGCCAAGGTATTACTATATTCCTACCAAGATCAGACGAAAGTGCGATTCTAATTTCGCCATCAATAATACCTAAATCTTCACGAACATTTTGTTTGGCACTTTTCAGTATTAACATTGCTTGCTCACACTGCGGTATATAGTGCTCCCCAGCAGGAGACAAACGTAACTGCCTGGTTGTACGAATGAATAGCTCGACCCCGAGTGAAGCCTCTACACGTTTAACAGCAGCACTTGCTGTCGCTATTCTCATATCTAAATGGGTTGCTGCAAGTGTAATACTACGAAACTCTGCAACCTTTAATATAACCTCAAGATCTTGAAGTAACACGTTAGTAATCCACCTCTAATACATAAATTAATATAGCCACATGATATCGTCACTTATGGCTAACTGATCTTTGAAAAACGCTAAATAAAAGATTTTTTCAATAACAAGATAAAAAGACAACGGCGATCATCTTCAATAAGTACAAAAATTTACTTATCAAGATATCAGCCGTTGTCTTATCATTATGACGGTAATAATAGCTCGATTAATGCTTAAGTAACCATCGCTATTAATTAAAGCCCGTACGAGTAACTATTTCTAATATTGTTAGCTTATTGTATCCAATACCGCTCGCCCCTGCTGAGTTTCTCGGCGGTTGATAGTTGCAATAAGTATTACCCCAACAACAGGAATAATTGCAGCGGCAAATGGGATCATTCCAGCCCCCAGTTGACTATCAAGTACTATACCACCAAGGAAGCCACCAAATGCATTAGCTAAGTTAAACGCTGAGATATTCGCTGTTGCTGCCAGTTCTTGGCCTTCACCACCATGATTCATAACTCGAAGTTGCATTGCTGGTACATTTGCAAAAGATGCAATACCAAATATAAAAGCAGCAATTACAAATAAAATTTTATTATCAACCACTAAGCCCACCGCAATAAGTGAAAGGATCATTGCAGTAGCCCAGAAAATAGATGCTTTATTTAAGTTTTTATCAGAAGAACGACCACCAAGAATATTACCAATAATCAACCCAACACCAACCACAACAAGAAGCCAAGTAATAGCACCAGCACTATAACCCGTAATATGCATCGCAATAGGTGCAATATAACCATACAACGCCATAAAACCAGACCATGAAAGAGCTGTGATCGCTAAGCTTATTAATAGCAATGGATTTTTGAATGCCATTAATTGCGCTTTAATGTCTTTTGCCTCGCTATGACCCGCCGCTTTGATAAACATTAGAATTGAAAACATTGCTAGCGTACCTAATACAGCAACACTAATGAATGTACTATGCCAACCAAACTGTAAACTGATCCATGTTCCAGCAGGCACCCCAAGTACATTAGCCAGCGTTAAGCCAGCAAACATTTGTCCAACAGCGCGCCCAGCCATTTTTTCAGCAACAAGGTTAGTCGCAACAACGGCACCAATACCATAAAATGGGCCTTGAGTAAGGCCTGCGATAACCCGACTAACTAAAAGTAAGTGATAATTTGGCGCAAAAGCTGAGAATAGATTTCCGATAATAAAAAGCGCCATCAATCCACTTAATACTGCTTTTTTATTAAATCGAGTCAAATAGATCGTTAATATTGGCCCACCAATAACGATTGCTAATGCGTAAGCACTAATTAAATAACCAGCTTGACCTTCTGTAATTGATAATGATGTTGCTAACTGCGGCAGAATACCTGCAATCACAAACTCTGCAGTGCCAATTGCGAATGCTGCAAGTGTTAATATCCACACCTGAAATGGCATTTTATCTTGTTTCATTATTTCGTTACCCCGACTCATTTTTATCTCTAGTTGTTATTGCGCTTGAATCGTTCTCATTATATTTATTTAATATATTTTGATAATTAGGTGAAATATGAATTCATTATTTATAAAAAGTGAACAATGGAGGTAGAATATTATCGGTCTGGAAACGCATGTAGATATTAGAAACGAGCTGATAGCTATAAGATAGCAATAGAGCCTTACACTAAATAATAAAGTCTCTATTACTGCACATCATTAATCTTCACAACAAAGATAAAAAGTTTAAATATACTTTTATTAACCAACTACCACTCACCAACAAGTAAACGACTTTTGACACCATAAATTTGAAGTCCCATCGACTGAAAAACATCATCAAAATTACGGCACGTTAGCGGCAAATGGGGTAATGATAATATGGCTTCATCAAAAAAACGATTTTGCTCAGTCTCAGTTTGCCATGCTATTTGCCACCAATTTACAATCCGTTCGCGAGATTCACTCAAACGACGTTTAGTCGGTACGCGAGCACGCTTGTTATTATTTTCAATTTTACTCGCTGGCAATAAGTTCCATTTATCATTATTCGGCCAATAAGCAAAAGGTAAGCAATGATCGACTTGATAATCGGCTTGTAAACGTTTGCCACTCCAAACACTCTTTAATTCATAGCCTGCTTGCTGTAAATGAGTGATTTTTCCTCTAACATCACGAGTATCATGGCTTTCATCAATCCATTTTAAGCAGTCATAGTAGGTTTGTAATTGAATACCACGCTCTTCATTACACTTATAACGCCGCATCTCAGCTATCCACTGATTAACGACCAATGGCTCTATCCAACTGCTATAGAGCCGTAAACATTCCCACAAACTCTCATCTAAAATGAAGTGCCCAAAGCTTGTTAATGTCTCAAGATCTAAGACCAAGGTAGGCGTTGAGCGCAACGTCTGCCGTTCTATTTGAAATAAAGTATTCGATTTATTTCCTTGATAAATAAAAGTCACAGGCCCATTTTGAATGGTTGTTAATGTATCACGAATAGCCGTTTGTAATGCTTTAGCTTCATCGCCTATAAAAATAGCACCAATAGCTAAGTCATCAGCTGTAAGATGTTTTAATTTATTCCAACCTGCATCTTTAACAAAGCCTAAGCCTTTTTTCGACGCATTACTTTGCTGGATACCAAAGCCGTTAATATCGATATCAATAAGACGTTTAAATTGTCGAATCCAATATAAACCGACTAACCCAAGTGGCAATTTAACTTTATTATTTTTTCGCTCGAGCACAGCTCCAGGGTACGCATCAGCAATGCGTAACAAAGTGCGCAGCAACGCCAGTTTATAAGTTGCAGATTTAGCATCATTAACAATAATCTGCCGTATTTTTATTAAGTCACCTGTACCATCGTCAGGTAATTGCATTACAACAGTTTGCCACTGTACACTACTACGACCTAATTCATCGGTATCTAGTGATGATATTGCATTCACTTGTAAGGCATGTTTTTTCGCTAGTTGTTCGAGTTCTTCTACACTTACCGCATAAGCCACTCGAGCATCATTAAAATCACCATGCCGAAGAGAAATCACAAGCTGGCCACTGGGTGCTAATAAATTAGCTAATTTTCTAAAACAACGTTCCCGTAATTTAGGCGCAATATGCATCCATATCGCCGAGAGCAATATACAATCAAATCGAATTCCTAGCTCAGTGATACTATTTAACTCGGGTAATTTATCATCCAACCATGTAATTTTATCAAAGCAGTCTTGCGTATAACGTTGACCAAATTCACGCAATGCCGCTGCTGGCTCAATCGCATAAACATCACACTGATGCTGCGCAAACCAAAGTGCATCTCGTCCAGTTCCAGCACCAACATCTAATACTTTCGCAACGTCACTTTTTGAAGTCAGTGGCCAATATGCTCGCCAACTTTGATGAACTTGCTCAAAAGTAAGTGATTGGTATTGCTCAATTAGAAATCCAGCATTTTGGTGATAAAAATCAATGGTTTTTGACATGATGATAAATCTAAAAACAGAATAGATTTATCATACGCTAAAAGGAGGGCAATACTACTTAATGATAAACTCGATATAGAAGATGATACAGCATATGCAATCGTTTATAATTTTGATAACAGATACATATATTTTTTGAAATTAGCTATCTAACAGCTGTGGTTTAGAAAAATAAAAACGCCTAATAAATAATATATTAAGTTACAATTACTAATACTGTATTAATTGTAACTCCATTATATTATAACTCAGAGCATTCCTTAAATTTAAACATTTTAACTAAAAAAAAGTCACTACTATGAGTAACTTTTAGATTAATTTAATGAAGGAAATATTAAGCACCTATTATAATTGTCAGTTTCAATATAATACAAATTATTATTCTAAAATCACATTAATAATGTATAAAGTTAAAAACTGTCAATTTAACCTTTTGTAAGGTGTTATCTTTTATTTGAATGATTGTGCTTTATTTATTAGTAATATTAAATATTCTCTATCGAGAGCGACAATAATCCTAATCGTTGTATAAAGTATATCTTCATAATATTCGGTATTTAATATAGTGTCCTGTTGCAACCAGCATAATCTATCTTTCTCTTGGCAATTCAAAGCCTGGGCATATGTTAATGGCCCTAATAATTTAGATTTTTCCAGAAATATTTTAGCTATATTTTTCCCAAGAATAGGTTTTTCGAAAAATTGATAATCAAAAACATTATTATTGTGATGAATAACTATTCCATCATCATCCATTAAAATTGCAACCTCTGAATAGTTATCAATAAAATTATATACTTCATTTTTTTTCATTAGATAAAAAATCCCGCATCGTTATACCAGCCTTCTTTATAAAAACTCTATTTGCAGTTGCTATATTTTTCACACCTGCTTTAGATAGAATTTGTTGGATAGACAGTCCAGATAATTCTTCATTTGATAATATTTCAAATCTTATATCATCGACTAAATTACCGTAAGAAGTATTATTCCTACTGAGGATATATTGTATTTTTCTACGCGACATGAATAAATTATCAACGACAAGATCAAGTGATAGTTCAGAATTTCTAATATTAGTGAATATAAACTGTTGAATACGATTAAAATCTGGAATAGTTTTCTTATATGTTAATGATAACAATGCAAGATGCTTTAACGCCATTATTATTATGGCATCATTAGCTTTAACATCAGGAATAAGTTGTTCAATAATATAGTTATATGGATTAATGAAGTTATATAATCCTGAATAAGTGTTTTGACAAATATCCTCACTTAAATCATAACAAATAACATATGTCTTAGAAAAAATATCAATATCTAAAACACTGTTATCTCCTATAGGAGATATAGCTAATTTTGAAAATGATTTCCCTTGATAAATAATATTATCCTCAGATAATATTAATATAATCATATTATCTGATTTTGAACCAATAGATATAGACTCTTGTTTTCCAATATTATTTATAGAAAAAAAACAATAATCATCTACAATAATTGTTGGTGTTAAATCTGTTTTTGTTTTTATTATAACTTTGCATTTCATAAGATATATCCATATATTATGCAACCAATAATAAATAAAATACATAGGAATATTTTAATATGTAACTATTGTGCAGAACATAGTAAACTTTTAATAAAATTAGTTTTGAAAAAAATTATTAAATCTCATCGGTTTTGAATACAAATATCCTTGAAAATATTTCACACCGATATCTTTTAATAACCGTTCTTGTTCGATATTTTCAATCCCTTCAACTACTAATTTAATATCTAATACAATACATAGATCTACAATATTTTTTATAATTAATTTCCTTTTATAATTAAATTCACTTTGAGAATTTTCAAGCAACATTGATATAAAATACCTATCTAATTTAAGAAAATCAAATTTATAATCATATAGTAATAATAATGTAGAATTATCCATACCATAATCATCAATTGCGAACTTTATTTTTTCTGATCTTAACTCTTCAATATCATTCTTTATACAATCACTACATATAATACTTTTTTTTTCTGTTAGCTCTAAAACAATATTACAATATAATGATAACTGTTTGATATAAATTTTAAATTTATAGTTAGATAAAATTTCTTCTGTCACATTAAGCGAAATATAAAAATCATCCGAAAATTTATTAACGCTAACCAAAAAAATACTAATTATTTGTTCTATTAATGAACAGGTAAAATCAACCAACAAACCATGTTTTTCAAATTTAGTGATGAAAAAATCAGGTAAATATAATACTTTATCGTCTTCAACCCATCGTGCTAATATTTCAATTCCAACAATATTTCGATTACCATCTACTATATCCTGAAAGAATGGCTGTATTTTTTTTTGAAAAAGCACAGATTTTAAATTATCTAAATCTAACATAAGTACATTCCACAAAATTAAAGTTCAAGAGAAACTATCATTGTCAGCTGATCAGAGTAATTCCCATTTGGAGTATTAGCTACTGGCGATATAAAATTAAAATCTAATAAACCCTGAAATTGATTATTTGATGATATATTAAATTGCTGCATTTGATTATTACTATTAAATACTTCTTTTTTTCCAGTCGTTATATTTATTAAGTTAGCAGTGTAAAAAATATCATGACTACCATTTCTAAGTACTAATTTATTATTTATAGTATTAGCTGAGGTTAATTGAAAGTTTAACTTATTTGAAAAATTAAACACACCATCAACATTAAAATTTAATGCACTATTTCCAATGTAATTATTGCCAGTTTTTTTTACATTAAAAGTAGATATTTTACCATTAGGAAAATTTATTGACGTTAATTCTAATTTCTTATTAATAGTAAAATTAAAAGTATATGACTCGGTATTTGGACCAAATCCCCCACCATTAACCCACAAAGCAATACTATCACCAGTATATACAACCGATCCTGTATAATTCCCAACTTTTGTTGCAGGATTACTTAAATACCTTTTAATATTATTATTCAAATCAAAAAAATAACTCATTCTTGATCCACCAAATGTACCACCTCGCTGAACAAGCATTGCTACAGTGTTCCCACTACAATCACGATTAGCGGAGGCGACTATTTGCTGGGAAGATGTATAACTTGGTGTTACGATATTGCAACCATAGTTTGAAGAAATAGTAGCAGAACGACCATCGTTATAGAATAAATTTACATAAGAACGAATCAATTGATTTTTTGAGAGCACTTTATACTTATTATCATTTTGATTAACTAAAGATAAATCAAAAAAAGAAGATGTCCGCCGTAATACTGTAAAAGCTAAAGCATCAGTAAACCCGATTACACTGCCATAATTCCTCCCCTCAATACTATCTTTAGCTGTATCTATTTGTATTGGATATGAACCATTGACAGTAATTACACTAGCTATACCACCCGTTATTCGAGCATTTTCAAATTGATCTGTAACAGCGTTATAATCCATTGTGATGTTATAGGTTATAGGTATTGCCGCTGCAAATACATTCTGAGAATAACATATTGATAAAAATAAAAGGAAGATTTTTTTCATAACAAACCTCAGAGATCAATAGATGTTAGAAGAATGACGTTACCATAACAAGGTAAATCACTTGTAGAGCTATTAGTTATATTGCCAAAATTCACTTTAAAATAAACATCAGATATATATTGATTATAAGGTGAGTTAGCTTCTCCCGTTGTTACTTTATACCAAAAACCTCTTCCTAATAGAGTAATCTTATTATCTTGCTCATTAATATTATTTATTGATAAATAAAGAGGAACACTAATAACAGAATTATTTTGTGAACACGTCATGTTTTTATATAAAACATTAAAGCTATACTGATTAATTACTTGAGTCGTTGTACTTCTCAGCTGAAATGTAATCGGTCTAAACGTTGATACTGAATTATCATAGACTAATGTTTTATAATTATCACCGACAATTGTAGATTTAATATCAGCACTATTTATATCATCCATATTAACTATATTAGCATTTAATGTAATTATATCAGATAAACTAGTTGCTGCATGTCCATAATAACTAAATATTACAGTAACAAATATTAATATTTTTCTCATACTATTCACCACAGACTATCGCTTTTTTATCTAACTTAGATAAATTACCCTGCCAACATATTTTTTCACCCAAAAGTATTTCAAAGTATTTATCTGGCTCTACAATTAAATCAACTACATTATTTTGAATTGGTGTTTTTTTAAGACATGCAGATCCTTTACAATTAATATTTTCTAATCCTGAATTAATTACAGTTATCGATGAACTATCTATAACATCTAACGATAATGTTTTCATTTTACCTGGGATAAAATCAACATTATTACGATTATTTATAGTTGAATTACGCAAAAAAATATTATTATTAATACTATAATTAATTTTATCTTGACTATATGTAGGTATATAAATTTTCTGTCCATCTTTTAAATTATATTCTCGATTATTTCCATTAGAACTATTAATTAAATTTAACGTTCCTAAAATATCACTACTGTTAGGCGCATTTATATATAATGATGATAATGTATTTTCATTTGTGTAATCAATACCATAGTCACTCACAACTTGAGTTGTACTAAATGAAATACCATAATTAACATCTGAGTTATTAGATCCAATACGCAAAGATGAATCATAATTTTTATTATTACTATTAATGCTAGCATTAATAGATTTGACCCATGAATCATCATTTTCAGGAGTATAAGTGGCAGATGGTGTTATAGTTATATTTTTTCCATATAACTTATCGGTGTAATTAATAGACGAGTAAAATTGATTATAATCTTCTGATGAATTAATCGAACCTGAATAGTTAATATTATTACCTAATGGAATAGAAATATTAACACTGAATAGATTATTATCATTCCTAATCGCATAAGAAGTATTAATAGAGATATTATTATCAAATCTCCTTGTTAAACCAACATTAAAATCATAATTCTCATCATTATTATTATCATATTTATTATAAAAAACACTAGAATATAAGTTTGTTTTCCCATCCAACTGATAATTAGCACTTAAATTAGCCTGCGTGTTATTTTGAGTGGTTATTTTATAATATTTATCATTTTGGTTATCATTCTTGTTTCTTGTAACTTGTAAAAACAAAAAACCATAATTCAAGTTAAATCTTGTTTTTTCTTCGGCATTACCTTTTGAATAATTTAATGATGTATTAAACTGCTCACCTCGATATCTTAACCCAGTAGAATAATAAAAATCATTACCAATTAAATAACTGTTAAGTAACAATTTAAAACTATCAAAAATAGGATAGGATATACCTACTTCAAGATCATTATAATCTAAATCATTTATTTCAACCTTGCCAACTCTAGCATATGGACTACTACCAGAATCACCATAGTTTAGATTGTAAATATAGTCATCACCTTGATATATAATGTTTTTATTATTTGTGACAGTTAATGATACGTTATAACTTCCAGGTGGTAATTCAGAATAGAATAAACTGTTCTGTCCTGACTGTACATATTTTTGAAATATAACTTTACCATCTTTTTTTACTTCTAAAGTTCCTTCCGATGGTGTAAAAAATTGAATACTGTTATTAGCAATATTTTTTACTAGTAGATTATTCGTTTTAGCGAATGTCACTCCCGTAAATTTTTTATCGGATAAAAAGCTATTTTGAGTAATATCAGAAAGATCATTAATATTATCATTAAGACCAAATAATAATGTATACTTATTAAAGTTATATACATACTGTGCAGACTTGACATCTTGATCTTGTTGATTAATTAACCCATTAAAATTTAAATATCCAGGCCCTAAACCAATATAGTTATCTAGAGTTGAAAAATAACTACTGGAGCTATTATGCTCATAGTTACCATAAAACTTTGTGATCCATAAGTTTGACAATCCATCATCTTTTAAATATTTTTCTTTTTTTCTTTTTTTCTTAAAATATGAACTTGGAATAAATATTCTAAGCACTTTATCATAATAATCATTAACAAACTCTAAATTTTGGTTAGATATAAGACATGAGTTTCTTTCTCCAGTACATTTATTACTTGTGGATATACCTGCCGCGAGCGTATTTGCTATTTTTATTGCATCATTATTTTTAATACCAATATTATTTAAATAGACTACTATCTCTTTAGTATCACTAATAACAACTGAATAATAAGAGACTTGAGCAGATATAGTCAATGGTTCAAACTTATCCTCTAAACCAACAATAACTACCTTTATTTCTTTTTTAGAAAAATTAAGAAGATTATTATAATTACTGCTATTTTTAACTGTTGGTAATAAATTAACAGACTGTAAATTCGAATAATTATTTTCAACAAGTCTGTTTGTCAATATTGATGTTACCAAAACATCCTTATCTGCATATGCTATAGAACTATTCATTACCAATAGCATTACTATATATTTATTCATAATTTCAGCCATTTAATATTTTATATTTTGATATTTATTTTTTTCTTAAATCTATCTCTATAATCTTGAGCGGTGATCACAACAGTTCCTTGCTCTACTTTATTGAGATTTATAGTTTTCTTTTTTCCAGAAAGAATCATTATGGTGTCACTACATTCATTATTTAATTCTACATTCATTGCCTGACAAGCATTAATATTAAACGTTAACACCGTATCTGTATTATTGAACACATCGTATTTCCCAGCTGATTCTTTTTTATATGTAACATTCCCAGTGACTTCTTTTAAGTTATTTGGAATAATGTACCAAACTTTGAAACCAGTTAAGATATTTAGGCTTTTCTCTGAAGAGTTGTTTTTTTCATATGATTCAGGAATAAAACTAATACCTATTATCCTATCTTTATTTTCTTTATTTCCTAGCATTTCTTGTAAATTATTTACTGTTATTTTTACTCTTGATTTAGGATCAATAATAAAATCTGTATGATTAAGATATATTGGCCACTGTTTAAAATCATGATTATCAAATAACTTCGATTTTCCATCGGGCATCAGCTCAGATAGCTGAGCCTTAACAAAAACAGGGTAACTATCATCATTCATAACAGTAATAATAGAACTATCATTATTGCCTTTACTGACAACAATCATCTTATCAACACTTATCGCAAAAACTTGTTGACTGATAAATAGAAATAAAATAAAAAATTTGTTCATCCACTTTAAAAGAGCTAGCTTAAGCTAGCTCTTCTCCTATCTCATTGATTATATTATGATGTTGTTACATCAGCAGAGAAAATAATTGCTGATGTTGTTGAAACATTACCACCGGTAGGATTTACGTTTGCAGCTGGGATCTCTAATGATGACGTTAGAGACATTGTTGCTTGGGTTGCACCAGCAGCTGGAGTCGATACGTCCTGAGCTGCAGATGTTAATGTCACACCGTTAATTCTTACACTAGGAATTAGTGCAGCCGTATCACCAATTAAACCAGAACCAGATACAGAGGTTGATGATAAAGTTGCTTGAATTTTAGAACTTGCAGTAAAGGCACCAGCGGTTACTTTAACAGCAAATACTTCAGGGCTTGATGTTTCTAGGTCATATCCACCATTTGACTGAGCAACTGCTGCTAAGTTAATAGATGTTGGGTTATATGCTGTACCAGCAAGAGTAACGAAAGACCAATCACCAGGAGTAACAGGTTTCGCTGGAATAGTACCTTGGAAGTTAAAATTTAAATTACCATCTTTAGGTGCAGCCATTGAGCTCATTGAAGCAAATGTTGTACCCATAGCGACAGCTGCAATTAGAATGTTACGAGAAAAATTAGTCATACATGTTCCTTATTATATAGTGTTTTTTATTTAGAAATTAAATTTAGAATATGTGAGATAAGCTCTTATCTCTGGGTTCAGAGAATACTTAAATAATTCACCAAGGGAATACCAATTAATACCCTTTACACAAAAGCACTGTTTTTTTGCACAATTATGCATGCATTACAAAATTTTACTCACACAAATGCGCAAAAAAGATAAAATATAACGCACGACTAAAAACTATTATCCACCGACAGTATCGCTGATCGTTTTAATATTGGCTTATCCCTGTTCTATTAATATCTTAATTTTAATTGTCTCCTCCTCTATTACCCTTATTTAAATTATGGTTATAGTTTACTTAAAAAAATATAACTATTGCCATATTTACAACATTAATCATTTTATATTTCTAACTAACAACCGAGCCCTCCTATATCAACAAATAGCTATCTTATAATATTAACTGATCACGTTCCCCATTATGCAACATGGATTACTGCCGATATTTTAAAACCATCAACTATTGTCTCAATTACCACTTATTAATCTCATAAATTGCTAATTTGTATTTTTATCTAAAATGGTGACAGAGTCATTTATTACAAAAAACACTATTTATCTTTAATAAAATACGATAGAAAAATTAAATACATCATATATGGTGACGAGGATCACACTTTAAAGGCATTTATTTATTAATATCAGCCCATCGTTGTTTTCTTGAGGATTAATAAGTATGTCGTCTCAGATGAGCGCCAAACAAGCTAATAAAATGGGTATTCTCGCCCTTACAATAGTTTGTGCATCAAATATGATGGGCTCTGGTGTATTTATGCTACCAACTAATCTAGCAACAATAGGTTCAATATCTATTTGGGGTTGGGTTGTTACAATAATCGGTGTTATGGCTTTAGCGTTAGTCTTTGCTAAAACTAGTCTATTAACGCCAAGGACAGGTGGTATTGTTGCTTATGCTAACGATGCTTTCGGACCTTTTATTGGTTTTCAGAGTACCATCTGTTATTGGATTAGTGCTTGGGTTGGTAACGTTGCATTGCTTGTTGCTGGCATTGGTTATTTAAGTTATTTCTTCCCTGCACTAAAGCATCCATTAACCGGTGCGATCACTGCTATTATCATTTTATGGGCATTCGTTACACTTGCCAGTTTTGGTGCAAGAACTGCAGGTCGCGTGCAATCTTTTACCGCTATTTGTGGTTTCGTCATTATTTTTGGTGTTGCTATATTAGGATGGTGGTGGTTCGATTATCACAATTACATCCAGATATGGAACGCAACTGGGAAAAGTGACACTCACGCAATAATTTCATCATCATCCATCGCTCTTTGGGGGTTCTTAGGTATCGAATCCGCTTGTGTCTCCAGTGGCCAAGTAGAGAATCCAGAGAAAACCGTACCAAAAGCAACAATTTATGGTCTACTTATTACTTCAGTTTGTTATGTGGCAAGTTGTGCTGTAATTATGGGTATTGTGCCCCATGATGTGTTAATTAAATCTCCAGCACCGTTTGCTGCTGCTGCTAGTTACATGTTTGGTCCAATGGCTGGTAATATTGCTTCTGGTCTGAGTGTTATTGCTTGTTTTGGTTCAATTTGTGGTTGGTTGATTCTTCAATCTGAAGCGCCTCGTGCTGGTGCGAAATCTGGAATCTTCCCTAAATTCTTTGGTGATGTGAACAAGAATGATGTACCCGTAAAAAGTCTCGTTTTTACAGGTGTATTAATGAGTATTGTTCTATTAATGACTGCGTCTCCAAACCTAGCTAAACAGTTCCAAGTTATTATTTTAATGTCTGTATTTGCTTCTTTACTACCATACATGTATGCCTTGGTAGCACTACCAATCATCATGTCAGCTAAGAAACTCAATAAAACACATTCGTACGTAACATATGGAGCTCTTGTCGTCATCGGTATGGTTTATTCAGTATTCGCTTTGCTAGGCTCTGGTAATGATGCACTATTTTGGGGCATTACCATGATGGTTTGTACAATACCACTTTACGCTTTAGTTGCGGCAGGCAAAGCAAAAAGAGGAGAACTTGAACTTTATATCAAGGATACCAATCAATAGTAATACGTTAACCTAACCGTAATAATAAAAAATCCACTTAAAGAAAGTTAATAAGTAATACATATTAAAGTCGACATACTTTAATTACTCGTTGTTATTAACTTTCTTTGAGCTGAGCACTCATAGATAAAAGTAAAGTAAAATAATATAAGTAACATCTTATTACTTTTTTCCATGTGTGTTTATAATCCCAAATAAAAAATGAGAATATAATGAAAATAAATAGAGAGATTCTGTTTGTTGGTGATTTATCTGAAATCAACCAATCAAGCCCAGTTAACAACTCATTTAATAAGTTACAAATTGAATTAGAAAGTTTGCAGTTTCATATTAGTCATGCGAATAGCATTAATGATGCAACTGTTTATTTTCAATCATGCCCTAACTTCAGTGCGATTGGTTTATACTTTCACGATAAATTAATGACGCAAGATCAAGAAAAAAAAGTAATTGAGTTTATTACAGATGTTCGTCAAAGAAATAAATCAATTCCTTTCTTTATTTTGTCTTCAAATAATACTATCGCTGAATTATCTTTATCAATACTAAAAGAAGTTCATGAGTATATTTATTTACTTTCTGAAACGGCTTCTTTTACCGCTAATCGTATCAGTATGGCTATTAAGCAATACAATGATCAACTATTACCGCCTTACTTTAAGACTTTAAAAAATTTTACTGAAGATGGTGATTATTACTGGGATTGTCCTGGACACATGGGTGGTATGGCTTATAAAAAACATCCTGTCGGTGCGGAGTTTATTAACTTCTTCGGCGAAAACATGATGAGAGCTGATATTGGTGTTGCCACCAGTGAAATGGGTGACTATTTGGAGCATATTGGTCCATCAAAACTATCAGAGGATCGTGCCTCTACTTTATTTGGTTCGGATAAAACTTATTATTCAGTCGGTGGTTCATCAGCCTCTAACCGAATTGTAACTCAGGCTGTGATCCCTGAAAATGAAGTCTGTATCGTTGACCGAAACTGTCACAAATCATTAAACCAAGGTTTAACCTTATCCCATGCTCGTCCTGTGTATCTTAAACCAACTCGAAATGGTTTAGGTATGATTGGTCCGATTCCAACACATCGTTTATCTGAAGATCATATTATAAGCTTGATTCACCATAGCGCTTTAATTAAAGAACCAGCTGAAACTGTACGTCCAGTATATGCGGTGATCACAAACTGCACTTACGATGGTTTCTGTTACAACGTTAATAACGTGGTTTCTGAATTAAAAGGGGTTGTACCTCGTATTCACTTTGATGAAGCATGGTATGCATACGCAAAATTCCATCCTTTATATAAAGGTCGTTTTGCAATGGGTGTCGATGAGGATATATCAGATCGTCCTACTATTATTGCAGTCCAATCAACGCATAAAATGCTACCCGCGTTATCCATGGCTTCAATGATTCACATTAAGCAAAGTGATAGAGCGCCCGTTAATTACCATAATTTTAACGATGCTTTTATGATGCATGGTACTACCTCACCATTCTATCCGATTATCGCATCGATGGACGTTGCCGTTTCAATGATGGAAGGTGACTCTGGTTTATCTTTGATGCAAGAATCTATTGAGGATGCCATTTCATTCCGTAAAACGGTGGTATCAATTCAACGTCAATTACTTGAAAAATATGGTGATAGTAAAAGTGCTTGGTTCTTTGATGTGTTGCAACCAAGTCAAGTAACAAATCCGAATACACATCAAGAGTATAGCTTTGAAGAAGCACCGATGAGTTTACTCTCTTCAGAGCCGTCATGCTGGGCTTTAGGTGCCGATGATGATTGGCATGGCTTTTCAAAAGAAGATATTCAAACAACTGACTGTATGCTAGATCCGGTTAAGGTTACGATTAAATGTCCGGGTATGACTCCTAGTGGTCAAGTTAAAGAAATGGGTATCCCTGGCTATATTGTGACTAAGTTTCTCGATTGCCGCAGAACTGAAATCGCTCGAACCGGTGATTACACTTTACTAATTCTATTCTCTGTTGGTACTACAAAAGGTAAATGGGGTACGTTAATTGAGAGTTTACTAGAATTTAAACGTATGTATGACAATGGAACTTTAGTTATCGATGCAATTCCTAGTTTAAAATCTCATGCTGCAGAGTACGTAAATATGTCTTTAAAAGACTTGTGCGATACCATGCATAAAAAAATGTCAGATCTTCAGCTATTAGAACAGTTAGAAGCCGCGGTCAATGCCGAACCTGAGCCAGTTATCACTCCCGCAGAGGCATACCAAAAAACAGTGCGCGGTGAAACCGAATTTGTTCCTCTTCATGATTTCGCGGATCGCGTGGCGGCGAGTATGTTGGTTCCTTACCCTCCAGGTATTCCAGTTCTAATGCCAGGAGAGCGAGTTCCAGCTGATAATAATGCGATTCTTTGTTATTTATCAGCATTACAGAAATTTGACCAATCATTCCCTGGTTTTGAGCATGAGATCCACGGCGTAGTCGTTGATGATAATGGTCAATATACAGTCCGCGCTATTATAGAACGTTAATAATTAGAATAAACGGCGTATAATCTATCGCCGACGAACACCCGCTTTTTATTTACTTAAAGGTGGGTGCTCTTTCTTTTTTGGAAAGGGAAATAGCAAATCATGACATTAAATATTCAGTCAATCCGTGGGATGAACGATATCCTTCCTACTCAATCATTTCTTTGGCAATGGATGGAAAAACGCATCCATAACGTATTATCTCAATACGGTTATAATGAAATTCGATTACCTCTGTTAGAGGATGTAAAATTATTTGAAAGATCGGTGGGTGAAGTAACAGACATTGTTACTAAAGAGATGTACGATTTTCAAGATAAAAGTGGTCGTCATATCACCTTAAGACCAGAAGGAACAAGCGGTTGCGTTAGAGCAGCCATAGAGCATAACCTATCAGGTATGGGCTATCAGCGCTTATGGTATCAAGGTCCAATGTTTCGTTATGAACGACCTCAAAAAGGACGTTTACGCCAGTTCACTCAATTAGGTGTTGAGACTTTTGGCATGGCCGGAGCGGATATTGATGCTGAATTGATTATCTTGACGCGTGATATTTTTAGAAGTTTAAATTTACTGGATAAAGTCAAGTTAGAAATCAATTCTCTTGGTGATAGTAAAGAGCGAGCTGAATACCATAAAGTATTAATTCAATACCTTACTAATAACTACGACCAATTAGATGAAGATAGCCAGTATCGTTTAGATAAAAATCCTTTAAGAATATTGGATTCTAAAAATCCGGACATGCAACCGTTACTTAATAAAGCTCCTAAATTATTAGATTATTTAAGTGAAGATTCTCAAAAACACTTCTCATCCTTATCCAAGTTATTAACTCTATCTGGTATCGAATATACAATAAATCCAAGGTTAGTTAGAGGGTTAGATTACTATAATAAGACTGTATTTGAATGGGTAACCTCAGAGCTTGGTAGTCAAAGTACGGTGTGTGGTGGTGGCCGTTATGATGGCTTATTTGAATTATTTGGCTCAAAAGCAACACCGGCTTCTGGATTTGCAATTGGTCTAGAGCGACTTCTCTTATTATTAGAAACATCTCAAAATTTACCGATCAGTAGTATTGATATTATAATTACTAATGAGAGCAGTGATGATAATGATGAGATCGTAGCAACATATTTTAAGATTAGAGATATCGCTTCTAATTTTGTCGTTTTAAATGATTTTTCATTTTCATCAATTAAGAAACAACATAATAGAGCTAGAAGCAAAAAACCCAAGTTAATTATTACGATAAAAAGAAACTCAGAAATAAACATATGGGATTTGAGAGATAATAGTCATTATAATAATGAAACTATTAACTCAATACCTGATTTATTATCATCTCTATTATAGCCATTAAAAGAAAGTAGGTTATTCATATATCTTTATGAATAACCTAAGTTAACTTTAACAAGATATTTTCTGAGAGATATATAAATATATATCTTTATCAACATATTCTTTTTTTTCACTATCATACAAAAAATATTTATCTTCTTTTTCATCAACAAACCAAATAAATCTATCCTTTATTTCTCTTAAAAATGACTCTGTTTTTTTTCTTTTCTTTACTGGATAATATCTTACAATCAAAGACTTGTATCTATTTCTTAGCTCGGTACACAATTCAATAGCTTTATAATGGTTATTACTAAAACTCAATACTGTTATGGATAATGGATCTTTGTCTATAGAAACAGCATTAGACAGAGAGAGTATTTTTTCTGTTTTTAATGATCCTCCAAATGCATTAATATTATTGATTAAGTAGTTTCCACCGCAACATAAAATATCATCACCTGAATAAAAACAAAAAACATTATTATTATAATTAATATTATTAGTGTTTTTTGTTAATTTTAAATTCTTATCAAAAATAAAAGGTATATTAAATTTATTCAACAAAAATTGAAATCGTTCAAATTTAGAATAAGACTCATTAGTTATGAAATTTAATACCCTAGGTGCCATTTTTACTACATCAGATAATATTGATGGATGCTTTAATAATAAAATTTCTGGTGTTGATTCTAATATTTTAAGATCATTATCAGTTAGCAATAATTTATATGGTAAGAAGTATTTCTTTAAAGCATCTCTATAACAAGATAATGTTTTTGAATCACCAACATTATTTATATGGAGGTGAACATAGGATGATACACCAAATTTAGATAATATTTCCCAATATAAAGCAATTTGCTCAACCTCATCTACAATGCTTGATTTACCTATGATTTCAGAACCACATTCATAATGTTCTTCAAGTATATCAAGCTCATTACAAAAAAATTCATATTGATACCACCCCTTAAAATAATATTCATTATCAAGTAATAAATTTTTTGCCGATGAAATAATAGATAACGTTCCATCTGTCGATAATTCACCTTGGTTATTAAAAAACTGTAGGTTTAGTTTTTGATAGCCATGCTTATTAAAGCAAATCCCACACTCTCTTTCAAAATTCAATATATTTTCTTTTAAATTAAATTTGAAAACATGCTTTTTTGGTCGACCTACAGAATGAAATTTTAATGTTTTTTTCTCATTATCTTCGTGGATTTTAAGATTTTTTATTGTAGATAGTAAACAATTTTGATGAATATATGGTTCTATTTTTTCTCTGAAGAATTGGCTATGGTTTATTTTCAATACCAATTTATAATTTAAAAGAATATATTCTTTTTCATCCAACCGTTTCTTAGTAAAATTTTTATTTAAAATATTGTATATTAACGGGTCTATCTCTTTACCGATATGATAAAGATAACTACTCCTATACAGCTCATCATGAGAAACTTTTTTCTCTATATAGGATAACACAATTAATAAATATGCATTCAGTTCAAAAGGCATATTATGATACCGTCCAGACCATAACGTTCCAGTTCTTTTATATTTTTTATTAAAAAAGGACGTATATGATTTCAATAGTAATTGTATATAACGGCTAGAACTTTCAAGATCCTCGCTATAAAGAATAAAATAACACTCTGAATCAGATAAAGAGAATCCATAAATAGATACATTATATTTCTCTACGAACTCAGACATTAATTTGCAAAATTCAATTCTGTTATCTATTTCATTAAATATCATAATATTATTATGAGATTGAATTTTTATCAATTGAGGCAGCTTTGGAATAAATAATCTCTTTTTTCTCATGTGCAAGTAACTTCATAATTAATTTTAACTTATTATTACAATAAACTTATGAGTAGTAATTCACTATTTATGAAATCTTTATTTATATATTACATCAGTTCAATTTATCTTTTTATAGTCGTAACATTAAAAGAAGTAAAACCACTTAACTATCAAAGTAGACAACGCAATCGACGAAATAAAAAGTCACTACTATGAGCAACTTTTAAATTTATTTAATATATCAATAATATAAATTATCTCTTCTAAGTCTCATTATAATATTTAATTGCTTTATCAAGAACGTCTAATGCTTCTTGTTTAGAGATTACCCCTTGAATATCAACCTTTGCATCAGAGCCTTTATAATTAGAGAACCATGTTTCGATGATAGTTAATACACCTGGATAATATTGCTGCATTTCCTTTATTGAATGGATTTTTTTAAATGGGGATTGCTCTGTAATTGGTACTGCGAGTAATTTATCATCTTGTTCGCCATTATCTAGCATTTTTAAACCACCAATCAAACGAACTTGTACAATGCTTCCCTGCACCATTGCAGAGCCAAGCACTAACACATCTAATGGGTCACCATCACCACCTAGAGATTTCGGTAATGCCGTATTGGGAATCGTGCCATAGTTACTTGGATAACCAAGGTAATGAACAATACGTGGTTGCCCATTTTTAAATTCCCAGTTAATTATTGAGCCATCAACTTTGCTAACTTCCCATTTTTCATTGCTTCCCGTCGGAATTTCAATGACCGCATTAATAGTGCCATTTTTATTTTTAGCCGCAGTAGCTGCAAGGTAATTTTGATCGGCTTTTATTGTATAGGTATCAATTTTTGAAAAATTTGGTATCGCAAATACTGACGTACAATTTATTAGTAGACTAATAAGGAAAAGGTACTTTTTCATAGTTAATTACATATTTATTAAACAAGGTAACCTATCTTCTTGTCATTCAATGAAAATAATATGACTAAATTATGACGTTTTTAAGTATACCGAATTTAATATATACCGGAGGCTCTAATCTCTCCAATAAAGAAGCACCAACTGAACTAAGAGGGAATTATATCGTGATCGATGAACCACTATTTAAGGATTAACACCCTACTGTTACCAAATTTTAGACGTAAAAAAGCCCGCAATTGCTTGCGGGCTTCTCTATTTGGCTCCCTCTACTGGACTTGAACCAGTGATATGTGAATTAACCGTCCGCTAATCTTCCCAATAAAGAAGCACCAACTGAACTAAGAGGGAATTATATCGTGACGGATGAACCAGTATTTGAGCGCTTAACACCCTACTGTTACCAAATTTTAGACGTAAAAAAGCCCGCAATTGCTTGCGGGCTTTTCTATTTGGCTCCCTCTACTGGACTTGAACCAGTGACATACGGATTAACAGTCCGCTAATCTTCCCAATAAAGAAGCACCAACTGAACTAAGAGGGAATTTCCTAGTGATGATGAACCACTATTTAAGGATTAACACCCTACTGTTACCAAATTTTAGACGTAAAAAAGCCCGCAATTGCTTGCGGGCTTTTCTATTTGGCTCCCTCTACTGGACTTGAACCAGTGACATACGGATTAACAGTCCGGCGTTCTACCAACTGAACTAAGAGGGAATTGTTTGGAGCAGGTAGCGGGAATCGAACCCGCATCTCAAGCTTGGAAGGCTGGAGTAATAGCCATTATACGATACCTGCGATGTATCTTTACAAATAATGGTGGTGGGAGAAGGATTCGAACCTTCGAAGGCAGTGCCGGCAGATTTACAATCTGCTCCCTTTGGCCACTCGGGAATCCCACCGAAATTTAATGGTGCCGACTACCGGAGTCGAACTGGTGACCTACTGATTACAAGTCAGTTGCTCTACCTACTGAGCTAAGTCGGCACACTAATTTCTTTTTTATTGCCAAGTCGAAACTCAACAATTAAATTTGGCGGAGAGATAGGGATTTGAACCCTAGATACGCTATAAACGTATGCCGGTTTTCAAGACCGGTGCTTTCAACCACTCAGCCATCTCTCCGTAACTGCGGTGAATACTATAGTTATCAGCCGTAACTGTAAAGCAAAAAAACACAAAAAAGTTCCAATTAACTACTTTTTGAGCGTAAAGCTTAAAATGGATGAAAACACGAGCAATGACAGATTACTTTCCATGTCATTATATAAATGTGGTGATAATAATGGTTGCTTCGAGTAAGCAAAATTAACGCGTTATATAATTTCCAGTAACACTATTATCAAAATACCAAACTCAATAAATTCAAATCATTATCATAGTATTAGTTAGCATTCTTAAAACGCGATTCCTCACTCTAAATGTTTAATCCTAGTCATTTATGATTTTTTATCTTTATTAACGATAATAAAAAAAAACAGAGGCAATAATGATTATTTAGACTCAGAGTCACATTCACAAAACAAATGATAAAATTATTTATATAGTTTTTAGTTATGGTTTTACGTGCATTTCACAAATAAAACTTGCACTTCGGTTGTCTTTATATTGGCTAGTGTTAACATATTTTAAAAATTTCTATCCACTAAATATAAAGAGATTTACTGTGTACCTATCGATACAATATCTACGCGCCTTAGCTGCAATTATGGTGGTTATTGCCCACTCAAGCCATAAGGCAACAATTTATAACATTGATCTTCTGAGCTCATTTAAAATTGGTGGTAGTGGTGTCGATCTATTCTTCATTATATCTGGTTTTATCATGTGCTTAACTGTAGATAGAAATCGACAGTCTTTTACTTCATTTATGAAAGCTCGAGTAGTAAGGATCGCACCTTTATATTGGATTTTAACCTGCGTCGCGTTAACTATTTATCTAATCAATCCAGATTTAGTCAATTCATCATCAACGCGACCTACATCTATATTTTCTTCTTTTACTTTAATACCTAATGGAAACCCTTATTTAATTAATAATGCGTGGACATTAAGCTATGAATTTTTCTTCTATTTAGTCTTTGCTTTCTTTTTATTCTCTAAAAATAATCAAAAGTTATTTACATCTATTACTTTAATTATTCTTGTAATAATAGGTCTAGTATTCCCACCAGTAGATCCAAAATGGGTGCTAAAACCAACCACATTTATTACAAACCCAGTGCTAATAGAGTTTGTAATGGGTATTGTTGCATATAAGATTATAACCAATAAAATGCTTTCAACTAAAACAGCTATCATTACTACACTGATAGCAATAGCAATAATGATAACAAATAATTTCTATAGTTCACTTTGGATCCATACCTTAGGACATATTATTGTTTATGGCATTCCAATGTTTCTATTATTTATTGGCTTTGTTTCTTTAGAATCCAAAATACCAAAGATTAACCTCTTATATCAATTAGGCATGTCTTCATATGCATTATACCTAGTACATCCATTTATTATTACTGGTGTTACTATCGTAATGCGTAAGCTTGGTATTATTAATATTGGACCGCTTTATGTTATGGCGATGATTATCGGTAGCGCCATCGCTGGTTTCCTATGTTATAAACTAATAGAAATGCCAATTGATCGCTTCTTAAAAGCAAAGATCAAAAAGCAACCTGCCACCGCGTAATAAAATAAAGAATGCAATTAAAGGGTCGTTTTCTACGACCCTTTTGCTATTGTTTATAGTATTACTCATAAATTAGATATCACGATGTTTTCATTTCTTGCAGGACTAATGGATTTTTTAGGTATGCTACTGACCTTTATACATAACCTATTAGATTTATTTCGCTAACTATTAGTATAATTACTTAATGATAGTTATCAATTCTATAAGGATAATCGCATGCTAAGTTGTCACCAACATGATTATATCGAAATAGCCTGTATGCATCATTTGAACATTAAGCTAACGTTAAATGATGGCAGCCATATTATAGGTATTGCACACGATACATTTTATAATAAGAACCGTGAAGAATGTATTATGTTATTGATTGAGCAACAGCAGCAGCCGGTAGTATTAAGTAATCTTTCATCAATGACTGCAATCACAAAAAACCCACACTTTACCACCATTGATTTTAAGTAATGAATTGATTAATAACAAATTTACATTGTAAATACTATTAACATACATTCTTAAAAAATGGCGTTTCTATTTTTAGTTAATAGAAACGCCATTTCTAATTTTGGATACCATATAGGTAATTATGCAAATTTCATTTCCCCATGGTCATCAAGATAAAGCGCGGCTTTTGATTGACCAATCAGTTGGGCTGCATAAGATGGTGTCACAGCACGCAACTCACCTTTAGTAGATAAGAACGTTCCTTCCCACGCCTGATCTCGGTATGTGCCTGATTCTAAAATTTCAATAACAACTTTCATAGTTAACCCCAACGTTTAATAAATAATAAAATAATGACAAAACCCTAAGGTAACTCGTCTTTTTCTAAAATCTACCAGCATTAAATTAATTGTCATCCCATGTAAATTGCAACGTTAGATACACAAATAGAATGAATTAAAAATCACTATCATTAAAAATGCTAATTGAGGTTATATTCTCATTAACCATGAATATTTTTTCATTACAATTACGTAACAAAATAAAAATAAGCGACTGATTTTAAATAGTTTAAAAACGAAAGTGTCCTTGAATAGCAATTAAATGACGCTATTTTGTTATTTTGTCTATATTTCGACAGTTTTCAAGTTAATAAACTAACCTAGACAAAATGCAGATCTCGCAAAGCAAGTTTCCATTTTTGATCGTTACAATACACCAAATATGAATATTAAGGTCAATTAACAACCGCTTTGTTTAATAGCTAACAGACGTGAGTATTATATTGATCGCTATAATTTATCAACAACTGTCTATCACAGGCTTCTATAACAACACCTGAACAATTTGTAATAATTATTCTATTTTTGTAACCAAGATCTCACATGAGTTACATTTGTTACGCTATTAGTAGAAAAAAATACCCCTTATAACATAAAATAGATAAAAATAATTTATACGTGGAAGGGGTAAATGACTCGAATTACAGAGAATCATCTCAAATATACAAGTTATAATGGGGTCTTAGTTTCTCTTGGGCTTTTTTCTATCGGTACTGCTTTCTTAATGAGTATTTTACCGTTTACTTTTAAAAATTTTGGCTTTGACCAATCTTTTGCACGTGATCTCACCAGTATCTTTTACTTAGGTGTATTGTTGGGTGCGTTTGTAACAAAACCGATCGTTAATAAACTGCAATATAAAGGTGGGATTTTACTCTTTATCTTATTGTATATTGTGACCGTTGTTATTTTGGCTATTTATCCTCATATTTCCATTTGGCTAATATGTCGTTTTTTTGCTGGAATAGCTGTCGCAGGTATTTTTATTTCATGTGAATCGTGGCTATTATTAGTCACACCAAAATCACAACAAGCAGCACGATTAGCAACGAATACAGCAGTACTTTGTTTAGGCCGTGCCGTTGGCCAAACAGGGATCAGCATAACGGGAACTGAAGGTTACGCTCCTTTCATTGCTATTGCAGCAATGATTACTTTCTCGCTAGTGCCTTTAATCATAATGTGTAAAACAGCACCAATAATAACCAGTACAACTAAAATTAGTTTAGATATTATTGGTCAGATTAATATTCAAGGTTTACTTGGCTGTTTAGCATCTGGGTTAATTTTAGGCTCGCTATATGGTTTGATGCCATTAGAGCTCCATAATTGCGGTTATGACCAACACAAAACTAGCTATTTAATGGCCTGTATTATTATTGGCGGTATACTGACAAAACCGCTATCAAAAATCATTCAAATGAAACTAACAAAACCACAATCAATTGTATTATTTAGTATAATTGGTGTTGTCGCTATTTTGGGTTTTCAAATAACCGAAAATACGCCACTCCTAATTGTTTGCACAACGCTATTTGGCAGCGCTATTTTTGCCCTATATCCAATAGCCATTGCACAATCAACCCAATCCCTGACGGATGAGCTCTTATTTGCTAATGCCCAAATAATGTTCTTTGCATTTAGTATTGGCGCGGTACTCAGTCCTTTATTTGCCCATCCATTTATGACAGTTCCACATGGGCTACTCGATTATTTCATTCTTATTTTTGTCGGTATTTCTGCTTATATGCTTATCCATAAAGCACCACCACCGACGCCAAAGGTACAATTAACCTAATAAAAAGCCAGCATTTACGCTGGCTTTTCTTTATTTAACAGTCACATCCTGATAACTAAATGTGCCATTGTCTAACGCTTGAATATGTTCTTGTTTAGCATTGAAATTAAGTGTTGCTAAGTCAACTCGACGAATAGTGCTGTTATACATAGTCTTGTAATACAACTCACCGTTATTCTGATCGATTACGGATGTCCACTGGGTGGCACTAGGTAAATCAGGGATATGTGCTTTATCGTTAAATTCACTCCCAATCGGAATATCAAAATTATTCAGAATATGAAATGCTTGTGATACTGCCTGCTGCGCGGTTTTTAATGCTGGTGCGCTATTTACGTAGAATGCCGCTCGAACAAAGCGCGACGGTGGTGAAATATCCCCAGGTAAACCGACAAAGTTAGAGCCAACCCCAAAA
Source organism: Photobacterium kishitanii (assembly GCF_000613045.3). Classification (NCBI taxonomy): domain Bacteria; kingdom Pseudomonadati; phylum Pseudomonadota; class Gammaproteobacteria; order Vibrionales; family Vibrionaceae; genus Photobacterium; species Photobacterium kishitanii. The sequence continues at coordinate 1,007,448 of NZ_LN794353.1, read as the reverse complement.
GATTGCGCAGCAACACCATTAATTTGCTGAGGCTTACTAATACCAGGATGCAAATTAATATAGTTATTAAGATTAGTTACCTGCCAATTATAATCAGGAGAATTCGTTAATACTTTAGCAGTGTTTTTATAGATATTGATCTTACCGTGATCCATAATTTCAATTACGATGCTATTACCTTGCTTATCTGACACTCGCCAATGCGCAGTCGGCGAAGGTTGGCCTTTTTCATCAAAATACACGGTGACGATCTTAATTTTACTTAATGCCGCCTCTACTTCAGCAACAGTAGAATATTGACTGAGCATCCATCGTACAAAATCCATATCAGTAATATTATTTGCAGTATCTTTAGGATTATACGTTGCTAGCGAGCCATAACCTCGAAAATAAAATAGCCCCGCAGTTAACCCTTTTTCATTGATCCCTTCCGCAATAAACTTATCATCGCTAACAGATATGCCAGCAAAACCATATTTACTCACCCACGTTAGCCCTGATTTATGATCGGGCATGGTTGAAGTATAAGAATAATCGCGTGGCGCAATAACCAGTTTACTATTGAGATTACTGTGTCCCCACTCAATGGTACGCGCTTGAATATGATCATTGCCAGTGGTTGCTAATGTGATCCCAGTACAGGCATTGGCAGCTTGGCTAAATCCGATGGCAACAACCAACGCCAATAAGGTTTTTTTCATAAATAACAACTCCAAAATAAAGAGATCTGACAATAGTTTACGCTTGAGCATCTGAAAAAAACATATCTACATAATAATTTTGAACATAAAAAAACCCGCGTTAATTCGCGGGTTGATTATAAATAAATAGTCTTGTGAGCTTAAATAGCCCAGCCTCCGGCATAAAAGACAACTAGTGCTATTGCAATAATAATCGTACCGATATTGAGTCGTTTAAAGTCACCAGATACAACACGGCCAATCACTAAACTTACAAAACCGAGCATAATGCCAGTAACAATATTACCCGTTAAGACAATAAAGACCGCACATAACAACCCTGATAATGCATCAACAGAATCGTCCATATCCAGTTTACTAACATTACTTAACATCAATAAACCAACATACATTAATGCCGGAGCCGTCGCATAAGAAGGTACTAAATAACTTAACGGCGCTAAAAACAGCATTAATACAAATAACAGACCAACCGTAGTTGCTGTCAAACCCGTTTTACCACCAGCTGCCGTACCTGCCGCTGATTCAATATAAACAGCAGCAGGTGAGCCGCCCACTAAACCCGCAAAAATACTACTGACAGAATCGGCAGTTAATGCTTTACCGCCGCTAATAATATTACCGCGTTCAGTTAATAAGTTAGCTTGGCCAGCAACAGCTCGAATCGTACCAGTTGCATCAAAAATAGCCGTCATCACTAACGCTAATACTGTCGGTAAGATCACCGGGTTAAGCGCGCCCATAATATCAAGAGAACCTAATAATGAACCGTCACCACCGAATGTCGGTAATGCAAATAAACCATGATATTTCACATTAGGATCAAAAATTAACCCAAAGACTGAAATAGCGATAATCACTAATAAAATACCACCCGGTACGCGACGTTTCTCAAGTCCAATAATGGTCGCTAAACCGACTAACGACATAATCACAGGCAATGATACGAAATCACCAAACGCAACAGGTAAGCCTGGCTGTGGATTTTTGATAACCAAACCAACGCCGTTTGCGGCAATCAATAATAAAAAGAGACCAATACCAATACCAGTACCATGAGCAATACCCGTTGGCATGTTTCTCATGATCCAACCGCGAATACCGGTAACCGTAATAAAAGTAAACACGACCCCCATCAAGAACACCGCACCTAATGCAACGGGAATACTTACCCCTTGACCAAGTACTAAACTAAATGCAGTAAAAGCCGTTAATGATATTGCACACCCAATAGCCATAGGTAAACGAGCCCATAGCCCCATCAACAGTGAACCAAATGCCGCCACTAAACAGGTCGCGATAAAGACTGCACTTTGATCAAATCCTGCCGTACCCAACATACTTGGTACAACAATTACCGAATATACCATTGCTAAAAAGGTGGTTAATCCGGCAATAATTTCCTGTTTAACGCTGCTACCGCGCTCAGTGATTTGAAAATAACGGTCTAAACCACGTGTTGATTCACTTGGAGTATTATGTGTACTGTCAACAGACATGATGGCTTCCTATAATTGTCTGGTTTCAATCCGCTATCATTGGTCGTTAATCCTCATCGCCAACCAACGCAAACGTTTACTTTTTTAAAGAAAATAAAAGGCTGAAGTTATTGCTCCTCAACCTTTAGATAATCTTTCAAATAACAATGATACCTAGAAAGTGCCTATCCCTGCCACCATAAACTGATATTTCAGTCCCTATCGTAACAATTTTTTCATCATCACCATAAAAATTAACCACCGCTAACGTAAAAAATAAACCCATAAAAACTGTGATCAATATAACAATAACACTACCCACTATAGTTATAGTAGAAAATATTGCTAATTAACCTTGCTGTAAGTAATAAATATACGATTTTTTTCTTTACGACTAAATGTATACTCGCAATCAATAAATAACATGCACCGCTGACTAATTATTTACCTCGTAAATATGAAATTTTTCTTTTAGCCGTAATTTTTGACTCTTTGATATAGAGTATTAGGTGATTGCAATGAAACACACACTTTGGCCAGCATTTATTGATGTTGTAAAACGCGATGTTGTTCCAGCTCTGGGTTGTACCGAACCTGTATCCGTTGCATTAGCCGCAGCAATTGCTGTCAATAAGCTCAATATAAACCATCAAGACATTACGGCTATTAATGTCCTTGTTTCTGCTAATCTAATGAAAAATGGTATGGGTGTTACTGTTCCAGGCACAGGTATGGTAGGATTAGAAATAGCAGCCGCTGCAGGTGCGGTTGCAGGTGATAGCAGCGCGCAGTTGGAAGTGCTCAAAAATCTAACTACTGACAATGTCGCTATCGCAAAAACAATGCTGGATAAAAAAATAGTGACGGTTAATGTTGCCAATGTTAGTAATATTCTTTACTCCAAAGTCACCATCTTTAGTACCAACCATTCAGCAGCAGTGACAATTGCAGATAGCCATACTCATGTATTAGCAATTGAAGAAGATGGCATCACAACTTATATTGCTGAGCCTCAAAATACCTCCCATGCAACTAAAAAAACCATCAAGAGTAATCCTTTTATTGATGCGTGTGCACAAGACATTTTTGATTTTGCTACCCAAGCACCGTTAGCTGAGATTGAATTTATTAAGCAGGCTTATCAGCTCAACAACGATCTTTCTATTGAAGGTCTCCAAGGTAATTATGGCCTTCAAGTTGGTGCTACATTCCAACGCAGTGTTGAACGCGGTTTACTTGCCGGTGGCTTATTAACTGACGTATTACTGCGCACCGCTGCCGCTTCCGATGCCCGTATGGGCGGTGCGATGAAGCCTGCGATGAGTAATTCAGGCTCTGGTAACCAAGGTATTGCAGCCACCATGCCCGTTGTTGTGGTTGCTGAATTTATCAAAGCTGACGATGAGCAACTTATTCGCGCATTAATGTTGTCGCACCTAATGGCAATTTATATTAAAAGCTACCAAAACAAATTATCTGCATTATGTGGCGCAACCACCGCATCAATGGGTGCAGTGGCAGGCATGACATGGCTACTCGGTGGCGATATCAAGCAAATTAGCGCGGCAATCAACAGCATGATTGGTGATATTGCAGGTATGATCTGTGATGGTGCAAAAACGAGCTGCGCAATGAAAGTATCATCGTCAGCTGGCTCTGCCGTAAAATCAGCATTGATGGCACTAGATGGTATTGGGGTCACGGGTAATGAAGGTATTGTTGCACACGATGTTGACAGTACAATTCGTAACTTATCAGCACTGGCCAATGGCTCAATGACACAAACGGATGTACAGATCCTTGATATCATGATTAATAAATAACCATACATTCAGTAAGATAGAGAGTAACTCCTCTAGATATATAGAAAAGGCTAGGTAACTCGTTTGCTTTTTTATGTTTATCTAGAGGATTATATTGTCTTATTTCTATAATCCTCAGCAAAAAACAGTCAAAACCGCGTTTTACCCCGTCTTGATATTCTTTTTAGAGATATATTATTACCTCTAGTTATTTAAAAAACACCCTATTAGCGCAATAATTCCCGCAATAAACAACGCGAACACTATTAGAAAAACCACTGCCTAACTTATAAAAATAACACAACCCTACATTCTGTTATTACGACATTTTGTGCGTTTACGCATTATTATTATTTTTGATAAGTGGTTATAAAATATTAAATAACATCAACTTAAAGCATGCTTCATGAGCAACTAGTACTCTTTCACTGCTCTCTAGTTATAGTTTGACGGTTTTATATTTCTAACAAGACGCGAACACGGTTGGCCATGCCGCCGCCAAAATAATAAGCCAAACACTGTGTTTGGGTTAACTATTCAAGGCTGAAATTAATATGAACCAAACAGTCAAGATATCTCCTACAACAACGAACACGCCATTGCATGTTCGAGCCAATATGACCCAAGAACAATGGCAACAAGCGATCAAATTTGACAATGTAGACATCGGTTGGATAGTGATGAGCATTGGTATGGCTGTCGGTGCAGGGATAGTATTCTTACCGGTTCAGGTCGGAGTGATGGGGTTATGGGTCTTTTTACTATCCGCAGTAATTGGCTACCCTGCGATGTATTTATTCCAAAAGTTATTTATTAATACCTTAGCGGAATCAAAAAAATGTACTGACTATCCGGGTGTGATTTCAGGTTATTTAGGCAAAAACTGGGGCATTGCATTAGGGATATTATATTTCTTAATGTTAGTGATCTGGGTGCTGGTTTATTCATTAACCGTGACCAATGATAGCGCCTCTTACTTACATTCCTTTGGGATCACCAAAACTCATCTCAACAATAATGTCTTTTATGGCTTGGCCTTAATAAGCTTATTAAGTTATATCGGCTCGAAAAGTGAAAAGTTCTTATTTAAAATCTCTGGTTTTATGGCGGTAACAGTATTGCTACTAGTTGCGGTGATGGCGGTATTATTAGTCCCACAATGGAGTTTTGATAATATCACCCCTGTGGCAAACTGGGGCTTAATGCTTAAAAATGCCATTATTACTTTACCCTTTACACTGACATCGATTCTGTTCATTCAATCATTGAGCCCAATGGTTATTTCTTACCGCTCACATGAAAAATCGATTGAAGTTGCACGCTACAAAGCAACTCGAGCCATGAAAATTGCTTTCACTATTCTGTTTGTGGTGGTGTTTTTCTTTGCAATATCATTTACTTTTGCAATCAATCAAACCGAAGCAAAACATGCGATGGCATTGAATATTTCAGCTCTCGCCATGATTGCCCATTACTTTCCTGGTAGTTGGGCGACGATTGTTGGAATTGTGATCAATATCTTTGCCGTAGTGACATCATTCTTTGGGGTTTTCCTCGCCTTTAAAGAAGCGTGTCGTGGTTTAGCAATGAATATATTAGAGCGTAAATTTGAAAGTCATAAGATTAACACTAAGCTGGTTGATAAATTTACCACTCTTTTTATTATCTTGGTGGCATGGGGCGCCGTTGCTTTAAATCTACCCATCCTATCATTTACCTCTATCTGCTCACCGATATTCGGTATTGTTGGCTGTTTGATTCCAGCGTATTTAGTGTATCAAGTTCCTCAGTTACACCAATATAAAGGCATCGCAACTAACCTTATTATTGTCACTGGTGTTTTACTGTGTATTTCACCATTACTGGCTTTTATTTAACACCAGCGTTATAGAGAGCAAAAAAAACGCCGCAATCATGATGATTGCGGCGTTTTTATTTATGGATTAAATAACATTCTGACTATGCGATAACCGCTTCAACGACCTTCTTCGCTTTCGCACGTTTTTGCGCCATAGCAACCCCAGATAGCACCATAATGCCACCAACATAATGGTAAGTGTGTAAATGCTCACCTAACATCACACTCGCAATACCTGCCGCCATGATAGGCAACAAGTTCATGAACATCGCCGTTCTATCTGCGCCTAAACGCTCAATGCTTTGCATCCACAACCATGGCGCTAATACTGATGCAAGTAATGCTGCATACATAATTAGAGGGGCAGCTGCTGCTGTAATAGCCATACGATGACTCGTTAACAATAACGGCGTTAACATCACTACCGCAAATAGGCACTGCACATAAACTGAGTGCCAATTTGAAATCGGCATTTTCCAGCGTTTAAGTAACACACAATATAAAGCATACACCACAGCGGCGATCAGCATTAACGCATCGCCCTGCTTGATACCCTGACTCACTAAGCTACTTACATGGCCATGACTTAGCATTAATACCAAACCACTTAATGATAAAACCGCCCCTACGAGTGCAAAAGGTGATAAGCGTTGACCTAATAATGGCACACTTAAAAACATACTCACCAATGGCACCAATGAAATAATCAATGCGATGTTGGTCGCACTCGTGGTCGCTGCGGCAAAATAACCTAATGATTGGTTAAGAACCATTCCAAGTAAGCCTAAAAAAGCTAACTTAGTGAGATAAGGTTTAATAATTGCTCGTTCACGCCACACAGACTTGGCTAAAAAAGGGGTTAACGCAACTAAAGCAAAAAACCAACGATAAAAAGAAATCGCTCCAGGATCGATGACACTGAATGCCATCTTATTGACAATGGCATTCCCTGCCCAGATTGCAACAGTAAAAAAAGGTAATAAATAGAACATTGTCGGCCTTAGATAAAACAGTCATTTCAATAAGGGAAATTGAAATAGATAACGAGGTTATTTTGTCACTTCCTATGAGAAACATATATTCGTAATCGGACATAGAAAATGCTTAGTCGGACATTTATGGATTTAAAAGAAAAAACCTTAAATTTCTTACTCTGTATCAGAATGTAAAAAATTTAAGGTTTAGAAAAAAGATTTATGTTTATTAACCAACCACGCTAATCGTTCGTTAATGACTCTTTGTCACAGAACATCGTCGCGGCTAATCGAGCCAAGTTATAAGCATCAACATAGCCTGAGTGCTGACGTCCTTCCCAACTCACACCTGCAATTTCCATCGCAGCACGTTGCCCAAGGCGCTTATTCGTTACATGGCGTTGTAATTTAAATAGCGTCGCTAAATTTATATACTCACGAAACGGAACTTTTAACTCTTTAGCTGCACATTCTTTCTTTAAAATACGATCATCATGACCCCAAGCGGCATAGATTTTATGACGCCCACCAAACTTTTGTTCAATAGAACGTAAAATAGTCGCTAATGGCTTACCATTTTTTTCAATCAAATCAGGTTTAATACCTGTTAATTCAGTGCAAAAAGGCGAAATTTCATCATGCACAGGTCGAACATAATGTTGAGCGCGTCGCACAATACGACCAGTATTTAAATCCAGTTCCGCCACTCCAATTTCGATGATTTCACCAGTTCGCGATGTGCGGCCATCATTCCAGCAGCACATTTCGAGGTCAAAACAGACAATACGATCAAAATTCATTAAGTTATCCAAGAGTCACGGAGTAAAACGGGCGCAGATAATACCATTTTGTCACAATGGGTTCATCCTTCCGCGGCAGATTATTATTCCTAATATATAAACAGCAAAGCTAAATGACTATCTGCGACACAAGTTTCTCAGCCCCCTGCTGTGAGGCATGATGAGCATCATGATACAAAGGATGTGAATCTCGTACAGCATAACAATAACGGGCATCACAAAACTCTTTTTGTGAATCTATAAAATGAACATTAGCTGGATATCGAGCTTGTTTAAAATGACGCAAAATATCGTAATTACGCTGTTTATAATAAGATTTTGACATTGATATAATATCTTTAACTGGCTTACCTACCCAATAATTTTCATAGAATAACTTACTTATGCTACGTCCCATTTCTGGTACAGGTTTTATCACGTAAACATTTTTTTTGGTATGAGCTAATTGTAAAACCAACTTATCAAATGCGGTTAATATACCCGCATACTCTGGCATTTTTTTATGTGCTAACTGCGGATATATACCTTCATTTTCACCATATAACCCGGCAGAGTAGCGATTAATCAACACCACATTTTGAATCTTTTTATTTTGTAAAATATAGTCAGCAGCTTCGTTATACCACCGTGAGCAGAGGCTAAAGTTGTTTTTTTGGCCATACGAGGGAATACAACCAGCAAAGCTAAAGTGTTTAAGCCCTTGATCAGTGGCTTTTAGACGATTGGCTAAGGCATAACTAATACTAATAGCATGACTATCTCCTAATACCGCCCAATCAATATTATGACCATAATATTCACATGCTTTAGTCGGGTCTTGGTAGCTGTAAATATGGCAATTATCACGATTAGGGGTTGGCTTTATATCTTTAACAATATTATTCACACTGGTTGGAAATCTATCAACAGCAAAACCATGATGCTTAAATACCACCGCAGCAACTCCCCCAACCACAACAATTAACCACAATGGAATAGAGGTTACTATTTGACGCGATATTGATACCGATTGAGTCGACACTTTTCGATTTTCAATATAGCGATAACTTAAATACCCTAATAATATTGAAATAGGAAGACCGACAAATTCAAAATATGGGATAGATAGATAATACCCAATTACAACTAACGGCCAGTGCCATAAATAAATGGAATACGACCATGTACCTAATCGTTGTAAAATAGGGTGTTCAAAAAAACTATGGTGACGATTAGCAATAATAATAAGAAATGCGCCTTCAACTGGCATTAATGCTAAATACCCCGGCCACATGTCTTGCTCACCCATAGTACTATAAGCCGCAATAATTAATAGTACCCCTAGCCACTGACAATATTTCTTATTATTTTCATTAAGTTGAATTGGATACAAATACGCTAATCCACCTAACATCATTTCCCATCCACGAGCAGGAAGCAGAAAATAGGCGTAAGTCGGATTTTGATAACTAATGTACAGATTAAATACAAAACCACAGCCGGTAATAATCACCAGTATTTTCTTTATACTCTTGAAGCTAAAAACTTTTTTAAGAATAACCAACACTACAGGGTAGATGATATAAAATTGCCATTCCACAGAGAGAGACCAAGTGTGTAATAGCCATTTTTCATGAGATCCAGCATCAAAATAACCTGATTCTTTAAAATAAAAAATGTTAGAGATAAAACCGCTACTGCCAGCAATATGCTTACCCAAGATTCGATAATCTACGGGCGTTAAGTAAAACCAACCTAATATTAATAATACACAGCACATCGCCATCAATGGAGGAATAATACGATTAGCACGGGCTATATAAAACTTAATAATAGAGAAATTATTATTTTCTAATCCTCTAAATATAATACTGGTCATTAGAAAACCAGAAATAACAAAAAAAACATCAACGCCAGCAAAACCACCAGGAATACGAACCCAAGGTGGATTAAAATGAAACAATACCACCGCAATAACGGCTAAGGCACGTAAGCCATTTATATCAGTTCTAAATCTCATAATATTCCTATATAGCTCACGTGTGGAATTGTGATAAAAAAATAAAGAATCAGAAAATAAACGATTACATCAATGAGAATGTCATAAAAACAACAATAATAATTTTAATTGCAAAAATAGTCTTTAAAATAAAAAATATCCATGAATAACAAATACAATATTATTATTTAAAATACATTTGTTAATTATTAAATTGCGTTATTTAATTAACACTTGGCACTATAAAAGTAATTACTCATATCAATTGCCTCTTTCATCACCTTCTTAGTGGCTGATATACTTATAATTTAGCAATGTTGTTTGGATCAGATCATGACTACTATTTACAACCCAGTTATTGATAATAACAACCCACCTGATGATATATTTTTTGTCCATGAAGTGTTTGAGCCAGATACGAGCACCCTCAATCATAGTCATTACTGGGGACAGTTACATCTTGTAAGCAATGGTATTATTGAACTTAGCACTGCGAGCAAACGTTTTTTAGCGCCACCACGTTATGCACTATGGATGCCACCGATGATAGAGCATAAAAGCTATATTCGACGCAGCCTTAATTACTGTTCAATGAATATTTGTCCACCGCTGTCAGATAAGCTTCCCGCTTACCCTTGTTTATTAGAAGTCAGTGCAATTATGACCGCTATCATTGAGGATCTACGTCTGCGTCAGATTACGGTCGCAACCAGCGAACAGGATAAACACTTAATCACGGTGTTATTTGATCAAGTATTACTGTGTGAAGAACACGATCAATTTTTACCCACCAGCGAAGATAAGTTATTACAGACGATTTTAATTGAATTAGAACATAATCCGATTAATAACCTTTCCTTAGCGCAATGGGCACAACAGCTGCACACGACTGAACGTACCTTAGCACGCCATTATAAAAATAAATTAGGGATCAGTTTTACGGAGTGGCGACAACGACGTAGATTTATCTATTCACTACACCTATTACGCCAAGGAATGTCAGTTAACGAAACGGCATTAACGTTAGGTTATCATCAAGCCTCACCGTTTATTACGCTATTTAAAAAATACACTGGTGCAACGCCAGATCAATATCGTCTTCGGTTAGATTAATCCACCTTTACTGCCGCGATCAATTATACAAATCACCACAATATTAGGCTGTCAAAGCTTTATTTTTGTTGCTGCAATCAAAAGCAAACACCATTCGCGCATGTTATGTGCGCTAGATCTCTTTATCCCCACCTCAAACCTGAGAGTTAAATCACATCTCATTTGGCTGGTTACAAATGTCCAGCAAATGCACGTTTTATCCCATACCGATAATTTTTTTAGCCGCACATAATAGCTCCAACAAAACGGCTTATCGCCATCTTAAACCTGTTATGTTCTTGTCCTTATCCGTGGCCAACGTTGTCATAACGAAATGGAGTTATTCTTATGAAAAACCAATTGTCGCAATTAAAACGGCACCTATTAACTGGTACCAGCCATATGTTACCGTTCGTTGTTGCTGGCGGTGTATTACTTGCACTTTCAGTAATGCTAGGTGGTAAAGGCGCAGTTCCTCAAGGTGTTTTCCTTGAAGGCCTTTGGGACATGGGTATCGCAGGTTTCACATTATTCGTACCGGTGCTAGGTGGCTACATTGCTTACTCTATCGCTGACCGTCCAGCTCTTGCGCCAGGTATGATTGGTGCTTACCTTGCTAACCAAGTTAACGCCGGCTTTATTGGCGCAATCATTGTTGGTTTCATTGCCGGTTACGTAGTACTACAACTAAAACGTATTCCGCTATCAAACAAACTCAAAGCCATCTCAACTTATTTCATTCTTCCTATTGGTGGTACGTTCATTGTTTCAGGTCTTGTTATCTGGGTTATCGGTGCGCCGATTGCAATGGCAATGGAAGGCATGAATGCATGGCTTCAAGGCATGGCTGGCACATCTAAAGCATTCTTAGGTGTCATTCTAGGTGGTATGACTGCCTTTGATATGGGTGGCCCTATCAACAAAGTAGCAACCCTATTTGCTCAAACACAAGTTGGTACTCAACCATGGTTAATGGGTGGTGTTGGTGTTGCTATCTGTGTACCGCCACTAGGTATGTTCCTTGCAACTCTTTTATCGCCTAAGCGTTACTCTGATGAAGAGCGTGAAGCGGGTAAAGCGGCTGGAATCATGGGCTGTATCGGTATCACTGAAGGCGCAATCCCATTCGCAGCCTCAGATCCAATGCGTGTAATCCCTTCAATCGTCGTTGGTGGCATCGTTGGTAACGTAACAGCATTCTTATTTGGTGTACTAAACCATGCACCATGGGGCGGTCTGATTGTACTACCCGTAGTTGATGGTCGTATCTTCTACGTGGTTGCTATCATTGCCGGCTCAGTAACAACAGCACTAATGGTTAACTTCCTTAAAAAACCGATTGAACAACGTCAAAATGATAAAGCACCAGTCGCTGCTTCTGATGACCTTGACCTAAGTTTTGATTAATAACATCGCATTCACTTATCAACATGCTAAATGCATTCAATAATAAATTTGGAGATTCACATGAAATTATTAGGTATTACATCTTGCCCATCTGGTGTTGCACATACGTACATGGCAGCAGAAGCACTAGAAACAGCAGCAAAAGCAAAAGGTTGGGATGTTAAGATTGAAACACAAGGATCTATCGGTATTGAAAATGAAATTACGATGAATGATGTAGCTGACGCTGATATCGTGATTCTAACGAAAGACATTGCGATTAAAAACGAAGAGCGTTTCGCGGGTAAAAAGATTGTCCGTGTTGGTGTGGCTGATGCGGTAAAGAAAGCACCACAGATCATGGATAAAATTGAAGCGCATCTAGCTCAAGCTTAATGCTACATAAGACACGATTAAATTAAAGTGTCTCAATTTCCCCCTAAAACAAAGCCACCTTAGATCACGTTCTTTAAGGTGGCTTTTTCTATAACAACTCAAAAATGCGCATAATACTTCTATCAACTCAATAAACTTGTATCAACATAACAAATTCAAAAGCATTGTATCGCATTCAATAACTAGCTAAATAATAATACGCACATTAACACATAAGGTACGTTTAATACGTCTGTATCGATTTGTTAGTCCATGAAAAATAACAATAAGTAGACGCAAGACATGCATAATATTTTTATCGATTTACTCGATAGTGCCATTTCTGATTTTGAATCTTTAAATGACATCTGGTTTGCAGGTGATTCATTACTGCCACTTGAATCGAGTTACCAAGTTAACTTTCCACGCTTAGAATTAGTATTTAAAGGCCGCTATGCCAATAGTTTTGATAACCAACAACCAGACATCACCGATGTCACGCTTGGAGTTGGTGACGCATTATTCATTCCCGCCAACGCTTGGAATAAACCTGACTGGCAACACGAATGCTCAGTATTAAGCTTATTATTTGGTAAAAGTCAGCTTGGCTTTAGCTTAGTCAGTAAGCGTGAGAATGAAGATGGTTTTTATGATGTCCAAAAATACAGTGTGCCACAACGTAGTAGCCATGCTATCGATCATATTCTCAATGCGCTATCAAGCCTCACCCACGAAAAGAAAAAACAGCCGGCGGATAAATTTTTATTAATAGCATTACTGTGTTATTGCAAAGATATGTTGGAAATGCCGACCACCGATTGTACTCGTCGTAGCCAAGATTTATTTAAAGGTATTTGTATTTACGTGCAAGAAAACTTCCATCGTAATATCAACCGCAATACTGTTGCTGAGCGGTTTAATATTTCCCCAAATCACTTGTCACGTTTATTTCGTCAAGAAGGCCATATGCGCTTTGCCGATTATATTGCCTGGGTACGATTGGAACGGGCTAAATTTATGTTAAAACGCTACAACTTCCGTTTGGAGGAAGTCGCGACTCGCTGTGGCTACCATGATTCTAATTATTTTTGTCGAGTCTTTAAGCGAAAAACCGGTAAGACTCCTACCGAATACCGAGTCCATTAATTAACCAAGCAGTGGTTGTTAACTACTGCTTTTTTAATCCACATAACTAAAAATTTTCAACGTAAATTATTGTTAATTGCAACAATAATGACTAACGACAAAAGTGATATAAGCCGGTCACAAATCCATCAAATTGATACAAAAGTCCAGTTATTGCATGTTTAATCCACTGCTAATTCACTTTACATAGTAATACACTCTTATTTCATTGTGTTCCGTGTTGCTTCATTTTCACACAATAATAAGGATTGTTACGTGTCACATATTTCATTAGATGGTCAGTGGACGCTCACTTCACCTCAGCATTCTCATATTCATACAACGTGCACCTTACCTGGTGATGTTCACTCTGCTCTAATCGCTGCAGATTTATTACCGCAACCTTACTATGGCTGTAACGAAACGTTAATTCAGTGGGTTGGTGAGAGTGAATGGTTACTTACTCGTGAATTCACTGTCGAACAAGATCAGCTTGATGTAACAGCCTTTGATTTAGATTTATCGTTTGTTGATACCATGGCGGTAATTTGTATTAATGGTACCCAAGTGTTGACCTGCAATAATATGTTTCGTCTTTACCAAGTTGATGTACTGCCTTATCTACAGCGCGGTATAAACCATATTAGTATTGCATTGGCGCGTAATGATATTGAAGCCAAACGCCGCGCGGATAGATTGCCTTTTGCTGTACCGTGGGCCGTGGGTAATAATCAAATTCCGCATATGAATACCCTTCGTAAAACGCAATGTCATGCTGGTTGGGATTGGGGCATTTGTTTATTATCAACTGGCGTATACCAGTCACTGACATTAACCCCTGTGTATCACACCCGTTTACATCATGTTGGTACTCAACAAACATGGCTAACCAATGGCGACTGTGAAGTCAGGTTTACTATTGAATACGAAGTAATAACTGCCCATGCGGAGCAAACACTTACACTCGATTTTAATCAGCAACTGCATACTATTAGCCTAGATAGTGCAACCAAAGGCCACCAAACGATAACAACAACGGTTATTGTGACTGAACCACAACGGTGGTGGCCCGCGGGCTATGGTGCTCAACCGTTATATCCATTGGTTGTCACCCTCAATAATCAAACCATCACCAAAAAACTCGGTTTGCGCGAATTAGTTTTAAATACTCAAGCCGATGATATTGGTAGTGCAATGACATTTGTCGTTAATGGCAATGCAATCACCGCCAAAGGGGCTAACTGGATTCCACTAGATGCCCTGCCTAGTCGTCAGACACCAGAACGCTACCGTCAATTATTAGAAGATGCCGTTGCGGCTAATATGAATATGATCCGCGTTTGGGGCGGTGGTATGTATGAGCACGATATTTTTTATGAATTGTGTGATGAGCTCGGATTATTGGTATGGCAAGATCTGATGTTTGCCTGTGCGTTATATCCATCAACCTCTGAATTTTTAGTGGATGTTGAATTAGAAATTCGTGATCAAGTTAAACGCTTAGCCGCTCACCCATCACTGGCATTATGGTGTGGTGATAATGAAGTGATTGGTGCTATTGGCTGGTATGACGAATCTAAACACAATCGTGAAAAATATGTGGTTAACTACGACCGTTTAAATCGCATGCTGCAACAAGTGGTTGAACAGTACGATCCAAGCCGTCGTTTTTGGGCCAGTTCACCGTGTAATGGCGAACTCGACTTTGGTGATGCATGGCATGATGATAACCGTGGTGATATGCATTTTTGGGATGTATGGCATTCAGGTAAATCGTTTGATGCTTACCACAGTGTTAAGCCACGTTTTTGTTCCGAATTTGGTTATCAATCATGGCCATCACTGCCAACGGTCAAAACCTTTGCTGATGTTGAAGATTGGAACGTCACCTCACCGACTTTTGAACAGCATCAAAAAAATGGCCGTGGTAACAGTATTATTACCGAGATGTTTACCCGTTATTTCCGTTTCCCGGTCGGTTTTGCCAATATGTTGTACTTAAGCCAAGTCCAACAAGCATTAGCAATAAAAACCGCAACCGAATTTTGGCGCGCAAATAAACAACATTGTCGTGGCATTCTTTACTGGCAACTTAATGATTGCTGGCCTGTAAGCTCATGGTCGAGCATTGAATATACCGGACGCTGGAAACAGCTCCACCACCATGCTAAACGTTTCTTCGCTCCGGTATTAGCAACATTTATTCAGCAACCGCAACAGCCATTATGCCTACATGTGGTTAATGATCATCATCAATCAATGCCAATTAGCGGAAAGGTGATCAAGGTAGATTGGCAAGGTAATGTCGTTGCGACATGGCCATTAAAGACACAGTTAACCCCAGATAGCAGTGATATTCTATGGCGATCTGATGAAGCTCTAACAGCGGCTGAAACCAAACAGTTTTTTTACCATGTTAGCTTAACTTGCGCAGATGGGAGTGTGACAGAAAATGATCATTACCCGTGTTTATTTAAACATGCACAATTACAGCATTCGACCATTGCCGCCACCTGGCAGCAAGATAACGATAGTATTTGGCTAGAATTAGACTGTGATCACCCTGCATTATTTGTTGAACCACAACTTGAATGTCAGGGGCGCTTTAATAACAGTAGCTTTACTTTATTACCAAGCCATATAACGGGTGCTAAACATCGAATTGATTATATTGGTGAGTGTGATCTTGAAACACTAAAACAAAATTTAACCTTATATCACCTTCGAGGCACATATTAATTTATAAACTTTATTAAACCATATTAATAATAATTCAAATACGCATATTTTTATATGCGTATCTTGTTACGACTTTTATTTTTAAACTTTTTATTCCTATTTAACCTTTAAATATAAAAATGAGATCAGCACCATACTAAATAAATAATAAAAGTAAAAATAACATTTGCGACCATGTTCAAATTAATTATATTCAAAAGAAATAATAGTAATTAATACGTATAACCAGCTTTCATCATGTTTAACACGGAATTTAAACCCTACATCTATAATAAGGAATCTTCATGATTATAAATAAAGCGCATAGCTTAGCGTTAGTGACATTAGCTGCCCTTAGCGCACCAACAGCTTTTGCTGAAGAAAAAAATCACCTAACGATTGTGGCTGATTTTTACCCCACGATGATACGTAACTTTAACCCCTACCTTGCGACAAACTTACGTACCACCTCCGACTTTATTTATGAGCCTTTAGTCATTTTTAACCAAATGCATGGTAATAAGCCCGTTATGCGGTTAGCTAAAAATTACTACATGTCTGATGATCTTATGCAGGTGACATTTGAAATCCGTGAAGGTGTAAAGTGGTCTGATGGTAAGCCCTTTACCGCAGAAGATGTCGTGTATTCATTCCAACTTATTCATGATAAGCCAGAACTTGATCCTAAAAGCATGGACAACTGGATCAAGCGTGTTTATCAAGATGGTGACAAGGTTATTTTTGAATTAACTGAAGCAAATTCTAACTTACCTTATGAAATATCTACGATTCCTATCGTACCCAAGCATATTTGGAAAGACATTAAAAACCCGGAACTATTTACTAATGAAAACCCTGTCGGCTCAGGTCCATTTACAGAAATCGAGACTTTTACTCCGCAGCTATATGTGCAATGTCGTAACCCTAATTATTGGGATAATGACAATCTTGAAGTTGACTGTCTGCGAGTACCACAAATTGCCACTAACGATCAGTTACTCAATAAAATCATTAAGTCAGAGCTCGACTGGACCAGTGCCTTTATTCCTGACGTTGATATGATCTATGCCGCCCGTAACCCCAACCATAAATACTGGTACCCTGCTGCTAGCACACAAGCTTTTATGATGAACTTCAAATCGCCTCACCCTGGTAATAACGAAGCCATTAATAATATTGATTTCCGCCGCGCACTTTCTATGGCTATCGATCGCCAAAAAATCATTGATGTCGCCTTCTATGGTAATGGCATCGTCAATGATTACGCATCAGGGTTAGGAAAAGGCTTAGAGTTCTGGGCAAATAAGGATATTTACAATCAATACAAAGGCTTCAACACCTATAATATTGATAATGCAAAGGCACTATTAGCTCAAGCGGGCTTTAAAGACATTGATGGTGATGGCTATATTGAAACCCCAACAGGCAAAAAAATAGAAATTGAAATTCAATCACCTACAGGTTGGACCGATTTTAATAACACCGTTCAACTCGGCGTTGAACAACTGCAAATAGCCGGTATTAATGCTAAAGCCAGAACCTCTGACTTTGCTGTTTATAACCAAGCGATGACCAGTGGTAGTTATGATATGGCCTACACCAACTACTTCAACGGTGCCGATCCCTACCGTTATTGGAACAGCGCCTATCACTCCCGTTACCAAGAAGGTGCCAGCATGCCACGCTTTGCGATGCACTTCTTTAAAAACGCTGAACTAGACCAATTGCTTGATAGCTTCTACAAAACAGCCAATCAAGATCAACAAAAAGATATTGCCCATAAGATCCAGAAAATCATTGCAGAAAATCAAATCACCATTCCTGTAATGTCTGGCGTTGATGTCTACCAATTCAATGAAAGTCGTTACACCGGTTGGTGGAGCAGTGACAATCCTAAAGGCCGTCCTTTGGCTTGGTCTGGTGTACCTGAGCGTTTATTACACGTATTAGATCTTAAACCAAAAGCATAATAAATAAATACCGCAACAGCACTTTCGGTTGCGGTTTTTATTTCTCGAATATATATCTTTATTAGGGATAACTAAGATGGGATTCTTTTTTCGGCGATTATCGTTTTATTTTGTCGCATTATTATTCGCGGCGACATTAAATTTTATATTACCTCGTGCAATGCCCGGTGATCCGGTGACAATGATGTTTGCCAACGCTACAGCACATGTAAGTCCAGAGCGTATAGAAGCCATGAAGAAATTACTTGGCTTTGTCGATGGTCCTTTATATGAACAATATTTTTCCTACCTTATCAATATATTTACTGGTCATTGGGGAACCTCAATTAAATTTTATCCGTTATCGGTTAATGATTTATTAGGTGGTGCTATTGGCTGGTCATTATTTTTAACTGGCACCGCGGTTATTTTATCGTTTTGTATCGGTTCGATAATGGGCATTTTTGCCGCTTGGCGTCGTGGTAGTTATTACGATAGCTTTATTTCACCAAGTATGTTGGTGGTGCAATCAATCCCATCGGTCGTTATTGCCATGCTGGTAATGTTCACTTTTGCTATCGGTTTAGAGTGGTTTCCAACGGGCAATGCTTACACGTCAGGTACCACACCAGACTGGTCAAGTTGGGCTTTCTATAAAGATGTGATGTACCACGCCGCCCTACCATTATTGTGTGCCACTGTTAGCCAAATTGGTGGTTTCCTAATTAGCATGCGTAACAACATGATTAACCTTCTTAATGAAGATTTTATCACCATGGCCAAAGCCAAAGGTCTTAGCGAACATCGCGTGATTTTTAACTATGCTGCACGTAACGCTATGTTACCAAGCGTCACTGCACTTTCAATGGCATTAGGTACAGCTATTAGTGGCCAGTTAATCGTTGAAATGATCTTTAACTACCCAGGTCTTGGTACTGTGCTATTAAATGCCATTCACGCCCGTGATTATCAAGTCCTACAAGGACAATTACTGTTAATGACCATGTTTATGCTGTTCTTTAATTTTATGGCTGATCTGTTAATTGTGGTGCTAGATCCTCGCCTGCGTAAAGGAGATAAATAATATGATGGGTCTTATTAAACTATTAATCCGTAACCCAAAATCACTAGCAGGCTTATGTCTCCTGCTGCTTTTTGGATTTGCCGCTATTTTTGCCCCATTGATCACCCAACACGCCCCTGACCGTGGTACTGGCTATCCCCATGAATATCCAGCATTTGTAGTAAAAGCTGCCCAAAACAATCCCGAAGGTTGGATAGCAACAAACCTCGCCACCAACAAACGTACTCTACTGATGTCAAAAGACGCAGATCATATTCTGGGGACGACCCGTATGGGACGCGATGTATGGTCACAAGTGATCTATGGTGCGCGTACATCCATTGCCGTAGGGCTTGGTGCTGGACTAATGGTGTGTTTTTTAGCGACCCTTATTGGTGTCTCTGCTGGTTACTTTGGTGGCAAGGTCGATGAAATCCTAACCGCAGCAATGAACATCATGCTGGTGATTCCACAGCTACCATTACTCTTTATTATTGCGGCTTTCATCGGTCAAGCAGGGCCGCTGACAATTGCAGTGGTTATTGCAATTACCTCATGGGCATGGGGAGCGCGTGTCGTGCGCGCTCAAACCTTATCGGTTAGGGAAAAAGAATTTATTCGGGCGGCCGAAGTACTCGGCGAATCACCATGGCGAATTATTGCTGTCGAGATCCTTCCTAACTTAATGTCCATTGTTGGCGCGAGTTTTATTGGTTGTGTACTACTCGCAATTATGACCGAAGCCAGTTTGTCATTCTTAGGTCTTGGTGATCCCAATTCTATTAGCTGGGGAGTGATGCTGTATAACGTCCAAACCTCATCATCGATGCTAGTTGGTGCTTGGTGGGAAATTCTGGCGCCATGTCTGGCATTAATCTTTATTGCCATCGGGTTATCGTTATTAAACTTCGCCGTGGATGAAATAGCGAACCCACAATTACGTTCTCACAAAGGCATGCGTCGTTGGCAACAGCGTAGCGATACCAACCAACTTCAAACCCAAACTGAAATGCCTCATCCAATTGCTGATGGCGGAACTAAATAATGAACAGTTCTTTGTTTACGATAACATTTTCCCGTATCCAACCGTGCGATCAGTTAATCCGTACGGTCCACCTTACGCTAGGAAAAAGTCAGCAATTAACCGTTAACCAAGACATTAGTCATTTTAATGCTGAGATCAGTAAAGGTGTAATTACGGTAGCAGACATTCAAGATATTGGTTATTTAATCGCAACAACATTTACCCAAGCGACAACGCTACAGCTATGTATTGACGATAATATTGCGACTCAATTTAGCCACCAGCAATGGTTCAAATGGTTGTCTTTTGGGCTCGCTTTATCGAGCTATCATTATTGCCATAGTAATAACTCTAACTTAGCGCCGCGAGTGGCAGATTTCACCCTCGTTAATGCCAATAGCGCCGATAGCAATGCGTTTGACCATGGTAAAATTCTGGCTCACAGTCAACTCATTGCGCGTGAATTAATCAACAAACCAGGGAATGTTATTTACCCGCAATCATTTGTAGAAGCGGTAGCAGCATTAGCCATTAACAACATTGAATTATCATATCTTGATGATGCCATGATGCTTGAACAAGGCTTTGGCGGTTTAATGAGTATTGCTCAAGGCAGTGATCGCGAAGCACGTTTATTGTGCCTCGATTATCATCCACAAAACCCCAAATTTACAGTGGCTTTAGTCGGCAAAGGGGTCACCTTTGATGCTGGTGGTATTAGCCTTAAACAACCACGTTATATGAGTACCATGAAAGTTGATATGGGCGGGGCGGCAGCGGTAGTTGGTGCATTAAATGCCATCGCGCAACTGCAATTACCGATTCGAGTGATTGGATTGTGTGGATTAGTTGAAAACATGCCTTCTGGTAAAGCAATTAAACCTGGCGATGTGGTCACCATGCTCAATAAAACCAGTGTTGAGATCATCACTACAGATGCTGAAGGACGGATGGTACTTGCCGATGTACTCCACTATGCCCAACAGCACTATCAGCCAGACTATTTAGTTGATATTGCGACCTTAACCGGCGGAACTGGGATTGCGCTAGGTAAAGCTTATGCCTCATTGATGGGTAATGATAATAACTTGATAGCTGATGCTAACATCGCAGGTCAAGCATGTTCAGAGCCTCTATGGCCGATGCCAATGGGTGGCATGTTTACGACCGCCCTTAAAAGTGACTTTGCAGATCTTCGTCATGGTAGTGAAGAGCCTGACGGCAGTCCCTGTGTGGCGGCGACCTTCTTATCACACTTTATTCAGCCTAATCAAAAATGGATCCATATTGATTCAGCCGCAATGTCACTCGGTATGAGTCACCGCAAAATTTACAGCAAAGCAGCCACAGGCTACGGCACCCTATTATTAACCGAACTCTGCCAACAGCTGATCTTGCAAGATCAGTTGCACCAATAACAAGGACGAAAAAATGATCTTATTAGCAAACTCAGAAGCCTATCCGGGCATTGAAGCCTCAGCTCGTCGCTTACAAGCTGGAGAAGAAGGCTTACGCGCATTGGTTGAAGGCATTAAATTGGTTGAGTTAGACCCACGAGTTCGCACCGTTGGCTATGGTGGTTGGCCAAATGTATTAGGTGAAATGGAATTAGATGCCTCGGTGATGGACGGCGATAACTTACGTACTGGCGCTGTCGGTGCATTAAAAGGTTATATCCACCCAATTGAAGTTGCTTACAAGGTGATGACCGATCTCAATCATGAAATTTTAGTCGGTGAAGGCGCGGCTATTTTTGCTAATGAAATTGACGCAGTTGCAGGTAATAACCTTATCGAAGATTCAAAACAAGTGTGGTGGCAGAAATTAGCACTCGCAATGACTCCTGAGCAGCAAGCGGCATTCCCCAACGTGCCACTCGCACCACTTTCTAACAATGCTACCGATCCTGAGCGCGTACGTGATACCACGGTTTTTCTTAGCAGTGATATTAATAACAAAATTACCGCAGCAACTTCTACATCTGGCTGGGCATGGAAATACCCAGGTCGTTTAGGGGATAGTCCAATTATTGGGGCAGGATCTTATGCTGACAGTCGCTATGGTGCTTGTGCTTGTACTCACACCGGTGAAATGAGTATTCGTTGTTCAACTGCTCATGCTGTGGTGCTGTATATGAAAATGGGCATGAGTTTAGATGAAGCGGTGTATGAAGCGATTCGTGATCTCGATTACCTAAAGGATGGTTATACCGAGGGCGTGACTATTCACGCGATTGATTGCCACGGTAATCACAAAGTAGTGAGCTTAAATTGCCCAGGTAATATTACTTACTGGTTATGGCAAACTGGAATGGATAAGCCTGAAGAACGTCAAGCTGAAGTGATCATGACCAAGTGATCATTCCCTTCTTCAAATGATGCAACCACGCTAACACCAACCCCACCCTGCCGTGATCATACTCGCGGGGTGGCGCTTTTAAAAATTGTCATTATTTACTCTTATTAGATATAAACCCCCACACTCTTTGCCACCAAACAACAAACTGATTATCAGGTACATAATCATCGCGAAATGCTTGGCTATCATCCTCAGCCACACTTTTCACATACTGTTTATTATCTGTGGTGATAATTTTAGTAAAGCTACACGTATAAGGTGATACTTCACGTTCAAGAAAACGTAAAGCCTGTCGAGGATTCGTGGTCTCTTTTATAATATCAGGATGATGGGATAGACCATGAGTTATCCTTAACTTAAACCTTGTCATTGTTGCTGTCCTTGAAACGATTGAGAAGATCAACAACCGTGAAAATGGAAAAAGAAGAAAGGGTGTTGAAATAAAATATACTCGCTCTGGTTTCTTTTAAATATCAGCAATATGTTTCAATTTGTATGAAAGATACGAAGTTGTAACAAAGTCTACTCTTTCATAATAATTGACAACATATTCTTAAAAGTAAGTCATCGATAACCATCTAAATTGGCTAGGTTTTTATATATTCTTGCCATAACGTAGGTTTCCTTATGCCTAAATTTCCTTATCTTATTCCTACATTATTATGTTTAAGTACTGCCATGCTCAGTGCTTGTAATGACGATAATACCAACAGTACAGCTACAAATGCCGAATCCTCTGTCGTTGAAACGCCAATACCAATCACTGAAACTGAACAATCAGCACCTATTTTAGCAGTCGAAGACGATGAATGTGATGTTGAAAATTTTCGATTACTTGATTTTACGCCATGGCAACGAGAAAACGGCTACTGGGTTGGTGAATATACCTTACTTGGCGCAGACGGTACTCCTCAAGTCTCCAGTCGCTGGCCATATCGTTATGATAATTATCGAGGTTTTATTCATTTAGAAGTGCTTGGTAATGCGATTAAACAACGTAATGTATTTTTATACCCACCCAAATTGGCAGAATTATGTGATGAAACTACCGTCGCATTAGGTAATGGTATTTGCGGTATTAATGGTAATGAAAAAATCTTCAGTGCTGATCAAAAAGCTAATGATTGCAGTGGTAACATATCAGGGCCATTTGAGTCTTTTGGAATGACGTTAGACACTAAAACAACTCTTATTGGCGATGATAGCGTACTTTATCAGGTGCAGATGCCAGATGGCAGTATTATGCAAAATCAGCTTACGACCTTACCACCAAATGATACTCGAGTACGCACCGCTCAAGGGTTTTTCTCTGGCAGTCCGACTTATGCGAGTTATTACCGAGAGCGCAAAGTAACTAAAACCGAGTTTTTTCAATTACTCGCAGAAGCTCGAACTGAATATAATATTCTCGCAACAGATCACTGCGGCTATGATAATACCAATCAACCCAGTCAAACGACATGTGATGATCATTTTGGGTTAGATCTCTCAACTGACTAATAATAACAAAGCGTGCTCTTATATAAGAGCACGCTTTAATTAACGATTAATGACTATTGCCGTTTCTAATTAAATGTTGCCTGCAAAGCTTGTTTCTTATCACCCGTCATAACAAACCGTAATTCACCACCCGCTTTAATATCACTATGCTTAAAGGTTAAGTTGTCACCCAACGCTTGACCATTAATTGTTACCGACTGCACGTATTTATTCACTGGGCTATTATTATCAGCAACAATAGTAAACTCACCGCCTTTAACGTCAATAGACACCTTATCAAACAATGGACGACCAATTGAATAGCTAGGATCAGCAGGTGTCACTTGATAAAAACCTAATGCGCTCATGATGTACCATGCTGACATTTGGCCAACATCTTCATTACCAATTAAACCTGTTGGTTCTGTGGTATAGAATTGGTTCATGATTTGATCTAAATATTCTTGAGCTTTCCATGGCTCATCAGTCAAATTGTACAAATATGGAATATGGTGCGATGGTTCATTACCATGCATGTATTGACCAATATAACCAGTTAGATCCGGTAGCTCTTCGCCCGTATTTGAAGAACGAGCGGTAAATAATTCATCTAAGTCCTCACGAAATGATTTTTCAGGCGTCATATCAGGTATATTTTTGGCCATATCAGCAGCATAGATTTCTTGTTTTAGACGCTCAAAATCGTGCATGGGCTGGAACTTCCATTGCCATGCATTACCTTCAGTAAAGGCAAATTCATCAACAAAGTATGGGTCAAATGGCAATAATGGACAGTCTTCCATCTCTTTTATAGAGCCATCAGTTTGCACCACATCAATCGCCACACATTCATCTTTGCGTGACTCATCGATTGGTTGATTAAACTGCAACGCTGGTTTATTAGGACTAACACTTAATGGATGGTTCTTTGGTCGCAAAAAGCTCGTCTCTTTATCCCAATGATGTAACCAGTTATCGGCACGTTTCAGAAATTCATCTTGTAACTGCACATCTCCAGCCATACGTGCAATTTCTGATACTGCCCAATCACCATAAGCAAACTCTAAGGTGTATGATGCCGAGTTCCAATAACCATGATGAACAAAACCATTTTCTTCATAGGCCTTTACTTGTACCACGTTAGCCGCACCAATGTTCTGATCTTCAGTCCAATCAGGAAATTCACTTTTCTCATGATAACGCGCGGTAAACTCTGCCGCTTCTAACGCATCCTGAGCATTAACCTTTAAATCTTTTGCCATTGCATCTGCAATAATTGAAATCGCAGGGAACCCTATCATAGTGCCGGTATAATGCCCTTGTAGCTCCCACTTAGGTAACATACCGCCATCTTTGTATTTACGAATTAAATCATTAGCATATTCAGTTGCACGTTGAGGGTTAATGATTGTTTGTAGCGGGTGAAAAGCACGGAACGTATCCCACATTGAATACACTGAATAGTTAGGCGTCTCACCGGCTTCTTTGATCTCTTGAGTACGCATAGCACGGTATTTACCATCGACATCTTGGAAAATCATCGGTGCAATCGAGGCATGATACATAGCAGTATAGAAAATCTCTTTTTGATCTTCAGTACCACCCTCAACTTCAACCTTTGCTAACTCGTTATGCCATGCTTGTTGAGATTGCGCTAAGACTCCGTCAAAGCCCCAGCTTGGGGCTTCAGTATTAAGATTATTCTCTGCACCTTCAACCCCAGTAGGAGATAAACCAACTTTTAATTCCAGCGGTTGAGTCGTTGGGGCAAATTCTAGGTAAGCGATGGTCTTGGTGGCTTCGATATTTTCGTTATTTAAGTTAACTTCCGTTTCAACACCATCGATTAATGCTGTTGCTTTTACAATTGGCTGGTTAAATTTAGCATAGAAGTAAATATGTTGGTTATTTGCCCAACCGTCGGAACTACGTTGACCTCGAATCGTATATTCATCAAGAATTTCAATATTACCGACAGTGGTTCGGTTACCCCAACTTTTATTTAGCGTATGATCTAAATCGAATTTAATAAAAGGCGTACTACCTTTAGCAAAGGTATATTTATGATAGCCAACCCGTGCGGTAGTGGTTAATTCTGCTTTAATCTCACCACGATTTAATTCAACGGCATAATAACCCGCAGTAGCGGTTTCATTGGCTTTATCAAAGGTATTATAAGTAACATTCGATTTTTCAGTAAACGGTAATACTAATATATCACCTAAATCTGTAATACCGGTACCGCTTAAATGGGTATGAGAAAAGCCATAGACAGGGATATCTTGCTGCTTTCCATGATCAAAATAACCAGCTGCCGATCCCCAACCTTCCATTTCAGTATCTGGACTTAACTGCACCATACCCGATGGGAACACCGCCCCAGGGAAGGTATGGCCATCAGCACCAGTGCCAATAAATGGGTTTACATATTGTAAATATACGTCTGAAACTGAAGCAATATTATCTTTAGATACCGCAGTATCATCAGAATTACAGCCAACTAATCCCATTGCTAATGCAATAGAGAGTGCTACTGGACTCAGTTTATTTGTCATTATTTACGACCTATATTATTTATTATTGGGAAGCGACATAGAGAAATCTATCGTCAACTAGCTATTGCTCAATAATAAAAACAAACATAACCTTTAAGTAGTAGCAAAAAAGAACATTTACTGGATTTTTATAACTGAAAGATAATTTAGTGACATTGCTTCAATATACTAACTATCCGTTTAAAATTATTTTTAGCAGACCATTATAATATTTACTATTTCATTTTATAATAAATATGCGGGAGTAGTACTATTTTCACCTTATTAACTATTAATGTTTATGATGAAAATAAATGCTATTTGTATAAATATTAACACCTCATAATAATGTATTTTATTTATAGCGAGACATTTATCCAATAGTTACCACTTGAACATTGCTTTTTTGCGTTGGTTTTAACTCAAAAACAACAACAATAAAGCCATACGAATAATCTTCCCTCGTAAAATCATTATTACTTAACAGTAATAATGATTTTAATAAATATTAAGTTTTTATTTGGACACTAAAAAAACAAATAACATAACACTATGAAATAAAACAATAAAAATAACAACAACACCCTAGATCGGAATATTTATTTCATCGAAAAAATGACCATTACTAAATTACAATTCTGAACATATACTGAACTTATATAAATAAGCATTGCAATCATATCTATATTTTATTTATGCTGATAAACAAGAAATAGAATTTATAGCTTAACCATACCACTGGTAATAACATGCGTTCAGATACTAATATAATTTTTTTAAAAATCATTAATTTTATTTTTCTTTTAGTGATATTAACAACCCCATTTATTATTATAAACTATGATGTTATTTATTTAAAAAATAACATTCCGGAGCAATCGTTAACTGAATATACTCAGGAGTTATTATTATTCGGCTGTTCCATTTCATTTGCTTATTTAGGCATGACTCAAGCATTATATAGGCGTTGTGCCTTTCTTATTGCTGGTTTTTTTAGCTGTATGCTAATTAGAGAGCTAGACTTATTTTTTGATCAATTAGTCTTTCATGGTTTTTGGGTTTACCCCGCATCCATAATAGCATTCATTACCGTTATCTATGCTTCTCAAGAACGAGAACAAACGCTTTCAGCCTTAGCTGAGTTTATGAAAAACAACTATTTTCCAATCCTATGTTTAGGGCTTGGAATTACCTTGGTATACTCCCGATTATTTGGTATGGGAAGCATGTGGCATCAAGTTTTAGGGCATGATTACCATCGTATAGTAAAAAATATTGCCGAAGAAAGTTCTGAGCTATTAGGATATGTTTTGATGTTTTATGCGTCAATAAATTATGTTTATAGCTACTTTAAGCATCAAACTTCAAGTAATTAAATTTCGCGATCCTACTTTTATATTTAATGCTTGTAATTACAATTAATAAAAAAGGGAAGTTAATTAAACTTCCCTTTTTATTTATTATTAGTAATTTATTCAACCATTGGTAATTTCATTACTTGCGATTTATCACCTGTCATCACAAATTTCAGCTCACCACCCGCTTTAAACTCAGAGTGATTAAAGAACAATCCGTTATCTAAAGCCTTACCATTAATTGAAACCGATTTAATATACATATTATCATCGGCGTTATTTAATGCCTTGACGGTAAAGAAGCCATCTTTAACAGGTAAACGTACTTCATCAAATAACGGACGCCCAACGGTATATACCGGCTCTGCCGCATTAACTTGATAGAAACCCATTGCCGACATCACATACCAAGCTGACATTGAACCCACATCTTCATTACCAATAATGCCAGCAGGCTCTGCAAAGTACATTTCATCTAAAATATAGTTGACCACCTCTTGGGTTTTCCAAGGCTCAGTCGTCCAATTATAAAGGTATGGAATATGGTGCGAAGGCTCATTACCAAACGCAACTTGACCAATCATACCTGACATATCTGCAGTTTCTGTGCCTTTACTGCCCGCGGTAAAGGTGGCATCCAAGTTTTGGGTAAATGCAGCAACGCCGCCCATTTGATCTTGTAACCCTTTGATATCGTGTGGCACAAACCATGTCCATTGCCATGCATTACCTTCAGCATATGGGCCAGATTCATGGGCGGTTTTATACGGATCAAATGGTGAAATAAACTCACCATCCATGGTTAATGGGCGCATAAACCCAGTTACACCATGCTTAGCATACTCGGTTGGATTGTGATCAAAATAACGTTGAAATGCTTGTGAGCGCTCTAAATATTGTTGTTCAAGCTCAGTATTACCTGCCGCTTTTGCTATTTGTGCAATCGCCCAATCATAAAACGCATTTTCTAAACCGTAAGACACCGATTCTTTAATATTCTCAGCATTCTCATTAGCTACTGGCACAAAACCATGCTGCTGAGAAAACTTAATCGCCTCAGGTAACACCCGTTTTAAAACATCGAGATCCCACTCTTGTCCTAATGTCGTATGGTTATCATAAGTCGATGATTCTACTGCTGCTTGCAACGCTTGTTGTTTCTCTTGTAGCGTAAATGCACCAGGGAATTTAGTGATAGCATCAGCAATAACCGCTACCGCTGGATAACCAATCATGGTGCCAGTTTCATCACCCAAATGTTCCCACTTTGGCAATAAACCACTTTCTTGCCACTTTTGAACCATATTTTTAGCGTACTGTACTGCGCGCTCAGGTTCGGTAATGGTTTTTAGTGGGTGTAAAGCGCGGAAAGTATCCCACAGTGAATAGACCGAAAAGTTAGGTTGCTCTGGTGTTGCTTGACCGTAGGCAATCGAGTAATTACCGTCACCATTACGAATAGAGCCTTTCCCCATTCCTCTAAATTCACCAGTGACATCTTGATGCACTTGAGGGGCTATTTTTGTATGGTAAAGCGCAGTATAGAAAATCTCTTTTTGCTCAGGGGTGCCACCCTTAACATCAAAATTTAATGCTCGTTGCCACTTTTTCACTGCCGCTGTCCGTGCTTCATCAAAGGATTGATGTGCTTCTGCGTCATGGTTTGCTTTCGCACCATCAGCACTAACGGCAGAAATAGCCACTGCGGCATTCACGACTTGAGTATCACCTGCTTCAAATTCAACATAGACGGTAACGTCAGCTGTAATACGTTTAAGTGGCTTACCAGCGTCATCTCTCAATAATTCTGAAACATGCTCTGCCGTTAAGCCATCTACAGCTTTACCGTTAGCAAGAATAACTACATGTTTGATTTTTTTATCAAACGTTGCATGGAAGAAAATTTTCTGATTTTTAGCCCATCCAGAAAAATGGGCAGCATCTCGTTCACCCGTAATCGTATAACCATCATCGCTAACGGTTAATTGATTACGTAATGAGGTTGCTCCCCAATCACTGTTTAAAATCGAATTTAAATCAATTTTTAATTTCTGATCAGCACCTTGAGGATAAGTATAACGATGGAAACCAACACGTTCCGAAGCGGTTAATTCTGCTTTAATATTATTATCTGCAATTTCGACACTATAATAACCAACTTCCGCATGTTCAGTTGTTTTATCCATTTTAACTGAAATAGCTTTACGGTAATCATCATTACCTTCAATGTAATTTTGATTATCTTCACTAAAAGGTAAAAATAAAATATCCCCTAATCCCCCCATACCGGTACCACTTAAGTGGGTATGAGAAAAACCAAATAAGGTATCTTTATCGTAATGATAACCTGATGAAGAGTGCCACCCGAGCAATTCAGTATCTGGTGATAATTGGATCATACCTTCAGGAACCACTGCACCAGGGAATGTATGACCGTTAAAGCCAGTGCCAATAAATGGATCGACAAACTTAGTATTACCCGTTAACTCAATCGCTGGTCGATCTTTATCTGGCACAATCGTCGTAGTGTTATATATGGTTTCATTGTTACACCCAGCGAGTACTGCCGCTACCATCAGCGCCAAAGGCATTATTTTTATTGTCGACATATCCATTCCCTAGCTCATCTCGTTGTCTGTAGCTTGTTATTTTTATAACTACAGTTAAAAATACTGGCAGGATTATCAATAAAGTTTACATTAGGATATATAGGATAAATAACGCATTCACTGGCTTTTTGTAGCAGCAATTATACGCTGTGACATACCGCATATTCTTCTAACCGCTACTCTTGGCTCAATATCACACTTTTCATTATATTAAAAATAAAAAAACCGCTATATGCATAAACATATAACGGCATTATCAATAAGCTGATAATTAACAAATAGAATAACGAAATTAAATAACTACTTCACCTTGTACCCATACTTTAGCCACGTTTTCAGGCTGAGCTAAAGTGATTATTTTTTCTAGAATATCTTTTGCACTGTCAAATTCAGGCCAAATGCGTAAATTGCCAATAGCAGGATTAGACTTAATGACAATCGCATCAAAGTGATAACCCTGATTGAATAAACCCACTTTGGCATCAAGAACTTGCCCACCGCCAACCGTTGCCATCCAAAATGCTTCAACAAAACTGATACGTGCATTGGTTGTGCCACGCTCAGAAGCTGGTAAGTAAATATTCACCCCTTCTTCACGTACACGAGAATGACTCACAGCATCAAAACCAGCCCGAAAAATAGACGGTGATGGCGCACCTGCGATATCACTTCCTAAGCCCACTTGGACACCTAAATCTAACAACTCACGTGCTGGCATCGCTGCATTAGCAAAATACATATTAGATAATGGACAATGGCCAACACCTGCATTAAATTGCTTAATTTTTTCGATATCGGCATCATTTAGAAAAATAGAATGTGCCAGAATCGATTTATTATTTAGTAATCCCATATCCGCGTAAATCGTGACATCACTGGCATCGTAATGTTGCATGCTGTAATCACGCGCCCAATCACTTTCAGAGCAATGAGTTTGCATGTGCAGATCATAACGCTGAACTAATCCGCCTAATTGCTGTAATAACTCACTAGTACAGCTTGGCACAAACCGCGGTGTAATTACCGGACGCACTAACCGTGACTGGTTACCCGCAAGCTCAAACACGTTATTAACAAACAATTCCGTATCATCAATCGCAGCAGCAACACTAGGCTCACAATAATATGTTGGGCACTGTTCGCTATTGTCCATATTAACTTTGCCAACATAAGCTCGCTGACCGACATTAAGACATGTTTGTGCAAGTACCTCTGTCGATTGGCGGTGAATAGACGCGAAGTAGACCGCACTGGTAGTGCCATTCGCTAATAATGTTTTGGTAACATCTTGGTATACCATCGCTGCAAAGGCATTATCTGAATAACGATTTTCAAGCGGAAAAGTGTAATTTTGTAGCCAATCATACAAGGGTAAATCAAGCCCTTTACCCGCTTGTGGCCATTGCGGTGCATGGCAATGTAAATCAACTAAACCCGGTAATAAATATTCGCCTTTAGGTATCACGTGTAAAATGCTATTGCGTTTAAATATCGCTAATAAATCGGCATATTGTGGATGTTGAGGAATATAGGTTGCAGCTATATCCCCTTGATGATCGATTAATAATAACCAATCAACATTAAACTCAAACTCACCTTTAACCGGACAATGAAAGCAATCAGCAACAACGGCAAATTTGATCATCGTTATATCAATCATGCATTAGTCTCTGTTTTTGTTTGAGTCGCGGTTTGAGTTGCCATTTCAGCAGCTACAATTTGAGGTTCATTCGGTAAAACAAAATTCAGTATTACTGCGGCTAATGCACCAATCGCAATCCCTGAATTAACTAAATAACCAATTAATTCCGGCAATGCGTAAACTAATTCACGAGGCATTAATACTGCGCCCAGTGACAACATAATCGGTAAACCAACCACCAACATATTACGTTCATTAAGGTTAATATGTTGAATAACGCGAAAACCATTCATCGCAATCACAACGCAAATAACGGTAAAAATCCCCGAAATCACTGCATGTGGAATAGAAGCAATGATACTGGTTAATTTAGGCACTAATCCAAGTAATAACAAAATAAAGCCACCGGCAATAATAGCACGACGCGAAGCAACGCCAGTTACTGCAATAATGCCAGCATTGGTTGAATAACCCGTAACAGGGCTCCCACCTAATGCTGCACAAAAGAAATGCCCGACAGCTTCACCCGTTGCACCGCGGTTTAAACGCTCATCTTTTAACTCAACCCCAGTCACTGCACTCACAGCGCACCATGTGCCAGTGGTTTCAACTAACACAATCATTGAGATAAACAGCATCGTCAAAATGGCAATCGGATCAAATGTTAACGCTCCAAAAGGTAATAAACTCGGCAATTCAAACCAAGCCGCAGTCGCCACTGATGAAAAATCTGTCATGCCATAAAAAGATGCAGTCAACGTACCTAATACAATTGCACTTAACACCGAGGTTAACCGCAACCAATGCAATGATTTAAATAAACAGCCCAATAAAATAAAGCTCGATAGTGACACCATACTCACCAGTGCAATCACAACATTTGCAGTTGGACGTTCACCACTGTAAATACCATTAAACGCGATCGGTAATAATGATATCCCCACCACAATGATCACTGTTCCCCCAACGATTGGTGGCACCAGTTTTCTCACCGCTTTACTAAATAAATTTAAGGGCTTACCTAGTAATGCTACCAATAATGCAACTGGAATTAATGCGCCATAAACCGCCCCCATTCCCATGGTTTGGCCAATCGCCGCAATAGCACCAATAGGTATATAAGACGGGCCTTGCATGACGGGTAATTTTAATAAACACCGTGATTGAATAATGGTTGCTAGTCCTGCGACCACAAATGTCATTTGAATCAGTGCCGAAGTATCAGCTACAGTTAATGATAATAAACCCGCTAAAATAATAGGAACAATATATAAATCCATCGCTAAAACATGTTGCGCACCTAAAGAAAGAGAGCGAGGCAGTGATATTTTTTCATCAATATTAATCATGTTTCGTTATACCAATTAATAAACTAACGAGGCAGCTATTGCGTATAAACTGCAGCTAATATTGTTGATATTGAATTATGACAATTCACCATCAACAAATAACACATCAGAACAATAAACACTTATTGTTCAATATATTGCGTAATGAATTGTTCGTTAATATTAACCAAGCAGAATTTAAGATGGCGGGATTTTACCTGAAAAAAAACCAAAGGCAATCGTTTGCTTTATGATTTTTATTAACACTATAAATAGGGATAATTATTGCTTTATGGGTATGGCTATTATCTTAAAACGCATCTTTCTATAAAAAGAATAAGCCGTAATAATAAACGAAGCCGAACAAAATAGAAGCTAAAGACCCCCATAGCCTATGGGCTATAGGGGAATAATTTTAGCGTAAAGCCGTTATTGCTGCTTCATAGTTTGGTTCATCTTTAATTTCAGCAACAAGCTCACTGTAGATGACTTGTCCGTCCTCATTAATAACAATCACCGCACGAGCCGCTAAGCCTTTTAAAGGACCGGCATTAATATTAACGCCGTAGTCTTGGGTAAATTCAGGCGCACGGAAGAACGACGCTGTTTTAACATTTTCAATGCCTTCAGCAGCACAGAAACGACTAGTTGCAAACGGTAAATCAGCGGAGATGCACACTACCACTGTATTAGTGACATCTGCAGCAGCTTTATTAAAGGCACGAACACTCATCGCACAAGTTGGAGTATCAACACTTGGGAAGATATTTAAAACAACCTTCTTTCCTTTTAATGAGCTGAGTGTTAAATCACTTAGATCAGCGGCACAAAGTGTAAACTCAGGCGCTTGCTGCCCTGATTGTGGAAATGAACCTGAAATTGATACTTTTTTTCCTTCAGCTGTTACTGACATAACATTCACCTTTATTTATTATTTTAAACTAATTATCAAATTAAAGAGCCAAAATATACTGTGCTACTTTTTGATATATAACAACCCTCAAAAAATAAATACATCCGCCTTAGGGATGTTTATAATGACAGAGAAATAATAAGCACACATAAAACATGGTATTAAAACCATCATTTAAAAATGATAACCATATGAAAATAATAAACTTAATCACATGATACCAATACTTAAATTTACATAACAATTAAAGAAAAGAGAATGATAACTATTATTAAAAACAGAGATATTATATTTGCTTTGTGTTGTTGATAAACAGTAAATTTTACTCACCCTCGCAGCGTAACTTTTTATTATAAACAACAAATATTAGAGACTACATCTAATGAAAATCAGCGATAACACCAAAAAAAATGCGATATGGCTGGTATCTAGCCTTATATTTATCAATATAACCGTCTGGGTAATTGCGGTAATTGCCTTTCATCAACACCCTGAAATGCTTGGAATGTCACTCTTAGCATGGTCATTAGGCTTACGTCACGCGGTAGATGCTGACCATATTGCGGCAATTGATACCACTACCCGTAAAATGATGCAGCAAGGTAAAAAGCCAATCACTATCGGCACTTTTTTCTCATTAGGTCATTCAACGATTGTAATGTTAGCTGCAGCAGCAATTGCGCTAACCGTTGGCACCTTTAAATCAAAAATCCCTTTTATTAGTGATATTGGCGGTATTATTGGCACGAGCGTATCAATTTTATTTTTATTAATTATGGCCTATATCAACCTTCGTATATTTCTATCGGTCTATAAAAAATTTAATGCCTATAAACAAGGTATTCGCCCATCCGATGCGGATTTAAATATTCAATTAACCGGACCATTAAATAAACTTTTCCACTTTTCATTTAAATTTATAAATAAAAGCTGGCATATGTATTTTATTGGCTTCCTCTTTGGACTTGGTTTTGATACCGCGAGTGAAATTACCTTATTAGCATTATCAGCGACCAATGCCTCTCAAGGGATGAATATTTGGTTGATCATGATCTTCCCGATTTTATTTACCGTTGGCATGTCATTAATTGATACCCTTGATAATCTAGTCATGGTCGGAGCCTATGGGTGGGCGTTTTCAAAACCGTCACGTAAACTCTATTACAATATGACCATCACTGGAATATCAGTCATTGTCGCAGTCATCATTGGTGGCTTAGAAGCACTTAGCGCACTAGCATCAAGTTTAAAGTTAACGGGTTCTTTTTGGGATGCTATTAATCTAATGACCGATCACTTCGGTATGGTTGGTATTGCTGTTATCGCAATATTCATTGGTTGTTGGGTATTATCTATCCTCAATTATAAACTGCGTAGTTATGACAAACTTGACCAATTGACCAGTTGACCAGTTGATTAACATCTTTTACTTAAAACAAAAGGCCGCACCCACTGCGGCCTTTGTATGACATACAGAACCTGTTAAACAAATCTATTCTTCTCTCAGCAAACCAATCTTACTTGCTCACATTTCACTCTAACATTAAGACATTCTACCCAAGATATAACACCACCTCCCACACCAATAAAAAACAATAAAAAAAACAGATAGATAAATAATAAATGATTAAATTCGCCCAATGATGATAGCGATGATTTTCGTACCAAGACGAACAACTTAATGATAAAAATTATCATTTACATTGAACTATCAACTTAAACATGTATTATTAATGCATGTTTGTTTGAATTAAAAAGTTGAGGTTTATATGAGTCATTTGAGAATTCCAGAAAATTGGACAATTCAACGTTCAACATCATTTTTTACTAAAAAAAACGTACCACCAGTACTTTTATCGCATCACAACACTGCTGAAGATGTATTTGGTCAATTATGTGTCATGGAGGGTCAAGTTATTTATTATGGCTTTGCAAATAGTACTGCAACTGAACCTGAAATACGGGTAGAAATAAATGCGGGTCAATTTGCTACCAGCCCACCACAATACTGGCATCGTATTGAGTTATCAGATGATGCTCAGTTTAATATTAATTTCTGGTCGAATAAAAATAAGCAAAAAGACATATTATTCTCAGGTAAAAAATAGAGAACAATACTCATGCAAAAAGCACTCATTATATGTATCGAAGGTAATATTGCCTCAGGTAAATCAACATTATTACCTAAATTAGCAGCAATGTTACAAGCGACTACTATTTTAGAACCCGTAGATTCAGATACTGAATTCCAACGATTGTTAGGATTATTTAGCTTTAATCCAGCGGATGTAAATGCTCGAAATAATTTCCAATATTACATCACAACACAAAGAGCTAATTTATTAAAAAACCTAAATCCTAATAATTGTTATATTATTGAACGATCGTTATTAAGTGATCTAGTGTTTACTCATGCCTGCATGTCAAACTATGAAAACACAATTGAAGATGCTGCGAAACATATGGATTGCTATAAGCATCTAATCGCTAAAATTCATGATTATCCAACAATAGATTATTGTATTTATTTAAAAACAAAACCTGAAATAGCTTATCAACGAATGAAAAAAAGGGCACGCCCAGAGGAAATGACATTATCATTAAGATATTTACAAGATATAAGTGCATTTCATGATGCAGTACTACCTCAAGCATGTCGCAAAATGGGTACTGAGTTAATCGAGGTTAACTGGAATAATCCAAATGCTATTGAGCTTTTAAAAGATAAATTATCAGGTTTAAATTTATCCAATAGATCGCTATGAATATCTAAACACTTAAAATAGAGAGAAGAACTATTACTTAAAAAAGAATGGATCTTCTCTCTATAACTTTTTATAAAAATCTAGTCTTTATAGCTAACTCAAGTATTATAATAAGTTCTCGATATAAGAATTTTTAAATATTACCTGTTTTTTATTGATAAAAAAGTCACTAATTTATAGAGGTTTACCTTGAAAGTCTTTCTTGATGATGAACGAGTAACACCTAATAATTGGATAAGAGTATATTGGCCAGATGAAGCAATAAAGCTATTAAAAACAGGTCATGTTACAGAGATAAGTCTTGATCATGATTTAGGAGATGATGAGCGTGGAACAGGCTACGATGTAATCTTATGGATTGAAGAAGCTGTTTATACTCAAAACTTTAAACCACCAAAGATCTCTGTTCATTCTGCAAATTCATCTGCTAGAATAAAAATGGAATCAGGCATCAGAAATATTTATAAAGTTATACGATAAATTGCCATTACCTTACCGACTTAACCTGTGGGTATCACGAATATTTAATGTCATCAATATTAAGTTAATAAATCCAGCGATCAACTCAACTACCTGCACAATATAAAGCCAACTGTCAAACTGATTCAGACTTGCCAAATGATATAAATAAACCGCACAGGGCAATAAAATTAACAACCCATTAAATGCAATAAACGGCAGGTGCTTTGAGATGATTCCATTCCTTGTTCTGACAATATTTCAATATTTGAAAACACCTGCTGACGTTGTTTAATCTCAGAATCAAGAGCTTGAGTACCTGCAAATAAAGGGAAGAAACCATCAAACCCTACGGTCTTACTGCTGCGTTATGGCCAACGATGATGTAATTACGGGAGAAGGAAGGAGTTACTCAACGAGAAATTGCAGAAAAATCTAAAGTTGAGAATTCAACCACACCTCGTACATTAGATAAGTTGGAAAAACTAGGGCTAGTAGAAAGACGCAATGATCCAAATAGCCGTCGCTAATTCCGTATTTATCTCACAAAAGATGGCCATCATTTATTACCAGTGCCGATTACTGTTAACCACAACCTTCTTAGCCCATTATCGACTGATGAACAGCAACAAATGCTGTTACTGTTACTGTTACTGTTACTGTTACAAAAAATGATAAAAGGTATCTAGAGTAACAACACTTAAATATCTTATTAAAGGTTGCTTGAGCGGCCTTTTTTAGATCTCGTTAATATGAGAGTTGTTGCTTTACATTGTCTTAATCATTATGAGTCTATCTTAATAAAATGTTAGACTATTTTAATAAATCTCGATTTGGCTACTTTATGTCTTCAATACCTAAACATCGTCCAACACTGAATGATATTGCTTCACACGTTGGTGTTACCAAAATGACGGTTAGTCGCTACTTACGCGATCCAAACTCTGTGGCGGTTGCAACAAGAGAAAAAATAGCCGTTGTGATTGAAGAAATGGGTTATGTACCAAGTCGAGCGCCGGATATTTTATCTAACCGTAATAGTAAAGCGATTGGCATTTTAATTCCTTCCCTTTCTAACCAAGTCTTTGCCTCTTTAATTCAAGGAATTGAAGCAGTAACTAAAGCACAAGGCTACCAAACCTTAATTACCCACTACGGTTATAGCCCCGAAGAAGAAGAGAAAAAAATATGCTCTTTATTGTCCTATCACGTTGATGGCTTAATTTTAACGGAAAGCATTCATACTCGACGTACATTAAAAATGATCGAGTCAGCAGGGGTATCTGTTGTAGAAACAATTGATTTGCCGGAAAAACCGATTGAGCTTGTCGTTGGCCTAGATCATGAGCAAGCTGCTTATGAAATGGTATCACTCATGATAGCGCGTGGACGTCGTCAGATTGTGTATTTTGCCGCGCGGATGGATCGTCGTACTCAATTACGTTGCGATGGTTATACTCGCGCCATAACCGAAAATGGCTTAACGCCGATCATGATTGCTACAGAAGAACACTCAAGCTTTACTCAAGGACGATTATTAATGGCAAAGTCACTTCTGGACTACCCATTATTAGATGGTGTTTTTTGTACCAATGATGATTTAGCAATTGGTGCCATGATGTTATGCCAAGAACGTCATATCGTCATACCACAGCAAATTGCGATTGCTGGCTGTAATGCATTAGATATAGGTAAAGCTATTTCACCCACATTAGCCAGTATTGAAACACCACGAGAGCAAATGGGTAAAATGGCGGCAGAGTTACTATTAAAAAAACTATCAAATAAAAAGATAACCAAACCCATTAATAATATTGGTTATTCAATCTTTTTAGGAGATAGCTTAGGTTAAAGCGCATCATGCTAATACATCATGCGCTTTAAATACTATTAACTCAGTAACGCTACGGCTTGTTTTGATAACTGGGTGATTTTATCCCACTGGCCATTATCTATCAGATCTTTAGGTAGCATCCAAGAACCGCCTACTGTTGCTACACATTGTAGTGATTTATATTGATCAACATTTGCTGGACTAATACCACCCGTTGGACAAAAGCTCACTTGTGGCAATGGTGCTGAAATTGCCGCTAATACTTTCGCGCCGCCATTGGCTTCTGCTGGAAAGAATTTAAGCTGTTGATAGCCAAGTTCAAGTGCTTGCATGACTTCAGATGGAGAACTCACTCCAGGAATTAATGGTGCTTGACCTTTTTTAGCATGAGCTAATAATTCAGGTGTCATTCCAGGTGAAATAACAAATTTTGCACCCGCGGCGACAGCAGCATCATACTGCTCACAGTTCAATACCGTTCCAGCACCCACCATTGCTTCCGGCATCGCTGCTGCAATGATACGAATAGCCTCTAATGCTACAGGTGTGCGTAATGTAATTTCAAAGACTGTTATCCCACCATCGAGTAATGCTTGTGTCATCGGCAGCGCATGCTCTAGCTTTTCGATAACCATAACAGGAACAACAGGTGATGCCTTAAATACGTCTTTAGGGTCTAGTTGCCAACAATTCATTTTATATCCTTATGCTAAATCAGTTAAAAATAGTCGCGCCAGTATCAGCACTTGAAATTTGAGAACGAAAACCTGCGAATAAATTTCGGCCCCAAGTTTGTGGTTGATCTTGGTAAGTAAACTCAGGCACATGACGTAATGACAAATCAGCATTAACATTAAGTACGCCACGTACGGCATCAAACTCAATCATATCGCCATCTCTGATCAAGCCTATTTCACCACCACAAAAAGCTTCTGGAGTAACATGTATTGCCGCCGCTATTTTGCCTGATGCGCCAGATAGTCGGCCATCTGTAACTAACGCAACACGATAACCTAACTTTTGAATGTTCCCCAAAATAGGCATTAGTTTATGTAATTCAGGCATACCATTAGCTGCGGGGCCGTTATGGGTCACAACAACAATAACATCCTGATTTAATTCGCCATTTTTATATGCTTGTTCTACTTCATTTTGGCATTGAAAAACTTTTGCTGGTGCGGTTATCTGTTGATATTCAGTCGCAACGGCTGATACTTTAATCACTGATTTACCGATATTACCGCTCAATACTTTTAACCCACCGCTGCCACTAAACACTTGTGTCGGTATTGCCAACACCTCAGTATTGGTACTATCACCGCAAGGAACCCAAACCAGCTGCTCATCTTTTACAATCGGCGTTGTCATTAAGTCAGCAAACTCGCCAAATGCTGTCTTAACATTGGTATTTAATAATCCTAACGCATGCAGATTTTTCATTAATACTGGCACCCCGCCAGCCTGTTGGAAGGCATTAATATCTTCAGGGCCATTTGGATACATACGCACTAGTAACGGAACCACATCAGATAACTCACTAATATCATCCCAAGTTAAAATAAGTCCGGCACATCGAGCAATAGCAACCATATGTAAGCTGTGATTGGTACTTCCTCCCGAAGCGAGCCAAGCTACAAGACCATTAACGAGACTTTCCGCTGTAAATACTTCATATAAAGGGCGATATTGTTGTGATTGGCTATGCATAGCCGCAATTTTACATGATGCCGCTTGAGTTAAAGCATGGCGTAACGCACTATTTGGAGCCACAAAAGCTGATCCTGGTAGCATTAATCCCATCGCTTCAAGAACTAATTGATTGGTATTCGCCGTCCCATAAAATGTACAGGTACCTGGAGAGTGATACGCCTGACATTCCATATTTAATAAGGTTTCTTTGGTTGCCGATCCTGCCGCATATTGCTGACGAACAGTCACTTTTTCATCATTACTGATCCCTGTACCCATCGGGCCAACGGGAATAAAAGCCGTCGGTAAATGAGCAAACGATAACGCCCCCATTAATTGACCCGGTGCAATTTTGTCACAAATACTGAGCAATAATGTGCCATCAAACGCATTATGACTT
Source organism: Photobacterium kishitanii (assembly GCF_000613045.3). Taxonomy (NCBI): domain Bacteria; kingdom Pseudomonadati; phylum Pseudomonadota; class Gammaproteobacteria; order Vibrionales; family Vibrionaceae; genus Photobacterium; species Photobacterium kishitanii. The sequence continues at coordinate 965,760 of NZ_LN794353.1, read as the reverse complement.
AATGAAATCGCCGTTGCTTGAGCAACAATATCGCGCGAAAAGAGCGACAGCTCCATGCCCGGTTGCCCTTGAGTAATACCATCACACATTGCAGGAACACTTCCAGCAACTTGACAGGTATGCCCTAACGGTCGCAATGCTTCTGCGATAATATCAGGGTAAAATTTGTAAGGCTGATGTGCACTTAGCATATCGTTATAGGCTGTTACGATACCAAGATTTGAATGTAACAAATCTAAAATCGAGCTTTTCTCTTGAGAGCAATTAGCCGCAACAACATGGGCTAAGTTTCCGCAAGATAACTGACGACGACCTCGACCAGAGTTGACCATGTCTAATGTCATGTCTAGCCATTGACGGTAACTGGTCTCACTGCGCTGCTTAATTCGTTGAGTAATACGAGTAATAATCTTATTCATTGATATTTCCTACCAATACGGCAACGGCAGCATCCACAATGTTATCGATAGAACCATCGATTGAAATAGTAAATACGCCAACTTCTTGATCCGGTCTTTCTAATGTTTCCAATTGGCTATCCAGCATGGTTTCACGCATGAAATGCCCTTGGCGCGCACGCATTCGATCTAAAATGAGTGACTTGCTACCATCAAGAAAAATAAACTGTACATTTTTATTGCCTTCACGAATTTGGTCGCGATATTTCTTTTTCAAAGCAGAGCAAACAATTACACCCGTTTCATTCTTAGTTTCAATGCTATAGGCTGCGTCACGGATACGTTCAAGCCACGGTGCTCTATCGATATCCTCTAAAGGCGTACCACTTGCCATTTTTTGAATATTTGCTTTAGGGTGTAAATCATCGCCATCAATAAATTTTGCATTGAGCTTATTAGCAATGTTTTCACCGATTGTTGATTTGCCACAACCGCACACGCCCATAACAATGATGCTTCTGCCTGTCATTTATTCTACCTTCCTCTCATTTTTGGATACGGGCTTATCGAATTGCTTGTAAGTTACCATGTTACGGGTAACATGTTACCCGTAACTTCGCGGTGTGTGAAGTTATTCACAATAAAAAAAACAGAACGTTATTACCTCAATTTTAATTTTTGCTGGAGAAATCCTGTATGACGCAAGATCCTACATTCTTATTATTAGTTGCTACTGGCTCAATCGCCCTGTTATTGATCCTCATTATGCGCTTTAAAATACATGCCTTTTTAGCGCTGACATTAGTGAGCTTTTTAACCGCAGTTGTTACTGGCGTGCAAGCTGATCAAGTCGTACCAACAATGATGTCTGGTTTTGGTGGCACGCTAGCATCTGTTGCACTTCTCGTTGGTCTCGGTACCATGATTGGTCGTATTCTAGAAGTGACTGGTGGCGCAAAAGTATTAGCCGACACACTCATTGGCCGATTTGGTTCTGATAAAGCCCCGTTTGCACTGGGTGTCGCTTCATTACTGTTTGGTTTCCCAATCTTTTTTGATGCGGGACTGATTGTTATGATGCCGATTCTGTTTAGTGTTGCTAAACAGTTTGGCGGCTCGACTATTAAATATGCATTACCTGTTGCCGGTGCTTTTGCCGTGATGCATGCATTTCTGCCACCGCACCCAGGCCCAGTTGCTGCCAGTGAGTTATTAGGCGCTAATATTGGACTATTAACTTTTGTTGGTCTGGTGATTGCCTTACCAACTTGGTATTTAGGTGCTTATTTATATGGTTTATGGGCTGGTGAGCGTTTTAATTTACCGCTACCCCAAGCATTTTTAGCAACTCAAAGTGTTATTGATGAAGATAAACTTCCTAAATTTTCACTTGTTATTACAATTCTACTGCTACCACTAGTACTTATCTTTATGGATACAGGACTGAATACATTATCAGTCATGGGCATGGTTGATCCCCAGTCAACTTGGGTAAACATTTTGCGTATGCTAGGTAAAACACCTGTCGCATTAATGATTACCTTACTATTCTGTTTGGCGGTATTTGCCAAAGATTACGGCATGGCAAAACTAGAAAAGCTATGTGGTGATTCATTAGCACCTATTTGTGCCGTTATCCTGGTAACGGGTGCTGGCGGTATGTTTGGTGGGGTATTACGTGCAAGTGGTATTGGTGATGCGCTAGCTGGTGTTCTTACCGATACAGGTATGCCTGTTATTGTGGCGGCATTTTTAATTGCAACCGCACTACGTGTTGCTCAAGGATCGGCAACGGTAGCTTTAACAACGACTGCTGCATTAATTGCTCCAATGGTAGCAGCAACTACCGGCCTTAGTGCTTTTGATTTATGTTTTATCGTAATCGCGATTGCATCTGGTGCGACAGTATTATCGCACTTTAATGACTCAGGCTTCTGGCTAGTCGGTCGACTACTTGATATGGATGAGAAAACAACACTTAAGACTTGGACAGTAATGGAAACGTTATTAGGAACCATCGCTTTCACTATTGCAGCAACATTGAGTATTTTCTTATAACGAGCTCATAATTAGTAAGTATTAATTTAATAAGGCTAAACATTAATGTTTAGCCTTTTTTTATATTTAATCGAAAGTACAAATTTGTTGATCATTTAGCACCTACTCATGCCGACACAGCTCGATGTTTCATCGCTGATATTAAACATTATATCCAATTAAGGCACCTACTAATCAGTTTCAGAATTGATAACGAACCCCAATAAATGTTAACAACTATTATTCGTGTTTCGATTTTTATTGTGCCTCAATATGATAGTTATCCTTTGACTAAATTATCAGTATCAGCTGTCGAGTTATATTATTTAAAATAGCCCCCGACACCAAAATATTTCATAGCCGAAAAATTTAGGATTTCATTTATTTCGTTTAATTTAATGCCCTATAAAAGTGAATAAAGTCGCCATTATAACCAATGCTAGCTTTCCATTTACTACTCAATAAAAAACAAACGTCCTCGTCATTCACATTAATTGTACATATTTCGTACTTAAGCTATAAAAATATTTTATCTTTTATCTACGTGCTTAAATCGCACAACTCCTATCGCAACCACTACGTATAATAATGATCTTACGCTGATATCTCGCTATCGCATTCCAGAGCACCCATGTTTTTTGGCCATTTATGACACATTTTCTGTAGATTTTTTCTTGAATATCTGTTGTTGTCTTATTCATAATAGTAAGTGGCAATTAATAAACCATCACTAACAAAAGAGGATTTCTCTTGAAAAATTCATCTCAAAATGAAGTAAACAATGACGCATTTGTACAACTATCAGTCGACGAAGATGGTAAAATTATGGTCCATATCATTACTCGAAAACAAGACGTAAAAATACCCGATCAATAACAACTTGGAGGAGTCATTTTGTTGCCAATAAATGTTAAAAACTCACACAAACAAATAACAATTCAAACTTATGTTGAGTGCCTCGCAACATGGGTATTCATCAACAAAAAATCCCCAAAAGATCGTTCTTAAACGTCACACGTCATCAATTATATTTATAGCGTTACAATCCAATTAGTAATCAAATCCTTAATCGTCACTGCAAGACGCTACATTAAATCTTTTCTCTATTGCTTGAGTTCGATTTAGCCAATGGACTAGAGTTATTCTGTGCCTGTTTGAGAGGCTTATAAACAATATTCTACTTGTTCTGCTGTCCCAGCTTGTACACATCCTAGGTTAAGTTAACACTGCGATGCATTGACAATAACGGTCTAATCTAGCACTCATAAGTAAGTTAATTCATATCAAAGATTATGCATCATTGCGACCTAAAGGTTACCAAAGATGTTAGCTTGATAATAATTACAAGCTTAATCGTCGATTCTGCTATCGCTAATATACCGCAACGAATAAAAGAAAACGGCTTGTCTTTCACTAACAAACCCTGAAATATAAACACTATTTTGTTTACCTTAAAATCAACTATTAATTATTTTAATTTTATTAAAAATCACAAATTATTAAATAAAATCATATAATACAACATGATAATAAAAATAAACAAAACAACAACTCACCTTAAAGTAAACAAAAAATAATAATTATTATAAAAACATAACAATAGTTTTGTTGAATATTTGTGCTATATTTAAAAAATATCTTTCAAAAACCCTATAAAAAATAGAAAAACTTTATGCCGTCAGTTGTTTTAAAGGTATATACTTTATGTTCGGAGTGATTCAATTAAATAACAAAATCAAACTCAGTAAAAATGGGTAGTTTCTCCGAATCGTTCTCCTATTTTTTAGGGAATTTTTGTACGGGAGTAATAAAAATGAGATTCAGAAGAACAGACGACAAATACATCGAGTTACGAGCAGCGTTCAAACAAAACTTAATCAAGTACATGAACCGCGACGGTATGACTCATGCTGAGTTAGCGAGAACATTAGGTGTATCTCGATCATCTGTTACTAGATACCTTTCTGACGACGAAAAGACGGGATCAATGCCTAACCTCGATGTTTTAGAAAAGATGACCCACGTTTTTCGATGTGAAGTGGAAGATCTTGTCCCTACTATCGCGCCAGGAGCTAATTCACGATTTATTTCGATTGATACCTCAACCAATCAAACTATCGCTGAAGGACTACTCGGAATAATTTCAGAACGAGATATCAAAGCAATTGTTCGAATTGCTAAACGAATGAAAGAAGAACAAGGCAAACAAAATAATTAGCAAAAGCCCCACAATAAATGGGGCTTTTTATTATTTAAAATAAGGTTATTTCGCCTTTTGATGCATCCCCCCACGGATTTTCACTCATATTATTTAAATCAATTTGAGGCTGCTTTGCCGATACATCAAGCTCAATAACCTTATCTACAGTATTATCATTAGAGTATCTCATGAGAATACCGAGAAAAATAAACAGTGCGTATATACCTAATTTAATTGCTATTTTACGTGAAATCATACTGTCCCTCCGTAACGAATATCAATAGCCTTCGAAAATCCATCAATAAAGCCCTTCGAGAGGATCACAAATGCACTAAACCTAACCGAATGATTCTGGATTAACTCGTTAGTTATATATTTACTACCAGTCACTGATGGGTAAATTAATAACTTTTTCATCATCGAAGCTCTCTTGGTTACTATTCACTTTATATTTTTGAAAATAAAAAACATAAAGTTAAAAGTTAACAATAAAAAGCCTCGCAATTACGAGGCTAAATATTTGCAATAAAAGATATATTCAACCTGATATCTAATTAATTGAATCTAATTGAATTCAAAACTTATTGGACATCGCTTCAAAGTTATTGATGCCAAAGATACCCTTTACATCATTATTGCCGAGCTTTTTATTCATTTCTTCAAAAGTCGCTTCTGGATTTAAATCTTTAAATAAATCAGGATGAATCCACTTAGCAAAATATTCAAGCGCTACCAAGTTATAAGGCGAGTTATAAAATGGTTTATAAACAGCATAAACATTCTTAGTTTGGAAAGCTTTGGTCGCTTTTAACCAATCACGCGACATTAGCATTGCAGTTTGGCTCGCAATTTCTTCTTTATTCATCGCATAACCTAGCGGAATTCCATGCGTAGCTTTACCCGTTTTTTTATCAATCCATCCCGCTGACTGCATAATATAAACATCAGTGCTAGCTGTGATAATTGTTTCTGGTGACATAACACCTTTATGAGCGCCTTTTAATGGCTTGGCGGCAATATTCTCAGCTTTAAGTAAGGTAATAAAATCACTCATATTACCGCCAGCATATGTGTCACAGCAAGATTCAAACGTGTAGCCCGCAGCTGTCTCTAAGAAAACATTTTTGGTCTTGATTTCAGGATGCTTCGCAATCACATCTTTAATGTGATTTAAATGCTCGAGGTAATAATCAGAGAATGCTTGACCTCGTTTCTCTTGTCCTAATGCCTTCGCAACTGTGGTAACTGATTTTAATGTATTATCAATCGTCTTATCACGGAAATCAGCCGTTATAACCTTGATCCCAGCATCATCTAACTTTTGAATTAATCCAGTTGATTCCGCCTTTTTGGCGCTGTCTAAGCCAATGATTAACACATCGGGTTTTGGTTTCATATTAATAAAAGCTTCGGCATCAAACTGCCCTTTACTAATCTTACCGATAGTGTGAGCGTTTGCTAACGATGGATAACGCTTAACATAAAGCTCATACATGCTTGGCGCTGAGTTCTTCATATCATCACGCATAGCAACTAGATGTTTACCGGCATCTTTACCGTAAACGATCTCTAATAGCGGGAAATTTCTCGCCGTACCTAAAGCAATATGCTCCGGCTCATGATCGAAAGTAATTGCTCTACCCGTTACATCTGTCACTGTCATCGGATAATCAGCAGCAAGCGCAGAGCAAGATATGATCGCGCCTAATGTCAGAGTTAAGACTTTTAAACTAGTTTTCATATTAAACCTTATTAGAGATTAGAAATCGTAACGAACGCCGATCATTTCTTGCACTGTGTTATTAACGGTATCGTAATTAATTGCTGCATAAGTTCGAAATTGCTTATTCCACTTCGCGGTAATATCAGTATTAACTGCACGAGTGGCATCACCTTTATCAAAATGCAATTCACCGAAACCAATAGTTGCCTTATAGGTTGAATTAATTTTATAAGCTGCAACTAGATCATAACCGTTACCGGTCTTATCTTTAACTTTCCGCTTCGTATATAAAGCACCAAGATATAATTTATCTAATTGGTAACCTAAACCTATATCGAATTGCTGTTTCGATTTCTTCTCAACCTTGGCTTGTTTCGCATAACCGATACCTGCTATTAATCCGCTATCAGCAATCACTTGTGATCCAGCAATAGAAAAACCGCCATCAAAGTCACCTTTGGCTTTACCTTCTGCTCCGGCATAATTTGCGCTTAAAGTGGTTCCGGAGTCATTTGCATAAGTGGCGGCAATACTGTTTGCAACTCGCTTACCGACTTTGAACTTGTCAGCAGCTATCGCACCATAAGCAGCTTGAATATCAGTAAGATCAGTAACAGCACTCATCGAACCATCCGTCTTACCGTAAACAAGTGTTGCATAACCATTATCTAAAAAGGCTTTAATACCAACGTATAAATGACGGGTCTTTTCTGATTTAGCCTTAAACTCCTGTTCAAATACACCAATTCCGCTAATAGTATCTGTCAGCTTAGTTTCGCCTGAAATTTTAACTCTCGTTCGGCTTAGATCACTAATATCGTGATCGCGATTTTCTGCTCTCGCTTCAATTCGCCCACCAATTTCAAGCTTAGAATCATCCGTTTTATAAATACTTGCAGCGTTTACAGCGCCACTTGTACTAGCCAAACATAACAATCCAAGGACAAGCTTATTTCTATTCATCAAAGATGACCTCAACTAATAAACCATCATTAATGTTACCCCGAGGTAACCCAAGAATGAGAATAATAAGCATTTGTGTTTGATTGTCAATTTTTGTTACACTTTTTATTCATAATGAATAGATATTTTTTTATTAAGATTATGATTTTAAATTGATAATATATTTCATTTATAAAAGTGCTGCGATTCAAGTAATTTAACTATATTTACTTGGATTTAGTTATTCTTAGTTTTTATAAACCTGGTTGCTTTTCAGGTTAACAATTAACAGCCAGTAGATAGCTTAACAGAAGAAACTATAATGTTTGTCGTTAGAGAGAAGCCAGGTGATGAAACATACCTAGACCAAGCTTGCAGTTACCCTATAAAAAATAGCACTTTATAGGTTAACAGTTTATTGTTTCAAGCGTGGTTATCTTAATTAATAAAATCACCATCCATTTATGTGAACGGTAAACTCCTCCTCACTATACATCTTAATGAAAACGCTCTACATACTCTGCAATATGATTAATTTACAGAGTATATCAATATCAACCATCAAATAAGCAAACCCAATATCCTCCATAAATATCACCTTAAGCTCATTTTTTATTGTCAATAAAATTTAATTTTTAGTTTAAACTTGTTGCTTCTTGGGTTAACATTTACCATAAATAAGAGGTAATGATAATCATTATCATTTGATCAAATCCAAGAGGCTACTTTCATGTTTCGTTGTTTTTACCTTAATAAAAAGTGGGTCTTTTGGTCGGTTTACGGTACAGCGGCTGTCGTCCTGATTAACTGGTTTCGTGTTGGTGTCGATGTCAAATTGAATTATTGGAATGGTGAATTTTACGATCTTATTCAAGCCGCTTTAATCGCTCCAAATACAGTATCTATTGGTGATTTTAAAAACACCGTCATCGACTTTTTCAAACTAACAAGTATTTACGTCGTTATCTCCGTCGTCGTTGACTATTTCGTCCGCCATTGGATTTTTCGTTGGCGCTGTGCAATGAACGAACATTACATGTCACATTGGAGTTTAATTCGTCACATTGAAGGCTCAAGTCAGCGAATTCAAGAAGATACGATGAGATTTGCAAAACTCGTCGAAGATCTCGGCATCAGTATCCTTAGAAACTTTATGACCTTGGCAACATTTATTCCGCTACTGTGGGAGCTATCAAAAAAGGTAAAGGTTATCCCATTCTTTGGCGAAGTTGAGCACTCAATGGTAATCGTTGCCGTTATTTCTTCATTCGGAGGAATGGCGTTCCTTATGTATGTTGGCCGAAAGCTTCCTGGACTTGAATATAACAATCAACGTGTAGAAGCAGCATATAGAAAAGAACTTGTTCTTGGTGAAGACAATGTCGACAAAGCCGGCCCTCAAACAGTAAAAGCATTATTTAATGATGTTCGACATAATTATTTCAATATGTATCGCGGCTACTTGATGTTTGACAGTTTCTCGAGTGCCTATGGTAAATATTCAGAGCTCACTGTTTACATATTTATGAGCCCAACAATTCTACAAGCCGCTATAACGCTAGGTGTTCTAAAACAAATCACCTCATCATATTCAAAAGTTGAAAGTTCTTTACGATTTTTAATTCGTCGCTGGTCAAGTTGCGTCGAATTAATGTCGATCTATAAGCGATTGAGAGCCTTTGAGTCGCAAATAGATGCCGCCGCCTTCGGGCAAAAAGTCACCATAATAAAGTTGTAATTATGAATAATTTTAAGTTATCTACTGTTGCATGTTTAGTCGCTTCGACTTTCCTGTCGTTCTCTGCTTTCGCTGAGTCGGATCCGAACGATACTTCGATATTTGATGAGGTTGTCGTTAAGGCTGAGCGTCCAGATTATAAAGCCTCAACGACAAATACCGCGTTTAAAATGGATGTTAGTCAGCTAGAGACCCCACGATCTACAAACACAATAGACCGAAAGTTATTAGATGATTTACAAGCAACATCGCTAGAAAAAGCATTTAAAAATGATGCTTCGACAGTGCAAACTCATGAAAGCGACGGACACGAAAACTTTTATATTCGTGGTTTCCAGTTAACCACTAATGAAGGTTATCTGAGAGACGGCGAACAAAAATACTCTCTTATTCAAGAGCCCGTCGAAATGTACGAAAATATCGAGATCCTAAAAGGAGGGTCAGGCTTACTCTATGGACAGTCAGAGCCAGGCGGTTTGGTTAACATGATAACCAAGACCCCGGAAGCTCGACGCCATACAATGATTTCTCAAGATATCGGGAGTGATAATTTCTTCCGTTCTGTTGTCGATACGACCGGATCGGCGACGGAAAATCTTCGCTATCGTTTCATTGGCTCAAAACAGAGCAAGGAGAATTGGCGTCATTATGCTAATGGTGATCATCCTAAAACTGATCGCGATCTGCTAGCTATCATGCTGGATTATGACATTAGCGATGACACCATGTTGTCATTGACCTATGACCATAAAACGCAAGACGGCCACAATGACAGCGGCGCTCATTTTGACGATAACGGCAATATTATCGGAGACCGTAACACTATTCTTGATATGCCGTGGTCAGATAATACCAAAGAAGAAAACAGTTATGGGATTAAGCTGTCTCATCAAATTAATGAGCGTTGGTCGGCGAAGGCTAGATATCACTATTTAGACATGTCTAATAGCGCTCGAACCTCTAGCGTTAAGCTAAACAAAGACAGTGCAAAAACGGGCGAATATACGTTCGGAACAGGCAAACGTGATAATTCATACACTGTTCATACTGCGTCAGTTGACGTTAACGGCGACTTCGACACCGGTAACGTGAATCATCAAGTGTTGATTGGTGCAAACCTTGTCGACCACGTTTACAACCGCAATAGTCGTTGGGGTGGTAAGAAGACAGCCGCGAGCTTAGATCCATCAAAGCCGACGCCGGGCTTTAACCCTGTGGTTATGAATCCTGCAAGTGGTAACTCGTATGCTCATCAAACCTATGGTCTATACGTTCAAGATTTGGTCTCGTTAAATGAGCAATGGCAAGTGCTTGCGGGCCTACGTTTTGACCATTACCGCAAGGATCGTTCGGCTAATGATAAGCGTGACGGTAAAGGCTCTGACAAGATTTATAACAATGTGATCCCTAATGCGTCGTTAATGTTCCATCCGAACCCAGACTCAACTATTTACGCGACTTATTCTCAGTCATTTATGCCTCAATCTCCGGTTGATAGTAGCCGTAATGCCAATGACGGGATGGAACGCTCGCCAGAAACTGGGAATTTATACGAGTTAGGCTTTAAACAAGAAATCTTCGGCAATCGTGCAATAGTGAGCACGTCAGTATTCCAGATCGTAAAAGATAATATCTCAGTAACTAGCGACTATACCGATCCAAATAACCCAAGCATTAGCCGTATTACTACCCAAGGCGGAAAGCGCATTCATACGGGTATTGATGCTGGCATTACTGGTCGAGTAACTGACAAGCTAACCATGAAGGCTGGAATGCAATTCATGAAAGCCAAGTATAAAGGCCAACCGAAGCACAACGGGAAAACGCCTGCCGACGTTCCGGAGTTTACCGCTAACGCTTGGGGTAACTATGAAGTTAACGACAATATCGACATTAACGCGGGAGTTTACTATGTCGGCTCTCGTTACGGTAACGATGATAATAACCAAGGCAAAAAAGCGGGTTATACCTTAGTTGATACGGGCGCAATTTACCGTATGCCAATGAAAGATGATAGCGAGCTAACGTTCCGATTTAAGGTGAATAACGTTCTCGATAAACAATACGAGGGCGGCGGTAACTATAGTGGCACGACTATTGGTCGAGGTCGAAACTACATGCTATCTGCTCAATACGACTTTTAAATAAATAGCCCGCCTCTGTGCGGGCTTTTTGGTAATAATTATGACAACAGAAATAACACGCCTCGTTTGCGGGGCAGGAATTGTCGATACCGATATCGACTTAAAGGAAAACGGTCGATATATCAATCAATATCGGACGTGGCGAGCGATGATTCGTCAAGCCTACGGCGCTAATATTAAAAACCGTCGAGTGGAGGGATTAACGGTGTGTGATGACTGGTTCTATTTCTCTAAATATAAAGCATGGTTCGACGCCAACAAAAAAGAACGGTTTTATGTTAGCCGCGACTTAAAAATCCCAGGCAATAAACATTATTCGCCGGAGACATGCGTTTTTGTTCCTTATGCTTGGGGTCGCCTATTTCCTAATGGTAGTAAAGAGCTTATTGATAAAGAAATGCAACGTTGTCGCGTTGAATACGCTAATGACAAAGAGTTTATGCGCTTAGTTGATTCAATATTAGATAGATATCAATAAAATTAAATAAACACACTCGGCGACAAGCCCAAGTGTGTTTATTATATTATTGAATAAACGTACTAATTTTTTAAAATTAATTGTGAACCTAATTGTTGTGATTGACTCGCAATAGGCTCTAATGATGGGTTGTAAGGATACGTCTTACCGTTAAACTTCATTAATACTGAGCCAATATTACTCGTCCAAACAATTAGATTTTTCCAGCCATTAGTTTCACTGTTGGCAATGCTAATCGGTGGACTTGTTATCGAACTTTGTGACATAAGTTTATAATGACTACCGAGGTTTTCAAAAACCATAAAACTACAGCCACCAGAACCGCACCAATCAGATCCTTTGAGCAATACAAGTGCATCTTTTAACCCATCACCATTGAGATCTGAATATCCAACATCAAAAAGAGGTTTAGTTTCGTGAGTAGCTTCTGACACAGATTTATTCAAATCAGGTTGGAAATTAGGTTGGCTATTACAACCAACGATCATCAAAGGCAGACATAACAACAAATATCTCATTTTTATATACTTCTATTATTAGCAGGAATGCCTATCACTTTATAACATTAACAATTTGCCAAAACTCATTGATAGAACAAAGTTCATATTATACTAAAGTACCAAATTTATTTTATATTTCTCTCGCCTCTCTAACAAATAAGCTGTCACACCAATACTTACTATGTGGTAATAATCATTCGAATTTTATCCATATTATGTACTTTATATAATTATTATATGTCTCCTTAGAAACACAGATTGTATTTAGCAAAGAGGTATTGATAAAGCAACCATCACACAAGAGCAAATGACTGACGTACAAACTTAAATCATTGATTCTAGAATGAAAAAATATCATAGAAGAAAAAGGTTATTAATTTCATAATAACCCTCTTCAAATAAATTATACGAATACAACCTTAGTCTCTTTTGACTCTCCACGAATAATACGAGTTAATAAAGGCGCAGTAATTAACGTTAAGACTGCAATTACTGCTGTAGTATATCCAATAAAACTAAATATATGCTTATAAAGTGCGAGTGTTTGATGAGGATTTATAATACCGGCAGGTGCTGCTGTTAATGTTGCAACCCAGCCAGCGAACACCGCGGCAGTGGCTAACGTTAAGAACCACATTCCCATAGCAAATCCCATCATACGTTGTGGAATAAGTTGAGCAACCATTGCTAAACCTAGCCCCGAAACAAGTAACTCACCAACAGCTTGAAAAATGTAAGATAATACCAACCAGTTAGAACTGATAATGCCATCGCTATTTGCAAAATGAGCACCAAGCACCAAGACTAAAAAAGAGAAGCTACTAAATACCATCCCAATTGCAAACTTAAATGGCATAGCAAAACGATCACCATATTTATTATATATAATTGCCAGCATAGGACTTACAGCCATAACCCATAATGAATTCAATGCTTGAAATTGCTCAGGAGCTACCGAAAAGCCAAATAAATCATGAGAGACATTATGAATCGCAAAAAAGTTTACCGATGTTGGCATCTGAAGAAATGGTACAAAAAATATGACACCTTGCAACATCAACAAAAATGCGACAATCATTTTTGCACGTTCAAGATCATGACTTAAAAATAATTCACGGAAATACAAAAAAACAATAATGATACCAACAATGATCAAGATTAAATGCGCATAAAATAGATGCTGTAATAAAATTGAACTGATAAAACTCAATATAATAGCACCGATTAAAATCCCCAAATAATGAGTACGATTAACTGGTCTCATATCGGGCTTAGATCCAATATGTTTTACTATCTTACCGCTGATAATAAAATTAGTAATAGTAATAACAAGACCTGCAGCACTGACCCCAAAGGCAAAACTATAACCAAAATTTTCAGCAATCCATGGCGTTAATAATATAGAGAAAAATGAACCTAAATTTACTGCCATATAATACATTGTAAATGCACCATCAAGACGTGGATCATTTTCACCATACGTTTTAGCTAATAGGCTTGATGGATTTGCTTTAAATAAACCATTCCCCATAGCGATAAAACCCATCGCAATATAAATTAAACTAGTATCACCGTAATGACTACTTGCTGATAATCCTAATAATGCATAACCAACCGTTAGAATTATCGCCCCAAGATGAATAGTACGTTTAGTCCCTAATATTTTATCACCTACCCACCCGCCTATAGCAACAGATCCAAAAACAAGTGCAGTGAAAGCACCAAATAATGTGAATGTCGCTGATTCTGACATCCCAAGAATTTTAACCATATACACAGTTAAAATAGCTTGCATTCCATAGAAACCAAATCGTTCCCAAAACTCAATTGAAAAAATCAAATAAAACGGTTTGGGCTGCTTAAATACGTTCCCATTAGACATAAATTAATTCCTAAATAATTCAAAAAAATAACAACTTTAACTGTTATTATTTCTTACACGCTATGGTTAAAAAACAAAATAAATAATAATTATCACTGCATATAATTAGTTTAAAAATAAAATACGCTAAATTTACAAATGTAAAATTAGCGTACTAATACAGGACTACGACATGCTAAAAAGGATTTCCAATAGGCTAACATCATTACCTTAACAATATTTATATAATTAATTCATTAATAATAAGTTAATCGTATAAACATAAATACAAAGTAAAAAAATCATAATAATAATTATATTTATAATCAAAACCATTATTACTAAATATAAAAATAGTATTTCTTAATTAGATATAAAGCATAAGTTAGATAATATTACTCGAAGACGTAATATCTCTATTATAATAAAAAACACATCCAAGAATTTTACATATATTTATTATAACAACACATAAACGATATTATCTGTTAATGAAAATGAATAATAATCAGTAGTCATTATCTAATCGCCCTGCTGTTAATAGATTTTCCAACATTATTAATAATTCATAACTAGTTGATTCTTTAAGTATATAAATAATTCTTAGTCTTTAATCAAAATATCTATTAGTAACAAATAATTTCAAATGATAATCAAACACACCAATTTGTTATCCACCCTCTAATTATTACCAAATGGTAATAGTGTTTTTGATTTTAGTTTCATTGTTGATTAATTAGTAATTGTTATTATAGCCGCATTACATCCTCCTACAGTATATCCCTCAACGTAAACTCAAATTCAGACTTATGGCTATCGCGGTAAGTCACTATAAATTATTTAAAAATTATCGAAATTTTACTATGAGCAATGTATTTTACATGCCACCTGTAACGTTAATGGGTCCTAATGCTATTCAATCTTTAGGGGCTGAATTAGCGTCAAAAGAATTGAAAAAAGCGCTTATCGTCACTGACGGTGTGTTAGTTGAAGTGGGTCTTGTTAGCAAACTTACTGATGAGCTAACCGCTCACGGTATTGATTACGCAATCTATGATGGTGTTCAACCTAACCCAACAGAGAAAAACATCGAAGACGGTCTTACTCTACTTGCACAAAGCAATGCAGACTTCGTGATTTCATTTGGTGGTGATTCTTCTCACGATACTGCAAAAGGTATCGCATTGGTTGCTGCTAACGGTGGTCATATCCGTGATTACTCTAAAGGTGTGCACCTATCTAAGAAACCACAACTACCATTGGTCACAGTGAACACTACCGCGGGTACAGCATCAGAAATGACGGTATTTGCAATTATCACTAATCAAGAAGATGAAACTAAATACCCTGTGGTTGATAAGCACTTCACACCTATTATTGCGGTTAACGATTCAGAGCTAATGGTCGCAATGCCTAAGTTCCTAACGGCAACCACAGGAATGAACGCATTAACTCACGCGATTGATGCACTCTCTGAAAAAGTCGGTACTAAGCAACGTTTAACTGATTTGGGTGTAACAGAAGACAAGCTCGCATTCATGGCACAAAATGCCCTAAATGATGCCTGCTCTTTAACCAACCCACGCAAAGCAAGCCTAGAAGAAATCGTAAATATCTTCAAAGCACGGATGTAATTACCTCGGCTACGAGTAATTACGCTGTTAATAAAAAGGCCACTGAGTAATCAGTGGCCTTTTTATCTGAATATATCTGATATTTTACGCTATACACATCATAATAAATTCTAACTTTGACATATACATTAGCTAATTATCCAACATTTATATCTAATAACAATATTCATAACTAAAGCTAAAAAGCTGTTATTAGAATAATAGCTATTGATATCACGGCTGATCTAACCTTGTATATCAAACTATTAATATCATTTTATCCACCTGATTAATAAGATATTAATCAATCTCTAACTTATACGCTGAAATAGTATTAATAGTTGATATATTTAACTTAAATAAATAGCAGATAAATCACACTCATTAATTAATCCTGCCGTATCACAAGATCCTGAGTGGAAAAAATCAAGATAAACACCAAATATTAATATTACTAACAGGGCTATTATTATTTTATTTACTAATGTCACAAATCCACCTTTAGCTATTACCAATTTAATCATTTAATAAGTTAAATTATTTAAGTTCGTGGAATACTTTATTAAAACCAACGGTTGAATAAGTAAGATTTTCAATTGTCACGCCATCTTTAGTCTTGAACTCATTTAAAATATATTGAGTTCCAGCCTTTGTTTTAGGGTTATAGCTTTTCATTTGCCCTTGTAACTGCGCTTGCATAACGATCTTTTTACCGTTAACCATGATTGGGGAATCAACCTCAATCATTTTTATACCTACATCATCGGCGCTATTGTCAGTTACCATAATGACTGAAAATACCAAGCCACCATCACCTTTTTCAAACGATGAAACTGCTGTCACTCCCCCTTGCTTAACCTGAGGAGAACCAATGACACCATTATTAGTAATAATCCAACCTGTTGAAGCACTTACAGTAAATGATGTTAATAAAGAAGCAAGAGCGAACGTTTTAAGAGCAGCTTTCATTAATATACCTATTTGGTTTGGATTGAACATTTCATTTAGTTTACTAAGCATCCATGCTGCATATACAAGACTATTGCTTGCATTCATTTAAGGCGTAGATGGTATTGATACATGCAATACTATGCAATTCTCTATTGGAAGATTGATTATCATTAATACAGTGTTTTGTTTACATGTGTAAACATTTTAATACGAAAGGTTTTCTTTCCATCCATTATTTAACTCGCTTACCAACCTTTCCATAACCAACCGATTTATCTCGCTCTTTTAACAATGAAACCGTATTTAAGATCATGTCATGACAAAACTTTATCTCACATCCATCACATAGAATGACCATTAAAAATGCTTTGTTGTAACTATCACCAATACCTAAATAACTCTTATATACTGACGTACTGACTAAACTCTCATCATTATTTACTGAGATAGTTTGACCTGAATACTAATGTATGGTTTTGCTTTCTAATATTCGATTACAACACTCACTCTATATTTGTTCACCCCATAATAGATTGAATTACCACTACTGGATAAAATAATAATTATTACCATTGAGTAATAATCTTTTGATTTTTTGATATATTGTTTGTTTTTGTGTAATTGTTAATATGGCCTCATCGAAACGCAGACAGCGTTCAGCAATAATAATAAAGATTAAGGTTAGACAACTCATGAAAACAGTTATTAAAGCAATTATCGCTACCGCTATTATCGCCACTTCTTACACGGCATCTGCACGTGATGGCGCATTTACAGGTAACGTTAGTTTCAACAATCAAGCTAACAATGCTGTGGTTGCAAGCCACTACGCAGTCAATGGTAGCGCTGATAAATCACATTCAGGCATTGTGGTTACTAACAAAAATACCCACATGAGCTTTAATGAAAAACTGCTATCAGCCGCTGATAAGTAATATTTCACTACTATGGTAAACAAACGCTTATTACATCTTTTTATTATTACATTTAAGTAAAAGTGTTTTGGTTTTATCTCTATTGTTACCAAATGGGTGGGGTGTAGAATGACGACATCGACACCAACAAGAACAAATAAACTCGATATAGCTTCTTACGCTATCACCCCTTTATAACGCGCTATCAAACAAATTCAGACTTATGGCTATCGCGGTAAGTCACTATAAATTAATTAAAAATTATCGGAGTTTTACTATGAGCAATGTATTTTACATGCCACCTGTAACGTTAATGGGTCCTAATGCTATCCAATCTTTAGGGGCTGAATTAGCGTCAAAAGAATTGAAAAAAGCACTTATCGTCACTGACGGTGTGTTAGTTGAAGTGGGTCTTGTTAGCAAGCTAACGGATGAGCTAACCGCTCACGGTATTGATTACGCAATCTACGATGGCGTTCAACCAAACCCAACCGAGAAAAACATCGAAGATGGTCTTACTCTACTTGCACAAAGCAACGCTGATTTTGTGATTTCATTTGGTGGTGGTTCTTCTCACGATACTGCGAAAGGTATCGCATTGGTTGCTGCTAACGGTGGTCATATTCGTGATTACTCTAAAGGTGTGCATTTATCTAAGAAGCCACAATTGCCATTGGTAACAGTGAACACAACGGCGGGTACTGCATCAGAAATGACGGTATTTGCGATTATCACTAACCAAGAAGATGAAACTAAATACCCTGTAGTTGATAAGCACTTCACGCCTATCATCGCGGTTAACGATTCAGAGCTAATGGTCGCAATGCCTAAGTTCCTTACTGCAACCACAGGTATGGACGCATTAACGCATGCGGTTGAAGCGTATGTTTCAACGGCTGCGACACCAATTACTGATGCATCAGCAATCAAAGCTATTGAGTTGATTGTTAATAACTTAGAAGCAGTAGTCGCTAACGGTCAAGACCGTGAAGCACGTGATGCAATGCAGTACGGTGAGTACTTAGCGGGGATGGCATTCTCAAATGCTTCTCTCGGTTACGTACACTCAATGGCGCACCAATTGGGTGGTGTTTACGACTTGTCACACGGTCTATGTAACGCCATCCTATTGGCTGAAGTATCACGCTTTAACGCACAACAAGTACCTGAGCGTTTTGTTGATATTGCTAAAGCAATGGGTATCGACACTGCAGCGATGACCCAAGAGCAAGCGGTTAATGCCGCTCTAGAAGCGATTGATGCACTATCTGAAAAGGTAGGTACTAAGCAACGTTTAGCTGACCTGGGTGTTACTGAAGACAAGTTAGCATTCATGGCACAAAATGCCCTAAATGATGCCTGTTCTCTAACCAATCCACGTAAAGCGAGCTTAGAAGAAATCATTAATATCTTCAAAGCACGTATGTAATTACCCTGACTATCGGTAATTACTTGTAGACAAAAAGGCCGCTAAAGCGGCCTTTTTTAGATCTGGATGTTGATGAAGGATAATTGGTATATTTAACCGTCGATTATTTATGCAATCCGAGATTGTAACCCCTGCTCATCAAGGTTAAGTTCAGGATTATTGTCATAGCATGCTTATAGAGAATAACCACCCGTAGTGGGATGTCATTGGCTATTCTATTTAATGTTAGAAGTGCGGGCTTCGTATAATGGTATTATGTCAGCTTTCCAAGTTGAAGAAGCAAGGTTCGATTCCGGGCAGCCTGCTCCAACATTATAACCACTCATGATGAGTGGTTTTTTTGTATCTAATTTCTAAGATCTCATCAAAACATCACTCCGTTATAGCTTACTAATCACATCTAAAATCTACTATTCGATAACCAGCAAACACATCGTCACAAAGGGCGGTATTAATATGAAAGATTTTATGTGAACTGAGAGCTGTAAACCCACGAGCTTATTATTTAATGCGTATCTAATTGAGCATCGTCACAAAAATAGTTTAAGTCTAGTGATAAATTTATTTAAAAGGCATTGCTTAAATAAATGTACTGTTCCTTAGTCTATCTCTTTTGAATAACCATTTTTTTAATTGTAACAAATGGAATATTATCTTGATGAACACAATTACAGTACGTGGTTTCATTTTTGACGTAGATGCAACATTGGTAGATACAACCTCTGTAATCGATGAAATCTGGAAAGAATGGTCTGCAGTGAAGCAGCTTAATTTTACCGATGTTCGTCCATTCGTACATGGTCGAAAAATAAACGAGACGTTAGCTGAAGTTAATCCTAAGTACGATACTGAAGACGGTGTACTTGAGGTGAAACGCATCGCTGTCGAGAAGATGAAAAAAGCCAAAGCAATCACAGGAGCATTAAAGTTTGTTAATCAAATTCCTAATGGAATGTGGAGCATTGCCACTAGTGGTCCTCGTCAAGTTGCAGCAACAAGTCTAAAAGCTTCAGGATTTAACCTTCCTGATGTCATGGTCTGTGGTGAAGATGTCACCCACGGTAAGCCACACCCAGAACCGTTTTTAACTGCAGCAAAGCAATTAAACCTTCTTCCACAACAATGTGTCGCATTTGAAGATTCACCTGTTGGAATCAGATCAGCACATAAAGCAGGTTGCTTTACTATCGCTCTTACAACTAGTCATGCAAAACATGAGCTTGAAGAAGCTAATGTAATTATTGATGATTTCGCTGATATCAACTTAATCTTTACTAAAGACAAGGAGATTACCCTCGTTTTTCATAAATGGTTGAACTAATAAACATTGAAATAGACGTAGTTATTAATGTACCTTTTCACGGCGTAATTACTTGGTTGTGTATTAAAAATATTTTAACATAAAGCTAGAAACAGCTTTGTTTTACATACTTCTTCTACAGTCGTGCCTCCTTTGTTTCTGTGGTTCAACCAGGCAAAAAAAGCTTTGCAAATGTTTTGTCTCATTCGGGTAACGATCAAGGCTACTAAGTTAAACTGGCACATCAATCGAGCAGCGTATCACCGCTGCACCACTTAGGCTCTACTGCGATATGCTGGAGAGTACATCTACTGAAATGACGGGTTATATACGTCATTGTAGATGGTGAGTAGAAAAGACAAGCCTTGATGAGTGATCAAGGCTTTTTAGCGTATGGTGAATAATGTATTTAACAATAAGACAATGAAGTGACTCTATATGTTGTAACGTTCAAGTATGAAAAAATCACTCTAATTGACGATCATTTAACCTCAAACTTATTAGCACGACACTCATACAATACTAAATTTAATTTTCTTACTAACAAATATTAGCTAGCATAATTATTCAAATTAAAAATCGGCGGCTTATTTGGTGATGATGAGTGTTCTTTATGGTGTTGATTTATAAGTAAAATAAATACTTACCCTTTGCCATGAACAGAATAAAAAGAAGATTGTTCATTTTTCTTTGAATATTTATGTTGACTTAGTTAGGTATTACTCTATTATTGACCTCGCTCTGTTGTTCAGAGTTATTAATTACAAAATGAAAAATCAAGTCCAAGTAAAACCACAGATACATCTTCTTAGCAGTTTTTGTCCTCAGTTGTTTCCCTTAGCTTCATCATCATAGCAATTTAATAATTCAACTCTCAGCTCGTCGTATTTTCGCGACAAATTTCTGAATATTAAAAATTAAGGGACACATATGTCTAATTCAAATACTGGTCTAGTAAAATGGTTTAACGAAGAAAAAGGTTTCGGCTTTATCACTCAAGATAATGGCGGTGCTGATGTATTCGTTCACTTCCGAGCTATTGTTTCTGAAGGCTTTAAAACATTACTTGAAGGTCAAAAGGTTTCTTTTGATGTAGAAAATGGCCAAAAAGGTCTGCAAGCTGCTAACGTTGTAGGGCTATAAGAATTTAAGTTGGCGCAAAGAGCCATATGCTATTTGCGCCGCTTTGAAAAGTAAAAATAATTAGTTATACCGTACCATCGAAAATAATAACCACTTCTAATATCTACTTTTGTTTGTATTTGTCGTTACGTTCCTATTTCCCTCGTTACCTATAATAAATAGATTTTATACTCATTTTATAATTTGAATGTACTAAGAAAAATCAAAAACACGCATTTAAGTTAATGATAAAGCTAAGGATATGCTTATGTCTCGAACTCTTGGTCGTAAACGATTTTGGTTTCAACAAAACCGTCCTGTAAATACAATAGATACACAAACAAAAGAAGCGATAAAATAATGAACGTAAACTTTAATTTATTAAAAAATAAACATTCTTGGAATTCGACTATTCATCAGTTAAATAGTGATGTATTAACTCGACATGTATTAATAAAAGGCAATGTTGATAATCCTGATATTAATTTCACATATTGTGAAAAAACCTGTAAAGGCGATATTACTAACGCTGATAATAAACTCATTGGTAATTTCACCATCTCTTATTAATAGCTAAAGGGTATTAAATTAATCGAATAAACGAATTCGCTTAATTTAATAATCTTACTCGCTGAAAATTGAAATTTGTCATCCTTTTCGTAGAAGAAAACTGTTTATCGCTGCATTTATGTTGTTTTATCCGTGTTTCCCTTTGCTTTCTCGATAGTTCAAACATCGTTATTTCGGCCGTCGCGTGTTGCGACACCTCAATGAAATAAATATAAGGGACACATTATGTCTAATAAAACACTTGGTTTAGTAAAATGGTTTAACGAAGAGAAAGGTTTTGGTTTTCTAACTCAAGACAACGGTGGTGCTGACGTATTCGTTCACTTCCGTGCTATCGCTTCAGAAGGTTTTAAAACCTTGGCTGAAGGTCAGAAAGTATCATTTGAAGTAGAGCAAGGTCAAAAAGGTCTTCAAGCTGCTAACGTTGTTGGCTTGTAATTAGATAATTCGTCTAATTTCTTACTTATTATTTAATTATCAAGGATATATTATGTCTATCAAATCAACTGGTTTAGTAAAATGGTTCAACGAAGCTAAAGGTTTTGGCTTCCTATCTCAGGATAATGGCGGTGCTGACGTATTCGTTCACTTTGCCTCAATTATCTCTGATGGCTTTAAAACACTTGACGAAAATCAAAAGGTTTCTTTTGATGTAGAAAATGGGCCTAAAGGCCTACTAGCTACCAATGTTGTTTGCTTATAAGAATATATAAATAAGTGCAGCAATGTTGCATTTATTATTAATCTCATTTTTGAAGTGTGATTAAGAGAAGGCCCATCGAGAAATCGATGGGCCTTTTTTATTTCTATTATGTTAATTTCATAATAGACAAGGTATACCAAAAGGGAGTATTCATCTAATGCGATCCTATACGCGGTAACGTCCATATACAACAAAGGCCGCCTAAGCGGCCTTTGTTGTATTCTGCTGATGAAGCAAAAGCTACATACGTAGAACTTAAACCGTATATTGATAATCCTGATATATCTAATAAATCCCAAATTATTCCAATAATTAGAAGTTTGGGGAATGTGTTTATATGTTTGAGTGTTGGAGAATACAATAAAAGATTTGTGTATTTATTGGATTTTGATTTTGGCTGTTTTTTATTAGACACAAAGTTGGATGATTTTATACAGAAGCTAATAAATGCTTAACTACTTTGTTTGGTTGTGGAGGCGGTAGATAGGCGATTTTCTTGAGGTAGGTGTTTACGTGTTTGCTGTTATGGCAGGCAATGATTATTAACACCGTTATAAACGTTAGCGATATAGGCTTGCACAAGCGAAAGGCAAATACTGAGGTATAAAAGGATAATGTAGCTGAAAGTTTAACTATCACTTGAGGTTGTATGTAATAACGACGGTTCGTTTGTTGTTTCTTAAGCCGCACTCATACATTGTGCGGCTTGGTGTTTTAGCAACGGGAAGGGGTTAGTTTACATGCTCTGTTGCTTGCCCATTGAGTATTTGTTGTTTATTCAATGCTTCTGGAAGGTCATTAACGCAATAGTTTATATAGTACATATTAAAAAAGAAGGTATAAAAAACATTCATCTTTAATTCAAATCTAAATTCATTAAGAGCGTATTTTTGAAGTACTTTTTTAGCCTTAAAAGCCCAAACAATATAAAGAACTGTTGAAGATATAGATAAAATAGCACCTAACACAAGGAATAAGCTTTGATTATGACGAGAAAAAAAACCACCTAATCCAACACAGACAGCAATCCAAATTATATAGGTGTCACCAGTGATTTTAGATTTGGTAATGTCACTAATCGTTAGATTGCTTCTATACAACCATAGTAAAGGGTATATACCCATAGTTGCGATGGATAATAGAAACAGGTTAAGGGTTTTTGTGTCTATGTTATTTTTTAAAGTTGAAATATTACTCATTATGAATGCGTCAATTAGATATAAGTGTTACTGCATATAATGTCACATTAATCACATAAATAAAGAGTTTATTATAGTTTTCAACCATCTAATTAGTCAGTATTATTTGTTTTAGGAATGTAAGTTTTATTAAAAAATCATATGATACTACTTGGTTATAAGCTGGTGAAAAATATATTAATTAATGAAAGTATCTCATGTAATGATAGTCGCAGGTTAAATACACCAATTATCCTTCATCAACATCCAGATCTAAAAAAGGCCGCTTTAGCGGCCTTTTTATTTAAGAGTCATTACCGATAGTCAGGGTAATTACATACGTGCTTTGAAGATATTAATGATTTCTTCTAGGCTCGCTTTTCGTGGGTTGGTTAGAGAACAGGCATCATTTAGGGCATTTTGTGCCATGAATGCGAGTTTATCTTCAGTAACACCCAGGTCAGCTAGACGTTGTTTTGTACCTACCTTCTCAGAGAGTGCATCAATCGCTTCAAGGGCTGCATTTACTGCTTGCTCTTGTGTCATCGCTGCAGTGTCGATACCCATTGCTTTCGCAATATCAACAAAACGACCTGGTACTTGTTGTGCATTAAAGCGTGATACTTCAGCCAATAGGATTGCGTTACATAGACCGTGTGACAAGTCATAAACACCACCCAATTGGTGCGCCATTGAGTGTACGTAACCTAGAGAAGCATTTGAGAATGCCATACCGGCTAAGTACTCACCGTACTGCATTGCATCACGTGCTGCACGGTCTTGACCGTTAGCGACTACTGCTTCTAAGTTATTAACAATCAACTCAATCGCTTTGATTGCTGATGCATCAGTAATTGGTGTCGCTGCTGTTGAAACATACGCTTCAACTGCGTGCGTTAATGCGTCCATACCTGTGGTTGCAGTGAGGAACTTAGGCATTGCGACCATTAGCTCTGAATCGTTAACTGCGATGATAGGCGTGAAGTGCTTATCAACTACAGGGTATTTAGTTTCATCTTCTTGGTTAGTGATAATCGCAAATACCGTCATTTCTGATGCAGTACCCGCAGTTGTGTTCACTGTAACCAATGGAAGTTGTGGTTTCTTAGATAGATGCACACCTTTAGAGTAATCACGGATATGACCACCGTTAGCAGCAACTAATGCGATACCTTTCGCAGTATCGTGAGAAGAACCACCACCGAATGAAATCACGAAGTCAGCGTTGCTTTGTGCAAGTAGAGTAAGACCATCTTCGATGTTTTTCTCAGTTGGGTTTGGTTGAACGCCATCGTAGATTGCGTAATCAATACCGTGAGCGGTTAGCTCATCCGTTAGCTTGCTAACAAGACCCACTTCAACTAACACACCGTCAGTGACGATAAGGGCTTTTTTCAATTCTTTTGACGCTAATTCAGCCCCTAAAGATTGGATAGCATTAGGACCCATTAAGGTTACAGGTGGCATGTAAAATACATTGCTCATAGTAAAACTCCGATAATTTTTAATTAATTTATAGTGACTTACCGCGATAGCCATAAGTCTGAATTTGTTTGATAGCGCGTTATAAAGGGGTGATAGCGTAAGAAGCTATATCGAGTTTATTTGTTCTTGTTGGTGTCGATGTCGTCATTCTACACCCCACCCATTTGGTAACAATAGAGATAAAACCAAAACACTTTTACTTAAATGTAATAATAAAAAGATGTAATAAGCGTTTGTTTACCATAGTAGTGAAATATTACTTATCAGCGGCTGATAGCAGTTTTTCATTAAAGCTCATGTGGGTATTTTTGTTAGTAACCACAATGCCTGAATGTGATTTATCAGCGCTACCATTGACTGCGTAGTGGCTTGCAACCACAGCATTGTTAGCTTGATTGTTGAAACTAACGTTACCTGTAAATGCGCCATCACGTGCAGATGCCGTGTAAGAAGTGGCGATAATAGCGGTAGCGATGATTGCTTTAATAACTGTTTTCATGAGTCGTCTAACCTTGTCTTTATAATTGTTTGTCAACGCTGTCTGCGTTTCGATGGGGTCATATTAACAATTACACAAAAACAAACAATACAATCAAAAAACAAAAGATTATTACCTACAGGTAATAGTTATATTGAATAACGACTTGGAATACACGAGAGTTAGCATATAAAAGGAGGATCTTGAACAAAAGCGCGCACTAAAAGTCCCCATGCCACACTAAGGTGAATCAGAGGATAACCAGAACTAAATCAGAATGATAATCAAGGAAGGACTGCCTCGTAAGCTAATTGTTCAGAATCAACTTAACGAGGCATAAGATTTTCGTAGCACAATAAATTTATTATCAAACATTAGCTTAAACAATAGTTGTTGTTTTATTTTGTGGCTTTGACCTCATAATTACTGCTTCAAATTAAAAAAATCCGAATCTAGTTACACAAACTCGGATTTTTATCATTTATAATCAACAACTAATAATATTATAACTATCTTTTATTTAACCATTATCACGAAAGTTTAATACCTTTTTGTAATAAAATTAGTTATTGCTTGGCTTTTTATTGGTCATCACGAAATGCAGTTCGCCACCAGCGCGTATTTCATCATGTGCAAACGTTAAGTGAGTATTAAGAGGCTTGCCATTAATTGTCACCGACTCAACATACAAGTTATCAGGACTATTATTTTCAGCGGTGATTGTAAATTGACCACCAGCAACATCAAATTTCACTTCATCAAATAATGGCCGCCCAATGGTATAGATTGGCGCACCTGGGTTTACTTGATAGAAACCTAACGCCCCCATAATGTACCAAGCTGACATTTGACCGACATCTTCATTGCCAATTAAACCCGCTTTGGTGGGATGGAAAAATTGTTTCATTGCCTGATCGACATACTCTTGAGTTTTCCATGGCTCTGCGGTCCAGTTATATAGGTATGGCACGTGATGATCAGGCTCATTACCCATAATGAACTGACCAATATAACCTGTCATATCCCCTTGTGAGGTATCAGCTTTATCGTTGGCAATAAATAATGCATCTAAGTTCTGCAAGAAGCTCGCTTCACCACCCATGGTCTGTTTTAAACCATCAATATCATGCGGTGCAAACCAGCTCCATTGCCAAGTATTACCTTCCGTAAAATCTTGACCACGGTGCTCGGCGCGATAAGGCCAGAAAATATCAAACGATGTGGCATCACTAATATCACAGTCTACTGGTAACGGCGTAATTGGATCACCTTGGCTATCAATAGCACATGATGGATAGTTATTTACCCATGAACCATCATGATTTTTAGGGCGCATAAATCCAGTCGCACCATATTTACCATACTCAGCTTTATCAAGATCAAAGTAAGGCTTATAAGCTTGTGAACGCGCTATATAACGGTCATATTGCGCTTCATTACCGGCTAACTTAGCAATTTGAGCAATACACCAATCGTAATACGCATTTTCTAAACCGTATGACACCGATTCATTGACTAACTCATCATATTTATCTTGGGCAACGCCACCATCTTGCGGCTGTTTTTTAGCATCGGCAGGTACATAACCATGCTGCTCAGCATATTCACCATGACGGGTCATGACCGTAAAGCGTTTATCACCATTCCAAGCATCTTTATAAGGTACCCAATCTTGCGTAATAGTAAGATCAAAGTTCGCTGACACATCGGCTGCTTTAAGTGCTAATTCAAAATCTTGCTGAGTAAATGCCTCTGGATATTTAACCATTACATCGGCAATGACTGATACCGCCGGATAGCCAACCATTTCACCGGTGTAGTCAGAATGTAATTCCCACTTCGGTAATACCCCACCTGTTTTAAATTTATTCATTAAATCATGGGCATATTCAATAGCGCGATCTTTATCAATAATGGTTTTAAGTGGGTGTGCAGCGCGGAAAGTATCCCACATTGAATACACCGAATAGTTAGTAAACCCCGCTTCAGCTTGATGTACCTTGCCATCCATACCACGGTATTTACCATCAACATCTTGATATACAAATGGGGCAATATAAGTACGGTAGAGTGACGTGTAGAACATGGTTTTATCTGCTTCAGTGCCACCTTTAATGGTAAATTTATTGAGCACATCAGCCCATTGCTGCTGATTATCTGCGACCACATCATCAAAATCATAGCCATTAGTGTCAGCACTTAAGTTCGCTATTGCGCCATCAATACCAGTGCCAGAGATAGCAATTTTAACGGTGATCGGTTGCTTACCCTCGCCAAAGTTTAAATGGGTCACTACATCACGGACACGATCACGCTTATCGCCATAACCTTGATAATCAGCTAGGCCAACTTCCGTCACTGCTGTTTGTTTACCATCAACATAAGCCATATGGCCACTGAACGGTTCTGAAAATTCAGCATAGAAATACACCGTTTGCCACTGACCCCATTCATTACTGGTACGGGCTCCTGCAATCGCATTATCAGCGACTTTTTTATAGTAGATACTGCGTGAATGGTTACCATACTGCTCTAACAGTTCATGTTGTAAATCAATTTTTACTTTACGATCAGTACCCTCTGGGAAACTATACCGCTGAAAAGCAACCCGATCAGTGGCAGTTAATTCAGCTTTTACTTTGGTTTCTAAAAGATCAACCGCGTAATAGCCAACTTTTGAGATCTCAGTCTGCTTATCCATCGTCACTGCTGTCGAATGAAAGCCAGTATAGGGTAGAAAAGCGAAATCATTGAGATCACCTTTACCCGCACCAGAAATATGCGTCGTACTAAAACCCGACAATTGATTTAAATAATGATGATAATCCGAAGGTGAGCCTTTACCGCCCCAGTTATTAGGATTCCAATTATCAGGGCTTGGCTGAATCATACCTTCAGGAGTAACAGGGCTTGGATTAACGTTGCCTAAACCATCAGTGCCAATCAAAGGATCAACATATTTTAATACCGCCAATGTTGGCTGATGATCATCTTTATTGGTAGACGATCCTGATCCATTATCATGATTACACCCACTAAGACCTATCGAGAGTGCGATTGCAGCAGCAACTATTGACAGTTTAAACATCGTATATCCATCCCTATATTTAGTGGCATCCATCCCTTACCAGAACGATGACAATATTTATTAAAACAACCAAAGAAATGCGCTTGATGTAATTTATTATCAGTCCTAATCGCTAATAATAAATATCACTGCGTTATTGGCTGTATTATTAAGAATAAAAAAATAAGGTGATATAGGATAAATTACGCATTCACAGCATCTTTGTAACCGCAATAAATAGCTGTGAGTAAACTCTCATTGCTCTATAACTATATTTTGACTCGATATCACAATTTATTATTTAGCCATGATAACGATTACTAATAATATTTTTACCTTTAAATAAAAAATCCCACGATTATTATCGTGGGATTTATATCAATGATTATAATTTAAACAAGGTTACTTAATTAACGCGCTCCAGCAGGTAGCGAGTCAGCATGCAAGAATTGACCAATACCTGTATCTGGCGGAGTTGAATCTACTGCGGCTCCCCAAAGTTTATTCGGAGTATCACCCATAGTGAATACCAGATCGCCACCATACATAATCTCATCATGGGTTAGATACGTACGGTTAAACGCTTTACCATTGAAAGTCGCATTCTGAATAAAAATATTTTCACGGCTAACATTTTTAGCTGTTACGTTAAACGACTGCCCATTACCCACATCAATCGAGGCTGTTTCAAACATTGGCGTGCCAATCTCATAGATACTGCCTGCGTTTACTGGATAGAAACCGAGGGCACGGAAAACAAACCATGATGAAAGTGTACCAAAGTCATCATTACCACAAATACCATCGGCAGTGTTGTCATAACAAACGTTCGTTGATGCCACAATCGCGGCTTGGGTCTTCCATGGTTGACCGGCGTAGTTATACAAATAAGGAACGTGTAAATCAGGTTCATTACCTTGAACGTGCTGACCAACGTTACCGGTATTAAATACTGGGAATTGGTTGTCACCCGCATTACGATCAGGGTAAGTTGACCAATATTCATCTAAACGAGCGGCAAATAATGCTCCATCTTTAGCGTCTGGATTAAACTTACGATCTGCTTGGGTCATGAGATCTTTTAAACCATGCATATCGTGTTGCACGCTAAAGAAATACTGCCAACCGTTTGACTCTGAGAACGCCCAGTTAAACATATCAGGACGCCAGTTTTTACCTGCCGTACCACCCGTTACTGGATCGGTCCAGTTTTTATCAATAAATTGGCCATCATAATCACGCGCTTTAAACCAACCTTTCCACGGTGTATTAGGCTCACCACCGAAATCAAACTGTGCCTGCCAGTTATTAGAACGGTCAGCAAATTCAGTGTAACGCGGATCATCTTCACCAAACACTAACGCAATCGATTTAGCAATCATCCAATCATTCATTGAATATTCAAGTGAGTATGATGCTGTCCATGAGTCTTTAAAAGGTGAGTGCTTACCATATGCATCAGCCTCTACATCATGTAACTGTGCAGGTACCCAACCATTTTGCTCGTACTCTTTGATCCACGAGACAGCAGACCCACTACGCGCATCCGTCACCATCGCGGTAATTAAACGTGCTTTAATGTCATCTTGCTCTAATTGACTAAAGCCAAGTTCAGTCATCCGCGCATCAAGAATCCCTTTCGCCAACACGTCATAGATAACAGGGGTTGAGTGCATACCCATCATCATCCCAGTTTCGTTACCTTTAAACGTCCATTCAGGTAGACGGCCTTTACGTGGTTGACCTGCATTACCTTCTGCATCCAAAGGTGTAAATTCTTCTTCTGCATACGACAACATCGACAGCACAACATCAGCTAACGCATTCGGAGTAAGGATAGAGGCTAGTGGTTGCACGTTACGGTATGTATCCCATAGAGAGAAAGTGTCATAGCGAGTAAAGTCAGCCTTACCGTCATTGTTAGCATCAGCTAAACGAATACCATCCACCAATGGCGCTTCTTGGCCCCAAGCTGGACGTCCATTTGGATAAGCATTACGGCCTTGGAAGGCGCGGTAATATTTACCATCAAGATCTGAGTGGGTGGTTTGACCTAAGAAAGCATGGTACATCGCAGTATAGAAAGTTTGCTTATAGGCTTCATCGCCTTCCACTTTGACTTTACCTAATAACGCTTCCCACTCATTGGTGGCATCTAAACGTACATCATCAAAGTTTTTATCAGCAACTTCAGTTAAGTTTAAGAATGCGCCGCTTAATGGCGCTTTATTCGTGCCGTCGTTACCAATCGCTGTGCTTGATAGGGCTAATTTTGCTTCAACCGTTAGTTCTTGTTTTTCAGTATCAAATTCAACATAAGCACGTGCATATTGATACTTACCAAACAGATCACGATCATTAACGATATCATAGTTTTGAGAGCCTTCAATTGAGCCTATTTCAGTAAAATCAGCTGGCGCATTAACATATTGTTTGGTTTCTTTATCGTAATAAGCAAAACGGACATTTTTGATCGGTTGATCAAACTCCATCACAAAATATTCTTTTTGAGATGCAGCCCAACCATCAGAGAAGCGATGACCAATCAAACGGTTATTTTCTTTATCCCAACGGATAAACGAGTCTGAAGTGTAATCCCAGTTAAGCTTAAAGCCAGTATTGACAATAATTTCTGATTTTTGATCACGAGGGAAAGTGTAACGATGAACACCGACGCGATCAGAAGCCGTTAATTCGGCAGTAATATCATAATCAAGCAGATCGACTTTGTAGTAACCTGCAGTCGCTTGTTCATCTTTATGTTTAAAATGTGATGCTTCTAAATTCAGGGTCGCAGAGCCTTCGTTGATCATAAAATCAGAACGGGAGTTAATTGGCATGACCAAAATATCATTTAAATCACCGGCACCCGCCCCTGAAAGGTGAGTATGAGAAAAACCACTGGTACGCGCATCATGATAATAGTAACCAGAAATATATTCCCAGCCGTTAGAACCGTTATTAGGTGATAATTGCACCATACCATTAGGTGTAGTCGCGCCTGGATAAGTATTACCTAAATTACCAGTACCGATAAATGGATTAACATAGCGCGTTACGTCCATACCCGATAACTCAACGGGAACATGGACACCCATATCAATCACCGGTTTTTCTGTACTTGGTTTATCGTCACAGTCTTCATCGCCTGTCGGTGGGCAAACAGGTTTATCACCTTCATCAACCGGTGGTAAAGTATCACCGCCATTACCATTGGGATTAGTAACATTCACGTCAATATTATTTGTTTCGTCATCACATCCAGTTAAGCCAAATGTGCCAGCGATAACGGCCATTGCAAGTAGCGTACGTTTGAATTTCATTTCAAATCCTTTTGTAATTTATTAAATATATATTCACGGTCGAAATTATCATTCATGACCACAAATTTAATTTTATCGTTATCTTTAAATGATATTCGGTATCGTTATTGGCAAGCATTATTAAGAATAAAGTTTCGTGGTGATATAGGATAAATTACGCATTCACTGCATATTTGTAACAACCGTAAATAGCTGTGAGTGGACTCTCATTGTTATATAACGATATTTTGGCTCAATATCACAGTTTGTTATTTTATTTATATATCAATAAAATCTTCAGCTATTATTTGTGTAGTATTGCGTTATATCAGATAAATAATGATTGGATAGAATAGGGCTATTAAAGCGATATTTATCCAGTTTTTATATTTTTAAAATCATTAATAATTAATGTACAGCTTAAATATATAAATATTGTCATTCTCATCCCCTTGAAATGACCTTTCGCAGCATGTAGTCCCCCGCTCATGCTGCATTTTTCTTTCCTGCTCATTTTACTTGTCATTATTTTAGCCATTGAGTCCACACTCTTATATAACAACCCATTTGATACCCAATCAGTCCCAAATAAAGCTAACATCAAAAACGCACAAAAATGCTAGTTCGTTATTCTAATACCAGTCTATAAAGCAATGAGATCCCTATCACGATTGGTTATTACGGTTACAAATGTCCTATAAAAGCGTCGTTTATCTTCTATCTTGCAATCTCATAAATACTTATATTCATGCCATCGAACTAGCACTACATTATTTAACAACAGGAGAGACACATGAGAGTTGTCGCGATTACCGCATGTCCAACAGGGATTGCACACACTTATATGGCAGCCGACAAGCTCATTGAGACAGCGAAAAAACTCGGGATCACAATCAAAGTCGAAACCCAAGGAGCAATGGGAATTGAAAACCGCCTCACCGACCAGGATGTTGAGCGTGCTGATATTGTCATCCTCGCTGCCGATATTAATGTCGAGCAAAGTGATCGTTTTAAAAAGCATCGCTGTCTAGAAGTTTCTATTCAAGATGCATTACAGCATCCACGACGCATTTTTTCTCAATGTCAGCAACTGTTGTTAACTCACCACTAACATTAAATAAATTAAGGCGTTTTATTTATGACTCATCAATTTCAGTTTCAATGTGTATTACCTAATGGTATTCACGCTCGTCCAGCGAATCATTTAGAGCAGCAGTGTCGTCAGTTTGCCTGTCAAATTATCTTAACTAACCACCGAACTAATAATTCAGGTGATGCGAAAAGTGTATTAGCGTTAGTCGGTACAGATACTTTATTAAATGATAACTGTACCTTGAACTTTGAAGGTATTGACAGTGAGCAAGCTTGCCAAACATTACAAAGCTATATTGAACAGCAGTTCCCTCATTGCGATGAAGCACTTGAAACATTAGCTGATGATAGTGAAATTGTATTGCCGCAATCATTACTTCGCCACCAGCCACATTTGATCACGGGTAAACGACTTGCTCCAGGCATTGGTTGTGGCGTGTTAGTTGCCATGAGCCAAATTGATCCACAACAGTTTGCCATAGCAGCGCACGATGATAATGAAGCGCAGCGTTTTGAACAAGCGCGTCTGCAAGTAAGCACTAACTTAAATCAGACTATAACTAACGGCTCACACCACGAACAAGAAATTACCAGTGCTCACCTAGCGATTATTAATGATTCAAGTTTTATTGATGGTGTGATGGCACTGCTAGCCAACCATTCAACTGCGAATGCTATTTTAGCGGTAATGGAAAAACTGTGTCAGCAACTTGAACAGTCAGCAAGCAGTTACTTACGTGAGCGCGTACTAGATATCAAAGATGTCTCACTGCAATTATTAACAGCCGCTTACCCTAACGTACTCGATAACCAAACGGCTTTCTCACTACAGCAACCAAGTATCGTTATCGCTAACGATCTAACTCCGAGTCAATTTTTAGGGCTTGATAAAGCATTATTACAAGGTTTGGTATTAACCCACGCTGGCAGCACCTCACATACGGTAATTTTAGCGCGCGCATTTAATATTCCAACCTTATCTGGCATTGAACTAAAAGAGTGTACAACAGCACTGAATCATAATGTTTATCTTGATGCGCAATTAGGTGTATTGGCTATCGAGCCTAGCATCGAAGTTAGTGGTTACTTCAACCGCGCAATCACACTCGCCAATACCCTTAAACAACAGCAAAGTCAGTATGCCCACCAGCAAGCAACTACCGCTGATGGTCATACAATCGAGGTAGCGGCTAATATCGCTTGTTCAGTCGAAGCTGCTAATGCTTTTGCTCAAGGTGCTGAGGGAATTGGCTTATTCCGCACTGAAATGCTGTTTATGGATCGCCACCAAGCACCCGATGAAGAAGAGCAGTTTAATCATTACCGTGAAGTGTTAACCGCAGCCAATGGTAAATCTGTGATCATTCGTACCATGGATATTGGTGGTGATAAGCCAATTGATTACCTTGCCCTGCCTCATGAAAATAATCCGTTCCTTGGTTACCGTGCTGTGCGTATATACCCACAGTTCTTAGCGCTATTTCATACCCAACTAACGGCTATTTTACGTGCATCGGTCCATGGCAAAGCAAAAATCATGATCCCAATGATTCAAAGCATTGAAGAAATCCGCTGGGTTAAGCAACAATTACAATTAGTAAAACAACAACTGACCGAACAAAACATTGCCTTTGATACCGATATTCAACTAGGCATCATGGTTGAAGTACCATCTGTAGCGTTTATTGTTGATTTATTCTGTCAGGAAGTTGATTTCTTCAGTATTGGCTCCAATGATATGACCCAATATCTATTAGCGGTTGATCGTGATAACGCTAGTGTTTCAAAACTGTATAACAGCTTAGCGCCCGCTTTCCTACGCCTATTGAAGCAAGTGGTTACTACTGCCCATGCTCACGGTAAATGGGTTGGTTTATGTGGCGAACTTGGTGCAGACAGTAAAGTACTACCATTATTGGTTGGCGCAGGTCTTGATGAAATAAGTATGAGCGCCCCTAAGATCGCTGCCACTAAAGCGCATTTAACTACAATCAACTTCACTGATAGCCAAACGTTATTTGCACAGGCGTGTGAGTGCGCCACAATTGAAGACGTTGAGGCCTTACTTGAACAACGTCAAGCACAATTAAAGCCGATCTTAGTTCAGCAATGTGTATTTAAAGCCGCAGACTTTGCTAATAAAGAAGAAGTAATCCAAGCATTAGTCGGTAACTTAGGTATTCAAGGTCGTACTGATGATGTGTATAAGCTTGAAGATGATGTGTGGGCGCGTGAAGCGGTATTCTCAACCGGTTTAGGACATGGGTTTGCAATTCCACATACTAAATCTGAACATATTCGTCATTCTAGTATCAGTATTGCCCATCTTGATAAACCTATTGATTGGATGTCTGACTCTGGCGATGTCGATTTCATTATCATGTTAACGCTAAATAAAGACCAAGGTGATCAACACATGCGTATCTTTGCAGGCCTTGCTCGTAAACTCATCCATGAAAGTTTCCGTGACAGTTTACGCCAAGCTGAGTCTCCTGAAGCAATCATTGCCATTATTGAAGACCAAATTGGTTTATAACCCTTACCACCACACCTAAAAATAAAACCCCTCCATTGCCATAACAAAGCAACGGAGGGGTTTTCTTGTTTTAGACCAGCAGTTAATTACTGACGTAATACATCAAGTGGGAAATTATCAACAGTATCTAGTTGCTGATCATTATCGTCATCGATATCTTGCACATCAGGAATAGTATCGTTATCGCTATCAGTAAGCTGTGTTCGAGTCACAATCTCATACGCAATACCACCATTAGCCTGATTCGCATTATCGTCCAGTTGCATCACATCGAGATGATAAACACCACGAATATTGTCGGTAACCGCCATTGGACCCGCTTTAAACAGTAATCTAACCACTCCTTCATTTTTACCTTGGCTGGTGGTTGTCGTCGCTGTATTTAAATTACGAATAATATGTGGTAATTGAGTGATCGTTTGCCATTCATCTTGCCCTGTAAAGTTAACTAAATTGAGCAGTAGTTGCCCGCCTTGTTGTAAAAACCGTTGTTGCTCAGCAGTACCAATCTGAAGAATGATTGGACTGTTATCTTTGGCAATACTACGGGCAATAAAGCTAACTTCTTCCGTTAAGCTCGTTAATAAATCAACCACATTCATATTTCGCCAAGCGATATTATTGTTGTAACGAGTATTGTAATTGATGTTCGCGGTTTCAGGATTCGTCATTGGATCTTGAGGGTTAACTAATCGTGCAATTAAACAATAATGACCCGTACCCGATGGCGTCCAGCCGACAGTTGCCTCTGCATCAGCCCCAACAGCTAAACTACCGATGGTATCAGTGCCTAATAAGTTCCAATCTGCAGGCCATGATAATCCTGTTGCAGCATGCGCCCAATACACTTCAACCGTCGTATTAAAGGCTGTTGCTGCACCACGATTTTTAACATTAACGTGGATCTCGTTCGGTTGGCCATATTCTGGGTTTTGATGGCCACCCGTACTACCGACGGTAGTACGGTTCCAAATCGCTTTACTACGCCACATACTCAAGCCGAACATATTGGCATCAGGCTCATTGCCAGTATCCGGTAAGGTACCAGTATAGTCATAATGGGTATCTTCAACCCATACATCAGCGGTATTATCACAAGCGGTTGGAATAGCAAACCCATCCGTCACATTTAAGCTGTTATTACTAACAGATATCGCATCGACGCCTAATCCAAAATCAGCAAACGCTTGCCATACCAAACACACATCTTCACCAGAATAATTATCAATCGCGGCTTGAATTACCCCATCTCGAGCATCGATAAAGCTTGGCGAACAAATAGTATTTTTCAGCCCTTCGGTGAAATACAACAACGCACGTTGATTACCACTACCACCTGCTGAGTTATAAAAATCGCTGTCAAAACCATGAGCAGCAATCAGTGCCCAATAAACTTCCCAGCCAGCCTGAGTCCAAACAGAGCCAATACCATGCGGTACTGACATGCCAGAGGTAATACTTTCATAGGTGTAATCGTTTATGGCAGGATCAGTACTGTATTGCTGTGGACGAATACCAGCACCAGTAACAGGCTGACCTAATACATAAGTCCCGATACCACGTGGATCTGTCCCTGCTGCACCGGCTTGATGCGTTAACATTAATGCGTATAAATCACTGATCCCTTCAGAAGGACGCTGATAATTATTCAAGCAGTTAACATTACTTGCGCCACCAATTAAGCGATTAGAAATACCATGGGCATATTCATGAACAATAATGGCGCCATCATAATCACCATCACGCTCAGGGGTAGTAAGATTCCATAAATACATTTGCATTCGCGGTCGACTACCGTCTGCTGGAGTATAAAAGTTAGCATTGTTATAGCCACCGCCATCTTGTGATTCTGCGCGAACATCATCGCCACCAAGCCCTGCACCACCATATTGATTAACTTGGAAGTTTCCTGAGGCCTGATCAAAACCATACATATAGGTAATATCGTGAATAATATTATTCCAATAGAATAAATTAGCTGTCGCTGCATAGCTGCTATCTGCTGGCGCTAAACTTAAATCCAATGGGAATAAACAATTTAATCCAGCACCACAATCAGGTTCTGTTGCTGAGGGTGAACCACTGTTATCTGAATCGTTATAAGCATGAACATTATTCCCTCGCATAATGGTATATTCAGCACCAATACTGGCATTAGTATCATGCCACTTCCACGGTGAGCCAGGGCTTACTGCCGGATTAGTTATTGTTTGACGCGTGTTAACGGGAGTAGCATGGCTTGGTGATTCAATCGGAACGGGAAATACTTCATAGCTATCACTGTCAACTTGATCAAAGAAAGCTAATACATCGCCATTTTGAGCATCCACCAACATTTGATAAACATGACGTTGATCGTGGGTGAATAAAACAAAACTCCATGCTAAACGTAACAGATCGCCTTTTATTGGAAAATATACTAATTTTGCTTCAATTAATTCTTTCGATGCCGTCGTTGCACGAACGGTCGATTTTTGATCATCGCGGCTAAGATCTTCACTGTCGATCGTTGGCTGGTGGATAAGATTGATCCCTACCTCCTTCGCTCCATTAATGATCGCTTGCTGAATCGAGATCGTTGGAGCAACTTTACTTGTTACAACTTGATCAACCGCGGGTGAAAAACCATTATTAACACTTAAAATACGTCCGTCTCGATTAACATTCACCTGCAATAAAGCATTGAAAATATCGCGTCCATGATGCTGTTGTTGAAAATAATAACGCTGCGCTCCCGTTACCTCAGTTTGACGTACTTGTTGACTAACATTAGCTAAGTCTGTTGAAGATAATCTTAAAAGATCACGCTGCTGCTCAAGAAAATCCATCACTACCGTTGCAACAGGCTTCGCTGGATCCGCTTCGGTTAGATAGCCAGTTTTATTATAAATAACCCGCGCCACACCGGTTTTTTTATCGAAATCCACATCCAGTGTTGGTAATCGCTGACTTAATATAGCCTGCGCATTTATCTGAGTTGTTGTAGGCGTAATATTAACGTTTGCCGTTGAGGCTATTCGCATATCATAATTAGCGGTTTCAATATGATCTGTCGTATCTTGACGTTCTGATAGATATAAATCGACATTATTAATACTTAATGGTGCGGCCGTTACTGCCTTTTGAACCATGAATCCTATCGCTTTGGCTTTTATATCATGCGCACCAACACTGGTTTTAAACACTAAAGCACCTTCACTGGTAAAGGTATCCTCCCCCGTAATACCTATCGGTGTTAATGCATCATCTAAATAAACTTCAGCGCCCTTAATGGGATTACCATTAACATCATAAACATTCACTACAAATTGAGCATTTAAAGCCGTGATCACATCAACTTCAGAGTCATTAAACGTTACTTGGCACCCTAATGTTTTATCCTGTTTGGCTAAAACAAAGTTATCAGAAGTACAACTTGCAAAAGCATCTGCATTCACCGTCTGGCTACTATCATCGAAAAATTTGAGGGTTAAATATAATGCTTCACTATTTGCATCAGCAAAGCTTAAATTAAGCGGAATGGTTGCTTGATAAGCGCTATTAGTCGTTGTTGGAGGACTAAACGTAATTGCATTATCAAAGACAATCATGCTGTCAGGATTAATCACTTTAAGTTGAGTACGTAAATTATTTATGTCATTAACATGGTTAACAATATTAGAAGGAATTTCGATTGTTAAGTTAGTGGTATCACCCTGCGAGTTAAAATCAAACACCGCAACCGCCATTAACGGCACAATATCGTAATGAATATTCGTCGTCGTCGCATCAATAATCAGTGGTGAATTAGAAAGGGCAAGTTTACCTATATGTTTATTATCATCATAAAAATTAACCCCTAAATTATAATTACCAAACGCAATATTAAAATATAAATCAGACCGTGATGTTGCCGGATTAATCAAGAATTTCATCTCGGCAGCATTATCAATCTCAATCCCAACCATAGGATTATTTAATGCTAATAAATTTAATTGAGCCGCATCCATATTAAAAAATAGCTTTGCCATCTCAGGATTAACGGATATTTGAGTATCAATATTACCTAGCACTGGGCTTATTGCCATATCCACTAGTGCCTTGTCACCGGTCACTTCAGTGGTAAGCTCACCATAATAGGTTTGTTCATTATGCTGTAAATTAAGCACAAAATGATAATTAGCAGGTGCTAGTCCTAACGTAGTTGCCGATGATATTTCAAAACTGTCTAAATTTAAATACGCTTTCCAATCAAAGGTTTCTGTGGTGTTTTCATCTAGATTAGTTACCGTCAACTTACCAGCAACTAATATCGGAGCTTGTACATTCTTAGCCGTTGCTTCATTACTATCATTTAATATCTGAAATGCACTAAATTTAGGTGAAAAATCAACCGTCACTGCATCAACTTTAGAGCTGCTATCATTACAACCAACAATTGATAACAATAAACACAGCAAGATCCAATAATGCAGCCTTTTCATAATACGTCCTTCTCTAATTTTTACTTATGATGTCAGCCCACCTGACACAAGATAAAATTATAGAGACCGCAAATTATCAATTACGTCTTATTATAAAGACTATTATTTCGCCTTATAAAATATAACACCGATTCCTACCCCATAAATGATGCAGATCTCATTCGAACATATCTAACATTTATTATTTATTTAACAACAGCTTGTAGCTTATTTATCACCTTAAAATCACTGCTTATTACCATCAATAGTTAGCATATTGCGATTGATTACTCCCGCCTCTTAAAAATAAGGAAAGCGTAATGCAAACAAGTTATTGGGCTGCTGATGCTTTTATTATTGCCAGTATCATATTGTGGATCACTGTCAGCGGTATTTTTATGATTACATTAAAATAATCATAAAAAAAATCGAGCCTAAAAAGGCTCGAAAAAAATCATATAATACTTTTAACTGCTTGGTTGTTAATCCATTCGTATCCTTACAAATAGAAAACATACAAATAAAAGCAAAAGGTTATATCAAGAACGATTATCAACAAAAGCAGTAGTTAATTGTCAATAACATGTAAAGTATTAAATAAAATTATACCTACAATAAAAAATAATCATACTTAGGCTGGGATTTATTAATATTTATAATGTTCCACCTAATGAAAGATAAAATGAACTTTCGCCAGTAGATGTTTGACCATAACTTAAATAAACAGGCCCTAAAATAGAATCTACGGCAACATATACACTGCCCGCAGTAATTGCACTATTCCAACTCATCGCTGATGTACGATCCCATACACCTCCTTTTTCAAGCGAGCCACCAACATAAACGGGTAATTTAATCGCACCAAAATTATTATCAATCACTCGATAACGATAAACTAAGCTAGTTAAAGCACTATAGCGACCATTTAATTCATAGCGATGATAACCTGATAGATTAAATAATCCACCCAGATCTTGTGCATAAATAGGCAATAAATCATCTGCATCTGAACCGGCAGTTTTTATTGAAGCGACTAGTGTATGTCTATCATATGTAAATGGTTTTATCATCGATACATCATAATATAACGTATCACCATATTCATGCTTACCAGTATCTGGCCGACGGAGCGTATTACTATATCCAATTTCGCTATTAAAATAAGAACCGTGAGCTGGAAAGAAAAAACTGTCCAAATCATCGTAAGTCAGATTTATATATGGCCCATAGGTATCATAATTTTCTTTACGATCAATTGAAGTAACGGTAATGCTACCCGTTTGTCCTTTATAACCTAACGTTAATGCTGCCCAAGGTTTAATATTCCAACCCATTTCAACATAAGCATGGGTTTGGTTATATTTAGCATCAATATTTTTTAATTCTTTTTCGTTAAGATTATAATAACTGAAGTTGTCAAACCGACGAATTTCATTACTTGTTTCAGCACCAAATGCGGTAAAAAAGTGTTGTTGGTAATCAATTGGGAAATAAAACTCGGTAGTTATATTTTTCCAGCTACCTAATTTCCACTCAAGTAACCACTCACCACCTTTATCGGTAAGATCGGTATAAATATATTGAGCACCAAAAGAAAAATCAGAACGACTCTCAAAATCATCTTCAAATGCGAGCGTAAAGTTTAAATACCCAGGTCCCCATGATTTCTCATTAATATCCATAATAAGAATATTTTTATTATCTTTTTGTTTTATTGAATAATTAATTCGACCATAGATATCTTCACTTTGTAAACGCTTAACGGCTTGCTCTAACTCTTTATTAGTAATAACTTTTCCAGTTTTTAACTCTAATTGCGCTAATAGCGTTTTATCTGGAAGATTAGTATTATTTACAATTTTAATATCATCAATAAAATAAGAGTCATGTGCAGATAAACGCACTCGACGAAGATTTTTTTGTTTATTATATTCAGCATATGCTGACGGTGATAATTGATAGCGTAATAAACGAGGTAACGACGCTAGAGCCACTTTGCGTCCTGCTTGATAAGCTTGTTCTAATTTATCAAAATCAGCCGCTGTCATAAAAGAAACATTAGGCTGTAAATAAACA
This sequence comes from Photobacterium kishitanii, assembly GCF_000613045.3. Classification (NCBI taxonomy): domain Bacteria; kingdom Pseudomonadati; phylum Pseudomonadota; class Gammaproteobacteria; order Vibrionales; family Vibrionaceae; genus Photobacterium; species Photobacterium kishitanii. The sequence continues at coordinate 923,481 of NZ_LN794353.1, read as the reverse complement.
TCGCTAGGCTTCATTAAGCTTTTTTGATAATCAGCACTAGCATTGGTCATAAAGGTTGTTAACTGCGACACAATATTTAAGGCACTGTCTAAATCTTTTTTGGGCATTAAACTATCACGAAGATCAACAGCGATAATCACATTAGCACCAAGCTGCTTAGCGACATCAACTGGCATATTGTTAACCACCCCACCATCGACCAATAATTTATTATCTAAATGGACGGGTTTTAACGCACCAGGTACGGTCATAGATGCTTGCATTGCCGTAGCTAAATGACCAGACCCAATTACAACAGGTGTTACTTTAGTTATATCAGTGGCAACACTACGATAAGGAATAGCGAGTCGATCAAACGTTTTTAATGCCGGTAAATTATCAGTGAGTTGACGTAAAAGTACAGCTAGCCCCTGTCCTTGAAAAGCACCTGGACGAGATTTAAATTCACCATCAATACCTAAACCTAAATCGGTATGCAGCTGATAAGTATCATTTTGTTTTTTTCGTCGTAACGATAAGTCATTACGGCTCGCTCGATCGATATAACCCGTATTCCAATTTATATCAAAAGTACGTTGTTTGACTTCTTTGGCAGAGAGACCCATGGCATACATACCACCGACATAGGCCCCCATACTGGTACCCGTCACGATATCTACAGGAATACGGTTTTCTTCTAAAACCTCAAGCACCCCAATATGGGCAGCACCTTTCGCTCCACCACCACTAAGCACTACCCCAATTTTAGGGCGATCAATTACGGGACGATCTGCTTCAGCAGCATAGGCATTAGCAGCTGGCGTACTAATAATAATACAAAATAAGACACTGCTAAAATCCTTCTTACTGAACAACATCGTCTAACTCCGCTAACAATAATACTTAGTATCACGTCCTGCACATTCGGCATTACGTGTTAACTCTATTTACTGTTTATTAAAACAAAAAGAGCACCTAGAAGCACTCTCTTTCTCTGTACTCCACAATGATTCTTCGTTAAATACCTTTAGCGACATCGTCTAATGCGGTTAATACTTGCTCGGTAATATGGCCCTCATGAACCAGTTTACATATCTTGCGACGAACAGCTAATCCTGAAATTAAACGCTCAATCGACAAATGACGCTCATCTTGACGGCTATTATACAATTCGACCGTTTTGCTTAACGTTTCATAGCTCACTCGCTCACCCGCGACATGAAGCCAATCAAGCTTCTCTAAATATCCCTGACACTCTTCTGTAATTGTAGTAGCCGGATGACCAGTCATTGCCGATAACGCTGTTATACTACGTTGTAGCGCTTCTGAAGAGGTATATTTAGATAAAACGATTGTTAATTCATCTGCGTTAATTTCAACTAAATGTTTACGTAACTTTATTCGACGTCCTAAACGACCACGAGGACGAGGTTCTTTACGCTGGATCGGTTCAAATTCACCATCAATAATTGCAGATAATTGATCCAATGCTTGCTTTGGCATAATTTCATTACGTAATGGATTTGGCATTGTTGGTGCCATGTTACGTTTGCCTTCATTGGTTGTTTTCGCTCGAGAATAACGAATAACCTCTTCAGCGTCAGACCGAATATCAACGCGATAATCAGTATAACGTTTATCAATATCGTCAGCAGATATCGTTAAATGATATCCCCATAAATTCACGGCAAACATTGTCTCGGTTACTTTTCCTTCCGCTAATTTCTTCAGTTCCCGAATAATATCTGAAGAGAAACGGCGCCACTCAATATTCCTTGCAAGCTTTTGATTTAACTCGCTTAAAAGCATTGAATCTACCACACGACGAGACATTCGACTTCTAAAAAATGTGTATAACTGAAACACTAATGTATGTTGACGTAAGATCTCTGGTGGAAATAAGAAAAAATAATCGCGAGTTAATAATTCATCAAAAAATGACGGTTCCCAAACTAAAATATACAGATTAGGTTTAATTCGAATTTCACCATCTTCACCTTCTTGAGGTGCTTCTTCTGATGCTGTGATTGTACGTGCTATAAATCGAAACCGATCACTTTTAAAACCTTCAGGCATATTTTCACTAAGCCAGCGGCCTGTTAATTCATGCAACTGAAAATCAGTAAATTCAATACGATCAATACTTTCGCGAATAGAATCACGTGCTGGACCACTGTCTTTTTTACCACGTAATGCCAAAATATCAGTAATATATACAGGGGTTTTATTCGCCATTGATCGTAGTTGAATTTCATAATCCGCAAGATGATGATCATGGTATTGTACTGTTAACGTAAACAACGCAAACAACGTCATAAGATCATCAACTGTCATGATCGATTTTGAAGATCGAGTTTCGATGATCGCTTTCGTTCCACTGATCGCAACCATTGCTTTTTGATAACTTTTTTTAGTCCGTGGCGGTGCTAAAGCCTGATCAATGATACCAGCCCAACTGGTTGGTGATACCACAATTTGATCTGCTTCATCAGGCATAGAAGGAGGAGTACCTAAGCCATATTCAGTCAGTAAACGACGATTAACATGATTTTGTGCTAACGCTTTAGAACGCTTTTGTTTTTCACGTTGTTTAAATTGTTCTGAGAGTAAACTACCGGTACCAAGTTGAGAAATCAGCAAGGCTGGATTAATAAAATGATGCAACATTGTTTTACCAGCCAGACCTTCTTCAAACCGTACTGGTTGTTGGCTAAATAAACCAACTGTCACCGCTGCTCGTAAACGTTGTTGAATTGCTGCTCGAGTTAATTGCCCTTCAGTAGCTTCAATAAGTTCAGTTGTTGAAACCATACCATCTTGGGTTGATAGGCCACGTAATGAAATAATATTTAATAACTCAATAATACTTTTGGTCACACCTTTAAAATGTTGATACTGAGGTAACCAGTCAACCAGATTTGCTGGGATCACAAATAAATGACCATCTTTGTGTGATCTTGGTGCTTCGATCAATATCTTATCAATCGGGTTTTTTTTAGTATTTCGAGCGGAGTTCATTTGTCATTGGCCGTAGAAGCATCATCTTTCCGTAAAGATTAATAGAAAAAGATCAAGAAAGAAAGTTTTTTATTTAAAGATTTTAAAACTGATCTTTATGATTAAATCTGATCTTATTGATATTATGATCTAATGATCAGGTGTAAAATACCCACGTAAGTACTTGTTTATAAGTGGTATTATTTTTACTGCTATTGGAACGATGATCAATGTAAATCCAGAAACATGATCATATAGAGCGTGAAAGCATGATCATAATAGCTATGGAAAGATGATCATTAGCAACCTGAAAACATGATCATAATAATAATGAAAGCATGATCATCATTCACTCTCACCTTTTCCACAATGTTATCCACAGCCATGATAGTAAAGTGTGTGTTTTTAGTGAAAAGGCGCACTTTCTATGTCGATTCTGCTCTTTCTTGTACTGGAAAGATGATCATGATTATGCGTTTTCAAGTTTCAAATTGATATTTTATCCTTGAGCCTTCTCTTTAGTGTCTATTTGAAGTTGATTTAACAGCTAATTGAAATGACATTCAACGTAAAAAGAGGGCTAAATGTCATCTATCCGTTGTTGGATCAATGATCATCAGGAAAAATGTGTATTTCAATCTGACCGAATGCTTAAATTTCGCTTTGTTTTAGTTACTTTAATCTTATCTTTATATTCTCACAGCCCTTATTGAATCAGCATTCTCCGTAGTTCTACTCTTATTTTACATGCTTCCGTAGCGTTTAAAGTAACTAACTGATCATCGTTGTTACTCTTGATCATTTTTCCGTTATTAATTAGTTGAAAATACGTGGTTTACAGCCTTATTTTAATGCTTTTTGTCGCTTGATCATCGTTTCATTTTATTTAAATTTCCAATGGAACAATGATCAAGTAGCGAGCTATTTTTTTGATAATGGGATATCTAATTTCAGCTTGTTTTTTAGATAATTAGCCTTTATTTTCAATTTTAGACTGATTTGCTAATGAAATTGGCTAATTTCATTAGCATTATTATATTATTAGTATAAAAGATGATTTTAATATTGAAATAGCATTGACCGTAAACTATCCCTATTTTTTCATTGTTCCGCTTAAGACTGACCGAAGTAAGATTTACAATGTAAACTTGTGACGCTGTAACATTTTTATGAAATGGTTTTTCTTGGGGGATTAAGTTAGATATTAAAACTAGATTAAGTCTAAAAAGTATTAAATTTAATGCTTTTTGCATTAAAGTATGTTTTTTAGTTGAGATTAGTCTCACATGTTTTTGTTCAGCTTTTTATTGTTTATAGTGATATCTATTGTACAATATAGTCAGTCAATCATCATGGCGTAGAGTAATAATGAATAGGGAACAGACGATACAAAATTTGCTCAACATTGCAGAGCAAACCAAACAAGTACAAGCTGATCGTATTGAAATTGTCTTAGAAGAGCGTCGTGACGAGGTTTTTCCGCCAATGTCAAAAGCGCTAATGGAGACACGTTCAGGTTTAACTCGTCGAAAATTAGATGATGCAATTTCACGGATGGAAGCAACGGGTCATCAATTTACTAAAAATAAAGCTAACCATTATTCAATAACCCTTGAAGAAGCGCATCAATTGATGGCTGCAGCAAAAAAACCTGCCTTTTATGAACGAGAAGGTGCTGGACGTAAACCATGGGTGGTGAATGTTCAGAATCAAAAGGGGGGAACTGGAAAATCAATGACAGCAGTACATATTGCTGCTTGTTTAGCGTTAGATTTAGATAAGCGCTACCGAATTTGCCTTATTGACCTCGATCCTCAAGGATCATTACGTTTATTTCTCAACCCTTTGATCAGTATTGGTAAGCAAGAAACGATTTATTCTGCTGTCGATGTTATGTTAGATAATGTGCCTGAGGGAGTATTAACGGATAAGCATTTTGTGATGGATAATGTGGTAATGCCAACTCAATATCCAAACCTTAAAACGATCGCAGCTTTCCCTGAAGATGCCATGTTCAATGCTGACGCTTGGCAGGATTTAGCCGTAAATCAAGATCTTGATATTGTCCGTTTGCTTAAAGAGAAAGTGATTGATCCTATCGCTGATGAGTTTGATATCATTATGATTGATACTGGCCCTCATATCGATCCTTTAGTATGGAATGCAATGTATGCATCTAATGCTTTGATTATTCCATGTGCTGCAAAGCGTTTAGACTGGGCATCTACGGTTAACTTTTTTCAGCATTTACCTACCGTTTATGAGATGTTTCCAGAAGATTGGCATGGATTAGAATTTATTCGTCTAATGCCGACTATGTTTGAAGATGATAATAAAAAGCAAGTTTCTGTATTAACGGAAATGAATTACTTGTTACGTGAGCAAGTAATGATGGCAACAGTGCCACGAAGCCGTGCTTTTGAGACATGTGCTGATACTTATAGTACTGTTTTTGATCTTACTGCTGCTGAATTTGAAGGGGGAAAAAAGACCCTTTCAACCGCTCAGGAAGCTATTCAGCGGGTTGGTCTTGAATTAGAACGTGTTATGCACAGCCACTGGGCAAACTTGAACGAGGAGTAATTGACAGATGGCAATTAAAACTACAGATCTTAACGCACGTTTATTTGGCAAAGCAGATAAACGCCGCGCTACTAACGTTACAGAAGCACAAACAGCAGCTCGTGATAAAGCTGCGGTTATTGAATTAGCTGTTGCGGGTGAAGATACTGTTGCTTTTGAATTAGTAAAAGTAAAGGCAGATGATGTCAGTACTCAAACTATCGTTTTTGCTGAAAATGCCCGTGAACAAGCCTTCTTAAATGAGCATGCTTTAGCGGATATTTTGGTGACATTAAAAGATCGTGGCCAACAATATCCAGCTGTGGGCCGTTGGCTTGATGATGGTCGTATTGAAGTATTAGACGGTAGTCGCCGTCGCATGTCTTGTATTATTGCTCATAAAGATTTTTTAATTTATGTCGCTCAAGGCATCAATACTGAACATGCTAAGTTTCTATCTGATGTAGCTAACGCGCATAAACCGTTATCACTGTTTGAACGTGGTAAAGAAATGCAATCGTTGCTCGACTCGGGTAAAGTTGCTGATCAAAAAGAGCTCGCTAAATATTTACAATGTAGTGAAGCATTAGTCAGTGGTGCGTTAAAAGCGGCTAGTTTGCCTATGGAATTGTTGATGGCTTATCCAAGTGTTGGTGAACTTGGTCGTCCAACAATTGTGAAACTTCATCGTATCTTTTTTGGTTTAAATCATGAGCAGCAACAGCAGATGATTGCTGATTTAAGTGGTGATAATGCGTCATTATGGAAAACAATTAATGCGCAGGGGATTAGTCGTATTACTCGTGAAGTGACTGGAAAACTAGAGCAATTAGGCGAGCAATTACATCCTAAAGCTGTAGTAGAAAAGCCAACATCACAAGATTTAATTAAAGGAAAAGTTTCTTATACTCGTGACGGTGATAAGTTACAGCTTAAATTAAAAAAGATGAGTGATCGTCAAATTAATGATGTGTTAGCTTATTTAGATGATTATCTGAAGTAACGGTTTATTTTGCTTAATAAAAACCACGCTATTATGCGTGGTTTTTTTATGCCTGTTGTGGCTGTGTTATGATTTATTTGTCATTTATTTTTGGATCTATTTATGTCGGTGCCGTTAGATACTTTTTTTGCTCAACTTCAGCAGCAGTTATCGCAGCATTTTTGCCGCCAATTAGTGGTATTAGAAGGTAGTTTAGAATGGGCAGCAACAACAGCTGTCATTGTTGGTAAACACTTTCCACAGCGGTTATGGAGTGGTGAGAATGCACCTGTATCATTTACATCATCATCATTTAAACAGTCAAAGCAATGGCTTGGACAAGAGTTTGATATGGTGGTTATTAATGGTTTAGATGGGATCAATGCTGATACGCTAGGTGCACTTTCTGGCACGATTAGAGGCGGTGGTATATTAGTGATTATAGCACCACCTACATGGCGTTTAAGCGATGCAGCTACGCCGTTTTATCAACGTTTAGGTCGATTATTTGTTAACCCTGAAGTAGTGCTCATTCAGCAATCGCAACCACAGCAGCAGCTTTCTTTAATGACGTTGTTCCAACAGGTAATTTCGCTGCCTACCTTTATTGATATTAACACTCAGCGTAGTTGTTTAACCGCCGGCCAGTCTGAAGCTGTAGATGCGATTATTAAAGTGATGACAGGGCACCGTAAACGACCATTAGTTTTATCAGCTGATCGTGGCCGTGGAAAATCAGCAGCGTTAGGTATTGCAGCGGCAGAATTATTACAAACTCGAACGATTAAAGTTGCTGTTACTGCGCCTTCATTTGCCTGCGCTGAGACGGTGTTTAAACATGCTAAGTTACGATTACCAGCAACCGATCATCCTCATCGTCATCAATTGCATTTAGGAGCGAGTCGAGTTGAATTTATCGCTGCCGATAGGATTGTGAATGAAGCTCATAATTTTGATTTTATTATTGTAGATGAAGCTGCTGCTATCCCTGCATCGATTTTAACTGCGCTACTTGGATGTCATAACCGATTAGTTTTTGCGACCACTATTCATGGTTATGAAGGCACTGGACGTGGATTTGAGATTAAATTTAAACAAAGATTAACTGAGAGTATGCCCCAATGGAGAAGTTATCATTTGGAGCAGCCAATAAGATGGGCGAAAGGTGATCCACTAGAGGCTTGGGTTTTTAAAGCATTATTACTTGCAGCTCAAGCGCCTAATCTTATTGATATAGAAACCACAACTGTTACTGAATCGATAAGTTATTCGGTGTTGCCAGCGGCAGAACTCGCTCATAATGAAGTATTGCTGAATCAACTTTTTGGTTTATTAATTAATGCTCATTACCAAACCTCTCCTAATGATATTCAACAACTCTTGGATGATCCTAATTTAAGACTACTTATTGCTTCACAATCTGAGGTAATTATTGGTTGCTGTGTGGTGTCGAAAGAGGGCGGATTTGATAAACAATTAGCCCAGTTAGTGATGCAGGGCAAGCGTCGTCCACAAGGGCATTTGCTGGCGCAATCACTGGCGGCACATTTAGGTTATGCTATTGCAGCAGAACAGCATTGTTATCGTATATTGCGTATTGCAGTCGCGTATGGTTTTCAACAACAGGGGATTGGTACGCAATTAATTAATACCGTGTTGCAACAGGCGAAGGATGAGAATATTGATTATATCGGTACAAGTTTTGGCGCGGTTAGTGAGTTAGTTGATTTTTGGTCTCATTGTTTATTGCGGCCCCTAAGATTAGGTATTACTAAAGATGTTGCGAGTGGTCATCATTCATTGTTGTGCGTTAAGCCATTATCGAATGCTGCTCAGTTATGGTTTGATGATGCCCAATCTTTGTTTGGCGCTTCTTTTTCTTGTCAGCGTGTTGAACAATTCAACCAATTAGATAGTCACTTATTCTTTAAATTATATTCTGATAATGTTCAACAACCTCTAAATTATGGTTTATCGCAATCACAAATCAATCATCAATTGGAAATATTTGTTGCCGGTGGGCTTGGTTATGATGTCGTGGTTGCAAGCCTTGAAAGTTGGTTGTCACAGTTTCTATTGCGAGATGATTGCCATTGGGATGATGATTTAGGTTTTGCGATTGCAAAAATTTTACAGAAACAATCTTGGTTAGTTATGGTCGAGCGGTACCATTTATCCAGTCGAAAGTTGGCCCAGCAGCATTTACGTGATGTTGTTGCTCGCTATTATTCTTTATCTTCTTCAGTTCACTAGAGGTTTACGTTATGCAGATTCAAGTTGATACCCATACCCATACATTATCAAGTGGCCATGCTTATAGTACAATTATTGAAAATTCTCAAGCTGCTGCAGCGAAGGGGTTAAAGATGTTTTGTAATACAGATCACGCATCTTTAATGCCTGGCGCTCCTCATTTCTGGTATTTTGCTAATCAACGAGTACTTCCTCGTTTTCTAAATGGTGTTGCTGTATTACGCGGTGTAGAAGCTAATATCGTAAATACTGCTGGCGAGGTTGATTTGGATAAGACTGTTTTAGCTAAACTAGATTGGGTAATAGCTAGCTTGCATGAGCCAGTTTTTAAACCTACCACTCGATTAGATCATACAGAGGCGCTGATCAATACCATTAAATCTGGTGTTGTTGATGCGATTGGTCATCCGGGGAATCCTAATTATGATTTCGATTTTGAAAAAGTTATTCGTACGGCTGCTGAATATAATGTGTTAGTCGAAATTAATAATTCATCATTGGGACGATCTCGAGTGGGTAGTGCTCCACGATGTGAAGATATTGCTATGATAGCTAAAGACGTTGGCGCTAGAATAACTACGGGGTCTGATGCTCACTTTGCTGCTGACGTAGGTAATTTCTCAAGTATTCAAACGTTATTAGATCATGTTAATTTCCCTCAAGAGTTGATTACAACGCAGCATCCACAGACATTATTGGCGTTTCTAACTGAGCGAGGTAAATTAGTTGAGGAACAATACCAAGGGCATAAGTGGTAGTCGATAGTATTTCGGTTTACAGTGTAAACTGAAATCAAATCATATTTACAGTGTAAATTGAGTTATCTGATTTACACTGTAAATAAATCAAACCTCTCAGCCAAACCTCTCAGCCAAACACCTCAGCCAAACACTTCAGCCAAACACCTCAGCCAAACACCTCAGCCAAACACCTCAGCCAAACCCCTCAGNAAACACTGCAGCTAAACACTGCAGCTAAACACTGCAGCTAAACACTGCAGCTAAACACTGCAGCTAAACACTGCAGCTAAACACTGCAGCTAAGGATTTCTTCGAAGTAACATATATGCATGCTGATGCTCATTGTTTGTTTACGGTATGATTATTTACATTGTAAATCTCAATTAGGGATAGCATGTTGGATATTGAATTTACACTGTAAATAGAGTCTAAGGGTGTTTTTAATTTACACTGTAAATATATTAAGCTGTCTGTCGTTGCTTATCAGTAATGAATCCCTGATAGCCACCTACAAATAATTCAGAAAGTCTTTCTAACTGTGTTTCTGTCTCTACTCTAGTTGCGATAACTTTTATATTAAGGCTATGTGCCGTTCTACAGATAGATGACAGTACCGTTGATTTTGTCTGATCATTTAGTTGATGAGTATAGACATAATCTATTTTAACGTAATTAGGTTGGAGTTCTTTTAAATAGGTTAATGATTGGAAATTGCGGCCATAGTTATCAATGCCAAATCCAAAGTGATGTTTTCTAATGATTGAGCATAAAATACCAGTAGCATCTGTATGTCTGATACAACTTATCTCTTGAATTTCAAAAAATAGCCGAGTATTTAATAGGGTGTTTTTTTGCAGTAAGTTATCTAGCCAGCGGATAAAACTCGAATCATTGATACAACTGTTGGTGATATTTATTGCAAATGGTCCGCTAGTTCTATCTGCATTTAATTTATTAATAATCGCAACAATAACATGTCGATCAAACCAACTTCCTATTTTTAAATCTTCTATCGCGCCTAAAAACATGCCAGCTGAATAGTAGTTGCTATTTTTTTTGATTGCGGTGAAAACTTCATAATGATAATTAGTGCCATTTGATAGAGTTGCAGGCTGATATTTATAGGTAAATAAGTCTTGGCTGATTGCTTCTTCAAGTAAAGATTTCCATTGTTGTTTACCTAGCGTTATTTGGGTATTAATATCTTTTATGATAAAAATAGCTTCTTGAGGCATTATCTTTGCCTGGGTTAATGCATTATCTAATTGAGTTAATATTTGGCTTGGTGTGCTTTTGTTTTCATTAAAGACTAAACCGATAGCTGCATTGTTATTTATCGTGGTAGCTGTTGCACTTAAATCATTAAAAATATTAATTAATGATTTACTACAAAGTTGTAGCTTTTCTATAGAAATGTTTGGAATAAGAATGGCAAATTCATCTTTAGAAAGACGAGCCAGTGTCGCATCATTAAAAGTAAGTACTTCATTTAATCGATCGGCTATTGTTTTTACTAATTCATCTCCCTGTTTAAACCCTTCATTTTGATAGCACTCATTAATTAAATCCGTTTGAATTAGCCCCAATCCTCCTTTGTAAGATTCATTTAGCCATGAACTAAGTTGGTGCATAAAGAAACTGCGGTTACCTAAACCTGATGTTGTGTCAAGATAGGCCTGTTGCCTTAGTTTCATGGCTTCATCTGCTTGATTTCTGAAATTTGTATCTAATTGATAACATATTTTATTAAATGCTCGAACAATAATTGCCAAATCTGATTCATTAGGTATTGAAAGAGGTGCTTGATTTAAATTGGCTATGGTTCGAGCGCGTACCGTTAGGCGAGTTAATGCTGAAAGGTTTTTATGACAAATAAAATAAACGAGAAAAATTGATATGATGGTAATTAATATATTTATTGCTACTGTCTGATAACTTATTTGCCATAACTGTTGGTAATTAAGTATCGGCTGTGCTGTGACGGTTAACAGACCTAATGTTTCGTTTTTATATTCAATAACTCGCTGCTCTGTATGAGATGGGATCTTAAATATTTCTTGAAACCAACCTGGCGAATGTGTCGTTGGTATAACGTTATCTTGACGAATGAGTTGGTTAGAGTCAGCTGATGTCAGGTTTATCTGGCTATAATTAGCACTTGAAAATAATTGGTTTGTGATAACTAATAGTTCTTGCTCTTGGGTGTTTGACAGCATTGGAACATTTAGGTTTGTGAGCGCTTGAGGTAGTATAACTAAAGCTCGATTAATATCTGTCTGTGACGCTAGGATATGTTGATGTTTTAATGTTGAATAACTTGAATAAAGTTGTTGTGCAGTTGCTGCGCTAACAACAGCGCAAACTAACACAGTTAGACTAATAACTTGGCGTTTGAAAAGTGTCATAATTGGAGCACCAAAAAGGTTAACGGCAGCATTCAATGAGTAAAGAGCTGATTAAAGAGATGCTGAATATGAAGATATCTGATTGATATAATTTATCAAAACTCTGAGATGTACAGTTGACTGTTTCTCAACAAAAGTTGTTTTTCGATAAATGTGTCTATTTCTTTATGCAACAATTAGCTGCTTGCAGTAGGGAAGTACTCTTTATTCAGTTATTCATAAGAACTAGATATTAATAATTAATTATTGAGTATTTTGTAGTAGGAGAGAAAAGATGGATTTGACTGATATTCGACGAGAATATACTAAAGGTGGGTTACGACGCGATGATTTACCTAAGGACCCTTTAGAATTATTTAATAAATGGCTACAGCAAGCTGTTGATGCTAATTTACCTGACCCGACAGCGATGACTGTTGCAACTGTAAATGCTGATGGTCAACCTTTCCAGCGCATTGTGTTACTAAAAGATGTTAATGATGATGGATTTATTTTTTATACTAATTTAAGTAGCCGTAAAGCTGAACAATTGCATATAAATAATAAAATAAGTTTACATTTTCCATGGCATATATTGGAGCGACAAGTACATGTTACTGGGCATGTTGAGCAATTGTCGACGCTTGAAGTAATGAAATATTTTTCAAGTAGACCGAAAGAAAGTCAAATTGCTGCTTGGGCGAGTAAACAAAGTTCTCGTCTTTCTGCTCGTCAGGCTCTTGAAGGCAAGTTTTTTGAGTTAAAGCAGAAATTTTCTGCTGGTGAAGTACCACTTCCGAGTTTTTGGGGGGGGTATAGAGTAAAGTTTGATTCGATTGAGTTTTGGCAAGGCGGTAAACATCGCTTACATGATCGTTTTATTTATTTACGTAATGATGAAAATGATTGGGATATTGAGCGTTTAGCACCATAACTAAATGAATGAGCAGAGTAATTATTACTCTGCTCATACCGGTTAGTATTCTTTTAAAATGATAGATTGTTGGGTTTTCAACATACTTTCTGGAATATGAGAACCAAAACCGGCATCAAGTGCTAATTCAATCAATTCACCTTTTGAATTAGCATTAAATTTTTCTCTTAACCTAACAACATAATTCTCAACAGTTTTGACTGCTAATTGTAGAGTTTTTGATATGTATTGTGGTTTTTTTCCATAAAGTAAGAGAAATAACACTTCGGATTCTCGAGTGTTAAGCAAAATATTTACGTGTTTATTAAAGTTATTTCTTTCTTGTTGTCTTGTTTTATCGCTACGACAGATCCAATGTCCTATCTCAAGTAAAGAAGTGTGTTTTAACTCTATACCTGAAAAAATGGTTCCAATAATTTTGCTCTTATCATCTCTCCATGCTGTTTTTGTGAATAAATGTGCTCGCCAATAGCCATCAGCGTATGGATGAATATCAAGTATGCGTAAAGGCTTTTCAGATGTCATTACTTGTAAATCTTGTTGCTGAAAGAGATGTGCATATTCAGCGCTTAAATGTGGTATATCAAAATCAGTTAAACCAATACAGTCTCGAGGGTTATTAAAACCGATGATCCTCGCATATTCCTCATTAACATAAACAAAAACTGAATTTATATCTTTACAACCCCAACACCCAGGTAATTGGTTTAATATCTCGAATGAGGGGGGATTTCCATTATTGTTCATTTTTTATGGGCTTTATATCTTTTATTAATTATTATTCTTGCCAATTGTAATGAGTTTATTACAGTGGGTAAATATGTATAGTATGTAATGCTCACTCGATAAGCAAAAAAAAAATTTAATAAAAAAAAGCCGATCATATAGATCGGCAAAAACAAGACGTGACTCCTGAGAGTATAATCCTGTACGACGTGTAGAAGAGGTAACCAATAATAGTTGTTATTTGAACAACATTTATTGATTTTATCCTTAACAGATAATTATTAATATTTACCAGTATTAGGTTGAATATTAATGCTGCAACTATATCTAAGCTTATGGCAACAAAAAAGGGGGGAAATCACCTGTTGACATTTTGATTATGTATTGTTAAGTGTTCTTAGCTGTCTGTTATTTTATGCATTATTGGCGCCAAAAAAGCTTTTTCCCAAATCCTAAGCTGTTGTCTGTCATTTTTAACATTGTTAGTTTTATTTCCCAAATTGGTGCTGAAATAAACTTTGCTTCAGGAAACTTATTGTAATAAATGGTATTTGCTATCTCGGCATCTTTATTTGTAAGTTCCTCAATCTTACCTTTAAATTGAACACCTTTAATATCAATTATATTTTTAGGCTGAGGTGAAATTGTACCTGCAATATTTTTATTCATTATCATTAGTTGACTATGATGGCTATCTTTATTTGTCATAATAAATAAAGACATTTTTTTTTGATCAAAATAATAATAACAACTAGCACACCATAAATCTGAATTAGCGCTAGTACATAATGTTAGTAAGTGATTATTTTTTAAAAAATCACATATGTGTTTGGTTTTATTCAAGATATATCTCTAATCAGTTATTAAATTGTTTTATTAGCATAAAGAATTTATTTCGATTTAATAGTAATAATAAAGAATTAATTATTATTTAAACTAATCGATGTTTAGTAATTAATGGCATAGCGTAGATATTAAATATAAAACCAGTATGGAACAATGATCAAGGATGATCGCTTGAATCTATAGGTAATTGAGACATAAAAACCATAATCATTTGTTTCTTAAGGTTTTTTTATTTCTAGAGTAGATTAATAAGTGGTTATTTATTAGCTTAATAAGCTTTTTTGAATGATTTAATAACCAGTTAATCATTATAGTCGTAATTGATCTTACATTAACCGTAAAAAAATATAACTTGATCATCGTTCCGTTGTTGAGGTGTATGGCTATTTCTTAAAAATAAGACAATGAGTAATTAATGAAACAATAAAATCATAAGTAATAAAATTATTATTTACGAAGCAGTATTGGTAGAGGCTAGGTTATGTTAGTTTTTATACGTAAGTTTTTATTTTTTATTTCAATTATATCAATTAGTTATTCATCATACTCGTCTGGTATTACTTTCACCGAGACAGTGAAAAATATTACACAAGGTGGTGAGGTCTCAACATCGATTGAAGCAATACCAGGGGATGTGATTGAATATAATATTGATGTACTAAATAGTTCTGAAAGTGTTATCTCAAATATTCATATATCTACTTCTGTTCCTCAGTTTACAGCATTAGCAACAATAATAACTTGTGATGATCATCATTTGCCATCTGCATTACGCTGCCAAGTTATTACGTCTGAGGGGATAAATCAGCTAGGTTATCAGGGGACGATTGCCTGGCAGTTATTTGGAAAACTTGACGTTGGCAGTAGAGCGAGAGTAAGTTATCAAGTCATTATTAAATAACATTTTTATTTTATTGATGCAGAAAATTAATTCTAGAATAGGAAACGGGTATACAAAGAAAGGGGGAGGATCCTCGTATACCCGTTATGTATTTTAGCTGATATGATTAGTATCAGTAAACGATAGGCGCGTTATTTTCTTTAGTGCATGTTCCACGTTTAAATGCCCATGCATCACATTGACTACCGTTATCAAATTCACAGACACCGGCTTGGCTACCATCTTTATTGGTGGTGATTTTGTGGGTACCACCGTGTTGTACACAATAATCAGCGGCAGGATTTGACATATTTGCCGTACCTGGTACTGGCAGCGTTTTACATCCAGTCATAATTGCTGCAGCACTTAAGGCTATCAGTAAGATCTTTTTCATTTATCTTCCTCTTGCGATTAAAGTGGTATGTAGACGCTAAGTGCATCCCTATTGATAAACACTTTAATGTTAATATTTGTCAACATTTGTGTTCATTATGGATGTTTTAATGCTTATTAGTGTCAATTTTATGCAAATAAATTTTAACTTTAAAATCGGCAATAAAGGGTAATGAGCTATTATATTGTTTTTATGGTGTTTATTTTTTAGAGATGGTTTTTAATGTAAATTTAGTTGCGTTTTGTCTATAGAGAATAAAAGTCATCACGCGTGACTTAGAATGAATGCAGTGCATTTAAAGATTAGTCTATTTATGACTATAGTTATGGTAAATGACGGTATGTTTTTTATACAAAAAAGCGTGCTCAGAGGAGCACGCGATTAATTGAAAGATATTAATGATTAAAAAATGTGCGTTTTAGTGCCATTTCTAAGCCACGAACTTCAGCAAGACCTTTTAGACGTCCAATTGCCGAATAACCGGGATTAGTTTTCTTTTTTAAATCATCAAGCATTTGATGTCCATGATCAGGACGCATTGGAATTAGGCGGTTATCTCCTAATTCTTTACGTCGATGCTCTTCTTCTAAAATAGCCATAACGATATTATACATATCGACATCGCCTTCAAGATGAGCTGCTTCATGGAAACTCATTGGGTTATTTTCACGCTGTGTTGAGCGGAGGTGAGTAAAATAAATACGATCGCCATGTTGTTTGATCATGTTGACTAAATCATTATCACCTCGAACACCGTAAGATCCTGTACACATAGTGATCCCGTTCATTTGGCTTGGTACTTCTTGTGTCAACCAATCGATATCTTCGATTGTTGAGACAATACGCGGTAAACCAAGAATCGGTCGTGGTGGATCGTCAGGGTGCACTGCCATCTTAATACCATTTGTTTCACATACTGGCATTAATTCGGTTAAAAAGTATTTCATATGCTGGCGTAATTTATTTTTATTGATGCCTGCATAACGATCAAGTTGAGCTTGAAACGCGGCTAATGTATAGCCTTCTTCAGCTCCAGGAAGGCCTGCAATTATATTACGTGTTAACTGATCAATTTCAGCCGCAGACATATTTTCAAAATACGCTAATGCTTGAGCTTGTTCTTCTGCGTTATAATCATCGATGGCGTCAGGACGTTTTAATATATGAAGTTCAAAAGCAGCAAATGCAATTTGATCAAATCGTAGTGCTTTAGATCCATCTGGCATTTCGAATTCAAGATCTGTTCGTGTCCAATCTAATACTGGCATAAAGTTATAACATACTGTATCTATGCCACATTCAGCTAAATTACGTAGTGTTTGTTTATAATTGTCAATCCAATACTGAAAGTTTCCTGTTTGGGTTTTTATTTCCTCATGGACTGGTACACTTTCGACAACAGACCATGTAAGCCCTTTATTTTCAATGATTTGTTTGCGTTTTAATATTTCATCTTTAGTCCAAATTTCACCATTTGGAATATGATGGAGTGCGTTAACAATACCTGTTGCGCCTGCTTGTTTTATATCATCAAGAGAGACAAGGTCATTAGGACCATACCAACGCCACGTTTGTTCCATTATAATTACCTTTTAGCAGATATACTTAACCCATTCGATATCATTCGAATTAAGTTATATACGGGGTAAATGAAAATTAATTAATTTAATTATTTTAAATAAAGGCTAATAGATGATTAGCCTTAAATATGTAAACTAATAATAGTTAATTATCTATTCCTAATGAAACGACTGGATTTGAATTAAATAAATAGCCGTCAAAATTAGGATCATCAATATCAGAAAGCGATAATAATCGCAGTTTCACATTTTCAAGGTGTTGCCACATTGCATTTTTTGCCTCAACGGAGTCTTTGCGTTGCATGGCTGCTAAAATACGTGCATGGTCTTCTAACCATTCTTCGCGATAATCTAAGTCAATGATGCGCGTATGTAATTTTTGCCACATTGGACTTTGCTCACGACGCGCCCAAGATTGTTTTAGCATCTCGACTAACACTGAGTTTTGAGTCGCTTCAGCAATACAGAGATGAAATAACTCATCGCCAGTACATTCTTTGGTGCCATTAACAAATTCATTTCGTTCTAATGTTAATGCCGCCCGCATTTTTACAATATCGCCAGGCGTTACTTGAGTTGCTGCAAATTCAGCAATATTGCTTTCTAGTAGCTGTCTAGCTTGTAGCATCTCAAAAGGACCTACATCGTCACTAATAACATTTTCACGGCTATTTGGTTGGTTGGGGATATTAATGATATAGACACCAGATCCTTTTTTTACTTCAACCAAATTTTCAAGTTCTAACATAATAAGTGCTTCACGAACGACTGTACGACTGACATTGAGTCGTTCAGCAATATCACGTTCGGGTGGTAACCTGTCACCCACTTTATATGAGTTTTCAATTAGCTCTTGTCTAAGTACTAATCCTAATTCTTGATAAGGCCGTTTAGGTTCAAAAGGGATCATGATGATATTACCGCTATATTAAATTGCACTTAGTACTATCATAATAACCAAATTAAATTGGTCAACCTCTTTGTTATTAGCTTAATTCGATGTTTTATTATTGAACGGCTTGAATTCTTTTAATTATTTGGTCGAGTGCTGGATTCTTTTGCTCAATATCACTATACATTGGCTGCACCGCTTCAACAAAAGCAGTTTTATCGACTGAAATAAATTTCACACCTAATTGTTCGGCTTTTGCACGTTCTTTTGCTTCTGATTCAGCCCAAAGATCTTTCATTAGCTGCATTGAACTTAAGGCTGCTTGTTTAAGCGCTTTTTGATGTTCTTCAGAGAGAGAATCATATGCTTTGGTTGAAATGACCAGTACGTCAGGAACCATAGTATGTTCATCTAAACTAAAATATTTAGAAACTTCACTGTGACGGCTTAAACTAAAAGAAGGAATATTATTCTCAGCAGCATCAACAACACCTTGTTGTAGTGCGGTATAGAGCTCACCATATGCTAATGGGGTAGGATTACCACCTAATGCATTAATCATGTTGATAGCTGATGGGCTTGGCTGTACACGTACTTTAATACCCTTCAGGTCTGCAGGTGTCTTTATTGGTTTATTTGTATAAAAACTACGAGCACCTGCATCATAATATGTCATGCCAATGAATCCGCTGTTACGGGATGAGGCAAGAATTTCTTCTCCGATAGTGCCTTCTTGCACTTTATAAAAATGACCTTTATCACGGAATAGGTAAGGGATATTAAATGCAGAGTAAGCGGGTGAAAATGCCTCTAGTTCTGCGGCATTTGATTTAACCATATCCAGCGCACCATTTTGCATTAACTCCATTGATTCCCGCTGGTTACCCAATTGAGCATCAGGGTAAATACGGATGCGTACCTCACCATCTGTCAATTTTCGCACTTCTTTTGCCATATGATCCATCGCTTTATGCACTGCATGATCGCGAGGGTTGTTATGACTTAACTTTAACGTAGTTGATGCATAAGAAGAAGCCGATACACCAAAAGTTAAAGCCGTACCAATAATTGCAGTTAGCAAGTTTTTACGCGTCATCATTTCTTATATCTCCGTGAAATTGGTCATCCATTGTATGGAGTAGACGTGAATACAGCGTCATATTGGTGCGTAATCAGGGTGAAGTCAAAGATAAAAAGCAAATTGATTGACCGGAATCACAATAAAATACCTTAATTGGTTGACCAATGATAACTGTGAAGTTGCTCACGTGACTATTCACGGCTGTTAAATATACTAATGCGCATTATCAATATGATGAATCCAAATATCGTAGCGACCAAATGTCATTGGTTGACCAGGTAGGGTTTGACATGCCACCTCATCTTAAGGAACGACAAATGAGAAAATTGGTTGATTATATAAATCGAGGGTTAGCCACGTTTACCGTGTCTCTCTCAATTTTTCTTGTGTTTTGTGTTATCTGGCAAGTCCTTTCTCGTTACGTCATAGGTAAACCAAGTACGATCACCGATGAGCTTGCTCGATATTTGTTTATGTGGGTGGCTCTTATTGGTGCTGCTTACACGACAGGTCAAAAACGACATCTTGCGATTGATTTATTAACAATGAGATTGACTGGAAAACGTAAGATTATTAATGAAATTATTATTCAGTTAGCCATCGCAGCTTTTGCTTTTATCGTATTAATTTATGGTGGTACCAACCTCGCGTTGAAAACCTTATCAACCGGCCAATTAACTCCCGCACTTGGGCTACAAATGGGATATATCTATTTTTGTTTACCGATTAGTGGCGCATTAATGATGTTTTATTCCACTGTTTTCACTATTGAAAAAGTACAACAGTTAACTTCAGATAATTTGATCACATCAGAAACTCAACAACACTAATTAAAAAGGATTTCTACAATGGAATGGCAGCTCATTTTCGCGTTATTTGGTAGTTTTGCAGTTCTCCTTACTTTAGGAATTCCTGTTTCTTTTGCTATCGGTTTATCATCACTTATCACCATAATGATGAGTTTACCTTTAGAGCCTGCCATTGCCGTTGTAGCGCAGAGAATGGCTGCAGGATTAGATAATTTCGCTCTATTAGCTATTCCGTTTTTTATTTTGGCAGGTAATATCATGAATCAAGGTGGTATTGCTATTCGATTGATTAATTTTGCCAAAGTACTCGTTGGTCGATTACCAGGATCTCTGGCGCATGTAAATATCATTGCTAATATGATGTTTGGCTCGATTTCTGGTTCTGCTGTTGCATCTGCAGCAGCTGTGGGTGGAACGATGGCACCTTTACAAAAGAAAGAAGGCTATGACGAACAATTTTCTGCAGCAGTAAATATAACCTCTTGTCCGACTGGGCTTCTTATTCCTCCGAGTAATACTCTTATTGTATTTTCACTGGTATCTGGCGGAACATCTGTCGCAGCACTTTTTTTAGCGGGCTATATTCCAGGTCTTATTATGGGGGTTAGCTTGATGGTTGTGGCTGGCTTTATTGCCAAGAAACGTGGTTATCCTATCGCACCACGTCCTAGTACTGCTGAGGTGGTTGATACTTCAATCAAAGCCATACCTTCACTATTATTAATTGCGATTATTATGGGAGGAATCATTGGCGGTATCTTTACGGCAACTGAAGCATCAGCAATTGCTGTTGTGTATACCTTAATATTAGCCGTCGGATTTTATCGAGAAGTTAAGGTTAAAGAGTTACCCGCTATTATTCTTGAATCAGCGATCACTACATCCATTGTTTTGCTTCTTGTTGGTGCTTCTATGGGGATGTCTTGGGCCATGGCAAGTGCTGATATTCCATATATGATCGCTGATGCGTTATTAGCTATTTCTGATAATCCATTGATGATACTGCTTATTATTAATGTGATTTTACTTATTGTTGGCATCTTTATGGATATGACGCCGGCAGTACTGATTTTTAC
Source organism: Photobacterium kishitanii (assembly GCF_000613045.3). Taxonomy (NCBI): domain Bacteria; kingdom Pseudomonadati; phylum Pseudomonadota; class Gammaproteobacteria; order Vibrionales; family Vibrionaceae; genus Photobacterium; species Photobacterium kishitanii. Next base: position 902,366 of record NZ_LN794353.1, on the reverse strand, counting down.
TCCTATTTTCTTACCAATAGTTTTAGATCTGGGTGTTGATCCTGTGCACTTCGGCATAATGATGACCTTCAATCTTGCAATTGGTATTTGTACCCCTCCTGTAGGTAGCGCTTTATTTATAGGTTGCTCTGTTGCAAAAGTATCGATTGATAAAGTTATTAAGCCATTACTGCCCTTTTATGCTGCACTCACCATTGCACTTATGGCTGTAACATTTATCCCTGAACTAAGTTTATTTCTACCACGCCTTGTACTTGGCTATTAATCTCTATTAACAACTATCCCGTCAGTGTGAATTTACGAGATAAAGGACTGCATAAATGAATACTATTTCAAATATTCCATTACATGATCATGTTATTTGCTCAACCTATAATCGTAGTGCTTTACAAAGCCGTATTATTCACCTCGGTTTTGGGGCTTTCCATCGTGCTCATCAAGCTCTATTTACCGATGAAATGCTTGAAAAAACGGGCTGTGACTGGGGAATTTGTGAGATTAATCTATTTGGTGGTGAAGATCTTATTCATCAGTTACGTGCACAAGATCATCTCTATACCGTTATTGAAAAAGGTGCACACAGTACCGATGTGAAATTAATTCGTTCAGTTAATGAGTCACTGCATCCGATGTTGGATGGTAAATCTGCTGTACTTGAAAAAATGGCAGAAGAACAAGTTGCGATTGTGTCTATGACCATAACTGAAAAAGGTTATTGCGCTGATCCGGCGACGGGTCGATTAGATAAAAACAATAGCTTGATTCAAGCTGATCTTGAAAACCCTTGTCAGCCAACTTCTGCGATTGGATATATTGTTGAAGCGTTACGCATGCGACGTGACCGAAATCTTAAACCATTTACGGTAATGTCATGCGATAACGTTCAAGAAAATGGTCATGTTGCACGAGCAGCTGTACTTGATTTTGCATATTTAGTTGATCAAGAGCTAGCGGATTGGATTGCGACTAATGTTACTTTCCCTTGTACCATGGTTGATCGCATTGTTCCTGCTGCGACAGTTGAAACTTTGGAAGAAATTGCGCAGTTAGTTGGTATTGAAGATCCTTGTGGTATTGCTTGCGAACCTTTCCGCCAATGGGTCATTGAAGATAATTTTGTTAATGGTCGTCCACAGTGGAATGTTGCTGGTGCTGAATTTGTTGCTGATGTTGTTCCGTTTGAGGAAATGAAACTACGGATGCTAAATGGAAGTCATTCATTTCTAGCGTATCTTGGTTATCTTGGTGGTTATGCTCATATTTCAGATACGATGACTAACGACAGTTATCGTAAAGCGGCATTCGATATGATGATGCAAGCACAAGCACCGACACTAACCATGCCTGAAGGTACAGATTTACAAGCATATGCTTCGTTATTAATTGAACGTTTTACTAATCCGAGTTTAAAGCATCAAACATGGCAGATCGCCATGGATGGTAGCCAAAAGATACCTCAACGAATGGGGGGATCATTACGTCATCACTTAGAACAACATACTGATTATAAATGGTTAGCAATGGGTATTGCTGGCTGGATGCGCTATGTCGCAGCTGTCGATGAGCAGAATAATCCGATAGATGTGCGAGATCCTATGGTTGCGCAATTTAATGCTATTTATGCTGAACATGGTATTCAGCCTTCGGTCGTGACAGCTTTATTATCTATTGAGGCTATTTTCGGTACCGATTTAATTCAAAATCAAAGCTTTGTTAATGCGTTAACTGAAGCATATCAATTAATCATTACTCAAGGCGCTCGCGCTGCGGTTGCCTCTCTTTAAGATAATAATAAGCTGGGCTGTTATGCCCAGCATATTGCATGGAGCAAAACATGAAAACGTTTCTTGGTGATGATTTTTTACTTTCTAATGATGTAGCGCGTCAGTTATATCATGACTACGCCAAAGATATGCCTATTTACGACTACCATTGTCACCTAAATCCACAGGAAATAGCTCACAACCGTCAGTTTAAAAACCTCGGCCAAATCTGGCTTGAAGGTGATCACTATAAATGGCGTGGTATGCGCGCAGCAGGTATACCTGAGGCGTTAATTACTGGAAAAGAAAGTTCTGATTTTGAAAAATATATGGCATGGGCTAAAACTGTGCCGCAAACACTAGGTAATCCACTTTATCATTGGACGCATTTAGAGCTTCGTCGTCCTTTTGGTATTACTGGTACATTATTTAGTCCCGATACTGCGGAAGGTATTTGGCATCAATGTAATGAAATGTTGGCGACACCAGAATTTTCTGCACGTGGAATAATGACAGGCATGAATGTTGTTATGGCAGGCACAACAGATGATCCTATCCATTCACTTGAATATCATAAAATGATTGCACAAGATGATAGTTTTGATGTTGATGTAACGCCAAGTTGGCGTCCAGATCGTGCTTTTAAAATTGAACTTGATGGTTTTGCTGAGTATATGCAGCAACTTGGTGAAGTCGCTGATATTAATATTCATCGTTTTAGTGACTTATTAAGCGCATTAGAGCTGCGGCTTGATCATTTTGCTGCACATAATTGTCGCGCTGCTGATCATGGTATTGAGGTCGTTCGTTATAGTAAGACACCTTCAGAGCGTGTTTTAGATGCAATCCTTCGTCGTCGATTAAACGGTGAAACCTTAACTGATAATGAAATTGATCAGTTTAGTACCGCTGTTCAAGTGTGGCTTGGTCGACAATATGCTAAGCGAGGCTGGGTTATGCAATTACACATTGGCGCCCAACGTAATAATAATACTCGTATGTTCCAGCTTCTTGGAGCTGATTGCGGTTTTGATTCCATTGGAGATCGCCCATTTGCTTCTCAATTAGCTGCGTTGCTTGATGATATGGATATTACTAATGAGCTACCAAAAACCATCCTTTATTGTCTAAATCCCCGTGATAACGAGATGTTGGCAACAATGATTGGTAATTTCCAAGGTAGTGGGATTGCCGGAAAAATTCAATTTGGATCGGGATGGTGGTTTAACGATCAAAAAGATGGAATGCAGCGTCAGATTGAACAATTGTCACAATTGGCATTATTAAGTCAATTTGTCGGTATGCTTACGGATTCTCGTAGCTTTTTATCCTATACGCGCCATGAATATTTCCGCCGAATCCTATGTAACACTATTGGTAATTGGGTAATGAATGGCGAAGTTCCTAATGATATCAATATGCTAAGCAAGCTTGTTCAAGATATCTGTTACCACAATGCCAAAGAATACTTTCAGCCATCAGGAGTACGTAAATGAAGCGTATTGCACTGATTGGCGAATGTATGATTGAACTGAATGGTTCATCATTTGGTGCCATGCAACAAACCTATGGCGGTGATTCTCTTAATACTGCGGTATATCTTGCTCGTATTGCGGGGCAATCGGTGGCCATTGATTATATTTCAGCATTGGGATGTGATGCGATCAGTGACGGTATGATCATGCGTTGGCAACAAGAGGGAATAAATACGGCTACTGTGCTGCGTGATAAGCATCGGCAGCCTGGTTTGTATTTGATTCAACTTGATGAATTTGGTGAGCGTACTTTTTTATATTGGCGTGATCAATCCGCAGCTCGTTATATGCTGCGCCACTCTGAGTTTGAAAGGGTAGTTAAACATCTTGATGGTGTTGATATGGTGTATTTGAGTGGTATCAGTCTTGCTATTTTACCCCCTGATGATCGTCAACAACTCATTGATTTGCTTACTCGCTTAAGTAAAAAAGGTGTCAGTATTATTTTTGACTCCAATTATCGACCTGCACTTTGGGAAGATAGTGAGACTACTCGTCATTGTTACCGACAACTATTTGCTATTACTGATTTAGCTTTAGTGACCAATGACGACGAAGCCGCATTATGGGGAGATACTTCTGAAGAAGAAACACTGCTTCGGCTTAAGCAAACAGGGGTAAAACAAGCGGTTGTGAAAATGGGGCCGAAAGGGAATTATTATGAGAATTTCATGATGGATATACGAACTTTTGTTGCGGCAACCGTTGTGAAAAATGTGGTTGATACAACTTCTGCTGGCGATTCATTTAATGCTGGATTTATTGCAGGGGTTATTCGTGGACTGTCTCCTGTTAAATGTTCTGAATTAGGGCATCAACTTGCAGGTATTGTTATTCAACATAAAGGCGCCATCATTCCAGCCTCTGAAACTGCAGAAATTAATTGTAATAACGATCAAACGACGACTAACATTTTTAATCAATACATCAACAAGGAAATTGTGTAATGACGACGACAGCCCAACAGCTTGCTGCTATTAAAGTTATTCCTGTAATTGCAATTGATCGCGCTGAAGATATTATCCCTTTGGGTAAGGCTCTTTTTGATAATGGTTTACCGGCCGCTGAAATTACTTTCCGTTCAGATGCCGCTGTTGATGCGATTCGTTTATTACGTGAAGCGCAACCTGAGATGCTTATTGGTGCAGGAACTATTTTAAATATTGAGCAAGCGATTGCAGCTAAAGAAGCAGGGGCGACGTTTGTCGTATCTCCTGGGTTTAATCCTAAGACAGTAAAAGCATGCCAAGAGATTGGAATCGATATTATTCCAGGTGTTAATAATCCAAGTGCGGTAGAAGCGGCAATTGAAATGGGGATCACCACCCTTAAATTTTTCCCTGCCGAAGCATCGGGCGGTATCAATATGGTGAAGTCTTTACTGGGTCCCTATGGCCAAATTCAGTTTATGCCTACTGGTGGTATTACATCGAAGAATATTAAACAGTATTTAGCGATAGATAGAGTACTTGCTTGTGGTGGTACGTGGATGGTTGATAAGGCGATGATTAATGAAGGTCGTTGGGATGAAATAGGTCGTCTTGCACGTGAAGCGGCAGATTTAGTCAGCTAAGGATTTATGTTTAAAATAAAAGACTTCCTCAGGGAAGTCTTTTATTTATCACTTTAACATCAAACGGTTCGTCGTTTTTCAGCATACTAGTTAATTCTATCCTGTCTTGTCTTTCTCAATTAAATAACGCTATGTAATATGTATTTGTTAGCAAGGCTCTTTTGAGATTGTTTCATTAACATATTGGCTAAAAAAGGGCACTATCGAGCCTTGCAGTTCATTTTTTACAGAGTTTGTATTGACGAGTAACTGAATGTCAGACGAATAATAACTTGGTAGTTGCGCAAAAAATTGTTGGCTCAATAAGTTGAAGACTTGCTCATTTTGAACAAATGGTCCTGTCAGTATGATGGTATCAGGGAATAAGGTGAGATAGGTATTTACTAACGCACGCGTAAATGTCTGAGTGGCCGTTTCCAAGCATGGTAATGACGATAGTGATTGTTTAATCACTTGTTCAGCACATTGTTTCTCATTGCCAATTAGACAACCAAGGCAATGACTCAATTCGTTGCGTAAAGCAGCAAGAGAAACAGCTTGTTCTAAGGTGTTACCATTTGAATCGATAATCGTTTGACCCAATTCACTGAATAATCCTTTTTCTCTAAAGCGAGTCATTCTTTGAGAATCATAATTTGCAGCACCAATTCCTTCTCCCCAGTGTATGTATAGGGTATTTCTTGATTGCAGTTGGCTATTTTCTAAAACAAAGGCATTGAGCTCAGACTGAAGATTTTTAACAAGATTAATTTTATAGTTAATAGTAGATGCAAGCGATTTAAACGAAATATTAGTCGCATTGGGCCAACGATTAGAATACTTCCAAACCTGATTTTCGCGATCGATAATACCTGGTAGCGATAAAGTAATGCCACAAATTGTCATCGCAGGTGTTGCAGATTCGATGGCTTTAATGACTAAAGATTCGACGGCTAAGACTAATTCTTCTTTGGTTGCCTCTCGATTATCAACTTCAATATTAGTTGTAAAAAGAACCTCTCCGGCGAGGTTTACCAATGATGAAATAATGGTCAATGAGTCTACATATACAAAAACGGCATTAAATGCTTGTAAATTGGGAATTAAACATACTTCAGGGCGACCTGGGCCTGATACCTGAGCTTTTGTATCTTCTTTTACCATATTAAGAGAGATTAGGTCGGAAATAAGTTGGGTTACGGTTGCAGGACGAAGGCCATTTGTTTCGACTAAGCCTTTACGAGTAATCATTTCATCGCTTTGGTAGCCATTAATAATTTGCTCAAATAAAAGAATCTTTCTTTCTAGAGATAAACTTTTTGGTTTCATAATTGTTTTTAATTATCGTTGAGCCTCTAACTACCTTTATCATATCGAGTCACTTCTAAATGCACAAATTATTTATTAGCTTTGATTTTATAGACAACTAACTTTATATATTAAAATAGTTTTTTCAGTCGTGGCTATTTATTTTAGCTAAATATATGACTAGATTTTTATCTTGGTTATAAATATTAATACTATTTATTGAAGCTAAATAAAGTCGATATGATGAACACTAGAAAAACAGATATTGCTTAATTCGCAATATCTGTTTAAACAATAGTAGTCAATTTTGTCAATTTAAAAACGGTTATTGATAATCAACGTTGATTTGATAGTCGCTGTAATAATACTTCAATTTTATGGTTGCGGTATTCATTGAGGGTTTCAATTTCTGATGCATATAGCGCACCATCAAATGAAGCATAAAAACGCTGATTGAGTTGCTCGGCTTTAACCAATAATGTGGTTAACATTGCGATAGCTGCTGGTTTATCTTTACGGGTAAATTCCTGAGATTGAACCCAGCCTTGAATTGTTCGATAATTTAACCAAAACTCACGTAAATCAAGTTGTAGCGTATAATGTGAAAATTCCGCTTTGTTATATTTAGGCTCTATATTTTTAAGCTGTGCTTGTAATTCTCTTATTTTTTCTAGACTTAGCTCTGCCAGACGACGATCTTCTTCAGAGAGTCCTTTTTCACCTGATAATTTAACCGATCCTATTACTACTGTGTTATTCATCACTTCAGCACTCAGAATATTCCAAAGAGCATTCGCTTTTGCTGCGGTTATACCAAATCGATTCTTAGCATAACTACGGGCATAGCCTTTAACTTTAATCGGTTCATTTTGTTGTAGTGCGTCAATAAAAGCACTGGTTGTCATTCTAAATGCATCATTAGGGTATGAATGTGGATAGACCTGACGAATAGGGTAGATTTCAATTGTTTCAACTTCACCACTGAACCAATTATAACCATACTCACCGGATGTAGACCAAGACGTTAACACCATGCCGGTATAACCCGCTTTTTTAGCTTCAGGGATAAAGTCTGCCATATTTTTAAGGTGTTTTTCCCACGAATTACTATGATAATCATCGGGGCCTGAGCGGATAGAAGGTGCTCCCCAAAACTCAAGGCCATATTGCTTGATTAAATCTCGTGGGTCAGAGCCAAAGCGATCAAAAGCCCAGCCATAATTCCAATCAATATAAATGACATTTTTGGGCATATCTTTAATAGCGTCTGGATGCTTAAGAATCATATCAGCCCAGATCAGTGGGGTTTTCCCTCGTTCCGTTACAATTTCTGCTATCATTTTCATGTAGTCGACATAGATTTTAGATTTACCGGCTTCTTCACCGAGATCCCCCCATGCGATTTGGCAATTTGCACAATCGAGTAAGCGTGTTTCATCTCCACCGATGTGAACATATTGAGAATTATGCGTGGAGAACATATCGTCAAAAAGTTCTTCAAACAGATCTCTGGCTGCATCTAATCGTGTTGGGTCAACTTGTGATAGTTGTCTCGCGTCGGCTCTTAAATAAGCATAACGTTCATGCATTAAAATATATTCAGCATGACCAAAGTTTTGTTGTAGCGGGATAACATCAAGTCCCAGATCTTCGCTATATTCAATAAACTCTTTTACTTCTTTTCGAGTATAAGCATAACGATTAGATATAATGTTGTGCTTTTTATATGGGTATGTTGCTTCCCATTCCATTATTATTGTATTAAACCCTAAAGATGATATTTCTTTTACCATTGCTTTTAGCGCTGTAATTGGCATAACTTGTACGCGAAAATCGACATGATATGCAATTACAGGTTGTTTGTTTTTATTTTCACTATTATTTGTCTCTGCATGAAGTACTTGTGAAACAAGTAATAATAGAGTGCTTAATAAATAAAACCGGCTACGTTTACCCCAGCTATATAATAAGAGACTTAGTTTACTAATGCTATTTGTCATCGGTATTCTCCTTGCAAAAGATTTATTTTTAATAAAAATATTTTTATCGTTATTTTTAGGTCATGTCTTTCGGCAAGACCTTGCTAGCGGTTAATGGTGAATTAACCGAGATTGGTTTGTTTTTAAGTTGCAGCGCGCTAGAAGAAGCGCGCTAGCTGATGCATTACAATAAGCGGATTCTGTCTTTAAAGCGGGCAATGAATTGCTGGTTCCATTCATCGCCACCAATAACGTTACCGCTCTTCCAAATTGGAGGTTCGATTCCTTGTTGAGCGAGTAAGTTAACGGTTTCAATGACGAGTGCGTTAAGGATAAACGAATTAGCGAATGTTGATATTGCCGCGACTTTTTGAGTGATACCTTCTATTTGAACAACGGCATCACCGACTTGAACTTTGCAATCAAGGACGAGATCAACAACGTCACACAGGTTTTGCTTACTTGGGTGACGTGCCGGGTGCTCAGCCGAGGTCTGCTGAGCATGCTCTATTGATGTGATGGCAATAACCGTGACGCCTTTCTTTTTTGCTTCAAGTGCGATGTCTAGAACCGCAGCATTGATACCATAGGCATTAATTAATAGTAGAACATCACCACATTGCATTGGATTGTTTTGAACGACGATTTTTCCATAATCAGCCAGTCGTTCAATTGCCATCGAACGTAAGGCACCATTGGTTAATAACGTCCCTTCATCAATGATGGGATTAATATGCATTAATCCGCCAGCACGAAAGAAAATCTCTTGGGTTGCTAGATTTGAATGGCCACCTGATGCTGCAACATGGATCACTTTATCTTGGGCTATTTGTGAAGCAATGAGCTTTGCTGCTTCTAAGATATTTTGATACTCAGAATCATGAATACAGTTCAAATGTTGGGTAATTTGATGTAAGTAATCTTTAGATAAACTCATGGTTTGTTAAGCAGTATAAACTGCTTCTCCTGCAAGAATGGTTTGTAAGACCGACAGTCCGTTGTCGTTTTTATTCAACATAACGATATCCGCACGTTGACCTACTTCTAGAGATCCTCTGTTTTTTAGTCCCATGAAACTTGATGGACTATAACTGGCTTTATTCCAAGCACTGTTTGCGCTCAGTAAGTCGGAATTAATGAGGTAATTTATACAATCAAGAACGGATTTAGCAGAACCTGCAAGTAACTCTGGATTACTGGCTAGATGTAATTTTCCTTGCTCTGTCAGTATGACATCACCGCCAATATGGGTTTGATAACGGCCTGGTTTCATTCCGCCAAATGCAGTGGTATCGCTGGTCAAAATCACTTGATCTTGCTTGGCTTTTAAAATGACTTTGATTACTGCTGGAGGGAGATGAAAGCCATCTGCGATAATCGCCGTCCACAATTGGTCTTCCGCGAGCTGCTGCCAAATGTAGTTGTGATGACGATGGATCTGTAAATCACAACCATTACCAAGGTGAGTTGACATGGTTGCACCAAGTTGTGTGGCTTGTTGAATTTGGTCTGGAGTTGCAGCAGAGTGGCCAATTGATACTTTAATGCCCATCGCAACACAGTATTCAATGGTTGCTTGTAAACCATCTTCCCACTCAGGCGATAACGTCAGAATACTTAGCTGACCTTCAGATGCGTCATACCATTTTTGAACAAGGCTAACATTAGGTGCTTGAACATAGTCGCGATTATGTGCCCCTCGAGGTCCATCATTCGGTGAGATAAATGGCCCTTCTAGATGAAAACCAAGTAAGGTTTGTGCAAGTTGAGCATCATTACGTTTGAACTGCTGGAAATCACTAAATAGCTGACAAATATTATCGTCACTGTTAGTGATAATTGTCGGGTAATAGCCCGTTACCCCAAAGCTCAGCATCTGCTCTGTCGCGTGGGTGATGCCTGATTTTGTTAATGGTAATGTATTAAAATCAACCCCTGCAAAGCCGTTGACCTGAAGATCAATCAAGCCTGGTGCTATGTAGGGTAGGCTAGTCGTATCAGTAGTCGCGATAGGTTCTACCTGAGAGATAATACCCGCTTCGGTATAGATTCGGATTGGCTGCTCGGCCAAGGTTTTTCCTGTAATGATCATAGCAAGTCTGCTCCTGATTCATTATCAAGAAATAATGCGGCACTCTGGTGTTTTCTTAAGATTGATGCAGGGAGATCTTCGCTAATCTCGCCATTGATCATTGCGGTTATTGCTTCACGTTTGGTTGCTGCTGGTACGATACAAACCATATGTTTAGCGTTGACTAAGGTTGGAATTGTCAGCGTTAGTGCGTATTGCGGTACATTGTCTAGGGCTGCGAAGCAACCGTCATTAACTTGTTGTTGACGACATTGAGTATCAAGCTGAACTTTTTTGACAATGGCTTTGTCATTAAAATCAGCAACCCATGGATCATTAAAGGCAATATGACCATTTTCACCGACTCCTAAGCAAACAAGATCAATCGGTGCTTGTTGTAATAAAGCGGCGTAGCGCTGACATTCTTGCACGCTATCTTGTGCATCAATATTAATAAAATGTGCCGTAGAGGGTTTGACTTCATCAAGTAATGAATTTTTAATGAAGTGGCTAAATGCTTGCTCAGCCCCCGTTGGTAAACCAATGTATTCATCCATATGAAAGGCTGTGACTTTTGACCAGTCAATCTTAGTTGAAGCCTTTAAATGGGCCAGAAACTCATTTTGAGAAGGCGCTGATGCAAAAATAATACGCACACTATCTTGCTCATGTTGAAGTTTAATCAATAGCTGCTCGGTATAGTTTGCCGCTGCTTTACCCATAGCCTGTCTTGTTGAATAAACTTGGTAAGATAATTGATCTTTTTTATTATTAAGTAATTTAGTCATGATTAGTTCTCGTCAATAATTTGATTTAATGCTTGTTTTAAACAGCTTTCAACGTGTTGAGTAAATGTCGCGGGTAAATAAAAATAATAAGATGATAAGTCGGGTTCATAACCACCTTGTATAATTTGATCTTGTGTTGGAATATAACCAATCATGCCGTTGCAATATCCAACCCCAAGGATGGATGAATCAATGTTTTTAGTTATATAGTGTTGGTAATGATTTACAACTTCTGCGTTAATCATTATGAATTTTAAAATGTTATTAATATTTAAGAAGCAAAGTTTTATTTGTTGTTGTGAATTATTACTTTTTATAGCATCTTTATTTAATAATCCTTGCTGATGAACAGCCCATTCAAAATGAATATCATCTTGAGCTTGTGATTTTTTATATTCTTCAAGCTCGAACCAGTTTTGTGGTTTATTTAAAGGTAAAGAAACCATCCTCTCTGAATAAACGACAACTGATTCTTCTTTTATCTTAATCGATGTTTTTATTGCCTTCAGGTAGCGAGAGGCGAGTGAAGTACCTATGCGAATGATCTCATCAAAATGGGCCCTATAAAATTGATTATCTCGGCAAAGGTTCGGCCGAATGTCGCCACAGAACCCCTGTAAGAACAAGCAAACAGAATTGGCATATGTCGCTTCTACTTGATGACAAACCACTCCTGGATATTCACCTGAGAGGATGTTGTCTGCGGAGACAGTTGGGTGGCAATGATTATGGATAAGGATTGCCTTTGTGGTTCCATCCGTTCTAATAAATTGGAATATATGCGCGCTCTTATCAATTTCTACATTACTATTAGGTGCCATTTCTATCTTCCCTTTAGTATTGATAACACGACGATATATTGCGATATCACAGCTAGTGATGGCTTTATTAACCGTAACTATTTCTTGGTTCAAAAGTGCTTGCTTAATTGCTGTAATTACTTTGTTGGCAACATCTTCACAATATGTCGCACTAAATTCGCCAAGTCTTGGAGAATGGTTATTCGCAGACTGCATGCTAGAATGACTGTGTGTTGCTGACAGCTGTAGATTAAGCTTTTTTAGTTCGTTGTAAGTTGCAATTTTATCTCGAATTAAAGCATCGAGATAATCGCCAATGAAAAGTAGTTCGAGACTTATCAATGCAATTTTTTGTTCAAATACTAAGCAACGGCAAAAAATGGGCATTCCAACTTTTTCGTAATGACCTCTACGAAAATCAAAGCCGGCCAGTTTCATTGGCATTGAAGGTGTAATATCAACCTTACTCATTCCAATAATCATACGTTTTCCTCTTTTATTCCAAGAAGTTGCACGATTAATTGCAAATTACGCATGATGTGAAACGGGTCTTTGACGGGGAGTGCAATCACTTTGTTAAGCGGTTGACCGAAGCGATTTCTTATTTGCGTCCATTCACCAAATTCATCGTTGGGAAAGGTTGCTAATACATAAGCTTCAGTTTGCTGATACATAGATAATAGGGTTTTATCACCGCTTAATTGGTAAGTAAGTAGCAGCGTATACAATGCTTCAGAATGCACCCACCAAATTTTAGTGTCCCAAGTATCGAGAACCAGATTTTCGTAGCGGTCGTTACCTAATAAACTCCCACTAGGTTTGCTCCCAAGGCGAGAAGTGTAACGGAATAGGCCAGCATGCTCTTTGTCCCAGCCTATTGCCCACATTTGCTTAGTAATAGTGATAATCCTAGGCAGGTAGGACTCTAATGTTCCAAGTAACTGTGCGGCTTGTATACAAAACCACATATTCTCAAGTGTATGCCCAGGTGTTACATGGCTTGCCAATAAAGTGTGTTGATTCATTTTGCTAGTGCGCATTTCAAATGGCATTAATGACTTTGGATGATGAAAGTCTGAAAAGATGCGATTTAAGCTATGTGTACATGCAAATTTTAAATGCGTTAATGAACTATGATTGTATTTAATGGCATAGCGTAATAATTCGTTAGTGATACCAAGTACGATCATTTCAAATGCATAAGGTTCAAAGCCTTCAGCTGCTGGGTAAGGTTCACTTTTAACTGAACCGCTTTTTAATCTATTTTTAATCGTGTCATAAAGTGACAATGCTTTTTCAAAATAATAATGCTCACCACTGACATAAGCATATTCACAGAATCCCATCACAACAAAGCAATCAGCGTAGAATGAAAGATCATAACTTTCACCATTCATGCGTTCTTTTTTGTTACCGTTTTCAGTTAAGACAAAACAGCAATTACCGTTTTCTAGTAACGCGTTTTTATCTAAAAAATCAGCAGTAAGCTTTGCTTGGTCAATATAGCTTTTAGCATCACCATCAAGATAACCTTGTTCAATAAGGTATGCCTGACGACTCCAGTTCCATAAGAAACGTCCTTGTGACCATATGTATTTATCATGGCTTAAAAGCGTAGAACCATCATTGCTAAAGCAGGTGTATACTCCACCATTTTCTGTATCAATCGCAGCATTCCAGAACGGTAAGATATTATTGACTAACTCATTACGCCAAATGGTTTCAATGTTGTTTAAGGGATTCTGTGTCAATGTCATTATTATTTGCTCTCAGCGAGTTCCATTTCTGATTCTTGCTCATCTCGGCTTAATTTCACCATCAGATCTTCGATTTCAGGTTTAACCTCGAACTTACGGTTATAGATTGCCGCTAGACTAAAGAAGATAAGTGAACAAATAACTGGGCCGCCGACAGAGAGAGCCATTGATGGTTCTGCGACGAATAAGCGTGTAAATACAAAGACGGATAAACCAATAGCCATTGAGCCTAGGGCTGATTTAGGTCCGCAATGTTTATAGAAAGGTAATAGTCCTAAAACCATAGGAATTGATGCTGGTCCAATTAAACCACCAAACCAAACCAGGATTAGACCAATAATACCGCCGAAGTAATCTTTGTTTAAGGCAATAAGAATTGTGGCAAGAGTAAAAGTAAAGGTAACGATACGTGCAATTTTTAAGGGCGTATCACCATTTTCATTTCTAAACTTATTACTAAGTAATGGCAGAATATCTCTTGATAGTACTGAGCTGATCGCATTTGCATCTGAAGCTACCATGGAAAGTGTTGCTGCAAACATTGAAGCCAGTACAATCCCAACAGCGCCTGCTGGTAAATATTTTACCGTTAACATTGAATATATTTGAGTTTGGTCGGCAATTGCTAAATCAGGAAGAAGAAGAGGGGCTGCCCACATAGGAGCAAATAAGAATAGTGGCCAAATTAAATATAGAACTGAAGATAGTACCATGGCTTTTCTTGCTGCACGCCCGGTTGGTGAAGCAATAAAGCGTGATGCTAGGTTCCAAGTACCGCCTGTGTAACTAAGGAAAATAACAATACTAAAACTAATAAAAAATAGCGGTGAATATTCGCTATTGAACCAGTCAGAGTGACCAGCAGGAAGTTTATCCCACATTGATAAATAGTTAGTACCAACGGCTCCTAGTTGGTTTTGAATGATAAAAAACATCGCTAAGCCAGCAGCAACTTGAACAAAGAATTGGAAAAAGTCATTCATTGTATCAGCCCAAAGTCCGCCAACAGTGACATATAACATAGCAATGAAGCCAGCAATAAGAATACCGTAATGGATTGGAACCCCAGCAAAACCGTAAAGTAGTACCCCTATAGCGGCATATTTACCTGCCGTATCAAGTAGTTTTAGTAATACACCTAACCATGCAATAACTTGTTGGGTTTTTATATCGTAACGAAGTTTAAGGTATTCTGTTGGGGACTGAATATTTAATGCTTTTCGAAGCCGAGCCCAACGTGGTACGACTAGCCATGCACCAAGAGAACAAGCCAGAGCGACGTTCATCGCCCACCATATATATAAGTTAAATCCCGTCGAATAAGCAATTGCAGCATAACCGGTGAAGACAACGCCAGAATAGCCTGAAACATGGTGTGAAATGCCGGCAAGCCACCAAGGAAGTCCACCTCCAGCAACATAAAAATCGTTTGAACCTTTAATTTTTCGGTAGGCGTTAAGACCTATCCCTATCATCACTAAAAAGAAAGCTATGAGTGCTAACCAGTCAAGCCATTGCATATTGTTATTCCTTTCACGTTAATATTAATTCAACTGTTAAAATCACAACAGGGATAGATGTTCATACAACGTTGATATAATAACACTAGGTGTAATTATATATAATTACACCTAGTGTTATTATATGAAGGTGCTCACAATGAATTTGCTTTTTTTTCATCTTATTCAATAATTTATGCTTGGTGATCGCCGTCACAAAAGGCGTTTTAAGTGTATGATTTTCTCTTAAATATCAATGGGGAAATGTTATTTGGTTGATTAAATATTGGTTTTTTAGATGAATGTATTTCATCGACATCTATAAGCTGTTTTATATTTAAATTACCAATGCAAAAAAATAATGGCTTCATTTGAGGGGGAAGGTGAAGGCTGAGGTCGATAGTTTATTTCGTTCACTGCTGAGCGGTTACAGTAGCAACCCAAGAGGCTGAACGTTAGTAAGAAAAGAATATTAAGGCGTGTAAATAGGGGTAAACTTCTAATTAAAGCAATGGTTCTTGAAGATTAAAAAGCCTTTATCTTTACAAGAATAAGGCTTAAATGATTGTAATAAAAATATTTATTATAAAGATATCAACTGTGCTTATTAATAAAACGCTGCAATATTTGAAGACTTTCAGCTGAACCTGCCTGCTCAGCTAGCAGAAAATCATAAATAGCATTTTCATGATCAGCAACGAGTGCAAATAAATCCTGATGTTGTTGAGCATTGTCTGCTTGTTGTTGATAGCGCTGTTGATAAGGAGCGACCCAACTAACCATGGTATTAATTAATGTTGGCCATGGCAGATGGAGCCATTTATTAGCATCTGCTATGCCTTTTTGAGCCATTTCAACATCGTAATCAGGACATTGAATGCCTAATGGTACGAGTGCTGTTTTTAGTTTCTTGGCTGTAATAACCTCAATATCTAATAAGGTTTGCCATTTATTGTTATGACTATGGTCACTATACTGTTCTACAAAGGTGGTAAAAAAACTAATACCATAGAGTTCACCTAAATAAGCGTCGTGCAAATGATTGAGTGTCATAGTGGGATCCAAGGTGATTTATATTTTAGTTATAATATGCCGTTTTGTTTTGAATGTTGAGTATAAAAAGGAGAATAGTAATGGCGTTGAGCATTTTTCCATCTTGGATTGGTGGTTATGAAATTAAACAACATATCACGAACCCTAATATAGAAGTCGGTGATTACAGCTATTATTCTGGCTATTACCATCAACATCATTTTGAAGATCAATGTGTTCACTATTTATTGGGCGACAAATCGAGTAATGAGGTTTGGCAGTCAGGTATTTTTGGTGAAGTCGATAAGCTTATTATTGGTCGGTTTTGTTCAATAGCGAGTGGGGTCGTGATTATGCTGGCAGGTAATCAAGGCCATCGCCATGATTGGATTTCTTCATTCCCTTTTGATTTTGAGGAGTTCGGGGATGGGGTCAAAAGTGGTTTTGAGCGTGCAGGGAACACTGTTATTGGCAATGATGTCTGGCTTGGCGCTGAATGTGTGATTATGCCTGGCGTTAAGATTGGCGATGGCGCTGTGATTGGGACGCGCGCGGTGATCACTAAAGATGTTGAACCTTATTCGATAGTTGTTGGTAATCCTGGTCGGTGTGTTAAAAAACGTTTTGCACCGTTACAGATTAATAAATTACTAGAAATGAAGTGGTGGAATTGGTCAGTTCCACAATTAAAAGCAGCAATGACAATGATGTGTAGTACTGATATTGATAGTCTTTATGACTATTATCAAGCAATGGATAGCTCATCAGTAGATGAATAATTTAACTATCATCTCAAAAAAAGCGAATTTGTTTGTGATCAGTAATGTTTTCTTACTATTTAGTATTCGCTGCAAGAATGCATAACTGATAATATTATTTTTATTGTGTCTATTCCATTTCTCAATTGAGATTCACGCACTAAATACGGTTAATTATTAATCGATTTGATGGTAAAACCATAAGATATCGTTAGTGATAGCTTAAAAGGCAAAAAAAAGTCCATCAAACACTCAACTTAATTTGATCAAATGGTGCGGATTTATGCGAATTAAATCGATTTTTAGTCTTAAAATTGATCTAAACCAGTAAATTTTAAACTTTTGAGGGTTTTTTGAAACAAAAGTTGAGACATTAAAAAAAAATTGAGTAATATGATTAGCACGTACTTACTGAGTTGAATGAATATCACGCATTGAACTGAGTAAATCCGAAACTGGATGTTTTTACTAAATCCGAAATTCGCCCTTAAAAATTCTGATGAGATAACCATGAGCAATTCTTTAGTTCTCGTAATCAATTCTGGTAGTTCTTCACTTAAATTTGCGTTGATTGATACCGTAACCGGTGAAGCTACGTTAAGTGGCCTTGGTGAGTGTTTTAATCTCCCTGAAGCAGTCGTTAGCTGGAAAGTTAACGGTGAAAAACAAGAGTTCAAACTTACAGGCCTTGATGGTCATCACCAACAAGCAATTGATCGTATCGTTGCATTGGTTGATGAACTTGGTATGAAAGATAATATCGTCACTATTGGTCACCGTGTTGTACATGGTGGGACTAAGTTTAATTCAACGGTTCGCGTTGATGAGCAAGTAATGGCTGATATTGAAGCGTTGAGTGATTTAGCTCCGTTACATAATCCTGCCCATGTATTGGGTATGCGTGCCGCTGCTAAAGCATTTCCTACCTTGTCACAGTTTGCTGTGTTTGATACTGCCTTCCATCAAACAATGCCTGAAAAAGCATATACATATGCAATTTCTAAAGAAGTTTGTCAGCAATATAATATTCGTCGTTATGGCGCACATGGTACAAGCCATTATTATGTTACTCGTGAAGCTGCAAAAAGGATTAATAAACCTGTTGAAGCATCAAGCTTTATTTCTGTTCACCTTGGTAACGGCGCATCTGTTTGTGTCGTTAAAAATGGTGAGAGTATTGATACTTCAATGGGTTTCACCCCGCTTGCTGGTCTAATGATGGGTACTCGCTGTGGTGATATTGATCCAAGTATTCTTGAATATCTATTGAAGAAAGGTTGGACACCTGAACGTTTACATCAAGAACTAGTGGGTAATTCTGGTTTCTTAGGTGTTTCAGGCTTAACCAGTGATTGTCGTGGCGTTATTGAAGCGATGGAAGCTGGTAATCATGATGCTAAACTTGCATTTGAAGTCTTTAGCTACCGTGCTGCTAAATATATTGCTTCATATATGGTCGCATTAGATGAGTTAGATGGCATCATTTTCACTGGTGGTATCGGTGAGAACTCACTGCCAGTACGTCGTGAAATTATGCGTCTACTGAAAATTTTTGGTTACCGTGAAGATGTTGCGGGTAATGAAGCAGCCCGTTTTGGTGCTGAAGGTATCATTAGCCAACCAAATACGCCATTAGCGATGGTGATTCCAACTAACGAAGAATTTGTGATTGCTCAACAATCAGTTGCTCTGCTTAACGCTGAAGCGTAATAGTAGCTGTCATTGTTTTAGACTTAGTTTCGCGTATAGCTGCGAACTACAAAGCATTAGTGCTATGTATAGACGAAAGCTTAAAAAGTCTAGCGTTGAAAATATTCACACATAAATCAATCAAGCTTTGACTCAAGGGTCAAAGCTTGAATTTTATGTTTGTTTTTATTTTGAATATACACAGATATAGATTCGTTTTCAGCTCACCAAAAGTTATATTATTCATTTCAAGATAAGCCCTGTGCTTAATCTATCCTCACTTTCACCCTATATTTTATAATATACACCGCTACTCAGCATTTAATCGCGATACCATTCTATTCTGAATCTGCCAAAAAGAAGTCGTTATTTGAGACTGAAAATAAAGCCATTATTTTATAAAGTTTTTTATAACAGGATGAAAATTGTCATAATACGGTGTCAGGTGTTTTGTAAGGAAAGTGTTGGCAAATAAAGAATTTAATTATATTGATAAACAGTATTGGGAGTTTATTTATATGAGCGTGGATGATGTATTCTATAAATTAATAAGATGCAGTACTCGATCACCACCGATGTCAGAAGAATGATTAACTCTGTCTAATTTCGGTGGTAATAAAGAGACGTTATATTAAATTACTTATTAACAGATCAATTAGAAATCACAACAAATAAATATTTTTAATTGATTGTAAAACTAATGCCTAAATAGTTTCTTGTACAATAGGTAAACCTTGTAAAACATAGACTCCAGGAGCATTACCTAGAACGGGATTATTTTTACTTCCAAATCTATTGGCTAAAATAGGTTTAGCAGTTTCTTGTTTTTTCAACCAATCATTCCAGTGGACCCACCAAGATCCTGTTTGGTGGTTTGCTTTATCAAACCAGGATTCTGGTGTTTTTGATATTGTATCATTAGTCCAGTAACCATATTTCTGCCGATCTGGATGATTTACAATACCAGCAATATGTCCTGATTCACCTAATACAAAAGTATTCTTGCCTGAAAGATTTAAAGCGCCACAGTAAGTACTTTTCCAAAGTGCTAAATGATCTTCTTGAGCAGATATAAAATAAGAGGGTACTTTTATTTTTGTTAAATCTAAGTATACATCATTTATTTTAAGTCCTTTAGGATCTATCAATTTGTTATTTAAATATAGACTTCTTAATAAGGTGCTATGACATTTTTCAGTCACGTTAGTACTGTCACCATTCCAGTACAATAAATCGAAGTCAATTGGATTATTACCTTTTAAATAATTATTAACGTAATAGTTCCAATACAAACTATTTTCTTTCAATAATGAAAAAGTAACACTTAAAGATCGGCCATCCATATAGCCTTTTTGAGCATTACTTTGTTCAATCGCGGAAATCATTTCATTATTGATATATGCACCGATCTCTCCAGGCTGCGAAAAATCCAATAATGTTGTAAAGTACGTTGCTGTCTTAATACGATTACGTATACGTTTTGCAATCATATATGCTTGGCTAGCTGCCAACAAAGTACCACCAATACAGTAACCAACGGCATTAATTTTTTTGGCCTTAGTTATATCTTCAACAACTTCGGTCGCCTTAATTACACCATCGATTATATAATCAGCAAAATCGATATCTTTCATAGATGCATCTGGATTTCTCCATGAAATCATGAATACAGCATGACCTTGCTGAAGAAGCCACCGCACCATGGAATTCTTTTCACGTAAATCTAGAATGTAGTATTTATTTATGAAAGGCGGAATAATAAGTAGAGGTGTTACATTAACTTTCGCCGTTAATGATTTGTATTGAATTAATTCGAATAAATGATTTTTAAAGACAACTTTCCCTTCAGTATTTGCTAAATCTTTACCGACTTGGAAAGCTTCTTTATTTGTCATGCGAATTCTTAATACATCAGCACTTGATTCGATATCTTGCTCTAGTAATTTCAAACCGTTAACTAAGTTAACACCATCTTGTTCAATGGTTAGTCGTGTTAGTTCAGGGTTTGTCATTAAGAAATTCGTTGGTGATAAAGCGTTTAGCGCTTGTCGAGAAAAAAAACTTAAGCGCTCTTTTACTTTGTCATCAACACCATCAATATCATTGATAGCTTGTTGAATTTTATTATTTAAAAGCAAATAAGATTGTTTGATACAGTTATAAAAAGCATCATTATCCCAAGCTGGATCTAAAAACCGTTTATCGCCTTCGTCTGGTTGAATAACAGGGGATGTTTTTTTATCGTAAGTGATAACTTCTTGCCAAATAGCCATTTGGCTTTCCCACCATTCCATTTGTATCTTTGTAAGGCTATCAGGTTTTGACCATGTACCTTCAATCAACTTTTGACTATCTTTTAGTGTTAAATCATTCAATGCTTGAGTTAATGGACTAGTAATAGCTGTATTTTCTAATTTAAAATTACTCCACCAAGTTTCGTTAATATTATTTAAACTAGAAAAATATTCTGAAAAAAAACGGCTATCCATTTTAACGACCTTCTTTAGCTATAAAAAAGCCGCCTAAATGATCAGGCGGCAATTATAAACATATCAGATGCATTTAGCGGTAGCGCTTTGCTTCATATTTTCAGCCGCAAGCTCTTCAATATCGTTCTTGAATTCTTGAGCAATATTAGAGAATTTGTTGCTATCATCGATTAATTGTTGAGACAATTTAGTTAATGATTGAATTTGTTGAGTACTGTAGACACCCAAACTTTGTATATCTTTTATTTGATCAATTGATTTTAGCTGACTTAGACCAAGATCTGAGTAAGCACGAACAGCTGCAAGTTGTAATTCAGCTATATTTTCAATATTTTTAGTAAAAAGATGATTGAATTTCATATAAGGAGCTAGCGTTTTTTCTGCTTGCTCTGAAAAAGATTTAAACATTTCGTTGTACATAATTATTTTCCTTATAACATAGAGAATAAAACAGGAAGAGAAATAGAAAATTAGATTATTATCGTAAACATAATTAAATATGTTTGATAATGACCGCAGTTCCCATACCGCCACCAACACATAAAGTTGCTAATCCATATTTAGCATTGGAACGAAGCATTTCATATATAAGAGTAACAAGAATACGGTTACCAGAAGCTCCTAGAGGGTGACCTAATGCAATCGCACCGCCATTTACGTTTACACGTCGACTTAAGTCTTCAACATGTACACCTGTATCTTTAGCTAATTCGGACATGACTCCTAATGCTTGACCAGCAAAGGCTTCGTTAAATTCGAATAAATCAATATCACCTAAGGACAATTTGGCTTTACTTAAAGCTTGCAATACGGCAGGTACTGGCCCTAAGCCCATTATTTCTGGTGCAACACCAGCTTGAGCATAACTGACAATCTCAGCTAGTGGGGTTAAATTGTATTTTTCAACAGCACTCTCAGATGCAACGATAATCGCGCTGCCACAATCATTAATACCAGAAGCATTCCCTGCCGTTACGGTACCATCAAGCTTAAATACTGGACGTAAACTTTGTAACGATTCTATAGTCGTGTTCGATTTTGGATATTCATCCGTATCAACAATAGTCGTTGCCCTATGAGTTACCACTTCAATTGGTACAATTTCAGATACAAATTTACCTTGTTCAATTGCACTGATAGCTTTTTTTTGACTATTTAATGCGAATACGTCCTGCTGTTCACGTGTAAGTCCTTCTTTACTAACTACATTCTCAGCTGTTACACCCATGTGATAGTGATGAAAAGCATCAGTCAAACCGTCAGTAACGAGCAAATCCTTGAGGGTTAGACTTCCCATTTTTTGACCATTACGAATGGCTGCAGGTACACAGAATGGAATTTGAGACATACTCTCTGCCCCCGCTGCAACAACAATTTCGGCATCATCTGCTTTGATGTGTGACGCTGCATCCATAACAGTTTTCATACCACTGCCACAAACCATATTTAATGTATAGGCTGGAACTGTTTCTGGAATTCCCGATAATAAAGAGGCCTGACGGCCAATTCCCATTCCTTGATCGGCACTGATAACATTACCAACAATTACTTCATCAATTTCTTCACTGGACAAGTGAGCTTGTTCAACAGCCGCATGGATTGCAATAGAACCCAATTTTGCCGCAGACAATGTTTTTAATGAGCCGTTAAAGCTACCTATTGGGGTACGTTTTGCCGCTACAATGTAAATTTTATTCATGCCTACAATCCTTTTGTAGCATTAGTGCATGTACAAGCCGCCATTAACGGATAATGTTTCACCAGTGATGTATTGAGCATTTTCACTGGCAAGGAATACAACAGCTGCAGCGATTTCACTGGGTTCGGCTAGACGTTTCATAGGAATCGTTGAGCAAATGCTATCAATCACTTCTGGTTTTAAAACAGAGACCATTGAAGTATTGGTATAACCCGGTGCAACAGCATTAACAGTAACACCAAATTTTGCACCTTCTGCGGCTAACGCTTTGGTAAAACCAATCACTCCTGCTTTTGCCGCAGAGTAATTAACTTGACCAAATTGACCTTTTAAACCGTTAACAGAAGTCATATTGATAATACGACAGCTACCTTTTTCACACATGAAGGTGAAAAGAGGATGAGTAACATAAAACAAACTATTAAGATTTGTTTTAATAACAGCATCCCATTGTTCAAAATTCATACGTTTAAATAATGCATCTCGTGTAATACCTGCGTTATTAACAAGTACATCGATTTGGCCTTCTTCTTGCCATAAAGCTGTTAATACTTCTTGGCAATGTTCTGCATCAGTTACATCTAATGGTAATAAGCGCACTTCATCTTGAGTATATTTGGCATCATTAATCCAAGCGGTTGCTCTGTCTTTTTCGCTTGGGTAATAACCTGCGATAACGCGATAGCCTGCTTTTACCAACTCTTCAGTAATTTTCGAACCAATGCCACCATTAGCTCCTGTTACTAAAGCAATTTGATTAGTCATTACTACATTTTTCTCCTGTTGTTAAATTAAAATACATAATATTCATAATGTTATGTCGATTTCATCTACGAGCGGTGAATTTAAAAATTAACACCTCGTAGCTGATTTAATTATTCTGCGCCGACGAATTGTTATTTTATATTTCTAAAATAAACAAGTAAGTTTGTATATTTACAGGTTGATTTAGTTGTTTTTTATATGAAACGAATATCAGTGCTACAGTGTTTTATTTTTCGGTATTTAATATAGATTTAATGGCGTTATCTTTCTTGTTTGGTGATTCATCTTTATTGGTTGGCTCGATATAACGGAACAACTCGAATATCTAGGTACTGCTCAGTCAGAAAATAGCGCGCAGATATAGCGTAAGCCAACCTAGAATCAATAGTTAGAAAAGTGTTCAAAAAACAAGCAGTGAATATTTTTATAAAGTGGATAATTTAATACAAGATTTTCACTGTTCGCCCTTGTTTATCCATACGGTTAACAAATAAACAACATATTATTGGGGTATAGAAAGGTGTCTATTACCCTATTCATTGATAATTGCATTTACAGGATCGAGATCGACAATGAATTTTAAATACAAAAATACCTTTTAATAACATAAATGTGTGATATAGATCGCAAAATACATCTGCTTTTCACCGTATATATTTAACGGTGTTTTTTATTTAAAGGGCGATTTTTGATGAAAGGATATTATTCTGATAGCGAAGTTGAGCAACCTGAAATAGCAGCGAGCGCTTGCACTACGATTCTTGTTGGTAACCAAGTGACTGTTGATGGTTCGTTTATCATTGCTCGTAATGAAGATCACGAAGCGATCAATGCTAAGCGGTTTAACTTTCACCCTGCAGAAACGGCTCAATTAAATGATTTTCATTCTATTGGGGCGATGGGAAATGATTTTACTTATCCTGCTGCCAAAAATGCGCTGCAATATACCTCAAATTCTGACTTTGATACTAATGGTACCAGTTTTGGTGCTGCAGGATTTAATTCTGCAGGTGTCGGTATCACCGCGACTGAAACGGTATTTAATAATGCTCAGGTTTTAGCTGTTGATCCCTATGTAACCAAAACAGGTATCGGTGAAGATGCCATTGTTAATGTTATTTTACCTCGAGTGCATAGTGCTCAAGAAGGTGTGGCTTTGTTAGGGCACATTATCGAAACTCAAGGGACAGCGGAAGGTTTTGGGGTCGCATTCGTTGATAAAGACGGTATTTGGTATTTAGAGACGGGGAGTGGACATCATTGGATGGCTGCTAAGATTCCTGCTGATAAGTATTTTGTATCTGCTAATCAAGGTCGATTAGTTGATTATGTCGCCAATCATCCTGATTTTATGGCCTCTGCTGGTTTAGTCGATTTTGCTAAAAAACACCAATTACCATCAGCAGAAAACAGTAGTAGCTTTAATTTTCATCGAGCTTATTCACAAGATGTTGAGCATGATAAAACATATAATTACCCACGGGTATGGACATTGCAACATATGTACACTGATGGTCTTACAACGAAAATAGATCAAGGTGAATCATTTCCAGTTTATTTAACACCTAAAAATAAGCTCAGTGTATATGATGTGATGCAAGGTTTACGTAACCATTATCAAGCAACTGATCATGATCCTTATGCTCATTGTAACCCTAGTGATCCTTATCGCCCTATTGCTGTTTTTCGAACAGAACATTCACATGTATTACAGTTACGTCCGCAGCTACCAATTGCGATTGGGGAAATTCAATATATCGCTTATGGTATGACAGCCCTAAGCGTGTATTTACCGTTTTATCAAGGAATGACATCTGTTCCTGAAGCATTGACGCTCGGTGATAATAAAGCTGATAGCCATTCTGCCTATTGGAAATTCCGTAAGCTACAAACGTTAGCAATGGTGGACTGGAATCAATTTGCGCCAATTGTACAGCAGGCTTACCATCAATTCGAACAACAAACAGCCCATAAACAAAAGTTGATGGAAGCTGAATATATGGTATTGCATGCTACTCAACCAGAGCAAGCTATTGCACTTATTAATGCTTTTGAGCATGAGACTTTAGGGTTAGCTTTAGCTCTGACAGAAGATTTAACTAATGAATTGTTTACTCGGTTAACGATTGATACTGATAAGTTATACAATTTCTCAGGTGCTTAAATACAATCAAGCCTATGAAAATAAAGGCATATTAGTGCCTTTTTCATTACATGTGGTTTGCAGTTAAGTGTGGTTAAAGTGGCTAAATTGTTAATGTAATGTTGATCTGTGTGGTGTTTTTGATAGCTAGCGTTATAAGAAATAAATGAATTAAGACATGATGAAGACTATACAAATTTGCAAGGATTGCTTATGTATACTCAACACATTGTTTTAAATAATCAACATACTCATTGTCAGGCAACCAATACAACGGATGAATTGGATACGATGATGAATATTTCTAATGAAGAATTGTCACTGTTTTTGTTAGAACACTATGATGATGGAAACTTTGCTCAGGCTTATAAACATTATAAAAAACAGAAGAATGGTACTGTATAAAAAGTTAAAGCCACCATTAATAGAAAGACCACCTGTGAAAGTGGTCTTTTTTATGGCTATAACACGAGCTGCTCAATGATCGTTAAATATTAGCTATCGCTATTTGCTCATCACGCCAGCGAAAAATAATATCTTGTGAGTTTATTTGGCAATCATGGCAAGTTTGATTGCAGGCTTTCGTTGCCTCACAGCGATCTATTTTGCCTCTTTTTATTAAATCATCTAGCAATACGAGTAGCCATTGTGGCTCACTATTAAATTTTTTGCATAGCTGAGCTAGAGAAATAACTCTGGCTGTTCGTACGGCATTTCTAACGCTAATTAAGGAAGTCATTAGTGACATCCTCCACTTTTATGTTGAGCTGGTGTTGTTGGAATTGATAGTTGCCAATCAACTTTTTGACTTAAATAACGAATGCCAATAATAAAACTTATTATTAGTGAACAAGCAAATACCAACCAACCAATTGTTGCCATTGGGTGGGCTGTAAATGTCGCGGTTTGGTAAAAAGCAATTGCGAGTGCATACGCAACAGCTATCCCCCAGAAAGTAGAGAACCAAGCCCAGTTGCGGCCTATTTCTTTCGCTATTACGCCAATTGTTGATACACAGGGCACATACAATAAGACAAAAATTAAATATGCATATGCACCGACCATCGAACCAAACTGATTATGCATTTGCCCCATCGCCGTGGTATTCATACTGCCATCTGCTTCACTGGCTTTAATCGGATTTTTTAAGGTCGTTAATGAGAAACTATTTTCAACACCAGTGACGGTATCTTGCCATGCTGTTTTCAGCTCGGTTAGTAGATGGAAGGGTTGCGTACCGTCAGCACCATCAATGATTTTTTGGTTTGCTAATTCAGCGCTGTAAAGGGTATTAAGCGTACCCACGACAACTTCTTTGGCTAAGAATCCAGTGAGTAAACCTACGCTTGCTGGCCAGTTTTGTTGGTCAACACCAAGCGGTGATAATACCGGTGTTACCCAGCGACCAATGTCTGATAAAGCAGAATTTTGTTGTTGTCCTGGTTCAATTACACGTCCAGAAAATGTAACGCTGTTAAGTGCCATAACAATCATACAGATGGGAATGATAAGTCGACAAGCTTTAACTAAAAAGCCACGGAGGCGACTCCAACTGTGGATTAAGGTCGTTTTAAGGCTTGGCACATGATAGGTTGGCAATTCCATAATAAAAGGAGATGCTTCACCCGTTAAGAGTGTTTTCTTTAATACAAAACCAGTCAGTACTGCGACTAAAATACCAAGTAGATATAGCGAGAACACAATCAAGCTGCCCATACCTTGAAAAAAAGCGGCAGAAAAAACCCCAAAGATTGCAAGTCGAGCACCACAAGACATAAAAGGTGCCATCATAGAGGTTAGGATGCGATCTCGTGGTGTTTCAAGCGTCCGCGAAGCCATAATTGATGGAATATTACAGCCAAACCCAACAATCAGTGGTACAAATGATTTACCGGGTAAGCCAATAGCTTGCATTAAGCGATCGATAACAAAAGCAGCGCGAGCCATATAACCACTATCTTCTAATACCGAAAGGTATAAGAACATTAGCCCTATCTGCGGGATAAAGGGCATTACTGTGTTTATACCGCCACCAAGACCTTGGGATAAAATCGCCCCTAACCACATGGGTAGACTGAGATATTGACATAGCCATGCAGTACCATGAATAAAGATTGCAGCTGAGCCTTCATCAAAAATAGGTTGTAGTCCGCCACCGATGTTAATCGCAAACCAAAACATTAAATACATCACCAATAAGAAGATCGGTAATCCGAGATAGCGATTAAGGACAATTGCATCTATCCATTGGGTTAATTTATGCTGAGTTGCTTGTTCATGAGAGGTTGATTGGGCGATGAGATCAGCGACAGTTTGATAGCGAGCATCTGCAATTAATAGATCTGCATGCTCATTATATGCTTGAAAAAGTAAATCCTGATAATGCGTTACACGATCAGGAATATCAGTGTTTAAAATATGTTTTTGTGCTGATATGTCTGATTCTAGTAATCTTAAAGCAAGCCATTGCTTATTGTTTTCTGCAATTAATGTGTCGGGGAAATCAGCGCTTAACTGTGTGATTACCTGGCGCAATTGTAGTGGAAAATGTGTTTTAAAAGAGGATGTTTGTGGGGTGATGAGTTGTTTTTCAATCGCGGCTTTTAATGGTTCAACACCTTTATTTTTATTAGCGATTAAACATACAACAGGGCAACCGAGTTGAGCTGATAATGCTTCAGCATCGATAACAATATTTTTTTGTCGCGCAATGTCGAGCATATTGAGTACCACTAGACAGGGTACATTCATTTCAATTAATTGCAGCGTAAGATAAAGATTACGCTCGATATTAGCAGCATCGACAATATTAACTACAAGATCTGCTTCACCACTTAAAATATAGTCGCAGCCAATTTGTTCATCAACAGATCCTTGTTCGTCAAATGAGCTCATTGAATAAATGCCGGGTAAATCAACAACGGTTACCGTTTGGTTATGATACTGATAAGTTCCTTCTTTTTTATCAACAGTTACGCCCGCCCAATTACCAGTACGCTGTCTGGCACCCGTCAAGGTATTAAATAATGTGGTTTTACCGCAGTTTGGGTTACCCAATAAGGCAATGCTATTTGCCATTATTATTTCTCCGAACATAGTTTGATAATAGGAAAAGTCACTAATAAAAATCAGGTTAAAAGTATATTAATGTTATTAGTTATATGGTTTTATTTAAACGTAAATAGATATCAATTACATTTATATCGGGGTTAATAGCAACCGTCAAATATTATTTAAAATCTGCAACGTATTATTTGTTATATAAGTCAAACTGTTTAGAAGTAATTATTACCACTTATTAAAAATGGTTTTTTATTTATTAAAGATGATTTTAATTAAGCAGGATTTATTGTTGTTACGAAAGTTAATAATAATGGCGGTTTTTATATTATAAATATGCTTCTATGAATTTAAAACATATATCGCGGATGGAAAATAGTTAATGTGATGTTAATTGTTGTTGGTGATTTAATAGCAAGTAACTATTAAGGCCAGTGTTATGCATCTTAAACGCCGAGGCTTAAGATAAATCGTACATAATTGACTCAAATGTTGATTATTGTAGTTACCTTTGTGACACGGTTAATATTTGTTAACAGTTATCTGCTTTTGAATCTGATTAATCTGGTTTATTATTACTGTGTTTATAATCAGTATGTGAAATGTTTTATGTGGTTTGAAGGCAAAAAAAAGACAACGGTAGTGGATAAAGATAAATTGATTTCTGAAATTCACGAGCTTGTTTTAAAACAATATAGTCAACATGATATTAAGCTAATAAAAAACATAACATCGAAAGGCGGTATTGAACTACATTTTGCTGTTGCTGGTGAGGATGTACTCCAAATGAGTATTGAATCGTCTAATGTTTAACTGATTTTTTATCATAAAAATCAGCCATAAATATTTATGGCTGATTATAATTCTTTGATATTTACAGTCATTAAAATTTATTTTTCCAATCGGTTACTATAACAATCTGTTAAATATAACTCATCTTAAAATCCAGATATTAACGTTGGTTACAATTATTTATAATTACACCTTGGTTAAGATTATAAATAGTATTTTATATTCCATTTGTGATTTACTTATAAATAAAAATAATTATCATTTACATTGTGTTTGTTTTATCTCGGTGTATAGTGAAATTAGGCTCTAATATATCTGTAGCGTATTTTATTTTTAATAAAGATATTTTTTACTCTTATTTATTAACTTTAGTATGTTTTTGAAAAGATTAGAATTAAAACATTTAAATAAATATATGTGGCAGATTTTCTGATTAATTTTTTTTGAGGCTAATTATATGGATTTTTTAATTGATAATATTTATGCTCGCGAAATATTAGATTCTCGCGGTAATCCGACTGTAGAAGTTGAAATAACGTTAGCTTGTGGTCATACCGTTCGAGCAGGAGTACCTTCAGGGGCAAGTACGGGTTCGCGAGAAGCTGTTGAGTTACGTGATGGTGATATGAATCGATATGGCGGTAAAGGTGTACTAAAAGCCGTTCAACTAATTAATACTGAAATTGCCGCTGCTTTAATTAATATTGATGCCCGTGAGCAAGCACTTGTTGATCAGATTTTGATTGATCTTGACGGTACTGAAAATAAGAGTCGCCTTGGTGCAAATGCTATTCTTGGCGTTTCATTAGCTGTTGCTCGTGCCGCTGCTGATGTTTCAGAGTTACCGCTATATCAATATATTGGTGGTTTAGGCGCGAATTTATTACCGGTTCCTTGTATGAATATTCTTAATGGCGGTGTGCATGCTCGCTGGCAGGGACCCGATTTTCAAGAATATATGATTGCGCCTTATGGGGCGGCAACTTTTAGTGAAGCAGTACAGTGGGGCAGTGAAGTTTATCACGCTCTACGTCAGGTTTTATTAGACAATAACCTCAGTGTTGGTGTCGGTGATGAAGGTGGTTTTGCACCTGCGGTTAATTCAAATCGTGAACCTCTTGAGTTGATTGTTAAAGCTATTGAGAAGGCTGGTCTACGTCCGGGTGAAGATGTTGGTATTTGTATGGATCCTGCTTCTAGTGAGTTTTATGAAGATGGAATGTATAACCTTCGTTCTGAAAATCGCCAATTAACGTCAGCTGAAATGGTTGAGTATTACGTGAAATTAGTTAATGAATTCCCTATCGTATTAATTGAAGATGGTTTAGCTGAAGATGATTGGGACAACTGGCCTATCCTCAATAAAACCTTAGGTGATCGTATTGAGATTGTTGGTGATGATTTATTAGTTACCAATACTAAATATATCCAAAAAGGTATTGATCTAAAGGTCGCTAACTCTGCGTTAATTAAATTAAACCAAATTGGTACATTGACTGAAACGATTGCCGCAATTCAGATGTGTTACGGCGCTGGTTGGGGAGCATTTGTCTCACACCGTTCAGGTGAAACCATTGATAGTTTTATTGCTGATATGACTGTAGGTTTACGTACAGGACATCTTAAAACAGGAGCACCTTGTCGAGGTGAACGTGTTGAAAAATATAATCAATTAATGCGTATTGAAGATGAACTTGGAATGGCTGCTATTTATGCTGGCCGTAAAGCATTCATCAATAATTAATTATTGAAGAGCGGTATCCAAACTAATGCCTCCTAATTAAGTTATTAATAGGGGGCATTTTTATATTAATTATTGACCAAGTTGGGCTAATAAATGCTCAACAACCACTTTTGTTTTTAATTCTTGGGTTTTGTTTTTAGTGTAAACAAGCGCCATTGAATGGGTTGTATTAAAGGGCGATGCGGTAAATTCATTTAATACGCGCACCAGTTTTTTTTCGTTAATTGCAGCGATGACCATATGATGAGGGAGTAAAACAATTCCACCATCTTGTAGTGCTGCCTCTAATAGCGCCAGTGAGCTATTACTTGATAACCAAGCGGCGTTGAGTTCTATTTTTTGCTTGGTTGTTATTTCTGTTTGAGTTTGTTCAAAATACCATTGAGTGCTAATGTGTCTAAAATGCTGCGCTAGTAGTTGATGCTGTTCTAGATCTGTTGGTTGATGTAGTGGCGCAGCAGTTGCTAAATAGTTCGCACTGGCACAGGTCCAATATTCTATATGTTGTAATGGGCGAGCAATAAAACTACTGTCAGAATAATCTTCAATTCGAACATAAATATCGTAATCAGCGCCATAAGGGTCTAATTCTTCATCACTATAATTAAGATAGATAGTGAGATCTGGCCATTGTTGTTGTAATGCTGGTAAAAGTGGCGCGATATAATGCGTACCATACCATAGTGGCGCGCTAATTTTCACATGCCCTTGAACGCGTTGCTGGTGTAAGGCTATCTCATCGACTAATTGATCGATTTGCGCACAAATAGCTATTCCCTGATGATAAACGTGTTGTCCTGTTTCCGTTAATGATAAGCGTCGCGTATGTCTAATCAGCAGCGGGCAATTAAATTCTTTTTCTAATTGTTGTACATGTCTTGAAATAGATGAAACAGCAACATTAAGCTGTTCTGCTGCTGCAGAAAAACTACCTTGTTTAACTGTAGCAATAAAATAACGTAAAGATTCGATAGATTTCATAGCATTAACTCACGATATTGTTGTCGCTCATATTTCCGTACTGTCGTGCGAAAATATTAAAATACAGATTATTGTTTCGAAAAGTGCAAAACAGTTTTTGAGTCTTGGCGCTTACTCTTTTATTTAAAAGGATTAGGATGTTTGAACACACTGCTTATTGTTAAGTAGATAATTATTATGATCAAGGCTATAAATATGAAACCTTCACTTACCGTTGTTGAATATCTTATTGAAGCATTAAAAGCGATTAATCTACATCATGTTTTTGGTGTTCCTGGTGATTTTGCCTTTCCAATCAATGATGCTATTTGTAATGATAGCGACATTGAATGGATTGGTTGTTCTAATGAATTAAACGCATCTTACGCCGCTGATGGTTATGCACGAATTCATGGTGTTGCAGCATTAAATACGACTTATGGTCCAGGAGAGTTAAGCGCATTATGTGGTGTTGCTGGCTCTTTTGCGGCGCATTTACCAATAATATTTATTGCAGGTATGCCAAGTTCAAGCTTAATGACAACGGATAAATTAATTCACCATACATTAGGTGATGGTAAATTTGATACCTTTGTGAAAATGGCTGCTGAAGTAACCATAGGCAATGTAGTATTGAGTGCTGATAATGCCGAGGTTGAAATACAACGTATTATCCAAATGGCGTTAATGACTAAACTTCCTGTTTATATTGGTGTTCCAGAAGATATTGCCTATCTAAAATTAGATAACCCACAGCCATTTGATTTTTGTTATGCAGCACCTAATGAGTCTAAAAATGTTGATGCACTCGCACAAAAAATAGCAATGCAGATTAATGAAGCCCGCAATCCAGTGGTTATGGTCGGTGAACATTTACGTGTTTATAATGCCTTAGTTTCAGCTCAAACGTTGATTGAAACAGCTAACCTGCCATTCGCGACTATGTTTGCTGATAAAGCAATTATTGATGAAACACATCCTAATTTTATTGGCTTATATGATGGTAAGGTTATCAATCGTGCTGTGCGTGAGGTAATTGAAAATAGTGATTGCGTGGTTAATTTAGGGGCGTTATTAACTGACTTTAATACCGGTGCCTTTAGTGCTGAATGGCCGCAAAATACTATTAATGTCTATGGTGATCGAATTGAATGCGATGAGTGTCATTATGATGCGGTGGATTTAGTCGCCCTATTAGACGCTATTACAGTCTTATTAAAGCCACGCACGAATGTTGATTATCCATGTTATATGGGTTACAGCCCAACTCAAGTATCAGCTGATACTGCTATTGATGCCGCTTCTTTATACCCACGCTTAGAGCAGTTCTTTAAAGAGGGTGATCAGATTATTGCTGAAACTGGTACGGTATCGATGGGGCTTGGCATGGCACATTTACCTAAGCAAGCGAGTTTTCATAATCAAACATTATGGGGCAGTATTGGTTGGGCGACACCTGCCGCTTTAGGTGCCGCATTAGCGAATCCTCAGCAGCGTACGGTGTTATTAACTGGTGAAGGCTCTCATCAATTAACTGTGCAGGAAATTGGACAATTTCATCGTTATCATCAAACACCGATTATTTTTGTTATTAATAATAATGGCTATTTGATTGAACGCATTTTGTGTAAAGACCCGATGATCGCTTATAACGATTTATGTCAGTGGAATTACACTTTATTGCCTGAGGCGTTTGGTATTAGTGATTGGTTAGTGGCTAAAGTAGAAACTAACGCTGAACTTGATAAAGCATTAGCAATGGCACAAACAGCAACAACAGGGGTATATATTGAGATTGTGACTGCTGTTATGGAAACCCCAGCTTTGGCTGCAAACTTAGCGGCACAACTTAATCCGGCTCGCGGTATTCCAGTACATGTAATGGCTGTTGAAGATTAAATAAAGCGTCGAGCCTATTCTCTTGATAGATAGAGAATAGGCTCGACATTTTTAACGATAATTAAATAAATTCAATATAAGGTGAATTGAAATTATTTAAATTTGGGAATATTGATAATGTCTGTGTTTCTGATAAACCTAACCAACGGCATAATGAAGCATTGACTTGATCTGCTGCAATGGTTGGAATAATTCGACCACTATTATAATTATGTTGGCTATTATTGGTCAATTGTGGCCACTCACCGTAAACATTATTACCACGTACCGCACCACCTGTCACAATTTGGTGTCCAGCCCAACCATGGTCAGTACCACTCGCATTTGCTTGTAAACGACGCCCAAAATCAGACATTGTTACGCAAGTTACTTGATCATTTAGGCCTGAATCTACCATATCAGTATTAAAGGCACTTAGGGCATCACTTACTTGTTTAAGAAGTTGTGGGTGAAGTCTTTGTTGGTCCTTATGAGTATCAAAACCTTCTAGACCAACAAAAAATACCTGCCGATGTTGGTGCATATCATCACGGGCTTTAATTAAACGACTTACCATATCTAGTTGTTCTGCTAAATCTGATTTAGGGTAAGAATAATTATTTGGCTGCTTAGCTAGAATTGTTTTTAGCGCTTCATTTTCAGATACATTACGCGACATTGTACTCGCATAATTACGCATATAAATATTGCTATACTGACGTTGGGTAAAATGGGCAAAATAACCATCAAGACGCTCTTCGTCCTTCCAACCGGTATATATACCGCTTCCCGCACTGTTGACAACCGTTTGCTGGGCTTTTTTATAACGAAGTAATTTTTGGCCTTGGTTGACGGAAATTAGAGGTGATAGACTTCCGCTAGCGCCGAGCATCTCCATCATTCGTCCTGCCCAACCATAATCATTACCAAGGTTTTCAGTGCCTAATTGCCACAAATCTTGTTGCTGATTATGTGCCATAAGGAATTGTGGCAATTTAACACTATTATTACTGATGTCATCTCGAGTCGTAGGTTGAATTAGTTGGCCTGAATTGATAATAGCTGTTGCATTTCCTGCTTCAAATAGCGGTAATAATGAAGCCATATTACTATTAAGACTGAGTGGTACACCATTAGTAGTCGTTAAATTTAAAGGACTTAACTGATTCTCTGGCAAGCCCATTTTAGGTCGAGCGGCTTTATAGTCTTGGTAGGCATCACAACCAGGAGTTGGAACGATCATATTGTAAGCATCGTTACCACCAAACAGAAACACACACACTAATGCTTTATTGGTGTTGTCTGATGATTGTGCATCGCCAGTAGGTAGTAGTGATGAGGCGAATGTTGATGCAGATAGGGTCGTCGCACTGACAATAGCACTGGTTTTTAAAAAATGTCGACGTGATAATTTCATTTTTAATTACCCTTCACAGAAAAATTCAGGTGCAGTTGTTGCAATATAAATAGTATTAATAAAACGGATTTTAAGCTGGCTAGGTGACGTATGAGTCGACAAGGCTTTATACATATAATCTTGTAAACTTTTCGACATTAACCCTCCAAAGAAACGTTCATTAATTAGCGCGACATATTCTGTTGTTCCCATTGAGTGGTCGTTAAAATCGGTATTATCCCAATACCAATCTTTTTCGTTTGTTTGATTCAATTTTAAAATGTTGTACCACATTCTATTATGTGTTCGACGCATGATATCGGTAGTTATAATTGTAAATTCAGGGGCAGCAAGACCTAAATTAGCAATTTCGCCCTGAGGAGCATCATTGGGCTTATAAAAGTTAAATACAGTTTCGGCACCAAGTGCATCTTGGCCGTAAGTTACTCCTGCCCATTGGGTATCCCACCAATGCTCACCGACAGATTGCATATCTAATGCACGTAATTGATTGGCAACCACAATTAAAGGCTCTTTTAGTAAACCGAAATGTTGATGTTCACCTTTAAGACCTTGTCCTGCTCCGTGAGCGATTCCAGCAAAAACATCAGGATCGGTAAGGACAGCCTTAATTGTTGCTTTTAAATCACCACGCACGCCATCGCCGTTATCTTCAAAAACTTCAACAACCCGCCGTATATGGTGCAGACCTGGATTACTAGTAACGAAGCGCTTAATAAGGTGAATAGCAACAAAAACAGGTGTATTACTATGGTTAAATAGCATCTCAACCACAGCATCAAGATCTTGGTCTGCATTCTGACCTGCTGGGAAATGGGTTCCCATTACTGTCTTTGCACCCATATCATGCTGACTATTATCTGCTTGCATAGGGTTGATCCAATCATGACGCCAATTTGTATAATTAATATTCCAACCACAGAGTAAACGCGACATATCCTCGACATCATCTTGATTATAAGTGGGTATCTTATTGCCATTATGATCAAGAATAGGCTGGCCATACTTATTTAGTTGCCATAACCCTATAGTGAATAATTGCATACATTCACGGGCAAAGTTTTCATCAGGAAAAGTATTGGTTTGAGGATCATGCTTTTTACTACCAGATAATGTCAAATATTGCCCCATCATCGAACTAATAGTAATTGCTTTAAATAACGTTTTGAAATTACCAAAAGCATGGCTAACCAATAAGTCATAATAATTAGCCAAACCTTCATTTAATGATCCGACACCATGTGAAGATACAACAAATAATTGACTCAATGCATAAGCCATACGTTGACGTAACTGATCTTCACCTGTGATAACACATTGCCACCATACACCTTGGCGCATGTCATCTTGCACGCGGCTATAACTTGAACTGGCAAAAAGTGCTTTGAGTTTTGGTAGATGATAAGTAGGAGATACAGAAAATTGGTCTTCAAACCAAGCATCAAAGCCATTTTTTTGGAGGAGATCAATTTGGCCTTTTTTAGGGCCAAATGAGCCACGATAAAGAAATTTAGCGCATTGACTACGGTCATCGCTGTATATTTTGGTGTCAGTCATGATTATTCCAGTTGATACTTATATTGTATCAATCTTATGATTATGTATATGGATTCTTATGGCGGGCGATAATACTCCGTTTTATTTCTTTAGGAATGGCTGTATTGAAATGCTGACAATTAACTGACTTTTTGTAGTGTTATGTTGTCAAATATTAATGATAACTATAAATAGATATTTAAATTACTGTTATTGTTTGTTTTCTATTTGTATATTATCGATAGTGTTCTTATTTTTATTTTAGTTAATAACTAACTATATTATTAATAGGGTAAATACTTTTTTTTTAAATGTAGCAGATAATAAAAAACCCTCATAATTTATTTAATTATAAGGGTTTTTTTATAAAGGATATTTATTAATGCGCTATTGGTTGTTGTGCTAGTTTTCTTATTTTAATTTCTTCAAATAGCGCTACGATTGCCATTAATACGCAACAAGCGATAGCTGCTGCTTTAATTGCAGCAAAGGTACCTGTCCAGCCGTCAAG
Organism: Photobacterium kishitanii; assembly: GCF_000613045.3. Classification (NCBI taxonomy): domain Bacteria; kingdom Pseudomonadati; phylum Pseudomonadota; class Gammaproteobacteria; order Vibrionales; family Vibrionaceae; genus Photobacterium; species Photobacterium kishitanii. The sequence goes on along the minus strand of NZ_LN794353.1, from coordinate 864,841 downwards.
GCCAAAGAAAGGATTACCTTCGGCAATGTAGCCAAGACCAATTTTTGCAAACGAATCACCAATTAAGTAGGCAAAAGTACCTTTTACACCATCTGCTGCGGCTAAACCTTGCTTTGGTACAAAACCGATTGCAGCAACACCGATCAGGAGTTGAGGAGCAAACACTAAGAAACCTAATGCAAATAGTGATGCTTTATAAGCAAAAATAGAATCAGCGTGTTGGTAGTAACCTAAGGTAAAGACTATACCAATCAATGCAATACAAGATACAGCACCACGGCGACCATTAAATAAATCTGATAATAGACCCCATAAACAAGTACCGACGAGTGCACCGATTTCAAACATCGTAAAGCCTGAGTTTGCAACGTCTTTAGAGAAGCCTAAAATTTGGTGTGCATATACAGTTGACCATTGGTCAATACCGCTACGTACAATGTAAAGAAAGACGTTAGCAAAACAAAGTAGCCAGATTACTTTGTTAAAAAGAACATATTTCTTAAAGATTTCCATCTTTGTTAATTTGTTTTCTTTAACGGCGTTATCTTCTTCAGAAACAGGCTCTTCAAAAATTTCTTCAACCGTACCAAGGCCGTAGGCTTCTGGGCTATCGTTACCCATAAAGAAGCCAATAATTGCAATAATAATCGCAATCACAGCAGGGAAGATAAACATACCCTGTACATCACCACCAAAGAAGTAATCAGCACCAAACATAGCAACAGCCGCAGCTAATGCGCCACCTGCATTATGTGAGATGTTCCAGAAACCAACCCCAAGACCGCGACGATTGCGTGGCGTCCAGTTAGTAATAGTTACTACCGAGTTTGAGCCACCACCCGATTGGAAGAAACCAGAGGCCGCATAAAGGATGGTCATCATAATAAATTGACTAGAGCTTGGTCCCATAACTAGGCCCATACCAAGAATACAGAAACCTGATAATAATAGCCCTAGAGGGAGAATGTTTTTAGCATTCTTACCGCCTGACCAATAATTTAAAATGGTTTTACCAACACCATAAGTAATTGAAAAACCAAGACCTATAGTGCCAAGCTGCGTTAGGCTCATGCCATAATCAGAAATCATATCATTCTGGGCAATGTTAAAGTTTTTACGTACCAAATACATGGCCATATAACTAACGAAAACTACTAAATAGGACTTTAAAAAAGGAGAGAACCATAGTTTACGACGTTCTTTTGGCGACAAGTCAAGCGTAGGCTTGCGGACTCGTTGAAGTATTGATAATTCCATCGGCTGAATCTCGTTAGGACTTAAATCAGATTTGCTTGTAATTAGGCAAATCGCTGCAGCCGAGACCATACAGATACAATTGATAAACGGATTAAGAATTTTTCCTAGTTTTTTTATGGAATTTTAAATCTCATTGTCAGATCACGTTTTTAACTATTTTGTATGTAAAACAAAGATTTCATTTTTGGAGGGTAGTAGTGTCGATTGAGCGACAAAGATATAAAAATAACTTAAACAATAACAGTTTTAATTGGCTTAAAACTAAAAAATGTTGATGTCTGTTATATATAATGCCTATTTAAGAATTATTTTCTACAAATAAATTTATAATTGGAAAATATTAATCTTATTAGTTAATGTTTTATTATGAAAATAAAGCTAACGATATTTATAGGCATTAGTATTAATATAATTCAGCAGTTATATTGAGTTTATGGGTTATTTTTAATAGCGTGTTGAAAAATAATGGAATTAGTCGATTACTTGGTTTTATTTGTTATTTTTGACATTGATCACAGCTTAAAATTTGCCTATTCATGAATTATCTACCATAGTTTAATTAACCTGCACTGAGATATATTATCGAGCTTACGGAGGAAACAAGCTGTTTTCCATCTAACTCAGGGAGTCAGGTTCCGGTTGTTATTAGTAGACCTATTCAACCCGTTATTAATAACAATCAAGTTGCAATGCGTAACAGTAAGTGAAATACGTAAAAGCTTCTAAGATGACACTCTTAGTTGTTAACAATTTGGATAGCAATACCGTAAAACTCTTGCTTCTTCGTCAAAATATGGGTCCATACATAGTTATCGGACACGCCAAGCTCAACGTAATGAGTGACGAAGCGTAACAAACTTGATGTGCCATGTAAGTACATTGAGCGCAACATCCTAGCCGCACTGGTATAGTGCGGCTTTTTTATTGCCAAAATAGAATGTCTGGAATTTAAAAACAGTTCTAATTATTAATTTTTATTGTTGAAAATATTAGGATACTGATATTTAAGTATAATTTGCTGTTATCCACAAAAATAGTGGGTAACTATTCAGGGTTGATAAATTATGGTTGACTGTTTTTTTGCTCAAGTAAGGTAGTTATGCTGAGTTGGATAGAGGAAGAAAGGTGATGATGCAAGAGGATAAACAATTAGCTGTTGTTAGTTTGTCACAAACTGTTAGCTATCATCAAGTTGTTATTAGCTTGTCGGGACAATCAGAGTTTGATATTGATGGTGTCACTAATTTGATCTATCCAGGTCTTGGTTGTTTAGTCATGGCTAATTGTGAATATGCTTTTGTAGGTATTGGCGATAATGAGTTATTAGTCATTAACTTACCGCTAGTATTCAATGATAATAATGAAATTAAACAACGTATTTCGCAGTTATTTTCTCGCTCAGGATATTTTTATTTAGATAATCAGTCACAGCAATTGATTCAACTACTGATTACTGAAATGAAAGCAAATCCAACCGATGAACTGTTACAGCAAGCATGCATAATGACCTTACTGTGTGTACTGCAACGTCATCTCCAAATCCCCTATCGAGAGCGTCAGTCGCAACGCCTTAATATCGATGTCGTTGATAATTATATTCAGCACAATATCAATCATAAAATTACAGTTGCACAGTTAGCTGCCATCGTTTTCTTAGCCGAAAGTCAATTTTATGCCTTGTTTAAAACTCAAACCGGTAATACACCGCAGTGGTATATATTACAAAAACGACTTCAGTTAGCTAAGCAACTTCTGAGCGAGAGAAAGCTAACTGTCGCTCATATTGTACAAGCTTGTGGTTTTGCTGGTCAAAGTAGCTTTTCTCAGGCATTTCGACGGCTATATGGTATTCCTCCAGCGCGCTATCAGCGACAGCTTTAGGGGTATCTTTTGTTGTAGTTTACTTGCCCATAAACGTTAAAAGTTACTCCTAAATATAGGGCTGGATCTTATTTTGTTAATTATCGGAGTTTGACTACAAATATTTGGAGAAAATAGCAAGACGGTGATATCTCCTCAGCATAATATCTATCAGTAAACAACAATGTTGTAACATTTTCTTGGTAGATAATGTTTTTTATGGTGCAGATTATATTGAGGTATGTGCTATGTTCAATGCTGCTGATGTTCTTCAGTCTTCTTTTATTGAGCAGCCATTAGATCGGCTGTGGTCATTGATTTCCCCTAATTATGCAGTTGATGAATCACTGTGGTTGGCGCAGCTAATACCACTGGCAAAGCCTTCATTGCAAGAGCGTACTGATAGTGAGCAGCAAGCCATAGAATTAATTGCACGTGTTCGTGCTGATAAAAATGCGATTCAAATGATAGATGCATTGTTATTGGAATATAGCTTAGATACTAAAGAAGGTGTTTTGTTAATGTGCTTGGCTGAGGCACTGATGCGTATTCCTGATACAACGACAGCAGATGCTTTGATTCGCGATAAATTAAGTGTTGCAGATTGGAAATCTCATCTTAAAAATTCTGATTCATTATTTGTTAATGCATCAACATGGGGATTAATGCTAACGGGCAAGGTTGTGGCGTTAGAGACAGTGCGTAATGGATCTGCGTCTGATGTTATTAATCGACTCGTTAATAAAATGTCGGAGCCCGTGATCCGTCAAGCAATGCACCAAGCTATGAAAATAATGGGCCATCAGTTTGTATTGGGACGCAATATTGATGAGGCGATGATAAATGGTAAATCAAAGCGCGATCAAGGCCTTAGTTATTCATTTGATATGCTTGGTGAGGCTGCATTGACAACTGATGATGCCTGCAAGTATTACCAAGATTATATTACTGCCATTGTGGCGGTGGGAAAGGATCGCTATTTAACCACCAAAGGTGCAAATAATACTTCGTCAGATGCTACGATTTCGATAAAATTATCAGCACTACACCCGCGTTATGATGTCGCTAATGAGGCACGGGTATTAAGTGAAATGTATGACTCTTTATTGTCATTATTACATTGTGCACGAGAACATAATGTCGGCATTACTATTGATGCCGAAGAAGCCGATCGTTTAGAACTGTCGTTAAAATTATTTGAAAAATTATATCACTCCCCGCAACTACAAGGGTGGGGGCGATTTGGGCTGGTGGTCCAGGCTTACTCAAAACGAGCATTACCGGTACTCGCTTGGATAGCGGCATTAGCGAAAAAGCAAGGTGATGTGATTCCATTACGCTTAGTTAAAGGCGCATATTGGGACAGTGAGCTTAAAATTAGCCAGCAAGGTGGCTACAGTGGTTATCCGGTATTTACACGTAAAGAGGCAACGGATACCTCGTATTTAGCGTGTGCTCGTATGCTGTTATCACCCGCGTTAAATGGGGTTATTTATCCACAGTTCGCTACTCATAATGCACATACCGTTAGTGCTATTATTGCAATGTCACAGCATAATAATTTTGAGTTTCAACGCTTACATGGCATGGGGGACGCACTGTATAACCATGTGATGGCGATGAACAATGTGTCGGTGCGTATTTATGCGCCAGTGGGTAATCACAAAGATCTATTGCCTTATTTGGTACGACGGTTATTAGAAAACGGCGCTAATAGTTCTTTTGTGCACCGTTTAGTTGATGCCGACTGCCCAATTGAAGAGCTTATTGAACATCCTGTTGATACCTTGAGTAAGCGTCAAACATTACATAATAGTCATATCCCTTTACCCTCTGAAATCTTTGGGGATCAACGCCGTAATTCGATAGCAATTAATATTGACATTGAATCGCAATGGCAACCGTTTAATGCTGCAGTGACTGCATTTGCCGATCATCAATGGCATGCCGTTCCTTTACCTAACAATCTACCCAAGAGTGATGATACCGCGGAAATAATGACAGTTACGGCTCCTTATGATCGACGTGAAGTTGTGGGTACGGTAACTTTTGCCAATCAAGTTCAGATAGAGGCGGCAATATCACAGGCTGAAGATGCGTTTATTGATTGGTCGACAACGCCAGCTTCTGTCCGCTGTCGTTATTTATTGTCGCTTGCTGAAAATTTAGATCGTTATCAGCATGAATTAGTGGCGCTATGTCATCGAGAGGCCGGGAAAACCATTCAAGATGCTATTGATGAAATTCGTGAGGCAGTGGATTTTTGTCGTTATTACGCACAGCAAGCAACCGTTAATTTTGGTTCACCACAACGGATCACCAGTTACCACGGTATTGATCAGCAACTGCATTATCAAGGTCGTGGGGTTTTTGTTTGTATTAGTCCCTGGAATTTTCCATTAGCCATTTTTATAGGTCAAATTACCGCGGCATTAGCGGCGGGCAATACCGTTGTTACCAAGCCGGCCAAACAAACATCATTAATTGCTTATCGTGCGATTGAGTTGTTACTTGAAACTGGTATCCCTGCTGGGGTTATTCAACTGTTGCCGGGAGGTGGTGCGGATATTGGTCAGTACTTACTCTCTGACCAACGTATTGCTGGCGTGGTCTTTACCGGTTCGACACCAACTGCACAAACCATTAATCGTATGCTAGCGGCAAGAGAGTGCGCTCCTGTTCCCTTTATTGCTGAAACAGGGGGCCAAAATGCGATGATTGTTGATAGTACCGCGTTGCCAGAACAAGTGGTACGGGATGTGATTCGGTCAGCATTTGCATCGGCAGGTCAACGTTGCTCAGCATTACGAGTATTGTTCGTCCAGGTTGATATTGCAGATCGAGTGATAGCGTTAATTAAAGGTGCAATGGCTGAGCTTAGTGTCGGTCGTCCTGAGCTTCACAGCACTGACGTTGGACCGGTGATTGATACACAAGCTCGCAATAAGTTACTTGCTCATATTGAAATGTTAACAAAGCAAGCTAAGTTGATCACTCAAACCCCATTAGCGCCTGAGTGTCAGTGGGGGGATTTTGTGCCGCCAACGGTGATCGAAATTGACAATATTAATCTATTGCAGCAAGAACATTTTGGGCCGATTTTGCATGTGGTACGGTTTAAGGCGAGTGAGTTATATCAAATTATTGACCAAATAAACCAGACTGGATTTGGATTAACCATGGCGGTTCATAGTCGTAATGAGCGTACTTATCTTGCTATAGAGCAACATGCTCGTGTGGGGAACTGCTATATCAATCGTGATCAAGTTGGTGCTGCTGTCGGGGTACAACCTTTTGGGGGGCAAGGATTATCGGGTACGGGACCTAAAGCGGGTGGACCACACTATTTATATCGCTTTACTCAAGACTGTATAAAACCTATTAATCAATAACAAGGAGTCGTTTATGCTGCATCATGAGAAAAATTTGCAGGTATTAATCGATAATAGCGATATTGCAATGATAAGTTGGAATAAGCTTGGTTTTGATGAACGAGCCGCTATTTTGCTGCATTGGGCACAGCAATTGCCGATGAATATTGCAGCGATGGTGAACTTTCAATGTGCTAATGCTCTGCAATATGTTGCTAAACTTGAGTTAATGCCTGGCCCCACAGGTGAAACGAATGAGCTCTATTGCTGTGGGCGAGGTGTGTTTGTTGTTACGGCGTTAAAAGGTATGACTGAAGTCGCTATTGTGGGCCAATTAGTTGCCGCATTGGTCTGTGGTAATGCGGTATTATTGTGCATTGCAGATAAAAAGCAAGCAGAGAAGATCAAAATTCAGCTTGAACAATTAGGCTGTATTGCTGGTGTGATTACGGTAGTGAATATTTCCGATGTTGATGCATTAGTTACCCATCCTCAAACTGCAGGTGTTGCTTATTGTGGCGATCTTAATGGTGCCCAACAACTGGCGCGCCAGTTAGCACAAAGAGAAGGGGTGTTAGCTCAATTGGTTGCTGAGCTTGATGGAGAACAGGTCCCCGTTATCGGTAGTCAGCATTATTGCTTGCGGTTTATTACTGAGCGTACACGTACGATTAATATTACTGCCGTGGGCGGTAATGCAACTTTGTTAGAATTAGGTTGTGGTGAATAAAATATACTCTTTGTTAAGTCGGCGTTTACAAGCGTGATAACAGCTATTGTTGCAATGTGATATTGACTAAAGGTCTGTATTTAGTGGCTGAAGCAATGTTAATAAAAGCGCATAGTAACCAAAATATAAAGAGTAATAACGTCTCTTGATGTAATCTTGACTAAGGAATTTTATATGTTAACCATGATTGATATTGGCATTGATAACGCAGTAGCTTTTACATTATCGGGCAAAGTGACAGAAGATGATATGAAGCGTGTTTTGATGGATGCAGAAGCTAAAACCGTTGATCACGGTGGAATTGTCATTTATGAAGAAATTGAAAGTTTTTCTGGGATTGAGTTAGCAGCAATTGTTGAAGAATTAAAATATCTGGTTCATGCTGGCTTGAAGCATATTAAGCAAGTGGCTGTTGTTGCTGACGCGGGCTGGATTGAAAAAGTCGTTAAAGTTGAAGATGCTCTTTTCCGTAATATTGATATTCAATATTTTACCTTTGCTGAAAAGCCGCAAGCGATAACGTTCTTACAACAGCAATAAGTGATGCTGTATGCTAAAATTTCCCTTGGTATCAGTAGCGTGATTAACACCGCTATTGTACCAAGGGATATATTTATAAGCGTTTAAAAATTAATGAAGTGTTAATACCGCCAAAAGCAAAGTTATTACTCATGATGTAATCACAATCAATATTTCGTCCTTGGCCTTGAATATAATCAAGTTCACCACAGTGTGGATCTGGCGTCTCTAAATTCAATGTTGGGTTAAACCAGCCATTGTTCATCATTTCAATAGTCAGCCACGCTTCAATAGCACCACACGCCCCTAAAGTATGACCAAAATAACTTTTGAGGGTACTAATAGGGGTTTGATTACCAAAAATATTGGCTGTCGCTTGGCTTTCTGCAATATCACCTTTTTCTGTCGCAGTGCCATGAGCTGAAATATAGCCAATATCCTGTGGCTGTAACTGTGCTTGTTGCAATGCCATTGTCATGCATTGCTGCATCGTTTGTTGCTGAGGCTGGGTAATATGTGTTGCATCACAATTAGTCGCAAAGCCAACCACTTCCGCTAAAATAGTCGCGCCTCTATCTAACGCATGTTGATATTCCTCTAATACGAGTGAGCCTGCACCTTCACCAATCACTAATCCATCACGGTCAATATCATATGGACGTGGGGTTAATTTGGGGGTGTTATTTTTAAGGCTAGTAGCAAAAAGAGTATCAAACACCGCTGACTCTGTTGGACACAGTTCTTCAGCACCACCTGCCACCATGACGGTTTGATAACCATGCTTGATGGCCTCGTAGGCATAACCAATGGCTTGACTGCCGGAGGTACATGCGCTGCTCGTTGGGATCACTCGGCCACGTAAGCCAAAGAATAGGCCGACGTTAACTGCCGCGGTGTGTGGCATCATTTGTACATAAGTGGTTGCGGTAATTTCTTTGGTGGTTTTGTCGTTAAGCATCGCGCCAAATGCCCCAATAGCTGGCGTGCTACCTACAGATGAACCGTAAGCGATACCAGTGTTACCATTGGTAAGTACATCATGGCCTAACAAACCCGATTGGGTGAGTGCTTGTTCACTCGCGACTGTAGCGAGTTTTGATACACGCCCCATCGCACGCAGTTGCTTACGGGTATAATGCTTAGGCACATTAAAATTGCTAATTGGGGCTGCAAGCTTGGTATTTAAACCGTCATAGAGAGCGTAATCGTCCATATAGACCACCGCATTTTTGCCCTCACGCAATTTTTGTTCCACTGTTAGCCAATCTTGACCCAGAGCCGTTACTCCCCCCATGCCTGTGATTACAACGCGACGGTTCATACTAAACCTCCATTAATAGAAATCACTTGACGAGTAACATAAGCTGCAATATCGGACATTAAATAACTCACTAATCCAGCAACCTCTTGGGGATCACCCATGCGGCGCAAGGGGACTTGTGGTAGAGCATGCTGTTTAACATGTTCATCAACCATGCCGGTATCAATCAAACCAGGGGCGACACAGTTAACGGTAATTTTACGTTTAGCAAGTTCAAGTGCCAATGATTTTGATGCGCCAATAATACCCGCTTTGGCTGCACTGTAGTTGGTTTGACCACGATTGCCAGTAATGCCTGACACTGATGCTAGAGTAACAATACGTCCACCTTGGCGCAGTTGTACCATTGGCATGACACATGGGTGGAGTACATTATAAAAGCTATCAAGATTGGTATGAATAACGCCGTCCCACTCTTGTGCTGTCATGGCTGGAAAGGCGGTATCGCGAGTAATACCAGCATTACTAACTACGCCATAATAAGCACCATGTTCAGCAATATCTTGTTCAAGATGCTGGCGACATTGTTCGCGATTACTAATATCGAATTGAATGGTTCGGCCTTGGCCTCCGGCATTGATAATGGCAGCAAGAGTAGTTTCGGCACCTGCTTGATCACTCATGTAATGCACAGCAATGGTAAACCCATCTTGTGCAAGTTGGATAGCGATCGCTCGCCCAATTCCTTTACTAGCACCGGTTACAAGTACATGTCGAGTCATGAATTATTCCTATTTTTTAGTGGTAAGCAGGGTTGCTACTTTTTCTTCAGAGGGAAGATATGCATTGAGTTGACAGCTAGCAATCGTTTGTTGTTGACTGATAATTTGGCAACTAAAAACCGCCATATTATTATCTTGTATTAAACGCTCAGCATAAATATCAAGCACAACTCCCTGATTAAATTGTGACCATTCACTGTGATAACGGCGACAGCCGAGTAAAAAGCCAATCGGGGCAGGTTTGCCTTGTTGCCATGCATGATAACCCGCCCAAGCAGCAATTGTTTGTGCCATTAACTCAATACCTACATAGCCCGCAACACTCTGAGAATGGTTATCAAAAAAGAGGTTATCTGAACGGATTGTCACTTGGCAATGTACATTTTCCACATCAACACTGATCAGCTCATCAATTAATATCATTGGAGCGTCATGGGGCAGTAATTGTGCTAACGGTGGGATCTTAGTCATTAACATATCCAAAAATTAAACTGATGTTATTACCACCAAAAGCAAACGAGTTACTCAGTACTGCCGCTGTCGTTAATGGTAATGGCTGTTTTACGAGTGTGATTGGCAGCAACGGATCTTGGTGACCATCATTTATTTGTAATGGTAACGGTAACTGATAAGCAAGAATATACCAACAAATCGCAGCTTCCACGGCACTTGCTGCGCCGAGAGTATGACCCGTGAGTGGTTTGGTCGAGCTAACCGCGACCTCGGTGCCGAATACGCGTGCAATCGCTTTGGCTTCCATCGCATCGTTAAGTGGCGTCGCAGTGCCATGCGCATTAATGTAGCCAATATCATTAGGTTTTAACCCCGCATCAGCTAATGCATTTCGCATTGCAACTTCTGCGCCATTACCTTCAGGGTGAGGGGCTGAAATATGATAAGCATCAGAGCTATCTCCCCCCCCTAAAAAAGCAATTTGTGGTTGTGACGATGCTAGTTGGTTATTGGTTGTAGCAGGTGTGAGTGCTAACAACATAAATGCCGCTGCCTCACCGATATTAATCCCGTCACGATTGACACTAAATGGATTACACCGCTGAGAGGATAATGAATCTAAGCCATGAAATCCATTCAGCGTTAGTCTACACAATGTATCAGCACCACCAACAATAACTGCGTCTGCTAAGCCTGCTTTGAGGAGTCGTTTAGCCGATAAAAAGCTGCGTCCACTTGAAGAACAGGCCGTTGATATTGTGTAAACCAAGCCGGTTAAGCCAAAATAATCCGCAATAAATTGCCCTGTATTGGCGGGCTCTTGCTGATGATAATGGTAGTTTTCAGGTAAGTGACCTTGTTCTACAAGTTGTGCTAATGCTCGTTCACCATCACTGATGCCAGAGGTTGTTGTACCAATAATCACTGCAATACGATCATTACCAAACTGTTCAATAGCTTGCTGTATTTGAGGTGCGATTTGTTGTAATGCTGATAATGCCAGACGATTATTAGCGGTATTTTGGTGTGGATATTGGTGTTCATCTATCGCAGTTAATGGCGCAGTCGCTTGGCCAATGACAGTTTCACTACCGTCATTGAGCCAGCCCGATACCGTGCGCATATCAGGACTAAACCCTGCAACGAGTCGGTGCTGGATTTGTTCTGGGTTTGCACCTAAAGCAGAATGAAAACCACAGCCGCGGATATAGACTGGCGTTGTGGGTTGATTGTTTTTCATAAGATCTCGTGCTGACATTATTGACGCTGATATTGTAATGTTTTTATAGTGATTGTGTAATTAGGCTTGTGATTAACAAACGTAATGACTCCTTTTAGTTTATCTGCGTCTTGGTAATTAATATCGGCTACAACGACACCTTTATTGTCGACAAGTTGGCGATGGTTTGCAGTTTGTTTTAATTGCCAGCCGATCTGTTGTAATGGTTGCTGCCATGCCGATAGTGGCCACAGGGTGATCATCATATTGAACAGTACTTGTTTAGGTTCTGGCAGTGTTGAACCTAATCCTGGCATTACATACGTACTTAGCTGGTGGTTGGTATAATCTAAGCTAAGAATACGAGATCCCCATGATGAAAAACCAGCGAGCGCTAATGCCTGTGGTGTGACTTGTAACTGAACCGGTAGTTGATGGCTTGTTTGGTGCCACGTAGCTGTGATTAACTGACTGGCTGTTAATGAATAGCCTAATTGTGCCGGTGTCGGTAAAGTAACAAATGTGTGGCTCGCAATCTCAACTTGATTTGACTGTGGTTGGGATATTGTCGCGCAGCCAGAAATAAACACCGTTGTTAGTAATGCAATTAAGTAGCGATAATTACCGTTATTTATCATAAAACGAGACATATCATTTAACTCCTATGTTAGACGTTGCTGGGGATGATGGCGTCATGGCTAAAGGCGCTAATAGCCATGCAATAACAATCCCAGTCAGTACGGTAATACCAAAACTATGAATAGCTTGAGTAGCACTTAACGCTAATAATCCAAATGATAATACTGTCGTTAATGCTGATAAGGTAATGGCTAATAATGTTGAACGGCGGTGATGATTGTTATCAGTTGATTTTAATTCAGCAAAAAAGAGGCTGTAATCAATCCCAATCCCTAAGATTAATATCAGTGCCAGTAAATTAAACAGATTTAATGGCGTGCCACTAATACTGGTGATAGCAATGCCCGCACAACCGCCAATGAATGACGGTAGGATCATTTGCAATCCTTTTTTGATGCCATAACGCCATACTAATAACGCTAAAATAACCAGGGTTGCTGCAATTAATAACTCTGTTACTCGTTGGCGGTATTGTCCAAAAAGGTGCGATACTTCATCAGCTTTATTGAGGTAGCTTAACTGACTATCTTGTGCTGTGAATTGTTTAATTGCACTAAGCTGGTTTACACCAGATAACAAAATAACCGCCCCATAAATTTGTTCAGTGGGTGATTGATTAATTTTACCCAGCCAAGTGAAACGGAGTGGTTTTGATACTGGCGAAGCTAAATATTCGGCGATAGTTAATGGTTGAAACGTCGCTGTAAATTGTGGTGGCTGGCTTAATTTAATTTGTTGATCTAACGCGAGCCCTTGCTGTTGATATAATTGTTTAACTAATTCAAAGTTATGCTTTTGAGCTGCAATCGATGGTAGGTAATGGCCGATACTTTGGTAGCTATCAAGTTTGTGAGTAGCGACTAATGTATTCAGTTGCTGATCGACGGCAGCTAATTTAGTTAATAGATCCTGTGCTGTTTTTGCTTTAACTAGCAACATTTGCTGACCACTGCTTACGCCAGTAATGGCTTTTATGGTTGCTTCTTGTTGTTTGAGTTGCTGCGGCAATGCTTGAAGTTGGCGAATATCATCATCATAGTGAGTATGGTATAAGCCGAGAATAGAGGCGATTGCCAGTACTAATGGCACACTCCAACGAACGCTAGGTATATGCCATAGTTGTAGCCACGCATTGAGTAATTGATGGCAAGGTAATGGTCGTGGTGAGCAAGGTTTTGATGCCAAGCTTGGATACCAACAGACAACAGTTGCGTAAGCGGCAATTAAACCAATCGCTGAAAACAGCGATAATTGTTGTAGTCCAGGGAAAGGCGCAACTAACATCCCCAAATAGCCAATTAAGCTGGTAATTAGACCTAAGCTAATGGCCACAAAAATATGCTTGAGCCCTTGGTGTGGATCCCAATCTCTACCGGCTGCTAATCTATCGGTGAGATAGTGGAAGGCATAGTCAATCGAGACTCCGATCAAGCTAGCGCCAAACACTAAACTAAACAGGTGTACTTTGCCAAAAATGGCGACTGTACCAACAAATGCAGCAATTAAACCACAGCTAATTGACAGTAGAGCTAATGCTAATGGTAATGGACTGCGGTAGACAACCACTAATAAAACGATGATCCCTAATAACGATCCTAAACCGATAGTACTGATCTCTTTTTCTGCACTTTGAGTGCCGTGAGCCGCATAAAAAATCACGCCAGTATGTAAAATATCTACTTTTTCAGTCGGCGTAGAATACTGGTTGATGATCTGCTGTTGTAACGCATCAAGTGCAGGCAATTGGTGTTGTAATTTAACACTATAGGGTGAACCCGCGAGTTCAGCGGTAATTAATGCGTAATGACGTTGATGATATTCCGTGGTCAAAAAACCTTGATTGAGGCTGAAATGCCCGCTTTGTGCACTTAATTGCGTTAAATAGTCGCGAAATAATAAAAAGGGATCATGTTTAAGCTCGGCACCGGTAACTCCAGAGAAGGGATTATACAGCGCTTGTAATACTTGTGCTGTTTGTTGTTGCGGGTTATGTGCTAGCCGTTGTTGTTGTGCTGGGGTTAATAGCTGAAACCGTTTAGGGTAATACAGTTGTGCCCATGCTTGCTGCTGGCTATTGCTCATTTTTGCATCAATATTAGCAAACAATCCCAGTTGCGCCAGTTGATGGCTAAATTGTTCAGTTGCACTGATCATGGTCGCACTATTGGGGCTACCAACTAAAAACACCACCTTATTACTCATGCTGGTGGCGATATGATCAAATGCTTGTTGGGCAGCAGGATCTTGGTGATTTGCGGGTAATAACGCCAGAATATTGGTTTCGATAGGTAGTTGTTTATGCGCAGTGAGTTGGTAACCTAAACCAGCGACCAACAGCAACATAATCAACAGCCATAACTGGCTAAGTTTAGAATTTGAAAACACGTTGTTCTTCTGTGGTTAGTGTTGCTGGCGTCGTGCGTTGATGACTAAAAGTAATCACTGTTTTATCGCCACGAATTTCAGCCAATGTTAGATGATTGATGAACTTGCCACCTTGAAGTGTAATGCTAGTAAATACTTTATTTAATGGTGCTTGTTTAGGGATGAGTACTAATTGCCATTGATTGTCACTATTGCTAGCGTCGGAACTGTTGTTATCAGGGACTAATGTGGTCAGTTTTAAGGTAAATTGCTGATCTAATGCTGAAGTATCACCGTTAAAGAGTGCGAGAAATATATGGCTGAAATAAAACACCATTGGATTTTGAGCGGCCGAGATGATCTGTGGCGGTTGATTATCAAATTGCTGGCTAAGTTTATTGTTAGTGAGTACTAATGAGACCGCCATCGGAGCCGTTTGATGCCACCATAAGCCATTGTTTGCCGCAATTAAAAACTCACCATTAGATAGTAGTGGTTGGTTAAACATTGCCATGGTTCTCGTTTGACTAAAATCCCCTCGAACAACCTTGGTGGCAGAAAGCGTATGTTGGAGTTCACCTAAGGTCATCGCTTGCGTTGATAAACTGGTGATAGCTAATACGGTACACAGCAAGCTATTACGGCACCATTTAATGGCTGTCATTAATGCTGTTGACTCATTGTTTATCATGCCAAGCCTTTATTTTATCAGTGAAAACAGTGGGTGAAGCAAAACACATTTCGTGATTATCAATCCCGACAGCGACTTGCATTGTATAGCCTTTTGTCATTCGAACATTGGTTTTAGCATCATAGATAACATAATCAACTTTAAGTCGATTCTCCCATTCAGTGAGGGTTGCTGTGATACGAATACGGTGATCAAAAGGAATCGGTTTAACATATTTTACGCGCGTATCAATGATAGGCCACAAATAACCAGAGGCTTGCATATCACGATAACTATAATTAATTTTTTCCATCAATAGTCGGCGTACTTCTTCAAAAAAACGGAAGTAATTACCATGATAGATAACGCCCATTGGATCGGCATCTTGAAAGTGGGTCGTTAACGTCAGCTCGGCAGTCAGTAATGGTAAAGAAGGATCTTGGTTCATGAGTTACTCAATCATTGTCGAAGTTAAGACGATAAATAAATGCTAACAATAATCAGGTGGCCTTGCGATAAGGTCAAGGCCACGTAAGATCAAATAAGTGTTAACAGATCATTAGCGATCAATATAACGACCAATGTTGTTGTTGGATCTTGCTAATGAAATAACGTAAATCTTGTTCTAATGGACGATCTTCAATGACAAATTCAAAATCAGCCAGTACAGCTTGTTGCATAGCTTGTAACGCTGGGCTGATATTAATATCTATAAGTTGATGATCACGTTTACGTAACTCAATGGCTTGAGTTGCTGCTAATAGTGACGCTGCGGTGACTTGCTCGGTGAGTTGTAATACGCGTATACAGTCGCGAGATGCGATGGTTCCCATGCTGACTTTATCTTGGTTATGGCACTCAGTTGAGCGTGAGAATACACTTGCGGGCATGGTGTGTTTCAACGCTTCTGCTGTCCATGCTGAAATACCAATTTGAACCGCTTTAAAACCATGGTTTATTGGTTTACGTTCACCTGTCGCACCCGTTAAATTAAATGGCAGTCCGTTATTGAACTTATAATCCATCAATTGCGCCATCTGGCGATCTAACAGATCGGCTATGTTGGCAACGGCTGTTTTTAGGGTATCCATTGCCATTGCAATATGACCACCATAAAAGTGTCCGCCGTGCAGTACGCGCTCATTATCACCATCAATAATAGGATTATCATTGGCGCTATTGAGTTCATTCTCGATCATTTGGCGTAGCCACGGCAGACTATCTTGTAGTACACCAATAACATGCGGTGCGCAGCGTAGTGAATAACGATCTTGTAAGCGATCACTATTACGTGGTGGACGCTCAGCTTGGAGATCCGAACGCAGCCAGCTGGCAATTTGTTGTTGTCCTGGGTGCGGTTTTACGGCAAATAACGCTTCATCAAAATGGAATGCATTGCCTTGAATACCCACCGATACCATTGCCGTAATTTTAGTGGCTAATTGGGCTAAATATTCTGCGCGTTTATAAGCAATACATGCCAATGCCGTCATAACCGAGGTACCGTTCATCAGTGCTAAGCCTTCTTTTGGCTTGAGTTTGATAGGTTCGATACCGAGCTCTTTAAAAACATCAGCGGTTGGTCGAATTTGACCTTGATAAATAACTTCGCGTTCGCCTATTAGTGTTGCTGCAAGATAAGACAATGGCGTTAAATCACCACTGGCACCAACAGAGCCTTCTTGAGGAATACGTGGGCTAATATCGTGATTGATCAGGGTGACGATTTGGTTGAGTAGCGGATGGCTAACACCAGATACACCCTGGGACAGTGAGCATAGTCGAGTTGCCAGCACTGCACGTGCTTGTTGACGATCAAGATCTTCACCTAAACCACAGCCATGAAAACGGGTAAGATTTAGGGGAAGATCATCGACAAGGTGGGTTGGAATTGCAACGGTACATGAATCACCGTAACCCGTTGTTACTCCATAAATAACCCCTTCTTCTTTTAATAATCGTTCCAGAAAGGCGACCCCGCGATCTATTTTACTGGTAAACGCAGCATCGGTGTTCATTTCTGCTGTTGCCCCATTGCTGATTGCGACTACATCTTCAATGGTAAGTCGTTCAGCGCCAAAGCGAATAGTTTGTTGGGGGATTGTATTTGCGTTATTTATCATCTTTTTTTCCACTGAGCTGCCAAAAGTTAAAAAAGTTATACCATTGTAATGGCGCTTGTAGCGTGTAGTGCTCAAGGCGAGTCGCATAGTGTTCAACCACAGCTTGGAGTGCGGCATTACGAGTGGCGCGTGGTAAAATTATTTGTTCACTAAAAGCTTCAAAATATACATTAAAATGAGGTTGGGGTTGGCTGTCATCACGCAGACCAAATAATAGATAAACTGGCGTCTTAAGTATTGCTGCGAGTATAAAAGGGCCTTGCGGAAAGGGGGCTGCTTGTCCAAGAAAATTAGCCCAGCTGACGCGAGTTTCATTAGCAACAGAAGTTCGATCGCCAACGATGACGACCCACTCTCCACGCTCAATTTTTTGCTGGAGTATAATCGCTGTATCGGCACCAAGTTGATTAACATGGATCAGATTTAGGTTAGCGCTAGGATTAATTGTTTTCATGACATTATTAAAACGTGCAGCGTGCTCGGTAAAAACTAATGCATTAATTTTAATATTTTTATGTCGTTGGCTTAAAGCTCGGCATAATTCAAGGTTACCTAAATGGGAGCCGAGAATGACCACACCTTGTTTACTCGCAACGATATTATCAAAGTGATGTTGACCATGAATGGTGAGATTATTGGCGTTATAATCACCTTTCCATGCCGCGAGCTTATCAAGGGTTGTATGACCAAATGATAATAAATGTTGATAGCTAGAAAGATCATTTGGTAATTGAAGTTGCTGTTGCTCGGCATAATGCTGTAATTGTTGTAAATACTGCTCTGAAGCATGGCGAGCTGTTTTACTGGTTAAATAATAATAGCCGATCACCACTTTCAAGAACCCATTAACGACGTTTCGACCTAATAAAGTATAGATAGCTAATAAGATTTTTATACCTAAAATAGTACCGCGCTCACCTCGGCTTGACCAGTGCTGTGAACGATATTGATGCCGTTTTAGTAATTGAGGAATACGGGGTAACATACCGCAGAATAACTTGGTATGCATCCAACTGATTTTGATATTATCCCATACAGCATCAAAATGAGAAATTCCATTTTCAGGGTAAATAACCTTAGTATCAATAAACCGAATCGAGCCATTATTCCAATAGAAATACACCATAATTTCAGTGTCAAATTCCATTCGTTGACCTAAATGATGTTGTTTTAGAATGGGTATTATTGGTTCAATAGGGTAGCAACGAAAGCCACACATACTGTCTTTAATCTCAAATGAGAGTGTTTCAATCCATACCCAAAAATGGGTGATATAACGACCGTATAAGCGTGATTTAGGCACCGAATTATCGTAAATAGGTTTGCCTGAAATCAGTGCTGTTGGGTGCTGATTAGCCGTGGTGAGCAAATCATTAACGGCAGTTAAGTCATGTTGCCCATCAGCATCTATTTGGATTGCGTGGCTATAATTATGTTGATGAGCATATTGTATTGCAGCTATTACTGCACCGCCTTTGCCCTTATTTTGAGGGAGGGTAATAACCGTGACATTATTACGCAGTGCCTGTTGCGTCAGGATATCTTTGGTCGATTGATTACTGCCATCGTCAATAATGATGATTGGATGAGTAAAAGTTTGTAATCCATCAATGATAGCCGGTACGGTATTACCATGGTTATAACAAGGAATAATAAAACATGGATGAAACCAACTCATGCTTTGTTCCCCATATTGATCTTGCCTGAAGAATGGATAACTGTTTCATTTGCTGGTGTTACAGAGCTGAAATTAAACTGTAATTTTTGTTTTTCAGCGACCCAGTCTAATGTCAGGACGATAGTGCTATTGGGTAAAATAGGTTGTTGGAATTTGATCACATCCATTCCACCAAATTCTGGTGGCATATCATTAAAATAATGACGCGCAAAATGTACTGCCCAATCAATTTGACTGACGCCAGGTAAAAGGGCAAAGGTTTGAAAATGTCCCTTGAAATCATCTAATCCATCATCGGCACATAAAGTAATAACCGCATGATGATCAACAATATGGCTGTTGAGTAAGGTTGGCATTGGTCTGTTCATTGGTCGTTATTACTTCATTAGTTGTGGTCATTAAATAGGTTTTCAAGATCGCACATCAGGCGCTTCCCTTGACTATTTAATGGAATAGCTGCAATTGGGCGAAAGCGTCGAGGAATAGCAATTGGCTCTATCCATTGACGTAACTGTTGGCGTAATAATAGCCAAAACTGTCCTTTTCCTACTCGCTCTAGTTGCTCTGTACCTTGGGCTGTTAGGGTGATCACTGCGGCGATTTGTAATCGTTGCTGTCGTTCTAATGGCAATACTGCCGCTTCATCAATCCACGCTAACTGGCATAAGCGTCGTTCGATTTCAGTTAACGATATGCGTTTTTCTTCTATTTTAATGATTCGATCGGTACGGCCTTTGAGTTCAAAATAATGATCATCAATTAATAGGCAGTGATCACAAGTTTGATACCACTGATTAGGATCAACAAAGGGAGAACGAATTTTTAAACATTGTTCGACATTAACCGCGATTTTAACCACATCAAATCGTAGCCACGGTGTCGTAGATTGCTGTTGTTGGCGATAACCAATCCCACCCGTTTCGGTACTACCAAAGACTTCAAACGGCAGTGCGCCTAAGAATTGCTGGCAATGTTGCGCGGCGGCAAATGGTAATGGGCCACCAGATGAAAAAATGGCGTTATAAGGAGTAGAAGTAACGCTATTATTGAGGCGTTTTAGTAGTGCTGGACTACTGATTAAAATGTTACTTGTTGAGGCTTGGGCTTGCACCTGTTCCGGATAGTCGAGATTAAAACAATCAAAACTACGACCACAGCACAACGGCCATAATACGCGAAATAATAATCCATAAATATGTTGGTGCGATACGGTACTGCAAATATGGTTGTGTTGTAACTGTTGTCCCCAGATTGCTTCAAGTTGGGCGATTTCATTATCGAGTAAATCAAGGGTTTTTATAATCGCCTTGGGTGTGCCACTAGAACCTGATGTGAACAGGGTTAATTCAATATCAGCCAGTATTAATATTGGGAACACTGCTTTTGAGGTTAACGCTTGATGCTGGTGGATCAAGGGGCTTAGGTTGATGGTTACTAACGATGCTGGAATTTGAGTATCAGTATCGTGCAATAACACATCAAAATGCGGGCTTAATTCAGCCAGTGCTGCAGGTTGATGATTACTCGGTAAAATCAATTTTTTATTAGCGTGAATAACAGCCATAAAAGCAACGGCAAAGATGTAACTGTCTTTACAGCAAATGGCAAAGCGTTGTTGCTTAGTTAGCGCTATTTGTTGGCTTAAACTAAAAACATGCGCTTGAAACTGAGGCCATGAGTGCAGTGTTGTACCATTAATGGCCACATTATTGAGATGATGAGTAGGGCGCTGCATTAAGGTTGATAATGATGTTAAAGCAGAAGGGAATATAGCTGTATGCATAGCCGTTCTCTAGTTTTTTATGAAAGTTAGTGCTTACTTATTGGGTGTTTTTATTGCGATACCATTGTCGGCATAACCATTCGATACCAAATAAGCTTCCCGCTAATATATAGCTGATAAAGCCATTGTATAATGTCCATATATGCAGTGGCATAAAACAAGTTATTAATGCAATAGTGCCATTGATAATAAAAAACACACACCATATTTTAGTGACATTACGGGTATAGCTTACGCCACTTGCAGGTAAATCAGGTTCTTGTATACGTGCTAAACGCTCAATTAAACTTTGCTGTTGCCATAAGCTGCTACTAAATAGCCCTAGCATTAAGATATTGACAATAACTGGGTAGTATAATAATAACCCTTGTTGGCGAAATAATGATCCCAATGTAACTAAGGCTATTCCAGCGCCACCGCTTAACCAACCAATATACTTTAGTTCTTTAAGTTGCGTCTGCTTTGCTGCAATGATCCGTACAATGAAAAATACTGTCAGCAAAGCACCTACAGTTGCTAATCCCCAGCGACTAATGCCGTAATAAACGGCGACAGGGTAGGCGATCAGTGCTAAGGCTGACAATATTGTTAGCAGACGCATTATCATTATTCAGCCTTGAGCAAATCAGCAACTGCGATAACGACATCATCAACGGTGCGTACATTTTTAAATTCATCGGGCTGAATTTTTTTGCCAGTGAGGTTTTGTAAGCGTACAACAAGGTCAACAGCATCAATACTATCAAGATCAAGATCTTGATAGAGGTTTGATTCTAAATGGATATCCTCAGCATCAAGTTCAAATAGCTCGACTAAAAGTGCTTGGACTTGATGAAAAATTTGGTCGTTATTAATTTGAGTCATAATAATTACGCTTTGTTCTGTGAGATATAATGAGCAAGGTTAGCGATTGATGCGAAGTGTTGACGGGTATTAGTGTCATCAGCATCAATAACAATATTGTATGTTTTCTTGATTGCCAGTCCAAGTTCTAAGGCATCAATAGAATCTAACCCTAGACCATCGTTAAAAAGCGGTGCGTCGGTATCGATATCCTCAACAGTAATATCTTCTAAATTTAACACATCGATAATTAACGTTTTTAATTCTGTATGTAGTTGTTCCATGTTACCTGCTTGTATTAAGGGTTAACGACAGTATAAATGTAGCTCAAACGTCTGTTGGAAAAAGAGTACTGGCTAAATGTTTATTGAGTTGTCGAGCCGCAGTTGTTGGCGAGCTATGTTCTTTTAAATACGACTCTATACTAATTTTGTTTTTTATTTCAATTAAGAAAAAAGGCTTTTTATCGGGTACTTGATACCATTTTTGCTCTTTGGTTAAAAAGCTCGGTGATACTGTTATATGAACGACACGAATATTAACCTGACTGCGAATGGCTATTTGTGCCGCTCCACGCTGCAACTTTGGTGTTTTAGTCGCCGTTGTACGTGTTCCTTCTGGAAATATCAGTAATACATTACCTTGTTGTAGGCGTTGGTTACAGCTTTCTAATAGTGATTCAGGATCGCGATTGGGAATATAACCAGCAGCTTTAACAATACCTTTAATAAAGGGATTTCGCCAAATAGAAGCTTTAACAAGACAATCACATTGTGGCAATTGTGAAGCTATAAGGACATAGTCAATTAGACTAGGATGATTAGCAACAATTAAACTGTGTCTGTCTTCTTTAAGCGCGATCAAATTGTCAAAGCGATAATCAATCACTTTTAAAAATCGCATTGTGCGACAGAAAAAATTAAAAGTACGTTGAATGGTGCTTTGTACTTTGATTTCTCGTTGCTGGTGATTGGGTGTAAGTAGTGATATTAGCGGAAATATCATGAACGTCAGCAAAAGGGCGCCTAAACCAAAAAGGCTGAAGCATCCTGCGGTTGCGATAATACGCCAGCTCTTATTGAGTCGCTGTGCTATTGAGAGTGTACTCATGATTGATATCGCCACTGCCACTGTTGGTGTTGAGCATTAATTGACCATCGATTATCTTTATTGGCAAGGTGCTTAATTATCGTTAGTGTCTGTGGATAACAACTAACACTATGCTGAGGTTCATTGGTTAATTTTAAGGTCGGTCGCCAACTTAATTGGCAGTTATTCCCATTAGATATCACCATTGCAAGCGCGAAACTTGGGTATTGGTACTGTTCAAATTGTTGATATTCAATCGGTAATGGTTGATCAAAATCGACCATAAGTACCCGATGATGTGGATATTGGTTGAGATAACAAGCAACTTCAATTAGTGCCATATGGAGATTATTTTCCCCGCCAGCTAATGAGGTAACTGCAATGGGTTGTTTGGCTACAATAGTATATAAACCAGCCGCAGTATTATGGACCGATTGTGAAAAAGCAATCGGTGAAGCATCATCACCATTAATAATATCTTTGATTAGCTTGACGGTACGGTGTAATTCGCCATGTCGACTTGAAAAAACAATATAGTCGATATTATTTGATGCTGTAATCATCAGCGCCGTTTGGAGTGCCAATTTACTGAGAGGGCTCATGCGACGGCGCATCATTGGTGGTATTTTATCTGCTACTGGTGGCTGAGGATCAATTAATTGTGGGTTTTTAGCCCAAGTCTGCCAATCTTGTTGGGTTGTTAAACCCGGTGCAAGGGCAACCCAATGGTCAATATTGAAGTGAATTGTATTCATAGGCTCCACACAAACAACTAAATAATCAGAGTACTTACAAAATTAATATAAACATTAATAAAGTTTATCATTAAATCAATCAGATAACTGTGTAATTTATAATCATCAATTAAATCTTTTTATTTTAATTGATGATTTTGTTTTGGTTGCTGATATCTGTGTAATTATCGATATTGTTTGTTTTTAAACAGTACATCTTGATAGTAGCTCGTTAGAATAGCGATCTTATTTTATCTCTCCCTATTAATAGGTGCAGTGTGACTCGTTTTACTACAGATCCATTCAATGCATTAGCGGCGAAAACGGAAGCTCAGAAATTAGCTTTTTCGCCGGTTATTTTTCATACCGCTCGAACTTTGCGTGATTTAAAAATATTACAAGTATTGGATGATGCAGGTAAAAAAGGACTTAATGCTGAACAAATTGCAGCAGTTACTAATGTGTCGGAATATGGTGTTAAAGTTTTACTTGATATGGCATTAAGTGCATATATTGTTACTTGGCACCAGGATAAATATTGTTTAGCTAATCTTGGATATTTTTTATTACATGATGGTATGACGAATGCGAACATGGATTTTACTGCGGATGTTTGTTATGCCGCAATGATGCATTTAACGGAATCAATTCAACAAGGTAAGCCGGCAGGGCTTAAAGAACTCGGTGATTGGCCAACTATATATCAGGGTTTATCACAATTGCCACCACAGGCGAAACAAAGTTGGTTTGCATTCGACCATTTTTATTCGGATCGTTCATTTCCGCTATTATTAGACAAAGTGTTTACTCACCAACCACTACGAATTTTTGATATTGGTGGTAATACGGGTAAATGGGCATTGCAATGTTGTCAGCATAACCATGATGTTGAAGTGACAATTATTGATCTACCACAGCAGATTGCAGTTGCAACTGTCAATGCAGAGCAGGCTGGATTTTCTGATCGGATTAAAGGCTATCCGATGGATATGCTTGATCGTGATCAAGCTTTTCCACAAGGTGCTGATGTGTGGTGGATGAGTCAATTTCTAGATTGTTTTTCTCCAATGGAAATTCTAAGTATTTTACGTCGTGTAAGACAAGCCATGAGCCTAAATGCCAAAGTGTATATTTTAGAATTATTTTGGGATACTCAACGTTATGAGGCTGCGTCTTATTGTTTAAATGCAACATCGCTATATTTTACCTGTTTAGCGAATGGCAATAGTCGTTTTTATCGTAGTGAAGATTTTTTAGAACTTGTAACAGAAGCGGGCTTTATTATTGTTGAGCGTGAGGATGATATCGGCTTAGGCCATACATTACTCACGTTGCAAGCTGGATAAAATGTAACGTAAGGATAGCGATTGTGAATCAAAAACAGCGTACGCAAGTGGTTATTATTGGTGCTGGCCCTTCAGGCTCTGTTGCTGCTGCATTATTGCATCAGCAACACATTGATGTGATTGTATTAGAAAAAAGCACCTTTCCTCGATTTTCCATTGGCGAAAGTTTACTGCCTGCGTGTATGGAGGTTATTGAACAAGCGAAAATGTTAGATGCAGTTACTGCGGCTGGGTTTCAGTTTAAAGATGGTGCTGCTTTTCGTTATCGAGACCGTTATACCGCGTTTGATTTTAGCGATAAATTTACTCCAGGAGCAGGAACAACCTATCAAGTTCAGCGCGGACATTTTGATAAAGTGTTAGCGGATGAAGCGCAAGCTCAAGGGGTTGAGATTCGCTATGAGCACACCGTTGAAGCGATTGAATGTTTAGATGGTAAGTCAGTACTTACAATTACGGATGCTCAACAGCAACAATATGTATTAGAAGCGGATTTTGTACTTGATGCGAGCGGTTTTGGTCGAGTATTGCCACGATTACTGGGGTTAGAAAAACCGTCACATTTACCACCACGACAAGCGATATTTTGCCATGTCACCGATCATATTGATATTAACCATTGTGAGGTGGAATATGATCGTAATAAGATTTTAATTTCAGTCCATCCTCAATCAGCTGATGTCTGGTATTGGCTCATTCCGTTTAGTAATGGCACTTGTTCATTAGGAGTGGTTGCGCCACCACAATGGTTAGCGAATTATGGTGATGATTCGATCTCGATATTAAAGCAATTGGTTATTGAAGAACCGGGGTTGGCGGCAGTATTGGCTGCTGCAGAATATCCATTGACAGCTGCAACCATTGAGGGCTATTCAGCGAATGTTACCCAACTGGCAACGTCAAATTATGCGTTGTTAGGTAATGCTGGAGAGTTTTTAGATCCGGTATTTTCTTCTGGAGTAACGATTGCGATGAAATCTGCACAGTTAGCTGCGGGGGTGTTAACACGCTCTTTTGCAGGAGATAACATTGATTGGCAACGTGATTATGCTGAGCCGCTGATGTTGGGTGTTGATACCTTCCGTACTTATGTAGAGGGGTGGTATTCAGGAGAGTTACAAACAGTCATTTTTCATCCTGATCCTGATCCTAAAATTAAACAAATGATATGTGCCATTTTAGCTGGCTATGCGTGGGATATTAATAATCCTTTTGTAGCCCAATCACAACGTAGATTAGCTGTTGTAGCTGCATTATGTGCAGACTAAGACCAAGGTTTCGTTGAAAAAAGCCGTTACATTTCAACTCAAGCGAGTGATGAATGTAGCGGCTTTTTTATCGGTGGTTGTTAGCGCATCATATCAAGATATAAGCTTTCAACCTTAGTACGCGCCCATTCAGTCTTACGTAAAAACTTGAGGCTTGATTTAATGCTCGGATCATCATTAAAGCAGCGAATGTTAATCCGTGAGCCAAGTTCATCCCAACCATAATGCTCGACAAGTTCAATCAATACTTTTTCTAACGTGATGCCGTGTAATGGGTTATTTTTTTGTGTCATGCTATATGCCGTTCAAGTGATTCATTTAAGATACTTAGTTGTTAGTGCTTAGTGTAACTGACAATGGCACGATACCCAATGCTGTTTTATGGCTGACAAACACTGCCTCTTCAATCGTTACATGATTAGATAAAACTGAAAATAAACTTAACCATTATTAATGCTAATACTGAATAAGCGAAAGAGTGAAATAAAATAATCAAAGCTAATTAATTAAAATGCATATAGTACTTACTCTCAAACAGTATGTTCGAAAGTATAAGATTGTTGTTGCTTATTATTATGGTTTTTATATTGGCTCGTACAGGTAATTACCATCAATAATAATTTTAATAGTCTTTTACATTATTAATTAATATGACTGTAATAATTTAATCGGTGGCTGTTTATTTATATTATTGGCTTTTTTCCTACGTTGTAAGGCGCATTTAGGACAGCCATTTCCCGCCAGATGATTCGCTGGTAATTGGGAAAACTCACCATGGATATTACAAATAATAATACCTTTAACTCTCATGTTCTTATATTCGAATAATGAATAATTATAGTGGTTATTGTGAATTTTATTTGCATCTTCGATAAATTGTTTTGTGGTCTTCTTATGCTTGTTTTTTGTACATTTAGGGCATCCTGAACCACGTAAATGTGCATCAGCTCGTTGCGTAAAATCACCATGAATAAGACAAGTTATGTCACTTTTTTTGAGTGCGCCAGTATAGATGAAATGATCATAACGATAACGGTTGTGATGCGCTTTGTTAGCCTTTGCTATGTAGACAGATTGTGAACGGCGATAAGACAAAGCACATTGAGGGCACCCCTTTCCTGCAAGATGTGCATTAGGACGCTGTTCAAAATTGCCATGAGTTCGACAGTTTATGATCCCTTTCTCTAATGTCCCGCTATATATAAATTCCTTATAGGAATATTTGTTACCGTGAACGGCCGTTGCTCGGTCAATAAAAGTCTGAATATCCATCTTTTGTTTGCCAGAACAGGCTGGGCAGCCATGTCCTGCAAGGTGAGCATCTGGCCGTTGATTGAAATTTCCATGGATTGGGCAAGTGATAATGCCTTTGGTTTTGGCGTTTATATAATCAAAAAAAGCGTAACTATATTTTTCTGAGTGGCGATTTTTTGCTCGTTTAATAAACGTGTCAGTATTTTTTTTCATATTTTGGAGGTTATTCGATTTGATTACTTTTGATGTTATTTGTTAAATAAAAACGTAAGAAATGATGGAAAAACTATTTGTCAGCAAATGGTCAATAATGCAATTAGGGAGAAAATATCGCTTTTTAAATACGATTCAGTTAAAGATGGTCAGTAATGAGATGTAAAGAAAAGTTAAAACATGTTAATGATTACTTATGCGTAATACGCACATGATAATCTAGATCTTGGGCACCAACATCAAGAGCCAAAAATGGTAATCATTGTTTGCATTTATTTTGATGGCTATCACAAAACTGATCACGTAAATTTTGTACTGCACACGGTGGACTTAAACGTATTGAAAAATAAGCCTATTAGTGAGAAGCCTCATAAGATATAAGTTTATATTATATATTTAATGACGCTGTGAAATTGGACGTTTTATTGTGATGTGAAAGTATTTAAAAAATTATTCAGTTTTTATACAGGCTCAACATGTAGCGTAGTATATGCCGTACTTAATTAATGATTTTATATTTTCTGTAATATACACAATTAAGATAAGGAGCATTAATAATTAAGATACAGACGGTGTAGAGGATTTAAATATGAAAGCAGACTCAGGTTGTAACGATATTCTTTCTGCAGCAAAAATCATATTACTCGGACAGTCAATACTTGGATTTTTATTTATATTATTCATTTGTATTGCAAATAATACGTTTGGTGTGAAATCTGCAATTATAGGTGTTGCGATCGCTGTTATTCCTTCATTGCTTGGGCTTGGTAGCGCAGCATATAAATTGAAGATGAATAATGAAGTTAATATTAAATATCTAGCCAAACTTAATACGCTAGTTAAATGGGTTTATACCGCATTAATGATATTGGCAGTGGTTCGTTTTATCCCGGTTAATAATGAGATTATGTTATTAGCATATAGCGTTACATTTTTGGGATGCTTTTTAACTCCGATACTTAACAAACCTCAATTTAGGATGACGTAAGGTGGAATCAGTAACTACCGCTCACGATTATATTGAGCACCATCTAACATTCTTCACTGTGGGTAAGGGTTTTTGGAGCATTAACCTTGACTCCATGCTCATGGTTTGGTTGTTAGGTTTACTGTTTATCGGTGTCTTTAGATACGTTGCTTCACGAGGAACCAGTGGTGTTCCTGGTAAATTGCAATGTTTCATTGAGATCACCTATGAATTTGTGAACAACCTTGTTAAGGAAATTTTTCAAACAAAAGATAAGTTAATTGGCCCATTGGCATTAACTATTTTCGTTTGGGTTTTCTTGATGAACGCAATTGACTTATTGCCTGTTGATTTTATTCCAGCACTTGCTCGTCTATTTGGTTTTGAGCATTTCCGTGAATTACCTTCAGCGGATGTCAATGTGCCTATGTCTATGGCGCTGGGTGTATTTATGTTGATCATAATTTATACCTTAAAAACAAAAGGGATTCGTGGTTTTGTTAAAGAACTAACGACACAACCTTTTGAAAGTCCATGGCTTTACCCTGTGAACTTAGTTTTGGAGTTAGTCACATTAATTTCAAAACCAATTTCTCTCGGTCTTCGATTGTTCGGCAACATGTACGCAGGTGAAATGATTTTTATCCTAATTGCGTTGATGCCGTGGTGGATGCAGTGGGCGCTTAGCGTTCCATGGGCACTATTCCACATTCTTATTGTGTTCCTACAAGCCTTCATCTTTATGGTACTTACAGTTGTGTACCTTGCGATGGCAACAGAAGAACATTAATAAATTAAGTTCGATTTACGTTTTAACTATTTAATAAATTTGGAGTCATTCATGGATATTGTAAGTGCAGTTCTTTATGTTGCTGGTGCACTACTGATTGGTTTAGGTGCAGCGGGTGCTGCAGCTGGTATCGGTAACTTAGCAGGTAAATACCTTGAAGGTGTTGCACGTCAGCCGGACCTTATGCCGATGCTACGTACACAGTTCTTTATCATGATGGGTCTTGTCGATGCGGTTCCTATGATTGGTGTTGGTATCGGTCTTTACATCATCTTTGCTGTGGCTTAATAGCTAAAACTACCGTTATTTATCATAACGTTATTTAAATAGTGAGGATGGTATGAATTTAAATGCAACCATGCTTGGTCAAGCAATCTCCTTTGTGATTTTTGTTTGGTTATGTATGAAGTATGTCTGGCCGCCGCTTACTGCGTTAATTGAGCAGCGCCAGCGTGAAATTGCAGATGGGCTTATTCATACTGAAAACGCAGCTAAAGAACTCGACATCGCAAAAGCGAATGGCGCAAAAGTTCTTGAAGATGCGAAGAAAAGTGCGAGTGAGTTAGTTGAGCAAGGTAATAAGCGTCGAGCACAGATTATCGAAGATGCCCAAGCAGAAGGTGAGAAAGAAAAATCTCGTATTGTTGCTCAGGGTCAAGCCGAGTTAGAAAGCGAACGTAATCGCATTCGTCAGGAACTACGTGCAGAAATGTCCGATATGGTCATTGAGACTGCAGAGAAACTGATTAATCGCAATTTGGATACTGATGCTAACCGCGATCTTGTTAATAAACTTATCACGGATATGTAAGCGGAGAGCACATTATGTCAGATCCACTAACCATTGCTCAGCCCTATGCCAAAGCTGCATTTGATTATGCAGTTGCTAATCAGGCATTGGAACAATGGGAGCAAATGTTGACCATCGCAGCAACGGTTGCTAGTCAACCAATCATTGCTCAGCAGATTGAAGACAGCGAACAGTTTGGTGCTAAGGATTCAGCAGCGTTTACTGACATGTTCTTGGGCGTTTGTGAAGGTCTACTGGACGAACATGGCCAGAACCTGATCAAAGTAATGGCTGAAAATGGACGTCTAAATGTGATTGTTCAGGTAGTCGAATTGTTTCATGAGCTCAAAGATGATTATGAACGCATGGTTACTGCGCATGTAACAACGACTGAGCCATTAAGCATTCAACAACAAGCCAATTTAGTACAGGCGCTGCAGAAAAAATTAAATCGCAGTGTTGAGCTCGATTGCCACATCGATGAAACGCTAGTAGGCGGCATACTGATCAAAGCTGGAGAACTAGTAATTGACGGTACGCTTAAAAGCTCTATCAACCGACTCGCAACGAGCCTTCAGGCGTAATAGGTAATAGATATGCAACTAAATTCTAACGAAATTAGCGATTTAATTAGACAACGAATCGCAACCTTCAATGTGACTAGTCAGGCACGTAACGAAGGTACTATCGTCTCTGTAAGCGACGGTATTATTAATATCAATGGTCTTGCTGATGTTATGCAAGGTGAGATGATTGAACTACCAGGTAACCGTTATGCATTAGCACTTAACTTAGAGCGTCACTCTGTTGGTGCTGTAGTTATGGGTCCTTATGCAGACCTTGCGGAAGGCATGAAAGTGACCGGTACCGGTCGTATCCTTGAAGTACCAGTAGGTAAAGGTTTATTAGGGCGTGTAGTTAATACCCTAGGCCAACCAATTGACGGTAAAGGCGCTATTGACAATGACGGTTTCGCACCGGTAGAAATCATTGCTCCAGGTGTTATTGACCGTAAGTCGGTTGATCAGCCTATCCAAACTGGCTACAAAGCCGTGGATGCGATGGTACCAATCGGTCGAGGTCAGCGTGAGCTTATTATCGGTGACCGTCAAACGGGTAAAACAGCGATGGCTATCGATGCCATCATTAACCAGAAAGATTCTGGTATCTACTCGGTGTATGTTGCCATTGGTCAAAAAGCATCAACTATTGCTAACGTAGTTCGTAAGCTAGAAGAAAATGGCGCTCTACAAAATACGATTGTAGTTGTTGCGTCTGCATCAGAAGCTGCTGCACTACAGTACCTAGCTCCTTATGCTGGTTGTACTATGGGTGAGTATTTCCGTGACCGCGGTGAAGATGCCTTGATTGTGTATGATGACTTGTCAAAACAAGCTGTTGCTTACCGTCAGATTTCACTATTGCTTAAGCGTCCACCAGGCCGTGAAGCATTCCCTGGTGATGTGTTCTACCTTCACTCACGTCTACTAGAGCGTGCATCACGTGTAAATGCACACTATGTTGAGCGTTTTACTAATGGTGAAGTGAAAGACAAAACCGGTTCATTAACAGCCTTGCCGATCATCGAAACTCAAGCGGGTGACGTATCAGCGTTCGTACCAACTAACGTAATTTCGATTACTGATGGTCAGATTTTCCTACAGACTAACTTGTTTAACGCAGGTTTACGTCCAGCGGTTGACCCAGGTATTTCAGTGTCACGTGTAGGTGGTGCTGCGCAGACTAAGATTATCAAGAAACTGTCTGGTGGTATTCGTACCGCATTGGCACAGTATCGTGAATTGGCAGCGTTTGCTCAGTTCTCATCTGACCTTGATGATGCGACGCGTAAGCAGCTTGATCACGGTGAAAAAGTAACTGAGTTGATGAAGCAGAAACAGTACGCACCGATGTCTGTGGCGGAGCAAGCACTTGCTATTTTCTCTGCTGAGAAAGGCTATTTGAACAACGTTGAGTTATCTCAAATTGGTGCATTTGAAGAAGCATTGATGGCTTTTGCTAAAAGTCAGCACGCAGAGTTGCTTGCTTCAATCAATGAATCAGGTAATTACAACGATGATATCGAAGCAAGTCTGCATCAGCTTCTAAAAACATTCGTTGATACGCAGTCGTACTAAGTAACGAGAATATTTTCCGTCCAGACGACGCAGTATGAATGTAGATAGGAGCTAACCATGGCAAATGCAAAAGAGATCCGCACTAAAATCGCTAGCGTACAAAATACGCAAAAGATCACTAGTGCAATGCAAATGGTTGCCGCAAGTAAGATGCGTAAAGTTCAGCACAACATGGAAGCAACCCGCCCTTACGCAGAAAATATGCGTAAGGTAATCGGGCATTTAACTTCCGGTTCGTTGGAATATAAGCATCCCTATCTTGAAGAGCGAGAAGTAAAACGAGTAGCTTACATCATTATTTCCTCTGACCGAGGATTATGTGGTGGTTTGAACATTAACTTGTTCAAGAAAGCCATGGCAGATATGCGCCAGTGGCGAGATCAAGGGGTTGACGTAGATACCACCTTGATCGGCTCAAAAGCAATTTCGTTTTTCCATCGCTTCGGCAACGTGATTGCACAAACATCAGGTATTGGTGATGAGCCAAAACTAGAAGATATTTTAGGTCCGGTTAATGCAATGTTGGAGTTTTTCGACGAAGGCAAAATTGACCGCTTGTTCCTGGTTTACAACCAATTTGTAAACACTATGGTTCAAATGCCAAAGGTAACCCAGTTGTTACCTAACCCTGAGCTTGAGGAAAGCGCATCAGAAGATGTGAATGAAGCAAGTCGTTGGGACTATATCTATGAGCCTGATCCTAAACCGATCCTCAATGAATTGATGCTTCGTTATATCGAATCACAAGTCTACCAAGGCACCGTTGAGAGTATCGCTTGTGAACAAGCAGCACGAATGGTTGCAATGAAAGCTGCAACAGATAATGCGGGTGAGCTGATTAATGATCTTCAGCTTGTATATAACAAAGCCCGTCAAGCAGCAATTACCCAAGAGCTAAGTGAAATCGTAGCTGGGGCACAAGCCGTTTAAACAGAATTTTGAGGATATCAAATGAGTACTGGTAAGATTGTCAAAGTCATCGGCGCTGTCGTTGACGTTGAATTTAATCAAGATAGCGTGCCACGAGTATATGATGCGCTTACTCTTAGTGACAGTGAACATGCTGCGTTAGTATTAGAAGTGCAGCAGCAAATTGGTAGTGGTGTTGTTCGTTGTATCGCAATGGGTTCATCAGACGGTCTTCGCCGTGGGTTAGAAGTGGTTAATACTAATGCGCCAATTTCTGTTCCTGTAGGTGAAGAAACTCTTGGCCGTATCATGAACGTATTGGGTACCCCAATCGATGAGTGTGGCGAAATTGGCGAAAAGAAAAAATACGCTATTCACCGTGCTGCACCATCTTATGAAGAGCAATCTAATAGCTCTGAGCTGCTAGAGACTGGCGTAAAGGTTATCGACCTTATTTGTCCGTTTGCTAAAGGTGGTAAAGTCGGTCTGTTTGGTGGTGCGGGTGTAGGTAAGACCGTTAACATGATGGAACTTATCAACAACATCGCTAAAGCACACTCAGGTTTATCAGTATTTACTGGTGTTGGTGAGCGTACTCGTGAAGGTAATGATTTCTATTACGAGATGAAAGATGCTGGGGTACTCGATAAAGTAGCCATGGTTTACGGTCAGATGAACGAGCCACCGGGTAACCGTCTACGTGTTGCACTAACAGGCTTGACCATTGCGGAAAGCTTCCGTGATGAAGGTCGTGACGTATTGTTGTTTATCGATAACATCTATCGTTATACCTTAGCAGGTACAGAAGTATCAGCATTGTTAGGTCGTATGCCATCAGCGGTAGGTTATCAGCCAACATTGGCTGAAGAGATGGGTGTACTGCAAGAGCGTATTACATCAACTAAGACTGGTTCTATCACGTCAATTCAAGCGGTATATGTACCTGCCGATGACTTGACTGACCCATCACCAGCAACGACGTTCGCCCACCTTGATGCGACAGTGGTATTGTCACGTAATATCGCAGCCTTGGGTTTATACCCTGCGATTGATCCATTGGATTCAACCTCGCGTCAGCTTGATCCATTGGTTGTTGGTCAAGAGCATTATGATGTTGCTCGTGGTGTACAGACTGTACTTCAGCGTTATAAAGAATTAAAAGATATTATTGCTATTTTAGGTATGGATGAATTATCTGAAGAAGATAAATTAACTGTATCTCGTGCACGTAAGATTGAGCGTTTCTTAACTCAGCCTTACCACGTAGCAGAAGTATTTACTGGTCAAAAAGGTATTTTCGTTTCTCTTAAAGAGACTATCGCAGGCTTTAAAGGCTTACTAAGCGGTGAGTATGATGATATTCCAGAACAAGCATTCTTGTACTGCGGTAGCATTGAAAATGTACTCGAAAAAGCGAAAACTCTATAGGGCTTAAGGAGGCATTATGGCTATTGGCGTTACCGAGAACACGTTCCAACTCAATATCGTAAGTGCTGAGGGACCCTTGTTCTCTGGTCCAGCTCACGCGCTGGCAGTTTCAGGCTCCGATGGTGAGTTGGGTATTCGCCCTGGTCACTCTCCTTTATTGAGCCGACTAAAACCTGGTGTAGCGAGTTTCGTCACAGATTTGAAGGATCCCGAAGAAATCCTTTATATCTCAGGCGGTATAGTTGAAGTTCAGCCCAACGTAGTAACTGTACTTGCCGATACGGCAATGCATGGGAAGGACATCGACCAAGCCCGCGCTGATGAAGCTCGACGCGCCGCAGAAGAAAACATCAACAAGCATGCTGATGATGTTAACTTCGCAATAGCGGAAATGGATCTAGCTAAAGCAATGGCACAATTACGTGCTGTTGAATTAACTCAGAAACAAATGCGCCGCTAAAACCAGTGGCGATAATACGCTAACAGCACGTTGTTACTAAATCACCATAGTTACAACGTGTGGTTATTGTCTTATATCTACTGGTCCCCGTCTCTATAGGTCTCCAGCCTAATACCAAGGGACAAAATAATAAATATACAGGATGTTATTTATTATAGGTGGACTTTCAGTTTACCATCACTATCTAAAGCCCCCTGCGCTGTACCGAGAGCAGGGGCTTTTTCCGTTAAGATGTTTTTTTAAATATAATTATATATATTGGGTATTATTCTAATACCTTAGAAAAAAGACAATCTCCCTTCATTAATTGTAAGAATCGTCTCTAAATCTTTTTTATGGATTAGACTTAATGTGCCATCTTTTAAATCATTACTTTTAAAACTATAAAAAGGATTATACTTTAGCATGCTAATAGTCATTAAATTCGATTTACTTATTGCATGGTTGTTTGTTTCTAAATTATAAAAATAAAGCGCATTTTTTCCTTTATACGTGATAATTCGAGCATTAATATGAGTTGCTAAAACAGTATGTTTTGAGTTTCTTTGGGTAAGAAATATTTCAACACTTCCCCTTTTACAATATCCATAACCGATAAAGTTTTTATTTTCGTAACGGAATAAAGCGTTACATCCAAAACCATTCCATATAGGTAAGGTAAAAAATAATGAAATCCCTATGAGTAAACATGAAATTATGATCTTTGTTTTATTATTTATTCGCCTAAACATAAGTGTAGTTCCAAGAATAATAAAACCATAAAGAGAACATAAAAAACAGAATGGAACTAATTAGTAGTATATTGATTAGTGAGGGTTTTATTGTTTTTATCTGTGGTGATTCTAGCTCGTTTAATTGATGGCTAGGTTGGGTGTTAATTTGAGATATTTTGGTATTAGCATTTAAGGAATAACCGATTCCTTTATGAGATATGATAATATTTGCATCTTTGAATACTTTCCGTAGATTACTGATAGCAACTGTTAATGAATTGATTACAACAATACTATTCGGCCAACCTTGCTGAAGTAATTCATCTTTATTCCAGACTTTAGTTGGTATACTGATAAAGCTAATTAAAATCCTTAGTTCACTTTGACTTATCTTAATTGAATTATTATTACTGTCTATGATTATACGATTATTTATATCAAGTATTTTATTGTTAATGTGATATATCGCCATTTATTGCTCATTATTGAGTTATGTATCAATATAAATTGTAGCAATGATAAACTATAATTTATTGAAATTACCAATCGACTATTAACATGGGAGTTGCCGTTTTCATTTAAATGGTGAATGTAAAGATTGTTATTAAAGTAATAATAGGTTTTATCATGATTTAATAATTATTTATAAATGGTATTGTTGGAGATAAAAAGATAATAATTCAGGTATTGTTTATCATTAAGAATAATGTTTATGTATACGCTTCTAATCAGTATCTTAAGTGTTAATTTCCTACTAGGTTTTATTTATTGGTTCAAAAGGATTCATTATTATAAGCATAATCTATTAGGGGTGGCTATTTTCCCATATAGCTTTGTAGTAATGTATTTTATAAGAAAAATAATACTTTTTATTACCAATGATATGTATTGGATTAAGCGTTAATAATCATGTCTATGATGTAAGATATTACAATATATCAGCCTATCTACGATAGGTAGGTTGATCATTCTATTGAAATAATCACTACAGATTGGTGTATTCCCATATCATCATTGCAAAGAGTATAAGTTTCCAGTTTGTTATTACTTATGCAACATAGACAACTTTATTTTTAACAATAATAGCTTTAGAGTATCGGGCTTTATTTCTTTGTAACAAGTTAGCTATGACAACAAAATCTCTTACGATAACACTCTTTTTATGCTCAACATTAACAGCATGTTCTGTTATGAATCAGCAAGAATGCGAAACAGCAAACTGGTCAGCATTGGGATATGTTGATGGTTCACAGGGCGCTTCTTCTTCTCAATTTAGTGATCGAAGTTCTGCTTGCTCGGAATATAATGTTCGCGCCAATTTCAATGAATATCAACTAGGTTATAATCAAGGCTTGACTATCTACTGTACTGAAAATAATGGTTTTTTTATTGGTTCTAACGGGCAGAGCTATCAAGGAGTTTGTCCACAAAAAACAGCAATCCTATTTTTGAAGGGTTACAATAAAGGCAAAGAACTCTTTAGTATAAGAGAAAGTGTAAGTCAAGCAGAGCAAGATTTACGCGATGAGAAAGACGAAATAGCGCATAAAAAAGATAAATTAAACGATCTAAAAAATAGTTTAATTTACGATAAGCTTTCATCCCGAGAGCGACGTGAGAAGTTAGATGAAATTGACGAAATTAATCAACGACCAAATTTAATTAAAGAAAAAACACAGACCTTAAGCAAACTGAAAAGGAAATTGGCTAAATTAGAATCAACGTTAAGCTATTAATCTTCGTAGGAGCTGCGGCTAACGATAATAATCCTCACTAATTGATGGTCAATTAGTGAGGATTATTATATTACGAGCTATGAATTCATCATGATTTTAAATGTGCCACATTGATGGTATTTACTTCGCAATAAATAGTTTATGGGATGTCGTTAAACTTAAGTAGAGCATATTTATATGCTCTACTTTTTATTATTTAGTGTTAATACTAGATAATAGGCGTTATGAGATCACGCGATATTTATTGTTAGAATAAGTTCAAACCAAAAGCCTGTTTAACATCAGCTAACACTTGCTGAGTTTGTTGATTAGCGTGTTCAGTGCCTGATTTTAGCACCTCAATTAAGTAGTCTTTATTATTTAAAAAATCGGCACGACGCTCACGTATTGGAGCGATTAAATCTTGTAAACATTGCTCTAAGATTTTTTTCGTGGTGCCATCACCTAATCCACCTTGACGATATTGTTGTTTTAATGTTGCTACATAGTTGCTATCAGGATGGAAAGCATCAAGATAAGTGAAAACGATATTGCCCTCGACACTTCCTGGATCTTCCACTCGAAGATGGTTTGGATCGGTGTACATTGATTTTACTGCCTGCGAAATGGTTTTACTATCAGCACCAAGCGTGATGGTATTTCCCATCGATTTCGACATTTTATTTTTGCCATCAGTACTTGGTAAGCGAGCGACTTTACTGAGTAAAGGTTGGCACTCAACTAAAATATCCTTGCCGGCAATGGTATTTATTTTTCTTACTATTTCATTTGTTTGTTCAAGCATTGGTAGTTGGTCGTCACCAACGGGAATTAAGCTTGCACGAAATGCGGTGATATCAGCAGCTTGAGAGATGGGATAAGTTAAAAATCCAGCAGGAATTGAACGACCAAAAGCTTTAGATTGAATTTCACTTTTAACGGTTGGATTACGTTCTAAACGTGCAATCGAAATTAGATTGGAATAATACATGGTCAGTTCTGCCAAAGCAGGAATAGCTGATTGGAGGCAAATAGTGGTCAGTTTAGGATCAATGCCAACGGCTAAATAATCGGCAACGACATTAACAATATTAGTGGCAACCTTATGGGGATTATGGCCGTTATCGGTAAGGCCTTGCATATCAGCAACTAGAATATTTTGTTGGTAGTGATGCTGTAGTTGTACTCGCTGTTGCAGTGAGCCGACATAGTGTCCGAGATGTAATTGGCCCGTGGCTCTATCACCAGTAAGAATGATGGCTTGTTGTTGAGGACTGATTGTTGATGATTGAATGTTCATAAAGCTCTCCGAAAAAATGCGGCCGGAGAGGTGATAAAATACGGATAATAATAGGCGTATTCATTTGCAACCTTCCGGCGGCAAAATGAAATAGAAATGAGAAAAAATAACTATGTCAGCGCCGCTCTATGAAGAGCGCCACCAAAAGAAAAGGGGTGAGATATTACTTACTGTCATTATCATGCTACAAACCTATCAAAATATAATTAGCCAAACAAGCAGTTTTAATCAGTAAATGAAAATGGCTGAAAAACTAAGTTATATGGTATTTGAACGCAGTGATAGGTTGTTAACATCCATAAAAAACAATAAAAGTAATTGAGTGTGTAACACAGTCTTGGTATTTCAAATCTAAGCAATATATCAAGAGGAATTACGTTTTTGATATTGTTAAGTGATATTTTACTGTTTGATCTTCTCTTATTGTGAATTAGCATCCTTCTACTTGCAGTGTCGGTATCATTTATTGGTATAACTTACACTAAAAACCATCCTCGGCGTTCTTTTCTATAGATAACCCCCTGAGCTTCTAATTGTAGTAATGCATGTTTTACCGTAAGTCGACTAGCATTAAAAATTTCGCTTAGCTCTCGTTCTGAAGGCAGTCGTTTTGATTGAGTAGTAAATAACCCTCGTTCAATTTGCTGGAGTATAGTTTCACAAATAATAGTGGGGGGAGATGATAGTTGTTCGCTCATTATAACCTTTGCCAATCATTGTGAATGTAAACGGCTAATAGCATAGCAACGGTATGTCATTATTGTGTCATTGTAGTTTGAATAATGTGTTATGAATGGTAAGCCTTAATCGTGACGAGATTGATCGTAATATCATTAATGCGACTCATACCAGATCTAATACGGTAAATATACAAAATAACACTTTTGATATAACAAAAAACAAACGGTTAGTAACAATATATTAAACCAATATTAGTAAAAATACTGACGGTACTAATATTGAGCATAACTTTGGTACATCAGTAAGTACTAACTGGTTATTTAACTATAAATAGAGAGATAATTTGTGGCTTTTGTGATAGAAATCCTTAGTTGTTGCGAAGGATTTTTATTAGCAATATAGGGTGGTATCAGTGCAATGAATGGACGCTATTCTGTTATTCAATTCATGATTGAACCTTTATTATGGTAATAAAAATAAGTTATATTTTTTATTAACAAAAAAGTGAAAGAATTTTACGCTTGATGTATGTTTTTTTAGCAATCAAAATTGTAAATTAGCGCCTATCTGGATTAATTTTCATTGAAAAATAACTCATATTGTTTAAATTCTGATTAATAGACCCATAATAAATAGTAATTTATATTTTATTTTTGATCTTTACATATAAAATAAATCTAAAAAAAACTATTTCTTCTTGTTTTGTTAGTCTGTTGGTTTTCATGTAAGCTTTTGTTTTTTAAGTTATATGTTAAGGTTGCTTTTTTGGTTTTATATGATCTTTATAGCGGGCATATCTGAGAACGCATAGTGGCAGTTAATTACATTCAGAAAATAAATTTCATTTTTGGTTGTGATATATGTTTATATACTGCCAACTTTAATACTGATATTCGTCTGAATTAAGACAATAAGCATTGTTGATTTTAACATGAATCAAAAAATAGAGATTCAACCGCAAAATACGATCCAAAATTATATTGATGAAATATCAATAAGTAATTCAGTTACTAGCAAATATTCAATGTCAATGACACGTGTACAATGGCGAATTTGGTTATTAGCGACATTTGGTAAGTTTTTTGAGGGTATGATCGTTTTTATGATGGGGTTAACCCTACCATTATTAACCCTACAATTTCATTTAACAGAGCTACAGAAAGGTGTAATTAGTTCCTCGATTCTGTTTGGTATTTTAATTGGAGCAAGTGCTCTGGGTGGGCTATCTGATCTTTATGGACGTAAGAAAATGTTCATTATTGAGATGGCTTTGCTCTCGATCTGCTTGATAGGCATGGCAACTAGCCAGTCTTATCTGAGTATTTTAGTGTTTAACTTTGGTATTGGCTTAGCTTTAGGGTGTGATTATCCTACGGCGCACTTAATGATATCTGAAAGTATTCCATCCAAGAACCGCGGTAAGCTGGTATTGGGTGCGTTTGCGTTTCAGTCTATTGGTGTTTTGCTCGGTATTTTAACCGGTATTTTTGTCTTGACGTATGTGAACGACATCAATGCATGGCGTTTGATGTATATTATTGCTTTGATTCCATCATTAGCGATTACGATTGCACGTTTCTTTATTCCTGAAAGTGCGCATTGGCTATTGTCTAAAAATCGTAAGGCCGATGCTGAAACATCACTCAAGCGGTTATTACATCGTTCGCAACAGTCGTCAATGCCAATTGAAGAAACACCGTGTGATGATGTTGAATTATCATCATGGTTACATGGTTATAAACGGTTATTTAAAGAAAAATATCGTGCTAAAACAATTTTGGCATCAGTACCTTGGTTTATTCAAGATCTTGGCACTTATGGTATTGGTATTTTTACGCCGGTTATTTTAGCATCGGTACTTGATCCTCATCAGGCAACAGGCGGAGATGCGCTTCAGAACACGATTGCTAATACAATTTATTTAGCCAAAGGTACTGCAGTTATTGACTGCTTACTTATTGTTGGTGTTATTTGCGCGATTATTTTTTCTGAATCTATTGGTCGTATGAAGCTACAAATTTATGGCTTTATTGGTTGTGCTGTTGGCTTATTATGTGCGGCAGTTTCAGTAAAAATGCATGGTGATTATCAGATGTATTTGCTATTTTTAGGCTTTATGTTATTTAATTTTATGAATAACCTAGGTCCTAATGCACAAACATATTTGATATCGGGTGAAGTGTTTCCCGTTAAAATTCGAGCTAAAGGGGCCGGTTTTGCGGCATCAATTGCTAAGTTTGGTGCGATTTTAACTGCTTTCTTATTCCCGATTTTGCTGCATGGAATTGGGGTGTTTTCGTTGTTATTGTGCTTGGTTGTGACATCATTATTAGGCGCATGGGTAACACATAAATATCGTTTTGAAACATCAGGTCGAAATATAGAGAGCATGTAAGCGCTATATTAACCTCGGAATTATTAAGCATCAGTCACTGACTGATGCTTTTTTTGTTTTTGTTGACAGTTGAAACTTGCTACATACTGGTTAAATAATACCCAAAACTTATATATTTTTTATATTTGATACTGGAAAATATACCCTAACTTTACATTACCCTTGTTAATCTGCTCGCCTCGTAGAATGAAATAAGGCCTTATGTGTTGCAGTAGTTAAGGGCAAACAC
Source organism: Photobacterium kishitanii (assembly GCF_000613045.3). NCBI lineage: Bacteria > Pseudomonadati > Pseudomonadota > Gammaproteobacteria > Vibrionales > Vibrionaceae > Photobacterium > Photobacterium kishitanii. The sequence goes on along the minus strand of NZ_LN794353.1, from coordinate 822,870 downwards.
ATATGTAACAAGTTATGCAAAATCAAAAACAGTCACTATTAGTACTTACGTGCTTATCTGTTGGGATTGTATATGGTGATATTGGCACTAGCCCATTATATGCCTTTAAAGCGATGTTTAGCGGTTCTCATGCACTGGTCATTGACCCTGCCAATGTTTTTGGTGTGTTGTCTCTTGTCTTTTGGACTTTTGTTATTACCGTTTCTATTAAATATTTAGCGGTTGTCACGCGAGCATCTAAGCGTGGCGAAGGTGGTGTGCTAACGTTAACTGCACTAGCGCATGGTGCAGCTCCTGAGCGTAGCAAAAAAATAATTATCTTTTTAGGCATGTTAGCTGCAGGTTTTTTCTTTGGTGAAGCAATTATCACTCCAGCAATGTCAGTGTTATCAGCAGTAGAGGGGATCACTGTTATTAATCACAATTTACAGCCGATGATTATTCCTATTGCGATTAGTATTATATGTGCGTTATTTGCGATTCAAAAATATGGTTCAGGCAGTATTGGACGTTTATTTGCACCAGTGATGCTGCTATGGTTCAGCTGTATCGGCGTGTTGGGACTGATCAGTATTATTGCTAACCCAAGGGTACTACTGGCATTAAATCCTTTATATGCATTAGAGTTTGTTGTTAACCATGGTATTGAAACGTTATTTACCTTAGGGGTGGTCGTGTTGGCTGTTACTGGGGTTGAAGCGCTTTATGCTGATATGGGGCATTTTGGGATTAAATCGATTCGTCTTGCGTGGTTTTTTATTGTGATGCCATGTTTAGTACTTAATTATTTTGGTCAAGGGGCATTAGTGCTGGCCGATGCGAGTACTGCAACGAATCCTTTCTTTCTGTTAGCACCGACCATTTTACGGTTACCGTTAATTATATTAGCTACTTTTGCGACAGTTATTGCCTCGCAAGCGGTGATTTCGGGTATTTATTCGCTCACGCGTCAAGCGGTTAATTTAGGTTATTTACCGCCAATGCGAATTTATCATACCTCGCATCAAGCTCAAGGACAGATCTATGTTCCTTTGGCTAATTTATTGTTGTTTATCCTCGTTATTACGGTTGTTCTAACATTTGGTAGCTCTGAACGTTTAGCTGCAGCATATGGTATTGCGGTGACTGCAACAATGTTGATTTCATCGGTATTCACATTAGTTGTAGCGCGTCATTTATGGAATTGGTCACGGCTGGTGACATTACAATATGGGCTATTAATGCTCACTTATGATGCTTTGTTATTTACTGCGACATCATTGAAATTTATGGATGGCGGTTGGTTACCATTAACCATCGGCTCAATGGTGTTTATTCTAATGGTCGTATGGTATTTAGAACGGCAGCGATTAGGATTACTGCTTAAACAGCCTTTGTCTGCCGAAGCTATGGTCAGTGAACTTGAGCAAAAACAATGGAGCCGCGCGTCAGGCACGGCCGTGTATTTCTCTCGAAATGAAGGACAAGTTCCATCATCATTAATCAATAATCTTAAATATAATGAAATTTTGCACCAACGAAATGTACTGTTAACGTTTAAATATCCAGATCAACCGCGAGTACACCCATTAAAGCGTATGGAAGTGACTCAACTATCCGAAACCTTCTGGCAAATGATTGTTTATGTTGGTTATCAAGAGTCGCCCGATATTGAACAAATCTACACGGTCTCACGAAGCAATGGCTTTGTTTTACATCCAACGGATACGTTATTTTTTATGTCATCAGAACGTATAAAAGTGAAGCCCAGTTCTTGGTGGCATGATGTAAAAGCTCGGCTATTTATTCTATTAAGCCGTAACGCTCTTCGAACGTCAGAGCGACTGCATGTACCGCAAGATAGATTGATTGAGATAGGGGTTCATGTAGAGATATAACGCCTTAGGTTTAATCACAGCGCTTATCATTATCGTATTTAATAATGATGAGCGCTGTTGTTAACTTAATGCTGTCTAATTTATGTGGTAAAAAATGAGAAATGAATGAATAACCCGTTATCGTGGTTTGATGTAACCAAAACCAGTATTTTATTATTGTTATATGTATTAGTGACGTATCTAGGTGTCGCCTTTCGAGATGTTATCATTGAAACTGATACTGCAATGCTGTTGTTACTACTTAATATTGTTAGTGGGGTGTTGTTACGTAAACGAATGGCGTATGTGATCACTGCTATTAGTATTGTCGCCTTTCATTTCTTTGTTTTACCTGAGCACAATTCGTTTAGATTTCAGAATTACCAACATATTATCACCTTTTCAGTGATGGCTTTTAGTGGTGTGTTTGCGGTGAGATTAACCCAATCTCAGCAACAAAAAATTGAAGAAAATCAGATTCTACGGGCAGAGTTAAATAGTAATTATGATTTAGCGTCAGTACTTGCGGCATTAAATGAAAGCCATGCTATCGCTGAAGCATTAATTGTCCATCTTGAGCAGCATTTTAAAATGCGAGCACAAGTATGGCTGTTTTCGCCACAGTTACATTGTCTTGCGACGCATCAGAAACTCAGTGAAGTAACTTATCGACCGTTAATTGAACGTTTCAGTAGGAGACAGCAGCAACATATTGAGTATCTCTCGCCCTCATTGAGTTTGCATCCATTAGATGGGCAGTCTGGTATGTTTGGTGTATTACTGATTGAAGCATTATCAGAGCAGGTGTTTAATCCGATTTTGAGTACACTGATTAGCCTGTCGTTAGCAAGATCTGAAGCGAATATCGCTTTAGCTGCGGCAAAAGAAGCTAATCAATTAGAGCAAATGCGTAATACATTATTAGCTGCGGTATCTCATGATTTAAAAACACCATTGGGGTCGATTATTGGTTCTGCTACCACATTAAGTGATACGAGCTTACGTTTACCAGAACAAACCCAACAAGAATTATTACAGTCGATTGCAGAAGAAGGTTACAGTTTAAATCGTAGCTTAACCAAGTTACTTGATATTAGTCGTTATAGTATTAAGACCTTGATCCCCAAGTGCGATTGGGTTGAACCTGAAGAGGTGATTGGGAGTGCAATTAAACGGGTTGAGCAAGTCATAAAATCGCATCCGATTAATTTATGTGGTGATACGATTTTAGTGTCATTAGATTACACTTTAATTGAACAAATTATTGCTAACCTTGTTGAAAATGCAGCTAAATATAGCCCTGTAGGTAGTGAGATTGATATTCAAACTAATTATCGACGCGGCCATTTTATTATTGAAATTGCTGATCGTGGCTGCGGGGTGGCACCAGAAGATCGGTTACGTATTTTCGAGCGTTTTTATCGTTCAGATCAAGTTAAAGTAAAAGGGACAGGCTTAGGTTTAGCTATTTGCCAATTAATCGTTGCAGCGCATAATGGTGAGATAAGTGTATTATCACGTACTGGAGGCGGTAGTATATTTGTGGTGAAAATTCCTTGCGAAAAGTATGAGTTAACGGATATTTATGAATAATGATAGTAAGATTTTAATTATTGAAGATGAAGCACCTATCCGTCGCTTTCTTGATATTTTAACTACCGGGCACGGTTATCAAGTCAAAACGGTTGAGACAGCACAAGAAGGCCTTAAACAAATCACCACCTGGAATCCACATTTAATATTATTAGATCTAGGCTTACCGGATGCTGATGGTCTTGATTTTACCAAAGAGTTACGTTCATGGACTGAAACGCCGATTATTGTTATTTCTGCGCGCGATAAAGAAGCGGATAAAGTGCTTGCTCTCGATGCTGGTGCCAATGATTATTTAACTAAGCCGTTTGGTAGTGGGGAGCTATTAGCTAGAATTCGAGTAGCATTACGTATTAATACTAATATTAATTCTGCTGAGATCAGTCAGTATCAGTTTGGTGAGGTAGTATTAGATTTAGCCATGCAAACCGTTACCAATGCTGGTGAGGCGATCAAGCTAACGCCGAAAGAATACAAGATATTTACTCTCTTAGCGAAGAATATGGGCAAGGTATTAACCCATAAGCAGATATTAAAAGAAGTTTGGGGCGGAAATTATACTGAGCATGCTCACTATGTACGTATTCATATTGCACAGCTACGTCATAAAATAGAGCGATCTCCTGCGCAACCACAATATATTATTACTGAAAATGGGGTTGGTTATCGGTTAATTAGCGATGATTAAACCATTACTATATTTTTGAATGGGTTTATAAAAAATTTATATTCACCTTGATAATCCTTACATAAACATTAGATTAAAATTTATACCATCAAGTGAGTTGGACTTATTGAAGGTATACAGATGTTTATTGAAGTAAAACTTGGTCTTGCCGTTATGTTTTTCGTGTGGATGTTAACACGCAGTCTTTATAAAAAAGCAACTTGGCTGCAATTAACTATTGTCGGTTTACAGATATTTTCAGTGCTTCTTTTAATTGAATTATCAATTACCCACTATTTTCCTGAGTTTCTGGAAGCGAAATGGTTTATTGGGGTGTTTTTTGCAGCTGTATTTGTCATTGCTGCTGCAAAAGAACGTTATTTATCTAACAGTGAAAAACAACGAGAGATTAATTAAAAATGGGTGAAATTAGCATCGGTAAGCTACTTATTGTTGCCGTTATTTTTGTTTTATTATTTGGAACTAAAAAACTTCGAACATTAGGTAGTGATCTTGGTTGTGCATTGCGAGGTTTTCAAAATGCAGTTAAAGATGAACCGCAATCAAAGACTGAGACGGTAGTGGATACTCAAGTCGCCGCTAAATCTGCGGACAATCAGTAATAACAATCTTAGTTTTATGGTATTAATGAGTTACATAGTGGCTATGTAACTCATGTAATTCTCCCTTGACCTTCCCCTCAGTGTAACCTTTATGATCATGCTTTATTCAAATATGATGATAGTAGAGGTAAGTATGAGTTGCTGTAATAAAGCTCCTAAAGGTGGCGCGAGTTTAGGGTTATTATTAAAGTTAATTGCAGGGATTTTTGTGGTGTTATTAATTGCTTCTTATTGGCAGTGAGGCATTACCATGAAACCAACAGTAATTATTGAGCCTCATCAACGTCGTTGTTATGTTGACGGTTCGACAACAGCACTTGAGTCAATGCTTTTAGCGTTAAATGCTAATCAATATATTATTTCTGCAACAATCAAAGCTGCGCATAAATTGCGAGTGAAATATGATTTTAGGTATATTGAATTTCAGCAAGTATTAGCCATTATTGCCATTGCTGGAGTTGATTATAAAGATGGTTTTTTCCAGCACTTAAAATATCAGCTTTATACTGATGCAGATCTGCAAGCACGAGATAATCTTAATATTACACCATTTTGCTGTGATAAAGTGGCAATACGTCGTGAAAACCTATAATTAAAGTGGGTTTTCTTCAGGGTTATTTATTCTTTTTGTATAACAGATAATGTCAGGATGATTTTTAATTAGCGATCTAATTAAAAATGCGACTGTTCACATTTTTATGCCGCAGTTAGATATACACTCTAATTTATATTATGGTTTTATTAGTATGAATAACAGTGTGGCTGTTGTTGATGTTAATAAAGTCTGCTGGCTATTGTTGTTATACGCGGAGACAGAATATGACTATCGGTAAGTACCTCAGATGGAAAGATGCGCAAGGGAAAGTGTTTCGTCCTGTGTCGTTAACCGGCACCGAGTTACTCAATGACCGCACTTTAAATAAAAGTACAGCTTTTACTCAAGAAGAGCGTGAAGCTTTTCAATTAACAGGACTATTACCACCACGAGTACAAACCTTCGATGATCAACTCAACCGTGTCTATGATGGCTTTAGCAGTGCTTCAACGGATATAGAAAAATATCTGTTCTTACGCTCACTACAAGATCGTAACGAAACGCTTTTTTATGCTTTATTATCTCGTCATGTAGAAGAAATGACGCCAATTATTTATACCCCAACGGTAGGTAAAGCATGCCAAGAATTTAGTCATCGTTATCAAAAAGCGCGTGGGTTATATATTACTGAAGAAAATGTAGATGCAATGGGTGAGATGTCGCGCCATTTTATGGGTAAAGAGATCAAAATCATTGTGGTTACAGATAGCCAAGGTATTTTAGGTATTGGCGACCAAGGTGTCGGCGGTATGGGGATTCCGATAGGCAAGTTGTCGTTATATACATTAGGAGCTGGGATCCATCCTGCTCATTGCTTACCGATAGTATTAGATGTTGGTACAGATAACCAAGAGTTACTTGATGATCCTATGTATTTAGGTATTTCACGTAAACGACTTCGTGGTGATGCTTATAAATGTTTTATAAAAGCATTTGTTCAACAAGTTAAACGTTATTTTCCCAAAGCTGTATTACAGTGGGAAGATTTTAGTAAAGCCAATGCGTTTGATAATTTAGATGATTATGAAGATAGTTTGCCGTCATTTAATGATGATATTCAAGGAACGGGCTCTGTTGTTTTAGCTGGTATTCTTGGTGCTTGTAAGATCAAACATGAACGGTTAGTTGATCAAACTTATGTTATCTATGGGGCTGGCGCTGGCGGGGTTGGTGTGGCTGATCAAATTTATGCCGGCCTACTTAAAGAAGGTTGCAGTCATCATTCAGCGCGAGCAAAAATTTTCATTCTCGATTCTCAAGGAGTGGTATTTGATGATCGTGATGGCTTAGAAGATTATAAGCGTCGCTATGCTAAACCGCGTTCAATATCTGAAGGTTGGCATGCTACTGATCTTGGTAAAATTAGCTTAACAGAATTAATTAATAATCATCCCGTAACGGTATTACTGGGTGCAAGTGGTATTGGTGGTTCGTTTACGGTAGAACATATTCAAAAGATGATGGAATATACTCCTCGACCAATTATATTTCCTCTCTCAAATCCAACTGCTCACTGTGAAGCCATTCCTGAAGCGATTTATCATTGGAGTGATGGCCAAGCAATTGTTGCGACGGGAAGTCCTTTTTCTGATGTGGAATATAATGGCCAGCAGTATCGTATTGGACAAGGAAATAACGTCTTTATTTTCCCTGGTGTTGGTCTCGCATCGATTGTGTCACAAACATCAAAAATCACTCAAGATATGTTCACTACTGCTTCTTATGCACTGGCAGAGTGCGTTAATGAGCAAGATTTAGCGATGGGATGTATTTATCCTCGAATTAGTGACTTAAAAGCAGTGTCTATCCATGTTGCAGAAGCTATTTTAACTCAAATGCAAGCAACGGATGCATGTAGTTATTTACGGGATAAGGATCTTAAACAAGTATTAGCCAGCCATATGTGGGAGCCGGTGTATTTACCTTATCGTCGCGTATAAAATCGCAACGTTGTCACTATTTTTAAAGCCATATTTATAGCTAAATATGGCTTTTTTGCTATTTGATCTGGACGTTGATCTTTCCTCCTTTCCATTATCGAAACGTTTCGCTGGTAAAAATGTGAGCGAAATAACTTTTTTAAGCCTATTTTAAGCCTTGAAAGCGATCATTCTCACAGCTTATATATTTCACTATGGTGAATTTTTTGCAGCGGTTTATTATTTACATCGAAACGTTTCGATGCGTTTTACTGTCAATTATAAATATCAATTCAAAGACAGATAAATTGAGTTATATAACGTGCAATTATAAGGTTATTCAGATGAAAAAAAGTACTCTAATTAATGCCGAACTTTCATACCTAGTCGCAACACTAGGGCATACCGATGAAATCACTATTTGTGATGCTGGATTACCTATTCCGCAACATGTAAAACGGATTGATCTTGCGTTAACGCATGGTGTGCCGAGCTTTCTAGATACAGTAAAGGTTATTTTATCGGAATCGCAAATTGAAGCGGTGATTATGGCGACAGAATTTGCAGAAGTCAGCCCTACCCATCATCAAGCATTATTAGCTATTTTGGATCAAGAGAGTGCCGCAACAGCTAAACCGATTCAAATTTCATATTTATCTCATGAGGAATTTAAGCAACGCACCGCGCAAAGTCGTGCAGTTGTGAGAACTGGTGAATTTACACCGTATGCCAATATTATTTTCCAAGCAGGTGTCGTTTTTTAAATTACTAAGGGAGTGATCCTCGTTTTTCTTTAACGTACTGAGAATATATTTAAATATGAAAAAGATTGCTGTTATTGGTTCGACAAATGTTGATTTAATTACTTATGGTGATCGTGTCGCTAAAAGTGGAGAAACACTTGAAGCTGAAGCGTTTGCTATTGGTAATGGTGGTAAAGGTGCAAACCAAGCGGTAGCTGCCGCTAAATTAGGCGCTCAAGTTTTAATGGTATCAAAAGTTGGTGATGATCAATTTGCGGAGATGAGTTTAGCTAATTATCGCAGCCAACATATAAACACCTGCTTTGTGACTAAGGTCAATGGTGTGAGTACTGGGGTCGCACCTATTTTTGTTAATACAACCACTTCGCAAAATTCTATTTTGATTGTAAAAGGAGCAAACAATTATTTAAAACCAGCAGACATTGATTGTGCTGAGGCGGAATTAAAAAATGTCGATATGATTGTATTGCAGCTAGAAGTTCCTTTAGAAACGGTTTATCACGCCATTGATTTTGGCAACAAACATAATATTACTGTGCTGTTGAATCCTGCACCTGCCGTACCAGAGTTATCACTGGAGTATGTCTGTAAATGCGATTTTTTTGTGCCTAATGAAACGGAACTTGAAATATTAACCGGTAAACCTGTTGCTACGATTGCAGAGATCAATCAAGCGGCGAATGTACTATTTGAGCATGGATTAAAAAATCTGATTGTGACAATGGGATCACGAGGTTCACTTTGGATATCAAAAGCTGGCGAGTATCTTGCTAATCCCATAAAAGTGAATGCGGTCGATACATCTGGCGCGGGAGATGCTTTTATCGGTTGTTTTTCTCATTTCTTTACTCAAACAGGTGATGTGGCACTCGCGCTTGAAAAAGCGACTATTTTCGCGGGGCTTTCAGTGACAGAGAAAGGAACCCAGTTGTCATATCCTAGCCTTGAAAAATTTACAGCATACCAAGCAAACAACCTCTAAAAAGCAGAAAAATCACGCTCTTTGATTAGGGTGATTATTTATGGAAGATAAATTATGTTTATTAAAGATAATACAATTCAACATGCTGATGGTTTTTTAAATAGAACACCAATATTTCAATTTTTATTATTATCGTCAGTGTTTGCACTTTGGTCTGCAGCGGCAGCGCTAAATGATGTATTGATCACCCAATTTAAATCAATTTTTGAACTGTCTAATTTTGCGTCAGCACTGGTACAGTCGGCGTTTTATGGTGCTTACTTCTTAGTCGCAATTCCTGCATCGATGGTTGTGAAAAAAACCTCTTATAAATTGGCGATTTTATTAGGGCTAGCGCTGTATATTTTTGGCTGCTTGATGTTTTTCCCTGCATCTCACGCTGGTACATACACGATGTTCTTAGCGGCGATTTTCTGTATTGCCATTGGCCTGTCGTTTCTTGAAACCTCGTGTAATACCTATTCAGCAATGATTGGTGAGCCTGAACGTGCAACATTACGTTTAAATGTTTCTCATACGATTAATGCGATGGGTTATATCATTGGTTTGTTACTTGGTAAGCACATGATTTTCCAAGAAGGTGTTGATGTTGGTCATATGATGGCGACGCTAACTGGTCCTGAGCTTGCTGCGTTTAAAGATCAAGTATTGCAACAAACGTTAGAACCTTATAAATGGTTAGTTGGTGTGATTGCAACGATTGCTATCTTGATTGCGGTTACTGAATATCCTAACTGTAAAGCGGCATCGGATAGTAAAGATGATCAACCATCATTTGGTGAGACACTGTCTTATTTAATGGGTAATGCGCGCTTCTTTAAAGGTATTGCGACCCAGTTTGCTTATGTTGGTATGCAAGTGGCGGTGTGGTCGTTCACGATTCGTTTAGCGTTGGAACTTGATCACAATATGGTTGAGCATGATGCGGCTAACTACTTATTGTATGCCTTTATTATGTACTTCTTAGGTAAGTTGTTAGCGAACTTCTTATTTACTAAAACCTCACAAGAAAACGTATTAATGGGTTACTCAGCCATTGGTTTCATATGCTTGATGTATGTGACCTTTATTCCTAACTTTAGCGCGGTTTGGGTTGCGGTAGGAACATCTGCATTATTTGCACCTTGTTGGGCAACAATTTTTGCCTCGACCTTACAATCTGTTGATACACGCTATACAGAAACCGCGGGTGGGTTTGTGGTGATGTCTATCATTGGTGGTGCGGCTATTCCAGTTATTCAAGGTCTACTTGCCGATAATATTGGCTTACAGTCGTCATTTATTGTGAGTGCACTATGTTTTGCGGTGGTATTTGTCTACTTCATGAATGAAAAGAAATATAAGCAAAGATTCAATTTTGTTGCAGCTAAAGCGTAATGTTCGATTATGACCACTCAATCACGAGTGGTCAGTTTCTGGAGGAATTAAATATGTTTACCTTGCCGTTATATAAAGAAAATTTCACTAAGCAAAGAACGTTAATCGCTCAGTCTGAACATTTTGAGATTCATAGCTTCTTGTATAATTCAGGTGTGCATGCGATTGAAATTAAAAATACCAAAGGACATCTGGTGATATTGCCTTTTATGGGGCAGATGATTTGGGATGCACATTTTTTAGACACTGATTTGTGTATGAAAAATATGTTCTCTGAACCAAAATTCGCTAAAACAGTTGTTGAGACATATGGCTGTTTTGCTTTTCATGCCGGCATGCTTCGTATGGGGTGCCCATCTCCGCAAGATGACCATGCCTTACATGGTGAAATGCCTTGTGCAGTAATGGATTCAGCATGGTTAGAAATTGACGCTGACAATGTTGTAATCAAAGGCAGTTATGAATATGTAATGGGTTTCGGGGATCATTACTTGGCGACTCCTTCGGTTCAGTTAGCCAAAGATGCCAGTTTATTTGATATTAAAATGTCAGTAAAAAATCTTGCCAGCGTGAATATGCCATTGCAGTATATGTGTCATATTAATGCGACCTATATTGAAAATGCGGTTATGACGCAAAATATTCCTGACGCAGCATTAATGTTACGTGAAACTGTACCTGCGCATGTACAACCAACATCGCAGTGGTTGGCATACAATGACAGTTTAAAAACATCAGCACCGATTTCAATACTTGATAAGCCTGACATGCATGATCCTGAAATTGTGTACTGTATCGATGATATTGGCCGTTATGTGGATCGGGCGGTATTTAAAATGCAAGTTGGCGATAAATATTTACTGACTGAATTTGATACCCATGAATTTAATTGTGCGACTCGGTGGTTATTATGTAATGGTGACCAACAGGTTGCGGCGTATGCATTACCTGCAACATGTCGACCTGAAGGCTTCCTCGCGGCGCAAGAGCGGGGAACTGTGGTTTATCTGCAACCTAATGAAGAACGTTGTTTTACAGTGCGCACCGGTATTTGTCTGTCAGTATAAACAATCGTAATTTATTCTCGCATATTTACTCTCTCTGTAATTATTGGTTCTGAGAAGAGAGAGTAAAATAAAAGCTTTTGATTTTTCGTCTCATTCTAGGTTGTGAGTGTTGAAAAATTAAAAGCATTTATTTTGTTATGTTTTATTAGAAAGGTTCGTTAAGAACAGAGGAAAAATCCTATGAATAAGTTAGTGGTGTTAGGTAGTGTTAACGCTGACCATGTTCTGCAAGTCCCTTCTTTCCCTCGTCCAGGTGAGACGCTTCATGGATGTAACTATCAAGTTATTCCTGGAGGAAAAGGAGCCAACCAGGCGGTAGCCGCAGCACGTTTGCATGCAGATATCGGTTTTATCGCTTGTGTAGGAGATGATTCATTTGGGATTAACATTCGTGACAATTTTAGAATGGACGGTATCGATATTACGGCAGTAAAAATGCAGCCTAATTGTCCGACTGGGATTGCGATGATCCAAGTTTCAGACAGTGGTGAAAATAGTATTTGTCTTTCAGCAGAAGCCAATGCCAAGTTAACAGCGGCTGCTATTGAGCCTGATTTAGAGCGTATTCGCCAAGCTGATTATCTATTGATGCAATTAGAAACACCGTTGTGTGGTATCGAAAAAGCCGCGCAAGTAGCAAAGGCGGCGAATACGGTGGTGATATTAAATCCGGCTCCAGCACGTTCACTGTCTGATGAGTTACTTGCATGCGTAGATATTATTACGCCTAATGAAACAGAAGCTGAAGTGCTGACGGGCGTCACAGTGATAGATGCTGACAGCGCACAACAAGCTGCGAATGTTTTGCATGCGAAAGGGATCAAAATTGTGATGATCACTCTTGGTGCCAAAGGTGTATGGTTAAGCCAAGATGGTTGTGGTGACATTATTGCAGGTTTTAGTGTGGAAGCGACCGATACTACGGCTGCGGGTGATACTTTTAATGGTGCATTCGTGACTGGTTTATTGGAAGATTTAGCTTTAGAATCAGCGGTTAAATTTGCTCATGCTGCTGCCGCAATTTCAGTTACTCGTTTTGGTGCTCAAACATCAATTCCAACCCGTAAAGAGGTTGAGGATTTTCTGGCTCAGCAAGAATAGTTAAAGTAATAATTCACCAAAGGATCAATAACATGGCAACGATGAAAGATATCGCAAAATTAGCAGGGGTTTCTACATCCACTGTCAGCCATGTTATTAACAAAACCCGCTTTGTCAGTGAAGAAATATCACAGCGAGTAAATAACGCAGCTAAAGAATTACATTATAGTGGCCCATCAGTATTAGCGCGCAGTTTTAAAGTTAATCGTACTAAAACCTTGGGGATGTTGGTGACCACATCCACAAATCCTTTTTTTGGTGAGGTCGTAAAAGGCGTTGAACGAAGTTGTTATCAAAATGGTTATAGCCTGATTTTGTGTAATACGGAAGGTGATCACCAACGGATGCGCGAATCCATCAATACCTTATTGCAAAAGCGAGTTGATGGACTGATTTTAATGTGTTCATCGTTAGAAGGTGAGCGGATTGATGTATTTGAACATTACCCTGATATTCCAGTGGTGGTTATGGATTGGGGACCAATGTTATTTACCAGTGATAAGATCCAAGATAACTCCCTTCGTGGTGGTTACATGGCAACGCAATATTTGATTGGGGCGGGTCATACTGATATTGGCTGTATTACTGGTCCGTTGATTAGGCATCAAGCTCAAATGCGTTATGAAGGCTATAAACGAGCAATGAATGAAGCACATCTGAGTTTTAATCCACATTGGATCATTGAGTCCGATTTTGAAAGCGAAGGTGGTTATGATGCCTTTATGAAAATGCACCGCAATGGCACGCTACCCAGCGCTATTTTTGTTTCAAATGATATGATGGCGATGGGTATTATTAATGCGGCTAATGAGTGTGGTATTCAAATCCCGAATGATTTATCAATCATTGGCTATGATGATATCCATATTGCAAAGTATATGTCTCCAGCATTAACAACTATTCATCAGCCCAAGTACCGATTAGGACAAGCTGCCGTTGAAACCTTACTTAAACGCTTAGATAATCAAATGAGTGATACTCAGGTTATTCAACTTGAACCGACATTAGTCACACGTAACAGTGTGAAAATATTGCCTTATAATAACTAAATCGGTTGTATAAAACCGAGTTACACCATTGTTTATAGTCTTATTTTGGTGATAAGTTTCCCCGCTTATCACCTTTTTTTATTAAAGATCATCAGTTTTATGTCAATAGATTATAATTTAACTATCGATATTTTCTGATGGCGCTGAGATTTTATCGTCATCCTCAATTAATGATGTTGTTGAGAGGGGGACAGAAAATTTATGCGAAAAATGGATAACTCACTGGCAACGTGGTTACATGGATTTAATCTTGAATTAGCTGCCTTAATAGCTGCTGGCGTTCAATTTAGTCCAACTCGTGTGCGTGAGGGGCTAGCGACAATTACGCAGACATTCATTACGGATATACCTGAGATTGCAATGATTGTTGATGATGCCATTGAGCATGTTCCCATCCGTATTTATCACCCCCAGCCTCAAAGACCATTACCTATTTTGGTATATTTACATGGTGGTGGACATGTTGCGGGTAGTCTAGATGTTTATGATCCTATCTGCCGTAAATTAGCGTTAGCAAGTCAACATATTGTTGTTGCTATCGATTACCGCTTAGCACCAGAGCACCCTTATCCGGCTGCTGTTAATGATGTTTATTTGTGCTTGCAGCATCTATTATCAGAGCTAGATCGAATTGGTATTAATGACATAGCACAAATATCTATTGGTGGCGATTCTGCTGGTGGCGCTCTTGCGGCAACAATGTGTGTATTGGCACAAGAAGATGATACGGTACAAATTTATAAGCAAGTGCTTATTTATCCTAGTCTTGATTACACTCTATCTTTGCCTTCGATTGTGAGCAATGGTAATGACTATTTTCTGCAGACAAATAAAATTCAATGGTATTTTGATCAATACTTTCAAGCTGATCACCATCGATATAATGCATCGCCATTATGGCAGCCTATAAGGGCTGGCTTTCCTGCTACATTAGTGATTACTACCGAATTTTGTCCATTACGGGATGAAGGCATTTATTATTATCAGCAGTTGCGTCAGCTGGATAGTAGGGCGCAGCATTACCATGTATCTGATATGGTGCATGCGTTTTTAAATTTAGAAGATGTAGTGCCTGAGCATTGTCAGCGAGTATATCAAAGGGTAGGAACGTTTTTGTTAACTGATAAATAGTAGGATGAAATAAAGTCGTAAGCAGTAATGGTAAGCCTTACTTACGACTTAGCGATAAGAATAGAAATGTTTCATTATTCGAACATTGATTCGAGTAGTAAATATAAGCCGCGTAGTAAATCCATATAACACCTTCCGTAGTGAACTATTTATAGTTTTGGTTATTTTCCTTCAATCCAGAATAGTGTGATTACGTATTATGTCAATGGCAGTTGGATGAAAAAAGTCCAGATTGTGAATGTTGTTCACGATTTGTTATTAGATAGGTAATCAATGACATTTTTAAGCGTGTTTTAGAATATTATTAGGACACTAATAATACATAAGGATTATGGATGACAACCCGTTTTAAGCGCTTAGCGACAGCATTTGAACCGTTTATGTTGCTGATGGGGATCGTTGGTCCGTTAGCAACGTTACCGCAGCTGTTTAAGTTGTTCTTTTCTCATAGTGAACACGCATTGGGTTTATCATTAACCACATGGGTGCTCTATGCACTCTTAGCCGCATTATGGGCAGTATATGGTTTTGTCCATAAAAATCCGCCAATTTGGGTCGGTAACAGTCTTGGGTTTTTAATGGATATGGCAATGGTGATTGGTATTTTTTGGCATACAGGTGGTACATTCTAACGTTAGTGGGCAGGGTTAGTTTTTTATATAAAGCCCAAGTAATCATTAATTATTTGGGCTTATTGTGATGTTAACCTGGCTTAATGACCTAGGCTTTTGAGAGGTTAAAGCTTAGTGGCGTTGCGTCAACAGTGGTGGTGGTTATATTAGTATTATTGCCATCATATTTGATTGTAATGACGTTATTAGGCGCCGTTAGTTGCCATCTATCTTTTAAAGTGAATTGGGTTTTTACTGGCTGAGAAAGGCTATAACGCCAATCTCGATCATAAATACTGACTTCAACTTGATCGCCATTAGCATCTATTTGCTCAGGATCTTGGCCTTGATAGAATGCAAAATCAGGATTTACGACACTGAGCTTTAGCTGCTGGCCATTTGAGTGCTCTTGTAGCATAATTTGCGATGCAGTATCAGCAGACAATAAGTGTTTCGCTGCCGTAATTGTTGCTGGTGCAAAAAACGCATAGGCTTCGATACCATTAGCGCTTTCAATTGCATGCACTAAGTTATCTTTTTGAATGAGATGATATTGTGGTTTCTCTTTTTTTTGCGCTTCAATCGCTATTGCATATTCATAGCCTTGGCTACTTGGCTCAATACCATGATCAAGTACTGCTGTTGCAAATTGACCTTGGGTTTCTTTACCATCATTTTCGTCATTAGATATTTGGTTGTTATAGCTAAATAATAACGGTTGCGCTGCTGTTGTCGTTACAAAATAACGATTACCTGCTGGATCTTGTAATGTGATCTCGCCGTCTAATTTTTGCTCCGCTTCTAGTTGATCAATAATGGTGCCATTTACTTCAACAGGAGATAAGTCGCTTATATTATGTTGAAATAACGTCGTTTGAACTGGGTTGTTAATA
This sequence comes from Photobacterium kishitanii, assembly GCF_000613045.3. NCBI lineage: Bacteria > Pseudomonadati > Pseudomonadota > Gammaproteobacteria > Vibrionales > Vibrionaceae > Photobacterium > Photobacterium kishitanii. Next base: position 806,642 of record NZ_LN794353.1, on the reverse strand, counting down.
TCGTCATTGTGAATATTAGATCCCAATGCAATCACCGTATTATCAAACATGAAATATGACTTATTGGCCGTGAAATTTTGTTGATTGTATTTTTTATGTCCTTGTAATTTTACTGCGAACATTGCCGCTTGATCGTTGAGACGATTCGCTGCTGAATAAGTGGTGGTTGATAACAACATTTCCTCAATACCAGCCCCTGGAAGTTGAGTTAATGTTGCTCGCAGCTCGGCATTGGGTAATTGCACTGCTGTTGTTCCAGGATAACGATTCCAATCCCAACCATCATGACTGAAGGCGCGTTTTTTTATATCTGCTGGGGTGATTTCTAGTTGGCCATATTGCAAATAACGACCATATAAATTGTTTGCGGCATACGTTTCATTACCAACGAGATAACGACTAAAACCTCGCGCTGTAATTAACCATGATTTTTTAGAGGTAGCACTTTCCCCTCGCATAATAGCCATTGATGCATAATTCATTGCCCATGCACCAGTAGGCTCAGCTTCAGCTTGGATATCTTCAAAGAATGATTTATCGGTAAGGTTTTCATAAGCTGCTGCTAGTTGCTGATCGATCGTTTGAGTTTTATCTGGTGAACCTGCTAGTGCTAACCATTTAAATGGGATCGAGGTGATTTTTTGTTTACCGTCTGGATGACGGCCGCTTAATACGATTGGAATATAGCTGTTTTTAGTATAAACCCGCATTTTTAAGAGTGCGTCTTTGATTCGTTGGTGTGCAGTGGCTGTTATTTGATAAGGGCTTGCACTTAAACCATATATTGCTGCCGATAAACCACCAAATGCATCTTTACCGTAAGCTGGGTAATGTTGTGAGTGGTGGAAAATACTACCATCTTTTTTAAAGCCTCCCCCGAGGCCATCAGAAGCTAATAAAGTTTTACTGAGCCATTGCTGAAGTTGCTTTAACATTATTTGGCGTTCGTTTTGATCTGGTAGTAGCAAAAAGCTTTTGATCATCCATTGTAATTGCGTATTTAGGATATCAACATTAGATGCGGTGATGTCTTCATCTTGTTCATAAATACGTCCAGTAGCATTAAACCACATCATTGCTTGTTGGGCGGGTTGTAATAGATTATGTGCAGCCAATAAGTTACGGCTAATGAATAAGGCATCAAAGAACTCCTTAGTTTGATAACCAACGTGCGTTATTATTTGTTGTCCAGACCCTCCTTGCCAGCCTTGATCTAATGCGTATTGTAAGGCCTGTATAAACTGAGTTTCAAGTTGGTGGCGATTAACCGTTGATAGAGAGTCGGTTCGTAAATATTTAGCTGTTTCCAGCATAACTTTACCCAACTTGCTGATATTTACGGTCTCTGTTAATGACGTTAATGTAGTGCGACTCACAATTCCAGTTTTTAAGAAGTTTTGACGTTTCGGATGATCGAGTGGTTTTCCTTGCCAACTGCCATCTTGATTTTGTTTTATTAAAAAGGAATCATAGTCAGTGAGATTGTCGTCAATTTTTTGCTGAGAAATAGAAGCATTAATATTGACGTTTAAATGGTGATCAAATTGTTGATATAAATTAGCGGTATCACCCGTTGCATCATTAAATTGAGCATGATAATTAAATTCTGGTTGGTGTTGTTCTAGCATTTGTTGGTACATTAATAATGCGGTCCAATTCTTACTCGCCATATCAACAACACCAGGATTAACGTAAGGTTGTTGAGTATCTGCTGTTGGCCAACGATTATCTACTGGGACTGAAACCATTATTTGATCTAAATAAATTGTGCCTTGGTGAGCAGGGGCAATAATGCGTAATCTGTCCATATTTGCTGTTGCTGTTCCTTCCATGTCACGGAAGGGAACGGCAATTCCACGCCAACCACTAAAGTTTAAGCCATATTTAAAATAAATTTTGGTGTTATTCTCATTACCTAATTCAAAGGTTAGTTTTTTATTTGAAGGGATTTCGTTATATACCCACGCCATAAATGTTTGTGGATTAATATCATTTTCTTTTTCTGGGCTATAACCGATATTTTGATGAAAAATAATGCTGCTTTTTGGGTCATATTGCCATTTTAATGAGTGTGTACCATCTTTAAAATGAAGAGTTGAGGTCGTTAATGCTTGCTCTGCTGTGGTCGTAATTGCATCCGGTACTCCATTTTCAAAGAAGTACATATATCCGCCAGGCTCAAGTTGTGCACCTTTGCCATTAAGATTGTGATGAGTGGTATTTATATTGTCACTATTACAGCCAGACAATGCCAATATGATGCTAAGAGTTAGTAGGCGCTTCTTATTATTAGAAAAATAATTGATGTTCATTGATAAGATCTCTATTGGTTATAATTTGTACGCCAGCGTAATTAAACTGATGTAGCAAAATATTGATCCCCATCACTTCCTTATTATTAACAACTCTTTCACATGCTTTTGTTTTTTCATTTGTGAATAAGTATCACGCTTTTTTTAGTTTTCACGCTGCCTTTTTTCTTTCATTTGCTTTTGATTATGGCGCTATTTAGTGTTGTGGTTGTTTGTGTTCCTGCGGTTATCTTAATTTATTCGGTGTAATTAAATACTCAGGTATGGCTTGGTTTTTATAGCATTTGTAGTAAGCCCATTTGGGGAGGATGGTTAAGCTCAATACGTATTAAGTGATTCTGACTTTCGTTTTTAACCATATTTACTTTCGGTTGTGATATTGTGAATAAAAATGAAATTATGGCCGTTTTTTAAACGATCAATAGTGATGCGTGTACTTTTTTACTTTCATGTTATCCGTTACCGTAATTAAACGAAACTTAATAACGGAAGGATAAAGGAATAATGAAGCACGCTAATTTAGCGGTATCTATTGCCGTGGCATTATCAACATTGATAGTACCTACCTCTGTATTTGCTCAACTTAATTCCACAGTTGTTGCTAATCATCAACAAACATCGGCTTTGGCTGAGTATCAAGCGTTACGTCAACGTTGGGCGGCGAGCTTTCTTGGTGATGCTAATATTCCTTTTGACGCGACATTGAAACAAACTGTTATTACGACCAATAATGCAGCTGAGCGACATTGGTCATCGATGCAAACGGATTTAGCGCGAACTGAGCTGTGGAATGATTTAGTGTTAGATCCTCAAACAGCCACAGGAAAAAAAGTCTTAGGAGCTAATATTCGCACCTCTTACCAGCGATTATTTAGCATGGCGAAAGCTTACCGTCTACGCGATGGACGGTTACAGAATAATGCTGAGTTATTAAGTGCCATTATCGATGGTATGACATTCCTTAACCAACATTATTATAAAGTTGGTGCCAAAGAATGGGGTAATTGGTGGCACTGGGAGTTGGGTACACCTAAAGATATTCATAATATTTTAGTGCTGTTATATGACCAATTACCTTCTGACTTAATTACGGCTCATACGCAAGCAACGCGCTATTTTACGCCAGAGACAACGCATCTTGGTGCTGGGGCTGGAGCAGATGTTTCAAGTAATCCTCATTACCGTTTATCGACAGGAGGTAACCGAACTGATAATACCCAAGTGGTTATTTTACGAGGGATTCTTGATAATAATAGTGCTGAGATAGAAGCATCGATTGCTGCTTTATCACCAGTGTTAGCTGAAGTTACAACCAGTGATGGCTTTTATAGTGATGGTAGCTTTTTACAACATTATGATATTGCCTATAACGGTACCTATGGCAATGTATTACTCAATGGTTTAGGCGCGCAATTAGATTTAGTTGCTGGCTCACCTTGGCAAGCAACTGATCCGGTTCTGAACAATATTTACCCGATTATTTTTAAAAGTTATGCGCCATTATTAGAACGCGGCACCATGATGGAGTTTGTAAACGGACGTGCTATTTCTCGGCCGACAGAGCAAGGCCATAATGTCGGGCACTCAGTTATCGCATCACTATTACATTATCTTGATGGCGCTGAGCCTCAAACAAAACGACAGTTACAAAGTTTAATTAAAACCCACATTACGCAAGATACATCTCTCGACTTTTTTACCTCGATTAATCATGTTGGTAATTACCAAAAAGCAAAAGCATTAGTCGCTGATAGTAGTGTCGATGGTGAGCAACAGTTGCAAGGTTTCTTTAATTATCCGGCAATGGATCGCGTTGTGTATCGAGGAGATGATTGGAGCTTTAGCTTAGCAATGCATTCTAGCCGCCTTGGTAATTTTGAATGCATGAATAATGAAAATAAGCAGGGATGGTTTACCGGTGATGGGATGGGTTACCTCTATAATGGTCAGCTAGATCACTACCAAAACTATTGGCCTGCGGTAAATCGCTACCGTTTGGAAGGTACCACGGTAGACAATCAATTGATGACAGATTGTGATGGCCAGCGTAATCAAATTCGTGGTGGTCGCCAAACACAAATGGAATGGGTTGGTTCGGTTGCTTTTGATGGTATAGGGGCGGCAGGGATGGAATTTAGTAACTGGGATAATACCTTAACCGCTAAAAAATCATGGTTTATGTTTGATGATCAAGTGGTGATGTTAGGCTCAGATATTAGCTCAACTATCGCTGCGGATATAACCACCACTGTCATGAATAGAAAATTAGCCGAGAGTGGTAACAATCAGCTGTTTGTTAATGGTAAGCAGTGGCTGCCACAGTTAAATCACACCATGAAATTGCGTACATTAACACTGACTAATGACGAGATTAATGATGCAGATATCAGCTATGTATTCTTAAAACCAACAATAGTGACTATTGGTCAGCAGTTACGTAGTGGAGATTGGAGTGAGATAGGCACTCGTAGTGGACAAGTCAGTGCTAACTTTATTTCTGCGACTATAGATCAAACACCTCAAAATGATCACTATGCGTATGTGTTGATGCCTAATGCTGATCAAGAAGATGCTCAAGAGTTTGCTGAAGAAATGCCAATTAAAGTACGTCGTAATGATAACTTGGCACATATCATCACCCATAAAGATGAGCATGTAACAGCTGCGAATGTATGGACAGAACAAGCTGTCGTGATAACTAACCAGATCTCCACATTATCAAAAATGGCATTGATGGTTGAAAAAGAGGGGCGAGAACTAAAGATTGCCGTTAGTGATCCATTACAAACTCAAACGACGTTACATATAATGTTAAACCAGCCGATTAAAATTGTGAGTGATGTTGAGCAGCGATTACAACTTGATGGTCAAGGAAATCTCATCATAAATGTTGCGGAGCTCGTTGGTCAAAGTTATCCGTTTACACTGAAAATATTAGCTGCTAATTAAGAGCCTTGTATTATATAGCTGCCACTGAATATATATTTAGTGGCATTTTTTATTTTCAGTTTTCGATTTATTCAGTAAAACACTTACGTTGACTTTCATTTTTATTCGTTTGTGATCCCCGCCGCTTTAATCTTTCGTTTTCTTTCGTAATATGTATCATCAGTATTTCGAAAGCATTTAAAAAGGTTAGATATGGCTTTGTCTTCATCTCATTCGCAGCAAGCACGTTTTCATATGATGGCTAAGCCAACCAGTTATCGCTGTAATTTAAAGTGTGATTACTGTTTTTATCTCGAAAAAGAAACCGTCGTTGGTCGTACAAGTAATAATCAATGCAGTTCTGCTGCTACCTCTGAAACGCCAAGCAGTGACCAAATGTCTGATGTAATGTTAAAACGTTATGTGCGTGATTATATTGCGAGTCAAAATAGCACTGAGATTGATTTTTCATGGCAGGGTGGAGAGCCAACGCTTGCTGGTCTAGATTTTTTCCGCAATGTAGTGAAATACCAAGCTCAATATGGCGCAGGTAAAACAATTACCAATAGTTTTCAAACCAATGCGGTTGCTATTAACCGTCAGTGGGCGCAATTTTTCTTCGAGCATAAGTTTTTAATTGGTGTTTCTGTTGATGGTACTCCTGATGTGCATGATAAATATCGTATTTCAGTGAATGGTAAACCGACTTTTGAGCGAGTGAAAAAAGCCATTGAATTGCTTTTAGAATATAAGGTTGAATTTAATATTCTCACGGTTATCAATGATCAAAATTGGAATAAAGGTCGTGAAACCTACCGTTTTTTAACGTCGCTAGGTGCTCGTCATTTACAGTTTATTCCTATTGTTGAAGTGCAAGCTCAATACCAAGCTAATAGTAATGGTCATTATTCGCCACAAAAAGATGCACCATTAACTCACTTTTCTGTTCCAGCGAATGGCTATGGTCAATTTATGAGCGAAGTCTTTGATGAGTGGCTACAGCATGACGTTGGCACTGTGTTTGTACGCATGTTTGACAGTATTTTAGCAACTTGGCTTGGTTATCCAGCATCAGTCTGTGTGCAATCAAAAGACTGTGGGCAAGCAATGGTGATTGAAGCCAATGGTGATATTTATTCGTGTGATCATTATGTTTATCCCGCCAATAAACTTGGCAATATTGCCGCTACGAATCTTGTGAAACTAGCAACCAGTAAACAGCAACAGCGTTTTGGGAATGCAAAATCTCAAAAGTTGACCCAACAATGCCAGCAGTGTGAGGTGCATGGTTTGTGCTACGGCGGTTGTCCAAAACATCGCTTAGTTAGTGTTGCTGGTGAAAAGCATAAACAAAATTATTTGTGTGGCTCATATCAACAGATTTTCCGTCATACCGCACCCGCGATGCATATGATGAGTCAGGCGATTCAGCAAGGTGGCACAGCCGCTGACGCATTACCTTATTTAGCGCAACTTCGCTCAGCATCATCTTGATTATTAAATTGAATTTTAAGACGTATTGCTGTGTATTACAGCAGTATATTACAAGGAGTATACAATGAATCTGTCCTCGACGAAGAAGACGATAATTGCGAGTTTTGTAGCGGCTGCTTGCATGGCCTCTTCTGCTGTAGCGAATGCTGCCCCAACAACAGCTACGGTAAAACAGCCCAATGTATTATTAGTGGTGATGGATGATCTGGGGACAGGTCAGTTAGATTTTGCTTTAGATAGCTTAGATAAAAAAACCTTAGCTCAACGCCCTGTGCCTGTTCGTTATCAAGGTGATTTCGATAAAATGGTTGATGCGGCGAAACGGGCGATGCCAACCGTTGCAGAGCTTGCGGCTAATGGCGTGAAAATGACTAATGCCTTTGTGGCTCATCCTGTTTGTGGTCCTTCGCGAGCAGGTATTTTTACTGGCCGTTACCCAACCAGTTTTGGTACCTATAGTAATGATGATGCGTTGCAAGGGGTGCCGTTAGATATCAAGTTATTGCCAGCTCTATTTCAAGAAAATGGTTACAATACTGCCAATATTGGTAAGTGGCACAATTCAAAAATAAGCAGTAAAAATGCCGTTGCTGATAACAATAAAACTCGTGATTATCACGATAATCAGATCCCTGTAACGCCAAAAGAATATTCACCAGAACAACGTGGATTTAATTATTCCTACAGTTTTTACGCCTCTGGTGCTGCATTATGGGATTCACCCGCTATTTATCAAAATGGTAAAAATATTCCTGCACCGGGGTATTTAACGCATAACCTTACCAACGAAGCGTTGCAGTTTATAGAGCAAAGTGGTGATAAACCTTTCTTTATTAATCTTGCGTTTAGTGTGCCGCATATTCCATTAGAAGAAGCGTCACCTGCGAAATATATGGAACGTTTTAAAACAGGTAACGTTGAAGCGGATAAATATTTTGCTGCGATCAATGCTGCTGATGAAGGACTTGGGCAAATTGTTGATCTACTAAAGAAAAAAGGTGAGTTAGACAATACGTTAATTTTCTTCTTATCCGATAATGGTGCTGTACATGAGTCACCAATGCCAATGAATGGCATGGATCGTGGTTACAAAGGTCAGATGTATAACGGTGGCGTGCGTGTACCGTTTGTAGCTTATTGGCCGAAGCATATTCCAGCGGGGGGGACTAATGATACTTTGATTTCTGCGTTAGATATTCTGCCAACAGCGTTAAGTGCTGCGGGTATTGAAATTCCAGCAGATATGAATGTTGACGGTAAAAATATTTTGCCAGTACTTGAAGGTAAAACCAAGCAATCTCCGCACCAATATATTTACTGGGCAGGCCCTGGTGCGAAGCATTACAGCGAAGAAAATGATGCTTTTTGGCATGGTTACTGGAAATGGATCACCTATGAATCCAATGATATTCCGCAAAATCCAAATCTAGAAAAATTATCAAAAGGCTCATGGGCGATTCGTGATCAGGATTGGGCATTATATTTCTATGATGATGGCACGAATAAAGTGAAATTATTCAATGACAAGCTTGATCCAAGTGAATCAAAAGATCTTGCTCAGCAATATCCTCAAAAAGTGAAGCAAATGAAGCAAGCTTTTTATGAGTGGATTAAAGATAAACCAAAACCAGTTGCATGGGGACAAGATCGTTATCACGTGCTAACTGAATCAGCAAAAAGTTAATAACGAATCACTCTTTATCGCACCACGATCATGTTGAGATATTATCCACGTGGTAGTGGTGCGTTATTGTTCATGGAGAACAGACAATGATAAATGATGTTCAAACGACGGCCGCAGTAACTGAGTTAGATGTAGCGACAAAATCCCACCATATCGCACCACAAGCGTTATATACCGCCAAGAATATTAGCGCTACTGAACGACCCACCATTCCTTATGAACACCCGACCACTGCGATGTATTTGAAATTATTTAAACAGCGGTTGGTACGTTTAAAAATGAAAGCCTCAACGTATTCTATTAATGATGAGGCTGTGGCGGAATGTTTTGCTAAAGCTGATGTAAGCATTGAGAGTAAATGTGAATACTTAGTACGTTATGTCGCTGAAGCGTTTGAACATTATGCGGTATGGGATTATAGCCATGCCTATTATCCTGGCCGCCCAAGTCAGCAAAGTGCGCGCACTGATGCAATGGAAGGTACCAGTCGAGTATTACCAACCTTAGCGGCATGGGTAAGTCAGCATGGACCACAACCATTAGCGGGCTTAAATGGTAAGCCATTAGATATTGTCGCAATCTTACGTCGTGCTTTTTTAGCGGGAACCGATCCACAACACGCTGGCTATTGGGGGCAATTACACGATTATGACCAGCGTATTTGTGAAAGTGCTGATTTAGCATTGGCATTATGGCTCAGTCGTGAATATGTTTGGCAACAGATGACGACACAAGAACAAACTCAAATAATCACATGGTTTAAGCAAGTTAATCATTGTCAAACGGTTGATAATAATTGGCATTTATTTCCATTAACCGTGCAATTGGTGATTAAAGTATTAACCGGTGAAGATACGGTTGCTTACGATAAATATGAGCGAGTAAAACAATTTCATGTCGGCGATGGTTGGTTCCGCGACGGCGCTAAAGGGAATTACGACTACTACAATGCGTGGGGATTTCATTATTCGTTATATTGGCTCGATCAAATAGATTCAAGTTTTGATAGTGATTTTATTCGTCAAACTTTAGCTGATTTTGTTAGTCAATATCGCTATTTATTTACTGCTGAAGGCTTACCTTTCTTTGGTCGAAGTGCTTGTTACCGCTTAGCCGCTGCCGCACCGCTTATTATGGCGGTAGATCAACATAGCGATGTCATTGCTACTGGTGAAGCGCAACGTGCCTTTGCGACGAGCCTAGAATATTTTATTAGTCATGGCGCGATGCAACATGGCGCACCAACCCAAGGGCTATTTGGAGATGATAGTCGTCTGGTCGATAACTACAGTGGGCCTGCAAGTAGTTTTTGGTCGTTGCGGGCACTGAATATAGCTTTATTTTGTGGTGATAGATGTGGTTTGTGGCAAGCACCACAACAGCCATTACCTGTTGAACAAGGTGATTTTAATTTTGCATTGCCAGCCATTAACGCTCAGGTGATTGGTGTTTTCGAAACGAAAGAGGTGGTAGTGATCTTTAAAAATGATTACATCATTGACCAAAATCCATTATCGCGTCGGTTAGAGTCGCAATCAGCACGTCATTACTGGCTTGAAAATATACTTGGCCGAGCTGAAAGACCGAAGAATAACTTATTGCGTAAAGGTATTACTTGTTATTCATCCAAAATGTCGCATTTCTTTTGATTTCATTTGGTTACTTTTTTTCGATTTGAAAGTGTTTATGTGATTTAGATCTTTTTATTTGTCTTTGTTTTCGAATATTATCTAAAGCGAAAGTTAACGGAAGGTTTGAGGTTTTTTATGTTTTTGGTTTCTTCGCGTGAAATGCTGCTAAAAGCGCAGCTAGGCGGCTATGCCGTTCCTGCTTTTAATATTCATAATCTTGAGACAATTCAAGTTGTGCTTGAAACAGCTGCTGAGATGCGTTCTCCAGTTATTCTAGCTGGTACGCCTGGGACTTATTCTTACGCTGGTACTGATTACTTAGTGGGTATCTGTCTTAAAGCGGCAAATATTTACCAAACGCCGATTGCGTTACATATGGATCACCATGAGTCATTTAGTGATATTCGCACTAAAGTAGAGGCGGGCATTAAGTCTGCGATGATTGATGGTTCTCACCATAGCTTTGAAGGCAATATTGATATTACTCGTAAAGTGGTGCAGTTTTGCCATGGTTGGGATTGTTCAGTAGAAGCTGAATTAGGTCGTTTAGGTGGTCAAGAAGACGATCTTATTGTTGAAGATAAAGATGCACTTTATACCGATCCAGATGCTGCGGTTGAATTTATTAATGCAACAGGTATTGATTCATTAGCGATTGCAATCGGCACTGCACACGGAATGTATAAAGAGCAGCCGCGATTAGATTTTGATCGTCTAGGTATCATCCGTAGTAAAACAGATACACCGTTAGTACTACATGGTGCTTCTGGTGTGCCAGATGCTGATGTACGTCGTTGCATCGAATTGGGCATTACAAAAGTGAACGTTGCTACTGAACTTAAAATTGCTTTTGCTGATGCAGTGAAACAATACTTTATTGAAAACCCTGAAGCGAATGATCCGCGTCACTATATCATTCCAGGTAAAGCAGCAATGAAGAAAGTGATTCAAGATAAAATTCGTGTATGTGGTAGCGAAGGAAAAGCGTAATTAGCCACAGACTATGACCTCTCGCCAGGGATGACACAGTGCAAGGCCATTTCCCCCTGAAGCTAATCGCTTTATTTGGTATTGCATTTATAACTTTGAGTGATGATGTTTTTTGGCCATGATTGAGCTCCCATATCTCGCAATCATGGCCTTTTTTCTGACAGCTAACAATGGCTTAGTAGGTGAAGAAAAATGACATTTCCAAATTCAGCAATAAAGCGCAACATCGCTATTTTGGGTGAGTGCATGATTGAGCTTAGTGGTGCTCCTTTTGCGACCCAAAATCAAAATTTTGGTGGTGATACGCTTAATACCGCCATCTATCTTTCTCGATTACTTCCTAAAATATCACCGAGTTATGTGACAGCATTAGGTGTCGACAATTACAGTAATGCCATGATTGACGCATGGCAGCATGAGGGAATTGATTGTCGGTTTGTGATGCGTGAAAACACTAAATTGCCAGGTATGTACGCCATTGAAATCGATCCTCAAGGTGAACGTAGTTTTCATTATTGGCGTAACGATTCAGCGGCGCATTATATGTGCGAACATGCTCAGTTTTCACAAATTATGGCACAACTCAAAGCTTACGATTTGATCTATCTTTCAGGGATCTCTTTAGCTATTTTACCTGAGCATGGCAAAATTAAGCTGATTGAAGCACTGGTAAACTTGAAAGCTGCCGGTTGTAAAATTGCGGTTGATTCTAATTATCGACCTCGATTATGGAATGGCGTTACTCATGCAAAAACATGGCTGTCAGAACTGTATCGATTAGCGGATATTGCATTAGTGACTGCGGATGACGAAGATTTATTGCGTGATGAAGTCAATACGCCAGCACCAATGATTGCAGAGCGTTTGCACCGTTTAGGTGTGGAACAAGTGGTGGTGAAATTAGGCAGTAAAGGTGCAATGTGGTCACAAGCAGGTCAGCAAGGATTTATTGACGGGAATAAGATTAAACACGTTGTTGATACAACAGCCGCAGGGGATTCTTTTAATGCAGCCTATTTAGCGGCATGGGCCAAAGATTTACCAATGGCTGCGTGCTGCCAGTGGGGCAATAATCTTGCCGCGCAAGTCATTCAGCATCGCGGAGCGGTTATTCCTGAGCAATGTACCCAATATTTAACGGATTTAATGAGTAGTAATTATGATGACAAATGAATGGATTGATTGTTTGCGTGCATTACGCGTAATGCCTGTCATTCAAATTGACAATGCAGTGGATGCGGTACCTCTTGCTAAAGTGTTGGTGGATAATGGTTTACCTGCTGCTGAAATTACATTTCGTACCACAGCCGCTGCTGAGTCTATTCGCTTGATCCGTGCTGCTTATCCACAAATTGTGTTGTGTGCAGGGACGGTATTAACCGTTGAACAAGTCGATGCAGCTATGGCTGCCGGCGCTGATTTCGTGATTAGCCCTGGGTTTAATCCGACGACAGTGAAATATTGTTTAGCCAATAACATTAAAATGATCCCAGGCGTTAATAATCCCAGTTCGGTTGAGCAAGCATTAGAACTTGGTGTGAGTGCACTTAAGTTTTTTCCAGCAGAAGCCTCTGGTGGTATTAATATGCTCAAATCATTGGTTGGGCCTTACAGCCAGATCCAATTGATGCCAACAGGTGGAGTTACGCCGCTTAATTTGGGAGAGTATTTAGCAATTCCTCAAGTGATTGCTTGTGGTGGAACCTGGATAGCGCCAACAAGTGCGATTAATAATCATGACTGGGATGTTATTGCTGCTAATGTACGTGAAGTGCGAGCGATGATTGATCAGAGAGGCAGATAGGGAATCATTATGACTGATGTAAAATACGTTGCGGTACTTCTTGCTGATGGTTTTGAAGAAGGGGAAGCGGTCGTTTTTATCGACATTATGCGTCGTTTAGATATTAAAGTGGATGTGTTGTCTTGTATGGAAACCACCACACTTAATACTTACTTTGAAACCAAAATCAGTGCCGATTATCTTCTAGCGGATAAATTTGATAGCACTTATGATGCAGTGATGATGCCTGGTGGTCCGCAAGGCACTGATAATTTGTCAGCTAACGCTAATGTTATTGCTTTTTTAAAACGTCATATTGATGCTGATAAGTATATTTGTGCATTATGTTCTTCGGGCGCTAAAGTACTTGCGGCTCATCATTTATTACAAGGACGAACGTATACAACCGGTGATAAATTAGCTGAAAACTTTGATGACGGTGAGTTTGTTAAACAAAAAGTTGTCGTTGATGGGCAATTTATTACTGGACGTGGTTTAGGGGTCAGCTTTGAGTTTGCCTTTACCGTTGCGCATTATCTATTAGCTGATAACCATCAAAAGGTTGATTGGCAAGCGAGCCATATCTATTTTGATCATTGGCCACTGAATAACAACTAATTATAACGCTAATGTTAACCAGTACTTAAAGCCTAGCTAATTGAATAGCTAGGCTTTTTTACTTAATAACAGATATTAAGTTATTAAATGATCTGATAAAGAAGTTAGCTGCCACAAGATACTGAAAATTTACCATCATTAGTACGGCTTAAAGTGATTTTTGTACTAGCGGATTGTTGTTCTTTAGGGAGATAAACGGCACAGTGTGAAAAGTCTGGAACTGCGACTTTATCAATTGTTTTTAGTGCTGTTTTTTGACTATCAACATTATCCCCAGCATAAACTGAAATACTATTAATTTGCGCGAGCATTGGTTTAGATTGAACAATATCTGCAGCATTAGCAAAATAAGACATACTACTAAGTGCCAATAAGAATAAATATTTTTTCATTATATACCTCATGATTAATTTAGAACTACGTGTTGGTTAACGCGTGCTAATGTAAACGTGAAGCACACCTAAAGCAACAAAAAATTATCGTTAAACGATAATTTTTTGTTGCTAATGATATATTGTTTTTTGATTTATCCACATAAGGATATGATTATAAATAGAAATGTTTGCACAAGGATTTTAGTGCTAATTAATGAGCCTGTAGTTGATGAATGATTTCAGTAGCAACAGCCAGTGCAGATGCAGGGTTTTGTCCTGTGATTAGATTTTTATCAACAACAACATAGCTCTGCCAATCGGCCCCTTTACTATAATGTGCACCTTGGCTTGTTAGCATATCTTCAAGTAAAAAAGGGACAACCTCGGTTAGCCCAACAGCAGCTTCTTCACTGTCACTAAATCCGGTGACATTTTTACCTGTGATTAATGGGCTACCATCAGGATTTTTTGGGGCTTTCAACGCTGCGGGTCCATGGCAGACTAAGCCTGTCGGTTTATTGTTTTGATAACACCATTCAATGATCTTTTGTGATGCTGTATCTTGGGATAAATCCCATAGTGGTCCATGACCGCCAGGATAAAATACTGCATCATAATCGGCAGGATTAATGGTAGACAGTAATAATGTATTGGCTAATTGTGTGACGGCATCTGGATCATTTTTAAAGCGAAGCACTGATTCAGTTTGCAGTTCAGGCGTGTCACTTTTTGGATCAATGGGTACTTGTCGACCGTTAGGAGAGGTGAGAGTAACGGCGTAGTTATTATCTTTAAAGGCGTAAAACGGAACCGTGAATTCATCTAGCCATAGCCCTGTTTTAGCTGTGGTTTCACCTAAATTTTGATGAGACGTTAATACAATTAAAATATTCATATTTATCCTTGAACTCCCGCTTAAATAAGTCGCGTTAATTGAACATAAATTAATATTACAATTAGTTATAGGCTTAAATAATAAGACGAACAAGTAGAATAGTTGTGTTTTTCTTCAATATTATATCTAAGTAATTATTAAAATAATGGCATGAGGGTTGGTATGGTTTAAGTGCCACTGAAGCGGTATTTTAAGCGAGGTGATATATAACTATGAATAAACAAAAAGGCCACCGAAGTGACCTTTTTGTAAAGAAATTGCAGTCTAAAATTAGTCAGCCATTTCAGCATTGTGGTAAACGTTTTGCACGTCATCACAATCGTTTAGTGCGTCAAGAAATTTCTCAAACATTGCGATATCATCACCAGCCAATTCAGTCATTGTCTGTGGCACGAAAGCAATTTCTTCAGAGTCAATTACAACGTCAGCCATTGTTGCAGCAAGTGCATTTTTAACTTTAAAGAATTCAGTGTGAGGGGCATAAATGGTAATTTCGCCATCTTCACAAGTGATGTCAGTAACGTCAACGTCTTCCATCATTAGATTTTCAAGAACAACTTCTTCGTCAGTACCTTTAAATTCAAATACTGCTTGGTGCTCAAACATATGACCAACGGTACCTGGGCTACCGATTTTCGCATTGTTTTTAACGAATGCTTGACGAACGTCCATGAAAGTACGGTTGTTGTTATCTGTTAGACAGTCAACGATAACCATGCAGTTGCCTGGGCCAAAACCTTCGTAACGTGCAGTTGAGTAATCTTCACCGCCGCCGCCTTTTGCTTTATCAATTGCTTTATCGATAACGTGGCTTGGTACCTGATCCTTTTTCGCTTTTTCAATAAGACGGCGAAGTGCTAGGTTGCTATCTGGATCTGGACTACCGTTCTTAGCACAAACGTAGATTTCTTTACCGTACTTAGAGTAAACCTTGATCTTAGCGCCTTGGGTTTTTGCCATAGACAATTTGCGTACTTCGAACTTTCTTCCCATGAGGAATCACTCTCTTTTACTGTTTTAGACGGTCAATTATGCAAATATTTTACCAGCACCCCTTTATTCTGGCTAGTTAGATCTGTATTTATGCTGGCTAAAGTCGATTTTTTTATTTTTACGTTGAAATAATAAACCACCGTTAAAAAGAGTAATCATGAGTTTTATTTTTGGACTGAAAGATTTCAAATATGGGTTTATTTCTCGCAAGGTAATAAAATAAGTCAAATAAATCCTAATTTTTCTCATAATGTAAGAATAACACTTGTCGTCAGCAATATAATTAGTTACAAATAATCATCACACAAATTAGAGATAACCTACCTGTGACTCATTCACTCAGTGCTAATGAAAAATTGTTGCAAGTGCTTATTCATATAGCAGCATCAAATGTACCGCTGCAAGCACAACAACTCAGTACCGAAATGGAAATGCCAATAAGTAGCTTATATCGCTATTTGGCTCTGCTTCGTGATTGGAACCTAATTGAAGAAAATCATGGCCGTAATACTTATAGTGCAGGCCCTGCTGCATTACAACTTCAGCGTAATTTTGAAATGAATTCGCCATTACCAGATGGCGTAAGGCCAATTTTAAAACGTTTACAGCAGCAAACTGGCGAGATGTCAGCATACATGGTTGCAGTTGGATTTAATGCGTTATGTGTTGACAGTATTGATAGTCCATACGCGCTGCGTTGTAGCTATGAAAAAGGTCAAAGTCAGCCGCTGATTCGTGGCGCATCTGCCAAAGTGATTCTGGCTTATTTACCATTGGCTCGCCAATTAACAATTTTAGAACATTACGACATTACTGAACAACAGCAAATCGATACTTGGATTGCTGAGTTAGATCTGATTAAACAAGATGGTTTCGCAATTAGTACTTCAGAAATTGATGTCGGTGTTTCCGGTGTTAGTGCGCCAGTATTTGTCGGTAATAAAGTGGTTGGTGCGGTGAGTGTAATGGCACCAGCAGAACGCATTAATAGCCGCAAAAATAAAATTGTAATGTGTGTATTGCAAGCAGCAAGAGCGTTACCACCGCAACACTAGTGTGTGTTGTTTGTGAAAGATAGGGAAGATAGGCGTATGTTAGTTGATCAATTAAAAAAGTTATTTAAAAATGAGCCACAAAAACCGATGTTATACCATCGTAAACATACGCTCATCAGCCCTTATACTCAACAATGTCAGCCTGGAGTTATGCTGGTTGGGGTGATCTCTGATCTTAGTCTTGATTGGGGCCGCGGTTTACAAGGGGCTAAAGAAGGCCCTGCGAGTATTCGACGCATACTTCCGCGTACACATGCACAAACAAAATTGCCTTTTTATGATGCTGGTGATATTGAACAAACAATTGATGATCAGAGTTTTGTTGCTGTAAGCCAAAGACAGCATCAATTGTTGTTGCGTAGCTTACGCGATGGTCACTTTCCTGTCGTCCTTGGCGGCGGACATGAAATATCAATTGCCAGTTATCAAGCACTGTCTGATTTTAGTGCTGAGTCACTATCCGCATCAGCAGTGGCAGATCAGCAACGAATGCTAGCGTCTCCTCGTGTAGGAGTCATTAATTTTGATGCCCATTTTGAGCTTAGGCCGTCATTATCATTAAGAGCGGGTTCTGCATTTCATACTGCGTGGTGTTATAGCAAAGAACAGCAACGTAGTTTTGATTTTCTTGGTTTAGGTATTTGCGATCACGCTAATTCACAAGCAATGTTTAAATTGGCAGAGGAACTAGGTTGTCAGTGGTTACTTGATAATCAAATGACGACTCGCAATAAAAAACATATTCAGGCACAACTTGATAACTTTATTGAGCATGTGGATTGTATTCAGCTGAGTATTGATCTGGACGTTTTTTCATCGTCTATTGCGCCTGGTGCTAATATGACGCGTATGCATGGCGTGAGTTTATCAATGGTTGAGTGGGCGATTAAGCATATTATGGCAAGTGGTAAAGTCAAGATTGTCGATATCGCTGAGTTGAACCCTGAATATGATTACGATAACCAGACGGCGAAATTAGCAACTAAGCTAATTCAAACGATAGTTCATTTTGTATAAAGCCTATTTATAAATAGATAACAATATGAAAATGCTAGTTTTATAATCAGAAAGATTGTTTTTTGATGGCTCTGGTTAGTAATTAATATTAAATTAGCTAATCTGATTGTTTTTTACAAAAAAGGCTTTACAGCCACCGTGATGATAGGTATTATTCGCGCCATTGGAGAGATGGCTGAGTGGTTGAAAGCACCGGTCTTGAAAACCGGCATACGTTTATAGCGTATCTAGGGTTCAAATCCCTATCTCTCCGCCAAATTCTAGAAATTTGATTTAATCGAGTTTCACACAGAATTGGAGCGGTAGTTCAGTTGGTTAGAATACCGGCCTGTCACGCCGGGGGTCGCGGGTTCGAGTCCCGTCCGCTCCGCCAACACAACGAAGCCCCGTCAGAAATGACGGGGCTTTTTTGTATTTGTAATTTTTAAAGATAAGCGTTTTAGAGACAATAAAGGCTTGTTGAAATAGCGGTTAGGTCTGTCACGCCGAGGGTCGCGCTGATTTTCGGAATGGCAAGTCCCGTCCGCTTCACAACACAAGGAAGCCTCGTCAGCAATGTGAGGCTTTTTTGTGTTTATTTGAATGGCTATTTTTACAAATAATAACACAGGTTATTATTTGTCATCTCGGAAGAGAGGTACGAACTTTCCGTGATCTATTCATCACGTGTTTGAGCATTAAAGACGGCAGTAAACATACGTTAAAACCCTAATAAAACAGTCACTCTACGATACGTGGAAAGTAGATTCCCTATCGCCGCTCGTCACCTTGTTGTAGGGAATGACGGGGGGCGCCACCTCGCTGTCGAGAATGATGCAAGGTTAGTTACTCGCGAATCAAACAACTACTTATTAACCGCTAAATATGCTCCAGCTGCAATCATAATTCCACCTGCAGTTTGGTTTAAACGTTGTTGTGCTGCGGGCGTTTTAATGACTTTTGCTAATCGTGAAGCGCCATAAGCAACTAACATAATCGCAGACATCAATGCGATTGAAGATAATACTGATACCAATATGATATCGCTACGGTTTAAGCGAGTTAAATCAATAAACGTCGGTAAGAATGAAACATAGAACAAAATAACTTTAGGGTTAGAAGCGGAAATTAAAAAACCATGGCTAAAACTCGCAAAAGGTGTTTGTTGTGGTTGTTGGTCATTTTGGGGGTGTTGACCTTTAGATAACGACGTAAACATTTTATAACCCAGATAAATTAAGTATCCGGCACCAAGATAACGAATAATTAAGAACACTTCAGACCAATTATCAGCAATAGTTGCTAATCCAAAGCAGGCGAGTTGTAAGTAGAGTAGATCGCTACAAACCATGCCTAATGCCATCATTGTACATTTTCGAGGCCCCTCAACCATAGCTTTAGCTAAAATGGCAAATACGCCGGGGCCTGGTGTTATTGCAAAAATGAAAATAGCAGCAAAAAATGCGATGGCGGCTTCAAATGACACTTTGTTGTCCTTACTGTATGAAAATTTTGCGAATGCTATCATGATGGAGCTGTTTTATGCTCTAAATTTTGCATATGAAGTGGTGTTATTTTCTAAATGGATTAGGTTTATTAAATTTCTATCTTTTACTACAGAGTTAATGTTCGCTGAATTGAGATGGGGAGGGTGGTCTTATTTAGTTCGGCTTTAGCACTCAAAGCATAGTGTTTTGGTTTATTAATCACCAAACAGTATATAAGGGATGGTTTTTTGCGGCGTTTAGTTTCAGAATGTCGGGTTTATAGCATTGATAAACGCTAGAAGAACCGAAGTGGGTTCTTTTATCTGTAAACCTTGAGAGGGAAAGATTCTTGGATAAGCCCCAAATTATATGTGTAGAAGGTAATATCGGTGCCGGTAAATCGACATTACTCCCTCAACTAGCGGCAGCACTAAACGCGACAGCTATTTTAGAGCCTGTAGATTCAGATCCTGAATTTCAACATTTATTAGGTGAATTTACGCGTGACCCTTTTAACGTTACTGTGCGCAGCAATTTTCAATGTTATATCACAGCACAACGAGCTGAGTTGCTGAATAATTTAGACCCAAAAGGGGTCTATATTATTGAGCGTTCTTTGCTGAGTGATTTGGTCTTTACCCATGCTTGCATTGCTAATTACAACAGCACTGCTGAAGATATTGCTCAACATATGGCATGTTATCAGCACTTGATTAGCCAAATTAATCAATATCCGACCATTGATTATTGTATTTACTTAAAGACGGATCCTGAAGTGGCTTATAGCCGCATGCGTCAGCGTGGGCGCGCAGAAGAAATGGGATTAGAGCTTGGATATATTAGTGATATTGATGCGTTTCATGACGCAGTATTACCACAAGCGTGCCGTAAGATGGGTACAAGGTTAATTCGTATTGATTGGAATACACCACGTACGATTACAGATTTAGTGCCCCAACTTAATGCCGCTGGTTTAGTTATCAACTAATTTTACGGCTTTTATTGTCAAAATAGGGAGGCTACAGTTAATGGTTAACTGTAGCCTTTTTTATTGTTAGCTTTTTAGCATCTGCCAATATTTTTGGTAAATATTAACGGCTTGACCAACATCATCCGTGAATTCGCCATTATTGACTTGCTCGTCAGTTGGGAAAATCATTGGATCATTTTGTAATTCAGTTGGTAAAAATTGCTTTACTTGTTTATTCGGTGCCGGGAAGCCAAGTTCTTCGACAATTTTTGCCTGGTTTTCTGGACGCATAAAGAAGTCGATAAATTTGAATGCGAGATCTTTATGTTCACTGCCTTTAGGGACGATAAAATTATCCATCCATAAAATAGCGCCCTCTGTTGGGTAGACAAACTTAAGCTCTGGCATTTCTTGTTTTGCCATAAAAGCGTTACCGTTCCATTGCATACCGACCATAGCTTCCCCTGTAACATAAGGGACATGCGGCGCATCAGAATTATAAACGACAACGTTTGAACGTAGCTGACGTAACTTCTCGTAGGCTTGTTTTATCTCAGCTTCATTAGTGCTGTTAATGCTGTGGCCTTGAGCTCGTAGTGCCATACCAAATACATCTCGAACATCATCAAGTAACATTACTTGTTGTTCAAAATTTTTGTTCCATAGATCTTTCCAGCTAGTTACCTGATCTTGAGTGATCACTTCAGCATTGTAACTAATCCCAGTCACACCCCATACATAAGGTAAAGAGTAATCATTATTAGGATCGAAAGGCTGCTTCATTAAGCCAGGATAGATGTCAGTTAAGTGATGCATTTTGCTTTTATCTATCTTTGCAAGCATGCCTTCACGAGCCATTTTTTCAATAAAATACGTAGAAGCAAATGCGACATCATAACCCTTGCTATCGAGTAGCTTAAGTTTGGTGTACATCGATTCGTTATTATCAAAAGTAGAGTAGTTAACAGTGACATCATATTCTTTTTCAAAGGCTTTGATTACATCTGTTGGCATATACTCAGCCCAGTTGTAAACGTTAAGCACATCATTTGCTGCCGAAACATTAAATGCTGAAAGTGCGAATGCTAGTGTGGTCACCCCTTTAAATATCTTTTTCATATTGTTTATCCCTAATTGACCAGGTAAGTCAGATCTGAGCGCGGATATTAGAGTTAACTACCTAAGTGTCAAAAACTATCAAGCTAAACTATGAGCCAAATCACAGTAATAAATTACTTGTGAAGGCATAAGAGTCGTGACATCATCCGCGCGATTTTTAACCTGTACTTTTTTGTGGGCAATTGGAATGTCAATCAGCAGTCAATATATCGATAGTTACTACCAAGCAACCGTTAATGCGTTACCAGAACAGCCATTACTTGATCAGGCGATTGAAGCTGATGTATGTATCATTGGTGGCGGTATGACGGGGTTAAATGCCGCGATTGAATTACGTCAAAAAGGATTCTCTGTTGTGGTACTTGAATCACAACGTTTAGCGTGGGGAGGATCTGGGCGTAATGGTGGTCAGTGTTTAGTGGGTTATTGCTTAGGGTTACGTGAAGTTGATGAAACATACGGGCCTGAGTGGGGCAAACAGCTATGGGATTTATCTTGTGAAGCGGTTGATATTGCTCGTGATCGGATTGAAAAATTTAATATTGATTGTGATTTCCAACAAGGTTATATCGAACTAGCGTTGAAGAAAAGCCAAGAAACAGAACTAAAATCTTGGTATGACTTAAAACAGGGGCGTTATGATTACCCAAGTGCGAGCTGGTGGGATAAAGATAAAGTAAATCAAGTTGCACATACTGAGCGCTATTTAGGTGGGCTTTATGATTCAAACAGTGCTCATATGCACCCACTGAATTACACCTTAGGTTTAGCACAAGCAGCATTAAGTTTAGGTGCGACTATTTTTGAGAATACGCCTGCAGTAAAACTTGATAAGGGTAACCCACATATTATCCATACTCCTAAAGGTCAGGTTAAAGCTAAACAAGTTTTATTAGCTTGTAATGCGTATCTTGATGGATTACATCGCAAAGCTCAAAGTGTTGTGCTACCTGTAGTGTCATATATTGGTGTCACTGAGCAACTTGGTGATCGTCAACCGATCAGTAATATGATGGCAATGTCGGATTTGAATAATAGTCTTGATTACTATCGTCCAACACCAGACGGTCGTATTTTGTTTGGCGGTGTTAATCATCCATTCAATGGTGAATATAGTGATTCAAGTGAGCGTTTACGTCAGCGAATGATTACTGTCTTCCCTCAGTTGGCTGATGTAAAAATGGAATACCATTGGGGCGGATTATTTGCAGTAACACGTTCATATATGCCACAAATAGATCACTTAGGTAATGATATTTATGTTGCGCACGGTTATACCGGTCATGGTGTCGGACTGACGAATATCGCGGGTAAAGTTGTTGCTGAGGCAATGGCTGGGACTGCTGAACGTTTTGATGTGTTTGCTAAAATTAAACATGGTTGGATTCCAACGCCAGAAATTTTGCGTAAGCCTGCATTAGCAATGGCTATCTGGAAAGCACGGTTAGAAGATACATTAGCTAAATAATGAAGATTTATTTGCAATAAAATACAAAAAAGTAAATTTATTTGCTATCTTAGATGGGTTAATAGTGAATTATTTGCTTATTTAAACCAATCAGAGAGAGCATTATGATCGAGCGCCAAGAAACGAAAGCCCGTATGAGTCGTGTTGTGAAGCACAATGGTACTATTTACCTTTGTGGTCAAGTTTGTGCCGATGCAACCAAAGACATTACAGAGCAGACACAAACCATGCTTGATAAAGTTGAAGTACTGCTTGCACAAGCGGGCAGTGATAAAGAGCACATGTTATCTGCAACTATTTATATTAAAGATATGAGTATGTTTGCTGAAATGAATGCAGTGTGGGATAACTGGGTGCCAGCGGGTCATGCTCCAGCACGTGCGTGCGTTGAAGCAAGTATGGCACGTGATACTCTATTGGTTGAAATTTCTGTGATTGCTGCTGAAAAATAAATTAAACACTTATTGGTAATTATTAAAGGTCGACAAATTGTCGGCCTTTTTTATATTTAAATAAACCACAAATTAACAAAATAGTGTGAAAATTAAGCGGTTGATATTTTTAGTTAAATTTTAGCTTTACACATTAGGCTAACCTCGTTATTATGCGCGGCATTGGAGAGATGGCTGAGTGGTTGAAAGCACCGGTCTTGAAAACCGGCATACGTTTATAGCGTATCTAGGGTTCAAATCCCTATCTCTCCGCCAAATTCTAGAAATTTGATTTAATCGAGTTTCACACAGAATTGGAGCGGTAGTTCAGTTGGTTAGAATACCGGCCTGTCACGCCGGGGGTCGCGGGTTCGAGTCCCGTCCGCTCCGCCAACACAACGAAGCCTCGTCAGAAATGACGGGGCTTTTTTGCATCTGTCTTACTTATTATTATTCTTTGTCGCAGATCCTCGCTGGTTGTTGTCCGTCATCTCGAAAGAGAGGAACGAGCAATCTGTGATCTATTCATTACTTGTTTGAGCATTAAAAAATAATAACGCATATAATGTGCTGATAGTAGGTTCTTTATCTTGTTCGTAACTTCATTGTAGGGAATGGCGATGGTTGCGTTAATTTCGGAATAAATAATAATAATTGATACTAGTAATTAGTTTTATTGTTATATATAAAAAATTATTTGATTACGACTTTATTATATAAATTTGTTTTATATTATTTATTTGTTTTATTTTACTATTACTTATACAATAGCGAAAATAGAGTATTTGTTATTTATAGTGAGTGTTAAACAATATCACTTATATAATCTAATTAATTTTAAAGGTTTTATTGATGATTCAACGTGTTATATCTTCTATTTATAGAAGAACAATATATAAAGTTTATCGTTCTCATGTTAATAAGAAATTACAAGCAAGACTAAAGAATAAAAATTTCAGTTTGATTTCTAATAACTGTATTGGTGGTATTACTTGCAGTGATTTAGCTCAACCTTTTAATTCACCAACTGTAGGTTTGTTTTTTTATTCTGACTGTTACTTGAAGTTTTGTGAGAATCTTGAATATTATTTATCGTTAGAACTAGAACAAGCCACAAGTTCTAAATATATTGATTCTTTCCCATACCTTCTGGGTAAATTAGATGATATTGAAATTCATCTTATTCACGATACATCGTTTGCTGAAGCAAAAGAAAAGTGGGACCGCAGAAGAAAGCGCGTTGATTTTGATAATCTATTTTTTGTTATGTCTGATCGTGATATTTGTAATGAAGGTGATATTGAACGCTTCTTACGCTTAGATAATGGGCGTTCAGTGTTCTTTGGCGCCCGTAAACGTTCTAATTTAGACAATTATGTCTACTGCTACAATGAAAAAGGCGACATTACGCCACAATCTTTTGCTAGATACCGTGTTCATGAGCAATATTTTGATATGATTGAGTGGTTAAATAGCAAGCGAATAGTAATCAGTTAATCTTTCAGAGATGATACTAATTCAAGTAAATATCTTGAATTAGTATCAATTAACAACATTATGCGTTGTGATGTTTTCTTTTGCCTTCAGTTGTTAAACGACTATTGCCATGTGTATGAGCACGACGCTTGCCTTTACATGTTTTCATATCACCTTTAGCCATCAGAATAATCCTTTTTAATAAATATAGAATATTGAAGAGATATTGTTATCTTAAATATCTTATTATTTTATACAATATAATTGGCAAGTTACTCAGAAGCTAATGGTGTAAATATATTCGGACACTTATAATCTTTTATTGTGGAATTGTCGATATCTATTTAGATATACGATCACTATTAATCTGTTGTTGCACTATTCAATTATATTATGTTGATCTTTGCCCATATAAAATATGACTTATTATTGGTTTTAATTTGACATAATTCTTATATTATAAGAATTAGAATGAATACGTGCCTAAAATAGTTCTCATATTGGCTATTCTTCCCAATGTATGAGGTGTTCATTATTCCAATTATCATCAATTGTTGCGTAATGTTGTTCTAGTACATGACGTTTAATTTTTAATGTTGGCGTTAAGATATCATTTTCAATACTCCACGGTTCTTTAACCATCAATACACCTTTGATTTTTTGATGGGACTCTAGTTCGTTATTTATTTTAACTAAAATGGCGAGTAGTTTTTTTTCATAGCGAGCTCGATTAAGATTTGGGTAATTATGAGCAACGGCTAACAGTATTGGTGCTGACATCCCTGAACCGACTAAGCACACCATCTCAAAGTTACCGAGTTCCATAAAGCGTTTTTCAATCGGTACCGGAGATACAAATTTACCTTTGGCTGTTTTGAAAGTATCTTTCTTACGCCCTTGGATAGTCAAATAGCCGTCATTGTCTAAATCACCGATATCACCAGTGTATAACCAGCCATCATTATCAAAGCTTTCTTGCGTTGCTTGAGGATTATTGTAATAGCCACTAAATAGACCTTTACTACGAACAAGAATTTCTTTATCTGCTGCTATTTTTAATTCAATTCCAGGGCCTGCATTACCGACGGTACCTATTTTATCACTGCGATAGGGGTGGTTGAGGGTACTGTAAGCAAATGACTCCGTCATGCCCCATGCTTCGGTAATATTGAGGCCAATACTTTCATACCAATGTAATAAGCCTGCAGATACTGGCGCAGATCCACAGCCTAGTACACGTGCTTGGTCTAATCCTAATCCTTGAGCTAATTTACTTTTAATAAATGTTGATACTAATGGAATCTTTAGCAGGATATTCAATTTAGCTTGGGGAAGTTTATCTTGTATCCGTTGTTGGAATAAGGTCCATAAACGTGGCACCGAAACAAAAACGGTTGGACGATGCATTTTCACATCATCAATAAAAGTATCGAGAGATTCAGGAAATGCGACTTGTAGTCCTGACATAACCGAAGCGCCAAAAATATAAACACGTTCGGTAATATGTGCGAGCGGTAAATATGAAAATAAACGTTCGTTGTCTTCTAAACCAATATGTTCAATGATTTTTTGTGATGACCAGACAAATGCACCATAGGTTAGCATTGCACCTTTTGGCATGCCAGATGTACCTGATGTATACACAATTGACATTAAATCGGTGTCATGGTGCGAGCGACGTTCTGACGTTGGTAAATACTGTTCAAGCAGATCGTTTAATTGGAACTGACATGCAGGTGTACCTGGATAAGAAAAAGCGATAGTAGGTAATTGTGAATGAGTGCTAACCACCTCATTGATGGCTGTTGGACTGTCGAGTTTTCCAATAATGATCAATTTTGCATCACTATGGTCAATACAATGAGCAATGGTGTCAGCACTGGCTGTAGGAAATATTGGTACACTCACATAGCCACCGAGCATCATGGCTAAATCACAAATAAACCATTCAGCACAATTTTTAGAGATTAATGCAATACGATCGCCTGGTTGAATACCTAATTTTTGAAGCGCTGTTACTAGACGTTGGGCTTTATCCGCAACATTAGCGAAAGTGTAATTAACAAATTCACGATTGATAATTTGCTTTAAATAAATATCGTTAGGGCGTTCATTGGCCCATTTGATGATCATGTCAGCAGGTGTTTGTAGTTGAGCCATAAGCACTCCGTTTACAAATTGGCCGTGAATTATTTATGTTTCTAATATGTTAAATCTAAGCGGTTATATAAACGATAGTCAAGAATTATTATGCTAATTGTTTAGTACTTACCATAAGTACCAGACGTGTATTTCTTTTTATTACATTGAATTTTATGAGTTTTTATTTAAACGCATGTATGAAAGTTAACTTACTCAATTTATGTTAAGTGTATAAATTGAGTAAGGGGGAAAGGGTTAAATAATGATAATTAAGCCGCGATATAAGAGTGGGCTAGGGCATGTAATTGGTGATATAGCGTTGTGTGTTGATCTTCAATTTGGCAAACCGACAGCAAATCTTCAATAAAATACCCTACTGCTCGCCACTCAATAGCCGTTATTTTTTGTTGTTGTTCTGGTGACAGATCATCATAAATTGAAGCTGCGCCAAAATCGCCAACTAAAATGTTAGCATTGTCGTCGACTAATACGTTATGCGCATAAATATCACCATGGGCAACTCCTTGGGCTTGCATATGGTTAATGACAGCTTCCATTTGTTCAACAATTTTTGATATGGCTTCAATTGACAGTGTAAATTGGTCTGGAAATGTATCTCGAGTACAGGTCGTAAATGTTGGTGGTAAGCCGAGGTTATGATAATGCGCTGGAATTAAAGCCATTATCAAGGCGAGATAATTAGGTTCATTCACTTGTGCCAGTGATGCGACTAAATTCGTATGAGCCCCTGTTTTTAAGCAAGCATTTAATTCATCTTGTGGGTAACCATCTGAGGTTACTTGTCCTTTAAAAACTTTAACCGCGATATTTTTATCAAGTTGATGAGGGTTTGATAGCCACTGAGCTAATGAAATTACCCCAGAAGCGCCTTGACCTAATATTTTATCTAGTTGGTAATCTGTTGAAGCAACCGTCGGCAGTGGATTGTCAACGTGTTGATGGCGGTTGAAATCATTACCCGAAAACGCCAACCAAGCTAGCTTAGGGAGGTTAAGTAATTGGTTTGGAAATGTAGTGAGTGCATTAGCCGACAATCGTATTAGCTGTAAGTTAACTAATTTATTCATAGTAAGCGGTAGTGCTGTCAGTGCGTTACCTGCTAAGGCTAACTTTTGTAAATGGATGCAGTCGCCAATCGCTTCAGGAAGAGCGGTTATTTTATTGTCAGTTAAGATTAGCCAGCGTAATTTTTTAGGTAGTGCGTTTGCTGCAACGGTGGTGATTTGATTTGATTTAAAACCTATCATTTCCAGATTGGGGCACGCGCCTAAAATAGCGGGTAGTTCTGTAAAGTTGTTGTTTGAAATAAAAATAATCCGCAATTTAGTTAATTGACTGAAACTATCAGGCAAATGTGTTAATTGGTTATTGGTCAGATCTAATATTTCTAAGCTGTTGGCAAGCGTTAGAATTTCTTCTGGAAATTGGGTCAGCTGTTCACTTAATGTTAAATGAGTAATGCCTTTAAGCTGGCCTAAGCGTAATTGTTCTAACGTATGCAAAATCGTCTCATTTTTGAAGGATTATAATTGGTGGTAGCTATTGTAAAGATTTTAGAAGCTTAGATCACTGCTGCTGTACAAGTTTACGATTTATCCACAATGTGAATATAAAGTGATGGTTATTTAATCAGGAGTTCAGGTAAACTAGCGCGATTCAGGTTGGTTATTACGTAAATTACCGCAATGTTATGCGCGTAGAAAAATTATCATTGAGGGTAGTGTGCTAAAGAAAGTTATTTGTCCATTAATGCTAGTACTATTACCAATAGAGTACGTACAGGCAGAGTCGTTATATATACCATCACCATCACCATCATCAACATATGCTCTATACCCACCTGCAGGTAGTCGTACTGTTACTGATGTTATGAATCGTTATACACCTTTTGTTGAACCAAGATTAAGACGCTATTTTGAAAATGTTGGATTAACCTACCCACCTCAAAATATCGCTCTCTTTGCCATGAAACAAGAACGCAATGTTGAGTTGTGGGCGAAAGAAAATGGTAAATGGTCATACGTTAAACGTTATGATATCAAAAAAATGAGCGGTCATACGGGGCCTAAAATGCGTGAAGGTGATAAGCAGGTTCCTGAAGGTGTTTATCAAGTATCGCTGTTAAATCCTAATAGTCGTTATCATTTATCGATGAAGCTTAATTACCCTAATGCATTTGATCGCAAGTACGCGCAATTAGAGGGACGTCATTCGCCGGGCAGTAATATTTTTATTCATGGTAAACAAGCTTCAGTCGGATGTTTAGCGATGGGGGATTATGCGATTGAAGAACTGTTTTTATTAGCGGAACGAACAGGCATTGATAATATCGAAGTATTAATTAGTCCACACGATCCTAGAAAAGGTAAATTGTTAGCCGCTAACTCCCAACCTTATTGGACTAAAATTTTATATCGTGACATTGAACAACATGCGAGAAAATTTAATCGTTAATTATGCGGCTAAACCCTAGTTAACCGAAAAGCATTTTGTAATACTACAACGAACCAATATTCTTGACGTTATTATGTAAGCGTCAAGGGTATTACCGTTGCATAAAATGATTAGAACAGAGTCAACGCATTATGCCAAAGCGTAGTAAAGAAGACACCGAAATCACCATTCAGACTATTATGGATGCAGTGATAGAGCAAATACTGACGTTAGGTTACGATAAAATGTCGTACACAACCTTGAGTAACCAAACTGGAATATCAAGAACAGGTATTAGCCACCACTTCCCTAAAAAGCAAGATTTTGCTCATGCACTTGATGAGCGTATCTACCATCTCTTTGTTGATAAATTGGATCTAACAGGCGATTTGCAGGCATTTGCAATAAGTTGGTCTGCTGCATTAGAAGATGAAAATTTTCGGGCTATTTTACGATTATTGTTTCACCATATTTCTTCAGCTGAAACATCTCATGAATTTGCTCATCGCGGTATCGAACGGTTGTTTACACTGTGTGAGCAACGTTATGGCAAGCAAAGTATTGTCGAATTAGAGTGCCTATTAGGACGTTCATTAATTCGTTTAGCCCGTTAAGTATTATTGATTTAATGCCGATTAGTTTTATGACTAAATATAAATAGCCCACATTGATTGTGGGCTATTTTATTTATAAGCCATTATGAAATTAGTATCTATGTCAGTTAGATAAGTAATTAAAATGGAGTAATATTATAAAGAAGCTGCTAAAATTTACTGTTTTAGAGTATATGCTCTATATTTGTGGTGGCGCATTGGCTAGGAAAGAACGTAAGGGTTAGTACATGAAAATAAGGCCATTGATGGTGAAGCAATTGACAATTGTACTGTTGGCAATCGTACCGACAGCGCATGCAGCGCCAGTCAGTTTTAATGATGCTTGGCATACTGTTGTAACAACAAATGATGGTTTAGCCGCAGATCGCGCCAGTGTTGAACAAGCGCAATACATGCAAGATGCCGCTAAAGATTTGTATTTACCCAAAGTAACAGTGGGAGCGAATTACACCCGCTTAGATCATGACATTAAATTGTCGCCTTCAGATGTTTTTGACAGCATGCCAGCCTCAAATACGGCAGCAGGACAAGCTCTTAATAAAATTATTGCTGATATTACGCAAGCAGCTGGCACTGATTTTAACTCATTATTTACTGCTAATATTTCTGATAGGGATGTATTTACCAGCTCGATTCGGGCGATATGGCCAATCTTTACCGGTGGTCGAATTAACGCAGCGCAAGATATCGCGCAAGGCAAAACCGACCAAGCCAAATATATGTTAGCGATGCAACAACAGGCAAAGTTTGAAGATTTATCACGTTTTTATTTTGGTGTGGTACTTGCTAAAAATGTATTACAAACACGTACTGAAGTTGAAAACGGTTTAAAACGTCATTATCAACACGCAGTAAAGCTTGAACAACAAGGTCAAATTGCCCGTGTTGAGCGTTTACAAGCCCAAGTTGCTTACGATAAAGCCAAAGTCGAACGCCAGAGCTCACTGCGTGACTTAGAAATAGCACAAGTGGCGTTAACTCAGCTCTTAAAGCAATCGACACCTGTGACGCCAGCTACTGGGTTATTTATTAATAATTCATTGCCACCGATGTCTGCTTTTGTCGATAAAACCTTAGCCACGTATCCAGGTTTGCATATTTTAGATGCCAAACGTAAACAAGCTGGTGGGCTGATTGATGTCGAAAAAGGTAAGTATTACCCTGAAGTGTACTTATACGGTGATTATAATTTACATGATAGCGGTAGTTTAGCAGCCACGATGGCACCTGATTGGGCTGTGGGTGTGGGGGTGAGTGTGCCACTGATTGATAATTCTGGTCGTTCAGGAAAATTAAGTGCTGCCCATTCAATGGTAACGCAAGTGAATCATTTACAGGCACAAGCCCAGCAAGATTTAACGGTCTTGGTTGAAAAAACGTATCGTGAAGCTACACAAGCCTTAGAAGAATATAACGGTTTAGCGTCTAGCTTGGCACTGGCGAATGAAAATAGTGTGTTACGTGAAAAAGCATTTGGGCAAGGGTTGTCAACGTCATTAGATGTGGTTGATGCTGAGTTATTTGTGGCCAGTATTAAAACCCAACGCTTAGCGGCAGCTTACCAATATGTAGCGTGCTTAACCCGTTTACTTGCCATTAGTGGTGAGATGAATACATTTAAAAATTATCAGCAATATCAAGGGATAGAGGTCAAATTATAATGAGTAAGTTAAAAGCAATTGCTGTCGCTATTCCTGTTATCGCTGTGGTTGGATGGATCGGCTATACCTTCTGGCATGCTTACCAACCTCAACCTGAACGTATGCAAGGTCAAATTGAAGCTCAACAATATAATATCGCCTCAAAAGTGCCAGGCCGTATTGATAAAGTATTAGTTCGCAAAGGTGATGAAGTACAACCTGGACAATTGATTTTTACACTTTTAAGCCCTGAAATTGATGCTAAATTAGAACAAGCCCAAGCCGGTGAGCAAGCCGCGGGTGCATTAGCACAAGAAGCGGAAAAAGGTGCGCGTATCCAACAAATCGCTGCCGCTAAAGATCAATGGGGGAAAGCGAAAGCCGCTGCTGCCTTAATGCAAAAAACGTATGTCAGAATCAATAATCTTTATAACGATGGTGTGTTAGCAGAACAAAAGCGTGATGAAGTATACACCCAGTGGCGAGCTGCTCAATTTACTGAAAGTGCGGCTTATCAAATGTATCAAATGGCCAAAGAAGGTGCACGAGTTGAGACTAAACGTGCTGCTCAAGAAAAAGTTAAAATGGCAGCAGGTGCAGTGGCAGAGGTTCAAGCTTATGTCGCGGATACTAAAGTCAGTAGTTGGCATAAAGGCGAAGTGTCACAAGTCTTATTACATGATGGAGAGTTAGCGCCACAAGGTTTCCCTGTCGTTAATATTATCGATATTAGTGATGCGTGGGCAGTATTTAATGTTCGAGAAGATAAACTTAAAGATTACCAAGAAGGTAAAACGTTTAAGGTTACTATTCCCGCTTTAGGTAATAAAAGCTATCAGCTGAAAGTCACGCATGTGGCGGTCATGGGAGATTTCGCAACTTGGCGTGCAACCGATACAGCCAAAGGTTTTGATATGCGAACGTTTGAAGTTGAAGCTCGCCCAACTCAGCCTATTGAGGGTTTACGAGTTGGTATGAGTGTAATTGTTGAGTAATGATATGGTTGTATATTCAGCAATAAAAACTGAGTGGCGCACTATCTGGCAAGATAAATGGTTGCGAGCATTGGTGGTATGGCTACCTGCAATACTGTTTCTTACTATGTGGGCGATTTTTGCCACGGGTATTGCGCGAAACTTACCTGTTGGGGTGGTTGATCTTGATCATAGCCAAATGTCGCGTCAATTAACGCGTTATATTGACGCGAGTCCAAGCATGGCAGTAACAAGGCAGTTCACAGATGATCACACTGCCAGTGCGGCTATGCGCGCCAATGATATTTATGCAATGGTGGTGATTCCCGATAATTATGAGAAAGACGTTAAACTTGGCGAGACACCACAAATTACAACATTTTATAATGGTCAATTTATCTTAATTGGTAAGTTAATTAATGCTGCAATGTTGCAAGTTGAAGGGACATATAACGCGGGTGTTGAAGCGATGAGGAATATGAGTTCCGGATCACCAGTACCGTTGCAAGCATTAGGACAGGCTGTGCCTATTCAAGCACAGATAACCCCATTATTTAATAGCAATAGTCATTATGGCCAATTTTTGGTTTCGGCGATTATTCCTTCCATTTGGCAAATTTTAATTGTAGCAACCACAGTGTTAGCAATCGCGCATGAAGCCCGAGGGCAAGGATTATGGCGTTGGTTAGCGCAGACACCATGCCAAAAATTATTGGGGAAATTACTCGCTTATTCGGGGTTGTTTTTAATTCAGGGCATTTTGTTTTTATGGTGGATGTATGTCGTGCTTGATTGGCCGATGCATGGCCATTGGGGATTATTAATTTTCGCTCAAGTACTAATGGTTTTTGCTTGCCAAAGTATGGGGAGTTTGATTTATTTTGTCGCAATGGAAATTCCACGAGCTATGAGTTTTGTTGCTGCTTACACCGCACCAGCATTTGCTTTTATGGGGATTACCTTTCCTGCTGCTGATATGCCCATTATTGCCAAAGTATGGCGTGGATTATTACCTGTTAGCCATTATATTGACGTGCAATTACAGCAAGTTGATTATGGTACTGGTTGGTATCAAGCATCGCATCAACTATTGGTGTTAAGTAGTTTTATGTGTGCTTTATTACTCGCGATGGGAGTAATGTTAGTACATCGAAATAAAGCATTAGCGAAGATATCGACACCGCAGGGAGATCGTCATGAGCTGGGGTGATTTATTTAAGCATGAACTAAAAGCTATCTTCAGTAATTTCTCGCTGGTGTTTACCGTTTTTGGTGGAGTAGTGTTTTATTCATTTTTATATCCATTACCATACCTTAATGAATTACCGCGAGAACAACGAGTAGCAGTGGTTAATCTTGACCATAGTCAAATGAGTCGTGAATTAATTCGTATGGCTGATGCAACCCCACAAGTTCAAATCACTGAGCATCTTGGGAGTCTGAATGCTGCTAAAGTCGCGTTGGAAGATCGTCAGGTTGATGGTATTTTAGTGATCCCTGAGCATTTTTATCGTGATGTGATGATGGGGACCAGTCCAACTTTGGCTTATGCTGGTAATGCGGCACTATTTTTAGTTTATGGAACTGTGGTTGAAGGTTTAAATGGTGCAGGTAATGCGTTAGCGATTAAAGCGAAAGTCAATCGTATGATGTTGACTGGCGATGGTGCCGTCGAGGCAGCACAGCGTGCGACAGCAATGAAGCTTAATATGCGACCAGTATTTAATGTCACGATGGGCTATATCAATTATGTGGTACCTGCCGTGTTTGTGTTAATTCTTCATCAAACTTTATTGATAGGGGTTGGCATGATGGGGGCTGCTGAAACTGAAGCGCGTGCCGCTGGGAAAACCGGCTATTGGGCGCAATATCCGGTTTGGATGGTAATGATAGTACGTGCATTATTGTTTACCTTAATCTATCTACCATTAGTGATGTATTACTTTGGCTTCAGTTATGTCTACTATGGTGTTAATCGGTTAGCGTCAATTAATGATCTGCTCATGATGACGATTCCGTTTTTATTAGCGGTGATCATGTTAGGTATGGTGCTAGGACAATTATTACCTCGTTGTGAATTAGTGACACTTGTGGTGTTATTGAGCTCATTACCCTTAGTGTTTAGTGCTGGATTTATTTGGCCTCCCTCAGCCATACCTACTGCGATTAATGCGATAGCGCAACTTGCGCCTTCTACTGCCGCAATTAATGGTTTTCTTGGCCTCAATCAGCTTGGAGCGACTTTTGCGCAAGAGATTGATCGCTGGGGACAGTTGTGGTTGCAGTTTATTAGTTTTGCTGCAATCAGCTATTGGTTAATGCGTCGATCACGACAATAAAGTAATAATGTTAATAAAAAGAGCATATTGATGCTCTTTTTTTTGCAATTAAATGTACGCTGTTTTATATTAACAGCCATTAGGTAAATAAGATGTGGTAAATGTTAAATTAACAGCCACACTTAATAAGCAAAGTTACGTTTAACTAGTAGGAGGTTGTCTTGAGTCATAAATCAATGGCGAATAAAAAAGTAATGGTCGCTGTGGCGATGATGTTGTCATTAGGTGTCGTCGGCTGTGCTCAAAACCCTTATGGTGATGCTTACAATGTTGGTGAAGCTCGCACTATGCAAACGGTTTTGACTGGGACAATTACTAAACTTGATGCTGTAACAATGAGCTCTGATGGTGAAAGTACTATTGGTACACTTGCTGGTGCTGCTATTGGTGGCATTTTAGGGTCGAAAGTTGGTGGCGGTTCAGGCTCTGATATTGCTGCAATTGGTGGTGCCCTTGCGGGTGGTGCTTTAGGTAATAGTGCTGGTGGTGCGATTAGTAAACGTCAGGGCGTCAATATTGTTATTAAGTTAGATAGTGGTCGTACTGTTGCGGTTGTACAGCAGGTTGATCCTAATATGATCTTCCGTGTGGGTCAGCGAGTTGATATTTATCAACAAGGCCGTACCACACGTGTTGTACCTGCAAATTAACTTGAAAGACTGATACATAAATAAGGCAGTGAATACTGCCTTTTTTATTGTAAATCGTATTTAGCTGTAATAGTGCTCGAGCTTAGTAATTAATGGTGTCACAATCAGTATATGACGGCTCACTATCATAAGTTTCGAATTGGTATTTATGCATAGAGGAGTAAGCTTCTATAGTACGAGGTAATTAATGTAACTAATCTTGTTATAATTTTGTGGTAAACCATATTGTGGCCACTAATACCAATAATGATAGAATCACAAATAAGGTGATTATAGGTGTGCGTTTAAATATCCCAAACCCAGGCCACATTTTCTCATTACATACTTTGAATTTATAATAATCAAAGGCTCCCAAATAAGAATATATTCCTACCGCAAACGCTCCAAAGACATAAAAGCGAGCCATTGATTCAATATGCAAGGTGTAAGTTGTAATAATAAATAGGCTCTTGATGAGCATTACTAAGCCAGTTAAAACAAAGCCTTTCCCCCACATTTTCTTAGCAAAGTACCAGAACCCACCAAATATAAGTGGCCAGAGTAAACAGACTAATGACGATTGATCCCACCACGATAACGCTGAATATTTCTTATTATGAATGGTTAAGGTTATTATTGATTTAGCTTCTGAGCCACCGATACTATTAAATAATTGGAAACGTTTTTTCCATCCATTACTAACCTTTAATTTTTCAATTTTATTTATCATTATAATTGTCTCTTTTTTATTGTAGATTGAGTTAAAACGTACTCGATATTTATTCGTTATAGTCTCTAACATAAGGAGAAGAGTAAGTTTTGGAATGAAAAAGCTATGAAATGAATTTTTTCATATAAAATCCTGTATGTAGTTAAAACTTTTAATCAATAAAACTTAATTAAGGATCTAATAGGAGAGAGAATTCTAGTGTTTATTTTAAATACGACTTTACTTATTGGAGATAAGTGTCAATTAATACTCTTATAAATAAATTATAAACTGATTATTTATATTAATAATATGGATTAATATTTAATTAAACTAATCGTAATAATCTATTATTTTCATTACTATAAGCTATCGAATTCTATTAATTTAATGTTTCATTCTGATGGCTAGTAATAAGCGAAATAAAATAAATTTTATATTTAGAGCAGGCTGTCAGGAGTTAAACTTTGGCCACTTATAACTGGTATTCAGAGATGCTCTATCTGCATATGCTATAACATTAAGGGATGCTTACTACGTTGTACAGTTTAATTTAACATTAAATAAATTTTACTTTTTACAGACTATATTTTTATTCGTTGTTGTTTAAGAAAATAATATCACGTTTGTTTTTTATTGCTATTTTGATGCCAATGTTGATCTTTTTGATGTTTGTTGTGTGCTCGGTGGTTATATTTTTTAACCTAGATAGAAGGCTTTTTTAGCAAACTATTATTCTGTCAGTGATCAATTGATGATCTTGAGATGCTGTTATTTTTAATAATTTAGGTTTTTATTCTTAATAATGGTTTTTATAGGTTTTTTATCTGGCCTGATAAGTTTATGCATCTTGCTTGTGAATGAATGTTCCAAAGTATAGAAAATGAGCGAATAATTAATTTGTAACTAATTGTGTCAAAGAGTACGCTGTGCGCTTTCTAAAAAACCTCTTTGAACGACTCATATTTGATGAACAATTCTAAACTAGATGCGACTTATAAACGCCTTCGTTGGCAAATAATTATTACTACTTTCTTGACCTATACAGTGATGTATATCTCAAGAAAAGCGTTTGCTGCCGCTGCGCCATTATTAATGAAAGATCTAGGCATGACCATGGTTCAATTTGGTTTAGCCTCATCGATTTATTATATTTTATACGGCCTTTCAAAATTTAGTTCTGGTCTTTTAGCCGATAAAATTAACCCTCGTTTGTTTCTAGCGCCAGTGTTAGTCATTATTGCGATTATTAACGTTGGTATTGGTATGACTAACAGCGTTACGATGCTGTTAGTGCTGTATTGTTTGACCGCTGTTGTTCAAGGCTGTGGTTTTCCACCGATTGCTAAAGCGATCAGTCAGTGGTATTCAAAGTCTGAGCGTGGTGGTTGGTATTCATTATGGAATACATCCCACAATGTCGGTGGCGCATTGGCACCGTTAATTGCTTCTGCTGTTATTGCTTATACAGGTAACTGGCGTTATGCGTTTTATGTACCAGCGGCGATTACTGCAGTACAGGCCTTGATCGCGGCTATTTTGATGCGTGGTAAACCTGAAAATTACGGTCTACCTAATGTCGGTGAATGGCGTAATGATACCAAGCAATTAGAGATCAATAAGCGCTCTGAAGCTGGTCTATCAATGTGGGTTATGTTTCAACGCTATATTTTGACTAACCCGATTATTTGGTTAGCGATCGGTGGTGATTTATGTATTTATGTGATTCGTACTGTTTCAAGTGACTGGGTGAGTGTTTACTTCGTTGATGTCCTACATTGGGACTTAATTAGATCGAACTCATTAGTTGCTTGGTTTGAAGCTGGTGGTATTTTAGGCGGTCTGACATCAGGTATTATTTCTGATAAGTTCTTTGGCGCCGATCGTTGGAAAACAATTTTAATTTACTGCTTTGTATTAATTGCTGGTATGGTCGGTGTTGCTTTAACTATCCATATGAGCTACTTACTTGTTGCGCTGTGTTTCTTTGTTATTGGTGCAGGTATTTACGCGCCACAGATGTTGTTTGCATTAGGTATCATTGAAGCATCTCACGCTGATGGTGCGGGTGCTGCAACGGGTCTTAAAGGTGGTGTAACTTACATTGGTGCTGCACTTGCTGGTGCGCCAATTGCAATGATTGAAACTGCTTATTCTTGGAATGGTGTGTTTGTATTGCTAGCCGGTATAGCCGTTACGTTAGTTATTTTAACTTGTGTTATTATTCGCGTTGATAGTAAACGCTTACCTATGTAATTCGTTGATACTATTAATAATAAAAAAGCGACCGCTATGGTCGCTTTTTTAGTGTTAGTTACAATAGAAAATCGTTATTGATAACCAAATATTAACGAATTGAGTTCAGCATAAAGTCCATTACTGGATCGATTTCTGCTTCAATCGAAAGTGCTTTTGGCATAAAACTTGGTGTTTTAAGAATTCCGCGTTCAATTAATTCATCGAGCAATGGTTTAAATTCAAACCCTGTTTTACCAATGAATAATGAGGTTAAGTCTTCCGTTTTATAAGCCTGGATTGCGTCTTTTAAGCCACGTAGATACAGGAAGTCTTTAGTAAAACCACCGCCACGATAAGCGCGTGCAGTAATGGTAAATGCTTCATCATCACACACGTCATAATCATGACGTAGACTATTAAAGCAGTCATTAAAGCTATCGCCATTGACCATCATTTCTACTGCAACTACACGTAACGCCAATGTTTTTAGACGATGCAGTGGGAAGCTTCCCGATAAATGCTCACATAAAATCGCTAAGCCTTCTTGGGTATGGGTGTTACCCGGTAAGCCTAATTGTAGAATTTTAAGTGGCTGTCTTTCAGCGTTGACTGATGTAACAAGGTGAACGCCTAACTCATGGTGGATCAAGGCATCTAAGTCACCTTGAGTGAAGCGACTGTTTGGGTTGACCTTGATAACCTTGCCACTCACCATTGCACGAGCAATTAACTGCTTAGATGATACGACTTTACAAGGGATATCATATTCAGCCGCCGCTATTTTAAACGCTTCGATTGCTTCTTTAGCACTGATATTTGCTGGTTGCTGTTCTTTATATTCGCAGGCATGCAAAATAAATTTAGCATTAGCAATATCACGCTCATCTGGCTGGCCGTAGTAACGCAGTGAGTTATATAAAAACTCATCAGTGCCAATACTGCATAGAAGATCAATACGAACAGCTAACTGATCGATGACTTTACGATACATTTTTTGTACGTCAGCATCACGGATTGTCTCAACCGGTAAACGGTAAAGTTGCTCACGGAATTTATACGGATCCAAATCCAATTGACGATAAGTAAATTGTGGTTGGTAGCTGTATGGCTTACTTAAAAAGCGTCTTTTTTCTTGTTTTAAGTTAGTTGGGTTAATATAGCTTAAGGTATTAATTCCTTTTGCTATTTTATACAACTGACGATCAAGATTAATCACTTCTTTAGATAGATTCGACGCAAGCACATCACTACCAGTTAGCCCTTTGGCTTTGGTACGTTTAGTGATAGTGAACGCTGCATGTTCAGTGATCACTGTCTTCAGCGATTCTTTTAGCTTTTCAATAACGAGTGGGTAAGCTTCACCCCCTTCTTCGTTCATGAAAATCTTTTTCACTTCAATTGGCATAATTAAAGTGTTTTTGAAGTGTTGCTTAATAAAAGTAGCTTGGTAGCCTAGGCCTTTAAAAATATCATTTTCAAGCGCAATAACATCAATGTTAGGCAATTCAACAGTATTAAGCCCTTCAAGTAACACATCAATTTCTTTGCGCCATCGACGACGGTTAACCTGCATCGTACCAAGATTAAATGTTGGTGTTACAGTATCAATGCGTTGGTAGTTATACGAATGAATATCGTAAATTAGGCATAAACCAAATTGCAGCTCTAACGTCTCAACTAAGCATTGTAGAATGCGGTAGTAACTTTGGTGTTTGGCCAAAGTTATTTCACGTTCAGCATCGCTTAGAGGTGCTAGCCAGACATTTTTTCCCCATGCGTCGTCGTAAATGCAGTTTTCAGGCGCACGATTGAGATCATACTCATAACGTGAATCTTTACCTTGCAATACTATCGGCAATGAAGAAATGAAGTCACCAGTAAAGGGATCTTCTTCAAAATAACGCTCTTCTTCTGTCAACGCACACTGTGATTGCAGTGATTGACGCAGTTGGTGACCGTTATGGATCGCAGTTGCAATATAAGGTTGATATTCACTAATGCGAATCATCAAGCTACCATCGTCAAGATGCGCCTCAAATGGCGTAAGACTACGTATTTTTTCTAAAATCTCTAACTCAGTAAGCTGCATCTGCAATTACCTTCCGAAAATCATTTTTGCGAGTGATTCCAACTTCTTTTGCAATCACAACGCTTTCCACAAAATCAAGCACATTGCGTTGTAACTTCACGCGATTTAGGCGGTTAATACGGGTAATGCCGCCAGGGCTTAGTACATTAACTTCAACTAATTTACCGTTAATAACATCTAGACCGACGAAATAAAGGCCGTCGCGGACTAATTTTGGGCCAATGTGTTTACATAGGGCTAATTCTTGCTTAGTTAAAACGTGTTTTACTTCGCGACCGCCAGCATGAATATTTGAGCGTACATCGCCTTCTGCTGGGATACGACGCATAGCACCAATAGGCTCACCATTTAATAACATGATGCGCACATCGCCTTGCTCAGCGCCTTCAATGTAGTCTTGTAGGATAACGTAGTTCTGATCATCCCCAATATAGAAATCTAATAATGATTTCACACTTGATTTAGCACTTTTTTCGATCAAGATTACGCCTTTACCACCGTAGCCGTTTAATGGCTTCAGGATCATGCGATCTTGTGGTGATTCATCAAGCACACGCTCAAGGTAATCACGGTTTTTAGATACATGAGTAACAGGAATAAATTCCTTGTTTGGATCTGGCAATGAAGCGGTATAAAGTTTGTTATTCGCTACACGTAGG
The DNA here is from genome assembly GCF_000613045.3 of Photobacterium kishitanii. Classification (NCBI taxonomy): domain Bacteria; kingdom Pseudomonadati; phylum Pseudomonadota; class Gammaproteobacteria; order Vibrionales; family Vibrionaceae; genus Photobacterium; species Photobacterium kishitanii. The sequence goes on along the minus strand of NZ_LN794353.1, from coordinate 765,451 downwards.
CCGTCAATATCATTAACGATAAAAGTATGATCACGCACTGAATCAAGAAAATTCAGCGCCATGGTATCTAATGGTGGGTTAGCACGCATAAAAATAACGTCAAAGCCTGCTAATGGTAGCTCGGCGTTATTAAATTCAGCTTTACGGTAGAAGCTTGGAATATTGTTTGAGACTTCACCTTTTTTTAATACGTTACAGAATGCAATTGCCATACTGTCGCGCATGGTTAAGTTACTCGGTGTTGTAATTGCAACCGTGTGACCGCGGCTTGCGGCTTCGTGAATCAAACGTAAAGTAGAGTCGTTTTCTGCTTCAACGCGTTCCCACGGATACATAACAAAACAAATTTTCATAGCTATACCAAAAAGTGGCCTGTTAAATTAAACACAGGCTAATATAAAGAAATAAGCCATCACACAGAGTGGGATGGCTTCATTTTGTTGGCGATTTTTTTGAAAATCCGTTTCTAAAAGTGTTGTCTAATAATCGAGATCGTTATCAGTACCACTATCGCTGTCATCATCGTCACCGTATGAGCCTGTCGTATGAGCTCGTTGTGACACACATAATGTATAACTACGTGTTTTATGACTGGTGTGGTTTAGGTATTTAATCCAGCATTTGCCAAACTCAGACACGGCTTGTTGTTGACCATGTACTTCAGCTAAAAACTGAACTTCAGAGTCATCAATTGGTTGTGTCGTGCCGTCAAAGAGCGCACGCATAGAACGTCCATAGTTTTCTAACACGCTGGTTTCACTAATAGTAAAAACCCCTGAGCGATTAAAACCGCGTGGGAAGTTTTTATCGTCGTAAAATTTACCTTCACTTCTCATTCATAAAGTCCTTGATGTGATTTGCGCTGATATTTATCCAGACTTGCGACGTTGTAAATCAATTATTTTTTATTGTTAAGATGAAAATATTTGATTAATATGCAACGATAATAGGTTGTACTATCCCGCAAGATATTAATATTGAATCTATTCGCGATATAATAACTTATATATACCGTTATTTTTCTATTTAACCTACTCTTATTATTGAGAATTTTGCCGTGGATACTGAATTACTTAAAACGTTCTTGGAAGTTACCAAAACACGTCACTTTGGTCGTGCTGCAGATAACTTATATTTGACCCAATCAGCAGTCAGCTTTCGTATCCGTCAGCTTGAGTCACAATTAGGTAATCCGCTATTTTCTCGTCAACGTGGAAATGTGCATCTTACTGCTGCTGGTGAACGTTTGCTGCCTTATGCTGAAGCTATTTTGCAAACTTGGGGGCGAGCTAAACAAGACGTTGCTTTAACTGATAGTTTAAATACCCAATTGACGATTGGTGCATCACCTTTATTTTGGGAGTTTGATGGTATATCTGCTTGGATCAATCGTATCTATGCCACAGTGCCAGGTCTTGCGTTACGTTTAGAATCAGTGAAGCGAGAAGGAATGGCGAAACGGTTGTTTGATAAAAGTATTGACTTGTTTATTACTAGTGAACCGCCGAAAATTGAAAATTTGCATGTTCAAAAAGTACGCGATTATCAATTACAGTTAGTGACTAATGTGCCTAATTGTGATGTACATAGTGTACGTGATATGTCGCTTATTTATCTTGATTGGGGAACTCGATTCTCAGTCGAACACAGCCGTATACCTGAATTACAGCGTACACCTGTGTTACATACTCATTCATGTAAGATGGCGTTAGATTATATTTTAGCAAATGGTGGTGTTGGTTACTTCCCATCCCCCGTTGTTGCTAATAGCGCAGCTTTAGGTGAATTGTATGTTGTTGAAGATGCGCCAATTATGGAACAAAGCTTATATTTAGTTTGGCGTGAAGCTAATGATAAAGAAGCATTAATTAATGCAATTGTAGATGTGCCGTTTAAGAATGTGATCGAAAGCATTTGATTTAAATTGTTTGTTATTACCAGTAAAATAACTTGTTGTACGGGAGTGAATTCCTGAATTAGTCTAAGAAAAACGTTGCTAAGGTAAGAAACAATGAAACATGGACCGGATTGTCTATCATGTTTTTTACGTTAACTTAGTACTGTTTTTTCACAATAGAACATTACAATTGCCTGTGTTCTATTCTAATAATTATCTACTCTGGATGTAGTTCAGGAAACGTAAATGGCTAAGTTAAACCAAAAATTTCACAAAGGCAGCAAATCAAAATTCAATTCTGAGTTTGCAGATGATTTTCAGGATTTAGATCTGCAATCTCGTGGTAAGAAGAAACGTCGTGTGACACGTTCGCGTTTCGATAGTCCGGAGTACAGTGATTTCGATTATTAATAGTGATGTGTAATTCACAATAAAAGATCGACAATTAATTATTAAAAAAGGCGTACCTAGAAGGGTACGCCTTTTTGTTATTAAAACTGTTATTTATATAGCTAATAGTTACTATGAACTTTTTTGTTCACTTAATGAGGCATAGCGGTGCAGTAATTCAGTTAAGACACTCACCCAGCCGAAGGCATTATCTGGTGCGTTGGTTAAAATCTGCTCTACTTCAGCACAATGTTGTTCTAATGTTACTGCTTCTTCAAGCTGAAAAGATATTGCATAAAAATGCCATAGTAGTAAGCGGATCATACGCTCACTGTTTTGTTGGGCATTGTCAGAATCAGAAAATGCAATATTAACTTCCCCTAATGCAATCGCAGTCATTCGCAGCATCGCATCAAACTGGGTTGATTTTAGACGTTCGTCGCTGTCTATTTCTTCTTGATCGAAGGTAAATATTTCCTGCATCACATCTTCTGGTACCATACGACCTATTACGCGAAGGCTAAATTCTTCTAATTCATGTCGAGGCATGGTTAAAAGGCAGTTTAAGGTGTAATCACGTTGCATATAATTTCTCGCAGATACCACGACGCCGATCAGGATTGATCATTTGGCGCATTATCAAAGGTACGTATTTTGGAGCATTTGTGCCCAAAAGGCTAATAAAACCCAAACTGATAGATTGATGTAAGAATATCTGACAACGTGATGACAACCTGATTAGAATATCTGGTTATGTTAATCATATTAAAGTCAGTGCGTAGGCGCTGATCTCATTTAGCGAAGGCTTCACCAATATACGTTGATCTCCTGATTATCTAATTTATGGCGACGACGAATTTATTACATTGAACAGGCTTATGACGTCAAATAATCAACAATCTACCCCTCAAGTACCTCAAATGAAGAAAAAACGTAGTGTGATTGTACGTGCCTTAATTGGTGCAACATTAATTGGTACTGCGGGTATGGCTTATTTAGGTTATGACTTGAACCAACAAATTAGTGCTAAGTTTGCTGGTCAATTATGGCAATTACCTTCAGTTGTCTACGCCCGCGAGATGGCGTTACAGCCCGGGGCGCCAATAACCTACAACACTTTGGTTAATGAGCTTAAAGTCTTAGGATATCAAAAAGTTGCAAAGCCTGATCAAAGTGGTGAATATGCAGCAAATGGTTGGAAAGTTGATTTTGTACGTCGACCATTTAACTTCAAAGAAGGGCCTGAAGGGGCGCGTCATGTTTCAGTGTCATTTAATAATGACAGTATAACTCGCATCATGGATTTAGATTCTAATAAAGAATTAGGATTTTTGCATATCGATCCAAAGATGTTAGGAATGTTAGAAGCGCATTCAGACGAACAGCGTATCTATTTGCCTGAAGATAAAATGCCCAAACTACTCGTTGCTGGTTTAATCGATACCGAAGATCGTCATTTTTATGAGCATGATGGTATTTCATTAGTAGGTATTGCGCGGGCGTTTATTGCCAATATTAAAGCGGGTCATACGGTACAAGGTGGCAGTACGCTGACGCAACAGTTAGCGAAAAATATGTTTTTAAGCAGCCAGCGTACATTTTGGCGTAAATTTAAAGAAGCTTATATGGCGATCATCATTGATACTCGCTACGGTAAACAAGAAGTACTAGATGCTTACATGAACCAAGTGTATCTAGCTCAGTTTGGTGGGCATGGTATTCATGGCTTTGCTTTAGCGTCGCGTTATTATTTTGATCGACCATTATCAGAGTTACGAGTTGATCAATTAGCACTGTTAATTGGTATGGTGAAAGGGCCAACATATTACAATCCTTGGCGTCATCCTGAACGTGCTAAAGAACGCCGTAATATCGTTTTAGACTTAATGAACAAAGACGGTGAAATCAGTGATAAAGTTTATCAAGCAGCGATCAAACTACCACTTGATATTCAGGCAAAAGGTCAACTAGCTAAACGTCAACCTGCATACTTTGATCAAATTAAAGCTGAGCTAGAGCAAAAAGCAGGTGCAGCGTTTGAGGCTGGTAAAGGATTACGTATTTTTACCTCGCTAGATCCTCAATCACAAAAGCTAGCAGAAGCTGCGGTTGCTAAAGTGATGCCTGAAGTACAAAAACGAGCAGGCAAAGATTTACAAACAGCAGTGGTTATTGTTGATCGCACTACCGGTGAAATCCGCGCTATGATTGGCGGTGATCAACCTGGGTTTGCGGGTTATAACCGCGCTATTAATGCACAACGCCAAGTTGGCTCAGTGATTAAGCCAGCGTTATATCTTACTGCGTTAGAAAATCCAGCGAGATTTAGCTTGGCAAGCTCATTAAAAGATCAGCCGTTATCAATTCAGATGCATGATGGTGCAACATGGAGCCCACGTAATTACGATCGTAAATACCGTGGTGAAGTGCCATTATTTGTTGCACTTGCCAAATCTTATAATGTTCCAACTGTTAATCTCGGTATGGCTGTTGGTGTTGATAAGATGTCTGAGACATTGACGAAATTAGGTATTGCTGAGCAAGATATTCCTCAAGTACCATCTTTGTTTCTGGGCTCAATTACCTTGTCACCATTACAGGTTGCCCAAATGTATCAAGCGATTGGTAATGAAGGGTATTTAGCACCATTAACAGCCTTAAATGCCGTGGTTGATGAAAATGGTAAAGTGTTATATCAAAACTGGCCAAAAGCCGCTGAAGTGGTACCGCCACAAGCTGCATGGCTAACGATGTTTGCATTGCAAGATACGGTGAAATTTGGTACTGCTCATTCGCTGAATAAATTATTTCCTAACACCCATTTAGCGGGTAAAACAGGTACAACTAATAATGGCCGTGATAGTTGGTATGTTGGTATTGATGGTCGTGAAGTCGTGACTGTTTGGATGGGGCGTGATGATAATAAGAGCACCCATTTAACTGGAGCAAGTGGCGCATTGCGTCTTTACACTGATTATATTCAACATCGTAAACCTGAGCCATTATTGTTACGACAGCCTGCAAATATTGAAGCTGAAAATTATCAGATAGCAGCTGATGGTGAATATATTCCAAGTTGTAGCGGCCAAACGCGAATGCCTATTTGGGATCCGCATGGCGATCTTAAGCAGCATTGCCAAGCTGAGAAAGTGAAGCATAAAGTGGAAGGATTCTTCAATAAACTATTTAACTGGTAATTAGTACTTACTATCTTGAAGCCTCCTGCTATGGAGGCTTTTTTATGGGTGTTATTCGTGTTTTAAGAACTAATTCGGTAGAATATTGGCTTGCAATGTAGAATGAGTAAATATTGATGCGCTTTTTAAAATCGTCAGTTCACGCTGATTTAGTCAACTTAGATCTTCAATCACCAACATTGACGATATATCACCGCCAAGCAACACGTGCGATTGTCCTTAATGGCGACAATATTTTGATGTTATACACTGCTCGTTATCATGATTATACCTTACCTGGTGGCGGCATTGATGTTGGAGAAGATCAGATTCAAGGGTTAATTCGAGAGTTAGAAGAAGAAACTGGCGCTACCAATATCCATGATATTGAACCGTTTGGAATGTATGAAGAGTTTCGACCTTGGTATAAACCAGAACATGATATTGTACATATGGAATCATTCTGTTATGTCTGTAAAATCGATGCGCAATTAGGGGAAACACGGCTCGAGGATTATGAGAAGAAAAATGGCATGAAACCAGTATGGATCAATATTTTTGATGCGATTACACACAATGAACATACGATGAGACATTCCGATAAGAAAGGGATGTCTATTGAGCGAGAAACGTTTTTATTAAAGCGCATTGTCGCTGAATTATTAGTAGCACCAATTACGCAATAAATTGTATAAAAATAAAATCCACAATAATTAAGCATTATTGTGGATATTAATCTCTAGTTATTTCTTTTCAACGCGCTTAAATGTTACGGTATGGTTATCTGAACTTAAGATCAATGTATTACTATTGACTAAAAATTTAGAGGGCCCTGTTAACATCTGCTTTACAAACCCGTCGACAGTAGCTTGCTCATTTTGAGGGCACATTTTTTGAGTTGAGATTAAATTTTTAGTCGTAAGATCTTGAGTTGTGATGCGCATTTTACCTGTTAACGTATTACAGCCTGAATAGCTAACGTTAAGGTTTTTATTAATCTGTAGTTGTGGCTTGATGGTCAAAGCATCTACAGGTTGGGTATAGCCATCGATTGAGCTTACTGTCCATGTATTAGCAAGGCCAACCGCATTTTGGGGTGAGCTTGCGCAACCAGTTAATATTGTTGCAATGAATAGCGTTGTTAATAGCGTTTTTCTCATGGATATTCTCTTAATCTTATGTGTAAGGTGTTGAGATGTAAGTTATCTTTGATGTCGGCAATTATTAGATAAACAGGGGCTCGAAAAGTGTTGATTGATTGCCGATCATATCCGTTTACTATCAATGAAAAAAAACGGATGCTAAGTGTGACAAAGATCGCTAAAAATGTAAATGTTCAGTTGTTAAATAATAGGATATTAATCGAGTAAATTCCCGCATGGTATATATTGTTTTTAATATGGTAAGTTATGCCATGAGGAGATCTGTTCGAAGCGTGTCATTTATCGTCACTACTGCCATAATAAGTTATTAATTTCGTTGGTGTGTATATATGTTTCAAAAACAACATCTTATTCAATTAGCTAATATGAAAATGCCATTTGGTAAATATGCAGGTCGAGTACTGATTGATTTGCCAGAAGAATATTTATTGTGGTTTCAAAAGCAAGGTTTTCCTGAAGGGCAATTAGGAACACTAATGGCGTTAGCGCTTGAGTTTAAAATAGAAGGGCTAGAATCTGTAATTCGTCCCTTGAGACAAGATTAATAAAGGTATTAATAGTGAAGAATAGCCGTATATGGCCGAGTATCATTGCCATTATCATTGGGTCTATAGTGGCTGGGTGCGCGCAGCAGGTGCAACCAACGTTAACATCATTAACGTTTATTGATCCCAATTTTAAACGTTGCGTATTTGCACAAGGCGAAAAAAATATAAAGCAGATCACATCCTTAAAGTGTAGTCATTTTAACATACGAGATGCACGAGAAGTTCGCTATTTCAGCCATTTAAAAACATTGGATCTCTCATCAAACCAATTAACATATCTTGATGTAAGCCATAACCCACAACTACAAGTTCTTAGTGTTGAACACAATAAATTAGCTCATTTAAATTTGACTCATAATCCACAATTGCAGATTGTTAATGTAAGTTTTAATCGCTTAAAAGCGTTAAATGTCAGTTATAATCCGTTACTGACGTACTTAAATTATGATGATACGTTGATTCATCATGTTGATATTAGTCGTAATCCTCGTTTACTTACCCCTTTTCATACAATAGATGTGCCAAACGGCCCTACAATAATGGCAGAATAATAATGTTAAAAGCAATTCATCATGTAGCGATTATTTGTAGTGATTATTCTCGTTCAAAAGCGTTTTACACACAGTTATTACAACTAGAAATTATATCTGAAACTTATCGTGAAGATCGCGACTCATATAAATTAGATTTAAAACTACCAGATAATAGTCAAATAGAGTTGTTTTCATTTAATGGTGCTCCAAAACGTCAGAGTTATCCTGAAGCTCAGGGATTGCGTCATTTAGCTTTTGCTGTCGATGATATAGCAGTTACAGTAGGCTATTTAGAAAAGAATGGGGTTGAGGTTGAGCCTATTCGTATTGATGAGTTAACGAATAAGGCATTTACTTTTTTTAGTGATCCTGATGGATTACCCCTAGAGCTTTATCAGATTTAACAAACGGTAACTAATTATTGCGTATATAATATTAATTCAAATGATATGTTTAACTAACAACTATATGCATGAGTGTGTATAGTTGTTAATAGTTATCGATGATCAGGGATGAAGTTAATGCGTAGGATTATTTTTAATCAAAAAGGTGGTGTGGGGAAATCAAGTATAACTGTCAATTTAGCCGCAATTAGCGCAGCTAAAGGCTATAAAACATTAGTGATAGATCTTGATATACAAGGTAACAGTAGTGCTTATTTAGGGATTGATATTAATCAACCGAATGATAAAACAATTGCAGAGCTTCTAAATCAAACGGCATCTTGGTTTGCGATGTCGACACCGATCAGTGCTTATCCTCAAGCGACAGCATATGATAATTTATTTATTATTCCTTCCAGCCCAAAACTTGATAAGTTAGAAGTCGAACTTGAACGACGTTATAAAATTTATAAGCTTCGTGAAGTGCTCGATGTATTGGCGGCTGATTTTGACCGTATCTATATTGATACGCCACCAAATTTAAATTTTTATACTAAGTCGGGTTTAATCGCAGCGCATAAGTTATTAATTCCTTTTGACTGCGATAGTTTCTCTCAGCAAGCTTTAATTAAAGTGATGGATAATCTTGCAGAGTTACGTGATGATCATAACCGTGATTTAGAGTTAGAAGGCATCGTGGTGAATATGTTTAATACTCAAGCAAAGTTTCCTCGTCAAATTATTGAGGAGATCAAAACATTGGGTTTTCCTATTTTAGAGCCATATTTACCCCAATCGATAAAAATGAAAGAATCGCATTACCAGCAGTGCCCAATGCTATATTTTGATCCTAAGCATAAGTTAACTAAGCAATTTATTGAATTGTATGATGGTATTGAAACAGCAGTAACACTGGAGAATAAAGCATAGACGGAATTTGAATTAATGGTAATTCATGGTTGAATTACCATTAACTGATTATGCGGTAGTCGCTGGAAAAGCGCGTTCATATTCTTCCATGAAATCACGACGAATCTCTTGTTCAAGGTGTGTTGCTCGTTCTGTTGGACAAAAGAGCATAAAATGAACGATTTGTTCACCAGTCGTTGAACTACTGATATGTATATGGGGTTCAGAACCAGGTAGATCGAGCCCTGCATGTTTCTCAATTATGCTATTATAGCGGCGGGCAACGTCAATAAAATCTTCACTGTGGTGATCAATTTTAGTGATGATTGTGGGTAGTAAAGGGTAAAGATTAACAAAATCTCTGACTACGATGGAAAAGTTATGATAAACATAGCGTTTCATGAAATTGAGATTTTTTACCGGGTAAGTGAAAAACATGCTGTTTGGTAACGTTGCCGTTTTTCCGGTGTAATGATACTGGCCATGATGAAGATCTATTTCTTGAATGACCGTTGCCATCATATTGTGCTCTATAACCTCACCACAGATTTTTCCAACTTCTATCCAGTCACCTATTCGAAATGATCGTGAACTTGCGCGTTGTATAGAGCCTGTAAAGCAAAGAATGATTTCTTTCGAGGCAACAACAATAGCGACAGCAATCGCTGTTACTGATAAAGCGAATTCATTTATTTCTGAACGCCATAATATAAATAGTATAACTAGCGTAAAAATAAACGTACCGTTCTTAGTACGAGACATCCATTTTCGCTGGGTTTCAGTAACAAAAAATTCATCACCTCGTACTTGCGACAGTACAATACGTCGAGCGATCGTGATAATCACAATAATTAGTGCGGTAAAAAGAAGTTTATTGGTTAATAAATAGGTGAATGTTTCAGTTATTATACCCATGAATTCCTTTATCTTGACGGTATTAGAGGATTAATATAACAAAAATCCCATATTTTTACGCTTAAATCTAGTAATAAATTTTACATTCTATTTCTTGGTAATTATCTATTGTAGTTATGACAAGTAGTTATATAAATACAATAGATTTATAAAATTATGTGGTTGTTTTTTGTAGAATTTAGTTTTCACCTCAAATAATTAATATTACTGTTTAAGTTATTCATATTATCAATATAATGCACCCTAAATATACTATCAACTTATTGATATTACTTATTATAGAGCACACAATGAGTTCAACTTTACTTTCATTTCTAATTGCTACATCTGTATTAAACCCTACCGCTAATAACAATAATACGCATAGTTTTACTGGTGAAAATAACTTATCTGTAGTTATTCCAAAGCAAAGTAACAAGGTATTAACTAATCCAGGTATTGGTTTTACAGAGTTACAACGAGTTGTTAGTAATGATCCTGAGAATCCTTTTTATGAAGGTAAACCAGTCATCTCTTATCCTGATACTAGTACGATATATTACCGTTGGTACTGGGATCAATTAACAACAGCAACAGATCCTAATCTTAATGAAAGGATGCTTGAGAAAAAAATTGATAACGTATTAGAAGAGGCTGCTGCTGTAAATAAAAAGGTTGTGATTCGTTTCATGGCATTACGGGGTAAAAATGATCCTATATATGATGCTGATGTAAATAAAGATAGTAGTGGTATTCCATGCTGGTTAGTACAAGAGTTATATGGTCATGGCCTTAATGGTAGTAGTTGTCACCTATCAGATAAGGAAGCGGTGAGTATGTTTAAAAATCCTTTGTTTATTCATCGCATGCAGCAATTTCTTGATGCACTCGGTAAGCGTTATGATAACAATAAGACGTTATTACGTATTGATATGGGTATGGTGGGGACTTGGGGTGAATGGAATCTTTCTGGGTATGCGGCAAAGACGAGCAATAGCGTAGGATTAGTTGATAATGGCTATACTTTACATGATCTAGAGCCGTATATTGCAGCACTGGTTCATGCTTTTCCACATACACCTAAAACGATGCTAGGAACGGATAAAGGAGACTTTCTTAGTTATGCTACGAATCGTGGTTTTGGCTGGCGAGTTGATTGTCTTGGCGATTGGAGTAAAGGCTGGAGTGAAATGGAAGACGGTTATCCTGGATTAATCGCTCATGCTTCAGATATACAGACAAATACAGCTCCTGATGTTTTGTTTGATCAGCGTTGGAAGAAATCCGCCGTTGATTTTGAAATTTGCCAAGACTCACTTCAGGATTGGAGTAATATTAAAAATCCATTACATCTTACCTATGATCAAGTTCAGCAAACATTTGATTTTGCATTAAAAGAGCATGCTTCATTGATTGATGCAAAATCACATCAAATTCCTAATATATATCAACCTTTGCTTACTGCATTTTTAAATAAATTAGGATATAGATATCAACTTAATGAGGTTGATTATAGTCGTAATATTCCCAAAAATAGAACATTGACAATTAATAGTCAGTGGCAAAACTTAGGCGTAGCGCCTAGTTATATTAATTATCCTGTGACATGGAGATTACGTACCGCTAATGGCAGTATAATCGCTTATTATACATCTAACGCAAAAATAGAAAATTGGTTTCCTGCGGCAGATTATGAGGATCAATCGCCAATATATAAAGTGTCAGATCATTTCCAGCTTGGTAATCAAATATCAAAAGGGCAATATTTTCTTGATGTGGGATTGGTTGAAAAAGGTACATATAATGCCAAGGTTTTATTAGCAAATGATACTAAAATGACAACGGATACGGGTCAATCTTATACCATAAATAATAATGTAATTAAAAACAATAATAGTATTGTTAGTTATGTTGATAATAATCATTATTTATATAATGGTAATGTTAAATATCCATCATCATTTTTTTTGGATAAGCATAGTGAACAATATATTAAGCAACAAAATAATATTGGACGTTGGAATGAAATAGCAACAATTAATGTTATTTAATTTATTATGAAAATAATAGCCTTGATATGGTTATATTTAACAATATTGTTTTATTTAAATAGACTAAGCGTTAAAATTAGTAGAATGTAGTTATTATAAAATATAATAGGGATGTAATAATGCACATATTTACCGATCGCAAACATATTATTATTGATACTCGTTCAGAGAAAGAGTTTATTGATCATCATGTTGAAAATAGTGTTTTTGTAGGTTTCCATGGTGTAGGGTTTAAATATTGGTTGGAATTACTATTACCTGATAAGAATATTGATATTGAAGTGATTACCGATAGTAGCTGTCAACAAGTGATTGATACTATAAAAAGTCTAGGTTATGAGAATGTTAGTGTGCTTACTGATATAACTGAGAGCACTTCATTAGCAACAATAATTCAATCGTTGCCGAATTCTGACACCAAAGTATTAGATGTACGTCAAAGTGATTTATCTCAAACTGATGCTGAATACTTACCTGTATCTGAAATTATTCAAGGAAAGCTTCAACATAGTGAATCTCCATATATTGTACATTGTGATAAAAGTTATCGCTCATTAATCGCCGTTTCATTATTGAAGTTATTGGGTCTTTGTAAATTGATATATGTAGATAAAGACGAATTAGAAAAACAACAAAAACTTAAATGAATATGATCTAGTTTGATGAAGTAAAGCAGAAGTATTTCTACAAACTTCTGCTTTATTTATTATTTAGCTATATTAATTAACGACCAAGAAAAGCATAACCTGTTGTAAATGCTGCTTCTTGGAATTGGCGTAAACCCGTTGCACGGAAATCAATCGCCATAGGATTGCGTTTTAATTTCTCTTTAATGTCTGCATTTGACATAAAGTTAACATCAAGACCATCAATTAATTGAATAGCGGATTCAAGTTTAAAGCCTACAGAACTTCCTGCAAATTTTCCGCGTGTTTCGCGCGTACGGATCACTACTTTTTCTACTTTGTAGTCATCAAGTAGTTTTTTAAATGCAAATTGGAAATCTCTCATTTTTTGGTTATCAAGAGAATTATCCATAATGAACTTCTGAGTGCGGCACTCTGGAATACCGATCATTCCACCTTCTAATGTTAGTAGGCAAATAATAGCTTCGTTACTACGTAGTTCAACTGAACAAATTTTCATGTTTATACCTGAATCATAATATTTTGGTCGTTATTGTAGGCTAAAAAGCGATTAGCTGTTAGTGATGGAGTGGTTTTTTATCAATATTGTTGTTGAAACTGACATCCTTGCCTTCATCAGAAAATATTTGTAGAAAGGGGCGTTAATTAGTGGCTGAAATTTCCTCAATTACCACATTAGTTTACATAATCGTGCAGTGAAAAAGCCAAAACAGGAAAAGAGATAAAAAAGATGTTCTGTTTTTAGCTTGGGCTAGCTGGGTCAAAATGATGGGGTACTTAAAGGAGAGAATACAATGAATAATGAATTATTTAGCAGCGAAAATACAACAATGTTAACTTTTTTTAAACATCAGTTATCAGTGGCTCAAACAAACGATGAATACGCTGCCATCATAGCAATGATTAGATTATGTAACTGGGATCCTAAGCATTTCCAACAAGATGACGTTCACGTAAGCCACTATTAATTGGTCATATAAGTTATGTATATAGATTACAATGCCAACGACGAATCGTCGTTGGCAGTAATTATTGCCGTTTAGTTGCGCTTAGCTGGAGTGTATGAGCGACCTGCAGCTTGGTATGTTTCTTTATCGTTAATTTCAAATGTCGTGTAGAAGAACCAAGCAATAAAACGCATTAATTCATCATTAGCATTCATTACCCACTCGGCAAACTCTTCTTCTTCACCTTGGTCGTTTTCTTGAGTGAAAACGTGGTAAATACGCTGTTGCCCGTCGATTTCAGCAAGACTAAAGTGACCAATCATTGCTGCTGCTGTTTCTGCAATTTCAGGCTCTTCATTATCTTTTAATGCATTTAAGATCGCTGAAACGCTATCGAGCTCTGCCAATTCTTTTACTAAAATCTCAAATTCTTCTTGTTGCATGATGTTGTCTCTTCATTTTACATATAATGGCTATGATAACCTCATTTGTAAATAGAACCAAAATGTTCGACTTGTGTTAGATACATGCGCATATCAAATTCAAGTTGATGGTATTGGGGCTCCATGTGGCAGCAAAGTTGATAGAATGCTTTATTGTGATCTTTTTCTCTTAAGTGAGCTAATTCATGCACTACAATCATACGTAAAAAAGGTAAAGGGGCTTGCTTAAATATTGTCGCAATTCTAATTTCATGCTTTGCTTTAAGCTTATTACCATGGACACGAGAAATAAACGTATGTAGCCCTAGTGCATGATTGATAACATTAATTTTGTTGTCGTAGCCAACTTTACTAATTGGGGCTGACTTTTTTAAATATTGATTTTTTAGTTCAATCACATAATCGTATAAAGCTTTTTCAGTTTTAATCGTATGTGGTGTTGGATAACGGTTAAGTAATAAGGTTTTTAGTTGATCTTTTTCAATTAATTGCTGAACTTGATCAACGAGGTGAGGGGGGTAACCTTGAATATATTTGAGTTGTTGCATGACCGCTATTACTCTTAACCAAAAGCTTTATGCTATAAGGTGGCAACTGTCGAGGCAACCTTATTATTGGGTAAAATGAAATTAATATATATTATATTCGATGAATAATATGATTATCAGTTGTAAGGATGAGTAACTGTGTCTTTGAAAATACCCCCTCCAATATTAACCGTTGTGGCATTACTTACCATGTATGGCTGTACGATTTTTATTCCATTATGGCAATTTAAGACGCTTTGGCTTGTGGCTATTCCATTAATCATTGTTGCGGTAATCATTGGCTTGTTGTCGGTATTAGCGTTAGCAAAAGCGGATACAACGGTTAGCCCTTTTACACCAGAAAAAACAGCTCGGTTGGTTACGCGAGGTATATATCAATATAGCCGTAACCCAATGTATTTAAGTTTGTTATTTTTACTTATCGCAGCAGTGTTTATTAGTGGTGAGTTATCTACAAGCTTGGTAGTAATCGTCTTTGTGTTAGTCATTAATCGCTATCAGATTGGGCCAGAAGAAAAGATACTTATGCATTTGTTTGGGGATGAGTATCGTCACTATTGTCAACGCGTCAGACGCTGGTGCTAGATACTTATATTATTTATGCTTTACCAGCTTACTGATTTGCATACACTATAGAGCAATTGATAATGATAGGGATGTTACTATTAACTGTAATATTGAGTTTAAATGAATGAGGCAGTATATGAGTAAAGCAAAAATAGGTATCGTAACCGTTAGTGATCGAGCCAGTGCTGGTGTTTATGAAGACATCTCAGGGCAAGCAATCATTGATACACTGAATGACTACCTTACTTCAGCGTGGGAGCCTGTTTATCAAGTGATTCCTGATGAGCAGGATGTGATTGAGAGCACTTTGATTGATCTCGCTGATAATCATAATTGTAGTTTAATTGTCACTACTGGTGGTACTGGGCCGGCTAAACGTGATGTTACTCCAGAAGCAACGGAAGCGGTATGTGATCGTATGATGCCTGGTTTTGGTGAGTTAATGCGTGCAGAATCGCTAAAATTTGTACCAACGGCTATTTTGTCACGTCAAACGGCAGGCCTTCGAGGCGATAGTTTGATCATTAATTTACCAGGAAAGCCTAAATCTATCCGCGAATGTTTAGATGCTGTATTTCCTGCGGTGCCTTACTGTATTGATCTGATGGATGGCCCATTTCTTGTGTGTGATGAAAGTGTGATTAAACCTTTTCGTCCAAAACAGAAATAAGCGAATAGTACATAGCGGCACAAGGTGTCGCTTTGTTATCTAAATATAAATAGAACCAAGATCACAAAATTAAAATATAAATATCACTGATATATTAATAATACACGGTTCAATATTTTATTTTCTAATGTGATTTTATATTTTGTTATTTTTCAATTGGTTAATGAGAACTTTCTGATATTTTAAATCATTTAAGATTATTTTTCTTACTTATTATATCCATATTGTGAATTGTTTTTATTCGTTATTTATAATATTCTCATGCAAAGTTTTACTGTTAGCTGCAGATAAGTGTTATTGCGTGGGTTTGAATATGGATGTTAAGCAAAGTTGGGGTTTTATTTCTATCTCTCTAGGGGTTGTGTCTCTTTTATGGGGCGTTATTTCATTGAGTGGAATGGTTGGTCAAGAGCATGTATTTACTGAAATGGGATCATTTCTAACCATGACAGGATCTGATTTGTATAATAGCACTTATGCTGAAAATATCTTGGCAGCTGAACGTCATAAAAATTTTGTTGTGTTATTAGCTGGTATTGTAATGGCAACTATTGGTTCGTTATTAATGAAAATGCGCTTGTTCAAGTTGTAAGAAGTATTTCAGCCATGTTTATTAATTAATAAGTATGGCTGATACTCTTAAATAGTTAATGTCACTTCATTCTTTGAATGTGTTCACAGTATAAATACTTTTCGTGTTTGTTATCGTGCAGTAATAGGCTGCCTATGTAATATTGATTAAGTTTGGCCACTCTGGATAAATGACAATGTTATTTTTTAGAGTGCTATTATTACTGTTCTCTCGTCATTTCTTTCTTTCTTCATAAAAAAATCTAAATTTTATAATGATATTTTTGTTTTAATTTTATTTAATCACTATTGCAATTGTATAGTATTTTATATTTGATTTTAAAACTAAACTCTTAACCTATTGTTTTTAAGGTCTTTTTTGTTTTACTTATTCATGGTGTCAAATTTTCAGCGATTAAATATTTCTGATAGGTATTATTTCATAATAAAAGCGACAAATAGTTGACGGTCTGCTGATTTTTTACAGTATAATTATAGAGTGAGTATATGTTTTTATAAGTAGTTATTACTATGGACTATGTCGATCTATAACGTGGAATTATTAGAAAGCAGTGAAAATGACATTGCTCATTATATATTAGTAGTGCTAGGGGCTAGTTTAAGCGATGAAGATACAAGCTATAAAAATAGCAGATGATGGTTATGCTGTATTAATCAAAGCCAGTGATTTTTTGCTGATCAATTTGACATTAACCTTTCTTATTTCTTTACGTGGTGTAAGTGAAACAGCTGTTGGTTTAGCAGCTAGTTTTCTCTTTGCTGTTATTTTCTTACTTATTGGAGAATATTGTGGATTGTATAAGCAATATGTCCGTAAAGATTATTATCACACAATAATAAAAACATTATTAACTTTCTTTTTATCATTTATAGTGTGGAATATTTTATGTCAGCAATTGAACTCATTTGAAGGTGTTAATGATACTCATTTAAATCATGTTGTTGTTTGGCAATGGATTCTATTTTCCATTAGTTGCGTGGTTATTGTTAAATTTTTAGTTATTTTTGCTATTCGCGAGTTTTTGAAGCGAAATTCTAATATTAGACGAATAGCTATATTAGGAATGACTAAAGGTGGTATTGCAATTGAACATGCATTAAGAAAAGATATTCGTTATCAGAAATTTGAAATATCTTATTTTGATGATCGTGATGAAAGTCGATTTGGCTATTTATCAAAATCACAGCTTCATGGGAATATCGCTCAATTAGTGCAGTTAGCTAAAAATGGTGAAATTGATGAAGTTTATATCGCTTTGCCTATGGCCGCTAAAGATCGTATTCAGAAATTTTTGAGATTGTTATCAGATACGATTGTTGAAACTTACATTGTTCCTGATTTATATACTTATGATCTAAATGTAAGCCAGATTCGTACTATTGGTAATGTTCAAACATTTAGTGTTTTTGGCTCTCCGTTTGAAGGAATGGGCGCGGTATTAAAGCGCATCGAAGACATTATTATTAGTAGCGTTATTATTCTATTGATTTCACCTGTATTGGTTGCTGTTGCTATTGGTGTTAAACGCAGCTCTCCTGGTCCGGTACTATTTAAACAAGATCGCTATGGTTTAGGCGGTAAAAAAATTCGAGTATGGAAATTTCGCTCTATGGGCGTGATGGAAAACGATTCTGTGGTTACTCAGGCAACCAAGAATGATCCGCGAGTAACTAAATTTGGTGGATTTATTCGCCGTACATCATTAGATGAATTACCACAGTTTTTTAATGTGCTACAGGGGAGTATGTCAATTGTTGGCCCTCGGCCACATGCTGTCGCTCATAATGAAGAATATCGAGTTCTCGTTAATAAATACATGTTACGCCATAAGGTTAAGCCTGGTATTACCGGTTTGGCACAGATTAAGGGTTTCCGTGGTGAGACTGACACACTAGATAAAATGGAAATGCGTATAAAGTACGACCTACAATATATTCAGAACTGGAGTCTTTCAAAAGACTTGAAGATTATTTTTCTTACTATATTTAAAGGTTTTGTCAGCGAGACAGCGTACTAGATTATGTATTTATTTAAGGCGAAGAAAGTTCAGTTATTGCTAGTAGGTTGTATCTGTGCAACCTCCAGTTTTGCAGCAAATGCTGATAGTACTTTTCAAGACTCTAAACATATAGATCCTTTTTTAGGTTTAGAATTTTCTTCATCCGTCAGTAGCGGTTATGGTTTTGATGATAATGTCCTTCATCAGCGTAATAGTCATATTATTAGTTCTGATTATTATACGTTAAAACCAACTTTTAGTGTTTTTGGTCAGCGTAATACTAAAAACTTTGGGCTTTATTATTTAGGTAATTATCAACATTATAATAATAATGTTGTTAAAAGTGATAGTTATGATGACCATCAGCTCAATGGCGTTTTCAACTGGGAATTAGGTATTCGTCATCATTTAGAATTGACGGGTAGCTATAGTAAAAATCATGAAGCGTTAGGTACGGGTGTTACTCAAGGCTTTTTCTTTGATAGTGATACCTCGCTGAAGAATATCGCTACTTTTAATGCATTTAATATTAGCCATGACATTGGTCGAACAGATAAAAAAGTTGATGCTAAATATACCTATGGTGCGAAAGGAGCCAAAGGTAATATTATTGTTGATTTATCACAAGCGCGTACTAATTATGACATTCTTAATAGTTATCAATCGGCATTTAAAAATTATTTAGAAAATGAGAATGTTACAGAGAATGATGCAAGGATAGTTTTTAGACACCAATATACAGACAGAACACGTTTTGATTATACTTTGATGTATAAAGACTTTAATTATATTAATAGTGAACGTGATAATAACGAGCTGATTGGTGCTTTTTCTGTATTCAGCCAAGTAACGGGGAAGTCTAAACTAGAAGCTACCGTGTCTAAAGTACAAAAGAAAATGCAAAGCACACATTTTTCGGGTGTGAATTGGGATGTTTCTTATAAATGGCAACCTGTTGATTACTCGAAAATAATATTAAAAACTTCAAGTGAAGCAAAAGAGTCAGATAATACGGGCGATTTTGTCCAATCTTTTCAAAATGGCATTACTTGGAAGCATCAATTTTTAGGGCATATAACGAGTTTGTTGTCTTATAAGCATACCTCGAATAAGTATCATATTCGAAAGCGGACTGATCGGTATGATGACTTAGCATTAAGTTTACACTACTTATTCAGACCTAAAATAGAGTTTGTATTTGATTATCAATATACATTATTTCATACAGATAATAGTACGGATCCGGTATTTATTGATGGTAATTCTTATGGGAGACAATTAGGTTATGAGCAAAATCAATTTGGTTTATCAGTCAAAGTGGCGATTTAAAATGAAAAAAATAGTAGCTTTTATTTGGATCTTAACCGTGAGTTTATTTATGAGTACTGCTGCGTCAGCAGCATCAAAAATAACGAGCGAAAATTATTTACTAGGTGCTGGCGATCAAATTCAGATTTTAGTTTATAACGAAGCTGATTTATCTATGAAATTAAAAATAGATGAAAGTGGTAATATTATTTACCCCTTAATTGGTAAATTACAACTCGCGGGGAAAACACCGGATCAAGTCGCTATTGATATTCGTGAACGATTGAAAAATGGTTATATCAATAATCCTATGGTTACTGTTTCTATGCTTGAATTCCGTCCGATGTATGTTTCTGGTGAAGTTAAAACACCGGGTAGTTATGAATATCAGCCAGGACTAACGTTAGAGAAAGCCATTGCAGTTGCTGGTGGCTTTACTGATCGCGCAGATCGTAGCGACATTGATATTCGCCGTGCAAATGGTCAACTATTGAAAGATGTTACGGCAACTCAAGCTGTCTATCCTGGTGATACAGTTATTATAGATCAAAGCTTTTTCTAGATTAGGGTAGTTATAAATGAGTTCATTATTCGTTGAAGAGGGGAGCAAGTTGGAAAGTACCATTGACTTTTCACGCTTACTAAAATCAACAAAAAAAAATTGGTGGAAAATCTTAGCTTTTGCTGTTGTGGTAACAGGAACAGCGGTTCCATTTATTTTAAAATTGACACCAAAATATGAAGCTTATGCAACGGTATTGCTTAAAGCTGAATTAACTAATCCAACGACATTTGAGAAAGTTGTTAATTTTGATTCCACACGTAAAGAATATTATGAGACTCAGTATCAACTACTGAAATCTCGTCGTGTAATTTTACAGGTGGTTGATGATTTAAAGCTTTATCAAGATCAAGAGTTTATTGGTAAAAAACCAGTAAAAGATGACACCTTAGCAAAACAAAAAGAACGCAGTATTCAATATGTACTTAAACATATGACAATATCTCCAGTTCGAAAAACACAATTGGTTGAAGTGGGGTTCGAATCAACAACAGCAAAAGATGCAGCAGCTGTTGCTAATGATATTGTGAAAGTGTTTGTTAACTATTCCGTTGAAGATAATCGTGATGCGAGCTTAAATGTTTCTTCGTTACTTGAAACTGAAGTCGATGATTTGAATCATCAATTGAAAGCGAAAGAAGCAAAGCTTAATGCCTTTTTGAAAAAAGAGGGCTTGATTACTTTTCGTGGTGTTGATGGTTTTCAGACTGAGCAGCTTTCATTATTAACTGATAATTTAGCAACGGCTACTGCTCAACGTGTTAATTTAGAAGCACTTTATAAAACAGTTGCGGCTTATAAAAAACAAGGATTTAATGCATTAGCTGCTATTCCTGATGTTTCTCGCCATCCGCAGATGGAAAATCTACGGCAGATGATTATTGAGCAGAAAACACAACTTGCTGATCTTGAAAATCGTTATGGTCCTAAATATGAGAAAGTGATTCAAGCTCGTTCACAACTTGTTGTTCTTCAACGCCAAGCAAATAATTTGATTAATCAAATAGCTGAAGGTATCAAAGAGCAATATCAAGCATCAGTTGTTAAGCAAAATCAATTACAAGCTGCAGTTGATAAACGCACTGGCGCATTCCAGCTATTGGGCGAGAAAAAGACAAAATATAACAATATGATGGATGATATTAGTCAGACACGTACGTTATATAATCAATTGCTGCAACGTCAGAATGAAACGCAATTGAGTGGTCAGTTCTCTGAACCAACAGCGAAAGCGATTGATAGCGCTATCGTGCCATTAAAGCCGACAAAACCTAATAAGAAATTGTTGATTGTTGTTGTTGCTATTATGTCATTACTCATTGCTATTCTGTTCGTGATAGTGATGGCAGCATTAAATAATAAAGTCATGTCTATTAATGAAATCAAACGACGTTTAGGACTTGATACTCTTGGGGAAATTAAATCGTATTCTCAATATATTACGCCTAGCTTAGTGCTTGGTAACAGCGCACAATTTGCAACATTAGATGAAGCATCACTTGGTATTCGTAGTCAGTTATTATTACTTAATACTGAAGCGAAAATGTTAGCAGTAACATCGGCAACAGCACAAGAAGGTAAGTCACTAGTCTCAACATTAGTTGCGAAAGCGATGGCTATTG
This sequence comes from Photobacterium kishitanii, assembly GCF_000613045.3. Lineage (NCBI taxonomy): Bacteria > Pseudomonadati > Pseudomonadota > Gammaproteobacteria > Vibrionales > Vibrionaceae > Photobacterium > Photobacterium kishitanii. The sequence continues at coordinate 743,602 of NZ_LN794353.1, read as the reverse complement.
ATACAAAAGTATTATTGGTCGATATGGATTTACGCCATTCAAGTATTACTCAATCTTTGGGTTGTACTAATGAGAAAGGTTTAACAGACATTCTCTACAACAATGTGGCACTGAATGACGCTATTGTTAATCATCATGGAGTGGATGTTTTACCTATTGGTAGTGATACAACACGCTCGCCATTGATCGTGTTAACTCATCAGAAGTTAGCTGAATTGTGTGCTGAATTACGACAGAATTATGACTATATTATTATTGATACGCCTGCGGTTACTGATGCTAAGGATGCGATTTTAATCAGTCAACTTACAGATGCTGTATTATTTGTGGCGGCTTCTAATAATAACAGTTCGAATGTTTCTCTATCGGCCTTGAATCAACTGAAACAATATCAAGCAAATGTGCTTGGTTGTGTGTTGAATAAAGTTAATAGTAAGTTGTTAGAGTCAAATGAGAACCTAACACCACCATCAAAGGGTGTTATTTTATGAGTTTAATTAAAGGTGCCTCTACAATAGGAGGCGCTTCAGTTATCTCGCAACTAATTGGTGCATTTACTATTTTATTTATGTCATACCGTTTTGGTATGTCAGATGTAGGTAATTATGCACTTACATTTAGTATAATAATGATTGGTGCTCAAATTGCACTTTATGGTTCGCATTTTTTGCTGCCAAAAGTTAATCAACAAGATATAGGCAAAGCGGTGGTTTTCTGTATGCTGCAATCTTGGGGAATAAGTGCAATTTATATTTATATTGTAAGTCATTTTTTCGAATTACCATTTGTTGCGATTTATGTGTTAACTGCTAGTTATTCAATGATGATTATTTCTGAGTATGTTTTCTTACGAAATAAGATATTCAGTAAGCTGGCTATTCAGCGAATTTCGGTAACCTCAATTGTCTTTTTGGCATTATTAGTGTCATGGAAAATTGAGTATTTTTACTATATATGGGCTGGTGCACATTTATGTTTGATTGGCTATTGGTTATATAAATGTTTAGATTTTAGTATTTTTTCTAAATCTGACTTTTTACCAACAACCCAAGTTCGGTTTTGCATTAAACATTGGAATCATTTATCACGAGTCGGTACTGCAGAAGTTGTCGCTAATGCGAGTTTACAGTTACCCACGGTACTCATTAACTATTGGTTCAGCCCATTAGTTGCGGGTTATTTTGCTGTTGTTAACCGTTTTTGTTTATCGCCAGTACTCATTCTTGGTCAGTCTGTGCGTAATTATACGTTCTCAAAATGGTCCGAAGATTTTCGTAACAAAGTGTTTAATTACTCTGAATTTAAACAAGTTCGGTTATTTTTAGTGGTAATTGCATCGGTAACAGTTGCTGGTATTTATTTTGTTTATCCATGGTTAACACAACATGTATTAGGTGAGCAATGGGTACAGTCGGTTGAAACTTCACGTTTAATGTTACCTTATGTATTTGCGATGCTTGCGTTTGTTCCAATGACAGTGATCGAATTAATTTTTGGTGCGCCTAATTATTTCTTACGTATTCAATGTGAGCAATTAGCGATAGTGATATTGGCACTTGTAATTATTCCATTTATTTATAAGAGTTATGTTGTTTCATTATTGGCCTTTACAGTGCTAACAGCTGGGCGGTATTTAATGATTTATATTAAAATCAATAAACATGCGATTGTTTTGCGTGATAAAGGCGTAGTGTAAATGAATACCGGCGTTTTTTTTCAAGCTTACGTATTTATCACACTAATTTTTAGTGGAACGGCACAATATTTTACTGATATTGATGCCTTTCTATGGTTGCCCTTTATTATGACAATGGTGATGGTTGCCTTAGTGCCATTACAGACTCGTTATAATTATAAGCAACTAGATCAGCTTGAAACGACAGTTTTAGTACTTTTTGCTGGTTTTTTTGTGTTAGCAATAACCAGTACTCTGATGCAAGAAGGGCTAAAGACCACGATTGCAGGTATTAAAAATGGCTTAGGTATATCATTACTATTACCTTGTTTAATATTAGGTTTTTGTCGTGAATCACAGTTATACCGTATTTGCCAAAAATTATATTGGGTATTTTATGCTCAAATTCCCTTTGTTGTTTATCAAGCTTTAATTGTTGTTCCAGCAAGGGTTGCTTTTGAGGGCAAGATGGACTCATGGGACTCGGTTGTTGGTACTTTTGGCGGTAGTATGATCGCCGGTGGTAATGGTGCATCGATGGGTCTATTTACCTTGCTTATTATGATGATGAAATTGTCTGAATATAAGCATGGGGTGGCAAAATTGTGGTCGTTAGCACTACATTTGGCAATTGGCTTTATTATTTGTGTTGTTGCAGAAGTTAAGTTTGTAACATTATTAGCGCCATTTTTCTTACTTTATGTATATATAAAGCCAAGCTATGTCAAAGAAGTCAGAGTTATCGACTTTAAAACGATTTTATTATCGATTGTCGGTATTTTTATATTATTGTCGATAATAATTACAATTTTATCATTAGGGTATACCAGTAAATACCAATCACATTCGATGAGTATTTTTGATATTTTCCTACAAAATATTGGTTATATTTTTGATCCGACAATTATCGTAGCTGGTCTTGATGGCAACTTAGATGAATTAGGACGTGTAACGGCATTAGCGTTTTGGTCACACCACTCTGATATTCACGGCCTTGTGAATCAGTTATTTGGATATGGTCTGAATAGTTCAAATGCCGGTGGTGCCGATCCTGGTTATATTGCAATGCTGTTTGAATTAAGTTTAGGCTCAACAGCGTTAGCGATTTTCTTATGGGAGATTGGTCTTGTAGGTACGGGTTTGCTATTAGCGATTGTGTTCATTATTTTGAAAGGTTCAAAGCCAAAACCATTATTTTCAACCAAGGACTTATCAATAGCTGATATTAATTTGTTATCCTATCAGCCTGCTTTTATTGGATTTATTATCGCAGGTTTGATTACGTTACCTTATTCACCGTTACTTGCCTTGATTCCGGTATTTCAGTTCCAGTTCTATTTTGTGCTAGGTGCAATGATGATTATTCGTAAAGCAACCTCAATAAAAGCAAGAGAGATGGTATGTTTGAATTAATTAAAAAAGAGTTAGCATTAAACCCTGGATTAACATCTAAGTTTTTTATTGTTAATTTTCGGTTAGCTTCTTTATTTTATACCTCTGGTCTAATAAAAAAAATATTCATTATTAACGTTATTATTCTTAAATTACTTAAATTTATTTGTGGACTTGATATATCGCCAAAAACAAAGATTGGTTCTGGTTTTATTTTGTTTCATCCACAGAATATTGTTATTAATGCCGATAGTGTATTAGGTGACAATGTGATGCTTAAACATAATGTGACTATTGGTAATAAAGTTGATGCTGCTACTGGCCGTCATGTATCACCTATTATTGGTAATAATGTTGAATTAAGTCCCGGTGTGGTTGTGTTGGGTAACGTTAGTATTGGTGATAATTCAATTATTGGTGCTGGAGCAATTGTTGTGAAAAGTATACCTAAAAACTCAATTGCAGTGGGTAACCCAGCAATCGTTATTAAAGAAATAAGTGAGAATTAGTGAATGAACACGAAAATTAATGTCATTAATTTTGTACCTGAAGAGTTACCATCCTATCGTCCCGATGTTGATGTTTTATACTCTAAAGAGTTACCAAAAGAAGGTGTAAATACCACTATTGTTGGTATGCCAAAGACTGAAACTGTGCATATTGAAACGGATGGCAGTACCTTAAAAACCAGTAAGAAAACAACTAATCGTCACTTAGATTCAATCGTTTATTTTTTTAATGCAGCGAAGTTAGCCTTGAGTGCAAAAAAAGACGGTTTTCAATTAATTCAAGTACGTGACATGGTGTGGGTGGGGTTGATCTGTTTGGTGATAGCTAAATTGATTAAGCTACCTTATACCTACTGGGTATCATTTTTGTATGCTGAAAGTCGAACAATACGAGCAAAAGATCAAACTGAAAATATTTCCAGCTGGAAGCGTCCAATCATTTTAGCGCGTGGTTTGCTTGAGGAGTTTATCCTTTATCGCATTATTTTACCTCATTCAGATCGCGTGTATGTACAAAGTGATTTCATGCTTAATTACATTAAAGGTAAAGGCATTGAACAACATAACATGATGGTTGTGCCAATGGGGGTCGATTTTGAGAAGATCGATAACTTTGCCAATACTGATGCAATAAAAATTGAAAAATGGGGTGATGCGCCCGTTATTGGTTATTTAGGCAGTCTTGATAGATTACGTAAACTTGACATTATTATTGAAGCATTTAAAGAAGCTAAAGTTTCTGTACCAACCTTAAAACTGCTCTTTGTTGGTGATTCTGAAGTGATGAAAGATCGCGAGTTTTTGCAACAAACAGCTGATGATATGGGCTTGAGTGATGATTTTCATATCACTGGCTGGGTACAAACAGAGCAAGCTTGGGCGTATCTCAAAGGCGTAGATATGGTCATAGGATTTATGAACCGTGGTTTGTTGTTAGACGTTTCAACACCAACTAAAGCAATGGAATATATGGCACTTAAAAAAGCCATGATTTGTAATGATTCACCTGATCAGCAATTTGTGATTGAACAATCTGGTTGTGGGCGAGTTACTGATGGAACGAGCCAATCATATGCTGCGGCGATGGTTGAATTGGCACAACAGCCAATGACACAAACAGAGTTAGATGCTGGATACAATTATATTAAAAATAACCGTTCTTATGCGTTTATTGGTGAGCAAGTTGCTGCTGATATTAAGAATGTTGTTAATCAAAAAAATTCATAATGGCTGGTGATTCAATGAAAGTTCTATTTGTTAATAAATTCTTTTTCCCACATGGCGGTGCTGAAACTGTTTTCTTTCAAGAGCGCGATATGGTTCAAGAAGCAGGGTATCAAGTTATTGATTTTTCAATGAAGCATGAAAAGAACATCCCGTCAGATTATGCTGATTTTTTTGTTGATAATGTTGATTACCATGGTAAACATTCTATTTTTGATAATATTAAAGTTGCGGTTAATTTTGTACATAATCAATATGCATGTGATCAATTTGAAAAGCTAATTAAAGCAGAGCGACCTGATATTGTTCATTTTCATAATATTTATCACCAAATAACACCATCGGTGATAAAGATTGCACAAAAGTTAGGTTGCAAAACGGTACTAACAGCACATGATTATAAATCGGTTTGTCCTAATTACAGTATGCTTGCTGCTGGTGAGAATATTGAATTAGACTGGATCACAGGTAGTAATATTAATTTATTTAAATACCAGTGGCAGGATGGCTCATGGCCGCGCAGTGTATTATTGTCACTAGAGGCATTATATCATCGTACGATGAAGAGCTATGAAGCATTAGATGCTTTTATTGCTCCTTGTGAATTTATGAAATCAATGATCTTACGTCAAATTCCATCAGCAAATGTTGATGTAATCGTTAATGGTATTGACGCATCAACAACAGATATTGGTAACGATGGTGGTTACTTTTTATTTTGTGGTCGATTAACTAAAGAGAAAGGCATTGTTACGTTAGCGCAAGCGCATAGTCAACTAATAGGGAATACACCTCTTAAAGTATTAGGTACCGGACCTATGCTAGATCATATTAAACAACATTTTGATAATGTTGAATTATTAGGTTTTCAAACTGGTGATGCACTAACAGAAATTATTAAAAATGCTAAAGCAGTTATTGTGCCATCGGAGTGGAATGAAAACTGCTCTATGTCAGTGTTAGAAGCGATGAGCTACGGTAAGCCGGTTATCGGAGCTAATATTGGCGGTATTCCAGAGCAAGTGTTGGATGGCGAAACTGGGTATTTATTTAACTCTGGTGATGCTGATGATCTGGCAGCTAAAATGCAATTATTGGCTGATGATGAAGCATTAGTAACAGCCATGGGACAAAAAGGGCGCGCTCGATTATTAGAGAAATATTCATTAGATGCACATAAAAGAGATTTGATTAAATTGTATCAATCACTTTTAGCTAACTAATTTCCCTAAAAATAAAATGTCAGTTAGCAGCTGGCATTTTACATTTGAAGAGACGGTATTGTGAATAAATCTATTTTAGTTTTGGGTACGCGTGGCATTCCTAATGTTGCTGGCGGTGTTGAATCACATTGCCAAGCTTTATATCCATTGTTAGTTGAAAAATATAACTTGGATATTACTGTCACAGCCCGTAAACCTTATGTTCCTTATACAAAGAGTGTATATGAAGGGGTTAAGCTGGTTGCCTTACCCGCGGTGAAAAATAAAGCGTTAGAGGCGCCATTACACTCATTGCTTGCTGCTTTTTATGCGATAAAAACTGGAGCAGATATTGTCCATATCCATGCGATAGGACCTGGGTTAGTTACGCCACTATTACGCTTATTTGGTAAGAAAGTGGTTTTTACTCATCACAGCCAAAATTATGATCATCAAAAGTGGGGTAAATTAGCTAAGTTTATTCTGCGCTTGGGTGAGAAATGTGCGATGAAATATGCCTCTGAGGTCATTGTTATTTCAGACTTTATGCAAAAGTTGATGAGTGAGAAGTATGGGCGCGATGATACTCATCTTATTTTTAATGGTGTCAATAAGCCACAATTGCCTGATCAACAAATTATTAAACAATACTTGGATCGCTATGATTTAGCCCCTCGCGATTATGTCGTCGCTGTTGGTCGCTTTTCACAAGAGAAAGGCTTAGATGTATTATTAGAAGCCTATAAGCGTAGTGGTATTAAGAAGAAATTAGTCCTTGTTGGCGATAGTGATCAGCCAACAGCCTATAGCGATAAGTTAAAGGCAACTGCACTTGCTACATCAGGTGTTGTATTAACGGGTTTCTTATCTGGCGAAGCACTTAATAGTATTTTTTCACAGGCAGATACTTTTGTTTTACCATCATTTAGTGAAGGTTTACCAATCGCTTTATTAGAGGCAATGTCGTTTTCTTTGCCTGTTGTTGTGAGTGATATTCCAGCGAATAAAGCTGTCCATTTAGCGGATAAATGTTATTTTGCATGCGGAGATAGTCAAGCATTGGCCACATTATTAACAACAGCTGTGAATCAACCGTTAGTTTGTTATGCTGAATATTTGAAAAAATATGATTGGAATTTAATTGCTCAGCAAACTTATGATGTGTTCTTAGCTGCTGAAAATAATAATGGGTGAGTTGCGTGTCTTCAAATAGTAAATATACTCAAGCTCAACAAGTCGTGATTGAGCGAGTTATAAATTCGATACCAGCCGAGATAGTTGATTCATTTAATAGTGAGCAGCGTATAGCGATAGAAGAATCGATTGTTATTAATAGTTATAATAATAATCATTGTGTTGATTTTAGACCAACTATTGGCATTGGGCGTTGGCGTTATTATGTTGTTTTTTTGCTAGGTAAAGATCGCCGGAAAGCTTCACGTCACCAATCAAGTATTACCACAATTATTAAAGTGTTATTAGTCACATTTGGTTTATGTTTTATGTTTATATCAGCAGTCTTGACTTTATATCTGATAAAGTCAGCATTGGGTATTGATATTTTTAAACACTTTTCATTTGGTATTTGGGACTATTTTAAAGCGCATTTTCTAAATTAGTCGAAAACGAGGCATATTGTTAATATGCCTCGTTGCTAATTATTGCTTTTTTAGAATGGTAATCCCAGCAATACCGTACCCGTTATCTTTGAGTTTGCCTTCAATCCCTAACTTTACGACAGCATTGTTGGTATTTGTGTATATAAATTATGTTTCTGATGCATAGCCATTGATAATAAAAATGTGCTTAGTGACATGGTTTTCCTCACAAATAAAATGTTTTAAGAGGAATAGTATTAATTCTTATTATGGTTAATATTTTTCGGGTTTATTATTTTATAGTGAAGCGTATTAACGAGTACCATTTGTTATAATTTTTATTGTTGATAGCAATAGAAATTACAGCATTATGTGTGTGAGGTGTTACTAATCCAACTTCAAGATTATATTCTCCAGGTTCTATTTCTTTTGGTAATATAAAACTATTCTTTTGAGTGTAAATAGGTGCTTTGTCATTTGAGTTTTGTGCGGGTAGCCAATGAGTAATATTATTTTTCGTATTAAAGTATGCAACGACGTTATTTTTATTATTCACAATCCGCCATACAATTGGATAGTTGTTATAACTTGGCGCTACTCCATTATTTATCCAGGTTGATGTTATCGTAATTAAACTATTTTGACGAAATTTACTATTAAGTTTCACTTTATTCAGAATAAAACGGTAACCAATTTTTTTTAAAAAATTATTTAATAATGGTTGGTATTTTTCTGGAATAGGGCTTGATTTTAAATTTAATAATGAAGCATGCAACTTAAGTGCTGTAGCGAAGGTTTGTTCAACTTTTTGTTGCGTATAAATAGTAGGCTGCTGAGCCCACTGATCCATTGTATTGCAAATTTCAAAATCAACTGGAGCCTTTTCCCAACGAGATAAGAATAATGGATCTGTAAATTTATCTGCGATGTTATTCTTGGCACCAGTCACTTTTTTTCCTTCGATATGACGTAGTGTTTGAGGGTATCCTTGTTGCATATGATTCCAACCTTTGGCCCAGTCGCCAAGGCAATCTGCTCGCCAACCTAATCCATGTTTGGTAGCATAGCTGGCAAAATTATCATCGGGTGAACCAAGATCTATAGAAAGCATTTTATTAGAAAAAGCTTTACGCATCATATTGATATACGGTATTAGTTCGGCTGTTGTATAACCAATATGACCTAATGTAGGTCTAGTGCCATTATAATGGGTTGCTAAATGCCATTCTCCCCATGTACCGACAAGGCCAACATCAAGCCGTAAGATGTCAGGGTTATGATTATAGCGTTTACCCATGGCAGCAATAAATTGCTGTAAATTTTCCTTAAATTTTGGATTGTTATAATTAACGACAAAACTGTTATCATTCGTGCATATGTCGTGTGTATGAGGGTCTAATTGTTTTTTTAACCAGCAAGGAATGCCAAGTATTTTTTTGGCTTTTTGCGGGTTAGGTGAGTAGTAAGTCTCATTTAAGCCAGCTAATGTCATAAACCTAATTACGATTTTTTTGTTGGCTCTTTTAGCTGCTAAAATTGTATCATCGATGAGTTTATAGTTATAAACACCTTTTTTAGGTTCTAATTGTTCCCAATACCAACGGAAGTAAACCACCGACGTTTTTGGGTAGCTTGGTATATTCCAATTTGGATTATTATGAATATCAATAGTTTGGTGATCGGTAATACCAATATCAGGGTTAATTAATATTTTTTGACTCACTGTTGGCTGATATTCAATTGTCATTGCTTGTACTAATGTAGATAAAAATAAGCTGAAAAAGCACAAAATAGTACAAGTTTTATTTAAAATAACCATTGTGAGTAACCTTAGTTAAGTTGTTTTTGCGTTTTATAAATTAAACTTTATAAGTATTGTTTTTTTAGATGTTTAGTCAAATAAATAAATGTCGATTTTTATTTATTTGTGACATTTTTATGAGTATATATTTTATTTATCTTTATTGTGTTATATTTATTACAGGATTTATGCATAAATAATGTATATTGATAGATATTCATTAATATAAAAATAAACATTTCTCTATATTTATCACTATTATAATTCACATTGTGTGGAAGCATTGAAGGTATTAAATCGAATGAAGTTATTGAATAAATTTACTGATCAAGATTTTTGGCGTATTGGTCTAATCAGAGAGCATCCATTAGACGTGATTATTAATGGCTTAAATGCTTATGATATTCATTGGTTTAATTTTACGGATAAAGACTTTGAAGCGGATCCTTTTGTGTTTACATTAAACAATAAAGATTACATAGCTTACGAAATCTTTGACTACTCTCATGGTAATGGAAAAATTGAATGTGTTGATTTCGATGGTAAGCGTTATAGTTTCTTTGACGATGTAAATAAAATTGTAGGGCATAAATCATTTCCTTTTACGTTTGAAGAAGAAAATGAGTTATATTCTATTGTTGAAACCTCTGATTTGAATGAATTGGCGCTGTATAAGTTTACAGGTGTTAAATTTGAAAAGGTGAAGACACTACTTAGTGGCGAGAAATATATTGATACCTGTATTAAGAAGGTTGATGGAATATTTTACTTATTCACCTCCACATCTGATCAACCCTTTAAACAACAGCTATTTTTTGCCAATTCATTGCTAGGTGATTATCAAACTCATCCTTGTTCTCCTATTGCAAATGATAAGGCTTTTGGACGTAATGGTGGACCAATTGTTGATCGTGATAATAATTATTATCGTGTTTGTCAAAATTGTGCCATAACTTACGGTGGCAGCTTAAAAGTTATGCATATTACTGAGCTTTCTAAAACAGTTTATAAGGAAGTATTTTTCAAAGATGTAATGCCTATCGCTCCTTTTTCTGACGGTATTCATACGTTGTCATACTGGGACAATATGACTGTTATTGATTCAAAAAATATTTTATCTAAATATGGGAATATATACAGAAAAATTAATTACTTAGCAATGGTTAAGCTAGGTAAAGAAATTCCTTATTTTGATAAATAAATCGTATAAAGAGCTTAAAAAGCGCCATATTCGAGTGAATTGGCGCTTTGTTGTAGTTAGTGGTTTATATTTATAGTATCAATATAATGCCAATTATCATGAGTTATTCCATCTATACCCAGTTTGATTTTTGCGGTAGTTGTCGATGGTTCTACGAGAGCTACTTCAAGTTTATAATTACCCGGCTTAATATCGTATGGTAAATTAAAGGTGTTTATTTGCTTGTGTTTTGGCGCATTACTGTCACGATCATCTGCTGGTAACCATGTGCGAATATCATTATTGGTTTCGAAGTAGGTAACGATATGATTATCGTTATTACGTAAACGCCACATGACAGGATAGTTATTGTAACTAGGTGCAACACCTGTATTTTTCCATATTGAAGCGATTGTTATCGCTGATGCTGGTTGAAATCTACTACTGATTTCAACTGATGATATTTCAAAGCGGTAGCCCAGTTTCTTAATTAAATCATTTACAAGATCTTTGTAGATGAGAGGCACGTTTCCTGATTTCATATTAAATAAAGAAGCATGTGAATCTAATGCAAAATCAAAAGTTTGTTTAACTTTTTCAATGGTGTAAACATTGTCATTTTGAGACCAATAATCGAGATCTTGACACACTTCAAAATCAACAGGAGCTTGTTTCCAGCGATTAAGGAAGGAGGTGTCAGCATAGTTATTTTGATTATATCCATTACCTAATATATGGTTAATAGTATCAGGATAGCCATTTTCCATATGGTTCCAGCCCGCTTGCCAATCACCAATACAATCCGCACGCCAACCTAATCCACGAGCGATGGCATAACCTGTAATTTCATCATCAGGCGAAGTTAAATCAATCGACAGCTGCTTGTCAGGAAACGCATTACGCATTAACTGTATATAAGGAGCTAAGTCTTTTACGTTATAGCCATGGTGACCTAGTGATGGTTGTTGGTAACCCATTTGTGAAGCAAGATTCCATTCTCCCCAAGTACCAATTAAACCAACATCTAAGCGTAAGATATTAGCGTTGTTGTTATACCGTTTCCCCATGGCTTTGATAAAGCGACTCAGTTTCTTTTTTAAGATGGGATTTTTATAATCTACGACAAAGTGATTATCATCGGCACAGGTTTCACCGATAGTATTGTCATCAATTTGTTTTTTGATCCAACAAGGTACACCCAGTATTTTCTTGCCAGCATTTGGTGATGGATTGTAATAGACTTCATCTTTCCCGGCCATTGTCATAAATCGAATTACAGTTTTTTTACCTAATGCAGCAGCTTGATTGATGGTGTCGTCAATCAGTTGAAAATTGTAGTGCCCTGGTTGGGGTTCGAGTTCTTCCCAATACCATCGAAAATAAACAACGGATGTTTCAGGATGACTAGGCTTATTCCACCATGGATCACCATGAATATTGAATGATTGGTGATCAGTAATACCTATATCAGGGTTAATTAATACATCATCAATAATTGTGGGTGTTGTTATTTGAGTGATTGGTTGCGCAACAGCAATATTAGTCAGAGGTAAAGCAGTAAAACTAAATAGGCAAGTTTTTGCAAGCAATGTAATTAGGAAAGAGGGTATATGTGAGGTAATCGCTTTTTTAGTGCTTTTTAGCATAGCTATTCATCCGTGGAATATTAAAATCTTAACTATAATTAGTGTGTATTTATTGATGCACTATGACAAAAAAAAACTATAACGCCTATATGTATTTGTTGGATTAGGCTCACATAATAAGGTCGTATTTCTGTTATAAATTGAGTGGTGATGTTGTTTATGTTAATTGGGATTGTAAATAATAATTATTAGCTCTATTGATGTTGTTTATTTGCGCTTGTTTTATGAAATATGTTTATTTATATTTAAGCGAAAGGACATTTGTGATTTTTAGAAATTTAATTTTTATATAGGAATATATATTAATAAATTTATTTCTTCTACTAAAGCCTACGGTATTTCTTTCATGAATGCATTAGTTTTGGTGACGTTTTTAATCGGTTAGTTATTATTGCTTATTAGTATTTAAAATAAATCGAGTAGAAAATTGCTGCATTTAGTAGGTTTAAGCCTCTTTGCTTTAATGACAGTAAAGAGGCTTTTTTATTATTGATTATTGAGTTTCAATATGTGTAGCAGGTGCGACGTATGCTTTCGTTCCCCATAACGGAACGGTCGATAGACTGTGTTTATAACTGCCAGTTGTTGTTTTCGTTGAATATGAGAGGTACATTAATGTTTCTGATTTTGGGTCATAAATTCGGCGTATTTTCATTGTCTTAAAGAATATACTTTTAGATTTCTTAAATACCACTTCGCCTGATTTTGATTTATCAATTTGAGCAATCATTTCTGGAGTTATTTCACCAGTTTGACGACATGATATTGAGGAGTCAGAAGGATCCGCCAGACTTAAGTCAGCTTCAATGCTTGCTATATGACAAGTAACGCCAGGTACTAAAGGATCGACTAATGTATTTAGTTTAATATCTTTAGTTGTAAACATACCTAAAGAAACATCTCCAACTTCATTATCTGAACAGCCACTCAGTGTTAATGCAATAGCGATGGAACTGGCAATTAATAAATTTTTCTTCATACAAACTCCCTGTTAAATGACAATATCACTTAAAATTAAAAATTATTGTTTGTTATTATTACGCTAAGTTATACGCGAAACTGGGATATTTTTCATCATACTCTTTCAAGTATGATGTTTATCAGTAAAGATTGATGGACAAGAACCGTTTTTTTTAAATAAATATCGAATAATTTTAAAAGAATAAATTTAATTGTAAGTTATTGAAAATAAATGGTTTATATGTTTTCGATCTCATTTTTTTAGACGTCAAACATCTATGTAATAATAATTTTTATTAAAAATGTGCTTTTCAAGAGCCAGAATAACGCATAGGATAAATGTAACAGCAATGTTATTATAATAATTATCAACGGATGATTATTACTGATTATGAGGAGGATATGATGTCAAATATTCTTGCGTTTCCAGTAAAAGAACAGCTTCGAGAGCGTACGCCGTTAGAATTAATTGTTGAACAAGAATTGTTGGATTTAGGTGCTGATAGCTACATGATTGATGTTGTTATTGAACGAATGGAAAAGTTTTTAGCGTTGGCTTCGTTTGAGTTTGATTTGAAAATGAAAGTGTCTAAAAACTGTTTAGATGAAATGAATCAAAGTGTATTTCCTGTTATTTCTGATATGCAAGCGTCAATGCGCGAGACAATGAATGAAATGCTAACTGAGCGTGTGTTGCATGAAATTCGATTATATAATTTAGAAAGGCATGCAGTTAAATAATATATGTTTTTATTTTATGGTCTTATAGTAACCTGTGTAAGTTATGAAAATGCCGCTGTTTAATGTTTATCATTACAGCGGCTTTTTATTAGTTCTTATTTCCTAATTGCCAAATTTTTTCTGCGCGACTGCCTATTCCCCAAAAGCTTAAGGCCAATATTGCGAAAAAGAGTGCTTTATGGAGTGTTCCCCAAAAAAATTCAAAATAACGGCTATATAAACATAATAATAAAAAGATGATTCCAAACGCTCTTATTAGAGGATTATTATTTTTAATACCATAGAAAATAGCGCTTAAAGTGACTAACATCATTGCAACACTCCAGCCCCATAACTCAATTTGTTTGATGTGTGACCATGCACTTAAACTGTCATAATTACCAAAAATAGTCAGCATCCATAATGCGTTAAAGAAATACATTAATCCGATAAAGAGCGTTGCTTCGTGAAGAAATAATAGCCGTGAATTGTATTTTAAGCTGGCACTGAGGCCAATAATAAGGGCGCCAACAATTGCAAATCGTAATGGAATATTCATACCCCAGAAAAGATAGTGATCCTGAGCAAGGTAAGAAGTTTCAGTTAACACCCACAAGCCCACACCGAGCAAAGCAAATAGCCACACTAAGACAGAACGTAATTGAATACCTATAACGAGATAAATAGCGGTAGGAATAAGTATAAAAACGCTTTCACGCCAATGAAGTGCTAGTGTGGTATGGCTTAAAAAACCACTAGCAACTGCCGTTATCAGTACCCCGAAAAAGAACATTGCCTCATTACTAACCGTTTTTTCTGGGTAATGTTGTCGACGTTTGACGCCTAAGACAAATAATAGTCCGGCAATTATTGTGCTAGTGATTGTTAGCACACTCGCTGGCGTATTAATAAGGCGTGAGATCAGTGCGATTAAATAATCATCAGCGACTAATAAGATCACCGACAGAATAAAACAAGCAATGGCGATCCAGAATGAATAGACTGCGAGTAGTTTCCAGTCAAAACTGATGATCTGGTAGCTTTGACGTAATTGCTGTGCTTGTTGATTATCAATTAGCTGCTGTTGTTGCCATTGAGCAATAGTATCGTTAAGAAGCTGCCCCTGACGTTTATTAACTTTTATATCCATGTGTGTTCCAGATAACATCGAGCGCATACGTGCTTTGTATTATCTTATTGTAGGGTCAAATAGTCGAAGTGGTAATTGTAACTGATTGGTATGATATTGGTAGCGTAAAAGTTATTTGTGGAATAATGCTAAAGATAAAACATTATATTGTCGGCATTGATGATAAACATTGTCGACACAGACAGGCACTCGATGATCCTGCTAATGTTTGGCGTGGCTCAATATCAAAACACCAGCATGTAGATTTTCCCTCGCTAATATCACATTGTGCAGGCTGCTGGCATTGCGGACATTGGTGGGTTGCATTAATCGCTTTAATGTCAGCCATTATCGCCAGTTGTTGTTGTTCTGGATAGGCTATCCAGTGGCTGATTTCTGTCATTGTACGCCAGCAGCCACTGCAAATTCCTGCGTTATTTTTACATTTAGCGACACACGGTGATTTCACATTAATACCTATTAGCAAGTTTAGTAAAGTAGCAAACATGCTAACGATTAATAGTGATAAATGCTACTTTTGCTATTGCTGTTATGCATAAGATTACGCTTGATTATTATACCGCAGCTAAAGCTTATGAAGCTGCTTTGTTGAGTAATTCATAAATCACAATATTGTCTTGTGATAAGTAATGGCTTGGAACTGCTAAAGTCGTGACATTCTTCATGCCAATTTTAAGCATGACATTTTCAGGGCCGGATACTGTTTTTAAATGTCGACCGTAAAGATGCTGTAAATGGAGCTTATTAAAGCCGAATTCTTTAATGCGTTCGACTGCTTCAGTACAATAACCGTTACCCCAAAATGGTACGCCAATCCAGTATCCCAGTTGAGCACTATTTTGATTAATATTTTCTAATCCAGCACAACCGACAAGTTGATGGTTACTTTTTAGAGTAATTGCGAAGATAGCAGATTGATGGCTGTACCAACCAGCTAAGTGCTTACCTATCCATTTCCCAGCCATCCCATCAGAATATGGATGTGGAACACTTATAGTGCCGTTCGCAATATCAGCATTACCTGCCAATTGTTGTATTTTAGTCGCATCAGATAATTCTAAAGGACGGAGAATTAAGCGCTCTGTTGTTAACAGAGGTTGAATTGTATTCATTTAATGTACTCACAACATAGCTAGATGTGACTATTAATCAATAAATTCGTGTTAATTTATAGTGCTACGATCAATTATTGGATAAGTAATACTATTAAATAGTGAAATTTGTGGAGTAGCGCTTAATTATCAGTACTGTATGGATCATTGTCTTAACCTAAGGATCTTGAGGCGCTACTTGATTGAGGTAGTGGGGATTTGTCTCGCTAAAATGAATTAATTTAATCAATGCAAGCTTAATAAAGCGATAGATATGTTGTTTGATCAACCACCCTGTACCAATAAATTTGGGCGAGAAGGTCATGTGGTAGAGGATCTTCGTTTGATCAGCATTAATGCTAATAAATTTTATCCAACTACCGTGTTCTTCTACTGGAGCACCCGTAATTATTTTATAATGAAGATGTTCATTTTCCTTGAAATCAATAATTTGCTCCTGATAAACAAAAAAACCATTATTTACTTCACGTATCGCGCCTATACCATTGCTATGTGGTTTACCTGTACGTAACAAGATATAGCGAGCATTAAAGAATCGATGTAGTTGTTCATGATCTGAAAGTAATGCAAACAATACCTTTTTGGGTGCATTAGCTGTAAGTTCGATGGTGATACTGTGTATCGTCATAGTTTTGTCCTAAATCTAAAACTTTTCGCACTGTTAAGCATAGATGCTAAAGAGATATTTGCATGATTATAATGACTATAAAACAATACTAAAAAAGGTGTAGTAGGGTTATTTTTAGTAAAGACGTTAAAATTAGCTGTATTTTAGAAAGAAAAATCAGAGAATAATAAAATAAAAACAAATCCTTTTTTTCTTATTTAGCAATGCGTTAGCTATTGTATTGCTAAATAATTACTAAAATAAAGATATATTTCACAAAAAAAACACTAAGAGTAGTTGTCAAAAAGCAAAAACATATTTATATTGATTGCGTTGATATAGATCGTTAGGTGAAAAGTATTAAAAAAATTAGAAAGTATTAGCTTATATTCTTTCCTAAATTACCCCGCCACGAAACCTTATCAAAGTTATATTTATCTACAACGGAACTAGTTTACAGAAGCCGTTGTCTTAAATAGATATATAAAAAGATGTTGTTCATAATAATTCAATTAAGATGTCATCTTAATGTCATATATTATTGGTTAAGTAGAACACGAATAGTCGAGTAAGAACGGTATTAATATATAGTGATATCAACCTTGCTCATTGGGAAATAAATGAGAGGTTTATAATGAAAACACGTAGTCGCAGACAGTGGTTTTACCATAAAAATCAAACAACTAAAGTAGTTAAAGCTTAAGTTGTTTTAGAAAAACATTTCTTTGTAGGTGATAAAGAAATGAATACACTTAATTATCCTCTAATTAGGTGTTTGTTGAAGATTGTTTTATAGCAAAAATCAACCGCCAAAGTGGCCAGAAATATATTCCTATTATTGTAAAATTTCTGGCTAACTTATAACTCCTTTTCGCTTTATTTCTTATTTTTAATTCTCTTGGTTAAAAAAGCAATCGTTTACCTTAGTGTTGAGTTTCTTGTTATTAATAATGATTATTCACTATTTTTCATTATCTATATAAAGATCCACCAATAGTAATGTCGTTAGGAATTGTAGTAAGAGCCATATTGCCAATATAAATATTCCCATCAACAACAAGTTTATTGGGTAGGGTACGAATCTGACTATTTTGGAGTAATAAATCTCCTTTTACATATAAGTTATCGGGTAGTTTTTTGAGTTTAGTATGAGCAACACTGAGATCGCCATGTACTTGTAAACCAAAATTAAGTTGTTTGATTTTAGAGTAAGCCAGATTGATATAACCATCAACCTTTAGCGCTAATGGTAAATATTCAATGTCACTATAGGCTAAATTAAGATTGCCTTTAACCGTTAGACTTAGCGGCAACATATTGATACGGCTATTTTCAAGATTAAGATTGCCATCAACCACAAGGGGATCGGGTAAGCGAATATTGCCACTATATTTCAATGAAATGTTGCCATAACTATCTTGATAATTAAGTAAATGGGTAGGAGTCAACGCTAAAGCGGGTCGGGTCATAATTAATAAGCAGATTAAACATAATCTTTGTTTAAGAATGTTCATATTGATAGATATAGCCACTTTAATAATGAATTAAGCTCTATATCGGATGATATGGAAATTCCTTTAGTTTTCGATTGACGGTTGTTGCGTAATTGTTTGTTGTTTTTTTTATGTTTCTATTCAATGTATAATCAGCGCCCATTTGGCTATAGGTTGATCGTTAATGAACAAACAAGTATTACTTGAGCGTATTCAGGCACAGTTAGAGCAGACATTACAAATAGCAACTGAAGCTGCAATGCGAGCTTATAATACCGCTACTGATGATGAGAACGTAGCTGAAAATAAGTATGATACCTTTGCTTTAGAAGCGTCTTATCTTGCCCATGGTCAAGCTCAGCGAGTTGCAGAATGTAAAGCTGATATTAGTGCTTATCAACATTTATTAGCAGCCATGCCCATTCAGCAAGATACTGTTGTTGTTGGTCATTTAGTGTCTTTAGAAGATCATAATGGCAACTTGAAGCTGGTCTTTTTAGGTCCGGCTGCTGGCGGATTAAAGTTTACTGTTGATGGACTCGATGTCATTATTGTTACGCCGACCTCGCCATTTGGTGAAGCATTGCTAGGGCGTGAAATTGATGAAGAAGTCGATGTTCATATTGGTGATAATGTCGTATGGTTTGATGTGGTCAGTATTGAATAGTGAAATAAGAGCTTACTTAAATTGATCTTGGTGGCGCTGATAATAATAATACAAGTGCTCAATAAATAATTTCACCTTGGTGGGTTGTTGTTTGGTATAAGGATATACCGCATAAATACCTAATGATTTAGCGACATAAGTGGGTAGTACTTCGATTAACGCACCTTGAGCTAAATCTTGGGAAACTAATATTTTAGGGACGTAAACTAAGCCTTGGCCATGTAATGCTGCCCCCCGCAGTGCTGAGGCGTTGTTGGTTGTAAAATTGCCATGAACATGAATGGTATGTGTGCCAAATTTATCGTTGACGAGCCAAGCATTAGCCCCTGTTTCTTGATAGCTATAGCCAAGGCAGTTATGGCTACTTAATTGTTCCGTATCAAGAGGTGTACCATGTTTGGCGAGATAGCTTGGTGCACCACATATAACCCAACGAGCTTCAACTAATTGCCGCGCAATAAAGCTCGAGTCAGGCATAGCACCAGTACGAATAGCTAAATCAAATCCCTCTTGAACTAAATCAACAAACCGATTATCTAGATCCATTTCAATGTGAATATCGGGATATTTCTCACTAAAAGCGGCAATCGCCTCTGGCAGAATAAGTGCACCAGAGATAGTGGGAACTGTTAGGCGAATACTACCCGTTAAACTTTCACCTAAACCACTCATCGCGTCATTGGCATTTTGAACCGCGTTATACACTTCTCTTGCATGGTGATAAAACACTTCGCCAGCTTCTGTAAGCGTTAATTTGCGAGTGGTTCGATAAATGAGTTGTACTCCTAATGCTTTTTCTAAGCCGGTTATGCGTTTACTGACGACGGATTTAGTTAGGCCGATATGCTCTGCCGCTTTACAGAATGATCCTGTTTCGATCAGATGATAGAACAGTAATAAATTTTTAGTGGTTTGCATTAGTATAGTTTTTGCAACACAGATGTGAATTAATCAATATATATCAACTATACCTATAGCAGTAAAATTATTCATCCTTTATTAAAATGTTAAGCATAATGCCTATGCTTAAAAAGATTACATGGAGCAATGATGGAGCCTGCTTATATGGATTTGATAGAGCAATTACGTCAGCAAATTGATGAAAAAAGAATTATTACCGATCCGACTTTAACCTTGGCTTACGGTACTGATGCGAGTTTTTACCGTTTGTTACCGCAATTAGTTCTACAGCTGGATACACTTGACGAAGTTATTTTTGCAATTAAAACCTGTTATGAACGTCAAATTCCAGTGACTTTTCGTGCAGCTGGTACGAGCCTTTCTGGCCAAGCACAATCCGATTCTGTCTTAATTACATTAACGCGGCGTTGGCGTGATTATAAGGTGCTTAATGATGGTGCTCAAATTTGGTTACAACCCGGCATTATTGGAGCGGAAGCAAACACGATTCTAGCGCCATTCGGACGTAAAATTGGTCCCGATCCTGGTTCTATCAATAGTTGTAAAATTGGTGGTATTGTCGCTAATAATGCGTCAGGTATGTGTTGCGGTACTTCTCAGAATAGCTATCGAACTATTGCAGGTATGACAGTGGTGTTAGCTGATGGTACTTTGCTTAACACACTCGATATTGACAGTGTTGCTGCATTTAAAAAAACGCATGCGAAGATGATTTCAGAGTTGATGCTGTTGGTGAGTGAGTGCCAAGGGAGCCGTGCATTAGCAGATAAGATCCGCCATAAATATCGTTTAAAGAATACCACGGGTTACAGTTTAAATTCATTGGTGGATTTTGATGATCCTATCGATGTTCTACAACACTTATTCATTGGATCTGAAGGGACATTAGGCTTTATTGCCGATGTAACTTATAACACTGTAATTAATCATGCCTTTAAAGCATCTGGACTGTTTGTTTTTGCTGATATAGAACAAACATGTTTAGCTGTAAGCCAATTAAGTAAAACCCGTGTCGCTGCGGTGGAATTAATGGATAGCCGCTCGTTAGCATCCGTTGCGGAAAAACCAGGCATGCCTGCTTTTATTGCGCAATTAGGAGCTGCTGGCAATACGGAAGCAGCGGCGTTATTAATTGAAATTCATGCTGAAGACGAACACGATTTAGGGCGTCAAGCAGAAGGGTTACAACAAATTATTAATGTGTTTGCACCGATTGAGCAAGTGAACTTTAGTCGAGATGCTACCGTTTGCGATCAATTGTGGGGAATACGAAAAGAGCTCTTCCCTGCGGTGGGTGCAGTACGTGAAAGTGGTACTACCGTTATTATTGAAGATGTTGCATTTCCGATTGAGCAATTAGCGCCAGCAGTACGCGATCTACAAACATTATTTATTCAATTTAACTATACTGAAGCGATTATTTTTGGTCATGCTTTAGCGGGTAATTTGCATTTTGTCTTTACTCAAGCATTTGATACTCAGCTTGAAATAGAGCGTTATAGTGCATTTATGGATGCGGTTGCGCAGCTTGTGGCAGTTGATTACCAAGGTTCGTTAAAAGCAGAGCATGGTACTGGTCGCAATATGGCACCATTTATTGAACTTGAGTGGGGTCATGACGGTTATCTGCTTATGCTTGCGATTAAAGGTATTTTTGATACTCGAGGTATATTAAACCCAGGTGTCATTATCAATGCAGATAAACACGCTCATATTAAAAACTTGAAAGCAATGCCAGTGGCCGATGAGCTTATTGATAAATGTGTCGAATGTGGTTTTTGTGAGCCAGTGTGTCCATCGCGTAATTTATCGTTAACCCCACGTCAACGTAACACTGTCTTCCGTGAAATATCTCGCTTGCGCCGTAGTAATGAAGATCCTACTCGTCTCGCTTCGATGGAAAAAACCTACCGTTACTATGGATTAGATACTTGTGCTGCGACAGGTCTTTGTGCTGAACGTTGTCCTGTTGGTATCAATACTGGTGATTTAGTGCGTAAGTTACGTCAAAATCATACGGAAAAAGCTAAGAAAATTGCCTCATGGACAGGAGAGCATTTTGCAACGGTTACAGCTTCTGCAAAAGCGGGGTTAACTGTAGCGAGTAAAATGCATAAAGTCTTGGGCACTAATCGAATGCGTAAGCTAACGCAAAAAGCTTACCAACTTTCAGGGCATAAAATACCGCAATGGACACCACATATGCCTTTACCTGCCGCTAAAATAATTACGCCAGTTATTAGTGGTATAACAAAAGAGCGAGTGGTGTATTTTCCGAGTTGTTCTGCTCGAAATATGGGGGTTGAAGCACAGGCACAAGATAATCGTCCATTGGCTGAAGTGACGATTTCGTTACTTGAGAAAGCAGGGTACGAGGTGGTATTACCTGCAGGCTTAAATAATCTTTGTTGTGGTATGCCTTATACCAGTAAAGGATTTCCTGAAACGGCTCAAGCAAAAGCAAAGCAGCTTGAGCAAGAATTATGGTTATCTTCTCACCAAGGACACTATCCAATATTGATGGATACCAGTCCATGTTCAAGCACGAGTAAACAGCATTTACGCAAAGATCTTACTATTTATGAACCATTCAAATTTGTTGCTGATTTTGTATTGCCAAGATTAGAAATCACACCTCAGCAAGCGCCTGTGATGTTGCATATTACCTGTACATCACGCCGCCAAGGTTTGGCATCAGTTATCGAGAGAGTAACAAAATCTTGTGCACAGCATGTGATTATTCCTGATGACATTACCTGTTGTGGGTTTGCTGGTGATAAAGGATTTACTAAACCTGAACTTAACGCGAGTGCGTTAGCACCGTTAAAATCCCAAGTACCTGAAAATTGTAGTGAAGGTTATTCTAATAGCCGCACTTGTGAGATTGGTCTATCAGAGCATAGTGGCATTGAATATCGTTCAATATTATATTTAGTAGATAAGGTGAGCCACCGACATAATGGTTAATGGTTTATTTACCCAAAAATAAGTATTTGTTATCTTCGCAAAGCCCCATATATAAAGGGGCTTTGGTGTTTATATCTGCTTAGATAGTGTCGTTATATATAAAAATTATATTTATAAATAAGACCACTAACAGATTTTTAATATTCAAGTCAAATCTAAAAGTGATTATTAAGTTTTTATATTTAAAGTAAAAGAATAAAAAGAACTAAACTTATCTAATCATGGCTATATTAGTGAGGTAAAATTGCTAAATTAATGCTTTTACTCTAATTCGTATAGTTAAGACTTCAAAATAAGTGATCATTTGGCATGTTTGTGCAGCGAGTCACAAATTTATGAACTTGAAAGCCTTGGGTTGCAGGATTATTATTTCCAAGCTTTAGTTGTTGTACTTATGTTTATAACAATACAGTTGCACTGTTATTAATGTGTATACGTATTAATTATGAGAAGGCAAACACTTTTTAGCCAAAATAATCCCTATCACCTAGACTCAAATTTAGCTAACTATTAGCTAAATAGGATAAATTCATGGCAACGACAGATACGGCTCAAATAGAACCGTCAAATCCAGAAAAAAAATCAAATCATTTTCGTAATTTCATCATTTTTGCTGTTATTGCTGCTGGTTTAGGTACCGCAGGATATTTTTATACTCGCCATCAAAAATTATACCCAAGTACCGATGATGCTTATATTCATGCCAACATTCTGTATGTTGCACCACAAATTAGTGGCAAGGTACTCAGTGTTAATGTTGAAAATTATCAACATGTCGCTGAAGGGGATTTACTCGTTAAGATTGATCCTGCACCTTATGAAATTCAGTTAGAACAAGCTAAAGCGGCTTATGAAGTTGCAAGTCAGCAAAATAAAGCAACCGATGATGCTATTCTAGCGGCGAGCGCCAATGTGCGTGCTGCTGACGCTAATCTTGTTGATGTTCAAAAAACATATCATCGAGTAATGGATTTAGTAAATCGTAAATTATTGCCTTTACAACAAGGTGATGATGTAAAAGCTAAGTTAGCAAGCGCTCAAACTACCCTTGAAGCGGCACGTGCAAAAATGTCGCAATTGATTAATCAACAAGGTGCTAAAGGCGACGAGGCTCCTCAGGTTAAGCAAGCGGCCGCGGCATTAAGCCAAGCAACATTAAATCTATCGTATACGAATATTTACGCTCCATATGATGGTGAACTAGGCAAAGTCAGCGTTCGTCCTGGTAGTGTTGTATCTCCAGGTTTGGCGATGATGCCATTAATTGAAGATAACACCGCATGGTTACAAGCAAACTATAAAGAGAAAGATATCGGCTTATTGAAAGTAGGTATGACAGCTAAGGTCGTCTTAGATATGTATCCTGATGTGACTTATCAAGCTCAAGTTGAAGCCCTTTCTCCTGCAAGTGGTTCGTCTTTCTCATTATTACCACCAGAAAATGCAACAGGTAACTGGGTAAAAGTACCTCAACGTTTCCCTGTGCGTGTTAAATTTACAGATTTGAAAGGTAAGCCATTACTTCGTGTTGGTGCGAGTGCTGACGTTACTATTGATACACAATCAGAGACTAACTAATGAGTCAGTCAGTAACTCCAGCTAACCGCACATGGATCACCTTAGCCGTTATGTTATCAGCAATCATGGTATTGCTGGATATGACTATTGCCAACGTTGCACTACCGCATATGATGGGAGCACTAGGGGTTACATCTGAGCAGGTGACATGGGTACTTACTTCTTATTCGATGGCTGAAGCTATCTGTATACCACTTGCGAGTTATTTTGCGCTTAAATTTGGTGTGCGACGGTTATTAATCGTATCTGTGGTCGGCTTTATCATCACTTCTGCCTTGTGTGGTCAGGCTGATAGTCTTGCTGAAATGGTTACTTTTCGAATCATGCAAGGTGCTTTTGGTGCGTCAGTTATTCCGCTGGCACAGTCAACGATGGTACAGATTTACCCTGCTAATGAGCGCGGTAAAGCAATGGCATTATTCAGTGTCGGTATTCTACTTGGACCGATTTTAGGTCCAACGGTCGGTGGTATTATCACTGAGAATATGGATTGGCGTTGGATTTTTTATGTCAATGTACCGGTAGGGGCTTTGTGTCTTACTTTGGTTTATCTGTTTGTTAAGATCGATGGCAAAGGTGAATCAAAATTAGATTGGCCGTTAGTTATCGGTATGACAGTAGGTATTGGCCTATTACAAATGGTGCTTGATAGAGGTAATGAAGAAGGATGGTTTGAGTCTAACTTTATTCTATTTTCATTGATCATCAGTGCTATTGCCTGGGTATTCTTTATTGTGCGTTCATGGCGAACGAAAGGGGATATCGCACCAATGTGGCTACTAAAAGATCGAAATCTTGCTGTGTCATGTTTGATCATGGCCGGCTTTTCGATGGGGCTGTTTGGTATTACACAGCTACAGCCGATGATGTTGGAGCAATTATTACATTATCCAGTAGAAACGACAGGATTTGTAATGGCGCCGCGAGGATTAACATCAGCGATTGTGTTGCTAGTGATGGCACAATATATGGATCGATTAGATCCAAGAATGCTGGTGGCGGTTGGACTTGGATTTAGTATCTTTGGTACCTATCTAATGATGCTTTATTCAATGGAGATTAATTTATATTGGGTACTAATACCGTCAATCATTCAAGGAATGGGGATGGGATTAGTTTTTGCGCCGTTAAGTCAAATGGCATATCGCACTCTAGAGGCCAAATATGCGGTTGGTGGTGCGGTGATGTATAACCTTTGTCGAACCATTGGTAGTTCATTTGGTATCTCAATTGTAAATACTTACTTCAGTCGTACCCAGCAGCGTGAATGGCATGCGTTAGGGGCTGATATAACTGCGACTAATCCAATATTGCAGCAGCAGGCAATGCAGCATCATACCACGGTTACTGATCCTCATTTTATCGCTCAAGTGAGTGCATTATTGCATCAGCAATCGACGTTATTAGCGTTTGTGTATACTTTTGGCTTTTTAATGTTTTCTTATGTTGCCTTATTGCCTTTATTAGCTTTGTATAAGTTTAAGAAGAAAGCGCCAGCTGCTACGGTAGGCTTTCATTAAAGATGGTTAGTATTGCTGATCAGAAATAAATAAAAGGTAGAGTATTCTACCTTTGTTATTATTCATCTATTAGTGCTGTGTTGTTGGTTACTTTATTAGCATTAACTTGATTACTAACTATACGTTATTGTTGTTATGTTTTCTTTTTGATTAAAAATATACCTGTTAGTGATGTTATATTCTATTTTATGTTTACAGGGTTATGAGTACTGGTTATTATATTTGCCATGGAGAGATGGCTGAGTGGTTGAAAGCACCGGTCTTGAAAACCGGCATACGTTTATAGCGTATCTAGGGTTCAAATCCCTATCTCTCCGCCACTTTTGAAGCCTCGTCTTATATGACGGGGCTTTTTTGTAAGCTCTATTTATTTCATCCCTATCGTTAAATTATTTTTATCATTATTATCTATTTTGAATATTTTGTAGATGTTGTGTCATTATTGTAAATTAAATGAATAACAATTATCTAGAAGGTATTTTTTCGATTCAAAATTTATTGCTAGTGAGAGTAAAAATAAGCAATGTATTTTTATCGATATTTAATCGAGCATATTATAAACACTGCCAAATTAAGCAGTTATTTTGATGATAGTCAGTAATCGTTGCTATTTGTGGTACGTAATAAAATACACTGAATTGTTAAATTGAAATATTATTTATTTAACAGTTGGTTATGATGTTTTTTTTACATTAAATAAGGAAAAATTGATCTAGATATTAGTTTTCCTTTTGTGTCTTAATTTGAGTATTTTTTGGTTGAAGTTCTATATAAAGCAAGGTGGTAGACGATTATATTACGGGTAAATAATTAATGAGGATAATAAAATGGAACCCGTAATCAAAAATAAATATACAATTAGTCACACAGTGAATGCTTTATTATCTCCGCTTATTTCATCTCTAGTAAATAATCTTAGTTCGAAAGCTTTTGGTACATTATTTAAAACAGCCTCTAGATTTGCTGATGAAGAAAATAAGCCTGGTTTATTAGAAGCAGCACAGATGTGTTCAGAGGAAGATCCTCAAGTATTAGGTTGGTTACGTGCATTAAAAAAACTATCACCAAATTGCCGTAAGAAATTGATTCAAAATTTAATTATTAATCATGGCGTACTAGGTGCAAAAGAAAGAGAGCAAAATAAAGAAAAATATGGAACAAATATTCCTTTCTTAGTGCTGTTGTCTCCAACTTATCAATGTAATCTTGAATGCGTTGGTTGTTATTCCATGCTTTATGGTAATGAGTATCATTTTACTAAAGATGAGATGTATAACATCCTTACCCAATTTTATAATTTAGGGATTAGATTTTTTACTTTTACTGGCGGTGAACCTTTTGTATATAAATACATGTATGAGATCTTTGAGGACTTCAATGATTGTTATTTCATGATTTATACCAATGGTACGTTATTAAAAGAAAATAAAGTTAAAAAGCTCGCTGAGTTGGGTAATGTTGCAATTACTATCTCAATTGAAGGTGGTGAAGAATATACCGATTGGCGCCGCGGAGAAGGCGTCTTCCAAAAAACCTGTGAGACGCGAAAATTACTGAAACAGTATGGTGTTCTTACTGGTGCTTCATTGATGGCTACATCTGAAAATCATGCTGAGATTATGAGTGATGAGTTCTGGAATTTCTTGGTTGATGAAAATGTAGAGTATGTTTGGACATTCCAATATATGCCGACGGGAGCTGATGCTAACTTTGATTTGGTTCCTACACCTAAACAGCGATATGAGCGTTTCCATAAACTTGAGGTAATGCGTAAAGGAGGCACATTTGCTTTCTTAGCTGACTTCTGGAACCACGGTTTCCTTGTTAACGGTTGTATGTCTGGCGGTTCTAATTATCTGCATATTAATGCTAAAGGTGGCGCAGAACCTTGCGTGTTTCAACCGTATGCGGCTGATAATGTACGCGATAAACCAATCATTGATATTCTTCGTTCTAAATTCTTTGAAGGATACAAGAAAGATATACCTTTCAATGATAACTTAATGCAACCTTGTCCTATTATCGATAATCCAGAAGAATTCCGTAAGCATATTCAAGATGTTGGGGCTGTACCTCAATATGAAGGTGCGGATGGGTATCTGAAGTTTGGCGATCAACTTGATAGTCTTGCTAAAGAATGGGAAAAATATGCGATTAAGATTTGGGATGAAGAAGGATACGGTGATCAATATACTGCTGAGCATAAATGTTACACCTGTGGCGGTAAGTGATTGATTCATAATAAATAATAATTTGGTGTTATTGCTACACGATGATATCAAATCATATTTAATTTTTTATAATTTTTTCATGTGGATAGAATTATTTTTAATAAAAAACTTTACAGGTAATTCGTTTTATGTAAAAATTTAGACACTCTGTAGTTTAGAGTTATTAATTGAGTAATAAGTTAAAGAAAAACCCTTAGAAACATCTTCGTTATTGTTGTGTACACTAGTGTTTCCCTTCGCTTTGCATCATCATTATTAATAATTCAGGCTTCAGTTCATCGCATTTGCGATAATTTTAAAGAATTTATATAAGGGACACAAAATGTCTAACAAATCAACTGGTCTAGTAAAGTGGTTTAACGAAGAGAAAGGTTTTGGTTTTATTACTCAAGACAACGGCGGTGCTGACGTATTCGTTCACTTCCGTGCAATCGCTTCTGAAGGCTTCAAAACTCTTGCTGAAGGCCAGAAAGTGTCTTTTGAAGTAGAGCAAGGCCAAAAAGGTCTTCAAGCTGCAAACGTTGTAGCTCTATAATTTTATAGTTAATCTATAAAGTTAATATTGGCGTAAATAACATTGTTATTTGCGCCTTTATAGTTTCTACTCCTCCAAACTCCAAACTCCAAACTCCAAACTCCAAACTCCAAACTCCAAACTCCAAACTCCAAACTCCAAACTATTATCTTCCTCTAAGTTTCTTTTTACGTATTATCGTTATTATTTTTGAATTGTAGATTCAAATTAGAATTGAAGTAGCAATCTTATTTGCTATTTTTATTGAAATTAAGCAATTGCATTTTGTTAAATTCATGTTAATGTAATTAGAGCTGATTTATAAGAGGTAATTTAATGTTAGTAAGTTTTAATTTATTTAAAAATAATCTGCAGTGGCATGCGACATTACATCAGTTGAATAGTGATGTGTTATTACGACATATACTTATTCAAGGTGATGTCGATGATATAAATATTAGTTTTTCATATTGTGAAGATCTAGAAAAAGGTATGATCAAAAATAATGACAATGAAAGCATTGGCTGTTTTCAATTAATAACCAATAAATAAAAGGAGGGTGTTTAATTAAATTACATATTTTAATTAAATATCAGTCTATTAGTTAAATAGATTGAGCAGTATTATGATATTGCTTTTTTATTAATATTTAACTAACATTTGATGGATGTATATTTAGTCTATTTTCATGACGCTATAGTTACTGTAAGAATAAATTGTACTAGTGATATCTTTTTAAGCATTCAAAACCGTGATGAATAGTTATAGATACTCTTTTAAATCTATATGTATTGGTTGTAGATACCATTCCACATATATACATTAGTTATATATTATAATTAGCTAATCAGTGAGTCGTTATAAATAATATATTTTAGAGTAAAAGCCACTAGAGAAGTGGCTTCTATTAATAAAAAGCTTTATCGAGCATTTGTTGGTGCTACAAGGCGTGCTTTTCCAATTACATGAGCTAGGATGTTATAACCAGCTAATGCTGGTGATGCATTTTCAGGTAATTTTATATTTGCTGTGTTTAGTGCATAAACAGTAATTTGATAATTATGTGGTTTTGCATTTGGTGGTGGGCATGCTCCGCCAAAACCTTTAAAGCCAAAATCATTGGTTACCATGCTTGCACCTTTAGGTAATGCTTTACCACCAACAGCACCTGCGCCTTCTGCTAATGAGTGTACATTGGCTGGAATATTAATCACACTCCAATGCCACCAACCGCTGCCTGTTGGCGCATCAGGATCGTACATTGTTACTGCGAAACTTTTAGTTCCAGCAGGAACATCAGTCCAGCTTAGTTGTGGTGATTCATTCTTACCGGTACATCCCCATTGGTTAAATAGCTGTTGGTTATTTAATGTTTGCTCATTCGTAATATTTTGACTAGTTAATGTCATAGCAGCTTGTGACATAAAAGTGGGTAAAGCAAAAAGCATCGCCACAGCAATTGTTTTAATTTTCATTATTGCACCTATGGAAGAATAAGATCTTCATTATTTAAACGATCTATAATTATTAAGCATTAAGATGAAATCTCTTATGCTTATAATGTAGCATTAGTTACAATAGTTCAAACCAATAGAAATACAAGAATAGTTGAGAAAAAATAACTTAAGGACAAAATGTGAGATCATTGCCCCCATTAAAAGGTATTATTTATTTTGAAGCTTGTGCAAGGTTACAAAGTTTTAAATTAGCAGCTGAAGAATTATTTGTAACTCCAGGGGCTGTAAGTCATCAGATCCAGACTCTTGAGGGATTTATTGGTCAAAAATTGTTTATCCGTCAACACCGAGGAATTAAATTAACTAATGCTGGAATACGTTATTTTAATCGTATTGGTTTGATTTTAAAGGATTTAGAGCAAGCGACGACGGATATCGGCTTTGTTACAAAAACACAGAAAATGATGGTATCAATTCCACCTACGTTATTAAATAAGTGGTTATTACCAAGAATTAATTACCAATATTTAAGTGAAAATAGTATTTCTGTTGTTTTTATAGATACCATTGAAATATTGGATTTAAATAAAGAAAATATTGATATTTCAATACGTTACTGTATTGAGAAGCCGAGCGAAAAATATTGTAGGTTATTATTTCCAGAACAAATGATAGCGGTTTGTGCCCCTAATTATATTAATAAGTCTTTAATTAAATTCCCAGGTGAATTATTAGCAACCAGTACATTGATTGAAACGACAAATAGATTGATTCAATGGGATCTAATTTTAGCTAATAATAATGTAAAACCTCATCCAAATCAGAGCAAGGTCTATTTTCAAAATTCATTGCATGCGATTGAGGCTGCTATACAGGGGATTGGCATTGCCTTCGTTAATCGTATTTTTGTTGAATCATATATCCAACAAGGTGTACTTGTAGAGGCTATTGATATGGGGGAGATGCAAGATAAAATCCCTGGTTATTATTTAGTAAGTAATTATGAAAAAATGCAAAATCCATCAACTCAACTTCTTTATCAAGAAATTGAGTCGTATATTAGTGATGATATAGCAATAACCACTTTTTGATATGTTTCAATAGGCAAGATGTTGATTTAATATGAACTATTCAGCATGCATTGCTATATCTGTTATAGCATCATCATTTTCAATATCTTCAAGCAGTGATCTTAGTATTAAGATCGCTTGTTCTAGTGAGTATTCATTGTTACAAACTAAGGCCTGAATTTGCTGTTGGTAATCAGATAAATATCTCATTATTTATCCTTATAAACATCAGTTGTCAATTTAGTGCTGTATTTTTCACCCAGTAAACTATCGCGTGCTGCTGACCAAGCGTTTGCATAGCATAGCGCTAATTTTTCATTATCACTGCTAATGACAGGCCCTTTATCAAAGGCTGCTTTTTTATTGTTACACTGGGTGTTAATTGTTTTGTCGTAAATATCACCCTGATTAGTCAAATTGTAGACTTGTTCCTTGGCATTTTTTGCTGCCTGTTGTAAACAATTAATAAGCCCTTGCTCATCATAATTTTGATTTGTGATACATGATTGCGCAACAGTTGAGTTTGTTGCATTTGCGGCTGTTGAAAATAACGCGCCAATACTAACAGTCACTAAAAGTGTTTTTTTTAAAAAAGGAAGCATATAAATTTACTCTGTTATTTTTTAATTCTCAATTATCAAATAGTATACCCTAAGCATATTAAACGAGCATGGAAAATAATGATAAAGAGTATTTACAGTATTGCCAGTGATGGTTTTCAGTTAGGATGATATGCTGTTTAATTTATGTGATCATTTGTTGTGTAAAAGATAAAATATCTTTATTATTATAACTAATAAATAACAATTAGAACAATAAGTACTCAAGGATGATGTATGAAGGAAATAACATTTGAAAATGATGTGGTTCGTCTTTATTTAAATGATATATCGTTTAAGCCTCTACTAACAAAAACAGATGAGATTCTTTATAGCCGTAAATCATTATTAGGTGATGAAAGAGCTAAACGTGTTCTTATTGAATCTAACTTACGTCTTGTTGTTAGCTTAGCAAAAAAATATCGAGCGTCTGCTCTATCATTGAGTGATTTAATCGATGAAGGAAATATTGGTTTAATTACCGCAGTAGAAAAATTCGATCCTGAAAAAGGTTTTCGCTTTTCTACTTATGCATCATGGTGGATTAAGCAAACTATAGAGCGAGCGATCCATAATCAAAGTCGTACTATTCGATTACCAGTACATGTGTCAAAAGAAGTAAATACTATTTTGCGTGCTCATCGTGATTTAATGACTAAAAATAATAATGAGCCATCGCAAGAAGAGATTGCTGACTACTTAAAGCGTGATGTTAGTGAAGTTTCATTTTTAATGACAAATAATATGCATGTATTGTCATTTGATCAAACATTAAGTGAAGACGAAAATAATTCATTGTCGTATTTTGTTGCAGATGAAAATTCTAATTTAGATAAAGCATTAGAAGATAATGACATGCAAACTATCACGAAAAAAGTGTTGTCTAAATTAACAGAGCGTGATCGAGAAATTATTTGTCGCCGTTTTGGACTACAAGGCTATGAACCTCAGACATTACAAGAGGTTGCAGATGCTGTTGGATTGACACGTGAACGAATTCGTCAATTACAAATAAAAAACCTCACTCGACTAAAACGTTCTTTAGCCAATGATAACTATGATATGGAAATGTTGTTTTCAGCATCAGCATAAAATTATTTATATTAGAAAAGGGATGATGACTATCATCCTTTTTTTATATTTGTTATATGTGTATTGATCATAAATACACAGTAATGCTCCATATCTGCAGATTGCAGTTTGAGTTAAGAAGCATACTATAAAGTTATGAACATAGTGATGAAATTATTATTCATAATTTTAGGAGTATTGTTATGCCAATTACCGATGAAGCATGTGAACATTCAGAATTACTTAATGCATTAATCTCTCGACAATCATTATTATCTACTAATCGAATGCAATATATTGTTTATGCAGCTGCCTTAGCTTGTCAGAATAAGAATGTGTTGCAAATGATTCAGCACCTTGTTGGTGATGTAACTATCAATCAGCGCCAAGATATCCATCATGCAGTAGTAAGAATGGCTGCGACGAATGCTTACTATATGGCAATGCATAGTGTTGATTTGAATTGTAATGTTACTAATGCCATGCAGCTAGCACCATTAAAAGAGTTAGATGTTGAAGATAAAACGAGTTATTACTATGCTTGTATCGCTGCTTGTTTAGTTAATAAAGGTTATAGTTGTTTAAATAATCATATTACTTTATTACGGTCTTGCGATGAGTCTGATGATTCAATTAATATGGCATTAAGACTGACAGCTTCAGTGTTAACTATGTGCCAATCAAGTTTTAATAATGAATGCTTTAGTTAATTTAGTTTAGATATAAATGATGGTTTCAGATAGCAAAAAACCGCTAAATATTAGCGGTTTTTTATGAGGTGAAAGTGAAGGATTTGATCCTCCTGAGCGACTATAAACGCATACCTGTTTTCAATATTGGTATTTTTAACCACGTACTCACCTCTCTATAAGACGAAATAGTACGGTTAAATATTGCTATGTAATAGTATCAGTATTTAATCGCCCGAAGAATAATTAAATCAGCATTATACCTTGATGTGATAATATAAATTCATATGGTATTATCCACTTTGTTTTTAGTGTTATTCCACTTTATATATGGATATACGTTAAATATTAACATCAAAATTTATTATTATCACCATTAATAGTTAATGGTATGTTGAGAGATGTTGCTGTGATTGATCTATTAAAAGATATATTAGGATGGACATCTGTGGTGTTTTATATCTTAATTACTATATTTAACACGATGAAAGTTACCCGTTACGCGGCTTTTGCTTCTGCCACAAATGATACAATATGGTCAATATTGATGGGGTGGTGGCCGAAAGTTATTCTTAATTTATCGGTTACAGCAATTAATTTATACCGATATTTTAAAGACTTTACTCAAACAGCAAAGATAGTGATTCAATTGTTGGCAGCTGTGATGATTATAGGCATATCATATATAATTTATGTTGCAATTCATGCTTTTATCGCAGAGCCAACATTAGCTGTTGGATTACAGTTTGTTGATTTAGGCGTGATCGTGATCGCATTGTATATGACCGAATTGAAAAAATATCGCATATTGATGCTGCTTTCAGGCTTTGTGGGGATGGCTGGTTATTATGGTAATCCACAGATGATGATTATTAAAGCATTAGTCATTATAATTATGAGCTATAAACTATTTACAACTCGTAATGATACAGCAGAACAATTAGCCGCTGAAAATAAGTAAATTTATAAAATATTTAGTATCATTTTAATTTATTAT
This sequence comes from Photobacterium kishitanii, assembly GCF_000613045.3. Taxonomy (NCBI): domain Bacteria; kingdom Pseudomonadati; phylum Pseudomonadota; class Gammaproteobacteria; order Vibrionales; family Vibrionaceae; genus Photobacterium; species Photobacterium kishitanii. Next base: position 709,052 of record NZ_LN794353.1, on the reverse strand, counting down.
TAATATAAAAACGCTCATTGATTAATACAATGAGCGTTTTTTATCTGCTCAATTACATAAATAATATGTAAATTAGATTTCGAAGCTAGCGAGTGCGTCGCCATTATCTAGTAATTGTTGCAGTGCTTTAGGTGTACGGCCTTGGCCTGTCCACGTTTTTTCATCGCCATTTTCATCAACAAATTTGTATTTAGCTGGGCGAGCTGCACGCTTTTTCTTTGTTTTTGGGCTATCGCCAATTAATGCGATTAATTCTTCAGGTGTAATACCTTCAGCTGCAAGCATATCGCGGTACTTCTGCAGTTTTGCTTCTTGTTCTTTATTTTCTGCTTTAGCTGCTTCTTCTTCCACGCGACGTTCTTCAACGACTTGAGTGAACTTCTGTAGACCTTCTTGTAGATCTTCAATAGACATTTCACGCGCTTGAGCTCTTAAAGAGCGTAGATTTAAAAGAGTTTCAATCATGTTATTAATTCTAAATAAAAGTAATTTAGTCTATTGTACTTAACTTTTATAATAAGACACTAAAAATAGTTACGATAGTTGTAACTAAATCTCATTTTTTCTTTTTAATTGTCATATTACTACTGTTTTTTATTTAAATGCTAAATAAAAGGAGAGTAATACTCGTATTATCATTCGTTAATTAACACTGGTGAAGAATGATATTGGTGAGTTTGAATTATTATTATCAAATTTGAACGATAATACTGTTAATCATATTAGGAAAATAAATAAGTATTTATTAGTCACAGATCACTAAAAATCCATATATTTAACTGCCGATATGGTACATGTTTAATACTTATTACTTAAAGGTGAGTTTATAGCTAGCATATAATTTTATAAGTATGGTACTTGTCGATTAATCTTATTTGTTTCTATTTGTAACAAAAACACCAGCTATCTGATTATTAATAGATCAGATAGTCGATATTTTATTAAATCATTGATTATTTAGTACGTTATGAAAATAATTCATCGTTACCATAACTGATATTATTTGTGTCTTTAGTGTTAAAAGAACATCATATATGTAACTTTTTCATGGATGATATATAGCAGTAAGGATATCGTTTGAGTACATTACGTAAAAATTTCGAATTAATTGATAAGCCTACATTCTTTGGGGCATTAGCAATGTTGATTTCGGTGGTTGTTCCACTTATTTTGTTCCCTAAAGAAGGTGCAGAATGGATTGCCGTCGCTAAAACCTTTATGACAGACAAACTAGGCTTTTTATATTTAGCGCTTGGTATGGCTGCTTTCTTTTTTATGATCTATATTGTTTTCTCTGATATTGGTCAAATTAAATTGGGCGATGCAGATGAAGAGCCTGAATTTAAAACTGCATCATGGGCTGCAATGCTTTTCTGTGGTGGTATCGGTGCGAGTATTTTGTACTGGGGTGCTATCGAGTGGGCTTATTATTATCAAAGTCCGCCATTTCAATTAGAGCCAGGTAGTGAAGAGGCTGTACGTTGGGCTGCAACTTATGGTGTATTCCACTGGGGTCCTATTGCATGGTGTATTTACCTTGTTCCAGCGGTGCCAATTGCTTATTTCTTTTACGTACGTAAACAGCCTGTATTGAAAGTATCTGCTGCATTAATGCCAGTAATTGGTGAAGCACGTAGTCATGGTTGGGTGGGTAAAGTTATTGATGTGTTGTTCATTTTTGGCTTGCTTGGTGGTGGTGCAACAACATTAGGTCTAGCTGCCCCGTTAATTACTGAAGGTGCACACTATTTATTTGGAACTCCTAAAAATACAGAAACACAAATTATAGTGCTACTTTTATGTACTTGTATCTTTGGTTACTCTGCTTATGCAGGTATGGAAAAAGGTATTAAGGTACTGAGTAACATTAACTTCTGGGGTGCATTGGGTTTACTTGCGTTCATTCTTGCAGTAGGTCCGACTATTTTCATGCTAGAAACAGGTCTGGATTCTCTAGGACGTATGCTTTCTAACTTCTTCATCATGGCAACATGGGCTGAACCTTTTGGTGGCTATGGTACATTTGAAGATACACATTTCCCACAAGACTGGACTATTTTTTATTGGGCATGGTGGTTAGTGTTTGCTCCAAGCATGGGCTTATTTATCGCACGTATTTCTCGTGGTCGTACAATTAAGCAAATGGTTACTGGCTCGATCTTCTTTGGTTCGATGGGTTGTTTCCTATTCTTTATGGTATTAGGTAACTACGGACTATCGCTACAATTATCAGGTGCACTTGATGTTGTGGGTATTTTGAATGCAGAAGGCGCGACGAAAGCTATCTTCTCTATTCTTGAGCAATTACCGTTCAGTACCGTGGTTATTGCAGTATTCACATTATTGTGTCTGATTTTTACAGCAACAACGTTCGACTCAATTTCATATATTCTTGCTTCTGTCGTTCAGAATGACGTTACAGAAGAGCCAATGCGTTGGAACCGTTTGTTCTGGGCATTTGCAATGTCGTTCATGCCATCAGTATTGATGTTTATGGGAGGCCTAGCAACACTACAAACGGCAGCAATCGTTGGTGGTTTACCGTTGTTATTCATCACTGTAATGTTAATGATTTCAGCTGTAAAAGCAGCATCACTAGATTTAAGTCACCAAAATGGTTACGAAGATCCAGTAATTAATATTGAAGAACTACCAGATGTTGATCCATGGTCAAAAGAAGGTATGGCACTAGCGAAGTTTGAGCAATTAAAAGATATTGCGATTGAGGCTGCTGATACTGAGCGTGATGCGCTAAATGCAATCTGGAAGATTAAGAAGAAAATTCGAGCAGAAGCATTAGCAAGTGGTGATAGTGGTGTTGATAGTGGTGATGTTCCTCAAGAATTAGCAGAAGAATTACACCGTTTAACAACAGAAGCGATGACAGCGAAAGAAGCTAAACTTGAAGCATCTGCATTAGCTCAGGAAGCACGAATAGTGTTTAATGATATAATGAAGCAGAAAGAAGAAATGCTAGAGCTTGAAGAACAAAAAGCATAATAGTAATAGGTTGATATAAAATGTTTAAAAAGGCGATCTTCGGATCGCCTTTTTATTGGTCTTTTATTAATAAAGTAATAATGACTATTTATACGTGATCAATCGAGAGAATGATTTTACCTATTATTTTAATGTCGTCTTGCGCAATAGCTATTGAAGATTGACCATAGTGCAATACGAGCTGATTAGCGGGTAATCGTTGAATATCATTAATCGACATTAAATTATCAATGCTAATAAGATAACTGCCGCTAATCGGTAAATTATCACTTTTATCAATGATTAAAGTTGTAGTGGATGTTTGTAATGCCATCAGAAGGAGGGGATCAATAGCCGCTTGTTTTAGTAATATTGGGTCAAAAGATAAAGCAGGAAGAGTGGTAAGTCGGCCTGACTTTAATTGGTAATAAGGCAATGTTAATACGCTTGATGTTACCTCTGTATCTGAGGTAACCATGTGCGGAAATGCCTCACCTTCATTTAGCAGTAGCCAACGCAGTGATACCCCTGTTGCAAGGTGGGAACGGATAGCTATTTCAAATGGTGTCGTTTCTCGAGAGTGCCATGTTGATACAGTGCCACGTGGAATATTAAAAATATCAGCAAGATCTTGATATTCATCAATGTCTAATACTGAACATAATTTTGATGTGACGGCTTTACCACCGAGATATTGGTAAGGAGAAAGAGTCGTAACATGAGATTTATGTGTCGAATTAGGTTTCATTTGGGACTATCAACCCTATCAAGGAAATGGAATAACAACAGATTAAGTATGTAATATAGTTACTAACACATGAGTGATGAATATATTTCATAATGTGATCGGTATGTGTTTTGTTGTAATTATACATTTACTTTATATATTGGTATGTAAATTTACTCATACTGGGTTAGTGATGAAACTTATAGCATATTATATCATTGCATTTTGTCATATTTGACTCGTTTACATAAAAAATATCGGTTTACTGAATTTACTTGTTAGAAATTATTGTTTTTTTTTAATGTAATAGTTAATCTTATACATCCTAAAAGTAATATTTCACCTCCTCCGTTTACAATTCATCCTCTTATAACGTGCAATTGATGTTATTTGTCTTTTTAAAGCGGAACGAATAACGTTCCGCATAAGTTTATATTGTTAGCATTTGATGAAGTTCTTTCACTTTTTCTGGTGGCATTGTTTTAACTAAAGCAATGACCAGTTCATTTACATTTTTTGCAGATGGACTAATGGTATGGCTAAAACCTAAAGACATCACAAAAGTATGTCCGCATTCAGGATCTGAACATGAACAATATAAATCAGCTGCTGCATTTGAAAACCAGTTTGTTTTATTGATACGTGCTTTTTCGCCACACTGAGTACAATGAATGCGCATTGCCATATGAATTACCTTTTTATATTGAAGGCAAAAATTTAAGAACCATTGATATAAATAATGTCATTACCCACAAAGAGCTAAATATTGTGAGCTTTTAGCCCGATATGAATAAGCTTAGATTTTTGCTTTTATGGGAAATGATAGGGTTACCTACCGCTATTAACCTCGATCTGCTGCATTTTAGTGAATGAGATGTCAGTTAATTGCTCGATTTTGTCATAAAAACACATCCAAAATATCAAACGGTAAACTGAAATTCGGATTCATTCGGTTTTTGACTCTTTCCCGATGATTTCATAACGACAATTGATGCATTAAGGATTCAAATGAATAATAATCACTGCATCAAGTAAAGCACTGGAGTAATCGGAAATATCAATATTGAGACTTACATCATTGAAGATAGATATTGGAGGAAAATCCCTATTTACTTCAGATAAACAAGGAATAACAAGATGTATGAGTTATTGGATTGGTTAGTAAATAAAGTGGTGTTCGTGGTTTTTGTTATTATCGGCCATTTTCAATTCATGACAATAGAAGCTTGGTCTTTAATTATTTCACTCGGTATTGGGATCTTGGCTTTATCGCTTAGTTATTGGCATAAGAAAGTTATGCAGCAAATAGCGCGAGAGAGAGGGATATTTATTCATGAGTAAAGTAAGACCAATTTTATGCTCAATTACTGCAGTGATAGCACTTCTTGGTGATGGTGGAGTAGGGAATAGTACATTACCAATAGGGAATGTTGTTATTGCTGGAGAAAACCAAGGAAAATTAAAATTAACCTATAAAGGATTAAAACTAATAGGAGACTATGAAGGGTGTCGGTTAGATACTTATCGTTGCCCTGCTGGCTATAAAACAAATGGTATTGGTAATATTCATAATATAACCACAGATATTATAGATAATGAACAAGTTGCAAGAGATTGGGTGTTAAATATTAAACAAGCTGAATCTTGTTTAAATAATGTTATTGGTAATAATGATATTACTCAAGGACAATATGATGCTTTAACATCATTTATCTTTAATACTGGTTGCAAACGTTTTCTAAAAAATAAAGATCTTACAGAAACTAAAATATCTACATATGTAAAATCTGGGAAACTACCGCAAGCTTGTCTGCAATTATCTCGCTGGGTGTATGGCGGAGGAAAAAAATTAAAAGGTTTGGTAAAAAGGCGGATGTCAGAATATTTACGGTGCATTGAATAGGATATGTACTCATGAGGTTATTATTATTATCAATTATTTTTGTTTTATTAGTGAAATCTGAGTATATGGATCGTGAGTTAAGCTCTCTAATTATAGATAGAGATAATATTCTGATGATTAATAAATCAAATACAGCAAGTTTAAAGCAATTAGTAGAGCAGAAAAACGAGAATAATGATTTATTACTGCAACGGGAGCAACGAAGAGTAAAGCAACAAGGAGAACTTATTGTTACTACAGAATCGTTACATAACCTATTGTATAAAGAAGAAAAATATCATAATCATTGGCCTGATGATGTTATTGATTGGCTGCAGCAACCATATTGAGCCAGCACGTGTAGAAATCATTACAATGTTGCCTGAGCCATGGCTGATCACTGCATGTAATAAACCCAAAATAATAGGAAGAACCCCGGCACAGACAATTGCTGAAGATCTCCCTCGACTAAAAAATGCATTATCTAATTGTGCAAAACAAGTTGATGATTATCTTCAATGGTATGAAAAACAAAAATTAAAAACAAAAAATAATTAATATAAATTTAGAGAAATAAAAAATGAAAAATGAAATTAATGAAAATGTAAAAAATACCATATTAAATACTGAAAAATATATTACTGCTATTGTTGATAGAGATATTGATATTAATAGTTTCCCAGTTGATAGTACTACAATGCGACTTGGTGGTTCGACGCAACCAAATATTCCATCATGGGCAACTTACGGAAATATGTTATCGCTAGTATCACCAGGATCAGATACTGCAATTCAAATCTTAAGTGGTTATGATAATGAGGATATTGGCTTTAGAAGTGGTAGCAAGAAAACACTTCCTAGTCGTGATTTTGTGAAATTTTTTCATGAAAATAATATTCCAACAGTAGAGCAAGTTGGGGCTGCAATTGCATTAACGAATGGCCAACCAGGCTTGGTTTATAATATGCGTGCTGATGGAACATGGACTGAAGCTATTAGTGATGCTCCGCATGATAATAAACAATATGTACGTGAAAATGGTCATTGGACGGAAGCTACATTAACGCCAAGCCTTAGTGATGATCTAAATAAACCATTGTGGCTTGAAGCAAGTACGATTGGTCTTATTTATAATGATCCTAATAAAGCAGCAGCGAATGCATTATTACTTAAAAATTTAACAGCTAAACAAGTAGTAAGGCTAGCGTTTACTGATAATGTCTATTTTGATACTACCGCTAGTGAAATAGTTATTCGTTATGGTCTAGAGATTCATGGTTGTTTAGGTAAGAAAATTCATTGGACAGGTTCGCCAATCAATATCGATGGTGACGATTGTTTAAATGCCATGAGTATGCCTAATGTAGCGGAAATGCCTTATTATTGTGAAACTAATTGTCATCATGTGACAACGGGTAAACTTAATTTTATTGCAGGTGATGGCTGGGGTGGTTACCGTGGCATTATTTCACGTGATTGTAATTATGATGGTAGTTTCCGTTATAAGTTTATCGGTAAAGAACAACACCCAACACAAGGTAATCCCAATTCATCAAAGTATACCTTTAAAGGTGCTTATGCTGGTTTTGGTGAGGTTATTTTTGATAACTTAACGCTAACTAATTCGCGACACCTGGCATTTTTTGGAGCAAATCAATTCCCTTATGAGCGTATTGTATTTCGAAATGTCGTGATGCGAAATTGTAGTCGAGGTCTTTACTCTGGTGGTATTACTAATACTCATCCATGGTATCTAGATGTACAAAAAGCAATGCGTAATATGATTGTTGAAGGTCTGGATTGGGAGAATAGTACTGATTTTTGGGCGGGTGAAGATAATAACACTGGTGCATATATCACATCGATATTGTGGGAAGGTAATCGCTTAATTTTCAGTAATGTGCGTATCCGTGGTGTTAAAGTTCGTCCACATCCTGATAATAACGGTGCTCGAGCACTATCGCCTGTGTATCTTGCAGGTATTCGTGTTGAAATGCATGATTGTGAAACAGTGAACATGTATAACTTTAAACCTGATGGTAGTACAAATACTTGTATATTCTTGAAAAAAGTACGTAATGCTTTGATTTATAATATAGAGCATCGTTTTGAAGAAAATTTCTTTAGTTATATAGAAAACAAATTCGAGGTCACGGCTGATAATACTCAAGGTACGTTTCTTTCATACTCACCAGAACCGGGTGCACCGTGGGACGACAGTGTTAGTTATGGAAGTGAGCCTGCTGAATCTATCATTATTCGTAATGTGAAGTGTTGGCTACCTAAATTATCGCGTACTGCTGATATATCAACTCAGATTGTGGGAAGTTATGAAATAACCGGCTGTGATTTTGAATCACCAGATAACGGTTATAACAGCAATGGTCAAACTTCTGGAGCATTTACGTTCCTGACGGTGAATTGGTGGGATAACAGTAAATACTTAACTGATAACCAGATGGTTAATCGTCGGGCTATATTTAAGGGCAACCGTGTTTATACGCCAAATAATACCGCAGGTAAGTTAGCTTATATTAATATTCGGGATACGCGTCAACATCGTAATGGTGGTTATATCATTGATATTAGTAACAATGACATTACAGCAAATTGTCTTAAAGAATTACAGCTATCCTGTAGTGCGGGAACTGATTTTAAACCTGAAGACTGTATTGTTAATCAGATTACTTTGAATAATCGTGTTCATATTGTTGATTCAACCCAAAATGATGTTAAGCCACGGCATGATGTCTTTGTTGCAGGAAATAAAGTACCTAAAGTTATACGATTAGATATGGGGGGGAATTACAGTTCAAGCGCTAAAAATGCCTTATTAGGGCGTATTCAACAAAATGTGTTTGGTGCTGATATGACAACAGGTAAGTTCCGCATATCGTACGCTGAGGTTGCGGGCTCCACACCAGGTATCATAGTCATGAATGCAACGCGTCCAAGTAATGGTTGTTTAGAGAATAAAACTCATGACTATAACGGTACCATGACAACGAAAGCTGGCTGTTTTGATTTCTATGTTCGTATTGAAATTAGTAATGTTAATATTGAAAAAGAAACTTGTACCCTTGGTTATTTCCACCCATCAACTAAAAAGTGGACTCAAACACAGTGGGATGCAACCAAGAGTGATAGCAGTTTTGAAATTTTGCTCAATAGCAAAGATCGTTTTAGTAATGGCAGTGAAAGTTCGCCACTGAGAGCCCGTATTGGTCGCCGTGCAAGTGCATTAACATTACTTTTATATCCGAATTATGGTGATAGTGATTATTCATCAGTATTAGATATGGAATTAAATATCAATCAATATTAAATTAAAATAAATATTATCAGGAGGCGTATTTATAATACGCCTCTTTTTATTTCCTACTTTAAGTTTGTCTTATTATATCAATAATATTTAATTGACGATGATAATTGACATTTGTCAATTATTGTTAATATTAAAGCCATGCAGTAGTATTTGATAATCACATTCGATATATTAAAAATACTTCATCGTAATAAATAACCCATAAATACTTATAGCGGTGTTTAATTACTTTTAGTTATACATTTTAGTGATGGTATAGAGCTTGATTTATATATATATAATATGAATTCAGGGGCTATTTATACATAATAATAGGTAAGTGAATGAGTAAAATAGATTCAATCAGTAACGATGATAACAAAGGTATTTCTCGCCGTTCTTTTTTAAGAAGTACAACAATGATAGCGGGTGGTGCTACAGCGGGTATGTTTATTCCTGGTGCTATTGATAAAGTTAATGCACTTGACTTGATGAAACACTCAAATCAGCCAGAAGTGATTATTACAGCTAAAGGTCGAGCATTAATTGCTAAAATGCAAGCTCAAAAAAAAATATTGCTAATTGACTCAATGATTTTTGCTTATAAACTTAATCGTGGTAAAGCGCCAACAGAAAATGAACTATTACAACCTAATGAAATTGTTCATAATGCTAAAATTCAACAACAAATTCGCTTATCTGAAGATGCAATAGCGCTTTCGACAACATTAGACAGTGATGTTGGGCCATTTAAATTTAATTGGAGTTGCTTATATTGTAGTGAATATGACACCATTATTGCGATTACTTATCCTAAGTTAACAACTAAAACCGTCGATGGCCCAGGCGTTAAAGGCAATACGTTAATCCGATCTTTTATTTTAAATTATAGTAACATTGCTGAAATTACTAATAGTGCCATTATGGCTGCCGGCCCTAGTTTTATGGCTCATCAACGATTAGATAATGTTGAAAATTTAGCATTACAAGCCATTATTGATCAGCAAGGTAAAGATTGGTTTATTAAAAATGGTTTTATGGTATTACCTATGGAAGGGGTATATAAAGTCATGGCTGGTGTGGCTTATATTTCTGGACATCGTATTGAATTAGAAAATAATCGTATTATTGATGCATCTAATAAACCTTTTTATATATATGTTGATGCTTATAAAAATAATAATGACATTGATGGATTAGAAACAAAATTTAATATTATTATTTCAAATAAAGATTTAAAAAACTATGTTAATACTGATGGTGTTCATCATTATTATTGTAAACTTTGTCAGGTAATGACAGATGGATCTGTCAGTGACTTAAGACCTCAAAATACGGTTGTTGATAAAGGTTGGGCAGAAGCTCAAGATCATCAAGCAATTGAAAGTGTTTCAGGTCTTAAAATATACCCAATTAGCCGTAACTTAGTGGTAGGTGATACTATTCCTGAGGGATACAACGGCCTACGTATTGATGATAAAATTTATCGCGTAACCTGCAATGGCGTCGTCGATGAAATCGATACTAATGCGACTTTCGTCATTGTTAATAAAAATAAATATTTTCTACAACCTTGTATTGAAGGCCAAAGTTTTTATTCTATCGATAACCTTGAGCATTATGCACCTTTATCTGATTGGGGCGATAAAATTAATTATGCCGCAGAAATTTGTCGTAAAGGCGGGCTTATTTTATTGATCCCAAATAAAGTTTATCGTTTTAATAAGACGATTGAATTTAAAGATATTAACGTTCAATGGGACGGCACTTTAGAGCTTTGTAGTAATGTTATTGGTGTTGTTTTAAAATATAACGTTAATTTATTTGGTAATCCTTTTATTCTTCGTTCACGTTCGCTTGATCATTTTGATCAAACAATGGTGATGTTAACCTCATCAAAAGAAAAAATTAATGGTAAATGGAGGACCAAGGGTTGTGTTGAAAATAAAATCACCCAGTTAAAAATTATCAATGGTTGGATCGAGTATCACAATCATTCAGACGGTATAGTACCGGATAAGACAAAACTAACGGGTCGTGGGTTAGCCTTATTAGCAGGAAGTTGGACCGTCGGTTTATCAACCCAGCGTTCACATGAGTATGTGTGGCGAAACTTTGTTTCAGATGTATATGTTGATGGTTTTGAACAGCCTTATGTATTAGAAGCCGTGATTGATGATATTAATCCTAATCGTTGGATCACTTGGGTTAATGGTAATAAATTACATAATTTGTGCGCGCGTCGGTTCAAGCAAGGGTTCGTTGTTAAATCACCATTATTACGCCCTAATGGTAAAATTGGTGGTGAAGTTGCGGGTAATACTTGTGCAAGTCTTGATTTCCAATGGTCAAAAGAGAATGCCCAGTGTTTTCTTAGCTGCGAAGGCCGCAATAATAAATTTGAATTAATGGGTTGGGATGCACCTAAAACGGCAACCAAGACGATTAGATTTTTACGTGGCAATACATTCCCAGCTGGTTACGCTGAAGCGTCAGGTAATATTGTTGAATTATATGGGGCGACTTTACGTTATCTCAATGGGAGTGATTTATCCCCCTTAGTATATGAAACTAATCCTGGGCTAAATACTTTTATCGCTGAAGGTTCTTTAGCACGGAATATTATGCCTGAATCGTCACCTCCAACTGTTGGCTCAGCATTAACTAATAGCTATATTCCTAAGCTAGATAACTTTTTGGCTTTCATTAATGATCGTCCAGGTTGCCATGTAAAACTGCTTAAAAATGGTCATTTACAGTCAAAGGTTGATCTTGCGCCGATGTTTGACTTTAATCCTGAATCTTCAGTTCGCCTTACTGTAGATAAAGGTGATGAATATCAAGTTGTTATATCGTTAGATGGCTCGATTAATCATTTTAATATGGTAGGCAGTACGCTTGGCTATAATAAATTATCGGCAGGGAAGATTGATATTGATTTACATGATCGACATAAAAAATCAGTTTATTCATCACGTCAAATATTGAAAACGGCTAATGTTACTGGGTTTATTAATGCTGCTAATATTAAAACCATAGTGATAACCTATAGCGGTTTTGAACAAGTCGGTAAATTAAATATCAGTGCGGTGTATGGTCAAACTTATAATCGGAATGCGTCACAAGGATTGATGACCGCAGATGGTGCATGTTGGATGCAAGATGACATCAAAATCAATAAAGCGGGGGCAGGGGTTGTTATTCGTGATGAAGTTAATGGTCAACTGTATCGTATCGCTATTGCCAATGGTGAGCTTAAACTAGAACCCGTGAAAAAATAATACGATCACCTTATATTAGCCGCTTTTTATAGCGGCTTTTTTATAATTGTTACTGCTGTGATGGTGTTTTTTATAAATTTACTTGTTGGTAATAACAAAGCGGACTCTTGTAAGAGATATGCATCATAAATAATACTTTTTTAGTAAAAATGTTTTTCCTAAATACTTGTTATGCCTTTTGCGAATAGGATTATTATTAGCGGCCATCCGATAATGATAAATTCTATTTTATGAAAAAAGTATCACCTCACGTAATGGCTAAATTATCTAACCTTTCTAAAACACTTTTGATAATTAATCTTATTTTCTTGATCTCCGATTTTAGCCTTTTTATTTTATATGGCAGCATGTTAGCTCTAATTTGTAGTTGGTTAATGCTGGCAAATATTGTTTCTATTCGATATCAAATTAAAACACTTTATAAAGATAATGTAATTGCTGGTTACCTTCGTTGCGCTTTTATTCCTTTTTCTGTTGCACGAGATGCTAAGCGATTTAATGCTAAGCGATTTAATGCTAGGTGCTAAGCTTTTAGCCTATTGTTAATTTTCGCAATGGCTAGTTAGTTTAATCAAGATTCAGCAGTTATTGATGTGAAATATAGGAAGAGTGAATTATTTGTTTATAACGAATATTTTAGTGTGATATTGCTCACAATAAATTTGTTACATGGGTAATTGTTATAAAAAAGTAACAATGTGATGTGGCATTAAATTGCTTTCATATGTATATTTCTTATGGTTACCATAATTAAGGCTTATATATGAATATTAAACGTATTGCTGTCGCTGTGAGTGCATTGTTATGCGGTTATTCTACGGCAAGTTTTGCTGCTTCGAGTACACAAACTGAAAGTGTGCAGCAACTTGAGCAAATGAAAGCAAAAGTATTACAACGTATCGTTGAAACTAAAGAACTTATTGAAGATCCTACTAATATTGAGATTCGTAATGGACAACGTTTCCTTAAATATAACGGTTATTTATATGCATTAACAGCCAGCAATTTACCTTCTTTTATGCCTTTTGTTGATGGTTTTGATTATGCAGATCGTTCAGCAGAAGCAATGTTTGATTTTATTCAGGCACCATGGAAATTAGTTAACCAGATGGATGGTGTTTATATTTATAACGACCAATTTGGTTACACTTATTTAGAGCAATGGGATAAAGATAAGCAGTGTAATGTGCAATATCTTGTTGGTGATAAGGATTTAGTCAGTACCGCCACAAAAGATTGTTTGCCTTATAACGCCGACTTAATTGAAGCATATGGCTTTATTGATGAACAACCTATTGTTAATCATCTCAGTGGTGATTTTGCTGCACAAATACGTTTTATTCAAAATCAAACGGCAGAGCCTTTTGGTAATGACGAAAAACAACAACAACGAATTGTCTCTCAACGTGAAGCATTATTAGTTTTAACACCAATGCTTAACGATGAACCAAAAAGTATTGAGTTAAAGATTTATAAAGATGGGGTATTACTTGAAACTCGTCAGATGACGAATCCTCTCCAAATTTTAGAATCGGATCGTGCTAAGCAAGATGATCGTAAAGATGTTGTCTATTCAAAACGCTCATTTACTACAGTATTACCGTGGAATTGGGTTGAGCAAGGCTTGAGCTTAGAGTTTGCAACTTATAGTGGTTTAAGTGGTGAATTAACGGCTGATCGTATTGATTTTGCAGCGCCTGCTCATCTTGATTTACCTATGATTCGAATTGGAATGTTAACTGAGCCGCCAGCAGCAAAAGCGCTTGAACTAAAAACTGCGCATTATGGCTCTGAGTTATTTCAACGTTTTCCACTCGCATCGATGACGATCAGTAATTATTTACCCATTAAATTAGATAAAGTTGTAATGTCTAATGGTGATATAAAAACAGAATATAGTGATTATGCGTCACCAGGTATTCACAGTGGTGATATGCGAGAAGATATTACCAAGTCACTGATTCAGCTAGGTATTTCGAATGCCAATTATGGCGTTGCTAGTTCAGGTGCAAGTCAATGGCAAGCTGACCATTATCCCGCGATTGTTATTGGTCATTCTATTGGTCGCTATAAAAATGATAAAGGTGAGGTTGGTAATTATACTCACGGCTTGTCGGGCGGTAATGGCATGGTATTACTTGCAGATACGACAGGTAATGAAGTAACTCATGAAATTGGTCATGCGCTGAGTATGGGTCATTATCCTGGTGGCTATGCGAATGCAACTCACGGGGCAACCACTGGTTGGGGTTATGATGCGTATCGCGGTTACATGGCTGACAACCTTAATTGGTGGTCAAATGTTGATGGCGAATATGGCTATGGCGATATCATGGTTACGCCTTATAAAACCCACTATGGCTATGGCACCGATCCAATGGGCGGCGGTGGCTTTGATTCTTCAACGTCAAGTTATCCATTATTCACTGGTTATTCATCAAAGCGAATTCAACACTATTTAGAGAGTAAAGATTATCTTGATGCGACATCAGTAAGCGGTTATAGCCATTGGAATGCGGTTACTCAGCAATTTGAAGCTGTTGTAACCACAACCAAGTTAAAGCCAGTTCAGCAAGGGATTGATGTTATGACTGTGGTGGGCTTTTATGATCCACAGCTAACCAATACCAGTTATATTTATCCCGCTCTATATGGTAGTTCAGGTAATGTTTATGATTTACCACAACCCGTTGCTGGTCAGTGCTGGGCGACGGTCACCTATGGTGATAATTCTCAACAGCTTATTGGTCTGGAAGGTGCTCGTAAAAATGGTAGTCTAAGTAACAAACTCCATTTTAACTTAGCACGCGAGCGTAACCCGCAGGCAGTGACGGTTGAATGTCCTCAAACAAGCTTAGAAACGATTGTCCGTAATGAATTATTAGCACACTATGGCCAAGATCGTTTTTATGCGTGGGGTGAAAATAACCGTTGGGGTGAGGTAGGGGATGTATTTGAATACCATCGTAATGGGCGTGTGGAGCTGTTTGCTTTAAAAAGCCCAAATTATTGGTATTTCCCTGAGTCAGGAAATTCTAACCATCAGTGGGCATTTGTTGGCTATCTTGATCAAATGATTGCAGAGAAGCAACCAACGGTCAATTTTGAAGAATTAGGTCGAGTAGTTGTTGATAGTCGTACTTTTGCTATTAATACGGAATACCCGGCTAAAGCGGTGACAATCGGTAAAGGTCAAGGGTACGATTTAGCGATTGAATCACAACCTTTATTTACTGAGCAAAGTGATTTATCCCAGCTCGATTTTGAAACCATTAATCAGTTTGATCAGTGGGTTGCAGATCGTTATGGCAAGGGTGAGCTGAATAATGGTGTAACCCATAAACGTAAACGTGCGGGTGTTGTCTATGTTCATTCAAATACTGAACTAAACACCCGTGATTACTTCTTAATGAAAACGGTAACTGCAGCTGCATTTCCAACCGATCACCGTAGTAATAATGATTGGAAATATTTAGGTTCGGCTGAATCTTATGTCAATTTTGATTTCAATCCACTTAAATTGAATCGTCAAAATTTATCGAATGTTGAACGCCTAAAAAATTATTTTGAGCAGCCAGCGTTATTGACGTGGGATCAACGCACTACCACCACCTGGGATACATCAAGCAGTGCGGTGTTTATCAACCCAACAGCTGAGGGAATGAATGAATACTTTATTCAACGAATCCCTGCTCAAGGTGGCGAGTTCCCAACCAATAAAGCTTCAAATCGAGATTGGATTTACTTAGCTGATGACAACTCAGTTAATCAATTAGTACTTGAAATGGGCACTGACCAAGCGGTATTTGAGCAATTAGTACTTGATTGGTATAAACAAGATAATTTCGGCAACTGGGGCGACAATGGTCAAAGGGGCAATGTCGGTGAGATTTATGACTATTATTTCCATGATGGTAAAACGCATTATTATCGTTTAAAGACAACTGGCTATGGTTACTTCCCTTGGCCATCAGAACAAGATCCAAGTAATGGTAACTGGCAATATCTTGGTCATTATTAACCGTAATTAGTCCTGATTAGTGACAGTTTTAAAGCCGTATTTAACGTTGTTATTTACGGCTTTTTTATTGATCGTGCAACAAGGTAGGCTCAAATGCTAAACTGGTGCTTATTCCATTTAGTGATTACAAAAAGGTAGTGTGATGAATCCGATTATTGCGTTGTTGAAAGAGAATAATATTAGCGATGAGCAGATCAACAGTATTTTTCAAACGTTGACTCAAAATCCTCTTGCAGCAATGGCAACCATTAGCCAACTAGGTTTACCGCAAGATAAATTACAAATGCTAATGGCACAAGTAATGCAAAATCCTGCATTAATTAAAGAAGCCGTTGAAGAACTAGGGTTAGATTTTTCAAAGGTAGAAGCGGCTAAAGAGCAACTTCAAAAATAAGTTTGTTGATAGCTGTATATATAAGGTCGTATAAAACCCGTATGTTAAGTGGTTTTAGCGGCCTTTTTTATAAGCGCTATAATCGTATTTATCAGGAAAGCCACAATGCTCCCTTATTCAACAGTTGAACAATTACGTTATGGTTATGTTACTAACCAAGATTACTTTTTCCGTACGGGAATTGAAAAAAAGCCTACGAATAAGGTTAGCGTAACGGCATTAGGATTTGTTGGCGATGAGCAAGCCGAAACATTCCATGGCGGTGTAGAGCGAGCAGTATTGCAGTTTGATTGTCATTATTATGCGCAGCTACAACAGCTCTTTCCTAAATCAGCGTCTTTGTTTGTCTGCGGTGGTTATGGTGAAAATTTAGTTGTTGCTGGTATGAATGAGCATAATATCTGCATCGGAGATAAGATCGCTGTCGGCTCAGTCGTGTTAGAAGTCGCGCAACCAAGGCAGCCTTGTTTTAAGTTGAATCACCGTTTTAAAGAACCAACAATCTCACGTTATTCACAAGATAACAGTAAAACGGGCTGGTTTTACCATGTGCTGCAAGAAGGTGACATTAACGTTAATGATGAAATACGGGTCATTGAACGTCCTTATCCTCAATGGACGATTGCTACCGTACAGCATTATCTCTATATCGAAACCGATAATTTAGCGGCTACAACCGCATTAGCTCAATTACCTGAATTGGGCGCAGAAGTTAGAGGTGTTTTTCAGCATCGCTTAGAAAGTAATGACGTTGAAGACTGGAATTCTCGGCTTGAAAGTCTAATTAAATTGGAAATGCGGGTGGTTAAAATCGTGGCTGAGTCTGCCACCATTAAACGCTTTTATTTAAGTCGAACCGATCTTGGCGCTTTACCTTCGTTTAGTGCCGGCGCACATATAACGCTTAAATTACCTAATGGCTTAAAGCGGTCTTATTCTCTGTGTGATTCGGCTGTCGAGGGGGTCTATCAGATAGCGGTGCAGCAAGCGCGAGATAGCCAAGGTGGATCGCAATATATGCATCAACAGGTAAATGTTGGTGATGTATTGTCGGTTTATGAGCCTGCGAATTTTTTTGAAATGGCACGTGATAAACACCAACTGTTTGTTGCCGCAGGGATAGGGATCACGCCGTTTATACCTATGATCCATGAAGCGATTGCTCATCAAGAACAGTTTGAGTTGCATTATTGTGTTGATAATATCGATGATTACCCGTTTAAGAATGAGTTATCGGCGTATGCGGCTAATATTCACCTTTATACTCCCACACAGCGACTTGATTTGGCACAACTGTTAAATATCCATCAGCGCGGTTCACATGTTTATAGCTGTGGTAGTCCTGCGTTCGTGCAACTGGTTCGGGATAATGCCAGCCATTGGAGTTTAAATAATGTTCACTTTGAAAACTTTAGCCCAGTTGAACATGTAGATGATAGCGCTTTTAGTGCCATTATTACTCTTTCTGGCGCTAAGGTTGAGATTAATGTTACCGCCAAACAATCAGTGCTAGATGCGATAAGAAAGCAGGGCTTAACGCTTGATTCTGCCTGTGAAACCGGCACTTGTGGTCGTTGCAAAGTACAATATAGCGGTGATGTTGACCATCGAGATACGATCTTATCAGCGCGAGAGCGAAAAACCTATATGACTCCTTGTGTATCACGCTGTAAAAGTGGTGTGTTGAATATTCAATTAGATTAAAGATGGTGATGATTAAGGTTATTATCAAAGCCAATATTTATCGGTTATGACCATATTAATTGGCGAATACCATTAACGTATTTTGAATGGCGTGAGGGGCGCAGTGGACAAGATCCGACTAAGCTTGATAACGCACTTTCATTGTCAGCATCGGTTTTGATTTCGAGTAAAACATATTCACCTAAACTGACGCCATGATTAAAATTAGCGACATCAAAATAACGTTGGTCATAACACTCCATCTGGCGATCAAAAGTGATCCGTAATTTGCCATCACTAGAGATAAAATAATCGCGCTGATAGCGAATGATCACTATCGGACTTTGCTCATTCCCTATTGTCGCTTGAGCCTCTGAAGGTAAAGTTGTAAAGTATTCACGTAGTATCGCTGACCAGCAATGGTTATTAGTTTGCCAATTAAGGGTTAATGGATATTGCTTTTTCCAGCCTTTACCACCACGGCGGTATTTGTGCTCAAGTACCGCATGGGTAGGAGTGGCAAGCTGATGATACCAGCGAATACGGGTTTTTTTACGGCAACTGATACCACTTAGGTTCTCTTGATAGCGATCCAAATATGGACTATCGAGATATAAGCTATTGATATAACGTGTATCATACTGGCGTCGAAACAGCGATGGATGTAACGTTAACCAATTCTCGATATGTTGTAATCGACTTAATGGAATCGGTATTTTAACTTCAAAGCGTGAATTCATTGGGGTTTATCCGGTTTCATGATTGTGTTGTAAAGCTGATTGACGTTGAGTTTTTGTGGGGGAACGAGCTGACCATCGATAATTAACTGATTACCTTTTGCGGCAATTATTTTGTGTTGGCAATCAACACACAGCCAGTGGTTGACCTTGACTGTGGCACCGCCAAACAGATTTTTTTTGCGATAACTCATTAAGCCATAGTGGGCGACGTTACGAGCGCGAATATCAGTTGCGTTGATCTGTGAACCATCTTTACCTGCTAATCCGACATTAACCTCATTAAACTCAATATCAAAGGCTGTGATCTGACTCCGTTCGCCGACAGAAATGGCTTTATCACGAATATGGCTAAACGTAAGTTTGGAGAGGGCTAATTGGGAGCCACTGACATCAATGCCATCACCGCCCGAGCGAGCGCCAATATGATCAAAGCGGCTGTTGTTAATGATCCCTTTACAGAAATCGCAATCAAACCCATCTGATAAACTATGGTGTAGTGCTAAGTCATTAATTTCAATATCACTATTAATAATATTTAACGCATCTTCAGTCTTGTTATGCTGTATTTCAACATGGCTGAGATAGACAGTGGCGTTAATGAAACTAATCGCTCCTCGTGGGCGCCACAACCCTTGTTTGGGACTACCCGTATAGGCAATATTGACATGATTTAAGCTGATGGGGGTTGTCGGAGTGGAAGCAAAGACCACTAAACCAGCCCATGGTTGATGGTGCTTTTGGGCTGTTAGTTCCACGGGGGCTTGAGGGGTACCGTTAATTGTTAATTTACCAAAGACCATTATTCCAGCTTGAGGACCAAAAACTAACTGCGTACCTTTATCGATGATGAGGTGCCAATTGGCGGGAGTATGTAAGCGGTCATTGATCTGCCAGCGACCCGCAGGGATTTTCCAGTAGTGATCACCTATTTCAATAAACGGGTAGCCTGAAAGGTTGGGCTGCTTTAAAGGCCGCGGTAAAAAGTGGGTAGCCGTTTGATCATGAATGAATCTAACCTTGGGTAAGGCGGTTGCTGGAGTGGTTGCGCTAACCTCAACGGAGTCAACATCGTCAGCAAGATACAAGGTCAGTTTTTCTCCTGGTTGTAGTTCAAGGGGGAGTTGGTCATTCGCTTCTTCTATAGCAACGGGGTGATTTTTAGCACTAAAGCCAGCAAGATTTTGAATATACAGCGGTGTTTGGGTGGGGTTAGTAATTGTTAACTGATGTTGTTCGCCATAAAAGCTTGATAATTCCCATAATGGCGTCGCCTGCATGGTGGTCATATTAAGATGGAGTGCGGTATCTAATCGTCCAATAGCATGACATTCACGACTGCGATATTGCTGCTGTAAGCATGTAAGTTGAGTGGTTAACAGTGAGGTATCAAACCATGGCGTTAGCGGTGCACTACCATCAAGCATTTCCCGTTGTGTCTGTTGAACGGTATTGAGGTGTTGTTGCAGTTGCCCAGATTCTATTAAGGTCGCTAATTGGTTGAGTGCGAGTTGATAGTGGTGTTTTACTTCTTCATCTTCGAGCATTTTTTTGCTTATTAGTAGCTGTTCGCTAGGTGGACGCATTAACATCTGATGGCGACTCGGCGAGATAGCAACATCACTTTGAATGGGCTCTAATTTTGCGGTATGCGGATTATAATACCAGCGCCAGTTATTCCATGAGAGTGCATGCCACGCTCCCCAAACATCAACCGTTGCCAGATATTGACCGAGGAGTTGGCTGTCAAATACATCACTCGCTGTGCGGTTACCATTAATAAAATCACTCAGTAGTGCCAATGCTAATTGGCGTTGATAATTGAGCTCAAATTTACGGCTAATGCGTTTTTGTTGTATGACTCGTGGGGTTAATTGACGTTTAACTTCCTTATTGTCGATCTGTTGTTGATTGAGATCGAGCCGTAGGATCATGCCTTCGGTGCGATTATGTATTGCGAGTAAATCTTGGCCAAATCCTTGCTCATGATACATCACTCCCCAGTTATCACCATTGACGATCACCTTTACGGGTGTGTAGTGGGGAGAAATAATAGCAAATTTAGCTAGTTGTAGGGTTTGTGCAAAAAGTACTGGTCCATGATGGATCCTGACATGAGGACTAATAAGGGCAAAGCGCTGTGAGTTAAGCAAGGAATGTTGTTTTTTGAGATCGATTTTTAACGACCAACGCTGATGACTGCTGACATGATCAAGGAGATCACCCTGTAGCCGAATATCGGCGTTAAAGGTTTGGTTGTTAAACGATAGCTTGGCGGGAACAGTTGCTCTTATCGCAGGGATCATACCTTGTTTAATCGCTTGTTGGCGATTATCGGCTAATTTTTTCCAATTAGGATAATCAATATCAACCACAATAACGGGTAATTGGTGATTAGCATAAAGCCAGCGAACAGGAGCATGTAATAGATCCATTGTCAGCTGGTGGATTTTAGTTGTGGTGGTGGTGGTTAATGCCACATAGCCAGAATGGATTAATTGATTTTTAAGGTAGCTAACAGAAGGGAATACCAGAATGAGGATCATTAGGCTAACAGCGGCAATAGTGATGCGCTCGGTTGAGGTTAAACCACGTTTATTCGGAGTGAGTCTCAACGTTATACTCCAGCAATATTATGTTGTTCAAGTAATGAGATCTTAATCATTGGAAAGCGGTTTTTTAATAATTCAAGGGTGTTGTCTAATTGTTCAGCTTCTATCGCAGTAATAAAAAAAGTGGCGCTAAAATTATGTTTATCGCAATCAAAACGCCGTAATTCTAAGCGTTCACTATGCTTGGCAAGTAAGTTTTTTAGTTCATTAACCGAGATTGTAATTTCATGCTCGCTGTGATGATTAATGGATAAAAATAGTCCCTGTTCTTGATAGATAGCGACATTATGACGTTTGGTCCAAGTGACTAATACTAAAGTTACTGCGCAGGCTAATACCGCCGCTAATGTTTGTCCTGCACCTAAAGCGACAGCGATACCAATATTTAGAAAGAGATAAATTAATTCTTCTGGTTCTTTAATTGGTGTTCTAAAACGCACAATAGACAGGGCGCCGACTAGCCCTAACGCTAATGCAAGCGAGGCTTTAACAACCGTTATAATTAAAATAACGGTTAGCATTAACAGTGGAAATAAACGTGAAAAATCTTGGCGGTTACAAAACGCAGAAGAATAATGGCGAAAGTGCATACCAATAATCGATGCCAGTACAAATCCTAATAACAAATTGAGCAATAATGCCCATAGTTGTACGCTCGCATAAGGGAAAAAGAGATTTTTAATATCCTGAGGTAGCAAAGTAAGTAATACCGGATCTATGGCGTCCATAACCTATCCTTTTTATTCCCTTTACCTTCAGTGTAGAACAGCTGTGATTGATATGACGTCTATTTGTTAATGTAAATTGTTATTTAGAGATGAAAAAAGGCTGTCAGTTGGCAGCCTCGAAGTATTGTTATTTATGGTGGTAAATATCATTAAGTTAAGTATTTAAATTTTAGATAAATGAGTCTTTTTAATCTTGAGCTTTTTTTCTTTTGAACAGATGAAAACACCAATAGAAATAAGTACAGCACTTATTAGCTGGTAATTATGGATTTCTGTATTGAGGAAAATAATAGCTAACACTCCACCAAAGAAAGGTATTAAATGAGTGAATATACCTGATCGGGAAGATCCTAACTCATTGGTGCCTTTATTCCAAAAAACAAAAGCAAGCCAAGATGGAAATATGACTAAATAGGTAACACCTGCAATGAGATTGAAATTAAGAGTCTTGCTAAGATCACTAAAGTTTTCATAACTCGGGAAGCCATGAGTAAGATAAAGTATCGGAAGTATAATTACAGCGCTGATAACGGCTGAAGTAGTCACAAAAGCCTGAGCATCTAATTTTTTAGATTTAAATCGTAAGAGTACACAATAACAAGCCCAACTAAGCGCTGAGCCTATAGCCCATAAATCACCATGATTCATGTTATGAAATGCTTTTATTAAATTAAATTCGCCTTTGGTGATTATAAATAGAACACCAATAGTACTTAATATAATGCCGATAATTTTTTCGGTATTTATTTTTTCTTTAAATACTGATGCATTTATTAAAATAATAATAGCTGGCGTTGCTGCCATATATATCGCCGCATTTAGTGATGAAGTATATTGTAATCCAATATAGAGTGTAACAGGAAACAGCACCTGACCTAGCACTGATAAAATTGTTATTATTTTTATATTTTCTTTTATTAACAAAAAGTTGGATTTAATTCTTTTATGATATAAGAAAAAGAGCAAGATAGCTGTTAATGACCACCTAAGTTCAGTTAGAAAGATAGGATTTATAGAGTGTACTAATAATTTTCCGGCAACATAATTGCCACCCCAAAAAATAGTCGCGGCAATAAGTAATATATATGGCATTTATAGGACCCAAATTTTTATTCATGGAGCTTCCAAAACGACTATGAATAGAGATGTAAATAAACGTATTCCATACCTGTTTTTTCTGATGTGTTATTTGGAGACTAGCATAATACAGATGTAACAAAGGCCGCTTAGAGCGACCTTCGTTAATATCGAATAAGATCTCTGACGGTGCTGCTATTAAGCGCGCGGTCATTAATCTATAAATCAGATTCTACAACCTTAAAAGAGTAGAACGTAATGTTATTCGATGTGGTTACAATAGTCCTACTTTCTCAACATGACAATAAAAATATCTCGATTTTAACTGCTGTTTTATGATTTATCTGTGTGCAAATTTATAACTTAAAAACCAATCGATATGGCACAAAATATTCCCATACATTTTAGAAACGATAGGGAACCGCCCGTATTGCGTTGCTGCCTATAAGAGAGTTAGCGACTTGGTTAACTCTTTTATGTTTCATTCCTTGCGAGGGATACCGTTCGCCGATTTTAACTTACTGAATAATTTTCAGTCCATTCGAGTAATAAAAGTTTGCTCATCATCCACAAAAGCCACAAAGCCGCCGTGATAGATAAACACTCGACCACGCCCTTCAACTACGCAAGCAAGCTGTGGGCTCAAATCTTCTTCGTTATTCTGACTTTGAAATATGCCTGTATCGGTGATTACGCCGCTAAGTGTTGGCAAATATCCATAAGTGCGTTTAGCTTGATCTATCAGGCTCAATTCGCTGGCAGTAGAGAAGCAAATGGGGATTGCACCAGCATCTTCGACAAATAGAGTTTTTAGTTCTTCAAAAGCGGTGATCACCAGCCAGTCGATGCCGTTAACGTGATGGATAAACATAAAGTTTCTCGGTAATTTTAATGCACAGATTCTATCACTATCAGGGGCTGAATGTAGTAGAGATTTAGCTGCTAAAGGCGGGAATTCTGTGCCATTTGCGGACATTCATTGGGCCAATGTGAAATACGTTTTTGCTCCAAAACTTGTTAGATCAATAATGATGTAGTTAAAAAACATAGGACAGCCATATCCTTGTACATCCCAATTAGCTATTAATTATATAAATTAACAATACCGAATAAGCACTAGGGGGTGGGTTTTGTCGATCCTGAAATAGAGTAACGGCACCGATTTAAGTAATAATGTAAAACAATAAGCGGCAATTTTTATACTAAATAGCCTGTTGTTAGTGGAATGATTTATTTTTCAGAGGGCGCTTTTAGTTATCAAATATTTTGCTGTCTAATGTTCTGTTTGCTACCGCTCGCTATCGCCTTCGTGGGTATTCACTGTAGGTATAATGAAAAATATCGCAATAATTATATGTTTTATAAAGGGAAAGTTATGGGTGTCCTATATCACTATGTCATTTCCCACAAAACTTAAGCGATCGTCAAAAAGAATTACTTGCCAAATTTTTTGCAGTATAAACATCATTATTGTTCAGGTTTCCATAATGGATCTGCTGGTAAGATGGAAACAGACAATATATGAGAGGCTATAACCAATATGAGGTTCTAATGACCCGCTGAGAAAGTAGGACTTAAGCACCATCATTTGGTTATAGCTATCAACGGGATTCAGGTCACATGCGCGTAATGATCGGGACGTCATTATAGAAATACGACCTGTAACCCAAGTCATTGTAACGCTGAACAAGAACGGAAAAGCACTCACCATTTTTGTGGTAGTGATGGATAGACTCGGCAGGGCATTAATTACTCAGCGAAGTCAGTATCCTATCTAGTTGCTTTTTTATATCGCACTTTTAGTAAGTAACTGTAAATTAAATACTCTTATGACAATAATCAAACAGCTTTCTTTAGCAGCAACTATCGCTGCATTATTTACCTCTAGTACAGTATTTGCCACACTTAGTAACGATGCAACGAACACTATGCCTGATAGTGATTACTTCGCAGCAACGCAATACAAAGAAGCTCAAGCTCCACTCAATAGCTTCGGTGCTATCGACGTAAAAACCAATATTCCAGAAAATATACAAGTGCCTTCTGCACCAGTAGCAGCTGGTGGCTATAATGGGATTCCAGAAACACTGGTGCAAAAATGGACTCAGGCAGGAATATTCTCACCTCAAGTTGAAGCACGCGCTTTCATTTTAATGGATGCCAATACAGGACAGATTATTGCCGCTAACGATGCCAACATGCGTATGGCACCAGCCAGCACCACCAAGTTAATGCTAATGTACATTGTTGAGCAAAAACTGGCCGACGGTGTAATTTCACTAGACTCAAAAGTACAAGTGCCAGAAGTCGCATGGCGAACAGGTGGTTCAAGAATGTTCTTAAAGCCAGGCTCTTATGTTTCAGTGAAAGATCTTATCTCAGGTATGATTGTTGAATCGGGGAACGATGCCGCTGTCACTCTGGCAAATTACATAGCTGGTTCTCAATCTTCATTCGTTTCGATGATGAACGCGACCGCCGTTAAGCTCGGTATGCACAATACCCACTTCACAACTGTCATGGGCTTGCCAGCGCCAGCACATTTCTCAACCGCTTATGATCTTGGGCTGCTCGGACAGCATATCATGAACGACTACCCTCAATATTTTCATTTTTTCAGTCAAAAGTATTTTGAATACAATCATATCCGCCAACCAAATTTCAATCGCTTATTGTTCACTTACCAATATGCGACAGGCATGAAAACAGGTAGTACAGAAGCTGCGGGATACTCATTGGTAAGCTCTGCTGAGATACCAAATAATCCAATGAAGTTGGTTGGAGTTGTTCTAGGCACAAAATCACTGAATGAGGTTGCCGCTCAAAGTAAGGCACTATTCAATTACGGCTTTCATTTCTTCAAGCAAGACACCTTATATTCAGCAAACAGCAAACTTTCTGAACAAAACGTTTGGGGAGGGCAGCAAGATAATGTCTCTTTAGGCCTTGAGAAGCCACTAACCTTGGTTCTTCCTTCCAGTGTTGATGAGAAAGATCTGCTAACTAAGCTTCAAATTGACCGTGATATCAAAGCACCGGTTGATAAGGGCGAGAAATTAGGCGAAATTACCGTCACTTATAAAGACAAAGTTATTCAATCTGAGCCACTTGTCGCGCTCAACAGTGTTCAACAAGGTGGCTGGCTCACTCGAACCTGGGCAAGTATCTCACTGTATTTTCATAACTTGTTAGCATCTTACAGTCTGTAAACTTTAAAAATGAGGTTGTGCTTTTGGGCTATACAACAAACACCGCGAAGTAAATAAAAACAACGTCGTGATAGTTGTCTTTTTATTTGTCCCTAACGGATAGCACGCTCCAATCGCAACAGCCATCATACGAATAAAGCCAATACTTTTAGTCGAAAGTGAATAAGGTATTGGCTTTTATTTGGATATAACGATGTTCAAAACATTACTAAAATCATCTTTCACGCTCGATCAGCCATGTAAACTATTTAACAATTACGAGCATAAAATCTATCATTGCACAGTGCAGTATGAAACCTTAGCAGCGACATTTATCCAAAGGTCTTACGAAAAAAGTATTTAGCTCATAATCGCTCAATAGTTTCAAAGTGGAATTTGTATGCACGTACTCCGTCTATCTGAACGCCTTTTTCTCTTAGCTCAAGGTACTGCTGAATCTTAATGGTCCTGAAATCCATAGCCTTCAGCGCAAGGATTATTCGTAGTTCATCCATTGAACGTGACTTAGCTTCAGAACTACAACTGCCGCAGACAACATAAGTCTTTTGTTTAAAACCAACTTTATTAAGCCAGTTCAGTTCTTTGGCGTCTTTACGTGTGCCGCAAAAGTAGCAGTGATTCTCTTGTTTCAATGCTGCCTGTTCCCTTAAAGCTTTAGGGCTGGGTGGAGTAGTATTAGGCTTCTTATTACCACTGAACATAGAGAATTGAACGACATTAGACATTAGGATTACTCTTACTCATTAAGGTATACAGTATATAACTGAACATTATTGTCATGTGTCTTTACATCCTATTTCTTGTTCACTTAATTAGTCAAATTATCATTTAGGCGCTGTGGTTTGTTTTGAAATTAGCGTCATTGTTTATGATGGTATGGTGAGCATTTAGTTAGATTGAGTAAAAATCAATTTATCTTATAAATTTAGCTGTTATTGATAATAATTTGTTTGAGTAGTTTCTACTTTTGTCATTTTTATATTGAGCGAATGGAGATTGTTATACTACCAATTAAGTCTATTTTGTTGGTATAAACTTTCAAATCAACGAGTAAACATCATGTCTAACAGCTTCGATAAGATCATTGCTAAAATTGCGAAGATATCACCTGATATTGCAACCTGTATAGATACATCTACACACAGTATTAAGCGACGAGAAATTCTAGATAAAAAAACAACGTGTTTAATCAATATTGCGAGTTTAACTACACTAGGCTCATGCCATAAAGTACTTAAACGAAGCATTAATGAAGCAATTGATGCAGATTGTAGTTGTGATGAAATTTTAGAAACGATGCTTCAGATTTCTTTCAGTTGTGGGTTGTCACGTTCAATAGACGCTATTTTTGAGGCAAAGTCAGTATTTGAGGATCGCGGACTACTAAAAAAGAAGTCTAAAGATAAATCAGATAAAGATGACGAGTATGAAACAGAGTTAAAGTATCAATCAGAGAATGAGTCTGATGATGAAGAATCAAAATATGACTCAGATGACGGTGAAGATAAAGATAATTCTGATGAAAAAGATGCTCAGAAATTAGAGACAGAATGTGAATTAGACAAAATAAACGATAATAAAGTTGAAAAAAAATAATAGAAATCACCATTGATATATTTTTGTATAAATACCTAAATAAGATAGGTCAAGATACTGATTATTATTCGCTTGAAATGGGATAGCATTAATTACGCATTCAAATAGTATCTTTACCTATTTTAAATCTATATTCCCGCGTTTAATTAATTTCTTTGTATTGAAGCCGAAACTATTTATATAGCGTTAATATTTAACTTCAATTAATAAGTATTCTTGTAATGATTGGAATTACTATCAAACATGTAGTGAACTGCTATCACTGAACTTTTTTTATGAAGTTTCTTACTTATCGGAGATTGTTAACACCCAAGTGTGCTTTACGCATACAATTTGAGAATATTAATTGCTCAATATTTCTTAGGAATGGCTCTTCTATTGGTAGAAGGTTTTTTCCTTGCTAAAACAGCATGTAATTGACAATGGTTTGTTGACTCACTATGTTGAACAAGCGCTGTTATACCATGCAATTTAGTCCATAGAAGCAGCTAACCAACTTCAAATAAGGTGTATATTGGATGGATATTAAAGGTCAAAAGTGTTTTGCTAATTATATGAGATTGCAAAATGATGTGATGAGTAAAAAACTAAAACCAAATTACCGAAAATATAATTCTGAAGGTATAAGACTGACGTATTCTACTCATGATAAGGAAGCGTTACAAAAAGCGTTACGTTGCTTTGAAAAAGGTTTAGCTTTAACGTCTAAAAATGAATATATGAAGGCTTCTGCATGCCATGAGCTAGGTACATTTTATTTTACTCATTTTTCGCACCTACCTGGTGCTCCTCACTCGAATCTGAATAAAGCTGTTTCATTCTATTCTCGTGCGATCGAAAGTAAATCTCGGCAACAATTTCCAGATAAACATGCATCGAGTTTGTCGCAGTTAGGGGCTACATATCGAAGAGCGGCCAATGAGCATTTATGGCACCTTAGTAAACAGGAAAGCCTTAAAAAATCTCAGCAGTTTCACGAAGCTGCGTTAAAAATTCTAGAAAAGAATATACCGATTTTCCTTCGTTTTAATGAGCTATCTGTTGTTTATTATAATTTATCCGCTACTTTATTAGATCTAGGCAAACATTATGAAGCTTGCGATGCTCAAGCTAAAGCTTTTCATTGCTTCATAGAGGCTATTGAGTGGGCTCAGTCAAATGTCCCACATTTAGGTTTAGAGGGCACAATGTCTTTGAAATCTCATCAAATATTACCTCTTACTTTTGCTCGGTTAAATCACTTTTCCAAAAGCAAAGAACATAAAGAACTTTGTAACTCAATTTTGGAAATTGCACCAAAGTTTGGTATTGATCCTTTAGATGCTTTGAGGCTGAATCCATTTAAAGATCTATCAAATCCAATCGTTGAAATTCAGCAACTTGTAAAAGAGACAGATAAAAATAGAACTATCGTCAATATTAAAAAACTATCAGCAAAAATTGACTCTTTAATGGTAAATAGGCAATCAACTGAGACGGATCAAGAATCAGATAGAGTCGGCGTGCTGATCCAGCAAGCCAGTTCTGGTTTAGCTCGTATATTAGTAAAAAAAGAAAACTATTTATCGGCATTTTTAATCATAGAAAATACAAGTGGAATGCGTTTTTGTGAAAGTGCAAGTTCCTGCTGGCTTCATCCTCAAAATTCTACCTCTCAAGTGTTATTGGGTATGCAGAAAAAGTTAGGCAGTAGCTATTATGCTTTGAATGAACTTGCGCTTATAAGCAGTAAGGTGGAGAAAAAACACTTAAACAAATGGCTATCTGATTTATTTGTAACCATAAATTCTAAAAATACAAAAAAATTTAGTGCAGAAGAGCAAGATGTTTTTGAATACTCGCAATATGCCAAAACTGTCGAACTCGCGAGTAAAGACAAAGATCCTATTAATTATTTAAAAGCACAAGCTAATTTATTATCAAGTGATTTTAAAACGTTGGGGGAATATATAGACAAATTGGA
Source organism: Photobacterium kishitanii (assembly GCF_000613045.3). Lineage (NCBI taxonomy): Bacteria > Pseudomonadati > Pseudomonadota > Gammaproteobacteria > Vibrionales > Vibrionaceae > Photobacterium > Photobacterium kishitanii. The sequence continues at coordinate 678,859 of NZ_LN794353.1, read as the reverse complement.
TCCTGACTACTGTAGAGCGAGGCTGCGCACTCACCAAATTACCGCAGATGACTTAAAAGAAGCCATCCATACTCAATCTGAGCAAGTGTTAGTTAAGATAGACATTGAAGATCTTTATGGTGATGCTCTGATTATAGTAGCCTATCTACAAAATGGCGAAATTATTGTTAACGGTTATTCATTTAACCTACCTCAAAATATTATTAATAATGTTGCATCGTTTGTGGCTAACGATAAAGAAGCCGTTACCGAATGGGATTTAGATTTTATTGATTGGAAAAATATACTACCGAGTCATTTAAGTAAAGTTTCACTACTACCTTCATTTTTTGCTTCGCATATACCTTGGGTCGCAACCGGTAAAGTTGGTGAAAAATTGTATCAATTGGTTAGTGAGATAAATTGGTTGCCTTCACTAATGTATTTATATGAACAAGTTAAATATTCAGATGAAAAAAAGCTGTGTACTAGTATATGTGGCGGTGACACTTTATTTGAAAAACTAGCAGTACACGAAAACCTTAAAGTTGATTTTACCCAATCAATGGATAATGTTGTTAATCAATTAAACCATTCTTGCGTTTTTAGCTTCTATGGTCATTGTGAACATAAACATCCTGATAGGCCTTCCTTATTATTCAGAGATTTTATTATTCGAGATATTGATATGCGTCTTGGCGTAAGAGGAGCTGAGCGCATCGAGTTATGGGCATGTCAGAGTGGCTCAAGTATCCCTCTACATTTTTTACCTAGTCAAGTTAATGAAGCTTTTGGTATGGATATGAGGATGCTTGAATTTGGTGCTAAAACTGCAATTGGTACATTATGGGCTGTTCCAGAGTTAGTTACGGCACACATTAAAGCTAAATACGATAAGCTTATTGCAAATGGTTTAGGTCCATCTGAAGCCCTACTTAAAGCTCAACGTTGGTGGGTTGAAAGTGGTGCAGATGACGAGTTACGTAAAATCACTGATATTGGTGAAAAAGAGTATCTAAGAACACTTGGTTGTAATTATACCAAAGGACAAGCATTGGAAGCGCTCATGGGGCCTGTACTTGCGAATAATGTTAATACATCTAAGAACGATATGAGTGTTCTGGAGGATTCATTCAAGCATCCTTCAGCCTGGTCAGGTATGCGTTTTTGCGGTATTAGTGAAAAGGAAAATATTTATATCCCTAAAGTAGAATTGTCATTCTCTCAAAAACAGAAGTTGAATACTTTGATTTTAAAAATGAATTTGCACTTAGGGTTTGTGAAAAATGGAAGATAATGATTTACCTATTACCGATTGGTCTCATGTGGGACGTCAAAAGTATGTTGATAAAAATCGACAAATTATAGAGCTGGTTATTGAACAGGCACTAGAAAATTTTGATGAAAAAACCATATCTTTGGCATTTCAGAGTCAAGCATATGCAGTTTCCAAGATCATAGACTTATTTTTGTTAAGCTATTTTAGTGTTGATGAGTTGCCTAACGGTATCCCAAAAGATATCAAATTGTTTAGTCAGCTACCATTCTGGGTTAATTATAAAACAGCTGGAAATGTCTATGTTGGGGATTCTTCTCATAAGCAGGCATTATCGAACAGTGTTCATGAACAGTCTGAATCTAAAGTAGAAAGTGTCGATACTAATGTGCAAAAATTGGCAAAAAATCTGAAAAAACTAAATCAACATGTCGCTCCAGATTTGATTAGCTATTGGTTGCTAGCTAATAAAAAGCTGTTACGGGAGTTATCTTCATTAGAATGCGACTTAGTAGAAATAGAAAATGAGGTGTCATCTCCTCAAAAAACCCGTTATAAAGTCGATGCTTCTTTTAGATATTTATACCTGTTTCTTAATGTTGCTAAACATTTAGATTCTGTGGAGTTCTATGAAAATAAATATTTTGTGAAAGGCCTTAATCGTCCTCAATATGTCGCTGGGCATTCAGAAACCCATCAAACTAAGCATCAAGTTAGACAGACAATTAAACACATAATTAGTCGATTATATGAAATATTTGCTGAGACTGATGACAAAGATTCGATTACACGAGCATTGTTTAAAGCCATTGCAAAAACGGCTGTGCTTGATGTGTATGAGATAAATAAGAACGATACATATCGTTTGGATTACGAGCAAAAACTGAGAAAATTGAAGTCTAAACCATCAACGTTACTGGAGCAGATATCATGACGCTTGATAAGTTATCGCTTGATGAAATGGTACAAGGTATAGAGACTGCAGATGAAAACTGGGAGAATCTATTGCTTCATTCAGATGCTGAAACTATTTGGGCAGATGCTGTAAGGCGTCGAGAAAATATAAATGCATTTTGTCGTTTGGCTTCAAAGTGGCCAACTATAGTACTTAAATATAAAAGGGTAAGATCTTTTACGAAAAAAAGCATTAAAGCCCCATTAATTAGTATTGTTAGTCCTAATTATGCACCATTTAGTGCCATATTGAGCGGAATATCTAATTCAGTTCAAGGAATATCAATTGATGTCATGTGGGGAGAGCAACAAATAGTAGATATAGATAAGGCTACCCCTATTAACTTTAAAAGCGATACTGAGATTAGTATTCTTTATTCGTATATTGGGGGGGATGGGATCATGGGTTTAAATGACTCCTGGGACTTTCAGCTAGAGGAAGGAGCCGTGCTATTCACTTTTGTAGAGGGGGAATGCGAATGGTTAGATGATGATTTTGAGTCTATTTTAAGTAATGCAAAATCTGTTGGAAGTATTGTATTACTGCCTTCATAAATAAAAAGCGAAAAAAAATAATCTCATCAGCGTATAGGGGTACTTCTAACAAAAAAGGTGCTCCAATATGTCAAAAGCTATAAATTTTACTCTCTATATTGATGAGCAAAAATTGGGAAACGCGACTCCATCACTTATGTGTCGGATTAATTCTCGAGTTTGGCAAAATCTATCTATCAATCAACAGAGTCAAACTATAAACTTGATAAATAAGATTGGATCTGGTAGATCATTTCCGTGTTTAGGCGGTCGAAAAGTCAAATGTAATAACTCTCTTGTCCGTTTTCGCATAGGTCGAAATCATCGACTTATCTTAGTGCGCACCGCTACAAATTTTGTTTTTCAGCTATTCAACCGTCAAAATTATGAGCAAAATTTCAAGCAGAAATTTAGCTCGTTAACTGTTGGTTGTTAGGGGGAGTAATGAAATTAATTAACACCGAAAATGCGTGCGTTAAGGAACTCGTTATTAATTGGCATATGACAGAAGTTTGTAATTACAGTTGCAAATATTGTTTCGCTAAATGGGGACGACCAAATGAACTCCATCGCTCTGAGCAAGATATTATTAAGCTATTAGATAAATTAGCTGACTATTTCATCAAAGGAACTCCAACCTTAAAAAAGGATATTGGATACGAAAGTGTTCGCATTAATTTTGCTGGCGGTGAGCCAATGATGCTTGGAAATACCTTTATTACAGCTCTAATGTTGGCAAAACAAAGAGGTTTTAAAACCTCGACCATAACGAACGGGCATTATTTAATTAGTGGTAAATTAGTTTTACCTAAAAATAGCTTAGATATGATTGGAATTAGCTTTGACAGTCAAAACCTAAAAACTCGGCATCAAATTGGAAGAACAGACAGAAAGGGAAATTCATTTGGCTCAGATGATCTAAAACAAGCGTTAGTAATGCTGGCTCAGTCCCAAAAGGGTATCAAAACAAAGATCAATACGGTAGTGAATAATCTCAATGTAGACGAAAATTTCGCTGAACTAATTGATGAACTGAAACCCAATAAATGGAAAGTATTACATGTAATGCCATATGGTGATGACGAACTACTTGTTTCTAAGGAACAGTTTGACCGTTTTGTTAAAAGGCATAGTGGGTTGGGGTTGCCTGTCTTTACCGAATCGAACTCTGCGATGACTGAATCATATTTGATGATTAATCCACAAGGCTGTTTTTACCAAAATAAAGCTAATAAAGTTGGATATGAGTACAGTGAGAACATTAATTTATGTGGTGTAGAAAAAGCTCTTTCTCAAATAGAGTTTAACCCTAGAACTTTTGCTTCAAGGTATCTAAAAGAGAGTATCGATATTGTAACGATATAAGGGTACAAGCATAAAATATACTTTTAAGGCAGTAACAAGAAATGCCATTACTACTAAAAAATTATATGTTCTTATCAAGAAGAAATAAAAAATGAATACATTTATCGTTTTTGAAGGGCTAGATGCCTGCGGAAAAACAACATTAAGCTCGCTCTATACGAAAGAAATAAATTCCGTTGTTCATTCAGCAATAGTGAATGAAGCACTAGAATTGAGAAAGGTCATTGATTCCTATCAATCAAAAGAGAGTGCTTTGCTCTTTTTTTTATTAAATAATTTTTTGAAAAGTCATGAGGTTTCAAAGGTATTAGAATCAAGAGATGTCATATTAGATCGATATATATTTTCAACGTTGGCATACCAGGTAATCATGCTTGGGGAGGATGTTGTCAAGCAATTATTTGATACTCTTAAAATCACTCAAAATATTCTTCTTCCAGACGTAATTGTCTTTGTAAAGGCTGATGCTGAAACTATAAATAATAGGATAGAGAGCAGAGGTGGTATTGTTCAGTGGTACGGCGATGAAATAACACAAAATAATTGTGTAGAAACTGCTTATAAAAAGATTTTTCAGTGGTTTAATATTCCTGTTGTAGAAATTGACACATCAGATAAGTATGGTCGGTCTGTGGAAGATAATTATAAGCTAATGAAAGAGCGAATTGATCGTATTCTCTCTGGAATAAGTATTTAAAGCGAGTGTATTTATATTATAGATAGAGGAATAATTAGTGAAATTTATTGATTTATAAGCAGCTTTTGTTCGGTAATGAGTTAGTGTTGATCTAACTCATTATCTATTTAAAAATATTAAGAGATATATCAATATTTTGAGAGCCCTAATTAATATTTGTATCAATACTTTTAATTACTTTAGTATTGATTGGTTGAAAATATAATAGAAAAGAGGGCTAGGTGGCATACATATTAGAGATATTATTAATCTAATTAAAAAGCCAGAGCAAGATTATTATCTTGCTCAGGCTTTAGGTAGTTTCTATAAAACAATGGATTGTATTAGTAATAATTTAGTACATGTTAATTGTATACAGTAAGCATCGTCGTCATCTCTTCAATAATCTGATCTACCATATCTTCTAATGCTGAAGGTGTTGATAAAAACTTTACGTCATTTGCTGTTAGGTTTCTGAAGTTAATAATTTTTTTAGGATAAGTCCAAAATGTATTATCTTCTCTTTTAAAGTCAGTATAACAATGATCATGTTTGGGAAGTTCCTTTCCTTTTATGCTATCTGCTGAATCTTTAAAGTAAATTCCAAAGTAAAGGCGATGATCTTGTTCAACAAAGAGGTAAAAAGAAGGATAGTTTTTTAGAGGGGTTTCCTGAATGATATATTTTGAATTACGCTTAACTTGTACATATTTTTTCACACGACTTTTTATATCATGATGTTTGGAAATTGAGTCATTAGAAAGATCCCCAAATCGCTCAGTCATTTTTTTTCCAAGTAATTTCCACATTGCGACTTGAGAATCAATAACAATTTCTTCATAAGCTTGGTTTATTTCTGTAATGGAATATAAATTATCCCCTGCCAATAGTAGTTTTTTAAGTTGATTAATATGTTCCATATTGTCTACTCGATGATTCAAGTTGTTGATAATAATAGTGTATTGTATCAATGCTTCTCGAAGAGGAGCATCACGAACGGCTATTTCAGTACAACGGCGTATCCAAGGGCATATATCATCAGCGTAGCTTAAATTAGTCACTTCACTTTGCAGCTTCCCTATACTGAGTTCAGATGCATCTTTGCCATTAAGTGTGAGATAAAATAGATGAATATTGGTATAGCCCTCATCAGCTATTGCTTGATGATAACGCTGTAGTTGCTCATCTTGATCACCGGCATAAATCTTATTCTCAATGATGATTGCTGTATCTTGTGAGCGAATTAAGATATCAATATTTTTGTATTCATAATCTACTTGTAAGTCACTAGTTAGTGAAATAGAAAGTTGCTGTAATAATTCATTGAGGAAAGTATCTCCGTAATTATGTGCTCCTTTCGGGTTAAGAAGATCGGCTAAAAAACGAGAGTGTAAACGCACTTCATCTGAATCCGATCTTAAAACGCTGAATAAGTTATATTGTGGCTTTTCCCTATATTTATTTCTCAATAACTTCAAGTGCTCAAAGAATTGTTCGTTCATAATTTGGCATCAATTGATATGTAATTGAATTAACTTACTAGAAACAGCGGTTTGGATCACTCACAAAATCATGATGGATAAAAAACGTCTTAAATCTTGTAACTTAATGATAAGAATAAGTGTTTTTGTATCAAAACTGACACTTATCTGTGGTGTTGTAGTGATTACATAACAACAATTTAGTTAATACTGACTGATAATTTTAAGGGAAGTAATCAAACTCACTTTTGTCTATATGTTAGTTGGTGATCTCAAGAGATTTATATCTTATTGATTAAGAAATCATCAACTCAAATAGTTTCTATAGAAATTGTTCTTTTATAGTAACAAATTGTTACTCGCGTCATGATTCTATATATTTAATTAAAGTATGATTGCGCCAAAATTTAGTTATGCAAGCACATTAAATAAGAATGATTATTAATATACCAGTTAACAGTAAAAGGAGTTTTCACATCGTGAAGTATACAATTTTTCCTCTGGCTATTCTTATGGCAGGTTGTGCTCAAAACTCGGGTATAATCCCAATGGGAGGCGAAACTTATATGGTTTCTCGCCAGGCTGCTACAGGTTTTTCTGGTATGGGTACGCTTAAAGCTGAAGCTATGAAAGAGGCATACGGCCAATGTCAAAAAACACAAAAAATTGTTAAAGTTTTAGAAACCATTGATGCAAAGCCACCATATATTTTTGGTAACTTCCCTAAAACTGAAATTCGTTTTAAGTGTGTAAAAGAGTATTAAGCAGTAATTTTCCTCGAACAAGACCATCAAGTATTAGCAATACTTTTCTAATATATCGCTTATAAATAATACATATTTTCTAACACGCTCCTGTCTAATTTCTAGTTTGTTACGATATCACGATCATTGTGATATCGTTCATAAATGGTGGCTTATACAATTCAAACGTTGTGGTTGATATACTTGAATGGTCAAGGTCTAACAAAAAGATTTTCAGTCATGATTACAGTAGCTGGTAAATTAGGATATAGCTTAAATTTCAACGGTTAGTCTGAAAGTTTTGATATTATCGTGCTGATATTTAAATGGCTAAAATATAGAGCCCCATAATTTCTCATTAGTGATTGAAAGGACTTATGTGATAACAGATGAGTTATCGTTCAACTAAAAATAAATCGTGGCTAACCCCAATGTGAGCTAGGCTAAAAGCAGAATGTAAAAAAGCCAGAGCAAGATCATTATCTTTCTCTGGCTTTAGATAGCTTTTAGTATAGTGCTAACAGCTATAGATATAACTTATGGTTGTATCAACAACAAACGACCAATTATATCGAGTTTATTCTTTACCGTAGACGTTGTTTTCTTGCTCTTGTACGCGGATAAATGTCGCACGCTTAGTTAGCTCTTTAAGCTGTGCTGCGCCAACATAAGTACAAGTAGAACGTACGCCGCCCATGATATCTTGAATGGTGTGTTCAACTGAACCACGGAAAGGAAGTAGTACTGTTTTACCTTCAGCTGCGCGGTATGTTGCAACCCCACCGGAGTGTTTGTCCATTGCGCTTTGGCTAGACATGCCATAGAACTTCATGAACTGCTTGCCATCTTGCTCAATAACTTCGCCGTTGCTTTCAGTGTGACCTGCAAGCATACCGCCAAGCATGACGAAGTCAGCGCCGCCACCGAAAGCTTTTGCTACATCGCCAGCACATGAACAGCCACCGTCACCGATGATACGACCACCAAGGCCGTGAGCAGCATCAGCACATTCAATGATAGCTGAAAGCTGAGGGTAACCTACGCCAGTTTTAACTCGAGTAGTACATACAGAACCTGGGCCGATACCAACTTTAACAATGTCTGCGCCAGCAAGGATAAGTTCTTCAACCATATCACCAGTAACCACGTTACCAGCACTGATTACTTTGTCTGGGAATTCAGCACGTACACGCTCAACGTATTCAACAAGGTGTTCAGAGTAACCATTAGCGATATCGATACAGATAAAGATAATATCGTTGGTCAGCGCCATGATGTCTTTGGTCTTTTGGAAGTCTGCATCAGACGTTCCTGTAGAGACCATCACGTTGTTTAATACTGATGCATCGTTAGTATTAATGAACTCAGCCCACTGCTCAACAGTGTAGTGCTTGTGAATAGCTGTCATCACTTTGTGTTGTGATAATGCGATTGCCATATCAAAGCTACCAACGGAATCCATATTAGCAGCAATAATTGGCACGCCTGACCATTGACGACCACTATGTTTGAATGTAAAATCACGGGTTAAATCAACTTGAGAGCGACTTTTCAATGTTGAGCGTTTTGGACGAAATAATACATCTTTAAAGCCTAATTTTAAGTCTTGTTCGATACGCATGATATTTATTCCTTAAATCAGATCGAATGCAGCTCTAGTTAAAAAAGTTACTGGCAGGTAACTTTTTTACCTTTTGAGCAGGCACAAAAAAACCGGAGCGTTGGCAGACGCTCCGGTTTTCAGCATTATAGGCAGAGATTTTTTAAACACAACCCCTAAAATGTAAATAAATATATCTCAATAAGAATGATTTTATTCATAATTATCACTTTTTTATTATTAATCCCTTATTTTTTATCATATTTTAATTTTAAACCTTCCCTAATACCCGCATAATTTACGCTATTGATAAGTTTGAAATAATTCAAATTGCAGTTGGTATCTCTTTTTTTAAGGGCTATGATTGAATTTTGGGGATAACTTAAAGCATTAAATGAGCTGTGGAAGGTTTGACTTGCTGAAGAGACGAAAGAAAAAAAATCACTTTCCTGTTGATTTTTATGGCGAAGAGGGGAGCTGGCGTTTTGTAATCCGCGCTATGCGCCAAAATGAAATTATCGATGCCATGTATTGGTGTGCGTATATTTCATGCCATCGTAAAGATTTTGATTTGCTGCATATTGCGAGTGATAGATTTGATTGTCGCTATAATTACTCAACATCAGACCAGCTAGATCTACAATTTGGTTTAAGTAGTACACCGCTTAAGGTGACGATGATGGGGCCTATTGTGCTGGTATCGACAATTAAAGAACGTTTTTCTAATACTGAAATGGACCACGCCTCTGAACAACCTACATCTAAAAAATTGGTTCACGCAATGGCTTAAATTTGGTTGTGTGACAATAAATTAACGCTAAATAACCGATGTTATTTAGCGTTTTTTTATGGTTTTTTTGTTATATGGTGTTTAACTCAGGCTGCGTTCTAATAATTTTTGTTGGTATTGAGCTGGTGTTAAACCGCGATTGCGCTTAAATGCTTTATTAAAACTTTGTACATTACTGTAGCCAAGTGCTGCTGCAATATTGTTGATACTCATGCCTGAAAGCATATATTTTATGGCTAAATTACATAAAATATAGTTAGTCGTCCCCATAAATGTCCAACCATTATCGTGCAGTCGCCGTTGTAATTGCTGTTTGGATAATCCTATTTTTTCAGCAACAAAATTAAGATTTGGAAAGCCGTAATAGCGTGAATAGTTAATAACCTCAAACATAACTTTAGCGATATCTTGTGGCTGTGGCATGTTGAGCAAATCATCAAGTTGTAAATTTGAAACTAAAATGGGTTTGATTATCGGTAATGGGCGTTGATTGCCATGCTCTAATATCGATAGGTTCAGCCATACTTTGGTCGCTGATGCTTGCCATGTGATAGGACAACCAAAAAACTGCTGAATGGCGGGATCGACAATTTCTACACCAGATAACTCTATTTTTAAAGGCGTATAATTATCGCCCATATAATTACGCGTGACTTGAGTAAATAAAATAGCAACTTTTAAGCTATCAAAGCTCGCTGCACGACCATGTGCATAGCTGTTGTTATATACCCATTTTACGATTTTTCCCGATTGCTCACCATGATAAGACGCTCCGCTCTGTAAACATGAAATTCCGTGATTGATGCGCCGAAAAGCTAATGCGAGATCAGGACAAGTGACGTACCAATTACCAATTGCACCAATATTTTCAAAAGTAAGATCTGCTGCTATTTTGATCATATAAGCGGGATCTGCGGTTAATGTTTCAATGCGTTCTAGCCAGTGCAAGTAATCGTTAAAAGGAATTAATGAGGTTGGTTCTTTAAGAAGTTGTGTCGGAATACCTAACTCAGCCAAGTTGATCCCATATTTTTTCTGTAAGCCAAGCTCTAATGGTTTTAGGAAAGCTGTGCGAATAAAGGCAATATTGATCATTAGTATCCCTATAATTTGGTTGATCCTTGGTGAATATCAATCATAGCCACTGCTGATATTGGATAGATTGTATCAAATATAGCTTTTTTCCGATTTAAATAGACTCTTTTTGCGTAATTAGTGTGATCACTGTCCATGATGGTTTGCATTCATCGCTGCATGAGTGATGGTTTTTTAATTGCTAATTTTGAACCGGAGAGTATGAATGAGTCTACTGAGTATGCCATTTGTCGATACTAATATTGATACGGCGTTAAGTGTGTTTGCTGGGGTGGTCTTAATTGCCACTATCGCTGCGGTTGGAATTGGTTTTTGGAAAATACATGAATTACCGATCCATAAAGCTTCAACAAAAGAACATCATCAAATAGGGCTAATAACCGCGCTGACTTGGATTGGCTTTGTATGGCATTGGGTATGGGTTATTGCGGTCATTATTGCGTTTGTTGATGGTGAGCAAGCACTGCGTCGTATTCGTGATATTTGGCAAGGTGATCGTATGCCGACGATGCCAACAGAATCCGTCAATACAGAGGATAAATAGTATGTTAGAAGGTTTAGCGGTTTGGGCTCTGTTTATTTATTTGCTGCGTTTGGTGGGTATGCCATGGAATAAATTTACTCAATCTTTTGCGTATATTGGTGGGGGCAGTTGGTTGGTGTTTGTGTGGTTTGGGCTAATAACTTACGCCCCAATGGATTTATCAGGCGGTTCATTAGTACAGTCACCACATGTACAGTTACGACCAGCATCAACGACAATAAATGGCCGAGTAAAAGCAATTTATGTTGAGCCGAATAGTCAGGTTACTCAAGGCCAGTTAATCTATGAATTAGAAGCAGAACCGTACACTATTGCTCTTAACAAAGCACTGGCAAGTTTAGATTCAGCTAAAGTAGCCCGAGATATGGCTGAACAAAATATCGCCATGGCACAAGCTTCAGAAACAGCGGCGGTGAAAGATATTGATATAGCGACTAAACAGTTGTCGGTTGCTGATGCTGATTATCGTTTAAAAAATACGATGCTGGCCCGTTATGTAAAACAAAATAGTGTCGTTAAGCACACGGTAACAGCAAGTATGTTAGATGAGCAACGTACAGCAGTTGCTGTTGCTAAATCACAACAAGTGATGTTGAACTCGCAAATTGAAAAAGCGCATATAGCGGTTAAAAAAGCCCGATTAGGGATAGAAAAAGCACAATTAAGCTTAAATAGTCGTGAAGTTGATATAGTTACCGCTCAAGAGAATGTCGCTAAAGCGCAATGGGATTTAGATAATACTAAGGTTTACGCACCCGCAGATGGGTTTGTGACGAATTTCATTATGCGTGAAGGACAGTTTGTCGGTTCAATTCCACGTATTCAAATGTATACCGATGAAAAATATGTATTGATGCGTGTTAACCACCAAGCGATTCGCAATGTAAAATCGGGACAAATGGCAGAATTTTCGTCAGCAGTTTATCCAGGTAAAGTGTTTGCGGCTGAAGTTGAAGGTATTGTCGAAGCGACAGGAGAGTCACAAGGTAATTTGATTGGTCGTGAAACCAATGTTCATCAGATGACAGGGGCTAATATTGCGAACAAACATCATTTTGTACGTTTAAAACTTTATGAGACTGAAGGTTATGATATTCCTGTTGGCTCGGTAGGCTTAGCGTGGGTGAGTGCTGAAAAACCGATTAGCTTCCTTGGTTTTTTAGATGTTATTCGAGGCATTATCATTCGAATGAAGGCACAAGTTTTCTATGTTTGGTCAATGTAGATATCTATAAATAATAATAATGGTTGTTTTCGGTTCACCTGTCGTTGTTTATTCAGCGGCAGGTCTTTTTATTGAAATTAATCTTTACGAAGATTATTGACCATTGAAATTGGCGTTGGATAACGGCGTACAATCCAATAGGTTGAAATAACAAAAGTCGTTATCGTCACTGTTTCTATGAAAGTTTTTCCTTGATCTGACAGTAAGCCTTGAGCGGTTGCCGCGTAGACTAATAATAATGAAAATTCACTGGCTTGACTTAAGCGAGCGCGTAGCTCGACACTTTCGATGTGGTTTTCATGGGCTAATATTAGAGCAATTTTAAATCCCCATGCTTTTATTCGAATTAGGCAGATGCCAAAAATAACCCCTAAAGCAGTATAAATATCGCTGTCCCATAAATTGATTTTCGCACCAATAGCAAAGAAAAATAAGATCAAGAAAAATTCGCGTAGTGGTTTGAGATGAACAGCAATGGCTTGTGATACTGGGCTTACAGCAAGAGAGATACCAGCGATAAATGCGCCTGTTTCATATGATAGGCCGACACTATGGCTCAAGACCGCCCAAAAAAAGCACCATGCTAATGTCGCAATAAAACTATATTCTTGAATAATATCGAACCGTTTTAGTAACGGTAACATAATGTATTTTACGGCGAAGTAAGCACTAACAATAATAACGACTATTTTAATGACCAATAAGCTAAGACTGAGAGTGAGATTATGATCAGCATCGATATTAAGCAGTAGTAACACACTGATCGCGATAATGTCTTGCATCAGTAAAATGCTCGTCATTACTTCACCCATACGTAAGTGATGTAGGGTTGTGGTTGGGATTAACTTAAGGCCAATGACAGTACTAGAAAACATCATAGCCGCAGCAGTAATTAACGCATCAGTGACTGAAAGGTTGATTAATAAAGCAAATAAGAACCCACAAATAAAAAATAATAAACAGCTAACAATAGTGATCACGGCACTTTGTTTAAATAGATGCAGTAGTCGCTGAGGTTGGAGGTTTAGCCCTAAAATAAACAGTAACAGAATGACGCCAAGATGCCCCATTTGACTAATGCTGGTGGCATTAGTGACAAGCTGGAGCCCGTAAGGACCAATGACGATACCAGTAAAAATATAAGCAAGAATAATGGGTTGGCGAGTATAAAGGAATAAGCTGCTAAAAATAGCAGTAACAATAATAATACTACAGAGTTCAGTGATTATGCTGGTTAGGTGTTCAAGCATATGACCCCTATAGTTTTATTATTGTGGCATTAAAACTCGCTGCGGCTGTAATGTTGGTAGTGATTGATAATATCAGCGATGAGCTCTGGTTCTGAAAAATCATCGACAAAATAGCGTTGTTGATCATTTTTGATAAACACTTCAAGGTGGGTTTCATCACCATCAACGCTGGGAATAAAATGGATGGCATATTCATAAGGTAATTGTTTGTCGTTAGTGATCACTAATCTAAATCGACGATCCATACAGTAAATATCAGTAAAATAGCCAGCGGCTGAAAGTTGTTTACTTGCTTTTGTTACGGCTGATTTTGCGATGGTATAACCAGTATGATGCGCTGTGATGGTCGCCATGACGAAGCCCTCTTTTATCGATGTTGAGGATAGGACGTTAGGGGTAACGTTTGTCTATATCAAACGATTTTATCGGGCGAAGACATATGGTTACCAACTAAATAATTCAATCATCGTCATTAGATCTTTTCATCAATATTGAAGTTTCGATATTTGCTTCATTTATTCGAATAACGACCAGATTCTGTATAAAAATGTAATAATAATAGCCTTTGGGGTTTTTATTATTACATTTTAGTCTGAAATCGGTGTCTTTGTCGGTAAGATTTGCACAATAAGAATGAATATTAAGTTGAGAGGCATCAGTAATGCTACAAAAAAAACTTCGTTTTATCCCTTTGGCCGTGTTATTCGCAACCTCGACGGCTGTGCATGCAGATGGTGCAATCAAGCAACTTCATAAAGTAAATAAACAGCTTTCTCATATTGAACATACTATTAATGGTACTCAGAAAAAATATAACAATACCCAAAGAAACATAACGGAGATTAAAGAGGGCACATATGCTGAGAAAAGTGTTGGGCGAGCAGTAAAAAACAAGAAGAAAAAGGCTGTTAATAGTCTGATTCATCGTTCAAATAACGCTATTCGTAAAGCAACTAATAGTTATTAATGGGTACTGTGTTAGATAGTAATGCGGCTATCATATGATAGCCGCATTTTTATGTTGTGTTGTTATATTGTTAGCAATGTACTTATGATTTTTGTAGGAGTACTTTTGCTTGTTTACGTTCGGCAGCAAGACATGCCGCAGCAGTAAATACTACGTCTGTTGAGCTATTTAGTGCTGTTTCTGCTGAATCTTGAATTACACCAATAATAAAGCCTACCGCAACAACTTGCATTGCGACTTCATTTGGAATACCGAATAAGCTTGCTGCTAATGGAATTAAAAGTAGTGAGCCGCCGGCAACACCTGATGCTCCACATGCTGATACCGCAGCAACCACACTGAGTAATACTGCTGTTGCGAGATCAACTTCAATACCTAATGTATGTACTGCTGCCAACGTTAAGACTGTGATGGTAATTGCAGCACCACCCATATTTATTGTTGCACCTAAAGGAATCGAAACAGAATAAGTATCTTCATGTAAATCAAGATCTTTACATAGTTTCATATTCACCGGAATATTTGCTGCCGAACTGCGGGTGAAAAAGGCGGTAATACCACTTTCACGTATGCAACGAAATACAAGCGGGTAAGGATTAGATTTGATCTTGGCAAATACGATAATCGGGTTAACGACTAATGCAATAATTGCCATTGAGCCTAATAATACAGCGAGTAGATGCGCATAGCCTAATAATGCATTAAAACCTGTTTGAGCAAAAGTATGTGCTACAAGTCCAAAAATACCAATAGGCGCAAGACGGATAATAAAACGTACAATTAAGGTTACGCCGTCAGACATATCTTGGAAAACTTGCTTAGTGGCATCACTTGCTTGATGGAGTGAAAAGCCAAGTGCAATCGCCCAAGCTAAAATACCAATAAAGTTACCGGTCATTAAAGCATTGATTGGGTTGTCAACTATCTTAAAAAACAGAGAGTTAATTACCTGCGCAATGCCTTCTGGTGGTGCAATAGAGGTCGTGTTAGTAACAAGCGTTAAAGTGGTAGGAAAAAGAAAGCTCATTGCTACGGCGGTAAAAGCAGCTAATAATGTTCCTAATAAATACAGGAAAATAATTGGCTTCATATTGGTATGGGTGCCTTTTTTTTGATTAGCAATCGATGATGCTACCAATATAAACACCAATATCGGTGCGACAGCTTTTAATGCGGCAACAAATAGTCCACCTAAAAAGCTAACGCTGAGTGCTGATGATGGAGAAATAACCGCTAATGCCACGCCGGCAATAATCCCCACCAATATTTGTATTACTAAACTGCCATTAGCGACTCTGGCAAGAAAAGGTTGTGATTGACTCATAGTTCATCCTGCATTTTTATTGTTGTGTTAGAGTTTTATATTTTGTAACAGAAACATTTTTTAACAGGATCTGTTTCAAATAGCCAGCCTTCTTTTAATAACCATAGTTATTGCTGTTTTTTAACAAAATTTATTACGTTTTGGTCACATTTAAATATCAATATGAGTGTTTCTATTGCTATATGTCACGTAAATAAAAAATATGAATTAATGCTGGATATTTAACTGTTAAAAGTTTGTTAGTTACATTATTTATAGGGGTAGCAATGAATGTTATGTTTATTTACATTCGGTTACAAAATGAAAAACGCCTAATATCAATTGATTACTACTCCGAGTAGTAACCGATATTAGGCGTTTAAGGAGGCTATTGTTATAGCCTCTTATGATTTTGTAGTGTTACTTAGGGTCTAGGCTGGATAAGGCTGTAGATGTATGTTTTATTACCGTTAGTTGTTTAGCTTGGGTTAATAATGCTAACAATGTTTGGTTATTCCACGGGTTATCCAGTGGTGAATAATGAGCAGCCATCATTGCTTTTACTTCATCATCAAGTTGCTGTAATAACTGTGGTTGAGTACTGAGCATCAAATGCTGTTGTTGACGCCATTGCTGATAATAGGTTTGTACTTTAATTGGGTCATTATCATTAATTGCCATCTCAAGTGCTGAAACGACATCTGCTTTTCCAGTTGTGATTATTGCTGGTGCAGGAATGGTTTGCTGACGTTTTTTAAGTAATAACGCTAGAGTGATTAACCATAATATTGCAAACACCAGTGTTGCCCATGGCCACATACCTGCAGATGTGACCGTTTTTATTGGATTTATTGCTGCCGTTGTTGATGGCGTAGCTGTTACTGCTGGTGGAGAAAATTGACTATTAGCCGTTGGATCTGCGACCACATTTAAGGTTAAGCCGTCAATTTTACTCTGTTGCTGCTTAGCTGTGGTGGTATTCCACCAATTAATCGTTAGTGGTGGTAATGCGACTTTACCTGCCTGACGAGGAATAATGACTTGTTTTAACGTCATCACGCTGTAGCCATTTTCGGTACTGTACTCAGGTTTTTCATTGTAAATTCGTACAGTATCGGGGTAGGTAAGGTTGATATTTGGCATATTACTTTGAGCAATATCTTTAATACGTAATGTAACTGTACGAGTTATTGGCTCACCAACTTTGGTTGTGACATCATTTTGGTTAGAAACTTGTGGTTGCCATATTTGATGTAACTGTAAATCTGGTGTCGGTAGCCATAGCCCTTTGTAATCTGTAGGTTTGGGCTTGATATTCAAAGTGATATTTCTAGCATCTTTGTTAACAGGTACAGTAATACCTGAACTGAAACCATTGGCACCACGCACAGCACTACCATTAAATGTTGAGCCGTGGATGATTAGCTTACCGGCTTTTTCTGCAGTAAGTTGATAGTTACGGGTGATGACTAAATAACGGCGTCCATTTTGAACGATATTATTTTGAGCATCTTGACCAACTTGCGATACCGCGAAGCCTTCACCTGAAGGTGCACTCAACGATGCTTGAGATAGTTGTTCACCAATGAAGATCTTAACTCGATAATTAATGCTCTCACCCACATAGACGCTGTTCTTATCAACTTCGGCAGTTATGCGAATATTGGCTTGATCAGTATCCGCTGAATTATCTTTTTGATTGTTTTTTAGAACGGTAATGGTAATTGGTGTTGTTTGCGAGCTGCCAATTTTAAATGCGGGAATTGTTGCTGTGCCAACATTTTTAGCAGCAACAGCAATTGTCCAAGTCGTGCTGCGTGACATCGTCCCGTTAATTAATGACGTTGAACTGCTTACACTTGGTTGACCATAAGCAAAGTCAGGGCTCAAAACACTAAAATCAACGCTGTCGGGGTTGATTGCAGTATCTACTGAAACAGATAACTGAAACACTTGATTTACAGCCACGACATTTTTAGACACCGTCGCTTCTGCTTGTGCGGCCATTGCTTGTAATGGCACTAATGTAACGAGCATGGCTAGAAGTAATAACCATGGAGAGAGGCACTTTTTAGCCCAATTTGTTTGATTTACTGACATTTTCATTTTCTCTATTACCATGATTTATTACTTTGTTGTTGCTCGGCTCTTTGCTGGGCTTGCAACATTAATTGGGCTCGAATTAACCCTGCGGTATCGTCTGGTACTTGCTCAAGTTTTTTCAAAATCGGATTACTGACTGAAAGCACTTGTTGCTGATCCGCACTTGGTTTTCCTTGCTGCATCGTGACTGCCGATGGCTGGTTCTCGCCTTGTTTAACTTCTTTCCCTGGTTGGCTTAATGCTTGCTGTGCATTGTGTTCTGCTTGCTGTTTTTTCTCAGCTTCAGTCATTGATTGTTGTTTGTTTTCGTTTCCTAATTGTTGTTGCTGCTGATTTGTCTGTTGTTGTTGGTCTTTATTGCCTTGCTGACCTTGTTGTTGCTGCTGGTCTTTATTGCCTTGCTGACCTTGTTGTTGCTGCTGGTCTTTATTGCCTTGCTGACCTTGTTGTTGCTGCTGGTCTTTATTGCCTTGCTGACCTTGTTGCTGCTGCTGGTCTTTATTAGCTTGTTTCTTTTGTTCTTCTTGTTGTTGACGTTGCTTTTCAGCTTGCTCAACAATAGCTAAGTTCTTTTTAGCATCAGCAAAATCAGGCTGCTGTTGTAAAACTTTCTCATAAGTTGCAGCTGCTTGTTTATATTCACCTTTTTGTGCGTAGGCATTACCTAAATTGTATTGTGAGGTTGGATCTTGCAACGGTTTAAGTGTTTCTATCGCCTGGTCATATTGCTTAGCTTTATATTCAGCAATGCCTTTCCATTGCGGTGACGTGAAATCTTGTGCGGCTTGTTTATAGTTGCCATCAGTAAAGATCTCATAGGCTTGACGGTTAGTATTGGTCCATGGACTTGCTTGTGCATGATCGATAGGCAATAAAACAAACATTGCCGCTAAAACAATGCCACGACGAAAGCCGAGTAGAGCTAATAATAACAATGGAAGAATTAACCAGAAGCCGCCATTTAAACGTTCTTGCAGTTCTTTTTCGTGGCCTTTTTTACCACTCGCTAATGGCTTGGCCGTGAAGTTTACAATTGCATTAACATCATTATCGGTCGCTTGTGCCATCTGTAATACGCCACCGGTACTATCAGTAATTGACATTAAAGTACCAATATCAATTTTACTCATTACTGGTGCGCCATTTTCTAGTAATAAATTGCCGCTAGGAAGCTGAATTGGTGCGCCCTCAACGGTTCCCATTGCAAGAATAGAGACTCGATAATGTGTTCCCTTGAGTTCTGCTAATGCTTGTTGAGCAACCGTTTTGGTCATACCGTCAGTCATTAATATAATGTCACCGGTATTGTGACCAGCTTGCTTGAGTAATCGTATCGCTTCTGCGATCCCTTTAGCGGCATTATTACCCGCAATAGGCATTACTTCAGGTGACAGACTTGGAATTAAATTGCGTAATGTGCTGCTATCTGTCGTTAATGGGCTTACTTCGTAGCCATCTCCTGCGAAAGCAACCAGTCCAGTGCTACCTTCTTTCCAGCCTGGTAACATATCTAATGCTTTAAATCTTTCTTGAGTTAAACGATTAGGTTTTATGTCAGTCGCGTACATTGATTGCGACATATTCATGACTAATACGCGGGCCCCACTGAGGTTATAGGCTGGTAGTTTGACTTTCTGC
This sequence comes from Photobacterium kishitanii, assembly GCF_000613045.3. Classification (NCBI taxonomy): domain Bacteria; kingdom Pseudomonadati; phylum Pseudomonadota; class Gammaproteobacteria; order Vibrionales; family Vibrionaceae; genus Photobacterium; species Photobacterium kishitanii. The sequence continues at coordinate 659,336 of NZ_LN794353.1, read as the reverse complement.
CAACTAGGACCCGCCATTGCAACAACGGCAATGAGCCATCCTAATGCTAATAAACCTATTGGCCATCTTTTGGGTTGTTGTTGAGTCAGGCCTAGTTTTTCTGCGAGGTGAGGCGCAATTAAGCCTGAATGCTGTGCTTTGCCTTTTAACCATGGCAGAACAATGATCAAGGGAATTAACGCTGCAAACCACAGTGGGTGCATAAAGGTAAAATCAGCCATGACGTTTCCTCATGAAAGCGATAACAACAGATAGGAGCAATGCAAATGCTAGTGGGTAACGGAATAGCTCATCACGTGGACGCCAAGTTTGTTGAGCATTGTTCACTGGTTGAAGTTTATTAATAACATCGTAAATTTTTGCAAGTTGCTGTGGATTTCGAGCACGGAAATATTCACCACCTGTCATTGATGCTATTTTGCTTAACGTCTTTTCATCAAGATCTGAAGATGGATTAACCACTCGATCACCGAAGAAGCCTTTTTGAATCATTTTATCAGCACCAATACCAACGGTATAAATCTTAACGCCACTTTCTTCGGCCAGTTTTGCCGCTTCAATAGGACCAATAACCCCTGAAGTATTACCACCATCACTGAGTAAAATAATCACGCGCTGTGGTGCTTTACTATCAATAAAGGTTTTGGTTGCAACACCTAGCCCTTCACCAATAGCAGTACTTTGGCCAATTAAACCAAGTACAGTACGATTAAGTTGTTGCTCAACAGTTTTGCGATCAAAGGTTAATGGTGTTTGTAAATAACCATGATCTGCAAAGACCACTAGCCCTAATCGATCGCCTTTGCGTTTAGCAATAAAATCAGATAACACATGTTTTACTGCCGTAAGACGATCAATACTTTGACCATCTTTAGTAACCATATCTGGGATCGCCATGGATCCAGACAGATCAACGGCTAATAACATGTCACGGTGCTCTGGTTTTATTTCAATCGGATCGCCATACCATACTGGGCGTGCAACAGCACATACCAAGCTTACCCATACTAATGTCATTAGTACTTTTCGAATAATCGAACTCGGTTGTTGTTTCCCTACACCTTGCGGTAATTGCGGCAGATGGATTGCAGCAGGTTGCGCGACAGGCTTACTGAATCGATAAACTAGCCACGCTAATGGCAATAAAGCCCAGGCCCATAGCCACACAAACTCAAACATTGGATGACTCCTTGGTGATCATACTAGCATTACTTTCATTGCTCTTGGCTTTAGCTGGTAGAGCATGCTGTAGCCACAACAATGCTTGTTGCTGACAATCACTAAATTGCTGTGCTGTTAATGGCATTGAGGAGAAAAGTCCTTGTTGCCATAATTGCTGTTGATCAACAAAACCACGGTGTTTAGTAGGTAAATGCAGATCAAGAAACGTTAGCCATTGCACACCAGTTAAAGGAGCAACCGTTGAGCGCGGAAAATAGCTCAATGCTGCTTGCTTCAATAAGGTATTCATCGCAGTTAACCCTCCTTCTGGTTGAAAGGTTTTTAATAACGTTATCGCTTCTTGCTTTGCTGCTAAGTGCTGATTGCGTTGGCGAAGTTGATACCCGGCAATGAAAATGACAATAAGGCTAACGATAATCACCACCCACCATCCCCACGCAAGCGGCCAATAGCTCGGTGCTGTGTGAAGATGAATATCCGCGAGGGGTAATGCCGGTGCTGTAGGTTGAGTCATTACCTTATCCCTTGAGAGTGCGCTCCAAGCTGCTGCAACAATGGTTGCGCTGCTGAGAGGGTATGCAATGGTATAGCGAGTGAGGTTGCCATTTCACTAATAAAATTCTGATGTGTTTGATATTGTTCGCTTAATGAATCACGCGTTTTCTTTGCCGAAAAATCAAGCCACGCTGATTGGTGGCTATCTGTCACATGTTCATAGCCGCGAAATTGTGTTTGTCCTTGTTCTAGTGGATCAGAAATTTGGACAAATTGAATTCGATTATGTTGACGAAGTTGGCTTAGACGACGTTTATCTGTGGTTTTCAAATGATAAAAATCACTGATAACAATAATTTCACTGCCTTTGGGGCATAGGTAATGTAATCGTTTTAGCGCCGTTGAGAAGCCTTCACTATTAACATTATCTATTGCTTGTAAGGCATTTTGTTGAGCTGAAATTAAGGCATTAATAATATGCAACGGTCCTCGCTGGCGTGCAGTGGGTTTACATTCAATAGTATTAATGCCGTTATAAATAACTGCACCAACACGATCTTGTTCATCGATAGCTAACCAACTTAATAAACTGGCAAAATGTGCTGCTTGTACTGATTTAAGCATTAGCTGAGAGCCAAATTGCATGCTGGCGCTGAGATCGATAAATAACATGATCGGTTGTTCACGTTCTTCGGTGAACAGCTTGGTATGTGTTTTACCTGTACGTGCAGTAACCCGCCAATCAATGGAGCGAATATCATCCCCTGCTTGATAAGGGCGCACCTCAGAAAAATTCATGCCACGACCTTTATGGCGGCTTTGATGATGTCCATTAAGCTGTGACCAGATGCTTTTTGCAGGAGCTAACCATCTTACTGCCTGATTTTTATATTGCAGTAGCTCTGCTAGACACACATTGACGCCATCGCTATGGGGTGGCAGCGCTACGTTGATGTGTGTTGGCTTCATAAGCTGGCAACCTGTGAAATGAGAGTGTCAATAACTCGATCTGCAGCAATCCCTTCAGCTTGTGCTTCATAGCTTAATAGTAAACGGTGACGTAGTACTGGATAAGCCATAATTTGAACATCTTCAGGGGTTACAAAATCACGTCCACTTAGCCATGCATGGGCGCGTGCGCAACGATCAAGCGCTAAGGTTGCACGTGGACTGACGCCCATTTGTAACCATGATTGCAACTGTTCACCAAAGCGGTGTGGTTCTCGGGTCGCCATCACTAAACGGATAATATAATGTTCAACATCATCAGCCATATGAATATTTAATATTTCTTTTCGTGCCGCAAAAATATCATTTTGACTAATACGAATTTGCTCTGCTTTTTCTACACCAAGCGCTTCGCCGCGATTAAGGCGCAGAATTTCAAGTTCACTTTCAGCATTTGGATAATCAACATTTAGTTGTAGTAAAAAGCGATCTAACTGAGCTTCAGGTAATGGATAAGTACCTTCTTGTTCAATTGGGTTTTGTGTTGCCATCACTAAAAATAATTCAGGCAATGGGTAGGTGTTTCGACCCGCGGTAATTTGTTTTTCAGCCATTGCTTCTAACATTGCGGCCTGTACTTTTGCTGGCGCACGGTTAATTTCATCAGCAAGGACTAATGAATTGAAGATAGGTCCTGGTTGAAATGTAAATTCAGCTGTTTCTGGACGGAAAATATCAGTACCGGTTAAATCTGACGGTAACAGATCGGGCGTAAATTGAATTCGATGAAAATCCCCTTCAATACAATCAGCCAGCACTTTTACAGCACGAGTCTTTGCTAATCCAGGTGGACCCTCAACAAGAATATGACCATCAGCAAGTAAAGCAATTAAGAGCTGTTTTACTAAATTCGGCTGGCCAATAACCTGACTTTGAAGATAATCATTTAGACGTTGAAATGTACTCGCTAACATACGGATATTTCCTTTGATATTCAAAATACTGAAGATGAAACAGTTTTTTTTCGGACTACTAAAATTTGATTAAGTTCACACTTAATTATCCAAAGGGATCAAATGTGAGTATGAAATTTATGTTTCGATATTTGAAATAGTCTAACTACTAATGTTTGGGCGATATTTTGAGATTCAATCTGCTGGCCATAATTTATAATTTAGTGACGTTTTTGCAACATTTTCAAGATGAGATGATAGTTTTTATTTTTAGCTGTCATCCGACCACTTTCTTCTAATCTTGTTATCTCCTGCATTGTTTTTGCAACAAATAAATAACAATTGGTATTTGAGTAGTCGCTATCTATTGCAAGTAATTTATTGTTATTAAAGGTCTTATTGTTATTTTTTATGGTTATTACAATAAAAGATTATGTTAATTAATTGTTCTCATTTCTATTTTATTGATTCTATTATTAATAATGATGATGAATAGTTTTAAAAATGTTAATTCCTTTGCTTGCCATAAATATGCATCTGTGTTGTTATGTTCGGCATATGCAATGTGTTTGTGACTAACAGGTATTATATTGAGTGATTACTTATTAAATGTAACAAACGCATAGCAAAATACTAAATTGATAATTTATTTAAATAAATACGGCAAGATCAAAAGGAAGGAGCCTTGGAAATGAAAAAAGTAGCATTAGTGACTGGCGCTAAAGGTGGTATCGGTTCTTCAATTACTCAGGCTTTAGTTGACGCTGGCTTTCGTGTTGTAGCCACTTATAGTCCTAATAGTGAGCAAGCTGCTCAAGAGTGGTTTAAGGAAAATAACTACTCAGCTGAATCAGTGAAATTGTTGCCACTAGATGTCGTAGACACTGCATTTTGTAAAGAGTCATTGACAGCATTATTAGAACAAGAAGGTCATATTGATGTTTTGGTCAATAACGCTGGTATTACTAAGGACACTACGTTCAAACGTATGACCGCTGAGCAGTGGAATGATGTGATTAATACGAATCTCAACAGTCTATTCAATGTTACTCAACCTTTGTTTGATTCAATGTGCCAACGTGGTAATGCACGCATTATTAACATTACTTCTGTTAATGGTCTTAAAGGACAATTTGGACAAACGAATTACTCTGCAGCTAAAGCTGGCATGATTGGTTTTACTAAAGCGTTAGCTGCTGAAGGCGCACGTTCAGGTGTTACTGTGAATGCAATTGCTCCTGGTTATACCGGTACAGCAATGGTTGAAGCAATTAAGCCTGAAGTATTAGAGTCAATTAAAGCAGAAATCCCTATGAAACGCTTAGCGCAACCTCAAGAAGTTGCGGCAGCAGTTGTCTTTTTAGCAAGTGATGCTGCGGCATATATTACTGGTGAAACACTATCAGTAAATGGCGGCCTATACATGCACTAATTGTGCACCTTATAACAAAAGACATAATAATAAATTACATATAGAAAGGATTCAAAATATGGCTAAGGTATACATTGTTGCCGCAAAACGTACTCCAATCGGTAGTTTTAATGGTGCGTTAAAATCAGTTTCTGCAGCACAACTTGGTGCGGTTGCAATTAAAGGTGCATTAGCGCAAATCAACGTACCAGTTGATGCGATTGATGAAGTCATTTTAGGAAATGTGGTTGGTGCTGGTCAAGGCATGGGACCGGGACGTCAAGCTGCTATTTATGCAGGCCTTCCAAATGAGGTTCCGGCTTACTCACTGAACATGGTTTGTGGTAGTGGCATGAAAGCATTAATGGATGCTGCTGCTCATATTAAAGCGGGTGATGCAGATCTTATCGTTGCTGCTGGTGCTGAAAATATGTCACAAATTCCATTTTGTGCATCATCAAAGATCCGTGATGGCCAGAAGATGGGTAACCTTGAGTTAACGGACCTTTTAGTTGCTGACGGTTTAACTGATGTTTTCAATAACTACCATATGGGTGTAACGGCTGAAAACGTGGTAGCTAAAGTAGGTTTGACACGTGAGCAGCAAGATAATTTTGCACTTGCTAGTCAGCAAAAAGCAGTTGCTGCAATTGAACAAGGACGCTTCGTTGCTGAAATTTGCCCTGTAGAAGTTGTTAGTCGTCGCGAAACCGTTATTGTTGATACAGACGAATACCCGAAAGCAAATGCATCTATTGAAGAGCTTGCTAAGTTACGCCCTGCTTTCAATCGTGACGGTTCTGTTACTGCGGGTAATGCTTCAGGTATTAATGACGGCGCAAGTGCAATTATTGTTGCTTCTGAAGCAGCTGTTGCTAAATACAATTTGACACCGTTAGCAGAAGTTGAAAGCTACGCGCAAGCGGGTGTTGCCCCAGAGATCATGGGTTTAGGTCCTGTTCCTGCGGTACTTAAAGCATTAGAAAAAGCAAATCTTTCAATTGAAGATATTAATCTTCTTGAATTTAATGAAGCTTTTGCTGGTCAAGCATTAGGTGTCTTCCATGAAGTAGCTAAAGCAACCGGAACTAAAGTGGAAGATTTAGTTGAACGTGCGAACGTAAATGGTGGTGCAATTGCACTGGGTCACCCTCTAGGTGCATCTGGTAGCCGTATTCTTGTTAGCTTGCTGCATGAAATGTGCCGTCGTGATGACAAATATGGCATGGCAACATTATGTGTTGGTGGCGGTATGGGTACAGCTGTTATTTTAAAACGTGTTTAAGTAAATAAACTAATACAATCAGTGTAATACGGACAATGTTATTACACGTTATTACTATCAATGAGGAATGTTCTATGTATACGGAAATGTTTAAATCTTTTTCTGAGCAAACAGAAAAAACACTAGCACCATACGCAAAATTCAACAAAGTATTCGCTAAAAATGTTGAGCAACTAACTGAGCTTCAATTGTCAGCTGTTCGCGCTTACAGTGATCTTGGCTTAAAGCAACTTAAAGCAGTAAGCGAAGTGAAAGACATTCAGTCACTAACAGCATTTAATAGTCAGCAACTTGAAACATTAACTAAGCTTTCTCAACAGCTTCTAGAAGATAGCAATAAGTTTTCTTCTGTAGCACAAAGCTTCAAAACTGAAGTTGAAGAGCTTGTTGCTGATAACGTTAAGCAAGCAACACCTGCTATTTAAGTTACGGTAGATTGCACTACATTTTAGTGTGCGGTGTGATTATCTAATACTTATATCAATCAGCCATATAAGATGATTATATGGCTGATTACTTAGTCCAAGTACAGGGTTTTTGTTATGAACAATCACTTCTTTTCGGACTACTTTGCCAAGCTCCAAGATATGAACCAGTTATGGTGGAAGGAGTTAGACTCCGGCAAGGCAGCCATGAATACCCCAGTAACTAAAGCGCTTAATGATATTAACTTGGAAGATGCCACTGAATTTTTAGAGAAAGCGGCTGCTCAGCCTGGCGCTTTAGCTAAAGTCCAAATGGATTGGTGGGAAAATCAAGTAAAGATTTGGCAGAATGTTGCAATCGGTAATACGACAGCAGAAAGCGCCTTTATTAAGCCAGCAAAAGATGACAAACGTTTTAGTGATCCTGCGTGGGAAAATGAAGCTTTTTATAATTATATTAAGCAATCATATTTGCTATTCAGTAACACAATGCGTGACACAATTGATTCAATCGAAGGGGTGGATGAAAAAGCAAAAGAACGTTTAGGCTTTTTTTCACGTCAAGCTATCAATGCGATGTCACCAACTAATTTTGTAACAACTAACCCCGAGTTAGCTAAATTGACTGTTGAAACTAACGGTGAAAACTTGATTAAAGGGATGGAGTTGCTACAAGAAGATTTGCAAAGCAGTGCTGATGTACTAAAAATTCGAATGACTAATAGTGGTGCATTTGAACTTGGTCTTAACATTGCGAACACTGAAGGTGAAGTGGTTTTTAAAAATGAATTATTTGAGCTAATTCAGTATAAACCATTGACTGAAGCTGTTAATAAAACGCCGCTTTTGATTGTGCCTCCATTTATTAATAAATACTACATTCTGGATTTGCGTGAGCACAATTCAATGGTACGTTGGCTAGTTGAGCAAGGTCATACAGTATTTATGATGTCATGGCGTAATCCTGATGCATCATTAAAAGACATTGATTTTGATAATTATGTTTTAGATGGTGTTGTTAAAGCGGTTGATGCGGTTGAAGATATTACCGGCCAAAAACAAATCAATACAGTTGGCTATTGTATTGGTGGTACGCTGTTAGCAACGACGTTAGCATATTATGCTGCGAAGCGTATGCGTAATCGTATTAAGTCAGCGACATTCTTTACCACATTATTAGACTTCTCTCAGCCTGGTGAAATTGGTGCTTACATCAATGATCCAATTATTTCGGCAATTGAAGCTCAAAATATTGAAAATGGTTTTATGGATGGACGTTCATTGAGCGTGACTTTCAGTTTATTACGTGAAAATAGTTTGTACTGGAACTATTACGTTAATAATTATCTGAAAGGTAATAGTCCAATTGATTTTGATTTACTTTACTGGAATGGTGATAGCACTAACGTTGCGGCTAAATGTCATAACACCTTGCTGCGTCAGTTCTACTTAGACAACAAGCTAGTTGACAGTAAAGGCTATAAAGTTGGTGGTGTGTACATTGATTTGAGTAAGATTAAAGTACCAACATACTTTATTTCTACACAAGAAGATCATATTGCTTTATGGCAAGGTACTTACCGCGGTGCTAAGCAACTAGGTGGGAAATCAACATTTGTCTTAGGCGAGTCTGGCCATATTGCAGGTATTGTAAACCATCCTCAGAAGAACAAATATGGCTTCTGGGTTAATGACAGCAAAGAAGAAAATGCTGAAGTTTGGTTAGCTGGTGCAAAACGTCAGGAAGGTTCTTGGTGGACACATTGGAATGTATGGCTAACAGAATTTAGCCCTGCAGAGCAAGTGCCGCCACGTGCAATGGGTAGCGAAACTTATGCTCCGCTATATGTTGCACCAGGTGATTATGTGAAGCAGGTACTGCCTCTTTCTTAATCATGTCACTGTTTTTGAAGCCCAGATTATTCTGGGCTTTTTTTTGATTTTTTTTAATAATATGATTTAAAAGACTTTTTTTATTTTATTGTTTATCTTTGAATTTAATTGAGTGTTTTGTTCGTAAATCATGCGGTGTTCTGGTTTTTATTGGCTATATTTTTCAAATAGGTATAACTAAAAAAGACTAGGGTAAAGTAATGACAAAACTCGTTAGTGTTGAAGGTATCGGTGAAACTTACGCGTCAAAGCTAGAAGCTATTGGTGTTACCACGGTTGCACATTTATTAGAGCAAGGTGCAAAGCCAAGTGGCCGTAAAATGTTGGCTGAAAAAACAGAAATTAGCGGTAAACTTATTTTAAAATGGCTTAATCGTGCAGATTTATCTCGAATTAAAGGGGTCAGTACTCAATATGCTGATTTATTAGAATCAGCAGGTGTTGATACGGTACCAGAACTTGCACAACGTAATGCTGAAAATTTGCATACTAAAATAGTTGAAGTTAATGAGGCTAAAGCATTAGTTCGTCAATTACCGCCATTTTCAGCAGTAGAAGATTGGATTTCACAAGCAAAATTATTGCCACGCGTAATTGATTATTAATACTGTCATAGGTGTTAATGATTGATGGCGTTGTGGTGTTTAAGGATGGAGTATGCTTTTTTTTAAGCATGGATTACTGGTGATGATAGGTGTTATTGGTTTTGTGACTATCAGTGATGCTAAGCAATATGGCACCGAACAGATGGTAACAATTCAACCTGTTGCAGAATTACAGTTAAGTGATTTACTACAACGTCATTGCCTATATGCAGGAAAAGCCTATTCGTTAGGCGCGATTATCAGTACCAGAAATATTGAATTAGAATGTCGTCCGATATCGAATATTGAGCTAAATGGTGCTTTAAAATGGGTCGTGCTGCAACAAACACAAAAATCGACCTTATCTCAAAATAAGTAATATTATAAGTTAATAATAAAGCCAGTCTCAGATCTTATTTATTGAATAAAACTGTCTACTGGCTTCATTTGTTATCAAAGTGATAGCTTATGTTTTTTGATAACTTATTTTGCTAGAGAGCGACTTTTTAGTTCGAAAATTAACTTTTCAGCACTACATTCAAACTGGATACGTGCTGTTAATTCTGTACTTGTTTCATCAACAGGTGTTGTTTCTACTTTAATGTTAGCATTAACTTGTTTTGCTAATGTTAGGTAGTTTGCAAGCTCTAATTCTAGCGCTGCTTTACCATTAGCAAAAACATGTACATCGGCGATATCATCATTTTCTTTGATCATAAAACCCATTTCAGCTGAAACACCACAAGCATCACATGGTTGGTATTCTTCTCTTTCTGTAGTCATAACTTTACTTCCTATTAGTTAGTCTAAGCATCTTAAAGCGATGTGAGGCAGATCGCTATTGATTAATATGAAAAGTCAGTTTTTAGCTATTTAAGCGTTAAATGAGGGTAGTTAATGGTTACTTATTCAACAGTTGCTATTGTATAAGCGGCAAATATGGGCGAAAGTTTGTTGGAAAGGATAGGCTTCTAAAACTCCAAATCCTTCAAGTTGTTTGGCTTTTATTTTACTGTTTAATGGAGTGCTCATGCCATGTAGAAATCGAGTTATAGCTGCCATTGATGGCGCGGTATCGTTACGTTGAATAAAGGCATCACTCCAGATTGTAATTTGTTGATCACTAATCTCAGGTAGTGTTGGTAACGCTGGTAAGGTGATTATTTTACCACGACAGACTGAACAGTGGCCACATTGTTGTGGTGCATGATGATCAGCAAAATAACTTGCTAATTTATGACTTAGGCAGCTTTCGCTTTCGAAAAAGTCGATCATATTTTCGATACGATTAATTTCGCTATGTTCTTTTTGTTGAAATAATTGATATAACGCTTCTGTCTCTGTTTCAATATCAAAATGATGTTGATTAATGCGGTAAACATCAGTCATTTGTTTACTTTCAAGGGTGATCCAACCTTGTTCGTGTAAATAATCAATGGCAGCGACAACGCGTTTTCTATCGACTTGGTAGCCCTGCCATAGCGCATCCATATCCAAAGTATGCCAAACTCGAGCTTTTGGTGAGCAAGCAAAAATTGTTTCAATAAATTGACGACGTTCGCCTTGGAAACGTTGCGCAATGTCATACTGTGAAATGTTCATCTTGTAGCGATAATCTGCAAAATAGGTAAACATGGGTTCAATAATATGACGAATTTCAAGATAGACTAATAATGTTTTTAGTGGCAATAACCGAATGTTACTGTCTTTAGATAAGCGACCACTTATGATTTCCCATTGCTGCTCTTGTGCTTGTATTTCACGTAAAATATAAGCAATAGCACTGCGGTCTGGAGTGTCACCAAACACAAAATTCTCTAATACATTGAGTCCAGACTTATTGGCGATGACGGTACATTGTGAAACTTCGCCATCTCGTCCGGCACGGCCAATTTCTTGACTATAATTTTCGATTGATTTAGGTAAGTCAAAATGAATGACTTGGCGGATATTGGATTTATCGATCCCCATACCAAAAGCAATGGTAGCGACGATGCAATTAATGTCGCCATTCATAAATTGTTGTTGAATACTATGCCGACGCTCCGCATCCATACCTGCATGATAGGCTTGTGCTGGAAAATGACTACGAGTGAGGGCATCAGCCACTTGCTCGGCGGTGTGCTGCAAGGTCACGTAGACAATCGCGGGTTCATTACTGCCTTGTGAGAGTTGATGCTTTAGCGTGTCTATTTTCTCATCTTCATCAGCAGCTAATACTGTTAAATCAAGGTTACTGCGATAAAAGCCAGTCACAATAATATTATCTTTGTCGATGGCAAATTTATCCTGCATATCTTGAATAACCGCAGGGGTTGCTGTTGCTGTGAGCAGTAATACTTGTGGTACATTTAAAGCTTGTTGGTAATGTGGTAGTTTCAGATAATCTGGACGGAAGTTATGCCCCCATTCGGAAATACAGTGTGCTTCATCAACGACTAATAATGAAATTTGGATTTGACCAATAAAATGACGAAAACGTTCGTTTTTTAGACGCTCGACAGAAATCATTAATACTTTGATTTCACCTTGGCGAATTTGCTGCATTACTTGCTGTGTCTGTTGCCATGTTTGGCTGGAATCAATTGAGGCGGCTGGAATACCTTTAGTAGCTAAAAAGTCTAATTGATCTTTCATTAATGCTAATAGTGGTGAAATGACCAAAGTAAGGTGAGGTAATTCAATCGCGGGTAATTGATAACATAATGACTTTCCAGACCCTGTTGGGAATATAGCAGCTGCAGAATGACCATTGAGGACACGGGTAATCACTTCTTCTTGCCCGAGGCGTAAAGAATCAAAGCCAAAATATTTTTTAAGTGTTTGATGATACATGTCTTAATACCCGTTAACCATTGATTGATTGCTATCATACCGTATTGATTTAAGGAAAGATAAAAACCATAACCAAAGTTAACTGGTTTTGGTGCGGTTATTCTCATTTTGAACAAAATTGATTTGTTTTTGCAGTAAAAATTGCAGAGTCAGTGACAGGGATAAGATTACCCCTTATATATACATCGCTGCTGTTTATAAGGGGTCTAAGTACGATTAAAAAGGGTTAATGATTATTTCATTAGGCTTGGAGAGGTAATAGCTTTTTTCGCCAGTTCTTTAGCAAACTCAGCGATATCAGCTTCGATAGCACGAATATGATGAGTAACATCAGCAGTATTGACCTGTGTCATTTGGCGTTGTTCCATTACGATATTGCCATTAACTATGGTTGTGCTGACATTACTTGGATTAGCTTGATATACCAAGGTTGCATAAGGGTTGTAATTAGGCATCATGTTGGCTGATTGGGTTTCAACTATGATGACATCAGCTTTTTTACCAATTTCAAGTGAGCCAATTTTATCATCCATATGCAATGCACGAGCACCACCGATTGTTGCAAGTTCAATCACTTGTTCGGGAATCATAATGGTTCGATCATTATGCTTTAAGCGTTGCATATTGGCTGCATAACTAAGTGTACGCCATAGATCAACTTGATTGGAACTCATAGGACCATCAGTACCTAGACCCATTGGCAATTGCTGTTGATACATTTCCCATGCAGGTGCAATGCCTGTAGCGCCCTTAGCGTTTGCCATTGGGTTATATGCTACACCTGCACCTGATTGCTTGATTAAATCGATGTCAGCTTGGTCAACATGAATAGCGTGTGCAAGTACCATGCGCTTATCAAGTACTCCGATATCTTTAAGCCAAGCAACAGGGCTTAACTGTTTTGGATTATCATTAATACGTCCTGATTCATTACCAAATTCGCCGACATGAATTAATACAGGGACGTCTAATTGCTGAGAGAGTGCACTGATTTGCTGTAGTTTTTGTTTTGAAACGGTATAGGCGGCATGAGGAGCAAAAGCAGGGGTAATTAAAGGATCATTCTTATAGTCGCTAATAAATTTCTGGGCGTATTCAAGGCCACCATATGGTTGCTTTGCATCAACAACTGGGAATTTAATGACAGTTTCGCCTAAGACGGCACGCAAACCGACTTCTTTGGTCGCTTTAGCCATTTCATCTACGTGATAATACATGTCAGCAAAGGTAGTGACACCACTTTGTGCTAAATCAATTGCACCAAGGCGGGTAGCTTGATAAATCAGTTCACGACTTAGTTTTTCGCTTTCAAGAGGAAAGAAATAGGCAAATAAACGGTTTTCAATACCTTCTTCACCTAATCCTCGAAAAGCAATCATAGGTAAATGGTTATGGGTATTTATCATCCCTGGCATCACAATACCATTTTGGGCATCAATAATGCGTGTTGCTTGATATTTGGATAATAACGTCTGATCGCCAACAGCAATAATAGTGTCGTTATTGATAACAACTACACCATTGTCAATTAGCTGTTTTTGGCCATTCATGGTGATTATTTGACCATTTTTAATAATTAAACTAGCTTGAGGAAGAGGAGCTTGTATAACTAATGAACTGCATCCGGAAGCAAGCAGTAACGTTGCTATTAAACTGATTTTTATGCGCATGGTGAGCCAATAATAAGAAGGAAGATAATTGGCGGGATTATAGAGGCAAAGTAATGTAACTAAACAATCCTTTGCCTAAGTTACCGTGATTTTTGTGAGCTTAATCCATTTGTTCATCATTGTTAATAATAATAGACATTGAGGTCCTAAACAGTTGGGCTGGTATTAATGATAACCAACCATTGCCACGAGCATATTCAATTAGTCCTGATCGACTTGAAATACCATAGCAAGAAAATTTAGTGACTAAATTTGCGATTTGTTTTTCGACTGCTTTTGGTGTCCGATGAATTAGCTGTGCTATTTGTTTCGTTTGTCGACCTCGTAATAACCAAAATAAAACAATTTCTTGTGATGGTGTTAATTTTGGTTCTGATGGCCGAGTTGTACTAAATGATAAATTTGATTTATCAGCAGCAAGTACCTCTGCAAAAGAGGTCATATTTATCCAATCTTTTACTTTGCTTGCTGTAAATTGAATCCCCCAAGGTTCACCATTAATAATAACGGGTTGTTTAGTAAACGTATATGCATCTATACCATAAGAGTAGTTATGTACATCTATGGTTACTATCGTTTTATTTTGCGCTAATGATAATTTATCCTGCTCAACAAAAACGTCGGCAAATGCAGCTGTGTCACATGGTAAGTCACTATCTTTTAACCCTTTTATATCTGGCGGGGCATTAACAAGATCTCGATAAGCATCATTGGCATATTCAAAAATACCATCTTTCGATTTTAAGCCTGCAGGGTAGGGAGATAAAGATAACATGTGAATTAGTACAGATAAGTACGTTGATTGATTAATATTCACAGGTTCATTCTATCAATAATTTATTTTAATAGTAATGTTTATAGGTAGGGGAAATCCCCCGTTTTACAGTAAGGTTATTTAAAACATATATTATTCTATGAGTAAAGACATAATTATTTAAAGAAAAAATATAATATTAATACTTTCATATTAAAGCTAAGAAGGCGAGTGTTTTTTTGAGGCTATTTAGTATTTTTAATATCGAATTAAGGAATAGTTATTATTTTTATCTCTAGTTTATTATGTGTGTTGTTTATATGCACTTATATACTAGAGATAAAAAATAAGTTTAACCATCTAATTAAAATGAGAAGCCAATACCACCGGCATTGTCATAATGGTTATAGTCTGAAATAGAAATGCCATAGCCACTTTCAAACATTAGGTATCCGCGTAGACGTTTATAGATAGGGAAATTCAGAGTGACCTTTTCATAGCCACGAGAAAAGCCACTTTCGAGTGCATTTCGTACCGTGAAGGTGATCATTGTCTTGCCATCAATATTCCAATTCATACTGACACGGCCATAGCCAAGGTAGTTAGTGATATCTTTGTTATAGTCTTTGGCTCCAAAATCGAGTCGTGCCCAAGGTTTAATACTTAATGTTAGGGCATCTTTTTTGAAGGTCATATCAATAAAAGCTCGGTTCCAGCTGCGTTCTTGCTCACCACCACGGCCATTAGACTGATGAACTAAACCTAATGTACTCCCCGCGTAGTGAAAATTGTTGCTGTATGTCGTCTCTGTGGGGAAGGTCCAAAAAACAGAAGGTTCATACTCTGTGTCTCTAAAGAAAGCCGATGATGCATAGGCTTGCCAATTTGAGCGCTGGGTATAGGCAAAGAAAAGTTGGTCATTATCATATAAAATACCTGAAAGAAGGCGGTATTTTAAACTGATTTGAAAATTGACATTATATTTACTTAGCTTGCCATCATCTGGTATAACTGATTGATATTCTTTGTAATTTGGAGATTGGGTGTAATAGAAAGGTAAAACAAAGTTATCTTTATACTGCTCTAAAAGTAACGCATTATCACTGCTGTAATTTAGAGAGTTGTTGATAGTAGATGAGGTAGATTCATCTGCATATGCGTGAGAGGCGTAGCCACTTGTTGCGATAAATAAACTCGCTAATAGTATCTTTTGGCTAGATTGTTTCTGTCGAATATTCGTCATTATTTTCTATCATTATTATTTTAGCTATTGTTATCATAAAAGCTAAACTAGGCTTTTGTCTATCGATACAAATGCAAACAATGATTTTTCGTTATTTATCTCTAAATTATTAAATGCAGAGAAATAAACGCCTTAATAATGCGATATCAAGGCGTAATATAATAAATTATACTAATTGAGCAAGCATAGTATCGTTGTATGGAACCAATGTTTGATTCGCTTGTACTTTGCTAACATAATCTGGGTTGGCGATTAATGGGCGCCCAATCGCGAGTAAATCAAATTTGCCAGCTTCAATTGCATCGCTGCCTGTTTGTGGGCTATAGCAGCCGACACCAATTAAAGTACCTTGATAATGGGTGCGCATGTAATGTGATACGCTACCATCAAGATATTCAAAGTTCATGCTGTCATCAAAAATACCAACATGCAGATACGCTAAACAACGTTTTTCAACTTCAGGTAATAAATAATCAAATACCGCACGATCGCGTGCGTCACCTTCAAGATTAAAGTAACCGCCAGGAGATAAACGTAAACCTGTGCGATCACGACCAATGCGTTGACTAATAGCATCAATCACTGCCAGTGGGAAACGAGCCATATTCTCTGGCGTACCACCAAATTCATCATCGCGAACATTAGTGCTGAAGTGTAGAAATTGATCGAGCAAATAACCATTTGCGCCATGAATTTCGACGCCATCAAAACCAGCATCGATAGCGTTCGCTGCTGCTTGACTAAAATCAGCAACAAGTTGTTCAAGCTCAGCTTTAGTTGCAGGTTTAGGCGTTGTGTAAGTTAGCTCGCGCATTCTTGGTAAAGTGCCTTCAAGTGCGATAGCTGAAGGTGCGAGAACATATTCGCCACCAAAAAAGAATGGGTGAGCTACACGACCGGTATGCCATAGTTGTGCAAAAATCTTACCGCCATTGTGATGAACAGCATCCGTAACATTACGCCAGCCATTAATTTGCTCTGGTGTAAATAAGCCAGGAGTATGTGGATAACCCTGACCATCTGCACGAATTAAAATAGCTTCTGAGATAATAAGCCCTGTATCAGCACGACGTGCATAATAATCAACCATCGCTTGTGTAGGGATTAAGTCATCATCTGCCATGCAGCGTGTTAATGGCGCCATAATGATACGGTTTTTTAACGTAAGCGTATCGTTGAGTACAAAAGGGTGAAATAGGGTATCGAGCATGATTATTGCCTCTAATTTGAATGCCCGTTCAAGTTAGACTTATTTGAACGATCATTCAAGAGTTTTTTTGAATGATTGTTCAATATTCAGTAAACTAACAATAGGTAAAGCAGAAGAGAGTCATTATGCGTAGTGCTGAATTTGATCGTGATCGAGTATTACTATCGGCAATGGATGTTTTTATAGCCAAAGGTTATAGCAATACCAGTATGCAAGATTTAAAACAAGCAACAGGGCTTCATCCCGGTTCAATTTATTGTGCTTTTAACAATAAACGAGGGTTGCTATTAGCTGCGTTAGAACATTACCGAGATCAACGTTATGCTCAGTTTGTTGCCTTGTTTTCTCAATCGGTTTCAGTAATAACTGCGATTGAAACGTATCTTGAGCAAGTTGTTGATGAGTGTGAGCGTGAGCAGATTAAAGATTGTTTATTGCAAAAAGCATTGAGTGAGCTTGCGCAACAAGATATTGAAGTGGCTGATACTATTAGTCATATGTTGAAACAATGGCAGCAGACGTTAGCTGAGCAAATTGCACTTGCACAACAGGCGAATGAAATCAGTAACCAGTGTGATAGCCAGCACTTAGCACAATTTTTAGTGATGGGAATTTATGGCCTGCGTACTTTTTCTCATACGCAACCAGAACCTGGCGTATTGCGACGTTTAGCGGCTGATCTTATTGAATATATTAAGCAAAAGCGCTGATATCTATTGCTGTTAAATATCATCAGATATAAAAAAGGGAGTGAACATCAGTGATGTCACTCCCTCTTTTTTTAGTTGTTATGGTTAAGTCTGTGGCTTTTCAACCTTAACGCGGAACAATACTGCGTAGAGTAATGGGATTACGACGAGTGTTAAGATTGTTGCAAACAACAGACCGAACATGATCGTTACCGCCATACTCTTAAAGAACGGATCTATCAGCAATGGTGCAACACCTAAAATCGTTGTGAAGGCACCAAGTAATACTGGTCGAGCACGACTAAGTGCAGAATCAATAATCGCTTGATACGGTGTTTTACCTTCCGCTATTTCAACATCAGTTTGGTCGACCAATACGATAGCATTTTTCACCATCATACCGATTAAGCTTAAGAAGCCTAGAATCGCCATAAACTCAAATGGGGTTTGGAAAATGACTAAACCGACCGTGACCCCGACTAAAGCTAATGGCACTGTTAGCCAAATCACTAAAGGCTGGCGAATAGCGTTAAACATAAAGATCACTGCTAAAATCATTGCCGCAAAGCCATAAGGGGCAGAGGTAGCAAGACCCACATTCGCGTCTTTTGAGGCTTTATATTCGCCGTACCATGTCAACTCATAACCTGGCGGTAATTCAATTGCTTCAATCTTGCCACGTAGATCATTAAACGCATCAGCCGTGAACACACCAGGCGCTGGATCGGCTTGTACCAGAATCGTTGGAATACGGTTAATACGACGTAAGATTGCGTCTTCCCAAGCGACATTTACCGATTCTATTAATTGGCTAACCGGAATTAAACCATTCACCATACGGCTGTAAACTTCAGTATTTTCAATCGCACGCTCATGAGTACGCTCGTTATCTGGTGCGCGTACGACGATAGGGATCAAATCATTACCTTCACGGTAAACACCAATGTTACGACCATTCAATGTTTGTGCAATCGCTTGGCTTATTTCTTGGTTAGTTAAACCAAAACGCTGTGCTTTTTCTGCTGAATATACTGGCTTGATTACGGGTACTTGTTGACGCCAGTCATCTTGTACCGCTATCAAATTTGGATCGCTTAGCATAATCGCTTTTGCTTGCTCAGCAAGTTCACGTAATACTTTGCTATCAGGGCCTTTAAAGCCAGCTTCAATTTTCTTACCGCCGCCGCGACCAAGCATGAACTTCCATACTTTGATTGATGCTTCAGGGTATTTATGATCAAGCTCAGTTTGAAGTTCGATCAGTAATGGCGCAATGTTACGGTAATCATCAATGTCGATCAGTAATTGACCATAACTTGGATTACGCGCTTCTGGTGCATAGGTCAGCATAAAGCGTAAGCCACCACCACCAATGAAGCTTGAAATATTACTGATGCCTGACTTTTGTTTAACGTCTTGTTCTATTTGAGCAATAACCGTTTCCGTATTTTTTATATCAGTGCCTTGTGGTAGGTAGACATCAACCACAAATTGAGCGCGCTGTGATTCAGGCATAAACCCTGGTGGAACAAATTTAACTCCCCAAACTGCACCTAAAAGAGTCGCAACCAGTAATAAACCTGTCGTTTTACGATGGATAAGTACCCATGTTAATAAACCTTTATAACCATTAACGACTTTGCTTGGTTTATCAGTACCCGTTTTTACTTTGACTTTTAAGAACTGATGACACAATAACGGGGTAACTGTTACTGCAAACAACCAGCTTAATAGCATTGAGTAAAGAATTACCCAGAATAATGAACCGGCATATTCACCCATATCGGAAGGTGATAGACCGATAGCACTAAATGCACAGATACCAACAACAGTACCACCTAATAATGGCCATTTAGTTGCATTAACAACTTCAGGAATAACAACTTCACGATCTTCATTATTTTGTAAGCGAACTAGAATACCATCAGTGACTACTATCGCGTTATCGACCAGCATTCCTAGGGCAATGATTAATGCACCTAAAGAAATACGTTGCATGGCGATATCGTCAATCAACATAATGCACAAGGTACCTGCTACGGTTAGGATTAATACAAAACCGATAATGATCCCTGAACGAATCCCCATAAATAGCAACAGTACGATAAATACAATCACAACGGCTGCAATTAGGTTATCGATGAAATTAGTAACAGAATCACGCACTGAATCTGATTGCATCGAGATAACATTCAGTTCCATACCCAGTGGACGTTGGCTTTCTAATTCAGCAATACGAGCTTTAACCGCATCACCCATGTCGACAACATTGCCGCCAGTAACATTAGAAATACCAAAGCCAATCGCACGCTCACCGTTATAGCGCATCAACATTGATGTTGGCTCTTGGTAACCACGCTTAACATTAGCAATATCTTTTAGGCGTAATACGGTGTGGTTATCACCGATACCAACTTGAAGATTTCTTAAGTCATCAAATGAATTTACATTTGGTGTTGGCATGACTGGAATACGCATACCATTTGAGGTTAGGCTGCCAGCAACATTAACAATATTTTGTTTTTGTAATACTGATAATACATTATCAACTGAGAGACCAAACTTAGCTAAACGCTCGCTTGTGAACTCAACAAAAATAGTTTCTTGTTGCTCTGCAAGTGTTGCCGTTTTTGCTACACCAGGAACAAGTACAAGTTCACGACGAAGGCTATCAACATAGTCAGATAATTGTTTATCACTAAATCCGTCACCTGTTACCGCAAAAAATAGCGCATAAACGTCAGAGAAATCATCGTTAACAATCGATGGGCCGGCACCTGGTGGTAATTGACGCTGGGCATCATTAATTTTACGACGCAACTTATCCCATACTTGTTGAAGGTCAGCTTGATTTTTTGCGAACTCAAGTTTTATCTCAACAGTTACTTCAGACATGCCTTGCTTTGAAACTGATTTAACCTCTTTTAGTTCCTGTAATGACTGGACAGCACCTTCAATAATATCAGTGACTTCGTCAGAAACCTCTTGCGCTGTAGCACCTGCATAAGGCGTGATAATCACCGCTTGGCGGATCACAAATTCAGGATCTTCAAAACGGCCTAATTTTAGATAGCTGATATAGCCACCAATTAGGATGATGGCAATCATCACCCACACACTGGTGCGCTTAGCTATGGTATAGCGAGCGATATCCATTAATTTTATGCTCCGTCCTGAGTGTTATCTGTATATGGGCGAATTTCCATACCAGTTTTAAGTTTTGATACGCCTGCAATAACAACACGTTCGCCAGCTTTTAGACCTGAGGGAACCGTAATGCAGTTTTTATTAATAGTGCCAACTTTGATATAGCGTTTTTCGACGATGTTATTGGTATTCACAATCCATACAAATTGTTTGTTTTGGTTATCAGGTACGACTGCAGTTAACGGTACAGTTAGTGGGTTGTTCTTATTATCTCTATAGTCTTCAGGGCACTCATCAACACTCGGGGTTACTCTGACTGGCATGCCTGGCAGGATATTTAATCCTTTTGAGTCATCCAATCCCAAAACAATCGAGAATGTTTGTGTAATAGGGTCGGCCTGAGTTGAGTAAGTACGTAAACTTAACGGTAATAAATGGCCGGGAATCGTGGTTATCTCAGCGTTAGCTTTTTCACATTTCAAACCCGTTAGCATCACGGTATCTGGAATGTTAACGACTACTTCTAGATCATCAAGATTATGCAACGTTAAGACTGGCGTATTAGCTTGAATTCGAACGTGATTATCAATTAATTTACGGCCAATGATGCCATCAAATGGTGCGATTAATTGAGTGTAAGCTAGTTGATTCTTAGCATTTTCAAGGCGATTTTGCGCTAAGTTATAACGCGTCATTAGCTCGTCTAGATCACTCTTAGCAATTGCTTGTGAACTTTCATAAATCGACTTACCACGTAAATAGTCTTTTTTGGTGTTATTTAACTCAAGTTGTGCTGTTGTAAAGGCAGTTTGGGCATCTTTAGGATCTAATTTCGCGAGTAACTGACCTTTATGTACTTTGTCGCCTTCATTTACAAAAATATGACTAACACGGCCATTAACTTGAAATGATAAATCAGCCCGTTCTGCTGAGCGAATTACGCCATTAAAACTTAAGCTAGTGTCAGCTTTTGACATAACAATTTGAGTGAGAGCTGGCCTAATGATAGGCGTGGTGACAGTTGTTTCTTCCTTACTGTCACATCCTGACAACATCACTACCGCTAAAGATAAACTAACCGCTATAGCCAGTTTATTGATTGTTAACGATGTCACATTGGACATTGCTGAATGAGTTTTCACCGTGTTCTCCACTATCATTAGGTTGATGATTAACGATGGTTTATCATGTTAAGTCACCATTAAAGTAAACTAAGACTGCATTTTAGTGAGAAAAAACTAATTGTAAACTATTGAGTGTACTTTTTTGTTGCGGATTGTTAGACTGAGCTCATAAAATTAACTAAAAGATAGTGATGATAAGGAATGGATTAAGGATGAAACAAACGGAACGCAAGCATCTAGCAATCATAGAGGCAGCTAAAGAAGAGTTTATAACGCACGGATTTTTAGCAGCAAATATGGATCGTATTTCAACCGAAGCTGCGGTCTCTAAACGTACGTTATATCGTCACTTTGAAAGTAAAGAAGTATTATTTGTTTCAGTATTGACGATTATTCAGGAATCCGTTGCTGAAAATATAAAGTACGAGTTTGATCCAACTGTTACATTGACTGAACAGCTAACTGCAATTACACGTCGTGAAGCAGATATATTGTATTCGACTTACGGTATTCCGCTATCGCGCACTATTGTGGTGGAGTTTTTACGTCAACCTGAATTAGCAATGAATCTGATTAAAGATTTATATAGTACTAAAGCTATTACTGATTGGTTTCAGCAAGCTATTGCCGCAGGGTGCTTGGTTGATAAAAATCTTATGTTACTCACTAGTATTTATATGAGTTTATTTCAAGGATTACTGTTTTGGCCGCAAGTAATGAATGTATTACCGAATAGTGAAGGTAAGGTACTTGAAGATCATATAGAAACGGTGGTGTCGGTATTTTTAGCATCGTATAAGGTTAAAGAATTACCTTAGGTGTTTTAATCGTGATTTTATATCCTAACTTTGTTGAATAGAATACTATTGCTGTAATTAATCGCTTAGAGTTATACTTCAAAAAAGACATGTATTTATCATTAATGCATCTAAGAGATTATGTTCTCATTTAAATAACCCTGTGGAATATAGACAAATGAAAAAATTACTTGCAGCTTCAGTTATTATGCTTTCATCAATGTCAGTGATGGCAGCAACGCAATCAACACAAGGTGGCTTTAATGGTCCAACTGAAGCTGCCCCACTTGTTCAAGCACAAGGTGGCTTTAATGGTCCGAGTGCTATTCCTGTATTAAATACAGTAAAGGCTGCATCGCATGCTGATGATAATGCCGCAGTAGAACTTACCGGCCACATTGTATCTTCAATCGGTAAAGAAGATTACATGTTTAAAGATGCAACTGGTGAAATTAAAATCGAAATCGATCATAAAGATTGGCATGGTATTACAGTAACACCAACCACTAAAGTTATTATTCGTGGTGAAGTAGATAAAGATTGGACTGTACGTACTATTGATGTTGATACAGTTACTCTTGCTAAATAATTAAATTAATAACCGAAAAGAAAAAGCCAGCACTGCTGGCTTTTTTTGTGCGTATTTTTAGAGGTTAAGCATTAAGAATGAATTTTTCAATAACCTGAGCAACACCACTATTATTATTAGTGTCAGTAATATAGTTCGCAATTGCTTTGGTTTCTTCCGTTGCATTTCCCATCGCAACACCTAAACCTGCAAATTCGATCATATGATGATCATTACCGGCATCACCCATCGCTATTACTTCATCTTGGTTAATATTTAAAAAATCAGCTAGCGCCTTAACACCAACACCTTTGTTACTGTTAGTGTGCATAAACTCAAGGAAGAATGGTGCACTTCTTACAATAGTATATTGTTGATATAGAGCTGGTGGTAATTGTGCTATTGCGGCTTCAAGACGTTCAGCGTCATCAATAATCATTACTTTCATAATTTCTTCGTTATCATCAAGCTCTGCAAAGTCAGCTAACGTGATAGTTAGGCCATTAATTTTAGCTTCGTGATCAGTATAGTAATTATGTTGTGGAGTAATCAGTCCTTGGCGGCGAGAGAATGCATGAACATGAACGCCAAGATCGTGAGCAATTGCTGCAATTGCTTTTGCATCACTGCCGATTAATGTTTGGCTTCTGACCACTTCTTGACTAGCAACTCGCTGTACCAAAGAAGCGTTATATGACAGTACGAAATCATTATCGCTATTCATATTGAGCTCTTTTAAAGCCCATGTCATGCCTTCAATAGGGCGGCCAGATGCTAATACAACATATACTCCTTGAGCTCGCGCCGCTGCAATAGCCTGCTTATTGTGCTCTGAGATAGCACCATCTGAATTCAGTAATGTGCCATCCATATCGAGTGCGACTAATTTGTACATTGTTATTGTCCATTACTAAGAAAATACTTGCGTCATGATAAGCAAAATTAGCAATAAAAACGATAAAAAGTCGTATTTATATTTAGTGAAAAAGAGCTGTTGCTTGGGATTGAATTAACACAAATTGATGTATTTATGTAGCGTGATTGTTTTTAATTTGTTGTTATTCTTTGTGTTGTGGCTGTTATTTGTTTAGACTACTAAGTATTATCAATGTTTAGTGGTAGATAAATAAAGGGAAGTTATTTATGCGTAAATTAGCTCTAGCATCTTTATTCATGGCAAGTTTTTCAACACAAATTAATGCTGAGGAATGTGGCAAAGTTACTATTGCAGATATGAATTGGAATTCAGCAACTTTAATTGCCAATGTTGACAGCTTTATTCTACAGCATGGTTATGGTTGTGATACTGAATTAGTGCCGGGAGATACCATGCCGACAGGTACATCAATGATTGAAAAAGGTGAACCTGATATTGCGCCTGAAATGTGGAGTAATTCATTAAAGAGTGCACTCGATCGTGGTGTGAAAGAAGGACGATTAAAATTTGCCGGGCCGACATTTTCTGATGGTGGAGAAGAGGGGTTTTGGGTGCCAGAATATATGGTAGAAAAAACGCCTGAATTAGCGACCATTGCAGGCATAAAAAAGAATGCCAAACTATTTACCCACCCTGAGGATCCTGATCAATCTGCATTTTATGGTTGTCCTGCCGGTTGGAATTGTCAGATATCGGCTGGCAATTTATTTAAAGCGCTTGATTTAGCTAAAGCTGGATTTGATTTGATTGATCCAGGCTCTGGTGCTGGCTTATCGGGTTCAATTGCAAAAGCTTATGAACGTAAACAACCATGGTTTGGCTATTACTGGGCACCAACAGCAGTACTCGGTAAATATAAAATGGTTAAAGTTGATTTCGGTTCTGGTGTGGATGCGAAATACTTCTCATCGTGTATTACTAATCCTGAATGTACCGATCCTAAAGTAACCATGTATCCGCCATCAGCCGTTGATACTGTTATTACCACCTCATTTGCTGATCGTTCAAGTGATGCCGTGAAATATTTATCAGCACGCTCATTTACCAATAGTGAAATGAATGGGTTATTAGCATGGATGGAAGATAATCAAGCTGATGGTGAAGCCGTGATGGTTGAGTTTTTGACTAATCATGATGCTATTTGGACGCAGTGGGTATCAAAAGATGTGGCTATAAAAGTTAAAGGCGCATTAAAAGATTTATAAGTAAATGGATGATACTTATGTCAAATGATTCATGGTTAACAGAATTTCCTCAACTTGAACGAGCACAGTTAGTTGAAATAAGGAAAACATTAGATGGTGGTTATCGTGCATTTTCTCGTGAATATGGCGATACAATCGAAAGCTTCTTTGATCCGCTATTAGCTTTTTTAATTTGGTTTGAAAAACTGTTACTGGCAACGCCATGGTGGTTAGTTATCGCAGTATTAGCAGCGATAGCTTATGTTGCTAGTCGTTCTTGGAAATTATCACTCGGCGTTGTGATTTCCTTTGTGCTGATTGGTGTTTTTGGCATGTGGGATAATACCATGCGAACCATGAGTATTATTTTAGTCTCGACATTGGTCGCAATTGCGATTGGTATACCGACAGGTATTGCGATGGCCAGATCGGACCGAATTCAACGAATTGTGACGCCTATGCTTGATGTGATGCAAACAATGCCTGCATTTGTCTATTTAATCCCAGTGGTGATGTTACTTGGAATAGGTAAGATCCCTGGTGTGATCGCTGTTGTTATTTATGCGGTTCCCCCTGTTATTCGTTTAACCAATTTAGGTATTCGATTAGTAGACGAAGAAGTATTAGAAGCTGCTACAGCCTACGGTGCGAGTCCGATGCAACGATTATTCGGCGTGCAAATACCGTTAGCGATGCCCAATATAATGGCGGGTATTAATCAGACCATCATGATGGCGTTGGCGATGGTCGTTATTGCATCGATGATTGGTGTTAAAGGTTTAGGGCAACCAGTACTTAAATCAATTACTAATCAATATTTCACCTTAGGGTTGTTAAATGGATTAGCAATTGTGGCATTAGCGATTATTTTTGATCGTATATCTCAAAGCTATGCTCAACGGAGTCAGCAGCATTTAGGAGGGACACCTAAATGAGTAATAAACCAAGTAGTACTCCACTTATTCAAGTTAAAAATTTGTATAAGATCTTTGGTCCTAAAGATAAGCAAGTGCTCACCAAAGTAAAAGCAGGGGAGTCTAAAGATGCTATTTTGGCTGAAACTGGCCATACCGTAGGGTTAAGTGACATTAATTTGAATATTTATCCCGGTGAGATATTTGTCATTATGGGTCTATCAGGATCGGGAAAATCAACATTAATACGTCATTTTAATCGGTTAATTGAACCAACCGAAGGCAGTATTATTATTGAAAACACGGATGTGATGACCTTAAATGCTAAGCAACTGCAAGATTTTCGACGTCATAAAATGTCGATGGTTTTTCAACGGTTTGGTTTAATGCCTCATCGAACGGTATTACAGAATGTTGGCTATGGTTTATCTGTTCAAGGGGCGAAAACGGCACAGTGGCAACAACAAGCACAGCAATGGTTAACCACGGTTGGGCTTGCGGGATATGAGCAAAGTTATCCAGCCAATTTATCTGGCGGTCAACAACAACGGGTTGGACTTGCTCGCGCGTTATGTACTAATGCCGAAGTATTATTGATGGATGAGGCATTTTCGGCATTAGATCCACTCATTCGTAGTGAGATGCAAGATCAGTTAATTGAATTACAAGAAAAACTACATAAAACAATTATTTTTATTACGCATGATCTTGATGAGGCATTACGGTTAGGGGATCGTATTGCTATTTTACGAGATGGTAAATTGGTTCAACAAGGTAAACCCGTTGATATTTTATTACACCCTGCTGATGATTATGTCGAAGCGTTTGTTAAAGATGTTAATCGTGCTCGTGCATTAACGGTTGCAACAGTAATGAAGCCACAAGGTGTAAGAATTTCAGCAGAAACTATTGGTGAAGCTGTAACAGAAATGCGTAATGCAAAAGATGATTATGGGTATTTTATTGATGAGGAAGGTTATCAAGGCGTGATTACACAAGAAACCTTAGAGCTTGTAAAGGAATCTGATTATAGCAAAGCCATTGATCAATCGATGTTAGAAACCGTACCTGCAATAACAACGGATGCATTACTGGAAACAGTGATCCCTGAGACACTAGATAACGAACATCCATTACCTGTTATTAATGAGGAAGGAGATGTTACGGGACGATTATCGCGTTCAACATTAGCGGAAGCATTAAGCGATCAAGCTACTCCGCGAGAATAATGTAACTTTTGCAAAGTCTTTGTTGCACTGTAAAAGCCCAACACTCTTGACGTTATTGTTAAGGGTGTTTTTTATATTTGGCGGTTTCTTTTTGGTGTTTGATATTGAGGTTGTTTAGAATAATAGTAATAAATTGCATTTAAGCAGTGATAGAAGGGAGGGTATTGATGCTAAAGCAACTGACAGTATTCATGGTATTGTTTGCGATAACGTTTAATGTACATGCGACAGAATGTGGCAAGGTAACTATTGCAGATATGAATTGGGATTCAGCTACTTTTGTCGCTAATGTCGATAGTTTTATTTTACAGCATGGATTTGGGTGCGAGACAGAGTTAGTGCCGAGCGAAACGATCCTCGCTGCGAAATCTATTCTAATCCAAGGTAAGCCTGACATTATTCCTGAAATGTGGCGCAATGCATTGAAAGGAGGATTGGAGCACGGCATTGAAAAAGATAAAATTAAGTTTGTCGGTAAAGTATTGCATGAAGGTGGCTTAGAGGGGTTTTGGGTACCGGCTTATATGGTAGAAAAAGAGCCATCATTAGCGACTATTGCTGGAGTTAAGCAGCACAGTTATTTATTTAAACGTTCAGATTTTGGCAATAAACAACCTTTTTTTAGCTGTGCACCTGATTGGCGTTGTCAAAATGCAGTGACGAATTTGTTTAATGCCCTCGATCTTAAGCAAGCAGGTTTTGAGTTAACACCGACAGATGCAGTAACTGGATTATCAGGATCCATTGCTCATGCTTATGCAAAAAAGTTACCTTGGATTGGTTATTATTGGTCACCAACGGCAGTATTAGGTAATTATAAAATGGTACGAGTTGACTTTAATTCAGGCGTTGATCGTGAACATTTTAGAGAATGTATTGAAAAACCTAACTGTAAAAATCCTCAAGTAACGATGTTCCCCCCTCGCGCTGTCGATACGATTGTTACTCTTAAATTTGCTCAGCGAGCGCCTGAGATTACCGCATACTTGTCAGCTCGTCGTTTTTCAAATCAAGATATGAATAACTTAATGGCATGGAAGGTAAATAATAATGCTGATGGCGAGCAAGTTATGGCGGAATTCCTTAACCAATATGAAGCAATATGGATCCAATGGGTATCACCAGAAGTTGCTGCTAAGGTAAAGGGAGCGCTTGCTGATTTATAATCATAGTTGCACTTTAAGTGATATTAAAATGCCATATCTAGATGTTATGCTGAATATTACTCAATTTTATACTACTGATTTTCTATAATTAATAGTGTAATTTGTTAGTAAGGTAACGGTTTTATCATGAAAACGACGTCATTTACTGACTTTTATGATAGTTGATGGTCAAATGTAGTGTTGCAACAAAAGATAAGCTATATAAATTGCTTAATGTAGTAAAGGTATATATCACAACATTCAAATTGTGGCAGTTAATAATGAGCATTATAATCAAATCACAAACGGTTATGGTTAAAAATAATAATAAAATATGTATCAGTGAAGGATGAGTAAAATGGGGGCAATTAAGACGGTACTCGTTGTTGATGATGACCAAGAAATCCGTGAATTACTGGATGAGTATTTAACAAAAAACGGTTTTGAGGTGATTACTGCTGCGGAAGGTGAAGAGATGAAACGGCGTTTAGCGGCCGGTTATCCTGATTTGATCTTATTAGATGTTATGATGCCAGGTGATGATGGTTTTACCTTGTGTCAGTATATTCGTAAAAGTTCGAATGTACCTATCATTATGCTCACTGCGGTCTCTGACGAAATGGATCAGATCATTGGCCTTGAAATTGGTGCTGATGATTATATCGCTAAGCCGTTCAGTCCTCGCCAATTATTGGCACGTATTAAAGCCTTATTAAGGCGAATAAAGCCCACGGAAAGCCAACCATTATCATCTGAAGCCAAATTTATCCGTTTTGCTAATTGGCGACTTGATACTACTACCCATTGTTTATTTGATCTCGAGACCAAGCAAGATTTTGAACTAACGGGTGGTGATTACTCATTATTGATGCTGTTTTTATCTCGTCCCCAAGAGATATTAGATCGTGACACGATTTCTTATGCGACCAGAGGCCGTGACACCTTACCTTCAGAGCGTGGAATTGATGTTGCTTTAAGCCGCTTACGACATCGATTAGGTGATAAAGGACGTACTCAACGTTTAATTAAAACCAGTCGTGGTAATGGTTATATCTTTACTGCTGATGTCGTTTACGAAGACGTATAACATAATAATAGCGTTGGATAAAGTGTGATTGCTGGTATGAGGATCACACTTTTTTACTATATGGATACTGGTCAATGAATTGGAAAGTGTTGTACCCGAAATCATTAGTTTCGAGAACATTGTGGTTAACATTATTAGCTGTATTTTTGGCACAAGTTATTGCAACTGCGATTTGGTATAGCCAATCGAAACAGCGAGACTTAGATGGATTGCAATCTACTTCAGCGAGTATGGCAACCATGTTTGCATCCACGGTGACTTTTTTCCAATCATTACCGATGCAATATCGCCATATCGTATTAGATCAATTACGTAATATGGGCGGGACTCGCTTTTTTGTTTCTTTTAATGATGAAGAGATTCATATTAAGCCGATTGCTAATTCAGAACAAAAACAGATGGCAGTTTCTGTGTTTGAAAAAGTGTTGCACCAAAAATTGCCGCGTTTGCCGACGATAAAAGTTGAATTCTCTCGTCCTGAAACACTACATGTGCTTAAAAATGATATTTTATTAAGCGATCTACCACGATCGTGGGTTCATAATACCTTAAGTTTAGAACCATTAAACCCGCCTATATTAGTGGTTCAAATTGAATTAGAAAAAGATCAATGGCTGTATATTGCCGCATTATTACCAGCACCTTATATGAACTTAAAAGATGAAGTGATCACCCGTCAACAAATTTTGTTTTTGGTCTTTATTACCAGTTTGTTGTTGATGTTTACTTATATCATGGTGCGCCGTCAAATAAAGCCGTTAAAGCAATTGGCTGATGCAGCCAATGCCTTAAGCCTCGATATTTATCAACCACCACTGAAGGAAGAAGGGGCGACGGAGTTGGTGATGGCCACTCAAGCATTTAATCGCATGCAACTGCGGTTACGACGTTATATTGAGGATAGAGAGCAGCTATTTTCGTCTATTTCTCATGATCTTAAAACACCTATTACCCGGTTACGGTTACGGGTTGAGTTAATTGATGATGATAAGAAAATTGATAAATTTAATCATGATCTTGATGAATTAGAGATGATGGTTAAAGGGGCATTGCAGTGTGTGAAAGATACAGATTTACATGAAAATATTGTTCCAATTGATTTGAATTTATTATTGGCAAGTATTGCTGAACGCCATAATCATCATGATACCAAAGTGGTTTTACCGGTATTAACTATCGCTCCGATGATGGGGAAAGAATTAGGCCTAAAACGTTGTCTCAGTAATTTAATTGATAATGGGGTTAAGTATGGCGACAAAGTCACTGTGGCGGTAGTAGACAAACCAGATAAAATTATTATGACGATCACCGATCAAGGTAAAGGTATTCCTGAATCGTCATTATCAGCAGTGTTTGAACCTTATTTTCGTTTAGCAACCGATGCCGAAGGCCATGGTTTAGGGATGGGAATTGCGCGTAATATTATTCATGCCCATGGTGGTAAATTAGTGATTAAAAATGGTTTAACACAAGGGTTGATTGTTGTGGTTGTATTACCACGAGTATTGCCGGTAGCACTGGCTTAAAGAAAGAGAAAACATGAAACTAAAAAATATTATGTTGGCATCGGTCTTAGCGTGGCTACCTGCGACATCAGCAATGGCCGCAGGACAAGTTGAGGTGTTGCACTGGTGGACATCAAGTGGTGAAGCAAAATCAGCCAAAGTGCTTAAACAGATGATGGAGCAGCAAGGCCATAGTTGGAAAGATTTTGCTGTTGCTGGTGGTGGTGGTGAAAGTGCAATGACGGTGTTAAAAATGCGCGCAGTATCTGGCAACCCACCCACAGCAGCCCAACTTAAAGGGCATGATATTCAAGAGTGGGGGCGACTAGGCTTTCTCACATCACTTGATGATGTTGCTCAACAAGAGCACTGGGATAAAGTATTGCCTCCCGTTGTGGCTAACATTATGAAATATAATAATCATTATGTGGCTGTGCCTATTAACGTACATCGGGTTAATTGGTTATGGATTAATCCTAAAGTGTTTCAAGCTGCCGGTGCAAAAGTCCCCACAACTCTAGCTGATTTTTTTATCGCGGCAGATAAAATTAAAGCTGCAGGATTTATTGCTTTAGCGCATGGCGGTCAGCCTTGGCAAGATACGACCTTGTTTGAAAGCATAGCATTAGCAGTATTAGGCTCTGCTGATTACCGTAAAGCATTTGTTGATCTTGATATGGCAATTATCAATAGCAATAAAATGGTAGAGGTATTTAAGCAGTTTAAACGGATGAAAGCCTATATAGATCCACAGGCGAAAGGGCGACATTGGAACTCTGCTACAGAAATGGTGATTGATGGTCAAGCTGCAATGCAGTTTATGGGGGACTGGGCTAAAGGTGAATTTGCCCAAGCTGGAGAGTTGCCAGGTAAAGATTATTTATGTGTACCAGCGCCTGGTACTCAACATCAGTTTACGTTTAATATCGATAGCTTGGCGTTTTTTAAATTAAAAGGTACTGAAGCTGATAATATTGCGCAGCATGACTTGGCACAAACATTATTAATGCCGTCCTTTCAGCGGGTATTCAATTTAAATAAAGGCTCGATTCCAGTTCGATTAGATATGGATATGTCGGCATTTGATCAGTGTGCGTTAGATTCGATGACAGCGTTTAAACAAGCTTCATTATCCGGTGATTTAGTACCGAGTTTTTCGCAAAACTTAGCCACAACAGCTGATGTGCAATCAGCTATTGTCGATGTGGTGAGTGAATTCTTTAATCAGACGGATCCTGATCCAACATTAGCCCCTTCTCGACTTGCGCGGGCAATAAAATCAGCGATATAGTGAATAAGGTTTATAAAGGATAAAAATATGAATATAACCTATTTACCTTGTGTTGAAGTAGAGCCAACCGTTAGTGCGACAGCGAGTGTTATTTGGCTACATGGTTTAGGCTCTAACGGCCATGATTTTGAAGCAATACTGCCACAATTACAGTTGCCGACCGACATGTCGGTACGATTTATTTTCCCTCATGCGGCTTCTATTCCCGTCACTATTAATGGCGGTGCTGTGATGCCGGCATGGTACGATATTATTTCATTGGATGTGGCACGTAAGCTTAATGTCGATCAACTGATGCACTCGGCTCAATGTGTGATTGATCTTGTTGAACGTGAAATCAATCGCGGCATTGCATCAGAGCGGATCATTTTGGCAGGATTTTCCCAAGGTGGGGCTGTGGTCTATCATGCCGCTTTGTGTTATTCAAAACCATTAGCGGGTCTACTTGCGTTATCAACCTACTTTCCAACGGCAAATATTATTCAGTATAGCGATGCCAACCGTGACATTGATATTGAGATTATGCACGGTAGTTATGATCCTGTGGTTGTGCCTAAATTGGGTGAAATGGCTCGTGATGATTTGATTGCAGCGGGTTATCACCCTCAATGGCGGACGTACCCGATGGAACATCATGTATGTATGCCACAAATTAAAGATATTGCTGCCTGGATAAAATCACAGCTTAGTCTGTAAAATAGACATATATAAAAATAACTGCGGATAATATCATTATTATCCGCAGTATTGTTTATCGTTCAAAGAATAGATTACACCGCAGGTTGCGGCATTGATGGTGCAATTTTATTACGCTGTTGTAAGTCACTCCACACCATTGGTAACACAATAAAGCTTAACAATATTGTTGATAATGGCATCGATAGCCATACACCATTGACACCTAACCACTGTGGTAAGAAATATAAAAATGGCAACTGTACTAACATGTTGCTTACTGAAATAGCTAAGGCTTTACCTGCTTTATCAACTGACATGAAATACACGGTTGCGAGGACAATTAAGCCATCTAAAAACATCGCAAATAAGTGTAGTTTAATACCATCAATTGCTTCTGAGGTGAGAGCAGCATTACCACTGTTAAATAACCCAATTAATGCACGAGGGAAACTATACAATAATGCAAACCACGTAATACCCGCAATAATTGTCACCTTAATTGCTAAATAGGTTGTTTTACTAATATTTTGCGGTTTTTTAGCCCCATAGTAATAACTAACAGGTGGCTGCATACCTTCTGCGATACCTTCTGCAACGAGATAATATAACGTCATCATATAACCAACAATCGCAAATGCACCAACCGTAAGTTCGGTACCATATTGCATAAATTGGTAATTATGCAAAGCGACGACAAAGCTGGCATAGAGATACATGATTAATACTGATGAACCAAGACTGACAATTTTCCAGCAGTGGTTTAATCGAATATTTTTCATTGTTAAATGGATGCGAAGTGGAGAATATGCAGAACAAAAATAGATGATCCCACCAATAACAGTGACAGCTTGTGCGATGATGGTCGCAATGGCTGCACCTTGTAATTGCCATTTAAAAATACCAATGAACAAATAATCCAGAGCAATATTGGTTAGTGCGCCTGCTATTAATAAACCAGTGGCTATTTTGGGGCTGTCATCATTACGAATCAGCATCGGGATTGCACCGGCAAAAATTGTAATAAATGCCGCCCACCCAAAACTTTGAACATATTGGAGTGCTAATGCTTTTATCGTGTGATTTGCACCTTGAATGGTTAACAATGTTTCACCAAAGTGAACAAATAATACTAATGCAATTACACTAACTGCGGCAATTAATAGTACCGCGTGATCTAATGCTCGTTGTGCATGCTGTGGATTATTTTCTCCTCGAGCAATTGAAATCAGCGTACCGCCGCCAATACCAATCATCAAACCTAAGCCTGATAATAAATAGGTAATTGGCCACGCCATATTAATGGCTGCTAATCCTTGATAACCAACATAATGTCCAACAAAAATGCCATCAACAATTTGATATAGTCCCGTTACGAGCATCGCCGCAATAGATGGAATCGCATAACGCCAAAAATTTTGGCTAATGGTGAGCGTTGGCGGTGGTGAGTGAGTGAATTGCATAAGGTGCCTCATTGTCTTAGTCACAGTATTATCCTTGTTTATTAGATTGTTCAAAGATAATATCTATCTTATTTTCGGATGGTTTGACCGTGATGGATTGGACATTAGATCAACTTAATGCATTTGTTATATCAGTAGAACAAGGCTCTTTTTCAGGCGCAGCTCGACGAATAGGTAAGGCACAATCACGTATAAGTACCGCAATCAGCAATCTTGAAGCGGATTTAGGCTTTGATTTGTTTGATCGCAGCGCGCGTCTACCTGTGCTTACTCTTGCGGGAGAACAAATGTATGAAGAAGCTAAAATCGTTTTAGCTCAATGTGATCGGTTGCAATCTCGTGCATTGACCTTAACTAAGGGCGAGGAGGTATCGCTTACTATTGCAATGGATGAAGCTACTCCAACAACAGTATTTGAAGAATTTTTTGAACGTGTAGCAGCCACCTTTCCACTGTTGAAGTTAACCATTATTAGTGGCTCAAAAGATGATATTGCAAGTCAAGTTAATGATTTAACAGCTGATTTGGGAATTTTGTTTTTTAGTAAGACCTTACCAAGTAGTCTAGAGTTTACGCCTATTTGTGAGTTTAATTCATCGCTTATTGTTGCTAAAAACCACCCGTTAGCAAAAATATCAGCTCCAACGATGCAGCAGCTAAGTCAATATCGACAATTATTGATTTGTGATCGTATGGGTTATTACCACACTGATGCTCTTTCAGCTAACTATTGGCATATCGATAGTTATTATTCGATCACGGCATTTGTCTTGAGAAATATGGGGTGGGCATTTGTACCTGACCATGTGTTTAATTATTCAATATTTAAAGATGGGGTAGTGAGGCTATCAATAGAAAATATTCCAACCTCCCCTTGGATTGACATGGGATTAGTAAAGCGACGCGATCAAGGTAATGGTCCAGTACTGCGCTGGATGTATCAAGAACTTAAGACTATGTTTGCCCAACATAACTAACAGCTTATTACTCGTATATGGTAGCAAAAGTAATGGAAAATATCGTAGCTAGAGATCCTTTGCCATTGGTTGTGGCTGGACCTATTTTACGTAAAGTAACTGCTCAAGAATTAACACTATGGTTAGTCACGACACGTAAATTCGAGGCTGATTTTAGTGTGTTTATGGCAGCAGAAGACACGCCTTTTTATAAGGCGACATTTAATACGGCCGAGCAAATTCAAATCGGTAAACATGCATGGGTTGTACTTGCACGTTTTATGGGGGACTTTCCACAAAATATCCCTCTTGAATATCAGATAATGACAGTTGAAGGTTCACTAACCGAATTAATGCCAGATTTATTGTATGACAACGAATCTCGTTTGAGTTTAGTCATTCAGAAGCGTGCTGATTATGTATTGCATGGCTCATGCCGTAATCCCCATTATCCTAGTAAAGATAGTTTGGTTGCTGCTGATAATAAAGTAAATGGATTAGCATCGTGTGAACGTCCAAGTTTATTAATGATGAGCGGTGATCAAATTTATGCGGATCATGTCGCAGGGCCAATGTTGGATGCTATTGAACAAATATCATTATTGTTAGGTTTACCTGATGAGACTTTTGAAGAGGCTAAAATTGCTGACACCACAGCCTTGTATCAACATCCTCAAAATATTTATGGGCGCGATAAATTATTACCCCATTATGCTAATGATGAAAGCTGGTGGCGACGTTGTTTACCTAAAACAACAACACCTATTTTTAGTTCGCGTGAATGTGAAAACCATTTAATTAGCTTTAGCGAATTCTTTGCAATGTATTTATTGGTGTGGTCTCCAGCGCTATGGTCGTTTGTTGATCGTAATCGTTTTGCGCGTAATGGTTACTGTAATGCCGGTGTTGCGGTATCACTTAAGTGGCAGCAAACATGGGATCATGAAGCGCCGATTATTGATGAATTTGTTGCAGGTCTTAGCCAGGTTCGTCGATTAATGGCTCATATTCCAACGTATATGATTTTTGATGATCATGATATTACAGACGATTTTCAATTAAATCGTCGTTGGGAGACAGCGGCTTACAATAATTTATTTTCACGTCGTATTATTGGTAATGCCTTGATTAGCTATTGGTTATGCCAGGGATGGGGTAATGCCCCTGAAAAATTTACCCAACCATGTTTAGATTTAGCCCTGACATTTTTTAACCATCCGACGCCACAAGCACAAGATGCTTTAGCTGAGTATTTTTACAGATTTGAAGATTGGCATTATACGATTTCAACAATACCTAAGATGGTGGTGTTAGATACTCGTACTCGACGTTGGCGTTCAGAGTCTAATGCAAATCGCCCGTCAGGACTGATGGATTGGGAGGCATTAGTTGAATTACAACAAGAACTATTGCATGAATCAGCAGTAATTATTGTTTCTGCTGCGCCGATGTTTGGGGTTAAATTTATTGAAACTTTACAACGAATAATGACGCTATTAGGCCAACCATTAGTGGTAGATGCTGAGAATTGGATGGCACATCTAGGTTCTGCTAATACCTTATTAAGTATTTTTACTCATACAAAAACACCGACGACTTTTATTATTTTATCAGGTGATGTGCATTACTCATTTGCTTACGATATTACATTACGTAATTTGAAAGGGCAGTTTAAAATATTTCAAATAACTTGCAGCGGACTTAAAAACGAATTTCCGAATCGATTATTACGTTTTTGTGATTGGATGGATCGTTGTCTCTATAGTCCACATTCTCCTTTAAATTGGTTTACTAAGCGAAAACGTTTGCTGATTGAAAAGCGTGATCCCGATGTTGCTGGCCACCATCGATTAATTAATAAAAGTGCGATTGGTGAATTGTATCTTGATGAGCAGGGAGCTCCCCGTGTTATTGATATATTAACCGCTGAAGGGGAAGTGATTCATTTTCCACCTAAAGTGTCTTGATGATAAAATTTCATTGATTTTACTTGTAAATGACAATTGTATCACTGTAGTATGTATGTGAATTTATTGTTAACTGTAAGTGCTGTTCATTCGTTGTAAGTGAGGTTTGTATGCGTTTTTCACAGAAGGTCGGTTTAACCTTAGGCGCTTCTTTGCTTATCCTTACTATATTATTAATTATTGTTGCAGGACGAACTTATAAAACAGAAGCTGTAGTTGGAAGAGTAGTGAACGTTAATAGCAACACTTTTCAAAATGAAGGTAAGTTTCATTTACAGGTTATGTCTGATCAAACAAATAGTATGATTAATATTGATATTCAAGATGGATTATATTGTCCTGTTGGCTCTCAAGTGGTATTTGTGCAAAAGAGTTGTATGTTATTTGGCGATGATGCCTATGAGTTCATTTCATGTGATTTTTCATATTTGCCACCACATTAAATAGTCAATTATATTTAGGTTAATTTTATTTTAGATAGATGTTCTAAATAGCGTGAAGTTTAACTTTTATAATAAGAAAAGATGTTACGTAATAAGTGATATTTTGTTTTTTGATTGTCAGTAATCGTTAATGAATATGAATGTTATTTCTCATATTTGTGGTTTTATTTTTATAAATAAAACAGATTTAATACCGCATAATGAAAAAAAATGACCTATTATTGACTTTGACATGACGTTAACTAGATATATTTTTCATGCTGATGGTAGATACTGTTAAGGTTATATTTTAATGTGAGTTTTACAGGAGTTGATATGAAGAAAAGTATTATTGCTATAGCGATCGCTGGTTTAGTGCTTGTTGGTTGTGATCAAGCAAGCCACGATTCAGCAAAAGAATCTGCGGCTTCGGTAAAAGCAACAGCGACCCAAGTAAAAGATGATGCTGTCACAACAACTGATTCAGCACTAGATTCAACGACTAAAGCTGTTGAAAGTTCTGCTGATGCTGTAAAAGATACCGCCGGTAAAGTAGCTGATAAAGCGAAAGAAGTTAAAAATAATGTAGTAGATACTTCAGCAACTGCAGTAGAAGATTCTAAGAAAGCCGTGTCTGACTCAGCTAATGCTGTTGAAAATAAAGTCTCTGAATTAAAAGGTGATGCTGCAAATGCAACATCTGATGCTATTGATGCTTCTAAAGAGGCTGCTGCTGATACAAAAGCTGCGATGAAAAATGCCGCTACTGATGCTGTCGATACTGCAACAGAAGTAAAAGATGCGGCTATGGATAAAACTAAAGCTGCGACAAGTGATGCTGCTGATATGATGGATAAATCTGTTGATTCAGCAGAAAAGAAAGTATCTGATTTAACTAATTAATCAATAATATAAATTAATAAAAGTATTGATATTTACACTAAGATGCCGAGCCATTATTGCTCGGTTATTCTTTTTTTCACAAGGAGTATTACGGTGAAAAAAAAATGTTTATTAGCTGTGATGGTCGTACTTGCACTTGCAGGTTGTGATCAAGCAAAAGATGGTGCGAGTGCGGCAGCCGCGAAACAAGCGGAAGCGCATAATGCACAAAACTCATTAGATTGGATGGGCGAATATACAGGCATTCAGCCTTGTGGTGATTGTTCTGGGATTGAAACGAGCTTAACCTTGAATAAAGATGGTACTTTTGTCTTAAATGAAACCTATCAAGGTAAAGATACCAAGCCGTTTGTTAATGAAGGTAAGTTTAAGTGGAATGATCGTGGTGATACCATCACGTTAAACCTTAGCAGTAATCAGTCAGTGAAGTATTTCGTTGGTGAACATCGTATTTTCCGGCTTGATCAAAAAGGCCAGCGTATTACGGGTGATTTAGCCGATGCTTATACTCTTACGCAAAATGACGACAATTAATTTTTAAGAAAATGCCCTGAAGAGTCTCTTATTAATCAATAAGAGTTATCAGGGCATTTTTGTATCTGATGATTAACACCCATGTATTTTAGCCATTATCTCATTATTGTGAGCGTTGGATTTCATCATCGACCCAGCGTAATAATTGCTTTATAGCACGTGATAACACCTGATTTTGACGCACAATATACCCAAGACTCGTGGTGGGGAAGTGCGGTAGTGGTGTAATTGTGGTTTGCAGGTGTAGTTTCGAATGTAATGAAAAACTCGGTACAATAGCAACGCCAAATCCCGCTTCAGCCCAGTCTATTTGTGCATCAACACTGCCGACTTCCATAACATGATATTTAGCCAGTTGTAAGCTTGGTAAGGCTAAATCTATTAATTCGCGGGTACGGGTATCATGACCCAATAAAATTAATGTCGGCTCTTCTGCAGCAAGAGGTTGTGGTTCAATAACTGCGTTTGGATTATGAGATAATTGTTGCCAACGCTCTAAACCATTACCTAATGCACACCATTTAACCTGGCGTAGTTCCATAAAATGCAACGGTTGGCTTTCTTTTTGCGCGATCACAAAACCTAAATCAGCTTTGGCACTTTTTACGAGTTCAGTTGCTTGTGACGAGGTGGTATTAAAAAGTGATAAATCAATACCAGGATATTCTTTTTTAAACGCCTGAAATGGGCTGATAAGTAATAATCGCGAGATAATGTCACTTGCCGCAATAGTCAGCGTACCTTGGTTGAGTTCATTAATCGCATTAAGATCTGCTTGGCAAACTTGTAATTCCATTAAAGTGTTTTCAGCACTTTTAAGTAACCGTTCACCCGCTTGGGTTAATCGAAATGGATTTCTTTCAATTAATTTAACCCGTGTTGTTTGTTCTAGTTGTTTAATATGAAGACTAACATTAGGTTGCGTCATATGAAGCGCTGCGGCTGTTTTTCCAAAATGTTGGTGCTTAGAAAGTGCGACGAATGTATTAAGCCAATGCAAATCTACCATTTTTACCTTCTTATTTTGGTTCAGACGCTATTATTGATAGTAATGTTACCAGAATAAACTTAATCACTAATGTACGCCATATAAGAGATTCTTATCAAGTTAATAACGATTATTAATTATTTTTATTGCGTCATTGATCATAGGATAGAGGTCTTGCTTTTGAGGAGTTTAAATTATGTCGTCTATTGTTGTTGTTGGTGCTAACTGGGGTGATGAAGGTAAAGGTCGTATTGTTGATTATTTAGCAGACCAAGCTTCAGCGAGTATTCGTTTCCAAGGTGGTAATAACGCAGGTCACACTGTTGTTAACGATTTTGGTACATTTAAACTACACCAATTACCAAGCGGCGTATTTAACCCTGATTGTATCGCTGTTTTAGGCCCTGGTATGGTTATCAGCCCAGAGAAATTAAGCCTAGAAATCGAAGAAGTAGCGACATCAGGTGTTGAAGTTAAACTTTGCATCTCTGATCGTGCAACACTATGTCTACCATTACACGCACTAGAAGACACGCTAGAAGAAGAACGTCTAGGTGCTGGTGCATACGGTTCAACTCGTCAAGGTATCGCACCTGCATATGGCGACCGTGTAATGAAGAAGGGTATTCTTGTTGGTTGGTTAAATCAGCCTGAAGTACTACTTGAGCGTATCCAATTTATGATGGATTGGAAATTGCCACAGCTTAAAGCGTTGTATCCATCAATGGAGTTTACGCAAACTGCTGAAGAAATGACCGAGTGGCTACTTGAAGTGTCTCAACCTTGGCGTGACAGCATTTGTAACGTTACTGAGCCACTAAAAGCGTTACAAAAAGAAGACAAAACATTATTGTTTGAAGCACAATTAGGTGCTGGTCGTGACTTAGTTTATGGTGAATACCCATGGACAACATCTTCTAACGTAACTGCAGCTTATGCTGGTATCGGTAGTGGTTTACCAGCACTTCACCCTGAGCGTGTTATTGCCGTTGCTAAATCATTCAGTTCTTCAGTAGGTACTGGTACTCTGATCACTGCAATGGAAGATCAAGATCAATTCCGTGAAGATGCGAAAGAGTTCGGTGCTACAACTGGTCGCCCACGTGATATGGGTTACTTTGATGCAGTAGCAACACGTAATGGTATTGAGCTACAAGCAGCAACAGAAATCGCATTAACTAAGATTGACTGCTTAAGCGGTATGAAAGATCTTAAGATCTGTGTTGCTTACAACGGTGATCACACTGAAAACCCAATTTGGCCTCAAACTGCATCACTAACAGCAGTCTATGAGCAAATGATGGGTTGGGATGAAGACATTACGGGTTGCCGTAAGTTTGAAGAACTACCTGAAGGCGCACAACAATATGTACTTCGTATTGAAGAACTAATGGGTGTTCCTGTTAAGATGGTATCAGTAGGTCCTGAGCGCGACCAAATGATCCTACGTTAATCGTAGCGTAATCAAAAATTATAACGGGCGAGTTACTTAGTAACTCGCCCGTTTTTTGTTTGTTTATTTATTAGAATGATACACTATTAACCCTCGAACCCTCGAACCCTCGAACCCTCGAACCCTCGAACCCTCGAACCCTCGAACCCTCGAACCCTCGAACCTATTTCCCATATTGCTCAGCAGTAATGCGAATTACATCGACCACCACATTACTTGCCGCTTGCAATGATGGCACCGGTAAATACTCATAAATAGAGTGAAAGTTGTGCGCACCAGTAAAAATATTAGGGCAAGGTAAGCCTTTTTGAGACAATACAGCGCCATCATAACCACCACGCATGGGGGTTGTTTTCATTTCAATATGATTACGCGCATAGGCTTGTTTAGCTATTTCAATTGGAAAGCTGGCATCACCTTGTAGGCTATTAGCGACATTTTGATAGCGATCTGCAAGGGTGATCGTAACGGCAGCATCGCCCCATAAGGCTTGGCAGCTTGTTGCTAATGTAGCTAGAAATTGCATTCGTTGCTGGTAGCCTTGTTGAGTAAAATCACGAACATCCATTTTCAAGACGGTTTTAGCACTATTACCGATCAGATCTTTTACCCAATAATAACCTTCACGGCCATCAGTATATTCTGGGGCTTCTCCTGGTGGTAACATAGCAATAAATTTGTGTGCCATCAGCAATGAGTTTTTGAGTTTGCCTTTGGCTGACATTGGATGCGCTGATTGACCGATAAAAGTGATTACGACATCACCTGCGTTCCAATTTTCATCAACAAATTCACCGATGCCACAGCAATCTAGGGTGTAACCAAAATCAGCCCCAAAAGAGTCAACATCAAATGCTTTAGCGCCGCGTAAGCCTTGTTCTTCATCTGGTAAAAATGCAACTTTAACATCGCCATGTTCAATATCAGGATTATCAATCAGAATAGTAAGTGCGTGCATAATCGCAGCGATAGCGGCTTTATCATCAGCCCCTAATAAACTAGTGCCGTCAGTTACAATAATATCTTGGTTTTGATATTGGCTTAGTTCTGGAAATTCAGCTTGTTTGAGAATGATATTTAATGCGGGATTAAGAACAATATCGCCGCCAGTGTAATGAACAATCTGTGCATGGGTATCATTGCTCTGTTCAGCACTGGTGTCTAAATGACCAAAGAAAGCAACGGTAGGAATGGCTCTGAGACTGTTACTCGGTAGGGTTGCTGTAAGAATAGCGCTGTCACGTAAAATAATATCTTGTAAGCCCAGTTGTGTTAACTCAGCGGCTAATATTTTGGCTAATTTCATTTGCCCTAACGATGAGGGCATTATTCCAGCAGCACCATTTTCACGGTTGGTGGTGGTATTAATTTGAGTGTAATTTATAAAACGGTCAACAATATTCATTATATTCATCCTGAAGAAGACATTATTGATAATAGAGGCGATTCTTTGTTTAAATTGTCATCAGTATAAATGGATGACAATAATAGAGTAGATAAATCTAAGCACTCGTAATGAGGAGGAATATTCCATTATTTATTGTTATTAACAAGGAAATTAACAGGTTGCTGATTACGATTTGTGATCTCGGCTGATATTATTTTTAATTATGACTAATAGATTATTTTATCGATCACTGAGTTTATTTTTAGGGTTACATCAGTTGTAAAACCAAGGATAATAGTCAGTATCTATTGTTGATTTTCTGTAGTGGGCGATCAACAAGAACATTTTAAATTTCTAGGATATTGATTATGCGCGCTTTCGTGTTACGAGCCCGTTCAGCCCCAACCGACAGTAAGTTGTTAATTGCGTCAGTTGGACAAGACGCTCACACTGAGATATTGGCTCACGTTTTAATGAATGCTATTTTTGTAGCGCAGTCGCATCGTGAAGATATTATGGTGCATTTAGTACTTGAAAGTACGCAAGATTTCTCTCGCACTATTAGTTTTAGCTCTAATGATATTAGTAACTTATCGGGTTTTCATGAGCAAGCTTGGCTTGAAAAAATAGCTCATGCGTTAGATAAGTCTATTGGTATGAATAAAGAGCAGTTGCGGAATGTCGAGCCTGGTATTTGTGTTCGTACTATTAGCTTTGAAAAATTAGTATGTGAATTAGCAGAAGATTACCAATTATATATGCTCGATAAAAAAGGTGATTTTATTCGAGATATAGAGTTGGCTTCCAACCCATGTTTTTTATTGACTGATCATATGCCGATGCCCAAGAAAAGTTTTAATAGCTTAAAACGTTTAGGCGCTGAAAAAATCAGTTTAGGGCCTAAGATGTTATTTGCATCGCAATGTATTGTATTAATACATAATGAATTGGATTTAACTTTGTAATTGTTTGGTATTTGTTAGTTTTTAACAAATAAATAAAAAGCCGTTAAGTGATAGTTGATATTCTAGCTGATTACTTAACGGCTTTTTTATACTTAAATTTAAGTGAATTATTATGCGTAAATTTAGAATTAAATGATTTTTTATGTGACTTTTGTGGGGTAAATATAACTATAAGTGGAAAATATCGCCATATGGTATATAATTAAGCGTCATTTTTTATGTACGATAAAGTCCTCTTCATTAGTGTGAAAATTAAGATACTAAATATGGAGCAAGATTAAGCTTGAGCTTGTAGATGTTCAGTGTATTTTCAGTACTAAATACCAACGGTATTTCGAATTAAATAACAATTATTACCGTTAGCCTTTATGGCCCCTTTACCTAGGAAACAATATGCAATTATCCTCTCAGCCTAAAGGGCTTTTTCACCTCATTGCGATACAGATGTGGGAATTCTTTAGTTATTACGGCATGCGGTCGTTATTAATTCTCTTTTTGACTCAAAAACTTTTAATGTCTGACGACCACGCATATGCTTTATACGGTGCTTATACATCGCTGGTTTATGTTACTCCAATCTTAGGCGGTTATTTAGCTGACCGCTATTTAGGCAATTATTGGTCAGTGATCATTGGTGGCTCTTTAATGGTTGCTGGTCATGCTGTGCTTAGTATTCCTAGCCATGATAATACGGTGCTTTATGCCG
This sequence comes from Photobacterium kishitanii, assembly GCF_000613045.3. Lineage (NCBI taxonomy): Bacteria > Pseudomonadati > Pseudomonadota > Gammaproteobacteria > Vibrionales > Vibrionaceae > Photobacterium > Photobacterium kishitanii. Next base: position 614,412 of record NZ_LN794353.1, on the reverse strand, counting down.
CGCTTGCTTTGATTATCTGTGGTTATGGGTTCTTTAAAACGAATTCAAGCTGTTTATTGGGTGAGTTATATAAAGATCATGAAGGTGCTCGCGAATCTGGATTCTCGATTTCTTATATTGGAGGTAATGTAGGCTCTGCGTTAGCGCCGATATTCTGTGGTTATGCTGCTAGTCGTTGGGGTTGGAATGTAGGTTTCGCTCTTGCAGGCATTGGTATGCTAATCGGTTTGATTATTTTTAGCACTGGCCGTAAGCATTTTGCTCATGTTCAAAAAGCGAATATACCTGCATTACGTCAAAAGACCGCTGGTTTTAGTCACTGGCAATTGATTATTCTTGGCGTGATAGTATGTGCTATAGGTTTAGTGTTTGTATTACAAGATTTACTTGCTGGGTATATTCTAGCTGTTATTTTGGCTTTTTCTGCCTTACAGATGTTACGCCTATACCGTAAGAGCAGCACTGAAGATCGTAAGAAACTTAATGCAATCATTTACTTTATGTTATTTGGCATGGTTTTTTGGGCATTTGATCAACAAGGTGGTAGTTCAATTAGCTTATTCATTGAGCGTAATATTGATACGGATATATTCGGCTACCATATTCCAACAGCCTTTTTCCAATCAGTGAATCCAGTTGCTGTTATTGTTGGTGGTGGTGCAGTTGCATGGTTATGGAAAGTGCTGGCATCGCGTCAAATTTCAGTACGTACCCTAACTAAGCTGAATATGGGTTTATTTTTGCTAACAGCTGGTTTTAGTTTGATCACTTTATCGTCTAAATTAGCGATGGTGAGTGGCCATACAACGTTCTTATGGCTGTTTATTGGTTTGTTCTTGATTGGTATTGCGGAACTGTTTATTGACCCTGTAGCTTTATCTGCTATTACACGCATGAACCCTCAAGGTGCAACGGGTACGGTAGCGGGTATTTATATGTTAATGGGTGGCTCTGTTGCTAACTATTTAGCAGCAAATATTGCTGAATTAACCTCAACAGGTACGCAAGCGACGAATACTGCTGATTTAATTGCTTCGGCAACGCAGTATCACCATGTGTTCCAATCAATTTTCATTGTAACAGTAGTAGTGTTAGTACTCGGGTTATTAGTTAATTTTAAAAATCGTAACGAACCTGAATACGATTAATATACGCTCTTAGAAAAGGTCGATAATGTAAGCTACTTTTAGCAGACATTATCGGCCTTTTTTTTTGGCTGTTTATAGTGATTTTGTGTCAGACGTCGATAATGTCTTTTATGATAGTATTAATAGCAGCAATCAGTGATTAAAGATGGCTGTTCATAGTAAAGAGTCTCTAAATGAATGATAAAAAGCAGTATTCGAAAGTGCCAAGTGGTCGATTATCGCGGTTAGCTAAACTTGGGTCATTAGCAACACGAGTTGCTTCTGGTATGGTTGCTGAAGGGGCAAAACAGTTAGCCACTGGTCATCGACCTAAAGTGAGTGAATTGATTTTAACCCCAACGAACGTTAAACGCGTTGCTGATCAATTGGCTGATTTACGCGGTGCGGCAATGAAAGTTGGTCAATTATTATCAATGGATGGTGGTGACTTATTACCACCGGAATTAACCGAATTGTTATCACGGTTACAGGCAAATGCTAAACCAATGCCGATAAGCCAATTAAATCATTCTCTTGAACAGCAATGGGGCAGCGATTGGCAACAGCAATTTAGTCAGTTTTCATTTTACCCGATTGCAGCGGCATCAATTGGACAAGTGCATAAAGCGACAACCCAAGATGGACGTCAATTAGCTCTGAAAATTCAATACCCAGGAATTAATAAAAGCATTGATAGTGACGTAAATAATGTTGCTACCTTATTGAATATCAGTGGGTTAATCCCAAAACAGTTGGATGTCTCTGAGTTATTGGATGAGGCTAAAAAGCAACTTCATGCAGAAGCTGATTATTTACTTGAAGCACAATATGTAAAGCAATATCGTCAATTATTAGCCACTGATACGCGCTATTTATTACCAGATATTGATGATGATTTGACGACTAAACATATTCTTGCAATGACGTTTGTTGGTGGTATTGATGTCGATAAATTAGTTCATCAACCACAAACAGTACGTGATCATATTATTGAACTTGCTTTTAGCCTGATGTTTAGGGAAGTGTTTGAATTTAGATTAGTACAAACCGATCCTAACTTTGCCAATTATCGTTATGATATTGAGACTAAAAAATTAGTACTGCTTGATTTCGGTGCCACAAGGGTTTATCCCCAACATATTGCAGATGGTTATCAACAGTTAATGACTGGTGCTGTGATTGATGATCAACCACGAATGTTAGCTGCATTGAAACAAATTGGTTTTTTCTCTCAGCCGATTGAACCTCAAGCTCAACAAGCGTTATTAGAATTGTGTTTACAAGCCTGCGAACCTCTGAGGTATCAAGGTGTATATGATTTTGGTCAATCCGATATGGTAGGTCGAATTCGTGATGCAGGCAGTCAGTTAAGCATGAAACAAGGTTATTGGCATACACCGCCAGCAGATGCGATTTTTTTGCATCGTAAATTAGGCGGACTATATTTGCTAGCAGCAAAATTAAAAGCGCAGGTTGATATTAATAAAATATTTTTATCCTATATGACTGAATAATTATATAAGGCAGGTTATTTTCGATGAGTCAAGCGGCTCATATTTAGAATATCAGTTATTATTTTGGGTAATTTATACTTTTCCCCACTGTGGTTATACTGATTACTCCTAAAACAAATTTGTATGATAAATACCCACTAAAAAGTAAAAACGCTATGACTGGTAAACACATCTCTTATGCAGTACAGAATATTGAAGGGCTTTCCTTTGATACTACAGATATATCAAAAATAGCTTTAGTCACCGAAGGTGGCGGTCAGCGCGGTATTTTTACTGCTGGGGTGTTGGATGCCTTTTTAGAAGCAGAGTTTAATCCGTTTTCTCTAATGGTGGGTACATCAGCAGGATCGCTGAATTTAGCATCTTATATTTGTGGTCAATATAAGCATGCATATAAAGTTATTACTCAAGCGACAACAGATCATCACTTTTTTGATGTTTATCGGTTTATTTTTGGTCGGGAAGGATTGGATTTAGATTGGTTAATGAAACAAACGCAAACAAGTTTTGAGCTTGATTGGCATCAAGGACGCGAGAATATGCGCTCACGTACGGTGTTAGCTTCAGCAAGTGGCGTTACTAGCCATCAGGCATCGTATTTTAACTTAAACAGTGATAACTGGTCATTAGCATTAAAAGCATCATGTGCTGTGCCAGTGTTAAATAAAAAACCTATTTTCTCTCAAAATGAATATTGGGTCGATGGTGGTTTATGCGCACCAATTCCAGTCCAAGAAGCTTATGAACGTGGTTATCGGCACATTGTAGTGATACGAACTGTACCAATCGATACGTCATTTGACCATTGTTGGATGACAAATATCCGTCGTGCTCTAGGTAATTCTAAAGCCGCAGGTATGATTGAAATGTTGTTAGAGCATGAAGATAACTATCGAAAAACCCAAGAATTTTTAAGTAATCCTCCGGATGATGTCACTATTTTTGAAATCCATCCTCAAAAACCATTGCGGTCAAAAATGATTGGTAGTGATATCGATTCACTGGATATGGATTATCACTTGGGATATCAATCAGGTAAATATTTTTTAAATACCGTTGGTCGCCATATTAATATTCAAGATGCGCCTTATAAAACTGATTATAAGCATGATGTGACCAATACTGATTTAATGAAATATGCTTAATTTTAATATTCAAATAATATCATATTAAAGTGATGTGTTTGAGGGGTCTTTACTAAGAAGTTGTTAATAAATGAACCAAAATAAGGTGGAATTTTCAACCAAGGAGTCGGTGTTTACGCAATTGATGGAAAATGACGTTCATAGTATGTGGTTGCAGCGTAAACAAAGTGCATTTAGTGGTAAAGATGGGGTACAGATCCAATGGATCAGTGTGACTAATCCTATCAATACTCGCTGTATTGTGATTGTGAATGGTCGTAATGAAAGCTTTTGGAAGTATCAAGAAATTTTCTTTGAATTTTCACGACAGGGTTATGATGTCTATGCTTATGATCATCGAGGCCAAGGTGCTTCTGGCCGCTTAACTGCAGATCCTGAGCTGGGTCATGTGCATAGTTTTGATGATTATGTTGATGATCTAAATGCATTTATTACTCAAGTTGTAGATAACGAAAAATCTTACCAGCATCACTTTTTATTGGCTCACTCAATGGGTGGAGCAATCACCACTCTTTATCTCGAAAAATATAAGAGCCATTTTGATGCGGTAGTATTGAATGCACCTATGTTTGGTATCCATATGCCAGTGCCTCTAAAACTGGTTGCATCATCGATAGCTAAGATTATGGAACATTATCAGCATGAACCTTCGTATGTTTTAGGGCAGAAGCCTTATCACGAAGAGCCGTTTGAAAATAACGCTTTATGCCAAAGTAAATTACGCTATGTTTGGGCAAAGCATTTATATCAAATTCATCCAGAATTACGCATTGGCGGACCAAGTCCGCGCTGGTTATGGCAAGCGATTCAAGCAGCAGATCATTGTATTCGAGATGTTGAAAAAATAGATATTCCAGTTTTATTACTTCAAGCAGGCAGTGATACCATCGTTGACAATAGTAGTCACCATCGATTTTGTTGCCAGAATAAACATTGTAAGATGAAAGTTATTCGTAATGCACGCCATGAGATCTTAATGGAAAAAGATGTTATTCGTAATCAAGCATTATGTGAAACTCTGGCTTTTTTTAATCAATTTATAGTGTAAATTGATTAAAAATATCTATTGAAGCTAAAACAGCGGCTGTATTTAATTATTAAATACAGCCGCTGTTGTTTTATGTGATATAAACTAACTTATTGTAAAATAAATTAATGTTATTGGCAGATAAACCAAGATTTAGCATCCGCTTCAATAAAAGCTTTTTTATGCCATGGTAACGGTGTTGATACTGGTGCGATACGTACATCACCTTTGATTTTACGTGTAGCAAGCACACGAACCCGACCATCTTTCACACTTTCAATCGTACCTTTGTATGTCACCCCATACGCGTCGTCTTGCGATTTTTTATACATACATACAGTTTCACCAATATGTGTAGCAATAAAGGCGGTCTCCTCTGTCCATGCTTCTTCTGCTGGCGGTGGCGTTACATCATCGAGGTGCTCAATAGCTTTAGTACTCATTAATTTACGATGAACTGAATAAGGTTGATAACCTAATAATGTTGCACCATCAATCCATGCTGTCTGAGGAATATCGCGGTTCTCAATAATACGCATTGTAACGAAGGGACCGTCAGAACAAATATCGGCCCATAGATCAATGGAGGAAATGCGTGCTGCAAAAAGGGGGGTTTCCTGATCGGTATTTGGATGTTGAACGCACCATGTACCGGAATCTAAATTAACCATTGAACCTTTGTTTATGGTACAAGTTTTGGTCGCTAACTGATTAAACTGTTCGATATCTTGCTGGGCTTGTTGGGCGCTATTGGAGCAGTAACGGTAGCTATAAGAGAAGGTTTCTTTTGGATAAAACAGACCTTTATCAACAACAACGCCATTTTTACGTGCGCTATCGGCCGCAATGAATTTTTTGGCCGCTGTTTTAAAGCTGTAATCAGGTGCTGGTTTTGGTGGTGGTGGTGAACTACAACCCGCAAGCACAGCGATAACTGCAGCGAGTGATACGCGGGTAAAAAGGGTGTTGTACATTCTTGCCCCCAGAAAAAAAGCTCTTTATATACGTAATAAAAAAGCGCTAATAATAAATAAGTCTATAGGGGACAACAGAATTTGTTAGGAAGCAAGCCATTATTCTGTAAAAAAAAATGAGCTTTAATAGATTCAATGAGTTACTGGTGACGAAGATTCACTTATGTATATTGATTGTTGCTAATTGTGGTAATTATCAGCGTTATAATGCAATCAGCCCATTGACAGGTTGCATCAACGGGCTGAGAAATTTACAGATTATTAACTAAGATTAATCTGCAAAAGTATCAAGTAATGTTTGTGAAAAGATGAAGTAGTTTGTACCTGTTTTTGCTTCAACAAAGTCAAGTAGGCGATCATAATCACCATTGCTATCAGCAAAAATCATCTGTTGCAGTGATGTGCTCATTGTAACAGGAGAGGCCGTTAAACCGATAAACATGGTGCCATGTTCCATTGCGTTACCGTAAGGACGATTTTGACGAAGCATTTTGATTTCTTTCTCGTCAACAATCACTTTACTCTTATTGTTATGTGCCCAAGCAGGCTTTACGTCATCATCTAGTTCAATATCATCAAGTTTAGTTCGACCAATAACTTGTTCTTGATATTCCGTTGCTTGTTTATCCCATAAACCTTGGCGGTCAATGTAACGCTGGACGGTTAAATAACTACCACCTTGGTGAATATCGAGATCATCAACGACTAATACTGCATTCATACGAGCTGCATTTTTAGGGTTTTCTGTGCCATCAACAAAATCAATCATGTCGCGACTATCAAGGTATTTAAAACCTTGAATATCTTCAATTAATGTTGCTACATCTGCAAATGCTGATGCTAAGTATTTAGCTGCCTGATAGTTCAAATCCATGCGCTCGGATTTGATCATGATAAATATATCGCCAGGAGTACTTGGGAAATTGCGGTCGCCATCAGTCATGGCTTTAAAATCTTGTAATAAAGCAGGCACAGGCGTTGCTGGGAAAGCGGTTGACCAACCATGATGAGATACACCGACTGTAAAACTAAGGTCTGCGGTTGAATCTTTTTGGCCAATAGATTTTTCAATGATCTGAATTTTAGCGAAAGCATCACTCACTGCTTCTGCATTCACATCTGTTTTAAAAACAAAAGTGAGGTATTCAGCAAAAGTATTTGGATTGGATAAAGTACCTGGTTGGGCACGTTCAGATAACATTGCATTCATAGTAGTAGACCTTAATTAAAGCTATCTTGTAACGGTACGCTTTTTAGATAGCGAGCTATAGGTAAATTTTTGTAATGTAAAGTTTCACATTTTAGACTGTAAAATGATACCTAATCTGTTGTTAATAGTGAAACTGCGCAGCGCACTAATTATTTATATCGTTAATAATTTTACTTCTAACACTATTAACGTGATGTTATGGGCTTAGTGATGAGTTTTGCGAATAAAAGCATAGAAATACATGAGGCAAAAAGGCGACATAGTGCTAAAAATTATTTGCGTTAAAGCATGCTTTATTTGTAAGCATGAACGATCAAAACTACGCAATAAATAGAATGATGACTAGTCTTTTTTCGTTATTTTATTACGAATATGGCGTTGCTCACAAACTTGTTGTTATTTGCTTTTTTCAATTTAAAACCTTTGATACTAAGTACTGCATGTCGACACAGGTTTCTTTAGGAGGGTATTGTGTCTATTAACTCTATCGATTATTCAGAAATTTCTTCCGTTTCATCTAAGTGGGAACATAAAGATGACTCGGCGACCAACATCGCAGATAGCAAGAAGCAGCAAGGTGCTGCACGACGACGCATTGAGATGCTACGCGATATTCAAGCAAGCGGGTTAACCCTTGCAGAGGCAAGAGAGTTAGGTTTATTGCATTAAGTATAGGTTGAATCAACGCATTAGCCACACAAAGAGGCGAGATGCATGTACCAATTATTCATTAACCGCATTACAACGCAACAAATGTTAGACGTATACTATTGTCAGAGGCAATGTAACAACACTTACATGATTAACGCGAGCAATACAGTTACCGTTATAGCTCGCACTCTGAACTCAGCATAGGGATACCGATCGTGGTGTCCCTTTTTCTGGTCTAAATAAACCCACACCCAACTCGATGACGTTTGCAGATGTTGTCTATGCCCCAAACAGCTACCGTTATTCCCTACAGTGAATGCCCGCGAGGGCGATAGGAAATCTACTATCCACATGTTGTCGAGTTTATATTTCTTCGTAAAATGTAACGTGTTTCACAGGTGTCTTTAATAGTGTTAGTTGTATGTTTTAAGTCGTTGTTATTTATAGATCAAATAGCTTTGGTGCGAATGGGGGATTTAGGAATAAATTTGACACAATGATGAGTATTTGGAGTGGGAAAAAAGAGTAAGATTAGCGCTAAATTTTCTATTCTGGATTTACAATGAAACACATTCTACTTTTAATACTCGCTGTTATTTCTTTTCAAACATACGCTCAAAGTAAATATGTGTGTACTAAAGATCATGCTGAGCGTGACGTTGAAGTTATTTACCATGCTCCTGGTAGTCAGATACTGTGTGAAGTTAAATATACTAAACAACATCAGAGTGACATTTTATGGAGTGCGCAACATAAAGTGGGCTATTGTGAAACTAAGGCACAAAAATTTACTGAAAAATTGGCTAGCTTTGGATGGTCTTGTTATGCCGTTAATGATGAGCTAAAAAGCTAATTATTAACGATTCCTTCCTTTTATTTGGATCCACTTCTCTCTAATATCCATGAAGCAAAAATACATGTTATTTGTACAGTATTTTTGCTTCTTATTATCTTTAAGCATTTCACATTCTCTTAAAAAACACGGCAATTATTATTTGCGATACGGTCAGACATTTTAAATCGACGTTTTAAACTATAGTAATAAAACTATTATTATTAGCATATAAGCATGCGATAGGTTGGTTTGACTATCTTATTTACTATTTATGTACTTAAATTTAGACGTTAGCCGTCTTTGTATTATTTGAGGACGTTGGTCATGCGGCAAAAAATTGATGCAGATTATATTCATAAGTTAAACAAAGATTTTCATGATCAAGAAGAAGCATTTAATTATGACGCTAGAATGGGAGCGACATATGATAATAAATCACAACAACGGACGATTAAAGAGTTAGAGTCTGTATTAGGACATACGCTTCCTAAAGGAGGAGTGGTTGTTGATGTCGCTTCTGGGACCGGAAATTTAGCGGTTAAACTTGCAGCAACTAATTGGTATCAACAGGTGATTGGCGTAGATATTAGTGAGCGTAGTTTGGAAGTTGCTCATAAAAATGCTCACTCAATGAATACACAGATAAAAACGATTGTTTCAGATATGACGATACTCCCTTTTGATGATAATAGTGTTGATTTAGTGGTTGGTTGTGCTTTTTTGCATCATTTGCCTGAACCAAAAAAATTCATGAAAGAACTCTTACGAGTTTTAAAGCCAGGGGGGGAGTTTGTTTTTATCGGTGAGCCGACAACCCATGGTGGACAACTGATTGATATTATCAAAAAGCCGTTAGTCTGGATCAATAATACTCGTCGCTATTTTTCTAAGCAGCATCAGCGGCAAATGCGGTGGGATCACGCCAATATTGATGTACATGATTTTAACCAGCAAGATGCTGAACAATTATTATGTGGCTTTAATACTCCTAAAATTATTACCGAAGGTTTTTTATCTCCCATCATTGACCAAGGGTTGATGACGCCGATTCGAAGTGTATTGAGCGAGACTTCGATGATAAAGCCACTATTTTTATATATTAATCGTGGTCTTTATTGGTGTGATATAACTATTTTCAACTATGTTATTCCTAAGTTTTGGCGAGTGTCACTTAAGCTCAGTGGCGAAAAGCCGTTGTAGGTAGTAGATGTAGTATTATGTTTAACAGTGTTATTTCTAGGTATGGTTTAGGGTGCTATTTAAGCTAAACATCACAGAATTGAACTGTGTTTATATACAGTGGTTTTGAGGGCGCTATTATGATGAGCCAGATTAATTATTAGTTAAGGAATTATTCAATGTCTCATTCAGAAGCAAGCTGTCTTTGTGGTGCAGTAAAAATTATGGCCGCAGAGATTAATCCTAAGTTTACTGTGTGCCATTGCCAATCATGTCGAACGTGGGGTGGTGCTCCTTTTTTTGCTGTGCAATGTGGCACTAAAGTGGAATTTAAGGGTGAAGAGAGTATTAAAATATATCAATCATCACCTTGGGCATCGCGTGGTTTTTGCTGCGAATGTGGAACGCATTTATTTTATAAAGTGAAAAAAACAGGTGAATATAATATGCCTGTTGGTTTGTTCCCTGACTTGAAAGGGCTAAAAATGGAGATGCAGTATTTTAGTGATGCACGCCCTAGTTATTACTGCTTTACCAATGAGACTCAGCAAATGACTACTGCTGAAATTATGGCCTATTTTGCGAAGGAAATGTAATTAAGCCTCTCTATTAACTTACTATGGATTATACCTGTGGTTAGCTTATTCATGGCTAATAATGCACGATATCAATATAGGGATAAGTCATCCATTTATTATTTTGTGGTCATTCACTTGGTTTGTCTTGAGAGTATGCTTTGATACAGTGTATTTTTGATGACTTAGTCACGGATGGATGAATTAAAATAATGGCCACTATCTATGAGTTACCATTGATGCTTATGATGTGTTAGTTGTTCTCAAAGAACTCATCTAAAGGAAGATTAAGATGTCAAAATTTCAATTTTTTTGTATGCCCAATACTGACCGAAAGAAATTTACTTATCTCAAAATGGATAGCGATAGTTTTATGGTTGAAAAAAATCAGCTGTTAAAACTCGGTTTTGAAGTAGAAGATGATGTGATTTTTGCTGACACTGCAGATGAAGCGATAGATAAGTTCAACTCAAACTATGTGTATGCATTGCAAGAGTACGCCGATTCTTCTGTGGGCGGTGGTTTGGGAACGTTTATTATTGAAAGCTATAAAGATATTATTCGACGGTTTAAATCATAACTTATACATTGGTGTGAACAAATAATTCAACAAAATGTGTAACTCTGTCTTAAGCATAATAGATGTTTGATCAATTATGCTTAAAGACTCAATTGTATGTTTGTTAAAGAATAACGGGTGATGTGATTAAATTATGCTTTATCTTGCGCTAACCACTGTGCAACTTGCTTGGTGTAATAGCTAACAATAAGATCCGCACCTGCACGTTTAAAACCAGTTAATGTTTCATACACCACCCGCTTTTCATCTAACGCGCCTGCTAATGCAGCAAATTTGATCCCTGCATATTCACCACCAACTTGATATACCGCGAGTGGTAGATTAGTTTTACGGCGAAGGTTAGCAACCACATCAAGATAAGGTGTGCCTGGTTTCACCATTAAAATATCTGCACCTTCTTCTTCATCAAGTAGAGCTTCTACTAACGCTTGACGGCCGTTGGCGCAATCCATTTGATATGCTTTGCGATCACCGCTTAACTCACAATCAACTGCAGTACGGAATGGGCCGTAGAAGGCAGAGGCAAATTTTACCGCATGGGCAAGAATAGCCACATGCTCAAAACCTGCTGCATCTAAACCTTCACGAATGGCTTTAACTTGACCATCCATCATTGCTGACGGTGCTAGCATATCAGCACCAGCTTTAGCTGCAGTGACACTTTGTTTAACTAATAATGCGAGTGTTTCGTCATTGAGGACATGCTCATCATGGTAAACACCACAATGGCCGTGAGTGGTATATTCGCAAAAACAAATATCAGGGATCACCATCATGTCAGGGCAAGCGGCTTTGATTGTTTTTACCATACGGGCAAGTAAACCATCATCATTCCATGTATCACTGCCGATTTCATCCTTGGTATGAGAGATACCAAAAGGCATTACGTAACGCACGCCAAGCTTATAAAGTGTATTTATCTCATCAGCCAGCATGGTTTCTGGAATACGTGAAATGCCCGGCATGGTGCTAATAGGCACTTCTTCAGTTAAGGTTTCTTCAATGAAGATTGGGTGGATCAGATCCGCTAATTTAAATTCATGTTCACGTACAAGATCACGCATATTGGCAGTACGGCGCATACGACGAATACGTTTCACTGGAACAGAGATAGGGTTTGTCATTAGAAAATTCTATTTTATGTTAATCGAGTATACATCATACAAATGTTAGGGTTTGAGATGCAAGGGATTGTGCTGTTGATTCTTAACCAGACTAAACTTAATGCGGAAGTTACTACCCTGAGGTCATTATGAAAGTAATTATATTATTAGTATTATCTATTTTATCTTTTCAAGTATATGCACAGGACAAATATGTTTGTCACAAGGATGGCGCTGAACGCACTGTTGAAGTTGTTTATAGTCAGCCAGGCAGTAAAGTGCCTTGTGAGGTTAAATATACTAAGCCGGACAGTAATAAAATTTTATGGAGTGCTAATCATGAAGTTGGCTATTGTGAAGCAAAAGCAAAGCAGTTTGTTCTTAAGCTCGGCGGATTTGGTTGGTCTTGTAGTGATGTAAATGATAAAGCTGCACAGCCATTGGGTGAATAGAACGCGAGTTTATCGGCATTCACACGGATTAAAAGAGTTAGCTCTTTTAATCCGTGTGATATTTGAGTTAACTATTCTATATCAAGCCCAAAAAATTATTTAATAGAGGCTAAAAAAACAGCCATTAAAAGTATTTTGGTGTTATTGATGACCGATGTCTATTCATAGGTTTTTCCTATCAGCTTAATCAGTTAAAACTTCTTTTGTTTTGATAAAGAAGGGGATAGATTAAATATAATTAATTTAGAATTAGATCTGGAAATTCATTATGACAACCATGACAACTCGCTGCCCACATTGTAAAGCAATGAACCGCTTACCTCTTGATCGTGTTAATGACGAAGCAACATGTGGTACTTGTAAAGAAAAGCTACTTGATGGTATGCCAATCGAAGGTACTGCTGATAACTTCGCTAATTTAATTAATGGTGACAAACCTGTTGTTGTTGATTTTTGGGCCCCGTGGTGTAGCCCATGTGTTGGTTTTGCACCAATCTTTGCTGATGTTGCTAATGAACGTGATGGCGCAGCTCGTTTCGTTAAGATTGATACTGAAGCTCAACAGGCACTTGCTGGACAATATCGTATTCGTAGCATTCCAACCATTATGGTATTTAAAGGCGGTAAAATGGTCGACATGTTAAATGGTGCGATGCCTAAAACTGCATTCGATGAGTGGTTAAACAACGCATTAACAAAATAACGGCCAATAATATATTTTTGTTATATACGAATATTTGTCAGTGGTATGTTAATAAGTAAGCCTAGTTATTCAAATAGATAACTGGGCTTTTTTGTACAAAAAATCTTACCAAGCAATACTAAATATCATTATTTCGCATATTATTTATGCTAATTATGTGTAAATGTAAAAAAACACTATGCTAAATTTTTAATGTGATCAAGATCTCTATATACTCCCGCCTCGGCCAGAACAATTACGTTCAGCCACCTTATTACAAGCTGTCACTAGGATATGTGAACGACCCACGGAGTTGGACCGGCATTAACTAGCTTGTTAATTTAGGTGACTTGTATGTTGTACCATTGGACGAACACTCTTTTAGTTGTTTACGCATATTTGCGTAATCCCCATCTTTTGTTGAGTCTTCAGCAAATGTTTTTCCGATGCCGCAACACAATCAATACCTTCATTATTCGACACCCATTTATAAACACAGCAGGACGAAATAATGCAGTTGTTAATTAGTTTGGCCGGTATTGCAATACTGGTTTTATGCGCAATTTTACTTTCAGATAATCGCAAAGCGATCAATTGGCGTACCGTGATTGGTGCTTTAGTGCTACAAGCAAGTTTTGCAGCCTTAGTGTTGTACATTCCTCTTGGACAGAAAATGCTTGGTGCAATGAGCGACGGTGTTGCTGGTTTGTTGAGCTTTGCCGATGTAGGTATAAAGTTTGTATTTGGTGATTTAGCCAATATTCAAAAAAGTGGCTTTGTATTTGCTATTCGAGTATTGCCATTAGTGATCTTTATTAGTGCATTAATTTCGTTACTATATTATTTCGGTATTATGCAGTGGGTAATTAAAGTTCTTGGTGGTGGTATCCAAAAGCTATTAGGTACGAGCCGCGCAGAATCATTAGTTGCTACGGGTAATATATTCTTGTCGCAGGGTGAATCACCATTACTTATTCGTCCTTTTTTAGCCAAAATGACCCGTTCTGAGCTGTTTGTGGTAATGACATGTGGTATGGCGTCTGTTGCTGGTTCAGTATTGGGTGGTTATGCGGGTCTCGGTGTCGATCTTAAGTTTTTGATTGCAGCTAGTTTTATGGCGGCTCCTGGTGGTTTGTTAATGGCTAAAATTTTAGTGCCAGAGCAAGAAACGCCAGAAGAGCAGGTTGAGATTGAAATGGCAACTAGTGAACACAGTAATGCCATTGATGCATTAGCCGCTGGTGCAATGAATGGTATGAAAGTCTCTGTTGCTATTGGTACGATGTTAATTGCATTTGTTAGTGTGATTGCGATGGCTAATGCAGGACTAGAGCAGGTCGGTTATGGCCTAGCAAGTTTAACATCGACCATGGGAATGGAGTCGTTATCACAATGGTTTGCGACCACCCCATTAAGTATGCAGCTTATTTTAGGCTATATTTTCTCACCATTGGCCTTTGTTGTTGGGGTTCCGGCGAATGAAATGATGGCTGCAGGTACTTTCATTGGTGAAAAACTAATTTTAAATGAATTTGTTGCTTTTATGGATTTTGCTTCAGTTAAACAGACTTTATCTGCTCATACACAAGTGATTATCACGTTTGCCTTATGTGGTTTTGCCAATATTGGTTCAATTGCGATTCAAATTGGTTCAATTGGTGTGATGGCACCTGAGCGTCGTAGTGATGTTGCACGACTCGGTTTTAAAGCTGTGATGGCGGCAACATTAGCTAACTTAATGAGTGCGACCTTAGCGGGCATTTTTGTTACGTTATAATGGAATAAACAAGCAATTTAACCATTGAGTCACGAAGCCGTTGTAAGAAATCTTACAACGGCTTCGTTGTTTCTAACACTATCTGTTTTTATTTGAGTGATATTTTAATGCTGATTATTTATCAAATTGTTTAATTAATACTGATGTATCTGCTCGATTAAATCCGCGTTGCTGTAATTTTTCATATTGTGAATCAACTTGTTTTGCCAATGGTAGCTCCACATTAAGTTTGTCAGCAGCATCGAAACAAATCGCGAGATCTTTACGCATCCAATCAACGGCAAACCCAAAATCAAATAAGTTTGCGTCCATAGTCTGGGCGCGATTTTCTAATTGCCATGATCCTGCTGCACCATGTTTTAATACTTCTGTCATGGTGTGAATATCAAGCCCTGCGGCTTTGGCGAGAGTAATTGCTTCTGATAACCCTTGTAATACACCAGCGATACATAACTGGTTGGCCATTTTAGTTATTTGACCGTAACCCGTTTCACCCATTAAAGTCGTTGCTTTGGCATAGCTTGCTATAGCCTGTTTGGCTTTATTAAAAACAGCTTCATTACCACCGACCATTACGGTTAAACAACCATTAATAGCACCGGCTTCGCCGCCTGATACTGGCGCATCTAAAAAGTCACAACCAATAGCATGTGCTGCATCAGCAATTTCTCGTGCCACATCAGCAGAGGCTGTAGTATGATCGACTAAAATAGCACCAGGTTTAGCTGTTACTAAAATACCTTGTTGGCCTTTATAAATTTCACGTACATCGTCATCATTACCGACACAAGTGAAAACAATATCTGCTTCTTTCACTGCATCACAAGGAGTAAGAGCACTCTCACCATTATATTCTTTTGTCCAAGCGTCTGCTTTTGCTTGGGTACGGTTATAAACCGTAACGTGATAGCCAGCTTTAGCAAGGTGTCCAGCCATCGAATAGCCCATCGTCCCGAGCCCTAAAAAAGCAACGTTTGCAGTCATAGTTAATACTTCCTTGGTTTTAATTGTGAGCAATATGTAACATCATAACAGACTGCATTATTGCGTAAATGGTTAGCAGTTGTATGTGTTTTGTTCAAATGAGTGAGGTTTATCAATAGGATTAATTATTCGAGATTAATCGCTTGTAACAACTTGTGTTGCCAATTATCATAACACTCACTTTTATTTTATGGATTGGTTTAGTTAAGTCTAATGTTGTCAGCTGTGTTTCGTATTGTGTTATTAGTACTATGTTTAGGAGCAAGTTCATTTGCTTCGGCATCGTCACATGCGGACTTCACTCAGACCAATCCTGTATATACTGATGTTATTGAAACACCGATGCTTAACGTTACTGCTGTTACACTAACAGCAATAACAGATCATGCCTCAACGCAACAGCATCAGAGCGAACAAGCTCCTACTCAAAAGCATCCCACTGATCGATATGTCAGTACCAATGGCTTGCCGGTGTCGTTTTATAACACTAAGTTAGTGTGGAACTTTCCTGCACCAACCAATATTAAATTTCCGTTACACAGTGGTAAACATCACCGTTCAGAAGCCCTTAATTTAAAAAATATCATTAATATATCTACTCGGTCTTTGAGTAGTTTTTATCATAATGCTGATGATATACCGCCAACATTTGAATTGGCGTTTGAATTACCTTTACCTCCTATACCTATACTTACTATTGGGTATGCAGAACCTCTTAGCCCACAAAGTGATTGGATATTAACGATAAAATCCACATCATCGCGTGTATCCGGCTGGAAAGAATCTAATCTACTCTATTCACATTACGAACGTCCGTTCGTTACCGCGTAAGACATTACTAGCGTTTATGTCATTTATGGCATGGTGTGCTTTACTTAGTGATGTTGCTTTCATCAACACATAAAACGTTCTATTAATTTATGTATTAAATCTATCAATAACTATTATTAATACTAACTGTTATCGGCTGTGAATATGATAACAAACGGTTGTTTGTCTATATAAAAGATAAAAATTAATAATAATTGCTGATGTGTTATCGGTCGCAACAAGATGAGCTTGTTGCTAGATATATGGCTTAAAATAATGAGAAAAAAGAATAATAAACAGATTCTGAATCATTACTCAGCATGGAAATATGTTGTGTTAATTGTGACAGTCTCGATTATGTTGCTTAGTGCGATCCCAACTTGGTATGGCGAAAATGCAGCAGTACAAATCAGTGCGAAAGGCGGCTCAATGCCAACACCTTTTGAGATTCAACGTGTTCTAAAAGAAAATGGCATTGAAGCCAAAACTATTGAACAGCAGCCAACTCGTACTATTGTGGTCGTTAATTCAACCAAAGAGCAAACTAATACTAAAGAAGCGCTAAACAGCATTATTCATAATGAAAGTCGTTTAACGTTAGCATTAGAACCTGCTGCACCGAAGTGGTTATTAGGCCTAGGTTTTGAACCTATTAAGTTGGGTCTTGATTTACGTGGTGGTGTGCAATTCTTGCTTGATGTCGATATGAAAGAAGTTTACAAGCAGCATGCACAGCAGCTGACTGACGATCTTCGTATTGATTTTCGTAAACAAGATATTCGTGCTGCACGCTCAGAATTGACCAATAATAATCAAGTTCTTGTGCGTCTTCCAAGTGAAGCTGCGAATGATAAAGTACGTACATACATTCGTACTCAATACCCACAATGGCAAGCGAAGAATGGTCAAGGCGATAACTTAGTCTTGTCTATGCGTGAAGATGAGCAAACTAATCTGCGTAACTTAACAGTACAGCAGAACTTGCAAACTATGCGTGGTCGTATTGAGCAATTAGGTATTACCGAAGCATCTGTACAGCGTCAAGGTGAAAACCGTATTCGTATCGAGCTTCCAGGTGTACAAGATCCTGCGGCAGCGAAGAACGTTATTGGTGCAACAGCTAGCCTTGCTTTCTATGCGGTTAAGCAAGAAGGTACTGGTAGTACAATGATTATTGACGACAAAGAAGGTCGTCCTGTACGTGTAAGCCGGAAACCAGTATTAACCGGTGATCATATTATCGATGCACGTGCGAGCATGGGTGAAATGGGTACGCCAGAAGTTAATATTACTTTGGATAGTGCTGGTGGCAGCATGATGTCAGAGTTCTCACGTAATAACGTGGGCCAACCAATGGCAACGTCTTACAGTGAATATACGCGTAATGCCAAAGGTCAGACAGTACAAACTAACAAGATCATTAGTGTTGCTACTATTCAAACTCAGTTAGGTAGCCGCTTCCGTATTACGGGTGCTGGTTCACTTGCTGATGCACAACAATTAGCGTTATTACTACGTGCGGGTTCATTAACCGCGCCAGTAACGATTGTTGAAGAGCGTACCATTGGTCCAACATTGGGTGCTGAAAACATTAAAAATGGTTTTGCTGCTCTAGCATTAGGTTTAGGTGTGACATTGCTATTTATGGCATTGTGGTACCGCCGCCTTGGTTGGGTGGCAAACATTGCGTTGATCACTAACATGATTATGCTATTCGGTTTACTTGCCTTGATTCCTGGAGCGGTATTAACTTTACCGGGTATTGCTGGTCTGGTATTAACCGTTGGTATGGCTGTTGATACCAACGTGCTTATTTTTGAGCGTATTCGCGATATGGTTCGAGATGGTCGCAGTTTTGCTCAAGCGATTGATCGTGGTTTCAGTAGCGCATTTGGTACAATTTTCGATGCGAACTTTACCACAATGATCACAGCAGTGGTTCTGTACTCTATCGGTAATGGTCCAATTCAAGGCTTTGCATTGACGTTAGGTCTAGGTCTTCTAACCAGTATGTTCACTGGTATATTTACTTCCCGCGCCATTATTAACTTGGTCTGGGGTCGTGATTCTCGTCGAGATGTAAGGGTTTAACGCAATGAAAAATTGGATTATTACACACTTAACTAAATTGCGTTATATGACCGGTATTGTGTCAATTGCGCTAATGGTTATCTCGATCAGCTTCATTTGTATTCGTGGTTTAAACTGGGGTCTTGATTTCACTGGCGGCGTTGTTAGTGAAGTACAGATGAACAGCCAAATTACGAGCAGTGAAATTGAACCATTGATGGATGCTGGCTTTAAACAAGATGTTGTTGTAATTGCAGCTGATGAACCTGGTCGTTGGATTCTACGCTATTCAGTACCAGCTAAAGGTGAGACTTACCCAGAAATTACTCAAGTACTTGATCCGTTACATGCCCAAGTCCAAGTGTTAAACACTAGCATTGTAGGACCACAAGTGGGTGCTGAAATGGCATCTCAAGGTGGTTTAGCATTACTTGTTACTATGCTTTGTATCTTAGGTTATCTAAGTTACCGCTTTGAATGGCGTCTTGCTGCTGGTGCGCTACTTGCACTAATGCACGATGTTATTTTAGCTGTGGGTTTCTTTGCTATGACTCAAATGGAGTTTAACCTAACGGTACTAGCGGCTATTCTGGCTATTTTAGGTTACTCATTGAACGACTCGATTGTTATCGCTGACCGTATTCGTGAACTTCTGATTGCGAAACCAAAGCAAGATATTGAAGCAACTAATAATGAAGCGATCATTGCAACGTTCTCACGTACGATGGTGACATCGGGTACGACGTTGATGACAATCAGTTCATTATGGTTATTAGGTGGCTCATCACTGCAAGGTTTCTCTATTGCGATGTTTATTGGTGTGCTAACCGGTACATGGTCATCGATATCTGTAGGTACATTGTTACCTGAATTCTTAGGGTTAAAACCTGAGCATTATTTGCCAAAACCTGAATCACAAGATCCTTAACCGTTAAGGATAATGAGTAAACCGTCAGCAGTAATGTTGGCGGTTTTTTTTTGCTGTAGATTCAAGAAGTGGCTTATTTTCAGTGCATAGTAAGATTTATTGCTAGACTAATAGAAGTGACATAAAGCATGGTGAAAGGAGATAGCATGCAACAAAGAATGATATTAATTAGTGGTGCAGCACTGTTAATTGTCGGCTGTACGCACACTGATGATGGCGATATTCGTTTTTTACCCGATAAATATATCAATAATATTGAATACAACAGTATTTATCATTATGGCTATAATCAAGGTTGCGAGTCAGCACTTGCGAAAGCAAAAGTAGCAGGACATCGCTATAACCAAGATCTGACTTTAAATGACACTTCAATGCGTTTTAATAAAGGTTGGCAACAAGGTTATTCTGCTTGTAAAGCTGGAAAAGAGAAGATGCTATATAATTTATCCCAAACACGATGATATTTTTGATATACGTCACCTTTTTATAAAATATGGTTTGTTTTGTATTATATTAGCAGTTAATATACTCAACATGAAGCATATGTGTTTAATTACTTTTAGTTATAAGATATAACCACATATTTGTTGAGTAAAAAAAACAGACCTAATGATCTGTTTTTACTTAAATGTCAACTAGCCTAAGTTTTCATTATTAATTTTCAATATTTATTTTTTAAGCTGCAATCGCAGTTACTTTTTGATTGTTAAATACAATATGAGTTGCAACATTTATCTCTGACAATAATAAATAGTGCTCTAATTTGTTATTGTTTAGCTCCACGACAATTTGCAAATGACATTCAATCATTTCTCTAAGGTATGAATATCTGTTTTTAACATTGCTACTCTTTAATTGTTTATAACATCCATTTTGTGCATATACCCAAGCATTGTATGTGCACTTATCATTTTCTATTTGTGCGATGAACTCCGCAATATTTTTCACATTTAATCCCTTAATGAATCTGTACATGCTATAGGCTTAGTTAGTATGCATCAAAGAGAAAAAACTGAAACCTAAATTTATATTTAATATGGATAATGTGATATTGATAAATATTTTTAGGTAATAACGATGATTGAAAGTGACTTATATAAAAAGACTTTAAGAATAATGCGCTATAGTAGTAGGTATTCTTATAAATTTATTACTTGTGTTTTGTGAAAATAGAGTTAATTAATATAAATATTATTATTAAAAGTGATATGACAAATTCAAATAATATATGTGAGTGGGCTATTCATTCAGATTTAGAACGCCAATACCATGATAATGAGTGGGGGCGTCCTCATAAGGATGATTGTTATTTATTTGAATTTTTAACATTGGAAGGTGCTCAGGCTGGGCTTAATTGGTATACCGTTTTAAAGAAGCGCGCTAGCTATAGAAAAGCTTTTGAAGACTATGATATTGAGAAGCTTGCGGCTTATAGTGAGCAAGAAATAGAATTACGTATAACGACGATTATTGCTAATTATGATGTGATTAGACACCAAGGTAAATTACGTTCGGTATTTACCAATGCGCGCGCTGCTAAACGACTACAAAACCAGTATGGTAGTTTAGCTGCTCCATTGTGGCAGTTTGTTAATGATATACCTCATATTAATCATTGGTCGTCGAGTGAACAAGTTCCCATTACAACCCCTATATCACAGGCATTGAGTCAATTTCTAAAGCATCATGGATTTAAATTTATTGGTAATATAACCTGTTATGCATTTATGCAAGCAGTAGGGATGGTTAATGATCATACGATTAATTGTCATTGTTATCAATCTATTACAAACGAAATAGTAAAGTAGTTATTAATGTAAAAAAGATCACATTTTGTGAGCTAAATTCGTTATTATATCGCATCCATTTTTCATGTTTTATGGGGCGTTATGTCTAAGACGGCAGTTAAGTTAATTCAGAAAGTCACCTGGGTTGGGTCTATTGCAAATATTGCATTAGCATTTATAAAAATTACTGTCGGTAAACTTACTGGTAGTCAGGCGCTTATTGCCGATGGTGTACACAGTTTTTCTGACTTGGTTACCGATACGGCTATCATAATAGGCTCTCGCTATTGGACGGCTCCTGCTGATACAGAACATCCTTATGGTCATGGCCGTTTTGAAACATTAACTAATATTTTTATTGGTTTTATCTTGGCTATTGTAGGTATTGGTATTGGTTGGGATTCACTCCATTCGATCAGCACTCAATCACATTCGCAACCAGGGATATTAGCATTTAGTGCCGCAGTGGCGTCAATTGTTGTGAAAGAGGCGCTTTATCGCTGGACTGCAATTCAGGCTAAAAGTATTAATAGTCGTGCACTATATGCTAACGCTTGGCACCATCGTTCTGATGCTTTAAGTTCATTGCCTGTTGCTATCGCAGTAATAGCGAATTATTTTTTTCCTACCTTTCATTATTTAGATCAAATTGCAGCATTAATTGTAACTGCGATGATTTTAAAAGCATCGTTTGAAATTTTATGGCCAGCAATTTTAGAGTTGACTGAGGCAAAAGCAGACTCTGATATTGAAAAACAAATTCAGGCATATGCAGCAGAAGATAAAGATATTCAAGAAGTTCATGCGATAAGAAGCCGCCGTACTGGTAGTACAATTTTATTAGATTTCCATTTATTGGTTGATCCTGAAATGAGTGTTGAACGGGCTCATAATATTACCGAAAATTTCAAAACACATTTATTAAATGAATTAGATGAGGTTGTCGATATTATTATTCATATTGAGCCATATAATTGCCAAGAGCGTAAAATAAATCCATGCAGTGATGATTGTGATAATTATTAGGAATAAATAATACTTATTTAACAATAACAAGACCGATATTAATCTGGTCTTGTTATTATATTTTAATTAATAGTGTTTTTTAACCAATTATCAACATCCATTAATAGATCATTATAGTGTGGATACTCAATGGCTAAATTATCGATAGCTGTACTTATAGCCGCATTATTATAAGGTAAATTAATTAGTCGTTGTTCTAATAATTCTAATGGTGCAAGATCTAGACTATCAGTAAATAGTTTTACTTCAGTTATATTACCTTTGTTGACATTAAGGTGCAGTTCAATACCTCCCCAATTAAAACGCTCATCTAGGCTATGTGTAAACTGAGGTGTATTACCAAAATTCCAGTCCCAACGGCTGAATTTTGCAAATGTTTCATTAAAGCCTGCTAATTCAGGCAATGCTTGTGGTGAAATATGTTCGGCTTCAACATACTCACTGTAATGATCACAAAACGTATCAATAATGGCATCACATACCATTTTATGGTCAATGTTATGAACGATTTGGTTGAGATTTGTCACTCGTGAACGTACAGATGTGATCCCTTTCGCGGCAAGTTTCTTTTTATCAGGGTTAAGGTAATTGGCTAATTGTGTTAAGTCGGCACTGAGTAATAATGTGCCATGATGAAAACCACGATCCATTGTTTCACGGTATGCTGATCCTGAAAACTTACGCTCGCCTTCTGCATCTTCAACAACCAAATCATTACGGCCTGTTGCTCTACCATTTATACCAAGTTGTTTGAGTGCTGTAAGTACTATATCTGTTGATATTGTCTTGTTGTAATCAGGCTTACCTGCCATAAATGTAAAATTGGTATTTCCAAGGTCGTGAAAGACTGCGCCACCGCCGCTTTGACGACGCGCAAGTGTAATACCATCTTGTTCCATTTTAAGCGTGTTACATTCTTTCCATGGGTTTTGTGCTCGACCTATGACAACTGTATTGTCGTTTCGCCATAGGAATAATACCCGTTGCTGGGTAGACATTGTACGGAAAATAGCATCTTCAACAGCAAGATTAAACCATGGGTTAGTTGAGTCTGAAATCAGTACTCTAATTTTTGAAGACATCACGCATACCTGACTAAATGTGGATGCAATGAATTTACCTTGTCATTGGAAAGAGGTAAAGCGGTCAATACAGAAGAGAAAATTTTTGTAGGGGTTATAAATAAAAAAACCAAATCACATCCTATAAACTGGAACAAATGTGATTTGGTAACATGTTTTTAATTATGGCTCGCCTAGAGAATCTTGTTGTTTTCTAGATCATAAAATAAGAATAGCATCACAATTTTTGAATGCAAAGAACGATAATTGCAAGTTAAGGTTACTATATGTTATTTATTGATAGTAATTATGTGATGTATGGGTGAAGAAATATAGTTAAAACGAAATGGTACAGAGTTGAAGCTTGAGGGGTATAAATGCAGTAAATGGTAGTCAGTAAGAGCATGGATTGATCACCATGCTACCTCTAAGCTATTTATAATATAAAATATAGTTATTTATAGATTAGTTACTGATTGTTCGTTGTTTGTTCTGCTGGTGTTGGTTGACTTACTTGGTTAAAAACATCATACGTGATGAAATAGCCAATTAATAAAATGAGGGGAATGAATTTTATCCACTTGTTCATAATGATACCTAACCAAAAAATATTCGGCTACCATACCAGCCTTCTTCACTAGGTAAATGACTATTAATGAAAAGTTAGGTTTTACACTATAAGATCATTAAGATAGGAAAAGAAGAAAGATAAATAACATAATGAATTGAATGCTTTTTTTTGCTTTTTTGGTTGAGTTCTTGTCAATAGAGAAAAAGCCGATGACTCGGCTTTTTGGGGGAATAGGGATTGCTTAAAATTAAAAATAAAGCCGCATAACTGATTCAGCAACACATGCAGGACGACGACAACCTTCGATTTCAACGGTAATCTCTTGAACGATTTCTAGACCGCGCTTAATTGGTGTTACAGACTGAATTTTTGTTCTGGCGCGAATATTAACGCCTGTTTTTACTGGGTAAGGAAATCTAACTTGGTTAAGACCATAATTGACTGTCATTTTGGCAGATGGAAATTTTGGGCTCGCAGGATCAACACTGTCAGTTAATACTGATAGAAGTGAAAGCGTTAAAAAACCATGTGCAATGGTTGTTTTAAAAGGAGATTCTGCTGCTGCTTTTTGTGGATCAGTATGGATCCACTGATGATCGTCGGTAACATTCGCAAAGTTATTAATACGTAGCTGATCAACTGTTAGCCATTCGCCAACATGAATTTCTTCGCCTAACGATGCTGTGAGCTCATTCATTACTTTGGTAGCTTCTGGGTGCATCTCAACCATAATAGGTTTAGAGACAGCTTCACCGTTAGATATAGAAACGAGGTTATGATCTTTTACCCAAGTTGCAAAATGGCTGCTATTGGCTTTATTGAGAAATTCAATCCAATAGTCACGGATTGATGGGGATAGCCAGTCTTTAAATTCAAACGGGTGATGTGATAACACTTCACGTTTACGTTTGATAAAATCGACTACTTTTACTTTCATAGAGCATAACCTTAGTTTGAAATGCCGCGCTTGGGTTTGGGGCAAGGCATTGTAGCTATTATTTACAGTAGCACAACTGGTATTTTTTATAAAAAATACTTATAAGACTCATCGGATGAGTTAATTTTAAAGGATGTTGATGCCTTTACGCAATAATTAAATGGCGTTTTTTAACGATTTTTTATAGAAAAGCTGAGTTAGTCACGGAAACAATGCTAAATATTACTTATAGGTATCATAAACTATTAGATCTTAACCTATGCTGAAATACTATAAATAGTAGGAGACTATAATAGTAAAGAGATACGACTTATATCATGGAGGAAGTGGATGATTGCATATGAAGCTAATTTTGATGGGTTAGTCGGACCCACTCATAATTATAGTGGTTTATCTACAGGTAATATTGCCTCGCTTACATATAGTCAGCAAGTATCAAATCCTAAAAGAGCAGCACTACAAGGCCTCGATAAAATGAAAGCATTGGCTAATTTAGGACTTATACAAGGCGTTATTGCACCTCAAATGCGGCCAGATATACAGGTGTTACGGCGACTCGGTTTTTATGGTAGTGATCGTTGTGTATTACAGCAAGCAGCACAGCAAGCACCTAAGTTATTAACAAGCTGCTGCTCAGCATCCAGTATGTGGGCCGCTAACGCTGCAACAGTCTCACCTTCGGCAGATACAGATGATCGTCGTATACATTTTACCCCTGCTAATTTAGTTAACCATTTTCATCGTTCTATTGAGAACCAAACAACGGCTCGAATTTTAGCTGCTATATTTAACGACGAGAATCATTTTTGTCATCATCAACCACTACCTTCATCAGAACAATTAGGTGACGAAGGCGCAGCTAATCACATGCGTTTTTGTGAGCATCATGGTGAGCAAGGTGTCGAGATGTTTGTGTTTGGACGTTATGGGTTTGATCATCATCAGCAAGCACCTACACGGTATCCTGCACGTCAAACATATGAAGCAAGTGCTGCTATTGCACGGTTACATCAGTTAGACCCACAACAAGTGGTGATGGCGCAACAAAATCCGTTATTAATAGATCAAGGTGTGTTTCATAATGATGTAATTGCAGTTGCTAATCAGCAAGTATTGTTTTGTCATCAATATGCTTTTTTAAATCAAGCTGATGTTTATCTGCAGCTACAGCAGAAAATGGGAATGGATTTTTCTATTATAGAAGTACCTGACAATGTTGTAAGTGTTGATGATGCTGTCAGTAGTTATTTATTTAATTCGCAATTAGTGACTTTACCAAATGGTGATGTCAGTTTGATCTTACCGCAAGAGTGCCAACGTAACCCACGCATATGGCAGTATGTACAACAATTATTACAAGCGCGAGTTGGTATTAACCGAATTGATTTATTTAACTTAAGTCAGAGTATGTGTAATGGTGGTGGACCAGCATGCTTACGTTTAAGAGTCGTATTAACCGAGCAAGAGCAGCGAGCGGTTAACCCTGCAGTATTATTAACAGATACATTATTTAAACGCTTACGAGAATGGGTTGATTTACATTATCGAGATCGATTAGTGGAAGCTGATTTAGCTGATCCGTCATTATTATTGCAGTCTTATACTGCATTAGACGAATTAACCTATATTTTAAAATTGGGGTCAGTCTATGATTTTCAGCAAGTATAATCCGCAGAGTCGTGAGTAAACATTAACTGCGGATTATAAATACTAACATTGTTACTTTTTACCAAAAATGGTTGAAGCAAGGCTCTTAAGGTTATTGATATCCATTAAATCATCAATGCTATGAATTTCACCAACAGGCTGAATTAATAAGTTATGATCAATATCACCCCCAGGGCTTGCCTGATCAATCATGGTTGGTAATGCATCTTGTAGACCTAAAATGACATCTTGTTCTGACATTTTGAGTTCAGAAGCAAATGTGGCAAGTTTCTCGGTACTAAAAATAGTGGCAATATTTGTCGCTGAAATCTTAGCATTAACTTCGTTACCTAGCCAAGAGTTGGCAATATTAGATAAATCTGCTTGATTGAGCGCTTTAATAACAGTCTGGAGGTTTACGTGTTGAGCTTGATCATCACCGTCTAATAAATGAGAGAGTGCTGAAAAAATACTATTTTCATCAACAGCTTGGGTATTTGCACGTGATTGATTAAAAAACTGTGCACCAAGACGAACTATTTCTACCATATCCATGACTAAGACTCCTTGCTTGATAAGCTCATTATGCGGCTACTAAAAATCGTGATACTGATGTCACGCACAAAACTTAATAAGCTCATGTTATATTCCCTGTTGAGTCTATTACTGATGGCTATTAATAAGTATGTTGTTAATAATAATACAAAAAACAGATTAAATTATCAGCATTTTCTGACATTTTAATGCTAAAAATGTATTTTAGATGCATTTGCAGCATGGTTGCTTATGAGGTTGTATTGTTGTTTGGTCTTGGTGTTTGTGTAACTAATGACTACATCTATGTGTAGCAATGCTTGACCTGTTTTAGACCAAACAGGGATAATAGTCGTCATAAATCTATAAGTGTAATAATCACTCATCGTCACGAATAATTGATGGAGTTTCAATGGCAAAGCTAAGCCTACAAGAGCAAATGCTAAAAGCTGGTCTTATTGATAAGAAAAAGCTAAAAAAAGCGGGTAAGACAACTAAGAAATCGCGAACTCAAGCTAAAGAAGCAAAAGCTGCTGTTGAGGAGAACCGAATCTCTCAGCTTGAGAAAGACAAACAGCTTAATCGTCAGCGAGATGAAGATGCGCAACAAAAAGCATTTCTAGCGCAAGTAAAACAGTTGATTGAAATGAATCGCTTAGATCGTAATAGCGGGGATATTGGTTATAACTTTACTGATGGTACCACGGTTAAGAAGATCTATGTTGATAAGCTAATGCAAGCACAATTAGTGAATGGTCGTCTTGCTATTGCACGTTACCTTGATGGTTACGAGGTTATTCCTGCGTCTGTAGCGGATAAAATTGCTCTGCGTGATCAAGAGTCAATTGTGCTTAATAATGTGGTTGATGAAAGTATTATTGATGATGATGATCCATATGCAGATTTTGTTATTCCTGACGATCTAATGTGGTAAATAGCGCTAAATGGAAAAAGCCTCATTAGAGGCTTTTTTTATACCTAAAATATTTGGCGAAGGGATGTTTTTGGTATTACTGTTTTAAAAGAGTTCACGAAAAGCATCAATGTGTATTGATATAGGTAATCGTTTGCGAATCAAATGTTGGTTAAAGGCAGTTGTAATTCAATGAAATAGGGCATATTTTAATGAGAGTATTTATCATTTGCATTGCTGATCCGATGGTAATGATAAATAAATGTACGATGGTAGTGTCTGCGGTCTCATAAATGACCCAGTCATTATTATTGAGTTGTGATGATGATAAACGTACTAGGATAACAACAATGAATAATGAAATTACGCGTTGGCTACAACGTGACCCTGACCCTAAATCACGTCAAGAATTACAACAATTAGTTGCCGATAATGCGACTGCTGAATTAGCCGATCGTTTTAATGGACGCTTAGAGTTTGGGACTGCAGGCTTACGTGGTGTGGTTGGTGCAGGACCTAATCGTATGAATCGGTTAGTTATTCAAGAAACAGCAACAGGACTTGGCCAGTATCTATTACGTACAGATAGTGCCGCTGCCCATAAAGGTGTTGTTATTGGTTATGATGGCCGCCCAGATTCGCGTCAATTTGCTCATGATACAGCGGCAGCATTAGCAGCCCAAGGTATTAAGGTTTATCTCACCACCAAAGTTGCGGCAACACCGATTGTGGCTTTTGGTGTTAAGCATTTACATACTGCAGCCGCAGTTGTTGTGACTGCGAGTCATAATCCACCGGCTTATAATGGTTTTAAGGTGTATTGGAATAATGGTGCGCAGATCATTCCACCTCATGACGCAGGTATTGCTGCTGAAATTGATAAAGCTACCCAATCTGAATTACACCTTATGGATTTAGCTGAAGCAGAAGCCAAAGGTTTATTAGTATGGCTTGATGATGCTTATTATCAAGATTATCGTAAGGCAATAAATACGAACCCATTATTGAATAATCATCATAACCCGCAAGATATTAGTATTGCCTATACAGCAATGCATGGTGTTGGTGCTGATATGGCTGAAACATTATTAGCTGATGCAGGGTTTGAACATGTTTACAGTGTTGCAGCTCAACGTGAACCAGACGGTGCTTTTCCAACGGTTAAGTTTCCAAACCCTGAAGAGCAAGGGGCAATGGACCTCGTTATCGCTGAGGCGAAACTGCATGGGGCAACTTTAGCGTGTGCTAATGATCCTGATGCTGACCGTTTTGCAGTTGCTGTTTGCTGTGCTGATGGTGAGTATCAGATGTTAACTGGTGATCAAGTTGGTACATTATTTGGTTATTACTTGCTTAACCAGGCGCAAGCTTCAACTAGCTTAGTCGGTAATACCATTGTTTCATCAACATTACTTGGTAAAATCGCTACAGCCCTTGGCGCACAATATTATCAAACATTAACGGGTTTTAAATGGCTCACTAATGTTGCAATGGAACGTCAAACGGCTGATCATCAGTTCTTATTTGCTTATGAAGAAGCTTTAGGCTACACCATTGGCAATACCGTATGGGATAAAGATGGATTATCTGCGTTAGTAGCATTTGCACAACTAACTGCTGAACTATCTGCTAAAGGTCAAACTGTTTGGGATCAACTTGAAGCGATTTATCGTGAATATGGTTTATATATTAATGCCCAACGTAGCATTGCGCTTGATCCAACCGCTGCGCCAATCGGTGATTCACTACGTGCAACGCCACCACAGGCGATTGCAGGGTTGGCTATTCATAGCACTGAGGATTTTAAAACCTCATTGCGCACTTTTGCTGATGGATCGGTTGAAGCAATTGATTTACCAATTAGCGATGTACTAATTTATCATCTTGAAGGTGGTGCGCGCGTTGTTGTTCGTCCGTCAGGTACTGAGCCTAAATTGAAATGTTATTATGAAGTTGTTGAGCCAATGAGCCAAGAAGAGACATTTGAACATGCTCAACTACGCGCTCAGGAAACAATGGATCGATTAATTGTTCAGCATCAAGCTTCATTGTAATTGAGCTTACCGTGGTATGGTAAAGCTGAACTCTAGACAATTTTCAGTGTATAATCACGAAAGTTAGAATTTATTTAGATAACCAAGGGTTTACCATGCACGATCTTAATTTATCGTTACCTGATGATTATGAAAAAGAGCCAGAATTACCGATTCCATCGATTGATGACCAAAAGAAAATTGTGGCAGAGCTTAAGCGTTTAGAAGAAGCAGGTGAGTTAACGCCTGAAATTTTGCACGCATTCATGACAGGTGAACGTTTACCTGAATAAGGTAATGTTGATCATTGTGTAATAAAAAGCCTCTTACTGTTCTTCATTTATTATTGAAGCAGTAAGAGGCTTTTTTTATAGCTAATTAATGATGGGATACAGTCTGGTATTGATAACCCCAATTATCGTTACACAGAGATATTATTAATTTTTAGCCGTTGAATCTAAACGGTAATCCACAACATTGAACTTACGCGCTACGATGGGTAAGCGAGCCATGATAGTCGTCACAAATAAGATCAATAGAGTTGGTAGTAACCAACTAGCATGTGCTTGATATAGTGGTAATGTGTCATTAAAAAACTGGTTAAGATCTGCGGGCATTTTACCGAGAATACTTATTGCATCAACAGTACCGAATACCATGGCAGTGACTAATACTGAGGAATGAGTCAGTGTTGAAACATGAATGGTAGAAGCTGTTAAAGAAGCAAACACGAGTGCAATAGCAACTGGGCATAAGACTAAGATAGCAGGTAAACTCACCTTAAGAATATCATCGAGACCAAAGTTAGCAATCATACCTGTTAACACAACAATAATTGTTGCTGTTAAACCAAATGAAGCTTTGAATGTTTGTTGGTAATATTCAGCGCAGGCATTGGTTAAACCTACGGTAGTCGTTAAGCAAGCCATGATAATAATTGCAGCCAGTAGCCATTGGCCATAGACTCCAAACTCACCAGCAACATAACGTGTAAGGATTACACTGCCGTTCATTCCGTGAGTAGCAATTGAGGTTGAAGTTGCACCAACATACCCCATCGCAATATAACAGCTTCCCATTAATACAAAATAGATCATTGCGACTTTAAACGAGATGCTAGCGATTCCTTTTTGCGATACCACTCCTTTAGCTTTAATTGCTTGAATGATAACCCAACCAAAACCGACTGCTGCGATAGCATCCATCGTCATATAACCTTGGATTAAGCCACTGGTAACTGCACTGTGCTGATAATCACCATAAGGAGCTGCTGGTGCACCAAGTGGTGAAAAGAAAGCGGCGAGGCCTAAACCTGCTAATAATAAAATCAGAGCTGGTGTCATGATTTTACCAATGTAATTAACGAGGTTGCCGGGCTTAAATGCCAAAATTAATGTTAGGGCAGAGAATACAATAGAGAAAGCAATGAGATGATCAGCTTTGAAAAAAGGTTTTAATCCCATTTCATAAGCAACAGTAACTGCACGAGGCATACCAAATGCTGGGCCAATTGCTGTAAATAATAGAATCCAGAATGTAGTTGCTAACCATTTTGGCAGTGCTTTAGTGAGGTTTTTAGTGCTACCAATACGACCTAGTACAATAATAGTAAAGGCGGGTAGACCAACTGCGGTGACTAAGAAGCCGCTCATTGCTGATGTTAATGATGTACCTGCATCCAAACCCATAGCAGGAGGAAAGATCAAGTTACCAGCACCTAGAAACAGTGCGAAGGTCATAAGACCGATAGCGAGTAAGTCTTGTGTTTTCAAATGTTGTACCTGCATTGTGTGAATGTCGAACAGTAACTAATGACTTAATGTTATAAGTATTATAGTGCTGCTACTTCGTTAATAATGGTTCCGCAGGTTTGCTGAAAGAAGATATGAAGAGTTGAAGCTATCTCCCATCAGCAACGGCTGACGGAAGCTTGCCCGCCAGCCTAGCGAATAATCACTAGAATCAAAGCGGAAATAATTCGAGATGTTTTTTTTATCGTCATAGAAGCAACTTCAACCCAAGCGTTTGTCGCTGTGGTTGATGCTAAGTGTTTTTGTTCTCTATGTTTCAACGCTGTTGAATGCATAACTTAACAACTTCTATTAATGAATGAGTGAATTACACTTTAAAAATATAAAGAAAAGTTAGTGTTGTAAATAACTTTTTTCAAATTTTTTTTAATAGTTGTAAAAAAAATCTAATTTAAGTGTTTAATATTAACAAGTTAGTAAATTGTGATGTGTTTATTTTGAGTAATGGTAATAATTTCGATTGATTATGTTGTGAGTTGGTGTTTTTTTTGATGAAAACTGTTAATTATAAGGGCTAGATATTATCTAGCCCTACAATGATGGTTACTTATATTAAACTAGTTTACAGCGACACTATCGTGATTTTTATGACTACGAGTACATAATTTACTGATTAAAATAGTGATGGTGACAGGTGCTAGCCAAGATGCGTGAGAAGCAAATAAAGGCAGCCAATACTGAGCAAAGTCGGTTATTGGCGTTGGCAATTTACCTAAAATATTTAACGCATCAATAGTACCAAATAGTGTTGCAACTATGACTACTATTGTCTGACTTACCGAAATACACCGTTGCTCTGACGTTGAGTGATTACGAATGAAAAAGGTTGAAATAATTAATGATATTGAAATTGGGCATAAAATTAAAATAGCGGGTAGGCTTACTTTAATAATTGTTTCTAAACCAACGTTAGAAATAATTGCGGTTAATACCATAATCACGGTAGCACTGAGTTTAAATTTTACACCGTAAGTGTTTTTATAATATTCACCATTAGCATTGGTTAAGCCTACTGTGGTGGTTAAACAAGCCATTAATGTGATGGCTGCTAACAACAGTTGCCCTAGCGTGCCAAATTCACCCGCAGCATAGCGAGTAAGGATTTCACCACCATTGGTTGCTTGTGGTGCAATATCTGAAGATGTCGCACCTAAATATCCCATAGCAAGGTAGCAAAGTGACATTAGAACCGCGTAAATGAGTGCAATGCGAAGGGTGTAGTAAGAAATTGCTTTATTACATTTCACGCCAGTATTACGGATAGTTTGAATAATAACCCAGCCAAAAGCGACGGCTGCAATCGCATCTAATGTCATGTAGCCCTGAATAAGCCCATTAACCGTTGGTGCTTTTTGGTAGGTTTCAATTGCTGCTGTTGGAGAGCCTAAAGGATTAATAATCGCAGAAATTGCAAGTAATGCTAACATTGCAATCAGTGCTGGCGTCATTACTTTGCCAATATAATCAACTAGTTTCCCTGGTTTAAGCGCTAGTACTAATGTTAATGCACAGAAAACGGCAGAGAAGACCATTAAGCCATTACCAGAATAAAACGGTTTAATACCCATTTCATAGGCAACCGTAACAGCCCGAGGTAAAACGAAAGCAGGGCCGAGTGTGGTTAACACTAAAAACCAAAATGAACGATCCATCCATTTTGGTAATGCCGCAGTTAATTTGTCCGCAGAAGATAACCGTCCTAGAACAACAAGCGTCAACGCAGGTAAGCCAACAGCGGTTAGCAAAAATCCTGCGATAGCAATTAACCAGTTTTCACCAGCTTGTTGTGCCATAAGAGGGGGGAATATTAGGTTTCCAGCACCGAGAAATAATGCAAAGGTCATAAAACCAATGGCTGCAAGTTCTTTTGTTTTCAAATGACATACCTTATTCAGAGCGAACAATGTGAGTCAGTATGCTGGAGAGGTAATAAGAAATGAAACTCATATCCGCCAGCGTTACTGACGAATAAATTAACCGTCAGCGTCAGAAAGTGACGACGACGACAGATTTTAGCGTACAAGCAATCGGTCTGGTTGCTGTAGCAGCTGTAGCAATAGCATCCTGATTGTTGTTAATGTTCTGAGACATAGCCTATACGCTCTAAGAAAAATGAGGTTTAAACTTAATCGGAATTAAGAGGATTGTAAAGCATGATGAACAAGTATTTGACGTTTTTTTAGTATTGACTGGCTAGATGCCATATAAACAACTGAATTATAGTCGTTATATAATGACATCTAGTTTTTAATACAAAAAATCGATTTTTAAGTCAGTAAAATGGTTTGTAATTCAGCTAATGACGCTATGGTATAAGTTGGAGTAATCCCTTTTGGCAGTGGTTTCTGATCACTGTTAAGCCAGCAAGTATCCATGCCTGCATTAATACCGCCTAAAATATCAGAATGTGGGTTATCTCCGACCATTAAAACCTGTTGGCGCTGAGTGATATTCATTTGTTGGCATGCATAATCAAAAATCTTAACGTCAGGCTTAGCGATCCCCACTTGTTCTGAAATAATGAGTACATCAAAAAAGTCGGCAAAACCAGTACGCTCTAAACGTATTTCCTGTAATGCAGTGAAGCCATTAGTAATAATGCCTAACTTTGCATGTTGGCTTAATGCTTCGAGCATCGATTTAGCGCCTGCTAATGGTGTACAAATATCAGCCATTGCTTTTAAAAAATCAGTATTCAGTTGCTCTGTTGATAGCGACAGCGCTGCAGCCCATGTTTCAAAGCGAATATTTTGTAATTCGGTCGCAGAAATTATACCGTTCTGATAATCAACCCATAATGGTTTATTAATCGCTTCATATTGCTCAAAATCACTATTAGAAAAAACGATATTATGCCGAGAAAACATCAATTGAAGCCCGCGAAATGCATCAAAGTGAAACAAGGTTTCGTCAGCATCAAATAAAATCCATTGGTATTTCATTAAGCGTCATTCTCTATTTCAGTGAGTGTAAATGCTATTACATTAACCCTTGTAAAGCGGACTGTATTTTACTTGAAGTAAGGAAGTACGCGCTAGTAGTTCACAACGAATAAGTGTGATCAATAACGCTATTTATATAATTATGATATTTTTATTGAACTCAATAGTGTGATATATGTCTACTTATACCATAATCACATCATCTCTCTTGAGAGTGAAAAAATTAGCCAATTGAGGAAAGAAAATGGGCATTTTATCTTGGATTATTTTAGGTTTAATCGCTGGTGCATTAGCAAAATGGTTAATGCCAGGTAAAGATGGTGGCGGTTGGATTGTGACAATGGCACTAGGTATTGGTGGTGCTTTTGTCGGAGGGTTTGTAGGTAAATTTATTGGTTTAGGTCATGCAACTGGCGTAAATATTGGCAGTATTATCACTGCAACGTTAGGTGCTTTTATTCTACTGTTTATTTATAATCGATTTATTCGTTAATAATCATAATATTACAATAGCAATTAAATAATAATCGAGTTGTATTTTACAACTCGTTTTTTTATGCTTTTATTTTCTAATAGAACAAATATCTGTCTAGAAAAAATTACCTCAGCTTTATAATGATATTTTTATCTAAATATTATCTCCTTTTTTTGTCGTTATCGATAGCAAAATGATGTTTTATTGTTCGTATTGTTGCTGACAAAGTATGAACTCAGTTCCATTTGTTGTGTTTTTGTTGATCATTGTAATCAAAATGATAATTTTTTTTTCGCTAAACCAAAAAAGATCTATAACAATGATACAAGATTCTTAATGGCGTAAAAACATTACTAATCGTTATAAAAATCAGCTGAATTCATAAAAGCTGATATAGCAATTAGCTATCAATCATAACGTGGAGCACAAAATGAAAAAGGGAATTAATAAAACGAAAGTGGCAGGTATTATTGCTGGATTTTTATTGGCGGGTTCAGCAGCTCAAGTACAAGCAGCACCAGCACATAATAAGAATGTGATTGGTTATCTAACTCAATGGGAAGCATGGAAAGGTACTAGTGCAGGTTTTTCTGTAAAAGGCGAAGCGACTCATTTAAATGTTGATATGGATATTTACTCTATTCTTAATTTCTCGTTTTTTGGAGTAGCAAAAGACGGCACATTGCACAGTGGTGATTTACGTAATAAAGATATTAATAAGCCTGATAGCGTACAAGAGCCTGGGCCATTATTACACCCAGATGTATATTCTAGCTGGGATTTCCATATTTTGTGGGGTGAGTTGGAATATATTCATCAATACCCAGTTAATGAACCTTGGGATGCGGAAAATTTAGCCAAGGTAACAGCACAAGGTTTTGTGAAAAGTGGCAAAGGTTGGCGTCATGAACCAACAGGCATTGAAGGTAATATGCCTATTCCACTGAAAAAAGAAGGAGGTGCTCTTGGCTTGATTGATCTTGCCAATCAGAAAGGTGTTAAGGTTATGGCATCGCTAGGTGGTTGGAGCATGTCTAAACATTTTCCTGAAATGGCTGCTGACCCGGTTAAAAAAGAACGTTTCCTTAATGATTTAGATAAGTTAATGGCATTAGGTTTCCACGGTATTGATATTGATTGGGAATATCCAGGGTTTGGTGGAATGAATTTTGCGGGTGATCCTGCCGATTTCGCGAACTTTGAACAATTAATGGAAGATATTCGCAAACGTATTGGCCCTGATAAATTACTGACAGCGGCATTCTCTGCATCAACGGCAAAACTCGAAGGGTTTAATTGGCCTCGTCTCGTTAAATCAATGGACTACTTTAATATGATGACTTACGACCTTAATGGTGGTTGGTCGAATGTTACTGCACATAACGCACCGTTATACCCCTACCCAGAAGAAGAATATGCCGGATTAGATTTAGATACCTTGCGTATTTGGATGGCAGAAAAGGGCATTCCATCGGAGAAAATTAACTTCGGTGCTGCTTTTTATGGTCGAGGTGTGCAGACCACAGAAGCTGAAGCTTATTTAGGTGCACCAACTGATAAACGTATGTATACCATGTCTGTTGATGGTCCATTGTTAACTGCTGTCGATGTTGATAACTGGAAAGAGTTTGAAGGCTCACCAAATTACAATTATATCGTTAAAACGCCAGGTTGGGAGCATAAGTGGGATGCGAGTGCAGAAGTACCTTATGCTGTTAAAGGTAAATACTTCTTAAGTTATGACGATGTTCCTTCGATGAAGAAGAAAGCGCAGTACATTGTTGATCACGATTTAGGTGGGGTTATTGTTTGGCAAGTACACGGCGATATTAAGTGTGAAGGTACCTTTATCAACCACGGTACTAAGTTAAAAGAATGTACTAAGTTAAGTTCTCCCCTAGCAGAAGCAATTGATGATGTGTTTAGCGCTGATATTACTCCGAACGCTGCGCCAGAATTGACAGTACCAGCCGCTCAAGCTGCACAGTCTGGCGAGACTATTAGTTTTAGTGTTTCTGCAATAGATGCTGATGGCGACAGTTTAAGCTTTAGTTCTCCAGAGGCACAAATTACAGATAATGGTAATGGTACTGCAACAGTGACGTATACCGCACCAAACACAGCGACTGATATGGTGACATCTGTAACGATTAAAGTGACTGATGGCCGTAAAAGTGTGACTAAATCTGTGGTGGTGAATGTTAAAGGTTCAGGCGTTGTTGAAAATACGGCGCCAGTATTAACAGCACCAGCAACAGTTGCTGTTGAAAGTGGTCAAGATGTGGTTATCTCTGTTGCCGCAACTGATGCTGAGGGCGATAACTTAACTTATTCTTCATCAATAGGACAGGTTGTTGCAACGGCTAGCGGTGCTGA
Source organism: Photobacterium kishitanii (assembly GCF_000613045.3). Taxonomy (NCBI): domain Bacteria; kingdom Pseudomonadati; phylum Pseudomonadota; class Gammaproteobacteria; order Vibrionales; family Vibrionaceae; genus Photobacterium; species Photobacterium kishitanii. Next base: position 576,676 of record NZ_LN794353.1, on the reverse strand, counting down.
TATCACCGTGACAGCACCAATAACGACTGAAGATGTAACGCTAACTGTTGTGGTTACTGTGACAGATGGCCAAGCGTCAGTACAGCAAACGGTTGTTGTGAATGTGACAGGACAAGCCGCTGGTGGTGATACATGGAGCCCAACAACAGAATATAGTGGTGGTGATAGTGTTCTTTATAATGGTATCACTTATGTAGCTCAGTGGTGGACCAAAGGTGAAACACCAGGAACAGCAGCTGTATGGGTAGAAGAAACAACAGGTGAGATTGGTAATTGGTCTGCAAATAAAGCGTATGTTGCCGGTAACGAAGTTATCTTTGAAGGTAATAACTACCGTGCTAAATGGTGGACTAAAGGTAATCAACCCGGTGATGTGAATGGTCCATGGGAACGTATTTAAATTATGATTAATAATTAAACAATAAAAACCGCATCTTATTTGATGCGGTTTTTTTGAGTGTAGTTGATTCGTTATAAACCTAAGATAAGTGACATTGTGGTTGATACTATTAATGCACCGATCATTGGAATGGCTGTGCGTTTTACTAATTCAAATGGAGACACATCAGCGACACCAGCAACAGCAACGATTGCACCGGTAATTGGTGACATTGAGCGAGCAATACCGGAGGCTAATTGCATTGGCATCAGCATAACAACCGCATTAATACCTACCTTATCAGCAATATCTGGCACCATTGCTGCAAATGAGAAGAACGGCGCATTGCCTGAACCCATTAAAATTGCAGCAAAGGTAATGATAATAACCATTAAAATGATCATTAATGCCGGTGATACTGAGGCGTTAATAGCAAAGTTGATTACGGTATCAAGTAAGCCAATTACTTTCATACCATGAGCAAATACCTGACCTGCAATAACCAGTGTTACTACACGTGCAAATTGCTTACCCATACTATCGAAATAAACCAAAATGTCTTTAAAGATCGGTTTTGCGCCATGACGAATCCCTTCACAAACCATTGCTACAGCAATTGAAATAAACATTGCGGTTACAACATCTATTTTTACGGTTGCGATAGCCATTGGACTAAAGATCATGATCAATGCCAGCGGTATAATCGGCAGTAAAGCGTACCACGCTGGTGGTGCAACTTGGATTTCTTCTGTTTGAAGTTCAACGTTGTCATTAGTTGTTGTGCGACGATCGAACCATTGCTGGACAAAAAAGTGCAGTGTAGCGATTGTTACCATAGTCGCAATCGCAACGGGTAATTGATAACTAATAAAATATTCTGTGACAGGAATATCAGCAGTACGAGCGGCTAAATTGACGTTACCAGACGCTGGTCCTAAATCTAAACAAGCTGCTGTTGCAATAACTGCTACAGCAGACATTTTACTGACCCCAAGACGCACTAAAATAGGGTAAAGCGTTACCATCAACAATAATCCAAGACCTGATGCGCTTGGAATAAAGATATTGAGTATTTGCCCCATGATGTAACCAAGTGCCATAACTAAATAAGGCGCTTTAAAATAACCTAATGGTTTAATTGCAATATTAACCAGTGCTCGTGAGGCACCAATATGATCCATATATTTAGCAAAACCACCAACAGCCATAATAATAAGACCAAGTGTACCGACAGTTTTTGCGGTGGTGTTTTTTAGAAATGTAAAGATATCAAGCCACTGATTACCGCTTGAAATATTTTCTGGAAGCGGTGTGCCAGTACTAAATATAATAGCCGCGGCCATCATTATAATACCGCCAAGCAGTAATGTTGTTTGCGGGTTGTATTTTTTATAAATTAATAAGCCTACAAGGAATATAATTACAAGGCTAAAAATAGTAACCATTATCTATCTCCATATTGAAAAGCGTCCGTTATCTAGCGCTGGATAATAAGAGATAGAAAATGTTTTCACGATAAAAAAATGCAGTCATTGAGAGTAAATAAATGTAATTATGATATCGCTCAAATAAAGCCTTTTATCGATATCGGAATAAATCCAATCTATATACGTAATTTATTATTAATAAGTACATATAATTAACATTTTTATTTCAAATGATATTTTTAAAAATGAATAAATGAGATATTTAAAGAGGGATAGATTTAAGAAAGGGGATTTTTTATGTTCAAATGGAATTATATAGTCTAAAAGCCCGCTCGATTTTTTGTTCTCAATATTCGATCTCGGGCTCTATTGTTTCAATAAATATAAATGTTATGCGGCTTGAGGTTGCAGATAACCTAACCATGCTGTTTGGTAAAGCTGGTGAGATTGTTGTCGTAGCTTATTAATCTGTGCTACTTCAAACTCAGATAATGGACGTTGTTGTTGTAATGCTGCACGTTCAATTCGCTGAATTTTTTCGTAGAGATCGTGCTCAGGGCCATTTTTAATCGTTGATATATTATTTAAATGTAGTTGAACTTCAGTAATAACCTGACTGTTAGGTAGGCGTACCAGCACATTTAAATCACGGTAGCCTGATGACGTTGGATTTTTAAAGCGATTTTTCACACTTACGATTGTTGCTTCTTTTGCCAGTAATTCATAAGCTTGAACTAATGCTGGAATATTTTTAGCAACAATAGATCCTCGTGCAATATCGGTGATTTTATCTACTTCACCTCGTAATTCAGTCGTGATTTTTTGTTGAGAACGTTGTGCTGATTTAATATTAGGAATAATAATATTGGTTGTAGATGCAAGGCTGACAGTCTGAAGTAATGTCTGTAATTCAATTTGTGCGTCAGTCGCTGCTAAATAAAGATCGTCAAAATTTTTAAATGGTTGACGTAGATTATCATCTTTCCATGATTGGATACTGTATAAGCCACTTAAGTCACGTTGAAAGGCTTTACGACTTGCTTGTGTTTGACGCGTTTGTGATTGGTCGTGGGTATTAAATGCGGGAGTAATAGCTGGCGCAGCCACAACAGAGCGGCTGAGCATGCAAAAAAGAACAAAACTTGTACGTAAAACAGATTTTATGTCCATTAAACAACTCCTAAAAATATTGCAGTGCAATATCAAAACATACTAAAACGGGCATAACTAAAAAGTTTGTATGTAGAGTGTTGGTTGTTATCTATTATCTGTTCACATAGTAATAACTTTACCCTGAATGGGAATTGAATACTGTGCTGGTATTCATATTTTTGAATTATTTATTACAGCATATTTACATTATTCATAACCACATACAATCTCCGCATCAATGATTAACTTGCTAAACAGTTATTGCCCATATAATGCTGCCACACACGGTGATAGAGATGCTGTGATTGCTGACGTAATTTTTTAATTTTTTGGTGTTCTAATTCATGTAGCAAGCGTGATTCAGTCATTGCTTGACGTTCGATTTTTTGAATTTGCTCATAAATTGAGTGTTCAACGCCATTTTTTATTGAGGCTATCTTTTTGAGATGCAATTGTATCTCGGCAATAAAATGGCTGTTTGGTAACCGTATTAATAGTTTAATATCACGATAGCCAGAATCTGTTGGTCGACTAAAGCGGTTTTTAACACCACAAACATCGGTATATTGTATTAAATAATCGTAAGCTGAGATTAAATTATCAATATTAGTAGCAACAATTGAGCCACGTACGAGATCCGTTAATGCTTCGGATTTGCCATGTAGTTCAGTTGTGATTTTTTGTTGGGCACGTATTCGAGACTTTTGACCGGGGAGAATTGCGTGGCAATCAGTACGTAACGCAGATTTTTTAATTAGTTGGTTAAGTTCTATTTGCGCGAATTTAGCGTGTTCATACAATGCCTCAAATTGTTGATGAGGTTGTTGAATGTTGTTATAGCGCCAATCGTTAATAAGACTAAGGCGGTTGGGCGTAGCGCAGTTATGCACGATAGAACGCACATTGTGCATCGCTATTTGAGAATATGAAATCGTAACCATTTTCACTCCTTAAACCTATCTTTAGCAAATGGCAGCTAAGTAGGCATTTTCAATGAACATCCTGTTCTGACGCTAAATATAATGCTTTTATTAATATAATCAACAATATTTTGCATCATAATTATAACTTTTTTGCTACATGTGGGTTTTGTTCGAAATGTGGTTATTAAATAGACTAAAAATGCGGCATAGTAACAAGATAGCTGTCAATATTTGACGTAATGAGTAACAATTATTGAAAGTTGTTTAACGCAGTAACCATATGATATCTAGTTAATAGGTGTTGTGTTTAGAGAAATATTTTTTAAGGAAAAAAAATGCAGGAAAATTTACTAATTGGTTTCGTTGTAATTTGGCTAGGACTAACGGTGGGGAGTGTGATGCTATTCCAACGTGGTAATGATGTGGCTAAAAAGCGTCGATTATGGCCAATTTATACTGTGTTTAGTAATGTTGTAATTGGTGGTTTCATTATCTTTATGCAACCACCAGTAGCATGGATGATCGCAATATTGATTTTATTAGTACCCGTAACATTACTTACAATCCGATCAACAAAGTTTTGTGATAGTTGTGGTCAGGCTAGCCGTTCTCCTTTTTTTATGAAGCCGCCACAAAAATGCAGTCACTGTAAAAAACCATTGTAGGTGTATTTCTATTATTATATAAAGTCATTAGGTATGAATTGACTTAATGGCTTTTATATTGCTGTTTTTAGTGTGAGAGGAAAATGGTCAAAAGTGATCCCTTCCCAGCTAGATAGCATAAATTGACGAATATTTTGATGATCGGTATGTTGAGGATGTTGAAGTACATCCTTACGGTAAAATGCACCAAAACAGGCTAAAGTTTCAGTTTGTGATAGTTGGTGTAAGTATGCAAACGCAAATATTTTGCATGACCCTTCGTTAGTGCCTGCTTGATTGATGATCATATTATTTGCCAGGCCGTTAGTAAACCGTACGGGTTGATAGTGATAATGTTTACTGATGGTAGCAATAACATCGTTAAAATCAACACTAGCTGGTGTTTGTTTAATTTGTTCGATAATAGTATTCAAAATATACCTTATTAGATGCTGGGCGTTTAAAAATAAGGCCAGCTTAATGCTAGCCTATTAGGTACTTTGATCTAATTAGCGACGCTTATTCGCTAATGTTTTTAATTCATAATCAAATTCATCAGGATAGATCACTAGACCTTCTTGTTCAGGAATTGGGAATACGACTAATGCAAGTTCGTCATCTTCAAGGCCGTGAGTCCAACGGCTATGCCATTTATTTAATGAGATAGCTTCTGCTTTACATGTTTCCCATTCACCGGTTGCCCATGCTTCTGCAAATTCTTTATTCGGCCATACAGGTACGCAATCTTCATCATCAGTATTGAGCATAACGCAACCATGTTCATCGGTAAGAATCCATATTTCACGGTTGGCAACCACTTCTTTCACTAAGTGTTTGTAACGTTTTTCACTATCAAAGCTCAAAATTGTTTCAATCATTGCAGCATCTAATGGAGTAGACATACTGTCGTCCTATTTATTACATATCATTATTTAGGCAAGGATAAAACAAAAGTAGGGTAAGGTCTCGTATTATCCTTGCTTTTTTGCTCATCATCATGGTTTATTTTATTCCGTTGATGTCTATATAATTGTATTTTAATGCATATTTAAATGTATAAAAAAACAATAAAGTTCAATATTTTCTTTTTTCTTTCTTTTTTTAAAGTAAATAATTTATATGACTATTTTTATCTTAAATATTCTTAATACTATGAAATATAACAAATATATAAAATATTATATTATTAATGAATTTCAATTGGTATATTTTTATTGCTATTCTTATCGTTGATACAATGCAAAATACATTGTTGTTACCTATATTTTTTAATATAAATCGAGAATGGCTATTTTCTTAAAGGGTGACTCTAATGGTAGCTATAAATGATAAAAAAAAGAGTAATGGACGTTTGATTGCTATGGGGTGTACTTATGAACCTTGGATTGCATTGTTAGAGCAAGCTGGTTGGAAAACCCATTGTTGTTATGATTTGCGAACAGCTGATGCAATATTAGAAGAGTATAGTCCATGTGTTTGTATTGTTGATTTGAGCAATAATGATTTTAGCTTAAATAGTATTTCCCAGCGTGCAAATAAAACAAAGCATGTTAAATGGATAGCAATAATAAAAAAAGAGCAATTAAGAATTGATTCTATTTGCCAATTCATTAATAACTTTTGTGTTGATTTTTTTTCAACACCAATACCCTCAAGTCAATTATTAGACACGGCAGGTCATCAGCTAGGGATGTTGGATATTGAGTCAACGTCTTGGATTGATGCCAATCATCAATGTGAAATTGGATTATATGGTGAGTCTAAATCGATTAAACACCTAAGAGATATGGTAAAAAGAGTTGCCATGACTGATGTTAATGTTCTTTTGAGTGGCGAACAAGGGGTTGGGAAAGAACTTATCGCAAAGACGATTCATAATTTAAGTAAACGTCGTAATGACGATATAGTTGTAATTAATTGCTCTTCATTATCAGAAGATGATCAACGCACTGCTTTTTTAGATCCACTTCGGCATACAAATTCGAATGATATTATTACTAATGGGACGGTGCTATTCAATGGTATCGAAGAGCTTTCTAAGCCATTACAGTTAAAATTGCTTAATTATTTACAACAACCAGAAAATGAAAAATTAAATGACCAAGGTTTTTTTGATGTACGTGTGATTACTTCATCAAGTATTGATTTAGAACTAGCGGTTAAAAATGATAACTTTAATAAAGAACTTTATTATCGGTTGAATGTCTTTCATGTTGTAGTACCTACATTAAGAGAACGTGGTGCTGATATTATTTTATTAGCTGAGTATTATTTGCAAAAATACTCTAAGGAATATAATACGCTCGCAATGCATTATAGTGAAGAGGCCAAGCAACTATTACTTCGATATAACTGGCCAGGTAATGTTCGTGAACTAATCAATCAAGTTAAGCGGGTTTCATTATTAAATGATAGTAATGAAGTTAGTTTGGATCATTTTGATTTACCGAAGAAAAATAATATTAAACAAAGTTTACGAACGATTAAAGATGAAGCCGAAAAGGATGTATTAGTCGCTATGCTTGAGGCACACAAGGGGCAAGTAGCATCTGCGGCGAAAGATCTTGGCGTATCACGGGCCACGATGTACCGTTTACTCAATAAGCATAATATTATTCCTGATGTACGTTATTGTAATGGTGGGTACGCAACTGATTAGTTATGTATGTGACGAAGAATGAACCGCTAATGTAAACAACAATGGACAGTGATCACTGAGTGTAAATTGTGATATTTGCTGTTTATCATACTGAATCTGACGTTGATCAAGAGCTTTAATATTTGTGGTCGTAAAAAGATGATCGATGAGAGCTCTGTAGGTACGATAACGGGTTACTCTGCTGGCTAACTTTACCGTACAATTAGCACTAATTGCAGCAGAAACGTGGCGGATAGTTGTTGGATCGTTAGTAATTTTATCGATAAATGTTTTACCGGATTTAATGCGGTGGTTAAAATCACCAACAATGATGAAAGGTTGTGATCTTGCTTGTTGAGTACTAACCCAATGCTTAATCAGTTTAAGTTGCTGAGCCAGGGTTTTACATGATTTATCTTTTTGTTGGGCTAATTGTTTAGCCGTAAAACAACCTGATTTTAGGTGAAGGTTAAGTAAAATAATTGATTGTTTATTAATGGTAATACGTATCATACTGCCATAACGTAATTTGTTGTTAAAAGGGATTGAATTACCTGCTGCGATAGCTGGAGAGCTTAGTTGTGATAAATCAGTTATATCTTCAATATCAATACCATGCTTAATCGCAAACCCTGTGTATTGATTATTTATTTTAAAACTATCTTGTGGACTATTGGTTCGTGAGGAAAGATATATTTTATAGTGTTGTTGATTGATTACTCGGTATAAAGCCTCGGTACTATCTACCTCTTGAAATGCGAGGATGTCGGGTGAATGAATGGTAAATAGTTGTTTTAAGGCTTGATAATCTGCCGCTGAGCGTACAATAGGTGATTTGGGATTTAGTGATAGCCATTGCATATTCCAACTCATGAGAGTGAAAGGTTGCGCGTAGCTATCGCTTATTGGCAGTAATAGTAGTAACAAGGCGAAAATAGGCATAGTTATTATCATCATGATTGGCTTGATATTGACTATGCCTGATCTGTTTTAAATACTTAATTATTTATAGTTTGTGAGTATCCATAGTATGGCGCTAGTTACTATTTAGAGTAATAATGCCTTAACACTTTTCATTTTTATGTGCCGTAATATTGGTTACGTCCTAATTCCTTCGCTTTATAAAGATAGCTATCAGCAACATCAATTAATTGACTAGGAAGTTGATTTGCTTTCAATGTGGCAATACCTTGGCTGACGGTGACTGTTTGACTAATATCAGAGCTTGGATGGGTAATCGCTAAGCCTGCTACATTTTGTTGAATACGGTGAGCAACACAACGTGCGCCTTGGTTATCAGTATTTGGCAGTAAGACCACAAATTCCTCACCACCGTAACGAGATACGGTATCAGTATTCCTCAATAAACTACTACTGATTGTTGTCGCCACTGACTTTAAACACATATCACCTTTAACATGTCCGAGGTTGTCGTTAAAAAGCTTAAAATAGTCAATATCAATTAAGATAATCGAAAGTGGATGATGGTAATGTTTAGCATTTATAATTTGTTTATTAATTGCAAAATCAAAAAAACGACGATTATTAATTTGTGTCAACTGATCAGTAAAAGATATTTTTGCCAGTTGTTTTAGCAAACGTTTATTGTCATGTTCTTGTTTAATACGAGCAGTGAACCATTTAAAGAGTAGTTGTCGGCCTGATTCAATAATGATTATGGTAATAGCGAGTTTGGTGAAAGCAAAAAGTAGGTCAAATCGAGGATCTTCAATACTATACCAAGTGGTAAAAATTAAAATAGGGATCGTTGCGAGATAAACCGCGGTACGATAGGCATAAAAACTAAGTAGTACGACAAGAAATAACAGATTACCTACAATTTCAACAATAACATAGGCATGACCTAAGTTATTAAGGTTGATAATAGCACCTCCCCACGTTAATCCGAATAACAAAGCATAACTAGATGAAACTATTTTGTAATGCTGAAGGGTTTTATTGTGGGCAAAAAAGAGCCATCCGAGGGCAAAGAGTAGCGCTTGAATACTAAAACCCACAGTGGTTAATAATAAATTATTATTTTTGGTGTTAAAAAAATCGATCCAAATAACAACGGTAATGAGCATTATCGTGATTAAAGAAATTTTAGATGCCCAAATAAAACCAATACGAAGATTTTTAAATATCGTGTTATCAATGCGCGTATTGAGTGATGACAAATCCATGTGTTACATCCATGATTACTGAATAGAGGATAGTCTCAAGAATTGCACGAAAGGCAAGTAATTTTTTAAAAATATTGAATGAATGTGATGATAAATTTATTGACAATAGGGTTTATAAATAAGCTTACATTCAAAAATTTGTGGCGCTTCATAATCATCGTTCACAAGACAAACTGCTCGTGCTATAAATTGATCTCGATCAAGGTTTCTTTGCGCCAGATCGCGCCTAATACACCACATCTTGTTGCCGCTTATAAATAGAACACTATATTTTGTGTTTAAGTGACAGTGTCATTTTTCTGTGATTTTAGGAGCCTTGTGTGAATCCTGTAGTAATAAAGCGTGATGGTTGCCGTGTATCCTTCGATGTTTTACGCGTAAAAGAAGCTGTTCTTGGGGCAGCAAATTCCATCAGCGATTCAGAGTGTCATACAATGGATGAGGCTTATGCTACCTCAGTAGCTGAAGCGGTATTAGCGCAATTTGCTGATACAGAGAATGTTGATATTCATGCTATTCAAGAAGCGGTAGAAACACAGCTTATGGCAGGCCCACACAAGATTGTAGCTCGTGCTTATATTGAATATCGTCATGATCGTGATATTTCTCGTGAGAAGAAAAGTCGCCTGAATAATGAGATCCGTGGCTTAATTGAGCAAAGCAATGCTTCATTGTTAAATGAAAATGCAAACAAAGACAGTAAAGTGATTCCGACACAACGTGATCTGCTTGCTGGTATTGTTGCTAAGCATTATGCAACTCAGCATTTGTTACCCCGTGATATTGTTAAAGCACATGAAAACGGTGAGATTCACTACCATGATTTAGATTATTCACCTTTTTTCCCAATGTTTAACTGTATGCTGATCGATCTAGACGGCATGTTAACGCATGGCTTTAAAATGGGTAACGCAGAAATTGATACACCTAAATCAATTTCTACAGCAACAGCAGTAACTGCTCAAATTATTGCACAAGTTGCAAGCCATATTTATGGTGGTACAACGATTAACCGTATTGATGAGGTGTTAGCACCTTATGTTACCGTTAGCTATGCTAAGCATTTAGAGGTAGCGACAGAGTGGGGGATTGCTGATCCGATTGCTTTTGCACAAGCGCGTACTCATAAAGAATGCTACGACGCATTTCAATCACTAGAATATGAAGTAAACACGCTTCACACCGCGAATGGTCAAACTCCTTTTGTAACATTTGGCTTTGGTTTAGGTATATCGTGGGAATCGCGTTTAATTCAACAATCTATTCTTAAAAACCGTATTGCAGGTTTAGGTAAAAATCATAAAACAGCAGTATTCCCGAAGCTTGTTTTCGCAATTAAAGATGGTCTTAACCATAAACAAGGCGATGCTAACTACGATATTAAGCAATTAGCGTTAGAGTGTGCATCTAAGCGTATGTATCCTGATATTTTAAACTATGACAAATTGGTTGAAGTAACAGGTTCGTTTAAAACTCCAATGGGTTGTCGTAGTTTCCTTGGTCCTTATGAAGAAAATGGTGAACTGATTCATGAAGGCCGAAATAACCTTGGTGTAGTCAGTATTAACTTGCCACGCATTGCTTTAGAGGCAAAAGGTGATGAAGCGCGTTTCTTTGAAATTTTAGATGAGCGCTTGGCATTATCTCGTCGTGCTTTGGATACTCGTATTACCCGTTTAAATGGTGTAAAAGCGCGTGTAGCTCCTATCCTTTATATGGAAGGCGCATGTGGTGTGCGTTTAAAAGAAGATGATGATGTATCAGAAATCTTCAAAAATGGTCGTGCTTCAATTTCACTCGGTTATATCGGTATTCATGAAACAGTGAATGCGTTATATGGCAATAAGACCCATGTTTATGATAGTGAAATGTTACGAGAAAAAGCGGTAGCTATTGTTCAACGCTTACGTGACGCAACAGATGCATGGAAGGAAGAGTCTGGTTATGGCTTTAGCCTTTATAGCACCCCAAGTGAAAATTTATGTAGTCGTTTCTGTGCAATTGATACCAAAGAATTTGGTGTGGTTGACGGTGTAACGGATCGTGGTTTTTATACCAATAGCTTCCATCTAGATGTTGAGAAAAAAGTTAATCCATATGACAAGATTGACTTTGAAATGGCATATCCAGATATCGCGAATGGTGGTTTTATTTGTTACGGTGAATACCCAAATATTCAGCATAATCTTGAAGCATTAGAAAATGTCTGGGATTACAGTTATACCCGAGTACCATATTACGGTACTAATACGCCTATTGATGAATGTTATGATTGCGGCTTTACTGGTGAGTTTGATTGTACAAGTAAAGGTTTTACTTGCCCTAAGTGTGGTAACCATGAGCCATCACGAGTTTCTGTAACGCGTCGTGTATGTGGTTACTTAGGTAGTCCTGATGCTCGTCCATTTAACTTTGGTAAGCAAGAAGAAGTTAAACGTCGCGTTAAGCACATGTAACCATTATTAATAACGTTGTCTAGTTATAAAACAAGAAGTGCTTTAGGGCACTTCTTTTATTTGTAAGCGTTGGTTGAATTATTCGACGCTAGCTTTAGTTAATCGAGATCGAAAATGAATTACCACAATTATTACCCTGTCGACATTGTTAATGGTCCGGGTACTCGTGTAACACTCTTTGTTTCTGGTTGTGTGCATCAATGCAAGGGATGTTATAACCAAAGTACATGGCGTCTAGATGCGGGTCATCCGTTTACCCAAGAGATGGAAGATCAGGTTATTAATGACCTTAATGATACGCGTATTAAACGTCGTGGCTTATCACTTTCTGGCGGAGATCCTCTTCATCCTAAAAATGTTGCGGCTGTATTGAAATTAGTACAACGTGTACGTCGAGAGTGCAGTGGAAAAGATATTTGGCTATGGACGGGGTATTTATTATCTGAGCTCACAGTTGAACAACAACAAATTGCTAACTTAATTGATGTGATGGTTGATGGGAAATATGACCAAACGCAACGAAATCCTTCTTTGGTATGGAAAGGAAGTGAGAATCAGGTTATTCATTATTTTAAGATCGATAATTAATAGTAGGTTATTAAGTAACCGAGACTCGCTATGGTTAAGTGGTTTTTTGTAAAAAGTATGTTATCTAAGTGTTTTTAGTTGTGTGTTTTATGGACTTATCCACTGTTTCTGTGCATAACTATGGGAAAAGGCGGTGAATGGTTACTGGCTTACATTGCTGCAGTTGAGCTTTTTTCTCTGTATGTGGAATATATTGAACGTTTTTTATAGCTAATCATTGATTTTTAGATGAAATTTGTTTGTTCATTTATTTAAAAATGACTATATTTGAGATGATTATTTTTACAATATAGTTACCTTTAATTATATCTATTTAGTTTAAGCGTTTAGTATAGAAGCAGAAAATATTATGCCAATGTTTAAAAAGATGTCTTATTTATCTGCGAATAAATATCTGGTTGCAGTTTCGAATGTTTTTTTAATGGCATTACCGCTGGTATTAATTTCGACATTTTGTGACCTAGTTGCACTTGTTTGTGATCATTTCAATTTTAATGATTTTGGTCAAACAGTACATTATGTCGGCCAAACAACAGGGATTATGATTCCCATTTTGGTCAATTTCTATTTAGCTACTTATTTATCAGCAGTGAAGCGTGTTCCAAAGGGAACGGTGATCGCAACATCATTAACGGTATTTTTTATTGTTTCTTATCAATGGAATTTAATATCACCATTAATTCCTTTACCAAATAACTTTCCAATATCATTACTGACTGCGTATATTTCTTGTGAAATTATTGCTAAGCTAAAAAATACTAGAGTATTTAAAATAAAATCGGATGATTCATTTATTGATATTTCTATGAGTATGTTGGCAGGTTCAATTGCCACTATTTCAATGGTACTATCTATAAGTTTCTTATTTCGTAAAATATTTGAACAGGCATCAACATTAATTTCTTGGTCACTTATTCCCCGCTTAGATCCAACCTCATTTTTTGATGGACTCATTTATGAAGTGTTACGTGGTTTATTGTGGTCAATAGGGATTAATGGTCATAATATTCTGCACACTTATAAAACAGAACTCTATAATGTTACTATGTTAAATATTACCGAGTGGCATAATTTTGGTGCGGATCTTAATATATTAAGTACTAATTTTTATGACTTTTTTACTGGTATCGGTGGTAGCGGCAATATGCTAAGTTTAGCTATCTGCATGCTGTTTTTTGCGAAAAGTAAAGGTTATAAAGTATTGGCTAAGGCAGCTTTGTTGCTCTGCCTTTTTAATGTTAATGAGCCAATTTTATATGGTGTTCCTATCATATTTAATCCGGTTATGATTATCCCATTTTTATTAGTGCCTGCGGTGAGTTTTGTTATTGCTTATGGTGCTATTTATATTGGTATTGTGCCACATTTAACTGAAGTCCATAGCTGGTTAATGCCACCGATTATTAGTGGTTATGTGGCAACGGGTGGTTCAATAGCTGGTGCTTTATTACAATTACTATTAATAGTGCTTGGTATAGTTATATATTTACCATTTTTTAGATTAATGGATAAACGTAGTTTAGGTATTGGTGTTTCAGATATATTTTCTAATCGTTTATTTACCAGTGATGAAATTGAGGTTAAAACACGTTTAACCAGTTTTATCCCTTCATTGCATAATAATCTTACTGCTCAACGAGAAATTGAAAAACTACAGGCGGAAGGTGAGTTTATTCTTTATTTTCAGCCTCAAGTAGATATAAAAAATAATAAAGTGAGTGGGTGTGAAGTATTAATTCGTTTTAGGAATCACCAAGGGCAGATTTTGCCACCTACATTTATACCTGCTTTTAATCAGTTAGGATTAATGCCTGAACTCGATTTATGGGTGCTAGATAAAGCGATAAAAGCAGCGGAAAGATTTATTGTTGTTAACCCTAACCTCAAATTATCGATTAATATTTCACCGGATACAGTGCTTTCAAAAAATTTCGTTGAAACTCTTAAAAATCGTATTATTGGTAGTTCGTTGTCTTTTTGCCATATAGAACTAGAATTTACCGAAGAGTTATTGATTTTAGATGAGACTAAAGTCACTCAGGTGATGTCACAATTACAACATTTAGGTATTTCTGTAGCGTTAGATGATTTTGGTACTGGATATTCATCACTGGCTTACTTATCACGCTTTGAATTTAATAAGGTTAAGATTGATCGCTCTTTAGTTTTGAACCTTGATAGTCAACGTGGCAAAGAGTTATTCAAAATAGCCGTTCAATTGGGGAAGATTACTCAGGCAGATATTGTGGTTGAGGGCGTGGAGCAGCAAGCTGAATTAGATTTCATTGCTTCATTAGGTGTACGTTATATCCAAGGTTTTTATTTTTATAAGCCAATGGCTGAAGATGAGCTATTTCAACGTGGCTTACTCACTTCACAACAGTGTGAAGTTGTTGATAATTAACACGCTGTAAAGTAAATCGTTACAGTAAAGACGGTTCTACTTCCATCTTGAGCCCTTATACGGTAAATTCGCTCTCCTTTTATGCTCTATTGGGGACGTTATGTCACGTACTATTGTTTATACCTACAAAGAAGAAGAAAAGCGTTTAATTTTCTCTTTTGATATACACCGTAACATTCATGAAGCGGTAGCTGCTGCTGAAGGTATTGATTTAACGACATTCCTAAAAATGGAGCAGCAAGTTGAAGCTGTATCGACCTGTAGTAAAGCAGGACGAGAATATCGTGATAGTTACTTTCGTAAGTTAGGTTTTGGCAAAATAGCTTTAGCTAAAAAAGAAAACCGCGGTGTCGGCGAAAAGTAAATTATTTATGAAAAGCTGGCCTAGAGTCAGCTTTTTTATTGTTAGTGAGTGACACTAATCTAATTCGTTATATTTCTTTGCGGAACCATAGCATTTACTAATTGGGTACTTCGCTGCGTTTTGTTGGATCTTTTGTTGACACGCTTGCATCACATCGATATTACATTTATCGGCTAATCGTAGTAAATACATCATGACATCAGCGATCTCTTCACTGGCATGCTGTTTCTTTTCTAAAGATAACTGCTGGCTTTGTTCTGGGGTTAACCACTGAAAAATTTCTACTAGTTCTCCTACCTCACCACTTAATGCCATCGCTAAATTTTTTGGAGTATGAAATTGATCCCAATCTCGTTGTTGAGCAAATTCAGCAAGAGCGCATTGTAATTGTTTAATTTCTGAGTCAGGGCTAGTTGTGGTCATTATCATAGTAGACATAGTGAAGTTTGTTACAGCATAAACGCAAACATCGCTAAAAACACGGTGTTTGCGTTGGTATCAAAAAATAAAATGGTTAATGGTCTGATATTGTTACTTTCTTACGTCGAGATAAAGGCGGTAAAGCTTCTAGCGTACAGAAAACTAAACCTAGCCAGATCAGGCCAAAGCTGATGGCCTTGGTATGATCAAATACTTCACCAAATAAGAATACCGCTAATAAAAGTTGCAAGCTTGGTTCAATATATTGCATTAAACCTACCATCGTCAGGCTAGTACGATTCAGGGCCAAGGCAAAAAATATCAATGGCGCTACGGTAACTGGAGCTGCTCCTGCATACAATAAAAATGTAGTGGTGCCTGAGGTAAGAGCAACACTATCACCATTAAAATATAGCCATACCATATAAATAAGGGCAAAAGGGGTCAGTACTGCGGCTTCTATCATGACAGATGTAAGTGCATCATATTTGATGTATTTTTTTGTTAAACCATAGATGGCAAAAAAACTGCCCATAATTAAAGAAAGCCAAGGTAATTGACCGTATTGCCATACCTGATAGCCAATGCCTAAAATAGCCAAAATAACAGCAATAACTTGTGCTTTGGTGAGTCTTTCTTTTAAGAAAAACATTGCAAGAGCAATGGCAAACAAAGGGTTGATAAAATAGCCTAAACTCGCAGCTAGTACTTCGCCATGAGTGATCGCCCATGTAAAGGCATACCAAGAAACACTCATTATAACGCCCGCAATACCGCACATCAGTAATGATTTTTTATCAGCAACGATATCTTTTATCGCCGGAATGGGTTGCCGAAGTAATATCATCACGATGAGCATTACAGGAACCGAAAAAATAAGTCTTAATGCAAGTAATTCATTGGTATTTGCTTGAGGTAAATATTGGTAATAAAGAGGTAATATTCCCCATAGAACAAATGAAAATGCCGCAAGCATATTACCTGCTCGATGTGATTGCATGTTAACACCTAAGATAGAGAGTGGTTATTGCCTCAATGTCATTGCAATATTGAGGAGCTATTTTGATGAATGATCAATAGTGGCACTCAGAGCCCTAGATACCATCCTGGTGTGAAGTGATAACATTCATCGTTATTCTGTCATTGAATTTTTATAAGTCAATATACACAGTGAAGAAAAGCGGCTTATTGATGCTGTTCATTTTTTATCGTTGCTGTACAGTGAATCATTACTAAATAATAATGCTGCTAAGGTGTTTTTTTTGATAAAATATCTAGGTAGGGTAAGGTTGATATATTTAACCGATAAAGCCAGATTATGGCATTTTGATTGAGAGAAAATAATGACTAAATTAACTGCAGATATCCAAGCAAATAAAGCTTTGTTCGTAACAGAAACACAAGCAACACGCGTTGTTTGGAGCCTTCGTAACGAAGAGGGTGATTGGTTATCTGTTGCCTCTTCTGAATTTGAAGACTCTGAAGTGATGCCATTTTGGTCAAATGAAGCCGATGCTAAAATGCAATGTGCTGATGAGTGGGCTGAGTTTCAACCGAGTGAACTACCACTAGACATTTTTCTTGAAGATTGGATGATCACTCTAGTAGAAGATGGTGTTTTAGTTGGTTTGAACTGGAATGACTCACTTGAAGGTGTAGAGTTAGAGCCTTCAGATGTAGCTAAGCTTTACCTATAATTGTTTATTTAATATAAAACGTTGACCCTATGAATAATAATGAAATATTTCGTTTCCTTATTTTCATAGGGTTTTATGTTATTGATAATTTGGCTATTTACAAGATGGCGTGAATTGTCTCTAATACTGATATTAAAGCTCTAGCATTAAATATCAAAAGATTTACAGTAGGATCTGATGACATTTCATCATGTTTGTCTCTTCTATTGTATTAATTTTGGCTTGCACTTCTGTGTGAGCTTTTTTTTGATATTTTTATCAATTGTAATGAATTTTTGTTTATATTCCTCTATGCGCTTAGCCACCAATTAGCAATGCACCTTTATTGTCTAATTGTATGCTGTTGTTCAGCTTACATTCTTGAATGGCATAACTCTTCGTGTATTATCGGGTAGATTAGATAGTAATATATGGAACAATTGAATCAATACCACAGTTATTGGTTATGGTTTACGCTAGTATAGTGAATGTAACGATAACATTTGATTAGTTGTATTAAACATATTTATTTCCACCGAAGGATTGTAGGATAAATAGTGAAAAACGGATTAATTACAAAAAAAACGATATTAATTTTATTTGTCTTATTAGCAAGTGTTGGCTGTTCTTCAACACCTGCTATGAATGACACTGCAACAACTAAGTCTCTAACGCCGCCGCCTAAGTTAAAAACAAAACCTGCATTACCGTTGAATAACGGCGTATTTGATGGTGTCTATCACAACTGGAAAGGAACACCGTATCGTTATGGCGGTGAGTCGAAGAAAGGTATCGATTGTTCGGCATTTGTGCAGGTCGGTTATTCCAGTGTTTATCAAAAGCTGCTACCAAGGACGACATTAGAATTAGTCAAAAAAGGTAAACAGGTTAAACCTAATGCGGCTAAGGAGGGGGATTTAGTCTTTTTCCGAACCGGACGTAATACACGCCATGTGGGGATTTATTTAGGTAATTCAGAATTTCTACATGCCTCGCAATCAAAAGGCGTTATTATTTCTCGATTAGATAATCCATATTGGAAACGTCATTTTTGGCAAATACGGCGATTAAATAAATATTAAAAAGAAACCCAGCTACCCATAACTTTTTTATTTGAAAGAGTATATAAAGTCGCTGGGTTTTTTATTATTTCATGTCAACCCATGCTAAGCGGGCGAGTAATCCAGGAGGAGTGACTAAACCTGCGGTTGTACTTTGAATTTTACCATTCTTAATGATTAAAATAGTCGGTGCTCTAGAGAGTTTCCATTGCTTCGTTAATAAATTGCTATTGATATTTACAACCGGGAAATCATATCCTTTCATATTTAGATAGGCATGTAAGCGGCGATCATCACCGGATTGCATCGCGATTGTGACTACCTTGATATTTAACCATGATTGATTATTAATCCAGTTAATCATCGGCGATACTATTTTACAGCTACCACACCATGTTGCCCATGCATACACAAGTACAGTTTGATCATAGCTATCTTTAAAGATATCGACCTTTTGACCATCAATTGTGGTGAAGGCTTGCTGGGTTGCTGCAGATACTTGCATTTGATTTAAATGACGATTACGCCACATTTCTAATGCTGTACTAGCAATTGTAAACATAATTATAAAAATAATAATGCTTTTGAGCCATCCTCGCCATTTATGGCGAGGTGATTTGTTGATATTTGATGACATTATTTACCTGCTTTTTTTAGTGCATTAAGAACGCTATCACTTGATAAAATAACGGGAAGCTCAATGCCTTTAGGTGCATTCGGACCGTAAACGATATTAAACGGTACTCCAAAGCGGCCATGTGATTGTAGAAAGCCAGTAACGTAATCTGAAGGTTTAGTCCAATCGCCACGCATTAATACAATATTTTTACTATCTAAGGCCGAATAAACAGGCTCTTGTAAAATCACGCCCATTTTGTTGGCTTTACAAGTAATACACCATTGTGCAGTTACATCGACAAAAACTGTTTTTCCTTGCGCTACTTCCGTTGCTATTTGGGCTGTATCTAATGGGATCCAATGATGATCGGCTGGTAGCGGTGTTGCCCATTTATTAGCAGTTAAACTTCCAGTAAATAAGCTAGCACCTGCGCCAAGTAACATTACAGCTAAGGTGATAATAACTGTTTTACGGCCTTTCTTTCGTCCTAGTAACCATAAAATAATCACTAAGATTACAGCACCTAATCCCCATACTGTAGCCGTGTTAAAGAAGCTAGTCATCAAGCTCAATAGCCATACTGATGTTGCGAGCATCATTAGGCCGAATAGCGTTTTAACACGATCCATCCATAAGCCTGGTTTTGGCATTAATGCTGCTAACTGTGGGAAAATGGCAATTAATAACCACGGTGCAGCCATACCGATAGCAAGTGCTGTAAAAATAGCAAATAAAGTCACTAAATCTGCGCCTAATGCAAACGCAACGGCTGTGCCTAAAAATGGTGCACTACACGGTGTTGCTAGTAAGGTCGCAAACATGCCTTGAATGAAATGCCCAAAATGAGAATTATCTCCTTTGGTGGCTAGCCAAGTGTTGGTATTGCTTGAAAGACGAATTTCAAACAAGCCCAGCATATTGGCACCAAATAGCACCGTAATAGCAATCATGGCAGCAATAAACCATGGGCTTTGGAATTGAATTCCCCATCCAAGAGCCTGACCCGATAATTTCATTGCAGCAAGAAATAGAGCTAATAACCAAAATGAAACAATAATTCCAGCAGCAGATGCTAAGAATTGGGTGCGAATTTGACGGCGAGCTAATCCTTGAGCAGAGATAACACTGCTTAATTTCATCCCTAATACCGGTAAGACACACGGCATAATATTAAGAATAAGGCCACCGAGTAAGGCTAATCCAATAATCTTTAGAAGGTTGTTACCCGAAGTTGGGATATTAACGGGTATATCAGTCGCCTTTGCGGTCATTTCAACGGCAATATCATGATCACCAATAGTCACATGCAGTGGTTGCCCCACTAATTTGGGTGTACCAAACCAACTAGTGACAGGTAATGTCGCGTAAAGTGTATTACCTTCTATAGTTGTGGCTGATTTAAGGAATGAGGTGTCTTTAGCGGCTTGCGAATCACCATCAATAATTACATCGGGCTGCTGCCATCCCGTGGTATTAGTCGCTACAACTGTTACTTGTTTTTCGGCTTTGTTATAAGAGAGGCTATTTAAAGTGACTGTTGGAGATGGTTTGGGTACCTGACTTTCACCTTTGTTATATAAAAACATCGCTTCTGTCGATGGCATTAACTTACTTGGGATAAAGTCGAATGAAAGTTCGTAATCGGTTAGTACGCAAATGCTAGTACATGACGACATAGTTAATTTGCCAGCGAGGAATACTGGTTTATTCATATCTTTGATATGAATTGAAAGTGGGAAGATAACGTCATGCTTGTAACCAAGCGTTTCAACACCTAAGAATTCATAGCGTTTGGGTAAAGGCCATTGCCAATCAACTTTAGCAATATTTGATGACATATCCCAATTTATAGAGGGAGCAACACCACCTTCGCCAGGTGAGCGCCAATAGGTTTTCCAATCAGTATCAAGTTTGACTTCTAGCAGACCTTGAACGGTATGTTTAGCGGGATCTTTTTGACCGGTAAGCATCAGTCTAACTTCAACTGGTGGATGTTGAGGGTTTTTAACCCAACCTGTCGTGTATTGCGGTGTAGCCGCTGCTATTGATGAAAAGGTAATGCCAAACCCAGTGATTAGTAAGGCAAAGGTTAAATAGAGGTATTGGTATAACTTTTTCAATCTAGAGCTCCAAGTAAACAACGTATAATGTGACGATATTTAGCGTTGTTCGATATATGATTCTTTGTGTTGGGCCAAGGTACTATCTACATTAAAGCGATAAGTATTTATAATATTTCCTATGAGACCGACAATAAGTAGATTTTATTTCATTAAAGAGAAATACAGCCGTATTGTCGGTAATTTATGAAGTAAGGACAAGTCAGTAGCGCGGTTAAAGAAGGCAGTTAATGCTATTTTAAAGTTATAAGATATAACGCTGTTATACTTTTCTGAACAGTTGCTTGATGCGGGCGCGAAATTTCGCTTTGTTATGGTTTTTTCCTAAATAATATGATTGCATAAATTTACATCTGAGCGATTCTACTTCGATGTTAAGCTGTGTGGGTTGTACCGTCTGTTCACCATTAATTATGATGTGGCTTTGGGTTTCAGCTTGTTCGTTGCTGTAACTGTAATCAATACCTGAGGCACCTTGTACCATTAGCCAGAGATGTGTTACGGCAAGTAAGTAATGTTGATCTTGATGAGTGAAATTACGGGCATAATCGTTACCAATTGTATTATTAAGAACCGCTTTCATTTTTATTGCTGTAGTGTGTTGATGCTGCCATTGCTGATGCACTTGTTGATGATGTAACGTCATAAATCCAAGTAATAAGTCTAATAATGTACTATTTGGACGTTGTTGGCGGACATGCTCAAAATGCGCCGATGATGCTGAAATAAATTGTTCTAATTGCTGCTGGGTTGAAGCGTCAACAGGCAAGTCAGCCATGCCAAGTAATAGTAGTTGTTGTTTTAGTTCTGACATGTTTATACGTTTTTATTGATTAATAATGAAAGAGTAACATGAGTGAGGGTTGTAACTGAAAAGATTTAAATAGGATTGATAATCAGCTCTTTTTTATTGGAATTAAAATAATCAAAAATGGTCTTTTTATATACTAGTATTTTATTGTTATTGTATTCCGATATACTGAGGGCAGACCAATAGTTATGTTTGGGTGACTCTGCTACGAATAACAAAGGGATTCATCACTGTTATCACATTGAAACTTATTGCTTAATGAGATTAATAAAAAATCTTATATGGCTAATATGTGGTAATATATGCCACGATGATACTAAAAAACAGTCATCTAATGGTGGTTTTATCGCCGTTATTGGCACTGATTCAGGTCAATTCAGTGCTCAGTTAGTTAATGATTTCCTTATATATTGATAATAGTTTAATTAAAGTGCAGTTAGCTATTCATAATTAGAGACTACTGGTTTCGATTTTATATGCTGTATTTCAATAAAAGTGCTTTAGTTAGCTGTTAAGGAAGTTTGGGTTATTGTAATGATTAATAAAGAAACAATTGTGAATAAAAATAATAAATTTATTGTTGGTTGGCGCGAAGTTGCCGCTTTACCTGATCTTGGTGTTGATGATATTCATGTGAAAATTGACACAGGAGCACGTAGTTCTTGTCTTCATACATTCAAAATTGAAGAGTTTACTCAAAATGATGAATTGTGGGTGAAATTCTGGCTACATCCAATTCATAATAATACTGATATTGAACAGGTTTGTATGGCTAAAGTTGCTGACAAGCGTGTTGTGAGAAACTCTGGTGGCGATGAACAATTGCGCTACTTTATTGTTTCAACTATTGATTTTAATGGTCAACAATGGCCAATAGAAATATCGTTAACAAGCCGTGATAATATGGCTTTTCGAATGTTGCTAGGGCGAACCGCTATGCATGGTCGTATCATTGTTGATCCGGAAGCTTCTTACCTAATTCAAAGCAAGGAAAAGTAATAGTAATGAAAATCGGTATCTTATCTCGTAATCAGTCATTGTATTCAACGTCTCGCCTGATTGAAGCGGCAGAGCAACGTGGCCATGAAATCAAGGTGATTGATGCACTTCGTTGCTATATGAATATTAACTCACAAAAACCATCGATTCACTTTAAAGGTGAAGATTTAGTGGATTTTGATGCAGTTATCCCTCGTATTGGTGCATCAGTAACATTTTACGGTACAGCAGTATTACGTCAATTTGAAATGATGGGTGTTTATACCGTTAACGAATCTGTTGCAATTAGTCGTTCTCGCGATAAATTGCGCTCAATGCAGCTGTTATCTCGTAAATGCATCGGTATGCCTGTTACTGGTTTTGCAAGTAAGCCTGATGACGTTAAAGATTTACTTGATATGGTGGGTGGTGCGCCAGTAGTAATTAAGCTACTAGAAGGTACGCAAGGCATTGGTGTTGTTCTCGCTGAGACACGTAAAGCGGCTGAAAGTGTTATTGAAGCATTCATGGGCTTAAAAGCTAATATCATGGTGCAGGAATACATTAAAGAAGCTGGTGGTGCAGATATTCGTTGTTTCGTGATTGGCGATAAAGTGATTGCAGCAATGAAACGTCAAGGTGCAGAAGGTGAATTCCGTTCTAATCTTCACCGTGGTGGTAGTGCAGCATTGGTTAAAATTACTCCTGAAGAGCGTAAGACTGCGGTTGCTGCTGCGAAAATCATGGGATTAAGCGTTGCTGGTGTTGATTTATTGCGCTCTGAACGTGGTCCATTAGTAATGGAAGTTAACTCATCGCCAGGTCTTGAAGGTATCGAGAAAGCAACAGGTAAAGATATTGCTGGTATGATTATTGATTATATTGAAAAGCATGCATCTAAAAAAACAGTACTACGTACTAAAGGTTAATTAAATTTTGCTTTATAGATTAAAGCCCTTCATTGCCAAATGGTGATGAAGGGCTTTTTTTTTATAGTTGCTTTTCTATTGGCAGAATCCCAGCCAGCCAAGCGCCCATTTTTAACATTGCGCTACTGTCTGGCTCTGAGTCAAGCTGTTGACCATTGATATCATCAATCCAAATGATGTCATTGTTATTATCTAACGCTAAACGGTAAGCACTTTTCTCTAATAAGTTATTTAAATTATTATAAAAAACATCAGAGAATGGCTTGGAATCAACAAAGACGCCAAGTTCAGTATTAAGGTAGGCTGAACGAGGGTCAAAATTAAACGATCCAACAAAGACCTTGCTGCGATCAATAATAAACGTTTTAGCATGTAAGCTAGAACGAGAGCTACCTAGCCATGAATGCTTCTTTTTAAGTTCTGGGTTAATTTTGGTTTCGTAAAGTTTAACGCCACCTTTAAGCATGATTTGACGATATTTAGCATACCAACCGTGAACAGCAAAGACATCATTAGAGGCTAGTGAGTTCGTTACAATAGTAATGTTTAAGCCATTTTTAGCCGCTGCTGCTAATACAGTCGCGCCCGCTTCTGTTGGTACAAAGTACGGTGAAATTAATAAGAAATCTGTTTTTGCCTTGCTGATCATTGCGGATAATTGATGCAGTAATAAATCATCTTGGCTATTTTCTACTTTGTAAGGCGTATCATAAACCAGTTCTGCATCAGCCCAGTAGAAGGGTAGTGTTTGATTTAATAGCTTTTGTACCATTGGGTGTTGCTTTAATGAACGCGCATAATCAGAGCTCAAATATTGCTTCTGAGCTTGTTGCCATTGAGCTAACTGTGCTGTCGTTGGTAAATGTGCCTCAGAGACTAAGGCTTCGATAGGTGTTGCTGGTCTGCTGTTCCAGTATTCATCAAACTGACGTGAAATCTGAGGAATGATCTTTCCCATCATTAACAGGTCAAAATCACCAAACTCGACATTATCATTAGCTGAGAAGTATTCATCACCAATATTACGTCCACCGGTAATAGCAAATACACTGTCAGCAATAATGGATTTATTATGCATACGGCGATTGAGACGATCAAAGTCAGTTAAAAAGCTTAGTGGTTTAAAACTACGATTACCAAATGGATTAAACAACCGAACTTCTACATTTGGGTGCGCAGATAGGCTGGCTAAGGCTTGATCATCACGATTTTGCATATCATCTAATAATAGACGTACTCGTACACCACGCTCTGCTGCTTGATATAAGTACCAAGTGAGTAAGTTACTGGTTGCGTCATCACGGTAGATATAATATTGCACATCGATTGTTTTTTGTGCACCTTCAATGACAGCTAAACGAGCAAGAAATGCTGCTTGGCCATCACCAAGTGGGTAAAAACCTGTTTTATCAGGATTCGCTTGTGTGTAAGGACGCGTATGCTGATAAAAAGAAGTATTGAAATTATCGACATTACTGTGGGTTGCCGTTTTTAGAGTAGATAAAGGCTGTGCACATCCGACTAATGTTAAGGCACTGGTAGCAATAAGCGAATGAGTAAATATTTGCTTGAAACGACTAAAAGTAATCATTAAAAAACATTGTCCTGAGAAAAGTGCGCCGATTCTACCTGTAATTATAAATTTGTGCTTGAGATAAATAAACGGATGATTAATTTTGATTGCGAGATATTCTTATTACGAATTATCAGTTGATTAGATGTCATTGTTGACACTTTTTAGTGCAAAAAAGCCCAAAATAGAGTCTCTATTTTGGGCTTAAAGAATAGGCTGAATTGAACAATTAACTTGTTACAGCATCAGTACCATGCCATTGGTAATGGTTGTTGGGTTTTTTACTTACGATACCTTGAGTTAATAGTTCGTGAAAAATGGCATCGACTTCGTCAGTCGTTAGTTTTAGTAACTGACTAACGGCACGTTTACTGCAGTTAACTTGATTTTTAGTGAGTGCTTCTACAGCTTGCTCATAGGCTGTTTTTGGCGGCTCTGGTTCAACTTCTTCAACAATAATTTCATCTTCGTCACTAATATCGGTGATAGATGATGTGCCTATGGAAGAAGGATCAAAATGAGTTAGTAACTGCGGTTGATCCTGGACGTTATAACCATTGACCGATAGTAATTGCTGACGCTTAAATTGGTAGCGGAAACGATTTTCCTCACCGATAAGACCAACAAAAAATGCGGCAAAGAAATCAAGCAATACCGATAAGAAAATAACCAAGCCAAGTTGAGCAGCTTGATTACTAACATTGAATGTTGTTGCTAGGCTATCAATCAGTCCAAGTACTGAACCCTGACCAACAATTGGCGTTGTATCACGTTCAATTGCGATTTGCTGTTGCTGTTTACGTAGTGCTTCATTTTCTTTCTGGATACGTGTTACACCAGAAGCAATGCGCTCCATTTGGATGTACTTCTCAGCGGCAATATTATTTAGATCAATTTGCTTTTCAATCGCTTGAATTTGCATATTAAACGCATTGATTTTACTTTGCTGCACGTTCGCTTCACTGTGTGCTTTATTGGTTGCACTATTAATACCGCCAACAGAACCACCAATAGAAATAGCCGCTAGTACTGCATAAAACGTAAATGCGGTGAAAGTGCCGCTGTAATTACGGCGTGCTTTGCGTTCTCCAACTTCGTACCACGCAAAGAATTTACCCAATTCAAAAATGACTGCTAAGCCACCAAAGAGGAATTTCATCAGTGGGTCATCATCAATAGATAAAAACAACAATAGTGAGAACACGATTGAAGCGAGAATAGCGGCACCTGTGAAGCTGTAAACACTCCACATTGCGAAAATCCCTTTAGGGAAGCGTACTGGTATATTTTGGTTGAAATGCATAAAAATGTCTAAGTAAGGAGCATTTGTTCAGCTGGTCGCATTATAGCGGCAAGCATATAAAGGACTTCTAGGATACAGTAAAATGCTTGTTAACCCCTTATAAAAAGTGACACCCAAAAACCTTGTGAGGTTAATTTGTGCGTTATTGCTCTCATTGTTCAAATAATCAACTAAAAGTGTAAAATAAAAAATCATTATTAATAAATTCTAACATATCAGTAATTAGGTGGTTTAATCCATTTACCATAAAGTAATTCATCACATTAAAAGCAAGGTTATTTTGACAGGAATTTAGTGTGATATTTATCATCTATAGAATATATATGTATCGATATAAACAATTAATATACTGGTGATATTTTGCACTGATGAAAATACACTGAATAATTATGTCTACACTTAATTGACAATTATTTTAAAAGGTGTGCGCTTTATGTTTTATGTAAGTCAACATCAACTCCTTAATTTACAACAAAATGTGAATGAGGTTGCTGTCTTTGAAGTGGGGTTACCAAATAATATGGTATTGCACTCAACATTTGTTTATATAAAAGAAGGCTATTTTCAGTGCTTATGGGAAGCAGATCATATTGATAATATCCAACAATATATTGATACGACTGTGGGTGATGAGTGTCAAAGTGATTATTATAGCATTGATCCTATGACGGCAATTGCATAACCAATTATTGATTAAGAAGTGACAATAATAGCTCAAGTTCTTATATGAAATATAAATAAGCACTTGTTATGTAGGTGTTTATTTTTTGTTGTTGTTTGTGGGTGCTGTTACTCTTGTGTGATTGTGGTCACTAGGGGTGTGCATAAACAGTGATATTGAGCACAAAAAAATATCCCATTAACAATAACATTCATACCATAAATAAACTTATATAATATAACTTATGGTGTGAGTGATGAATAAAAATCCTATCCGTGTTGCTATGCTGATCGCTGGTTTGTGTATTAGTTCGTTGGCTACCGCTGCTGATGATTTACCCAATATTAAAATTTTAGCAACAGGAGGAACCATTGCAGGGGCAGGGCAATCGGCAACAGAATCTGCATACACTTCTGGTCAAGTTGGGGTTGAAGCATTAATTAAAGCGGTACCTGCAATGACTAAAATTGCGGATATCTCCGGTGAGCAAGTGGTTAATATTGGCTCCCAAGATATGAATGATCAAGTATGGCTCACTTTATCTAAACGTATTAATGAATTATTAGCTCGAGACGATGTTGATGGTGTTGTGGTAACCCATGGTACTGATACGATGGAAGAAACTGCTTATTTCCTTGATCTGACAATTAAAAGTGATAAGCCCGTTGTTCTTGTTGGCTCGATGCGACCATCAACAGCAGTGAGTGCTGATGGCCCTGCTAATTTATATAATGCCGTTGTTACTGCTGTTGATGAAGATTCAAAAGGGCGTGGAGTATTGTTAGCAATGAACGATACGGTGTTAGATGCGCGGGATGTGACTAAAACTAACACGACGGCCGTTGATACATTTCAGGCACCAAATTTTGGTCCACTAGGTTATATTCATAATAGTGACGTTACCTATCAACGCGCGCCAGAGCGTCATCATACGACAGCTGCGCATTTCGACGTGTCAAAATTAACGAGCTTACCTAAAGTAGGGATTGTCTATAATTATTCAAATGCATCACCATTGCCAGTAACCGCGTTAGTGAATGCTAAATTTGATGGAATTGTCAGTGCCGGTGTTGGTAACGGTAATATGTATAAAGCAATTTTTAATGAATTAGCAAAGGCGAGTAAAGAGGGAACGATGGTGGTGCGTAGTTCACGAGTACCAACGGGGTCGACGACATTAGCCGCTGAAGTTGATGACGCAAAATATGGTTTTGTTGCTGCGGGTACACTTAATCCACAAAAGGCACGGATTTTATTAATGCTATCGTTAACACAAACCAAAAATTATAAAGAAGTTCAGCAGATGTTTCAGTATTACTAAAATAAAGCTTAAATAAGCTCAATAACACAACAAGGCTAAAAATAAGGCCTTGTTGTGTTTATTATATTGAATAACCGCGATGGTTATTTAGTGCTTGCTTTTACGTCACTGATTGCTTTTGCTAACGCATCAGGGTTATAACCATTAATAATATGAATATTATCTTCGGTAATGTTGTTACTTGGCATAACAATTAGCGCAGGCGTTCCTTGGAAGCCTAACTTGCTAAATAACTCAAAGTTATTCATAAATGTATTGTTAGCATCAAATTTAGATACATCTACACCAACACTGGTTGCGATAGTGTTGATATCTTGTTTGGTTAATTTACCTTCATCTTTACCTGTTGCAAATACAGCATTGTGGTATTTAGCATAAGTGGCGCCACCTTTTTGTTGGTAGATCCAGTTACCCATGTCTGCTGCATATTTTGAAGCTTCCCAGCGCGATGCGAAAATTGGCGTTTCTTTAAAGATGAATTTCACATCTGGGTTTTTAGCTTCTAATTGCTTAACTACATCAGCAATCTTAGAACAGTACATGCATTGATAATCAAAGAATTCAATCACATTTACTTTGGCATCTTTAGGACCAATAAATGGCGTTGCTTTATCTTTTAGAAGTTGATCTGCATTCGCAATAACAGCTTGTTTAGCGTCATTTTGTTGCGCTTGCATTTGTTGTTGTTGCAAGGTCTTTGAGGCTTTTACTAACACCTCAGGATGGTTAATAATATATTGGCTAGCAATCTGTTCAATTTGTGCTTTTTGTTGAGCTGTAAAATCACCATTATTACTAACGGTTGTTGTTTCATTACAGCCTGTAAGTAATGCACCCAGCATTATAGGTAGAAGCAGTTTTTTCATTGTATTATCAATCACTATAAATATTTATCGGTTAGAGTAATAGTAGAATAAATTAGTTCAATCTGTTTCAGTAAAATGTTAGTTCTTAATAATTATAATAACTGATAACTATTTTTATAAATATCACTAGTGAAAAGGAATGTTATTTTTTACGTTCATTTTTTATGGATCTTATATTGCATATAAAATAATGAGTCATGTGATAATTGTCACTTTATATGTAAAGATGAATAGTTAGATTATCCATTCAATTTTTTTGATGATTTATTCTAAAATGAAAAAGACATTTACTGCGATTACTATTTCTTCTTTACTAGCCTTTAGTCTTGTTTCTACTTCTGTAATGGCAGAGCCAAAAGTACCTGCAACAGAGACAGGTTACAGTACTATTCAGTTAACGCAAATGGGTCAACCTAAAAGTGTTGATTGGGTGACAGTCGATCAAATTGCTCAACAACTCAAAGGTAAGCCACCAATGGCTGTCGGCTTTGATATTGATGATACAGTGTTGTTCAGTTCTCCTGGTTTTTATCGCGGCAAACAAGTCTTTTCCCCAAACAGTTTTAGTTATTTAAAAGATCAGAAATTCTGGGATAAAATGAATTGTGATTGGGAAAAATTCAGCCTTCCTAAGCAAATAGGTAAAGAGTTAATCGCAATGCATCAAAAACGCGGTGATGATATTTACTTTATTACTGGTCGCGATCCATCGAAATGTGAAATTACTACTCAATATCTAAAAGATGTCTTTGGTATTAAAAATATGCACAAAGTTATTTTTGCAGGTTCGAGTAAAACAACAAACACCAAAACACCATATATAAAAGCTGAGAATATTAAAGTTTATTACGGTGATTCTGATGGTGATATTACCGCAGCTCGTGATGCAGGCGCTATTGGTATTCGTGTAATGCGAGCTGCAAATTCAACCAATCGTCCGATTGCCAAAAATGGTATTTATGGCGAAGAGGTAGTCATAAATTCACAATATT
Source organism: Photobacterium kishitanii (assembly GCF_000613045.3). NCBI lineage: Bacteria > Pseudomonadati > Pseudomonadota > Gammaproteobacteria > Vibrionales > Vibrionaceae > Photobacterium > Photobacterium kishitanii. The sequence continues at coordinate 546,185 of NZ_LN794353.1, read as the reverse complement.
AATTGTTGTTATTAAAATTTAAGAAAATAATAATGCTCAACCTATTATGAATAGGTTGAGCATTATTTTTATGGCAGTAGATTAATTAATACACTTTTGGGTGTTTAGGCTTTTTCTTACAGGTGCCATTGTAGAATTGTTTTAGATCACAGGTTGTGCCTTGCTTATTAAAGTGGCAATTAGAACCAATTGCGGTGCCTTTATGTTTAACACAGTATTTTATCCATTTATTTTGTTTCGGTTGTGATGATGAACACTGACCTTTTTGAAAAGCCCATTCATCACACATTTTTCCACTAGGGAGACGGCAATAGCCTTGACCATCAACAATAACGGATTTACCGCCATGGTTAACACAATAAATAGATGCGGGATTACCGTGGGGCATCGCAAAAACAGAACTTGAAATCACGAGTGCAGCTAGGAGTAATAATTTTTGCATGTAATAACCTCGATGTTCTTTGTGACGCAATATCAATATCTCGATCATAATTAAAAACAGCGTTCAAATGTCAGCTTAGTGCAAGGTTTGTAAATGGAGTTAATCAATTGTGATTACTTATGAGCGTAAATGATTGTATGTAAAAAGAAGTGGGCTAATTAATAATATTCTACAAGTTATTGTTTACTTGTAGACTGCGCTTATTAGGACGCTGAGTGTGATATTATAGAGTTAATATAAATATAGCGTTGAAGGGGTAAATATCGATGCTAGTGATTTCTAATTCTGTCACCTTAGCTGATTGGGAGATTGAATTAACAGCCATTCGAGCACAAGGGGCGGGTGGGCAAAATGTTAATAAAGTGTCGAGCGCTATCCATTTACGGTTTGATATCAATCGTTCATCACTGCCAGGTTTTTACAAAGAACGCTTACTTAAATTATCTGATAGTCGCATAACGAAAGATGGCGTGATTGTTCTTAAAAGCCAACAGCATCGCACACAAGAAATGAACCGCGAAGAGGCTTTATCACGCTTAAAACAATTGATTCAAAGCGTAATGACAACTCAAAAAGCACGTCGAGCAACTAAGCCAACGAAGGGTTCTCAGGTACGAAGAATGGATAAGAAAAATCAACGAGGTCAAACCAAACAGTTACGAGGTAAAGTACAAATGTAACTGTAAATAACGAGCAGGTTATTGCTATTTACGTTCTGACATATTTTATGTGACGTTGATTGCATTATTACGTTAGTTGTTAGTCGTTGTTGTTGCTATCTATTAATATCTTACAAGATTATACGGTTAGTAAGATAACAGCTTGCAAGCCGAAACATTAGCTAATCAGTTGGTGAACAAGGATGTTTGAAAAAAAGACGCTACAATTACTACAATTGTTTTATCGCGAAACAGAACGTGTACGCTTATTTGATGTTAATCAATTACCACCATTAGACCTTGAGCTTCAGCAAGTTATGAATCAATGGCTTGAAACTAAACGTAATTTTCAACTTGATGAAATATGTGAGCAGTATTGGATTAAGACTTGCAGCGCAGGTTATATTACTGAGTTACGTTTACATGCCAATGGTACTTTAGATGAATATACTCTGTTTAATCGTCTTCATACGCAAGGGCATTGGCAGTTAGTTGATGGGGTTATCGAGATTGAAATAATCAAAGGTGATAATCGCTATCGCTGTGCCGTATATGCTAACCGCTACGTGAGTATTCATTCAGCTATCGAATATAAAAATGATGAGCTGCATTCCTATTTGAAATTGGCACAAACTCGGCCAATTTAGCCATATCTAATAGCTTTTTTGTCTGATAAATACACTTCCAATAGCGATTAAATTCAGTACACTGAAATTAATAACTGAATATTAGGACACACGGATGAGTAAAATAAAAAAAGTAGCAGTTGTGGGTGGTACACATGGTAATGAATTTAGTGGTATTTACCTATTACGTAAATGGCAGCAATCAACAACGCTAGCCCGTGATAGTTTTAGTGTTGAGACAATATTTGCTAACCCTAAAGCCCATGATGATAATAAACGGTATGTTGATCATGATCTTAATCGTCAATTTAGTTTGGCTGATTTAGAAAATAATGAGTTGGCGAGTTACGAACAGAGCCGAGCTAAAGCGATAAATCAACAGATTGGTCCAAAAGGTGATGCTAAGGTCGATTTTATTATCGATTTACACAACACGACCAGTAACATGGGGCCTTCATTAATTTTGTTACAATCTGATAGTTTTAATCGTCAATTAGGGGCGTATGTAAAAATGCATATGCCTGATGCGGTTATTGTTCTTGAAGATCACACTTCAGTTGAGCAACATCACTTCCTGAGTTCAATTTCAGCTCAAGGGGTTATTGTTGAAATTGGTCCTCAGCCTCAATCTGTGATCCGTCAGGACGTTCTTGAATGGATGGATGAAATGACGAGGCATATTCTTGATTTCGTGCATTTATATAACACCGATGAACTCTTACCGTTAATTCCAAGCTATGAAGCATTTCGCTATCATGAAACGTTATCATTACCTTTAGATGACCAAGGACAGCGTATCGGTATGGTGCACCGTGCGGTACAAGATAATGATTTTGAGCCGCTACACGGAGGTGATCCGATCTTCACGTTATTCGATGGCAGTGAAATTTTTTGGGATGGTGATTATGAAGCCTTTCCACATTTCATCAATGAAGCAGCTTATTACGATAATAATTTGGCGATGTCATTAGCGAAGAAAGTACTTATCACGACTCACGATTAAGTTAATGCATAGTTTGTATGTAATAAAGCCTATATAAGCATGATGCTAATATAGGCTTTTTTGATAGCTAAGGTTTATTGGAATTAGCATTGCGAGCTGATTTCACAACGACAATTGGACGTTCATCGATAATCGCCACATGTGAATCAACATCAAATACAGATAAAATTAGTGGCGGGGTGATGGTGGTTATTGGGTTGCCATAAGCGAAAAGTTGACCTTGATGCAGTGCTGCAACCTTAGTGGAATATTGAATCGCTAAATTAAGATCATGGATAACCATTAAGACACAAGCTTGGTTTTCTTGGGTGTATAGTCTAACAAAATCAAGTAGCTTCATCTGGTTATGCATATCAAGGGCTGATGTTGGTTCATCAAGAATGAGCACTTTAGGTTGATTAACTACCGCTTGCGCAAGTCCAACCATTTGGCTCTCCCCACCTGATAATTCAGTACACACTTTATTGGCTAAATGTAAAATTCCCATTTGCTCTAATAATTGTAAGCTTTTTTCAGCACTGTTCGCTTTAGCAAATAAAGAATGTGAGCGCATATTTAAGGTGGTGATTAATAATTCAACGACAGTAATTGTGGCCGAAATACGATGATCCTGAGGTAAATAACCAATGCTATCTAAAGTGAGCGGCTTATTATGTAATAATATTTGTTGTGAATGTTGGCGTAAGTCTTGAGTGATATGGCGCAATAAAGTTGATTTTCCTGCCCCATTTTTACCAATAATAGCGACCATTTCACCAGCATTAATAACTGGTAGCGACAATTTATCTAGAATTGTTTTGTCGCCAAATGTCACTGAAATATTATTAATTGTAAGTGCCATTAGAAACGCCCTCCTTTTTTAATGATCAAATAGATAAAGAAAGGAATGCCGATTATCGACATCACTACCGTTAGCGGTAAAATAATTCCCGGCATGATGCTTTTACTAGCGATAGAGGCGAGTTCAAGTAATACTGCGCCGACAAGACACGATGCTGGTAAAAAGTAACGTTGATCTTCACCTAGTACCATACGTGCAATATGCGGAGCAACTAAGCCAACAAAACCAACTGCACCGACAAATGATACTGCAAGCGAAGTAATAACCGACACTAATAACAGAGTTTTAACACGTAATCGCTTAACATTAACGCCCATCGCTTGAGCTCGTTCATGACCAATTTTCAGTGTCGATAATTGCCATGCATCTTTCATCATGATCAATAATACAATCGGTAATACGATCGCAAGTACAGTAATCTTCTCCCAACTACCACGATCAAGTGATCCCATTTGCCAAAACACTAACGTTTGTAACTGCGTTTCACTGGCGACGTATTGCATCATGGTTAGCAAGCTGTCGTAAGCAAACATTACCGCAATACCGAACAGCATTACCCCTTCAATTGATATTCGCTTTACTGATGAAATAGCGGCAATTAAAAAAGTGGTTAATAAGCACATAATAAAGGCCATTAACGCTATTTGATACTGAGCCGGAATAAAAGGAATGGCGATGACATTAGTGATCACCAATGAAGCCCCAAACCCAGCAGCAGCTGAGACTCCAAAAGTATAAGGATCGGCTAAGGGGTTGTTTAATGTGGTTTGCATTTGTGCGCCAGCTAGGGCTAAGGCACCACCAATTAATGGTGCCATAAGAGCCATTGGCATACGAATATCCCAGACAATGATTTTACTCGCAATATCACTGCTTTGAGGATGAATTAGCGCGTGAATAACTTGAGAAAATGTCAGACCTTGTGAGCCAATAAAAATATCGGCAACCACACAAATAATACTGAGTACGAAAAAACAAATTAATGCTACTTTTTTGTTACGGTTACGGATTTTATGTGTTTTTAACTCAAGTAAGATTGATGTCATTATTGCATGGCCTTAAAGTTATTCTGGCCAAAATCGCCACTGACAATGCGGTGACCAAATTGCTTATTCATTTCTTCAAAGGTTTTTTCTGGGTTTAAATCTTTAAATACATTTGGATGAATCCATTTTGCAAAGTATTCCATTGCGACTAAATTATAAGGCGAATTATAAAATGGCATATAAATCGAATAGACATTTTTGGTTTGGTAGGCGCTGACAGCTTGTAACCAGTCACGATCCATTAATGCTGATGTAGCGGCTTTTATTGCAGCAGGGTTAGGGTTATAACCTAATGGAATTCCGTGAGTTGGTTGACCTTTATCATTAACCCAACCGGTTGTTTGCATAATATAAACATCAGGATGAGCTGTGATCACTGTTTCAGGCGACATTTGACCTGTTATCGCGCCATCAAGTGGCTTATCGGCAATATTAATCGCTTTTAAAAAAGGAATATAAGCACCCATATTACCGCCAGCAAAGGTACGACAACAAGAATCACTGTAACCGGCTGCTCGTTCTATAAAGACTTTTTTGGGCTTCAAATTTGGGTACTGGGCGAGTTTTTTCTGAAGCTCGGCAACGTGATCAAGGTAATAACGGGCAAATGCTTGTCCTTGAGCTTCACGTCCAACAGCTTTAGCCACCGATTCAACCGAGCGAACAGTATTCTTAATTGGATTTTCACGGAAATCTACAGCAATGACTTTAATACCAGCTGCGGCTAATTTTTTTAACAAGCCGTTATCTTGTGCCAATTTAATATTGGATAGGTCAACAATGAATAAATCAGGTTTAGGTTTTAAATTAATAAATCTTTCAGCATCAAATTCCCCTGATTTTATTAGCCCAATTTTGGCAACATTTTTGAGAGATGGGTAATGCTTTATGTAATTGGCATACATGCTAGGTGCAGAAACTTGCATATCATTACGTGCCGCAACTAAATGTTTGGCAGCATCTTGTTGGTAAATAATTTCAAGTAATGGAAAAATACGGCTAGTTGAGAGAGCAATATTTTGTGGAGGATGGTTAAAAGTAATCGTACGTCCAGCTACATCGGTCACAGTAATAGGGTAAGTAGCTGCAAAAGAGGGTAATGACCAAAGAGTAGCTGCACAAAGTGTAAGAATTTTTAGTTTAGTTTTCACGATGATACCTACATAGGATAATTTTAGCGAATACTAATGAGAATAATTATTATTTTGAACTGCGATAAATGGAAACTTAGAGTTCAAATATAAGTAAATGTTATTATTATTTGCGTTTATAGGGATGAATTTCTCGAAACTGCAATAAATGATTTGAGATTTTGGCTGCAATATGAAAAAGTCAAGGTAGTTGTTTTTGTAAGCTAAAAAAACACAATAACGTTGATTATAATAAAGTTATTAACCATTACCTGCATTAATGCTCAGCAGTAATGAGAGCTAACAAAGAGGAAAGACTATGTCATTAGTTATACCAATGGTTATCCTTATGCAGCAGCATTTAGCAGCAGAAGGCAGCACACTTGTTGCAAAAAAAATGCAGTATGATCTTAATACTCAACAACCTTTTTATGGTGTTAGTTCAGAAAAGCGCCATAAAATATTTCAATTAGCTATTGCACATACCCATATTGATACAATTGAAAATTATCACCGATTATTGTTGTGGTTATGGTCTGGTGTTTATAGAGAAGAACGTTATTTAGCATTAGATGCTGGTGAATACTATTCTGAATATCAAACGTTGGCATCTTTTGATATTTATCTTGAAATGTTAGAAACAGCCGATAATGTTGATACATTAGATCGTCTTGCTACAAACTTGATAGGCAAAGTTATCCTTCAAGAAAGAGACTTAGAAAGCTACCTTATTCAATGGCGCGAGTCTGACAGTGTATGGTTGAAACGAGCATCGGTTTTAGTACATTTAAAGCATAAGCAACAAACGAATGAAGCGCTTTTAAGTGAAACTATTTTATACCTTGCCGCTGATAAATCGATGCTAGTACAGCAAGCTATGGGGCAAGTGTTAAATGCCTATAGCCAAATTAATTTTGCATTCGTCGATAGTTTTATCAAAAACAATATGACCTTATTAACGCCACTGTGTCGACGTGAAGCAAGAAAACTCACAATGATGGTAAATAGCACAGTTGATTAAAATTACTGATGATTGATGGTTTGTTACTATCTATATTGTGCTTTTTTTGCTACAACACTTAACGAAATTAACGCCTATTCGACCATGTATAGGCGTTATTGCTTTTTAATGTTTAGTGTGGGTTTTTCAATGCAATTATATCAACAAGATGCCGTCGAATGGCTGTCTTCATTAGCGGATAATAGTATCGATCTTTTGATTACTGATCCTCCGTATGAGTCGTTAGAAAAGCATCGAAAAATAGGCACTACAACGCGCTTAAAAAACAGTAAATCCTCAAGTAATCAATGGTTTGATATTTTTCCGAATCAACGATTTCAGACCTTATTTGAGCAAGCTTATCGTGTTTTAAAACCCAATAGTCATTTTTATTTGTTTTGTGATCAAGAAACCATGTTCTATATTAAGCCAATAGCAGAGCAGGCAGGGTTTAAGTTTTGGAAGCCGATTGTATGGGATAAAGTCGCGATTGGTATGGGGTATCATTATCGCGCTCGTTATGAATTTATTCTTTTTTTTGAAAAAGGGAAGCGTAAGTTAGCTAACTTATCTATTCCAGATGTACTTGAATTTAAGCGTGTTTATCGTGGTTATCCAACAGAAAAACCCGTTCCGTTACTTGAAACGTTAATTGAACAAAGTTCTGTTGCTGGTGATGTTGTCGCTGATCCTTTTTTTGGTTCTGGTTCAACGTTAGTTGCAGCACAACGATTACAACGTCAAGTATGGGGGAATGATATTTCAGATGCGGCTCATCAACATCTGCGTAGCAGAATAGAGTCGTTGTGACGGTAGCAGGTGGGCTTAGATATTTCGGAAAGTAGCAAATGAAAAATTTTGATATTAATTTATTACGTATATTAAATGTATTGCTAGAAGAGCAGAGTGTTACTGCTGCTGCTGCGCGACTTCATCTAAGTCAATCTGCGGTGAGTAAACAGTTGGCGAAATTGCGTCAAACGTTTGCTGATCCTTTGTTTGAACGGACACCTTATGGTTTGCGACCAACGCCGAAAGCACTGTTATTATCAGATTCTGTGTATGATATCTTACAGCAGGTTAATCAATTAACACGTGCGGAAGTGTTTGATCCTGCATTGAGTCAACGTCAATTTCATATTGATCTCGTAGAAACTGCTTATTCATTAACTTACCCTCGTTTTATGCCTCAATTGCTACAACAAGCTCCCGATATTAGCTTAACCAGCAAAACGTGGAATGATGATAGTTTGCAGCGTTTATTACGTTGTGAAATTGATTTTGGAATTGGTATTTTTGAATGGGATGAACGTTCATCAAGCCATTATCGTCATGTACCACCATCATTGAATTATATTGAACTAGCGCGAGACTACCCAGTGTGTTTAATGCGTAAAGACCATCCAGCATTGAGTGAGCCTTGGAGCCTGGATGTGTTTTTGAAATATCGTCATTTACAAGTCAGTATAGGTGGCCTTAAGCGGTGGCTGCTTGATGAAATATTAGCACTAGAGCATAAACAACTTGATAATGCCGTAAACATGACCGACTTCTACGCCGGGGTAAAGTTGTGCGAACAGAGTGATTTATTTATGTGTTATCCCTCAGTTGCAGCATTAGCAATGATTAAAGATACAGATCTTGTTAGTCGTCCTATTCCTATTGAATTAGAACCTGGCGGATATTTCTTATTATGGAATAAACACTTTGATTTAGATCCTAGTCATCAATGGTTACGACAATTAATTACTAATGGTATGAATGTAATAAAATAAAGCGACACAAATGAAAAATTATTGCTCAAGTTCTATAACAATAAGAGACTAGTATATTAAGCGTAATGGCGTATCTTCTTTAATTAGAATATTTCTATTATAATTAAATTATTAAGGCTGGTTGTTATGTCTCCTGCAGATAAAAAACTCCTTGATCAAATACTTTCTCTTGAAGGTAAGGATCTTACTCATTTAACGGTGGCTGAAAAAGCTATCTTTGATGCGTTTAAAGCACGTGAGCATGAATTTGGGGTCAGTGTTGAGATCGCAACTGAAGCGCCTATTAGCGATTTAGGTCAAGGGACTTCTGAGTATGATATTAATGAAAAAGAAAAGTATTATCCTCGTGAAATTATTATTAGGCAAGATTAAAAATAATTCCTAGCATTATAAATAATGATAGAACGTTTATTTGTTTTTTATGAATAATTAACGTTCTTATAAGAATAAATAAATTAGGTATAATGTAATGAATGATTTTTAATTAGTTAAATTTCATTTTAGTCTTATTATATATGATATAAAAAGACTGTTATTCATTTTGGATTCATTTTAATTTCTTAATATAGCTGTTAGCTAGTGATTTATTTATAGCCACAATTTTAATTTAATTTTAAGTTATTTAAATACGCATCAGAGGTCGATATGAAACGTTTAGCAATGGCAATTACAGGTATTGTCGCTGTCACTTGTCTAAGTACAGCAGCATGGGCGGATAGCAGTATTCAAACGATTAAGGTCTATGAAAACCCAAGCGTTAGTTCTCCTGTTGTGGAAACAATAAAATCGGCTGTGCCATTAATTACCATTTATCAAAATAATGGTTGGGAAAAAGTAGGTGATACTACTAATGGTAATACTGGTTGGATTCAAAGTGTTGATCGAGAAATGATAGCCAAAGCGAATACTAAGGTGTTACCAGATCAAACGACTAATACAGTAAAAACTAAAGATGGTGAGAAAAGTGTGACTAAAGGTGTTGTTCAAACACCACAAGGTCCATTCCATTATGAGATAGTACAATTCCAAGGTAACGGCCATAATCAAAAAGTAGATAAGAAATTTTTTGATGCAATGCAAAAACAACAAATTGATATGAATCAAGCATTTGCGAACGCTTGGAACACTATGGGTAATCCCGGTGATTTTAATACTATGCAATCTAACATGACGAAGCTAATGCATCAGCAACAGCAACAAATGTTAGCAATGCAGCAGCAATTTAAACAAGCTGGATTAACTTCACCTACGCAAGTTAAATTAAGTACTCATGTTGCTACACCAGCAAAAGATAGTGCATCAACAGTTGCTACGTCTACAGATGCGACTGCTGTTACTAAATAAATCGATTGTATTATCCAGTGAATATTAGTGGATAATGTAATGTTATCACCCTCTATTAACATTATAGTTAATAGAGGGTTTTTGTTATTTATTGGTTTATATCATTAGTCAGTGATGGCAGCTTGAGAGCATTTTGCGTATGGTGTTTGTTTTACTTGATAGATATTAATGATGATCACTGATATTCATTGCCACTTAGAATCTGTAGCGCCTGAAAGTATTGCTTCTTTTATTGCCGCAGGTAACAACATTGGGGCAGTATCAATGACCTTTAAAAGTGCAATACAAGTACTAGCACTAAAGCAACAATACCCTGATGCGATTGAATTGTTTTTAGGTATTCATCCGGAAGTTGCCACAGATGAAGCTATGATAGAAGCAGTTATTGCGCTGATCCATCAACATCATCATTTGCTGAGTGGTATTGGTGAAATTGGTATTCCTTTCTTTTATCTTGACGACAAAACAGCTTTACAGAAACAGTTGTTAAAACAGCAAGGCGCACAGTTAATGACACGTTTTGTCGCAATTGCTGCGGATTATAATTTACCTGTCAATTTACATGTTGTGGAGGATGATATTGAGTTAGCATTGCCAATATTAAACCAATATGGTGTTGGAGGTGCGTTATTCCATTGGTATGAAGGATCATTATCTCATCTAACGCAATTGCATCAACAAGGTCATTTTATCTCAGTTAGCCCGTGGATTTTTGTCGATGATCATTATTGGCAATTTGTGCAAGCCATACCACTCTCGATGATGCTGGTTGAATCTGATGCGCCATGTAAATATAACGGCAAGATAGGTGATCCATGTATGATTGTTGATATTATCGCCGCAGTAGCTAACTACCATCAAATATCAGTTGAGCAGTTAACCTTGATATTAGCTGATAACACTCGCCGTTATTTGAGAAAGTAGAACGTAAAGACTAATACGTTTAAGCGATAATCTAAACGAAGGGCTATTTTTATATAAAGCTGATTGATAACAGCGTAGGATGGAGGAAATATAAAAAATAGGGTGCGCGTATGTGCACAATAGAAAAATATGCAATTAACAGCAAAAGCCTCGCGTAATCGCGCTTTACTGATTTCAATCCAAACGCCGCAGTTTAAAGGTGATGAAGCCAAAGCATCATTAGCTGAATTGGCACGTCTAGTTACCACTCTTGGTTTTAAAGTTGTCGGTACTCAATCACAAAAGCTAAGTTCAACCCAACGCATGAATGTGCTTGGTTCCGGTAAAATGGCTGAAATAGCGCACTTGACGGGTAATCAAGGTATTGTGGATGATTTCGACGATGACGATGATATTGTTGATGAGATGCTTTTTAGTGAACTACTGAGTGAAGACTTGCCGTTTGGTAGTGCTGATGTTGTGGTCTTTGATTGCGATTTAAGTCCATCACAATTACGTAATGTGGAAAATCAATTAGGTGTTGAGGTCTTTGATCGCACCGGTATTATTATTGAAATATTTAGCCGTCATGCTCGTACTCGTACAGCACGATTACAGGTTGAAATCGCTCGTCTTAATTATTTAGCACCACGCTTGCGTGAGTCAACCAGTGGCAATAAAGAACGCCAAATGGGTAAAGGTGCAGGTGAAACGACCCTTGAGTTAGATCGTCGTAAAATACGCGATCAATTAGCTGAGTTACGACGTGAACTCGTTAGTGTACAAGATGAGCTTAAAGGTCGTCGTGCTCAACGATCTGAATTGTTTTGTGTGGCATTAGTGGGCTATACCAATGCGGGCAAGTCATCGATGATGCGTGCATTGACAGGCAGTGAAGTGCTCGTGGAGAACAAATTGTTTGCCACCCTTGATACTACTGTTCGTGCCTTACAGCCAATTACTCAGCCTCGTATTTTAGTTTCAGATACGGTTGGTTTTATTAAAAAGCTTCCCCATGACTTAGTGGCCTCATTCCACTCGACACTAGCAGAAGCACATGATGCCTCTTTATTGTTATATGTGGTTGATGCATCGGATCCTTCTTTCCGTTCGCAGCTTGATGTTGTACATGAAGTACTGCATGAAGTGGGCGTGGATGACATCCCTAAGCAATTAGTGTTAAATAAATCTGATCAATTGAGCGTAGAGCAACAGCAATCATTGATGGCTGAATTTCCTGATGCGATCATGACATCGACCCGTAATCCGGCTGATATCACTAAATTACATCAATATATCGTGAGTGTGGCGCAGGGCGAGATGATTGAAGATCAAATCGTCGTGCCGTATACCGCTAATGGTATTATTGGTGAAATTCGTTCAAGCATGAGTGTGACCAAGGAAGAATATGAATATGAACATATTACTTTCACTGTGCGCTCTAACCCAATTAATTTAGCCCGCCTTAAAAAGCAGATGCAGAATAAAGATTAATAAATAAACGCTGCCATTAGTATAGATGAATGATTCTTTAGTTATGGTGGTGAGTGATCAATTATAAATAGAATGTGGGTTATTTACTCTTACTGATTAAAAGTAAATAACCCGTAATCTAGATGTTTAGGCTAATAACGGATTGATTTTCTGCTGCTGAATAATACCGCATTGAGCCAAGAGTTTTTTCTCATTTGCTGTTAAACGCTGGCGGAAAAAGAGCAAGGTTGTGAGTATATTGATCACATCGTTATATTCTGTAGAGTTTAATAGGTTTAAACTTTGTAATAGCAATGTTGGCGATTCTATATCCGTTAGCATTACTGGGGCTTGCTTATAAATCTCGTCATAGAATAATTCTAAATTAACATCACATTCTTGTTTATAACTTTGGCGCACAGCAATACAACGTAGTAGGGCGGTGCGATAAGTCATTGATACTGGTTTCTGTTGGTGGATAGTGACTTGATTCAGTACATAAATACGCGCTGAAATTCGTAATCTCACTTCACGTAATGCCTTTTGTTGGACCCATGCATCCCAAAATCCTGTGATTAAGGTTGAGATTAACGGTATATAAACTCGTACGCTACTGCGTGAAATTGATTTTTGTAATACCGCTTTGATCAGAAAGTTACTCAGAATATCTTTACCTGAATAAAGGGCAACTTTGATATAGCGAAACTTACTCAGTGCTCTATATGGTTTGATGCCGTGGATATTATCAATGGGCTCTGAGAGTTCCATTACAGCTCGGACTAATGATGCTTTCATTTTGTCACAGAAGTGATTCTCTGCACTGGCGCGGTTGATCAGTAGTGCGGTGGTTATAAAACCGATTTCAAACAATAGTAATAATTCTAAGCCAATAAAAACAATATTGATCGTTAGTAGTTTGGCCAAATTGTCCCACGCTAACCAATTCTCACCTAATAGCTCAAGATAAATTTCAAACGCGACGATAACGAACGTTGTCATAAAACCAATCAAGAATGATAAGCCAACACAAAGCTGACATAATCTTTTATCTGAAATTCGCGTAAATAAGGGCTGATTACGGCTAAGGTGTTTTTCAACGCGGCGAATGCCCCATTGTTCAATTTTATGTTCAATCATAACGGGTAAAGATCAGACTCATAAATTTAGTATAGAAATAACGCAGCATAGTGATTGCTGCGTATTCTAGATCGGCTTTAGCCAAAGGCGTAGTTAATTTTACTGAATTATTTACAGATCATGACAAAGTGATTTTAGTGTAGATGATTACGTTATTAAGTCATTTAAGGTGAGCGATTATTAACTCATTTTTCTTCTTTATGACTACCTTTAAACCCTAAAAATGACAGTTGTTTTTTGGCCGCCGCTGGTGGTGTATAGCTACTATCGTCGTCATTTTCTTCAGCGATAGGGTGAGTGGAAACGGGCAGTAATCGAAATATAGCAAAGCCATCTTCTTTATGTACAAAAGCGATTTGACGATGGAGTAGGTTGTCATCCTCTTTGGTCGCAGCTAAGGTTTTATCTTTAATTAATGCGAGTGGAGCGATCATTGCTTGGCAGTGGTAGATCTTGTAATTGTAGTTAGCAAATAAACGGCAAGGCTCATCGAGAGTGAAGGTTTCTCCTTCAAGCAAATGACGACTATTTTCTACAGCCCGGTTGATATCCATGACGTTTGCAGCAAATGCACAAGAGGCAGTGAAGCTGATGCCAGTAATCACTAACAAACTAGTGGTAATGATTTTTTTTAGCATAGTTGTTCCTACTTTTAATCTAAGTTGAATGCAAAAAAGCCAATATCTTGGAATGATAACATTCGTTGATATTGGCTTCATTATCGAATGGGTCTATTTTAGCGCTGATTAAGCTGCTGCAAACTCATTCAGCAATTCTTTTTGGCGTTCGCTAAGGTTCAGTGGTGTTTCAATGACAAGCTGGACAATTAAATCACCAGTGTTGCCTTTGCGATCCGTAACCCCTTTACCTTTAAGACGGAATTTACGACCTGATTGAGTACCTTCCGGTATTTTCAAACTGATTGCGCCGCCTAAGGTATTTACTTCCACCTTGCCGCCCAATGCTGCGGTTACAAAATCAGTGGTCGCTTTACAAAGAAGATTATTACCTTCACGAGTATAACGTGGATGAAGACGAATATTCATTTGAATATAAACATCACCCTGAGCACCACCATTAATACCAGGATGACCTTTACCCGTTAAGCGGATACGACCACCATCTTCGATCCCCGCAGGGATCTTGATGTTAAGTTTTTTATTGGTTTGTGTATTACCTTCAAACACCGGTAAATCGATAACACGTGATGCGCCGTTAATCGCATCCTCTAGATCAATTTCCATGGTGTATTGAAGATCTTCACCTTTTTGAGGGCGAGTTGAGTGACGACCACCGAAACCACCTCGACCACCGCGTGCATTAGAGAACATGTCGCCAAAAGCACCACCAAACATGTCTTCAAAATCGCTGTAACCACCTTGCTGACCAAAGCCTTGATGACCTCCGCCATGACCCCCACCCATACCTGGATTTTCAAACGCATTATGACCAAACTGATCGTAAGCTGTGCGTTTTTCTTTATCCATTAAAATTTCATAGGCAGCTTTTACTTCTTTGAATTTATCTGCTGCAGTTGGATCATCTGGGTTTTTATCAGGGTGAAATTTCATTGCTAGCTTTTTGTAAGCTTTCTTAATTTCTTTCTCAGATGCAGTTTTGGCGACACCAAGAACTTCATAAAAATCGCGTTTTGACATTGGTAACACCTCTTATCCCTATCGGGACAACTATCTGGAACATTCTAAATCGTACGTCTAAACATATAATAACCAAAAATAGCATTACGCTTAAGTGGTTAATGATTTAAAAGGGCACAGATAGTTAGCCTAATGGGATTCTCTCTATTGTGATCGTCGAAAAGGGCGAGAGATTAAAATCCCTACGCCCATTGTTATTGTGAAGTTTATGTTATGTGCTGCCTATTATCGAGGCAGCAACAGTAACGTTTTACTTCATTTCTTCAAACTCAGCATCTACAACATCATCATCTTTCGCGGTTTGTTGCTGGTTCGCGTCAGATTGTCCTTGAGTATTTGCTTGGGTTTGAGCCTGAGCATGTTCCATTATTTTTTGTGCCGCTGTCATCAGTGCTTGAGTTTGAGTATCTATTGCGGCTTTATCATCGCTAGATTTAACCGCTTCAAGTGCTGTGATAGCTGCTTCAATATTTGTTTTTTCTGCTTCAGGGAAGCTATCACCGGCTTCAGTCATTTGCTTACGGGTGTTATGAATCAATTGGTCTGCTTGGTTACGCGCAATGACTAACTCTTCAAACTGTTTGTCTGCGTCTTTGTTAGCTTCTGCTTCTTGAACCATCTTCTCAATTTCAGCGTCCGTTAAACCGCCTGATGCTTGAATAGTGATCTTTTGTGCTTTACCTGTCGCTTTGTCTGTGGCTGATACATTCAAAATACCATCCGCATCTAAATCAAATGTGACATCAATTTGTGGCATACCACGTGGTGCAGCTTGAATACCTTCAAGGTTAAACTGACCTAATGATTTATTATGTACTGCTTGTTTACGCTCACCTTGAAGAACATGGATCGTTACTGCATTTTGATTATCTTCAGCAGTTGAGAACACTTGATTCGCTTTTGTTGGAATCGTCGTATTCTTATCAATCAAGGTTGTCATCACGCCACCCATGGTTTCAATACCAAATGATAGTGGTGTTACATCAAGTAATAGCACATCTTTAACATCACCGGCTAATACACCGGCTTGGATTGCAGCCCCCATAGCAACGGCTTCATCAGGGTTGACATCTTTACGTGGCTCTTTGCCAAAGAAGTCTGTTACTGCTTTTTGTACCATAGGCATCCGTGTTTGACCACCGACTAAGATAACGTCAGTTATATCGCTCACATTCAAGTTAGCGTCTTTTAATGCTAATTTTACAGGCTCTAGTGTACCTTGTACTAGGTCTTCAACCAGTGATTCCAATTTTGCACGTGTGATCTTAACATTCAAGTGTTTAGGACCTGTTGCATCTGCCGTAACGTAAGGTAAATTAACATCAGTCTGTTGTGCTGATGATAATTCGATCTTCGCTTTTTCAGCGGCTTCTTTTACACGTTGCATCGCTAACGGATCATTTTTAAGGTCGATACCTTGATCTTTCTTAAATTCGCTCACAAGGTAGTTAATTAAGCGAGTATCAAAGTCTTCACCACCAAGGTGAGTATCACCATTTGTAGCTAGTACTTCAAATGTTTGTTCACCATCGACATTATCAATTTCGATGATAGAAATATCGAATGTACCACCACCTAAGTCGTAAACTGCGATCACACTGTCGCCAGTTTTTTTATCTAGACCATAAGCTAATGCGGCAGCTGTTGGTTCATTGATAATACGCTTAACATCTAGACCTGCAATACGACCAGCATCTTTTGTTGCTTGACGTTGAGCATCATTAAAGTAAGCCGGAACGGTAATAACCGCGCCTGTTACTTTCTCACCTAAGTATTCTTCTGCTGTTTTTTTCATTTTCTTCAATATTTCAGCAGAAACTTGTGGTGCTGCCATTTTTTGGCCTTTCGCTTCAACCCATGCGTCGCCGTTATCTGCTTTTACAATTTTGTAAGGCATGATATCAAGATCGCGTTGAACTTCGTCATCGTCAAAACGACGACCAATTAAACGCTTAATCGCAAATAAAGTATTCTCAGGGTTAGTGACTGCCTGACGTTTTGCTGGTTGACCGACCAAGGTTTCACCATCAGTGTAAGCAATAATTGATGCAGTGGTACGTTCACCTTCCGCATTTTCAATAACACGTGGTGTATCACCGTCTAAAACAGCAACACAAGAGTTAGTTGTACCTAAGTCAATACCGATAATCTTACTCATATTTTAATATCCTTTGTGCGCTGAGTTGATTAGTTTTTCTTATTCGAATCACGGCTTAATAGGTGTGCCGTTAAGGTCCATGAAAATCGTTCATGTGAGCCTTTGGAATAACAATAATCAATCCAACTAAATTTTTGAATAACCCATAATAGGGTTGAATAGTGACGGAGCTATTAGTCATAGCCTAAATACAGGCGTTATTGGTGATGCTAATAGCTCAACGTTATTACTAGAGGAGCACTTACAACGGCGAGTTTTACTCGGCAGTTGGTGCTACTGATGCTGATTGTCCAATTGCAATTTTACGTGGTTGCATTGCTTCTGGTACTTCACGGAAAAGGTCAATATGAAGTAAACCATTTTCTAGATTCGCACCAACAACACTTACGTAATCAGCAAGTTGGAATTTACGTTCAAAGTTACGTTCAGCAATACCCTGGTAAATAAAGTTCTTGTCTTCTTCTGGTGCACGAGTACCAGTAACAACAAGCATATTCTCGTTTTGAGTAAGATCTAAACGCTCTTCAGAGAAACCAGCAACTGCCATAGTGATACGGTAGTTGTTCTCATCCGTTTGTTCGATATTGTACGGAGGGTATCCCGCAGCTTGGGTTTTAGTACTGCTTGCTTCAACAAGGTTAAATAAGCGGTCAAAACCAATAGCGTGGCGGTATAGGGGAGTAAAATCTACATTACGCATAAAACTATCCTCAATAATAAGCAATAGCCTTAGTTGTTTGTTAAGTATGTCGTTATCGACTAGGCGACTTAACAGCGAACTAAGTGAATCAATCCGTTAAGATATTGATTCGGTATAATAAGTGCTAATAAGGCATTCCCTAATAAGGCGAATCTTAATAGCGGTTTGAACTCCATCTGGCAGTTCGTGTAATTAATATATGCTTCCGGTGAGTTATCGTCAATAGTTTTTGATTAGTTTTTCTAATGTTTTTTAACGATTACTATTAACATGTTGATTTTTAAAAAGTATATCAACATAAAAAATGTACTGTGTTTTATTGTAAAGAGACCCTATTGATAATTCATCGACATTTAACCGTATCTTTACAGCCTCTTTATATATAGATAAGGGCAAAAAAAGCATTTTCAATCCTTATATAGATCTATTAATGACCTAAACGAAATCAACGCTTTTTTCTGTTGTCGTTATCACATGCTAGCTATCATAATGGGTAATATATTCGTTTTTAACCATGATTGAGATCTACTACACAGTATCAGTGATCAGTAAATACCAGTAACACAGAGTGTGAGGTTTCGCATTATTTATCTCATGATAACGTTTACAATTGGTTACAGTATTTATCATGGAGTTACATCATGTCGTCTTACTTAGGGTTATCGAGTATAGATATTGCAGTCTTTGTTATCTATGTATTAATTATTATTGGGGTAGGGTTATTTGTTTCTCGTAATAAAAAAGGACACACCAAAACCACAGAGGATTATTTTCTCGCGGGTAAATCTTTACCTTGGTGGGCGGTTGGTTCATCACTGATTGCGGCGAATATTTCAGCAGAACAGTTTATTGGTATGTCTGGCTCTGGCTACTCGATTGGCCTTGCGATTGCATCTTACGAATGGATGTCGGCATTAACCTTGATAATTGTTGGTAAATATTTTCTACCGATATTTATTAGTAAAGGTATTTACACTATTCCTGAATTTGTTGAGCAACGTTTTAATAAAAATTTGAAGACTATTTTAGCGGTGTTCTGGATTGCACTGTATGTGTTTGTAAACTTAACGTCTGTATTGTATTTAGGTGGCTTAGCACTACAAACTATTCTTGGTATCCCTTTGGTTTATTCTATTTTAGGACTTGCCCTTTTTGCATTGGTTTACTCAATTTATGGTGGTTTATCTGCGGTAGTATGGACTGATGTTATTCAAGTCTTCTTCCTTATTGTTGGCGGTTTAATTACGACAGTGATCGCTGTACTTTATATTGGTGGTACGGATGGACTTTTGGGCGGTTTATCGCGTATGGCTGCCGCTGCACCTGAACATTTTACAATGATCCTTGATCAAGATAATCCGCAGTATATGAATCTACCTGGTATTGCTGTTTTAATTGGTGGCTTATGGGTTGCTAACCTTTATTACTGGGGATTTAATCAATATATTATTCAACGTACATTAGCTGCAAAATCAATTGGTGAAGCTCAGAAAGGTATTGTTTTTGCAGCGTTTTTAAAATTAATCGTGCCTTTCCTTGTTGTTATTCCTGGTATTGCTGCCTATGTTATTACTAACGATAGTGGTTTACTTGCTGGTTTAGGCGATATAGGCCAAACCAATATTCCTACCTTTGCCCATGCAGATAAAGCTTATCCATGGCTAACCCAATTTTTACCTATTGGTCTTAAAGGTATGGTGTTTGCAGCTCTTGCTGCTGCGATAGTTTCGTCGTTAGCCTCGATGTTGAATTCAACCGCAACTATTTTTACCATGGATATTTATAAAGAATATATTTCACCTGATTCGAGTGATAGCAGATTGGTGAATGTCGGCCGTGCAAGTGCGATTATTGCATTGATTATTGCGTGTATTGTTGCGCCAATGTTGGGTGGTATTGGTCAAGCGTTCCAATATATTCAGGAATATACTGGTTTAGTTAGTCCTGGTATTTTAGCTGTATTCTTATTGGGTTTATTTTGGCATAAAACGAACAGTAAAGGGGCAATTGTCGGGGTGCTATTATCAATCCCATTTGCACTGTTCCTGAAGTTTATGCCATTAAATATGCCGTTTTTGGATCAGATGATGTATACCTTATTATTTACAATGGCAGTGATCGTGCTAGTGAGTTTAGGTAGTTCAACATCAGCGGTAGATAAGAAAGCGATTGATTTAGATCCTGAGATGTTTAAAACCGATAAGATGTTTAATCTTGGGGCTTACGCGATCTTAATTATTCTTGCAGTACTCTATTCGGTGTTTTGGTAATAGTACTGTTATGAGATGAAATAATGAGAGCAGATCATAAGATTTGTTCTCATTTTATTGTGATTTATCCAACAATCAGTATTTTTTTATTGATGGTAACGATTACAAAATAATGGTTAAGTGATACGAGCGATTAATGATATGTCTGAAACTTTGATTCCTAATATTATTGAATTTATGGCCGCGGTTGATCCGTTCGATAAATTAACCCCAAAAACGTTACGCGATGTTGCTGGAATGATCACTATTCGCTATTTTGGCAAAGGTGAAGTGATTGATTTACAAGAAAGTGATCAGTTGTATTTACTACGAACTGGGGCGGTTGAGCAACGGAACCTTGATGGTACTTTAAGGGCTAGATTAGCCGCAGAAGACTTTTTTGGTTTTTCTCGATTAACACAAGCTGAAACGAATACAGCTAGTGATCCTTATACTATTACGGTGATTGAAGATGCGTTGATTTATTGTTTACCGATTAATGCGCTATTACTAAAGTTAAAAGATCAACCGGATGCTTTAGCCCATTTTGGATCGCATGCGCAAAGTAGGCTTCAGAGTGGATTAAATGTTGTGTGGTCACAGCATGAGAAAGGGTTATTTTTTAAGCCGATTATCGATGTGCTTAATTCACAAATAGTATTAGTTGAAAGTACCCAAACTATTCAGGCTGTTGCGAAAGCGATGCGAGTTAATGCCAACTCATCCTGCGCGTTTATTATGCAAAATAATCAATTTGTAGGGCTGATCACCGATAAAGATATGACTAAGCGAGTGGTTGCTGAAGGTATTTCGACCACAGAGATGATCACTGCAGTCATGACGGAAAATCCTTATAGTGTTAAACGTGGGGATTTAGTGATCACGGCGGCAGCGTTAATGATGCAACACGGAATAAAAAATATTCCGGTGGTTGATAACGGGATACCAATAGGCTTAATTACGCCATCGGATTTAGTGCAAAATCATCGTATTCAAGCAATTTTTTTAATTGATAAAATTAATAAGATCGAACGCTTAGAACAGCTCGCTAAACTGACTATTGAACGACAAGCTATTTTTGAAGCGTTAGTTGAAGCTAAAGTGGCCATTGGTGTGATTGGACAAGTAATGGCTATGATTATGGATGCCTACAATCGGCGTTTAGTCGTGATGGCTGAAGCTTATTTAGGTGCCGCTCCGTGTGACTATTGCTGGATAGTTGCAGGTTCACATGCTCGCAATGAAGTTCACATGCTTTCTGATCAAGATCACGGTTTGATTTTAGCTGATAATGCGACTGATGCTGATAAAGTGTACTTTCACCATTTAGCCATGTATGTCAGTAAAGGGATGGCACTATGTGGCTATGAGTTATGTAGTGGGCGTTTTATGGCGGTGACTCATAAATGGTGTCAGCCATTAGCAGTGTGGAAAGCTTATTATCAAAAGTGGGCGATTAATCCTGAATATGATTTGTTGCTTGAGATGAGTGTTTTTCTTGATAGTCGTTATATTACGGGAAACCCACAGTTAGTGAATGATTTACAAGCATGTATGTGTCAACAACTTGTTCATAATGCGCGCGTGATATCAGCATTAGCGCGTAATGCCTTATTACAAAAACCACCACTGAGTATTTTTAGAAATTGGGTCTTGGTTAAAGAAGGTGAAAATGCGAATACTCTTGATATTAAAAGCGCGGCATTGAGTATTATTGTAAACCTAGTACGCGTGCAATATTTACAACTCACGGCACAATTATTTACCACGGATGGTGCTGTGGTTTATAAAGCTAATACTGAAGAAAGATTGCAGTTATTGTTAGAGCACAAGGTTATTAATGATGCGACATTTAAGGATTTATTAGGGGCGTTTCAATTTATTTCTCAAATCCGTTATAGCCATCAACTTCAAGCATTACAGCAAGGTAAAATACCGAATAATCATATCAACCCGAATGCGTTTAATAGCTTCGAGCGCACCCATTTACGTGAAACGTTTAAGTTGATCACTAGTTATCAAGAAATAATGAAAATGAAGTTTTGCTAATGGTTACCAATAATAAAACCCTCTTTATGTTCCAGCGGCATCAATGGTGGCAACGCTTATTTGGTAATTATCTGCGAGATTTACATCAACGACGGATTACCTTATTACAGCAACATCCAGATTTACCTCTGCCGATTAAAGCGTTATTTAGTGCGCCGCTACCACAACCTTTAACATTGATTAACCAATGGCCATTATTAGCGATTGATTTTGAAACCACAGGGTTTGATGCGCAGCAAGATCAGATTTTATCGGTAGGGTATGTTTCTATGATGGTCAACGCTGTAGATCTCAGTACGAGTGTTAATGAATTGGTGAATTCTACAGCAATTATCAAACCAGATAGCGCGGTGATTAATCATATTGATCATGCAATGTTATTACAGGGACAGGCACTCGATGAGGTGATGATGCGGTTGCTGGTGGCATTAACGGGAAAAGTCGGTATTGCCCATGGCTGCTTTATGGAACAAGGGTTTATTAGTACTTATTTACAGCATAAATATCAACTTCATGACTGTCCATTGTTGTGGCTAGATACGTTACCACTGTATCAATCTTTATATAACAACCAAATATTACATCATGATGCCCGTTTAGGCAGTGCGCGTTGTAGTGTCGGTTTACCCGAATATCAGGCACATAATTCACTATTTGATGCGATAGCTTGTGGTGAGCTATTAATGGTATTGATGCATAAAATCTATGGTAATAAGGCGCCTAATTTTGGCCAACTTCTTAATCGGTAACATTACCATTATGAACTATCGATGTGGCTATGATTTGACGGTTATTATGGCTTAATTACGTTTATGAACATCACACCATGTACTCATGCTCTACACTGAAATTAAAGCGATATTTCGTTTTGGTTTGCTAGTAAGGGATTCAATAGCATGAGTGTTTTTATCCGGCGTTATTTACCGGTAGTGATTTTATTGTTGTTTGCGGGTTTATCCGCAGCGCTATTATTAAATCGGCCACAGACTCAGCAAAAAATCGTCGAAACCATAGTGCCTGTGCTTGAAGTGATGGCGGTGAAAAAGCAACAATTAGCATTTAATGTTAGTTCTTATGGTATGGTTAAGCCGAAGCATCAAGCAGAATTAGTCGCGCAGGTGAGTGGCGTTGTTAACCGTTTGTCGCCTGCTTTTGCGGTAGGGCAGTTTGTCCGCAAAGGTGAGGTATTAGCCCATTTAGATGACGCTGATTATCATGCTGATCTCGCTCAAGCTGAGGCAACATTCGCTCAAGCAAAGGCACTCTTGGCGCAAGAAATTGCTCGCGGTATCGTGGCAAAAAAAACCTTAAGTCATATCTCTACAACTAAGCAATCAGCGTTAGGGTTGCGTATTCCTCAACGAAAACAACAACAAGCTAATGTTAAATTTGCTCAAGCAGCATTAGCTCGGGCGCAACGGAATGTTGCTCGCACTATTATTACTGCCCCATTTGATGGTTTAATTACTGAAAAACATATCAATGTTGGCAGCCATGTCAATATTGGTGAGCAATTAGGGATTATATACGGTACTGATGTTGCTCGTATTCGTCTTCCTGTTACCCCTCAAGCTTTTTCATTTATTGATCCAAATTCGCCTAATACAACAGTCATTCTAACCAATGAGCACCATGGCCAAGATTTTCAGCATTGGACAGCACGTTTTATCGGTACAGAGGGCGTGATTGATCCTCAAAGTCGAATGGTTTATCTCATTGTTGATGTTATTGATCCTTATCAACGGCGCTTATCTATTCAACAACGAACCGGTGTATTAAATTTTGGGGCTTTTGTGACGGCTAAAATTGCAGCGAAGCCGATTGCTAATGCGGTTAAATTACATCGGCACGTGATTCGAAATGATCAGGTGGTATTAGTCGATAGTAATGGTTTAACTCAAATGCGGAAAGTGGTGGTTGCGCGTACGGATCTTAAATATGCCTATATCAGTGCGGGATTAGAAGATGGTGAATTAGTGTCGTTAACTTGGCCTGATAATTACTTAGAAGGGACTGCAGTAACAACCGTTTTAAATCCACCTCAATTCATTGAGCAACCTCCACTGACGGTTATTCATTCTAAGGATGTAGATAACGGAGAGTAGTGAATGGAATCATCGGGAATCATTGCTTGGTTTACGCGTAATCATGTCGCTGCTAATTTATTGATGTTGCTAGTGATGATTGGTGGCTTATTTTCAGTCAATCTTATTAATAAAGAAATATTCCCAGCTTTTGGTACCAATAAAATAACCATTACCAGTCAATATACCGGCGCTGCAGCAGCGGATATTGAACAAGGGATTATTGTTAAAATTGAACAAGCAGTGGATGATATTGCTGATATTAAACGTGTTACCGCTGTTGCTAATCAAGGGGTAGGCGTTGTTACCTTAGAACTCGATAATGATGCTGATTTTGATAAGATTTTAGATCAAGTGAAACAACGTGTTGATGCTATAACTACCTTTCCAGCTCAAATGGAACCACCGTTGATTCAACGGGCAGAGTTTATGAGTAATGTGATGTTTTTATCACTATATGGTGAATTGAGTGATCGCCAACTTAAACGCTATGCCCAAGTGGTTAAAGATGAAATTATTCAGCAAACCAGTGCAACCGCAGTTACTGTTACTGGGGTTAAAAATGATGAAATTGCGATTGAAATATCATCTCAGCAACTACGTAATTATAATTTAACTATTGAGCAAGTCGCACAAGCCTTACAGCAACGTTCATTGGATTTACCCGCAGGTGCAATAAAAGCGCAAGATGGTGATGTGTTAGTGCGTACCACGGCACAACTTTATCAAGGCGATCAATTTGCGGCTGTTGTGTTACGTACTAATCCCGATGGAAGTCAACTCCAGTTATCCAATATAGCCACAGTAACAGATGGTTTTGTTGAGCAATCAGTGCTTAATCGATTTAATCAACAACGCGCCGCAGTCATACAAATCCGTAATCTTCCCAACCAAGATGCGACTCAAATATCGCAGCAAATCAGTGAGTATATAACGAATAAAAAAGCCAAATTACCGCAAGGGGTACATATTGATAAATGGGCAGATATGTCGCATTACCTAGAAGGTCGACTTAACATGATGCTATCTAATATGGCATATGGTGGATTATTAGTTTTTATTATTCTGGCGTTATTTCTAGAAGTTAGGTTAGCGTTTTGGGTGCTACTTGGACTGCCATTTTGCTTTTTAGGCACATTGTTATTTATGCCGCTAGAAAGTATTAATATTTCGATTAACTTATTGTCGCTATTCGGTTTTATTTTAGTGCTAGGGATTGTGGTTGATGATGCGATTGTTGTTGGTGAAAGTGTTTATTCTGAAGTAGAGCAACAAGGACAAACGATTGAGCATGTTATTCAAGGTGCTAAGCGGGTCGCGGTTCCTGCAACTTTTGGGGTGTTAACTACCATGGCAGCTTTTGTTCCAATGCTATTGTCTGATAATCCTCGTACGGAATTTTTCAAGGCTATTGGGTGGGTGGTTATATTATGTTTAACCTTTTCATTGATTGAATCTAAACTGATTTTACCTGCGCATTTAGCACGATCCCGATTAGTACAGCAGCGGCAATGGAACAATCCACTAGTACGAGTTAAACGGCGTTTTAATCAGGCTGTAAATAGATTTATTGATGTCCATTATCGACGTTTTATTATGGTTGCTATTATGCACCGATATAACGTATTAGCGACTTTCGTTGGCGTATTATGTTTAGCATTGGCTTTGGTGTTTAGTGGGCAATTGCGGTGGGTATTCTTTCCTAAACTACCCTCTGATTATATTCAAGTGCTGGTGGAAATGAATGACTCTAATTCAGTGGCAAATAATATTAAGGTTGTTAATCAATTAGAACAGGCTCTTTATAAAACTGATGAGGAAATATATCAGCAGCAAGGCGTTCATGTAGTAAAACATAGTTTTGTTAATATGCGAGATAGTAACGATATGTTTGTACTGGTTGAATTGGAGAAAAGTGAGAGTTTGCCAATAACGAGCTTTGATATCTTAGCTAACTGGAAAAGTAATATACCACCATTGGTTGGGGTTAAATCTATTGCTTATGAGGCATCTATTGATCGTCAAAAAAGTGATATTCAATATAGTTTACAAGGTGATAATAGTGCGCAATTAGTGCAAGCAGTAACCCAACTAAAGCAACAGTTAGGGCGTTATTTAGGAGTATTTAATATTGAAGATGATTTATCTGCGCCTACTCAAGAGATCAATATCAAGCTAACTCCAATTGGAAAACTATTGGGCCTATCAGTGGCTAACCTTACAAATCAAGTTCGACATGCTTTTCAAGGTATTGAAGTCCAACGTCTGTTACGTAATAACGAAGAAGTTAAAGTAATGGTGCGCTATCCCGTACATGAACGACGTAGTGTTGGCGACTTACAAAATATGAAGGTGGTATTATCAGATGGCAGTCTGGTGCCATTTTCACAAGTGGCAACAATTAATTTTATTCCAGCGTTGAATAGTATTCATCGGGTTGATAAACACCGCACGCTGGTGGTAAGCGCTAATGTGCAGAAAGATAAAGCTTCTCCCTCTGAAATATATACCATTATCAATAATAGTTATTTGCCTTTATTGCGCCAGCAATATCCAACGGTGAAAATTCAATTAGATGGTCAAGCTAAAGAAGAGAGTGAAACAAAAGGTAGTTTAGTTCGAGATGCAGTATTGGCACTATTTGCTATTTTTGCATTAATGGCGATCCCTTTACGTTCATACACTCAACCGTTGATTATTATGTCGGTGATCCCATTTGGTATTATCGGTGCTATTGCAGGGCATTATTTTGCTGATATCTCACTTAATTTATTGAGTGTGTTTGGTATTTTGGCATTGTCTGGTGTGGTAGTGAATGATTCTTTAGTACTCGTTGTATTTATTAATCGTGCCTTGGCACAAGGTGTACCACTTTATCATGCAGTAACAGAAGCCGGGTGTAGTCGTTTTCGTGCCATTGTATTAACGTCACTTACAACTTTCTTTGGGTTAGCTCCGATCTTATTAGAAACGAGTTTGCAGGCACAGATTGTGATTCCTATGGCAACATCACTTGCGTTTGGTATTTTATTCGCAACCGTTGTCACTTTAGTATTAGTGCCTGCTCTATATCTAATTTTGCATGATATTAAACGAGGATATCGTCGCTTATTACATTACTGGTGGCGACCACAGCTTGATGAATAAAGCCCTTAGAAGCCAAAGCCAAAACCAGCTGCGATACCTGCATCGTGTTGGCTATCATCAGAAGCCGCTAAAGTGATAACGCCATGCTGGCCGACATCAAATTTACCACCAATCGCCATCGCTGATTGGTTACCATAGTTAGCTGCACCCATACCAATAGTGTAGTGGTAACCTTGTCGCATCGGAATTGAAGTCATTGCCATTGCACTTGCAATACCAGCATTGGCTTGGTTATGAACTTTCTCAATGTTATGAGTAAGTAGATTCACTTTTTGGTCTGTGTACTGATTTGCGGCTGATAGCGTCGTTGCTGATTGATGATCAGTATACATTTTGGCTTTGTTTAAGGTGGCAGTGCTTTGTTGTGTTACGTAAGTTTTTGTTTGGGTGATTGCGGTTTGTTTTTGTTGTTGGGTGTAAGTACGGGTTTGCGCTATTTGCTGATTTAGTTGACTCATATTTACGGCATCAGTATTTGCTCGACCGTTGGCTACATATTCTAAACGGCGTTGAGTTTTAGCATTACCAAAAGAGACTTGACCGTCGTTTGAGTGTGAATTGTTCCCAATAGCGATTGAATTGCGACCCGTTGCTATTGCATGATCGCCTAAAGATATCGTGGTTTTATCAGCCGAGGCATAGTTGCCAATTGCCATAGCATGATCACCTGTTGTTTTGGATTCTGAACCGATAGCAATAGAGCGACGACCCGTTGCGGTGGCGCCAGAACCTAATGCAGAAGCTGCATCACCATTGGCATTAGCGCGAGATCCTGTTGCCGTACTTTGAATACCCGTTGCAGATGAACCAGCGCCAAAAGAAACAGCACTGTCATCGTGAGCGTAAGCATTAGTGCCGAGCGCTATCGATTGGTTACCGATACTTGATGCAGCAACGCCAATAGCAATAGCAGAGTCTTTTTCGATTTTGGTTTTTGCTTGATAGCCATGAGTAATATTGTTAGATAAATTGTTTGATTGGCTATGAGTGTTGATTGGTGATGCGTATGTCATTGTTGATGTGGATAATATTGCAATTACAGCACACGTTTTTTTATAGCTATTCATGATTACGTCCATATGATGTGTGTGGCAATACTATTCATTGCATATGGAAAAGTTAAATCTATAAATAGAATTATATTTACCATTTTTTTGGTAATTATAATTATTATCAATAAGGTATTTAATAATATAGAGAATAAGTACAGAAATATATTTTTGAGGTGCGTGAAAGCAAAAAATGGTTATATTTTAATCGCGATATAAATTTTTTGTTGATACGATAAAAAATATGAGTTTGTTGTTTGAATTAACATGTATTAGAGCTAAAGCTCTAACTTTGGTGTTTGTAATTATTACAATGGGTTGGTTTTTTTTAGTGAGTTGAGCAGTAGATAAAAATTGATATAATTATTATCTACTGCTTTTATGTTTAAATAATTAAAACCCAAATCCAACGCCAGCAGAAACACCTGCATCATGAAGACTATTATCCGATGCGGCAAGAGTTACTATGCTATGTTGACTTACGTCGAATTTACCACCTAACGCTACAGCTGATTGATTATCGTAATTAGCCGCACCTAGACCAATTGTATAATGATAGCCTTGCTTCATTGGAATTGATGACATTGCCATTGCGCTTGCTATACCCGCATTAGCCTGATTGTGAACCTTTTCAATATCCTGAGTAAGGAAGTTCACCTTCTGATCAGTGTATTGATCTGCCGCTGATAATGTCGCCGCAGATTTATTATCAGTATAATTATTTGCCTGTTGTACTGCTGCAGCACTTTGCTGATTACTATAATTATTTGCCGTTGCTAAAACTTCGGTTGATTTATTATTCGTGTAAGTATTTGCATTATGTAAGGTGACTGTATTTTGTTGGTTCGTATATGTTTTAGCGTCAGTTAATGTTGTGGCTGATTTATTATTAGTATAAGTATTCGCTTGTTGTACAGCAGCAGCTGTTTGTTGATTCGTGTATGTTTTAGCATCAGCTAATGTTGCTGTTGTTTTTTGGTCGGTATAGCTGTCTGCTTTTTGTATACCTTGATTTAATTGGCTCACATTGACAGCATCTGTTGCTGCAATACCCGCATGCACATTTTCTAATCGGCGTTGAACATGGGCATTACCAAATGATACTTGACCATCAGTTGATTGTGATCCATTACCGATAGCAATTGAGCCTCTTGTTCCTGTTGCTTTAGCATAATTACCAATCGCTATATCAGCTGTTTGTGATTGAGCACTAGTACCTAAAGCCAATGCATAACGGCCATTGGCATTAGCACCAGAACCAAAAGCAACAGCATTATCACCTATAGCATGTGATGTTGCGCCAAACGCTTCTGCTTGGACGCCTTTAACGACAGATCCTGAACCAAAAGATGATGAACTATTACCATCAGTGCTGGCGTTAGATCCAAAAGATGCAGATTGATCGCCATTTGCTTTGGATGCCACTCCAATGGCAACCGCGGCGTTACCATTGGCAGTTGCTTGATACCCTTCTGCAATACTTGAGCCACCTTGGGCGTGGGCACTGTATCCTATAGATATTGATGTATTACTATTTTTTACATCCGCATTATTACCAAGAATTACATTATTTGATGGATTCGTTAAAGTATCAGCCATAGTTGGTGCTGATATTGCTATAAGTAGAAGATAGCTAAGGTGAGTTTTTTTCATAATAAGACCTCTTATATTTTGAGTGAATAGTAGTCTAAGAGGAATAATAAAAGTTAGTAGCAGAAGTAAAATTACAGAAGTCAAAATTGATTAAAAAACGATCATTGAGGGTAGGGTGATATTTTATGCAATTCAACGCCGTTTTATTAATAATTAAATGAATATTTAATCATATTGTTTTTTGATGAATATTTTTTATGGTGTCGACAAATATAAATCGTTGTTATTTTTTACGTATTAAGCATTTATTATCGTTATCTGCTCATACCGTTGTCGGATTGTGCGTTTGTATCGCTATTTTTAGTGTTGTTTTTGTTTGATAGACACAAGCTATAATCATCGAAGCCTTTTCGTTGGCAATCAACGACATTTTTTTTCATTTTTTCAAGTTGTTGTCGGTTACGTACTGAATAGACGTTTCCATTGGTGCAACTTATTGAAATAACGCCATTAGGTTCAAATTTATAGCCTTCAACTTCGCTACCGCATGGATTGAAATCAATACCTGCTTTTACGCTTACTTTGGTTGGAATGACTCGTACACTTTCAGTTACGCACCCAACTAATAATAAACAAAATAGGCATGTAATAAGAAATTGTTTCATAAGGGAAAGTGTATTTTTATATTGGAGGTAAGACTATAGTGATTATAAATGAAAACGCAATAAAGATTTTGCTATGAGGCAGTAATAAGTAAAACATGCAGATATATTTATCAGCATGTTTTAGTCATTTTAAAAGGTGATTATTCTTCATTACCATTGATAATCGTGACATGGCCATAGTAGTGATGGTGGTGGTGATGAGTTGTATGATGATGATGGTGAGTTTCTTTATGCGCAGCGCCAACGCCGCCGTGAATATGATGCCCATGTGATGGTTCATGTTCACGATATTCTTGGTGATCTTTATCATATTTGTGTTTTGCATCATCAGAGTAATGGCGTTCCATTGTCTCGTGTGTCGATTCTTTTGTTTTCTGAGTGGCCATATAATACCTCTATTTTATGATGTATTGGGACTCACTAAGCGTAGTTCATTTTTATAAATAAATGAGATTATAGCGCCGTTTTTTATTAATAATTTAAACAATAGATGCGTGGTTTTCTTTAATTTATTGACTTATATGGATTTATTTTCGTTTTATGACTGTTTCAATATTGCAGCGATTATTATTAAGATTTCCAAATATCATAAGTAATTAATATTGTTGCTATATGGAATTAATGTTTTACATTCAAATCGTTCGCAGAGTAACACCGTAAGTGCTATAAAGTCGGTTGTTTAACGATGCGGAATACAACATGAATCTCGATGAATTTAAAATATTATCAGTAGTACTTATTTTTGTTACTACTGTGCTCGCTGGGTTGTATCCGTTTATTCGTAAATTTAAAACGACCCGACCTTTAGAATCACCTGCAGCAGAAGCATTAGCATCCGGCGTTTTTCTTGGCGCAGGTTTAATTCATATGTTAGGTGACGCCTCAAAATCATTCTTAGATCATGGTATTGATTACCCGATAGCATTCGTATTAGCGGGCTGTGTGTTTTTATTACTATTATGGTTTGAACACTTAGGCCGCCGCTTAGATGAACACGGTGATAGTAATAGCCCTGCGTTTGCTATTTTAGCAATGGTCATTTTATCTATTCACTCATTACTTGCGGGTACGGTGCTAGGGTTAAGCGGTTCTATTACTATGATGGTGATGATCCTTATTGCTATTTTAGCGCATAAATGGGCAGCGAGTTTTTCACTGGCAGTTCAATTAAGTAAAAGTCGTCTATCGTTACGCCAAGCTTTATTAATGTTTGGGTTATTTACGTTGATGTTGCCATTAGGGGTTGCATTAGGTTCAGGCGTTTTAGAATACACTAGCAGCTATCCATTATTAGAGCCGATCTTTTATTCATTAGCAGCAGGTACATTTTTGTATCTCGGCACATTACATGGCTTAAAACAATCGACCATGGTTGATAAATGCTGTGATTTAAAGAACTTCACCTTTGTCGTGATCGGCTTTGCGCTAATGGCTGTGGTCGCTATTTGGTCTTAACCCGCTAATATAGTCATTATATCCCATCTTATTGTCTGCGTTAGCTGGTTGAGCTAGCGTAGGACTGCTTTTCTTTGTGATAGTTTGTCGGCTGTTAAACGATTATGTCGTTGAATTAAAATGTGACTAACTAATTTTTAAAAAGTTGATCATCCTCACTTGTGATGGGACAAATGTCCTCACCATAGATAAGTATGCCTTTTACAATTGATTCAAATTATTAATGAGAATAAAAGGAATAACCGATGGACTTTCTCTCTTGGTTCGATATCAATAACACCCTTGTTAACTTTTCAATTGGTGGTGGCTATGCCATGTCATGGATTGAAGCTATTGGTACTATTTTTGGTTTACTGTGTATTTGGTTTGCCAGTAAAGAAAAAACCATAAACTTCTTTTTTGGCCTTATTAATGTCACGTTATTCTGTATTATTTTCTTTCAAATTCAACTGTATGGATTATTGTTACTTCAAGTGTTTTTCTTTTGTGCCAATATTTATGGTTGGTTTGCATGGACGAAATCAAACACTAATGGTGACAGCTTAGAGATCCGTTGGTTAAGTAAACCAAAGTTAGCCATGACCGTTGCGCTAAGTGCGATTGCAATTAGTTTATTAACGCTTTATATCAACCCAGTATTTTTTGCTCTAGCTAATTTTGCTGTCGATGTATTGAATATTTTTGGTGCTAATTTAGCTGATCCTACATTACAGCCTGGCGCTTTCCCGTTTTGGGATGCAACTATGACGGTACTTTCTATTGTTGCTCAAATTCTAATGACACGTAAGTATGTAGAAAACTGGATTCTATGGGTTGTTATTAACATCATTAGTGTTGGTTTATATGCAGCACAAGGTGTTTATGCTCTTTCTATTCAGTATGCGATTCTTCTCTTTGTTGCCGCGAATGGTGCGCGTTGCTGGATCGCAATTGCGAATAGAAATAAGCCACAAGTTAGGAAGGCTATCGCATGAACAAGCAACCTCACTTATTAATTAGTTACGGTCAAATTGCCACAGGTGTTTTAGTTTGTGGTGAGCCAGATAGAGTTAATCGAATAGCAGCACGTTTTTTAACGAATAGTGTATTAATTGCTGAAAATCGTGAATACCGCATCATTAATGGTGACTATCAAGGAAAATCGGTCACATTGTGCAGTACAGGGATGGGCGCTCCATCGATGATTATTGCTTTGGAAGAACTCAAGCGATGTGGTGCTGAATATATTATTCGTGTTGGCTCGGCGGGAGCGCTGCAATCGAATATTGGCTTGGGTGAATTAATTGTTGCTGAAGGTGCGGTTCGCGATGAAGGAGGATCTAAAGCTTATCTTCCAAGTGAATTTCCTGCTATTGCTGATCACCAATTGGTTCATTTGATAAAAATGAACTTATCTCAACAGAACATTAATTACTATTGCGGTATTGTTCGCTCTCACGATAGTTTTTATACCGATGATGAAGATAGTATTTGTGAATATTGGCATAAAAAAGGGGTATTAGGTGCTGATATGGAGACTTCTGCTTTATTAACTGTTGGTCGTCTTCGTCAGTTAAGAACCGCAGCAATACTTAATAATGTTGTTCTTTATCAACAGAATGTGACCGAAGGAATTAGCGCCTATGTTAATGAAGCTGAAGATCTCATTCAAGGTGAACAGTTAGCGGCAAATGTTGCGCTGAATGCACTGACTCAAGTTATTTAATAGTGTGTAACATCGACAAAATAGCCCGATTGCTACTGATTGGGCTATTTTAATGCGTAATATAGATTTTTCTATTCAGTATAATGAAAACCCGTTATCTTACTATGAAATGAAATAACAGTGATATGAGTGATGCAATTAACACCATCTCCATCAACAAGGTTTAGCGATTATCTGACTCAACACTATCTTAGTTTTCGTCAAGCTCTTTACCGTTGTCAAATTGGTAGTAAACGCTACCAAATCGGCGATCCTATATTGCAACAAGGCCAAGCGATTACTCAGCTTGTTATTGTTCCTGTTGGTCGCGTATCAATGCATATTTGTGCAGTTAATGGTCGTCGTTTTCAGTTAGGGGAGATGGATTGTAATTATAATGTATTTGGTGAAATGGAGTTCTTTACTAAAACGCAATGTCAGTGGTCAGTAGTTGTTGAAGAAGCGATAGAGATCGATATTCTTGATATAAAAAAAGTAGAAAAATTACTGTTAGAACACCCTGAATTTAGTCTGTTCTTTGCTTCGGCTTTAGCACTTGATTACCAAGACTCTCTTGATATATATACTTACCGTTTGCTGCATCCAATTACTTATAATATTGCCTTTGATTTACTCCAGCATGCTCGTCGCTCTCTGACACTAGGAAGATTTAATAAAGTTGATAAAGAAGCAGAGCGTTTTGGTACATCCAGTCGAGTTTATCGGCGCGCCTTAAAAACCTTGATTCAACAAGGGTTAGTTGAAAAAAAAGGCACGGAGCTTATTATTCTAGATCTTATTGGTTTACAAAAGTTTGTTGATCATTTTGAGGATTACGAGCTGTCATAACGGGTTTATTGGGTTCATGGTTATTAATAAACAATATAATAGAAAATATTAATTACTTCTTTACTATGTAAAAATGCCCCGTTAAATGGGGCGCATACTAATAAACAACGATTAATCCAATGTCATTATTTCAATTAATCCTGTTTTGCCAACACCTTCATGTCCGATAGTATACATAAGCACATCGGCACCTAGATGACCATTAGGATTATAAGTGAATGTTAATGGGCTAATTTGTTCAAAAAAACTAAGATTATTTCCAGAAGAGGTAATGTTAACTATCTCAAGTATTGATAACTTATGATCTAATGAGTCAGTTACAATACCTTCTAGATTTATTGTTATTGCTTGGTTTGATGTTGTTGATAAATAAGTTGTATCAGGTGTTTCAAGCGTACAATAGTCATGTTCAAGACTTGTTATCTCAACAAGTCCTGTTTTTCCAATGCCTTTATGCCCAACGGTATACATAAATACATCAACCCCGAGGAAGTTATTAGGGCGATAGGTAAACTCTAGCGGTTTACTTTGCTCAACGTAGCTAGAATTACTTCCAGTAGAACTTACTTTTACAACTTCAAGGATTGAAAGTTCATGGTTAAGTGAATCAGATACAATATCGGCTAAATTAATAGTGATAGAACGGTTAAATGAAGTTGTAGAATAAATGATATCAGGAGTATTAAGCATACAATAATTACTATGCATCTCTGAATCTATATTTTTTGCTATTGATGGACTGCTAATTAATAACAATAGCAAAAGAGAAACGTGTTTAAATCCTTTATAAAACATTATTAAATTCCCTATTTTAAATGATATGAAAGCAAAAAAATCCGTGAATTCTTTATTATCACTATTTGAAAAAAAATCGTATGCAATAGATTTTATTGTGTGGGGGAGATCATATATCGCCGTAATTCTTGTTGGGTTAGTTGTCGTGATTTAGCTAATTTGATCACCTTGATATATTGCTTTAATCAAATTCTCAATTGTCTCAAAATGTTCTTGCGACTAGGGCTTCCTGTTTTAGCGCGTTTTTTATTTGGCTCTGCGTTTCTATAAATCTTGTTAGAGTAATCTCACATTTATAAGTTATTTATCCTTTTTATATCTACTTTTTCTTTGAGCTGGCAATCATATTATCACTTTGATAACCAATGGAATGTTGTGACACTTAATTTGTTGTGTTAAATATGTTAAATCTGTTAATCATATTTAACTTGTTGAATATATTGGTAAGTAGAGACAGGTTGAACGGAATGCAACAACCAATAGCTAATGATGGCCAGATATTTGGTTTTTTTAAGCGCTTAAGCATGGAAGGAATTAGATCTTGAGAAGAATAAATAAAGTTACAGTAGCTATACTCAGCGTTATGTTGAGTAGCTCTCTATATGCCTCTGGCACTAGTCAGGTAGTTAATGTTATTCCTTTTGTTCCTGGAGAAACAGAAGTTCAGAATGGAGACATTGTTTCTTATAATAATGAATGCTTTATTGCGAAGAATAAACCGGGTATTTGGGAAACGCCAACGACTAATTCATGGTTTTGGGATGTAACTGAATGTCCTGGGGAGCCTGGACCTGAAGTTACCGAATTATCAATTCTTGCACCAACGGCTGGTCAGTTGCTAACAGTGAATCAAGCCGTTGTAATCGAAGCGCGTATTGATGGTCAATTGGCATCAAAAGTTGAGTTTTGGGTGAATAACACTAAACTTGCTCAAAAAGCCATTGACCAGAACACTACGCTTTACTCGCAAACATGGACACCTAGCGATGCAGGCAATGCCGCGATTAATGTGTTTGTGTTTGATAGCAATGATCAAAAAATTGAGCAGCAGTCAGTTTCTGTGACGGTAGAAGCAGAAGGGAATACGGATTTTACCGCGCCAGTAGTTAACTTTATAGCCCCTGTTAATGGTGCTACTGTTAATGAAACCGAGACAGTCTCTATTTCTGTTAATGCTTCTGATGTCGATAATGATTTAACCTCGGTAATTATTAAAGCCAATAATCAGCAAATTTGTACATTTGATGCGATAACCGGAGATGCATTTACGTGTGACTGGCAGCCAGCTCAAGCAGGTAGCGTAACATTGAATGCCATCGCCACCGATGCGCAAGCGCTTTCATCTACGACTCGTTTAAATATTACTGTTACAGCACAAACGGTTGAGCCACCACCAGTTACACCACCGGGTGGATTATGTGCTGACTTTAATATTTATCCAGACTGGACACGTGATGGTCATGCTGGTGGGGGTGACATTATGGTGCATAAAAACATTGCTTACTCTGCTGTTTACTGGACGCAAAGTGTGCCTGGTAGTGACGCTTCATGGTCGCTTCATTTAAATTGTGACGGCACAGATCCTGGTACCGCGCCATTACTTTCGTTACCTAACCCAATGGATCCAGTTCGTTTAGAAGTGGCTGGCTGGCCAAATACGTTTGTAGTGGCAAGTCCATCAACAACAACACCTGAAACAGTTACTATTGCTACAAGCAACAGTGCTGACTTAGCAGATATTGATAAGTTAACGATAGCATTTGTTTCGGTTATTGAGCAGGCAAACCAAGCGGGTACGTCATCCATTATCATCAGTAGTGATGTACTTGATCAAGCGACGCGTGATAAAGGTCTAGCGTTAGGCGCAATTGAGGTGAAACAAGCATTAACCAATGCTGTTGATATCACCGGTAGTCAGATTGATATTACGGCTATTAATGCGCTCAGCAATGATGTCAAAGGATGGACGCAAGCACACAACTTGATCGTATCAACCGTTGCACCACAAGCAACTTTTGGTTGGACGTTAAGCATTGGTGAATTTGCATTTGATACCCATTCAGGCCGCCAATCGGTGTGGAACGCAGCCTCGAATTATACTGCAGGCTTCCTTGATACATTAGAACTTTATAAAGCAGGTTCTGCAACTAAAGCTGACTTTATTGCCTTTACAAAATCGAGTGCTACTGCGGCATTATCTGCTGATCAATGGCACAACGCGCTAGAGTATGTGAAACAAGTTACAGATTACGTGAAGACTCCTGCGATGTTGGCAAATATTCCAACAGCACAAGCGGCAAATTACTTTATGGGTAATACCACTCGTGAGCAACAAATTCGTAAAGCAGCGTACAGTAACGTATTTGCGATTTTGTTTGATGAGAATAATACGGATTTAACTGGTAAAATTGAAGCTTACCAAGGTGCGAAAGTGCCACTGTATTATGTCGGTACCGAGTTAGAAAAAGGCTCGTTAACGCGCATTGATGCATTGAATCGTGAGTTAGCAAATGCTGCAACCGTGATGGATAATGAAGCTTTCCTTTACGAAACACCGCAATCACAGTGGGTTCCATCTACAGTGTATAAGTGGAATGACTTCCTTGATGGCCTTAATGCGATGCACAACATTGGTGTTGCTGGTAATAAGTTCT
Organism: Photobacterium kishitanii; assembly: GCF_000613045.3. Classification (NCBI taxonomy): domain Bacteria; kingdom Pseudomonadati; phylum Pseudomonadota; class Gammaproteobacteria; order Vibrionales; family Vibrionaceae; genus Photobacterium; species Photobacterium kishitanii. The sequence continues at coordinate 508,017 of NZ_LN794353.1, read as the reverse complement.
GGTTATTGAATGATGACGTGGATGATGCCACTAACATCATGTATGCCAAAGTCGCGATTGCTGCTTTCTTAGCGCAAAGTATGCAAGAGACTATTCGTTACAATGCGTGTGATGAGAACAATTGGTCGGAAGTGAAATACGGTGCGCCAACTGATTATCCAATGTCAGCGAGTTGTGGTCAGCTAGGTCAGAAATATGCAGATTACGGCTTTAACCCTGCTTCAGGCTTAGATTATGCTTACTCTTGTCCTCGTGATAACAAAATGGAAGTCAGTGCCCTAACACATGCGTCATGGTACGGTGCACCAGCACCAGTATTTGCAGCACCTGATGCCGTGTTAGAAGAGCGCGGTTTACTTGTTAACGGCAGCGTAGGTCGTTGGACGAATAGTGGCCACTGTAACGTTGTACCCGATAAAGTCGATACCTCTAAGCAAGTGTGGGAGCGTGACGAATGTAAAACGTATGTTGGTCAGAAAGCCGGTACGTTCCTTTGGGATGGTAGTAGTCAAGAAAGTGTTGAAGGTTGTGGTTGGTGGGGACGTGGTGTTATTCAAACTACAGGTCGTCAAAACTTCGGTACCCTTAACCACTACTTAGGCCGTTCACATGTTGATCCTGCGACCATTGGTCAAACCATTGATGGCGTCACTGTTGAAGCACCACCGACGAATCCGTTATATGCTGATCTTGATTTCTGTTCAAACCCAGGCTTGATTTGTAGCTCTGAAGAGAACAAAGAAATTAAGTGGATTGCAGGTTTATTCTATTGGGTAACGTCGGTACAAGCTTATTCAAATGATGGTGGCCCATACGAAGGTTGGAACTACTATAACGAACTGAAGAGATACGTTGATAGTGGCCTAAAAGGCACTGAATTTATTGATGATGTTTCTGGTATTGTAAACCGTGGGTGTCCTGATTCGAGCTGTTCAACAGGCGCTGTTCATAACGTTAAAGAGCGTCAAGATAACTTTAAGTTAGTGTTAAAGAAACTTGGTCTTAATCCACAATAATGGGTATAGAATAACGTTTATTTTTACTAACATCAGTCATTGAAAATTGGCTCTGAATAACAAAGCCCCCTATTTTTAAAGTAGGGGGCTTTTTTGTAAATAATAGTTTATAACCAACCTTTACGTTTGAAATAAAGATAAGGTGCAAAACCAGCCAAGACCATTAACCCTAGCGCATATGGATAGCCGAGCTCCCAATGAAGTTCTGGCATAAACTTAAAGTTCATTCCGTAGCTAGATGCAACTAATGTTGGCGGTAGGAAGACGACCGACACAACCGAGAATATTTTAATAATTCGGTTTTGTTCAATATTTATAAAGCCCATTGCTGCATCCATCAGGAAGTTAACCTTTTGGAATAAAGATTCATTGTGCGGTAACAAAGAATCAATATCACGCAAGACTTCACGCGCTTGTTCTAATTCACTTTCTGGTAAACGGGCTTTTCGTACCAAAAAGCTTAACGCGCGCTGAGTATCCATTAGACATAAGCGGATTTTCCAACCGGCATCTTCTTGTTCAGCTAGGTTCGATAAGGCTTTATCAAAATGTTCACCTGGTTTACCACCTAAAATAACCTTACCAATTGCCTCTAATTCGCTGTAAATATCTTCAATTACATCAGCAAGTTGCTCTATTTTTGTTTCAAACAGATCTAATAGTAATTCATACGCATTACCTTGCTGTAACCGCTGAGTACGAGCACGCATTCGATAAAGACGAAATGCAGGTAATTCACGCTCTCGTAAAGTAAATAAGCGACCATTACGAATAGTAAAAGCCACCGTCGCGTTGCTTACATAATTTTCCATATCTTCGTAGTAGAAGAATGAGTGAATGTGTAAGCCATCTTCATCTTCAAAAAAACGCGCACTGGCTTCAATGTCTTCTAGCTCAGGTCGGGTCGCAAGGCCTTGTCCTAGATCTTTTTGAACGCGTTCTCGCTCTTCTTCATTGGGCTCGATGAGGTCAACCCATAGTGCTGATGAGATGGGATCTTGGGCTTCTAAATCCAAACGTTGTAAACGGAAGTCGTTTAATGTAAATGCGTTCAGCATGTCTTATATCTCCACTAGTGGCGACGATATAAAGAACACTTTAAAACACGATTTGAAGCTGATAAATACAGCGTCTACCAATGCAAAACTGGCATAATAAGATTTAAGCAAAAGCAACGAACATTAGGGATAGTGCATGCTGACAGTTAAACATTGTCAACTCACACGCAAAAGCAGGGGAGGACAGATTAACGGGGAAAAATCTCATTCCAGTATCGACTGGGTGTGTTCAAAGCGGTGTCCTCTCAAATAATGGTGTGCGCATGTTACGTCTGACAGGAAAGTGGTTCAAGTTACGCTATTGCAACATTAGATTTTCCTTTAGACGTATTAAGTCAAAGACTTATTCATGCCCCATTAAGGTTTATTAACATCAGTTTAATCACCTTTTTAACTAATTATAATGAGAAATTGTTATTTTGCGTAATTAATGTGGTGCCAGATAGCATGTTTTTATTCTTATCTGTCAAAGTGTGGTTATTCGATATCTCAAATGGGCATTAACTTTAACACTAGGGAAGCCGATTTCCAATTTCCTTGCAGGTTAATAGTCGTGACGATGAGGGTAATATTGATTGTTCATCATATTGTTTAATTTAACGTTGTATTGAAGATAGTTCTACACTCATAGTCTAGGCGATATCTTTGCGTTTATGTCCATGGAGTACAGCAAACTCGGCATTCACGTTAAAATTCAGGAGTCAATATGTCATATATCAGGATTAATCGTTTACCGACAGATCGAGATGTAGAGAAGGCTTTCGGTTTAGAAATACATTCATTTACTGAAGCATTCAATATGTATTCTGTAGCCCCTTTTGTCGCGGAGGTGGGGTTCAAGAGTAGTTATGATGATAATGGCCAATTATGGGAAAGGTACCATTTAGGCGGATGGGCATTGAACAAAGATGCAGCGGCAGATTGGTTCACTTTTGTTGATGAGTATAAATAATTGCAGTTGTTTACCCTGAAACTTTAAGACTCGGCACCACGATAAGCGGTGTCGATTTTCTAATTTTGGGTTAGGTATACAGGGTATAACTTAAAGATTAAACAAGATTTAATAAGATTTAATAAGATTTAATAAGATGAATTTACAAATCTTGAAAAGTATCCATAACATGATTGATAAATAAACGTGTACTTTGAGGAATTAGTCGATGAGATGGGTACACCATATACATATTTCCTGATTCATTCGTATATTTAGATAAAATAGGTAATAGCTCTCCACGGTTAATATATTGTTCAACAAGCCCTTCAGGTAATCGAGCAATCCCTCTTCCCTCACGTACGGCATTAATGTGCAAATGAGTATTGTCCACAGCAAAACGTCCTTGAACAGGGAACTCTTTTAATCCGTTTTCATAAGCGAAGGTCCAATATTGCTTCCCTTCAGATTGTTGCCACAAAATACAATTATGTTCGATCAAGTCACTTGGTGAATTTGGTATACCATACTGCTTAAGATAGCTGGCACTGGCACAATAAATTATTTGTTTGCGAAGTATTTTTCTTGCAACGACCGTTGGGGTGGAAAGCTCTCCAGAACGGAAAGCAATATCAACATTGTGATCAATCATGTCTAACAAATTATCATTAACGATAAGTTCAATATTCACTTTTGGATAAGTATCAAGAAAATCATTAATGATGGACTGTAAGTAATACATGGAAAAATCAAAAGGCGCCGTAATTCGAATCAATCCATGAGGTACTTGTTGATTCTGTTGTACTAATTGATTTGTTTCTTCCATAGCATGTAAAAAAGGGGACATTTGTTGGTAGTAAATCTCACCTAAATTAGTCAAAGATAATTTACGAGTACTTCTATTTAATAAGCGTACCCCTAAGGCTTTTTCTAATTGCTGAACTTTGCGGCTGACAGTGGTTGATGGCATACCTAATTTTTTACCAGCACCTACAAAACTGTCCATCTCAACAACACACACAAAGACTTTAATCTCATTTAAATCAATCATTCAATTAGTCCAAATATGGGATAAATAAACTCAATTATACCATCTAATCAATCAATTGATTTAAATATAAACTGATTCCATCAAACAGAAGGAGTCTATCGTGATTAAATCAAACTACACTGGTCTTCGCCATGGGCCGATAAATAGCTTCATTCGACAAGATAACTTATTGCAATTAAATCCTTTTGTGATGTGGGATCATTTTCAATTGAATTCGACACAAACTGAAGCTGGATTCGACTTTCATGGACATTCAGGTATCGCTGCCGTCACTTACGTTATTGATGCCGATCTGACTCATGAAGACTCAAAAGGTAACGTTGTAAAATTGCCTCGTGGCAGTGTCCAACTTTTGGTCGCTGGTGCAGGCGCACTGCATAAAGAAACATTGACCTCAGAAGACGGAAATTTTGAAGCATTTCAACTTTGGACAGCGTTGCCAAAGAATAGTGAAATGAGTGAGGCTTCTTATCAAGGTGTATCTGTCGAAGATCTTCCTGTTATTAAACAACAGAATACATCTACAAAAATATTAGTGGGTGAATACGCGGATATAAAAAGCCCAATTAAACATGTTATAGACATGAACTATTTTCATATCACTATGGCAGCAACAAAAGCACATTGGCGCTATTCAGCCTCACAAGATCAAAACTCGCGCTTTATTTATGTTCTACAAGGCAACATATCGATTTTTGGAGAACCATTAACAACGCAGCAATTGGTATTGATTGATAACGATAACGTATCGGAATTAGAAATAACAGCAGACAGTGATGACAGCCAATTTCTTTTTATCTCGGCGACCTCATTAGCACAGTCCATTTTACCAACAGGGCCTTCAGTCCATAGCAGTTATGAAAATAGCAAAATTGGACATCAAAATATTCAGCAACTTTTTCACAAAATGATGAAATAACATTTAGGAGTGCCACCATGAAAAACACATTATTCACACCAGAAAACAGTGCAATGCTATTAATCGATCATCAAGTAGGCACCATGGGATGGGTTCACTCAGCTGATTTAGAGCAAATAAAACGAAATACACTTGCCTTGGCGCGTGCGGCAAAAGAGACCGGTATGCCTTTAATTTTAACCTCTAGCCAAGAGAACAACGTACAAGGATTGTTATTTGATGAATTACAAAAAGCTGTACCTGAAGCTTATGCATTACGTATTCAGAGAGCAGGCATTGTGGATGCAATGAAAGATCCGAATTTTGCTAAAGCGGTTTCTGCAACAGGGCGAAAGAACTTAATCATTGCGGGTATAACAACTGACGTATGTGTGGTTTATCCAGCACTTACGTCTGTTCAAGAAGGTTATCAAGTACAAGTTGTTGTTGATGGTTCAGGATCACCAACCACATTAGCTGATGAAACTGCGTTACGTCGAATGGAATCAAATGGTGTCACACTGACATCAACCAATCAGTTAATTGCAGAGTTAGCGCAAGATTGGACAACAGAAAATGGTCAAAAACTGATGACAGTATTATTTGAAGAAGTGTTATCAAAACAATAAGTTCAACTGCACTCATTGATCGTGAAATAGAACCAAAGATTAATTATATGCAGCCCCTAGTCATAATAAAGAGGGGCTGGCTCTTTTTTAGATCTTACAGAAACATTAAATGTGACGTTATTTTATTGGCATATAATATATATTAGCTGTAAGTTTCTGCTTCAAATTGAGCATTTTCTTCGCCAATAAAACCACCCGTTTGATGTGCCCATAATTGCGCGTAAATACCTTTTTGTTTTAGCAATTCAGCGTGAGAGCCTTGCTCAATAATTTGGCCTTTATCTATGATAATTAACCGATCCATTGCGGCAATGGTGGATAAACGGTGAGCGATTGCAATCACGGTTTTACCTTGCATTAATTCATTGAGACTTTCTTGAATTGCTGCTTCAACTTCAGAATCTAAGGCTGAGGTAGCTTCATCTAAAATTAAAATCGGTGCGTTTTTCAGTAATACCCGTGAAATTGCAATGCGTTGTCGTTGGCCGCCTGAAAGCTTAACCCCTCGTTCACCGACTTGTGCATCGTAGCCAACATTACCAAAAGAGTCGGTAAGGGTTTCAATAAACTCATGTGCTTGTGCTTGGCGAGTGGCTGCTAATAAGGTTTCTTCATCAGCATCTGGTTTACCATAGACGATGTTTTCACGAATAGACCGGTGTAATAATGAGGTATCTTGCGTCACCATACCAATATTACGGCGAAGTGAGTTTTGAGTGACCGCAGTAATGTCTTGACCATCAATACGTATATGCCCACCTTCAACATCATGAAAGCGTAATAATAGGTTAACTAACGTTGATTTTCCTGCTCCTGAACGGCCAACTAAGCCGACTTTTTCACCCGGTTTAATATTGAGGTTAAGATGACTGATAACACCTTTGTTCTCGCCATAATGGAAACTGACATCATCAAACTCTATGCCGCCTTGCGTTACCTCTAATGGTTTGGCATCTGCTTCATCTTCAATCGCAATCGGCTTAGATAACGTTTTCATACCATCAACAACTGTACCTATATTTTCAAATAACGATCCGACTTCCCACATGATCCACATTGACATGCCGTTGATACGTAACGCAAGACTGATGGCAATAGCGATAGCCCCGACTGGAACCTCATTGTGCATCCATAAATAAATTGAGATCGCAGAAATTGCAAATAGCAGCGTATAGTTAGTGAGTTGAACACAGAAATTAAATCCAGTCACTAAGCGCATTTGTTTATGAACGGTGCTTAAAAAGCCTTGCATGCCTTTTTCAGCATATTCAGTTTCACGTTGGTCATGCGAAAATAATTTAACGGTTGAAATATTAGTATAGCTATCAACAATTGAACCCGTCATGGTTGAGCGTGCATCTGCTTGCTCTGCCGCAATGTGTTTAAGTTTGGGAACAAAATAGAGTTGAATACCTACGTAAGCGGCTAGCCAAAACAACATCGGTAACATTAGTAGCCAATCAGCTTGGGCTAAAATGACCAGTGATGAGGTGAAATATACCGCGACATAAACAAATACATCGGCTGTTTTCATTACCGTTTCGCGTACAGCCAGTGATGTTTGCATCACTTTAGTGGCGATACGACCTGCAAAATCATCCTGATAAAATGACACACTTTGTTTAAGTAAATAACGGTGTGCTAACCAGCGAATCGACATGGGGTAATTCCCCAACAATGATTGATGGCTAATTAACGATGAAATTAAGACTAGCGTGGGCATTAACACTAAAATGACCAAGCCTAACCAAAATAAGCTAGTGCCATTTTGTGCAAGAAAAGTATGGGGATCACTTTCAGTAAGCCAATCGACAAGTTTTCCCATAAATCCGAATAATACGACTTCGAGAATAGCGACTGTGGCACTGAGGATAGCCATAATAATTAAAGGCTTTTCAAATCCTCGGCTATAGTAGCGACAAAAAGCAATAATACCTTGTGGCGGCTGCTCAGGATCTTGTTTAGGGAATGCCTCTGTGAAGTTTTCAAAGCGTTTAAACATGGGTAACCTAATTGGTGAACGAGCGCAATAAGCAAATTAACTGAAATATATATGTACTGTGTGGTTTTAATGGTAATGATTCAGCGATAAGGGTGTTTGGGTGCATATCCATTGTATGCATTTCTTTAATCATGCTCAATAATTGTGATATTTTTAATAATAAAAGTATTAACTTGATGCAAAAAAAACAATTTATCACGTTATCTACATTTTGATAATCAAAAGTATTCAATCTGTTCACAGTGTAAAACTATAGGTAAAAAATGAAGAATAAAGGCACTATTGTGCAATGGAGTCACCAAAAAGGGTTTGGTTTTATACGACCCCAGGTTGGTGGCGATAATGTATTTTTTCATATTAGTGCTTTAGTCGACCGCCAAAGTCGACCGCGAATAAATGAAAGCGTTTATTATGAGCTCGGTGGCGATAAAGAAGGTAAAAAGTCAGCTAAATCTGTCATTTTTGTTAAATCACATTCAAGAATGGATAAATACACCGCGCCAATGAGTAAAGCCCAAGGGTTCAGTGTCCTATTTTTGGGATTAGTCGCTGGGTGGGTATGGTTAGCTCGATGTCCATATTGGGTATTAATTGGCTATATTAGTTTTAGTATTGTCACTTTTGCTGTTTATGCGCATGATAAGCGCGCTGCTCAAAAAGAAGCATGGCGTACGAAAGAAGCAAGTTTACATTTATTGGCATTAGTTGGTGGTTGGCCCGGTGCTTTGTGGGCACAAAAGATATTACGCCATAAATCTCAGAAACAACCGTTTAAAGCGATTTTATGGTTAACGATTGTGATTAATATCAGCGTTTTTATGATGATATTTACACCGTTTAATTACTATTGGGTGCAGGGTATTATCACTGCTATTAGATGATTATTCTGATGTCATTTATCTGTAAACATCCACAGGAGAAGCAATGTGCTTCTCCTGTGTTTTTTAGGTTAAATGAAAGGTATATATGGCGTATTAAATTGGGCTAAGTTTGGGAATAAAGTTAATACTTGTTGGTCATCAAGTCCAAACCAACGACATAACGAGGCATTAACTTGATCGGCAGCCATACTTGGAATAATGCGCCCGTGATTAAAGTCGTCTTCACTGCCAGCGGTTAAGTCAGGCCATAGACCATAGGCTTGTCCGCCTTGTAACGTCCCCCCCATCACTAATTGATGTCCACCCCAGCCATGATCGGTGCCTGATTCATTGGCTTGAATACGACGACCAAAATCAGACATAGTGATTGTCGTGACTTGTTGATGTACATCTTGTGCATGCATATCAGCATTGAAAGCCACTAAGGCATCACTGATCTCTGTATATAATTCATCATGTTGTAATTTCTGATTAACGTGAGTATCAAAACCGCCAATGCCAACAAAAAATACTTGTCGTTGATGAGCCAGCGTTTGGCGGGCATTAATCAGTCGAGCTACCATTTCTAATTGCCCTCCGAGATCTGTTGCTGGATAAACAGCTGTTGGTGGGTGAGTTGCCAATACTTGTTTGAGAGCTTCATTATCACTCACACTTTGTTGCATAACTTTCGAGAAATGGCGACTGTAAATATTGTCGTAGTTACGTTCAGTAAAATGCGCAAAATATTGGTCAATTTTGGTGTTGTCATCCCATTCAGCGTATTTACCTGCTCCTTGAGCACTAACAACCGTTTGACCTAATGTTTGGCTGCGTAATAAACGCTTATCGCTGTTAAGGGCAATCAATGGTGAGAGATCACTGCTGCTAGTAAACATATCCATCATACGGCCAGCCCAACCTAATGGGTTGTTATACTCGCTGGTACCGGTTTGCCACATGTTTTGCTGCATGTTGTGCGCCATTAAAAATTGTGGCACTTCAACCTGATTAGTTGCAATTGCAGAAGCTGTCGTTGGCGCTAATAATTGGCCACTGTTGATCAGAGCTGTTGCTTCACCACGAGCAAATAAAGGGGCAAGTGCTGTCATTTTATGATGAATGCCTAGCGGGACTTGATTGTCGGTTGCAACGGCTAATGGCGTTATTTCAGTATCTTTTAAGCATAGTTTTGGACGTGCGGCATGGTAGGCTGCATATGATGTGCTATCTGTGGTTGGTACAATCATATTGTAAGCATCGTTACCACCATATAAAAATAAAATTACTAGCGCTTTATGATCATTAGGTTGCTGATTTTTGTCTGTTAATGCCAGAGCGGGAGCTGAAAGTGTAGTTGCAGATAATGCGGCCGTTGATTGTAAAAAACGGCGGCGAGATAATTTAAGTGTCATGCTACAAACTCCTGACAAAAGAACTCTGGTGAAGTAAATGCAGTATACAAGGCGGTTTCAACTCGGCGGATTCGTGCTTTAACAGGGATCTGATTCGTCAACAGATCCATTAATTGCGTCCGCAGTGAATCTGAGATTAAACCAGCAAAGAGGCGGTTATTTATTAACTCAATAAAAGCGATTGGATCATGCTGTACTGCCATAAAAGGATTAATGTCGTAATACCATTGTTGTGGTTTAGTTGCTTTATAGCCATTAATCACGGCGCAAATGCGGTTATGGATACTTAGCATTTGATGACTGGTTAATAAGCTAAATTCAGGTGCAGTAAGATCATTTGCGGCAATTTCACCTTGAGGCGCAAAATCAGGAAGGTAGAAGTTAAATACGGTTTCTGCCTGCAATGGCCCTTGCCCAAAGTAACGAACATTATTTTTAACGTCCCAATAATCACCTAATGACGTAACGCCGAGTGCACGAGCTTGGTTAGCAGCCATTAGGATAGGCTCTTTTAATAAGCCATGATGGCTGTAGCGATTTTCTTGTCCTTTAAGTACTGCATTATCAGTTAAAATAGCCCATAACACTGCTTTAAAGTCGCCACGAACGCCGTTACCGTTATCAATAAAGGCTTGTGCAACACGGTATAAGTATTGCTGACTTGGGTTACTGGTCACTAAGCGTTTAATTAATAAGTTAGCGATGAAAAAAGGCGTATTTTGATGGTTAAAGAGCACGTCTAATGCTTGATCTAGATCTTGCTCAGTATTTTGACCTGCTGCAAAGTGGTGACCTAAAATTACTTTTGCATCTATATCGTGATTACGCTCTCGTGGTGTCATGGGGTGTTCATTATGGCCACTTTGCCAGCCTGTAAGAGCACGAGCTAATTCTTGAACGTCAATTTGGTTATATGACGGAATATTATTGCCATTATGATCGACTAGCGGCTGACCATTATCATCTAATTGCCATAAACCAATAGTGAATAATTGCATTAGCTCACGCGCATAGTTCTCATCGGGAAATGTATTATTTTTAGGATTAGCTTTAGTACTACGACGCAGCGTTAAATAACGTCCCATGGCTGCATTTATCGTCACGGCTTTAAGTAAGTCACGGAAATTACCAAAACTATGCTTAACTAATAAATCATAATAGGCCGCAAGTTCTTCATGGCGATTACCAATACCAACACTTGATACCACCAGGATCTGGCTGAGTGCATAAGCCATACGCTGTCGAAGTTGGTCCTCGGCTGTTAGTGCATATTGCCACCATACACCGAGGCGTAAATTGGTGTTGGCTTCTTTATTTGATAACTGCACTGCACGACGTAATTGAGGTAGATGATAAGATGCAGGAGCATTGTATTGAGCCTCAAACCATTGGCTAATGTCTTGATAAAATAATACATTAAGATCATTAACTTGTGGGCCAAATGTGGCTCGATATAAAAGTGCAGCGGCTTGGTGTGGATGGGTTAATCTTAACGATGGATGTGGCATAAAATATCCTTATTAACGATGCTGAATACACCGATACTTTAATAGGTTTATTTTATATCTATCATTAGATATGTTTATTGATTAAGTGTTTCAAAGTATGTCATAACTGCTTATTGATGAGGTGGATATAGATCGATAAAAAGAAGATCCTATGTTCTTATTGTTATCGATCTATTTAAAGATGGATAGTAATTAGTGCGAAACAGTCTTTGATAAAAGATTAACCACTAGCACGCCGCTAATAATTAATCCAATCCCAATAATAGCGGGTAGGTCTAAACGTTGGCCATAGGCAAAGTAGCTAATAGTCGCAACCAGAACAATACCTGCACCACTCCAAATAGCATAAACAATTCCAACGGGCATTGTTTTGACTGTAATCGATAATAAAAAGAATGCCACTGCGTAACCGACAATAACAACGGTACTCGGTACTAATTTAGTAAATTGCTCTGCTTTAGGAATAAAAGAGGTGGCAATGACTTCAAAAATAATCGCAATAGCAAGTGCGATCTGTGGTGGCATTGAGATTAATAGTTTAAACATAGCGGTTTTCTACAGGAATTGAAAACGTGCATTCTAAAGATCTTTTAAGTAGGCGACTAGCGTAAATTTGAGTAATTAATTATTACTTTGTATCAACAATGATCGAAGTCTGCGAGGCATTTTGCTACGTATATTGCAATACAGTTAGGCTAGATTACTTTATGAAAATATTTAATGGCTATAAATTGTATTGATGGTAACAACATAATGTTATTTTTAATTATTAAGTATTGGTATGTAATTTGCTGTATTTACCTTGTCATTATTTGTTTTTACATTGGAAGTAAAAATAAAGGTGGTGTACACAGTATGTTTTATTATTCTCTTTTTGTAGCCGACATTATTCATAATGTCGGTTTTTTTTACTTTTAAAACAATAATATAGGATTTTTTTCGTTTTTCACTTACATTTGATGATAGAATTTAACAAGTAATTGATTGTTTTGCTTTGATTTATAGGTAATTAGTTGAGTAAGTTAGGCTAGGTGGAGGTTATAGTATGAATTGGTCTGTTATACGGTATTGGGTATTGGGTACATTGGCTCTTATTATTGCGTCAGGGTGTACGACCACTGATCAACCTTCTAATAGATTGACCGTAGATACTAAGCGCCCTGTATTAATTATCAAACCAGTTGAGCATAAAAAATCGAATAAAGTTATTTATGGTAAAGCATCTTTTTACGCCAATATGTTTCAAGGCCGTAAGACTGCAAACGGGCAAATTTTTGACCAAGGTAAATTGACTGCTGCGCATCGTACATTAGCGTTTGGTACTAAAGTAAAAGTGACTAACGTGAGTAATAATAAAAGTGTGATTGTCACTGTTAATGATCGTGGACCATTTGTGCGTGGACGTATGATTGATTTATCAAGCTCAGCATTTAGAGCAATTGGTAATACGCGTTCAGGAGTATTAAACGTCAAAATGGAAATTTTAAAATAATAGCAAGGAAGTAAATTGAGCAATATGAAGTATTGGTACGTTAATGAGGGAGCTTGGTTATGATTTTGGAAACATTGAGCCAGTCGGTATCGACGGTTTTACATAATAAAAAAAGGTTATTAAAAGCCTTACTTATTCCTTTTTTAGTGACGTATTTTTTGCGCTCCATGAAAGTCTCTGTGGCAGGGAATGAATTATATAATGAAATATTGGTATATATATTTAATATAGCGATCTTTTTGACCTCTTCGATTATTTGTTTGCGTACGCAACAAATCTTAGATAAACATGATACTGATGACACAGCAGATGCACCATGGCAAGGGATTAAATTTGATCCTCAGCAGCGTCGTTATAGCGCATATCTGTTTGTATTATTTATTTTATTATATGCTATTTGGAGTGTAGTCCAAGCGGATTATGCCATGGCGAGTAATGGCTTTGTTTATAGTTTGATGCTAGCGCTAGGTGTTGTTGGATGGGTGCTATTTTCGCGTTTATCCTTCGTCTTACCTGCAATTGCCTCAGGGAAAGAAGCTTCGTTTAAAGATGCGTTTACGATAACAAAAGATAAAAAGTTGTATGCGTTTGTGATTGCTGGGTTATTACCCGTTGTTTTTTACATGTTATTTATTGGGTTGCCAATCTTCTTGTTATTCGCTAATCCTAATTTAGCAATGGGACTTAAGTTTATTTATGTCTTTATATGGGGAGTTATTGTTATAGCAATTCCATTTATTATTGCAGCAATTGAAGCAACGGCATATCGTGCCTTAATGGATAAATCGAAAGCAACAGAAATCTCAAATCCAGTCTAAATAAATTACTCAAATAATATAAAAAAAGAGCGCTTTGCGCTCTTTTTTATTAGTTCGTAATAACGAGCTTAGAAGTCGTCGTCGTCACCACCGAAATCGCCGCCAAAGCCGCCATCGGTATCACCAAAACCACTGTTATTAGCGAAAGTATCATCGCCGCCGAAGCCTGAATCACCAAAGCCGCTGTCATCACCGCCGAAGCCTGAATCACCAAAACCAGCGTCACCAAAACCACCAGTGTAGTCAGAAGCAAAGCTATTTGAATCATCATTTAAGAAGCTTGAATCATCAGCTTGTGGATCTGTGGTTGCGTCTGCTGCAGTATCTGTTTGTGCTGTATCAGTTGCCGCTGTATCCGCCGCTGGTGCTGGATCTGCCGCTGCTGTTTCAGCTGGCTTATCATCAAACAGCATATTGCTGATAACACTACCAGCAACCATACCTGCCGCAACACCTGCTGCTGTTTGCATAAAGCCACCAAAAGCACTTGGTTGGCGAGCTGGTGGCTGTGGCGGTTGTGGGGGCGCTTGACGAGAGCCACCAAACATACGGCTCATGGTGCCACGGTTTGATTCTTCTTTGTAATACTCAGCATTTTTCTCTAAGTAATCATTTTTTTCTTTTAGCTGCTTAAGTGCCATCTCTTGCACAAGTACTGCTTGTGTAAGTTTGTAGATAGCATCTGGCTGTGCGCCAATTTCAGTATTAATAAGTTGTTCTGCTTCTGCATCTTTTTTGCTTTCAGGGCTTTTTTGGAGCTTAGCAGCAACGCTTTGAATCAGTTCTTTTTCTTGTGGAGTCATGATTATTACCTTCTCAATACCCTGTCATTGGTAGGGTGTACCGTTGCTTGGTTGATGAGTTTTCTATCATCAGCCTTGCTAAATAAGATTACTCACAAATTACATTATTCGCATAAAGATATTGAACAGGTGATGAATGCACCATTGTAATTTGTAAATCGAAATAGAATGCGCGAATACTGTATTACGTTCGCTGTACTACATCTACAGTTTGCTACAAGATATTTCATTTAGTTTGTTACTATCTGTAAATGGGTACTGAAAATGTATTATCAAGCATAGTCGCAGAATTTATTTATCGTTTGTTAACATGCTCTCATTATTGAGAGCGTGTTATAGTAAACATATTGCGTAATTTGGAGGGATGTTCTGGCAAGCAGTATCATTTAATCATTAACGTAGAATATTATTATCATGTCGCCAATCCATGATAGTCCAGTCCTTCATCTGGGCATGCATGGCCAATGTAGGATCCGGATTAACGGCGAAAGGTTTATTGACAACGTTAAGCAGTGGTAAATCATTGGCAGAGTCACTGTAGCCATAACTGCCTTTATAATTATGATCTTGTTGTTGCAGCCATATTTTTAAGCGTTCAACTTTGCCTTCTTTAAAACTCAGTATTCCGGTTGTTTCTCCGGTATATACACCATGGTTTTGTTCTAAATTAATTGCAATAACATCATTGATACCAAGAATCGTTGCAATAGGTTTAACGAGATGCTCACTTGTTGCTGAAATAATTAAAATATGATCACCACGTTTGCGATGCCACTCAATACGCTCAAGGGCTTGTTGGTATATTGCTGGAGTAATAATGGTGGTAATAAATTCATCAACCAGTGGCTTTATTTGTTGAGGGCTTTTGCCTTTTAGTGGCGCAAGCGTAGCTGTCATGTAACTGTCCATATCGAGTGTGCCTTTGGTATAGGCAGCCATCATTGCTTGTTCTTGTGTTAATAATGAAACTGGAGCTAACCCTTTAGTAACAATGAAATTATTCCATAGACTGGCTGAATCGGCAGCGATCAATGTTTCATCTAAATCAAAAATAGCAAGATAAGTCGGCATGGCTGCTTTGGTGTTAGTTATTGTTTGGGTGGTAAATGACACGTGTAATTCCTTAATATATTTATTGTTATATTTATAATTGTGGTGTAATTCGCTTTAGAGTAGGAAATAGTGATGACATTTTTATGATGTTTGCGTGGCTTTTTTACTACATAGATTGATAGGTGAATTAAGCTGTAATGATAAGTTGTTGCAATATAAAAATGATCTTATGTTCTTTCAGTTATTACAGGTGTAGTTTAAATCAAACTATATCTATCTATACAGAGGGAATAATGATGAGTAATACCATGATCACGATTAGAGCAAACTGTATTAATGATCTTAATCTTGCTGCTGAACTAGCGCAGCAACAGGTTGTTGTTACTGATATTGAGCAAATACAAATTCAATTAGCTAATGATACGACAGTATTATTTAAAAAAGATGCGGCATTACAGCATTATTTGAATACTTTGCTAGGGATAAATTTAAAACGCGTGTTTCGAAATAATGCGCATCAGCTTAATCATCTTACTGAAAAATCAGTCAATATTGACGGCACATTATTATTATTAAAAGACGACGGTGATTGGCTACGAATGCAATGTGATAGCGGCACACTGGCTAAATTATAAACCCATGAGAGCGATTTACGGCCAGCCTATGCTGAATATGATAGATTGGCCATATGCATTAGCTGATGATCGCTTCACATACCCGTTCGTTATTCGTGTAATAGTAGCGATGATGGCTATCAGGTGTATTGTCAGCAAAGGTCTTATCGATAACATAAGGTGTGCCTTTGGCAAAGAACCAGATAAATTGCTCAATGGCTTCATCAAATTGCGCTTCGGTGGCATGTTTAGTCGGGCGTGAGAATTCAAAGCGAGTTAACTTTGTGGTATCGATGATTGAACAACGCTCAAAATCATTAAACCCCAGTTGCTTGAGGTCAGGCTGTGGCATACCGCCAGGCACCATATGCGAAGGTACTGTTAGCACTGCTTGAGTAAGATTCATCGTATATTCGTCCTTATAATATCTACTCATCTATTTAATAACTGTAACTGAGTTTACGGTTTCTCTCTAGCTTTAAATGCAAATAACCATCTTTGAGATGATAAAGAATATCATATATTCAGTCGTGTCGATTAAGTGTGAATGATGTTTTAAAATGAACAAATTATTCGGTTTTTACAATTAGTTAGTCTATGTTTGATGAACTCTAGATTTAAGGATAAATCATGTTTATGAAACAGACTAAAATAGCATCTTCTTTATTGTTTTTTGCATCAGTTGTTTCTCACTCTGCTTTTGCTGCACCATCAAATTTACCGATGACAACGATTTTTTATGGTGGTCCAATTATCACTATGGAAAACGATCAACCGACAGCTGAGGCTGTGGTTACAAGTCAGTATGGTAAGATCGTTTATGTTGGCTCTGAGCAGGAAGCATTAAAGCAATATCCCGATTCTAAAAAAATAGATTTGGATGATAAAGTGCTAATGCCTGGCTTTATTGAACAACATTTGCACCCATTTTTAGGGGCGTTGACATTAAATATGCCCGTGATTGCACCTGAAGAATGGCAATTGCCTACTAAAACGTGGCCAGCGGTTACTAATCATGATGATTATATTGCGGCGTTAATTGTTCAAGAAAAAGCCTTAAAAGATCCTAATGAAACACTTTGGACGTGGGGGTTTAATAACTATTTCCATGGTGAATTATCCCGTCAGCAACTTGATAAAATATCAAAAACACGTCCTATCGGAGTATGGCATCGCTCTGCGCATGAGTTTTATGTGAATTCGGCATTTATTAAGAAATACAACTTAAATCAAATGGATGTCGATAAGCTTGGTAAAGAGGTTGCTGGTCAAGTTAATTTAGATAAAGGCCATTTCTTGGAAGGTGGCGCATTAATTTATTTATTACCACGGATCGCGCAAGATTTAGGGAATGAGCAGCGCTTTACCGCTGGATTAAAGCAGTTGGTAACGATGCTTCATCAAAAGGGGGTAACTGCATATAACGAACCTGGAGCGTTCATTCCTGACTATATGGTTGATACTTATCTTGATGTTTTAGGTAGTGAATCGACACCAATGTATTCTTTTTTTACTCCAGAAAGTAAAACACCTTACTTTACTAAAGGAAAAGAGGGTGTATTAAAAGAAGTCGAGAGAATTACGACCACCTTACCGGAAACAGGTAAAGTTCGCTTCTTTGATAAACAAGTTAAATTATTATTTGATGGCGCTATTATTTCGCAGTTAATGCAAATGAAAGACGGCTACCAAGATGGTCATCATGGTGAGTGGATTCAAACCCCTGCAGATGTTGAGGCAATCACAAAGATTTTTTGGGAAAATGATTATCAAGTGCTGGTGCATGTAAACGGTGATCTTGGAGTTGAGAAATTAATTGAGATTTTAGAAAAGCGTCAAGCTGAATATCCGCGTAAGGATCACCGTTTTACTATTATTCATTTTGCTAACTCGACTGATGCTCAGGTGAAAAAACTGAAGTCATTAGGCGCTATCATTAGTGTGAATCCTTATTATGTTACAGGGTTTAGCGAAAAATTTGGTGAAGTTGGTTTAGGAAAAGAACGTGCCCATGCAATGGTACGCTTGGCAACGATAGAGAAAGAGAAAATACCCGTATCACTGCATTCGGATGCGCCAATGGCACCTTCTGATCCGTTATTACTCGCATGGAGCGCTGCTACTCGAATCACAAACTCGGGTAATGTTGTTCGTCCTGATCTAGCATTGTCACGTGATGCTGCATTGAGAGGAATTACTATTGAAGCCGCTTATTCTTGGGGGCAAGAACAGAATTTAGGTAGTATTAAAACAGGCAAGATTGCCAACTTTACTATCTTAGAGCAAGATCCGTATAAGGTTGAATTGAAAAAATTAAAAGACATACCAATATATGGTACTGTTTTTGAAGGGAAATTGTTTCCTATCGATAAATAAGATCATGATCATATAACGTTAGAATTGAAAAAACCGCCTTAACTTAAATTGAGGCGGTTTTTTATAAAGGAATAAAGATTAATCTTTAACCCATTGATCATTAACTTTTTTCAGTGATATATTTTCGTTAATTGTATCAACTGTTTGTCCTGCTTTGAAATCACCGTATTTCGCGCCAAATGCAACAACCATTACTTCAGCTGCAAGGTTGTTCTTTAGTGTATGTAAAGCTGATGACATGTCGTCTTTTTTCGCATCAGTTGCGGTGTCTGTTGCAGGAGCTTGTGGCTTAGCTGCAAGTGCTTTCATTGAGTTTTTAAATTCATCTAAGCTCTTATTGGCAACCAAATCGTAACTTACTTGTGCTTTGTAGTCTGTTTTAGTATCAAGTAGTACTTTAGTAATCTTCAGGTTTTTTACTTCAAAAGGTGTAGTTTCTGCAGTAATACCAAGATTAGGTTGCTCATATTGGCTTGTTTGCACAACATTAGTAATAGTGGATTCGTCAACTTTATCACTACAACCAGCTAAAAACAGTGTTGATGCGATAGCTGCGGCTAAAACAAATTTTTTCATTAATAATGCTCTTTGCTTGTAAAAGATACCCAGTAACAAGGTGTCGAACTGGCGTCTATTTACATTATACGTTACATCCAGTTTTACTATTGGACAAGTAATGACAGTGATTTATTGCTTAATACTAACATTAATTGTAATAATGATTAAAAACTGAACAATGTTTTCTATTTTAGTATTAGAACGAGACTTATTTTGCAATACCGCCTTGGGTGAGTTTTTTAGGGTCTAATAATGATTCAAGCTCGGTTCTACTTAAATCAGTTTCTTGTTCTGCGACATCAATAATAGGTCGTTGCTCTTTATAGGCTTTTTTTGCAATTGCCGCTGCTTTTAAATAACCAATAACAGGATTTAAGGCTGTTATAAGTATCGGGTTTTTACTGAGTGCTTGTTTAAGATGTTCATCACGAACAGTAAACGTAGTAATAGCCTTATCCGCTAATTGAGTTGCAGTCGTTGCTAATAAGGTAATACTTTGTAGTAAGTTATAGGCTATAACTGGAAGCATAACATTGAGTTGAAAGTTACCTGATTGGCCAGCAACAGTTATTGTCGCATCATTACCTATCACTTGTGCAGCAACCATAGCAGCAGCTTCAGGGATCACTGGGTTTACTTTGCCGGGCATTATTGATGAGCCTGGTTGTAATGGTTCTAACTCAATTTCGCCTAAACCTGCGAGTGGGCCTGCATTCATCCAACGTAGATCATTGGATATTTTCATGATGGCGACAGCAAGGGTTTTTAATTGGCCAGATAATGAGACAACAGCATCTTGACTGCTCATACTGTAAAAGAAATTACTACTGGTACAAAAAGGTACAGCGGTTGCAATGGCTATGTTTTTTGCGAAGATAGCAGCAAAATGTGGATGGGTGTTAATGCCCGTCCCAACAGCAGTGCCACCTTGTGCTAATGCAGAAACATTTTCTAAAGCGAGTTCAATACCACATCGTGCATGTTCAATTTGGCTTTGCCAGCCGCCTAATTCTTGCCCTAAGGTTATCGGCATTGCATCCATTAAGTGAGTACGACCAGTTTTGACGCAATCATTAACTTGTTGACTTTTCTTTTCTAGGGCTTGTTCTAGATGGCGTAAAGCGGGCAATAATTGCTGGTGGCAGGTTAATGCGGCACTTACTTGAATCGCTGTCGGAATCGTGTCGTTACTACTTTGTCCGCGGTTAACATCATCATTAGGGCTAATTATGATGCCTAGTTGTTGTGAGGCTAACGTAGCAATAACCTCGTTAGCATTCATATTAGAACTTGTGCCAGATCCTGTTTGGAAAACGTCAATTGGGAATTGGTCATGATGAGCACCATCGATGATGAGTTGGCAGCTATCAATAATAGCATGTGCTGTTTTATCATCCATGAGTTGTAGCTCAAGATTAGTACGTGCCGCAGCCTGTTTAATATAGGCTAAAGCTTGAATAAAGGCATCTGGCATCGTCAAATCACTGATCGGGAAATTATTGATTGCTCGCTGTGTTTGAGCCTGATAAAGCGCATCTTGTGGCACCTTAATTTCACCCATACTATCAGTTTCGATACGGTATAATATTGACATAATGTTATCCTTAAAATTAATGTTGTTTCATAATGGCAATATGTATGAATATAGCGCTATCGTTAATAATTACCATAAGACGATAATTTATATTATAGGCTACTGTCTGCATTGATTTTTATTGATATCATAGTTTGCGAATACGTTATCATTCGTATTGCTATTATCTAATCAAGACTAAATAAGATCGTTTTATTCCAATTGTTGGTGCAGTTATTGCTTTATATGAGCAAAGTAATGCTTAAATGGTCAATGTTAACCATAGCGATAATGCTATTAAGGGGTAAAAGTGATTCGAAGTATAAAAGTATTATTCATTAGTAGCAGTATGTGCTGTTTATTACAAAGCTATGTAGCTAATGCCGACCCGATTGATACTTCTGTGGTTAAAATGTTAACTATTCCTTCTGCAATGAAACAACTTGAATCTAATGGTTATTATGATTTTCGAATGATTAAAGTTGAACGGAAACATAATGAGATTGCGGTAAAAGCGCGTAATAAGGCAGGGCAACAGGTTGAGTTAGAAATGGATTTATACTCTGGTGCTATTTTACATGAACAAGCGAATAATACAGAAATTCAGCAGTAGTAATTAATTGATAATATTAAACAATGGATAAGAAAGGCAAAGACCCTGACTTATCCATTGAGAGGTTATTCATCATCGTTAAAAATTCGGCCTTCTAGGGAGTATGGATCGTTTTCATCGTATAAATTATGGTGCCCACGAATACGCTTGAGGTTTTTTTCAAGGGCTTTAGCCTGCTCAAAATGACCTTCTAGATAGGCAATGGATATTTTTTGTTCCATATCTTCAATTCTATCTTGGTTGTTCATTTTAATCCTCCCATGAGTTGCTTACGATTAATTAACTACCTCTTATTATTTTATACCAAATTTCTAACTAGGTAG
Organism: Photobacterium kishitanii; assembly: GCF_000613045.3. Classification (NCBI taxonomy): domain Bacteria; kingdom Pseudomonadati; phylum Pseudomonadota; class Gammaproteobacteria; order Vibrionales; family Vibrionaceae; genus Photobacterium; species Photobacterium kishitanii. The sequence goes on along the minus strand of NZ_LN794353.1, from coordinate 486,426 downwards.
TGCTGTCCTAATACGAATCTTTAATCGTTTCAAACGTAACATTTTAGTTAGCCCGATTGTCTCGGGCTTTTGTTTGTCCGTCTGTATTGTGTCGTTAGCGTCATGCTTCGTTTCTATCTGCGATATATATTTGATTTTTTTTCTTATTCGTTCGTTGTGCTGTCTCTAATACATCAATAGCTTGTTGTAAGACGACTGCTGCAGTTTGATCATTAGCAGAATCGCTGATCCCAACACTGACACTGACTTTCATTGTTTTTTTACGGCCTTTTTTCGGTTTTACTGTTTGTTCATCGAGTTGACTATCCGTTGTTATTGGTTCGATGACATGCTTCTCTGCTGCAAGGTCGTGTTGTAACTGTTCTAATATAGGTTGACACTCATCAACGTTTTTATGTTCAAAAATCATAATAAATTGCTGCGATACAAAATACAGATGTTGTAAACATTGAGTATGTTGAGTTAATAGCGTTGCAATAGATCGCTGAATATCTGTCACGGCTTGCGGGTGATGTTTCTCGATAATTTTATTGGGGTGATCAATAGCAATAATTGCGATAGCGTAATGAGGGCATAATCGAGCTAGCATCTGGGAAAGTGCGCGGTGGTCGGCAAGTTGAGTCGATGGATCATAAAAGCATTGTTGATAACGGCAGTACCCTAGATCGATTAATAAAAATAGAGCGCAAACAATAAAAGCACTACTTGAAATAAACGGATAGTGGAAAAAGATAAATGTGGTAGTAGTTAATAAACTACATACAAAGATATGGCGATCGATACGACGATGATATCTAATTGCTAATGCGCCAGCACAGCAGCTTATTGCAAGATTAAACACAATTAAAATTAGTGGCAATGATGAAATATTGTGATAAGTAAAAAGATGGATTCGTTGCCAGTTTGAAAAATCTGCTTGATAGAAATAGCTAATGATTGCGCCAATTCCACATTGGATAATAAGTAATAATAGTAATGCTACCATGCTGAAAGAGAGCAGCTTTGGAAGCCGTAAAAAACGGAGTAATAAAAGGTTAATGGGTAATAGTGTCGCTAAAAGACAAAATATTAACTTGGTATCTGTGTTTGCTAACGAGGTTTGGAGCCAGTAAAGAATAACGCTATAGGCAACCAACATTATAATAGCAATGACTCCACTTTGGGCTTTAGGTAGTTTGTAATTGAGTATTATGACTATACCGAACAATGCGAAAGGGAGATTAATCCATAGCCGTGAATAGGTAGTTATAAAAGATGTAAACAAAGGATAGCTAATAATCATTAGTACGGTGATAAGAAAGGGGAGTACGAAGCGAGCATTCGGTGAATGTAAACGAGACAATAACAGCATTGAATGATGAGCCCTAAACTGAAAACCAAGTAGATCATTAACATAGCAAATAAATAACGACAATAACTCGATACTGCCGTCATTTTATTGTGATAACTTTACGCAGTAATTAAGTAATGCAAAACGTATAGTTATTTTATTAGGTAGGGGAATAGCTGACGCATTTGTTCTGGGGTTAAGTTTTCAACACATTCGATGTTTCGATCTGGAATTGCTTCTGGATTCGGATAGTGTTTGATTACTTTTGCCATGCTCTCTTCGCGAATAAGATGAAAAACAGGGTACGGTGAGCGATTAGTTAGATTTTCTGCATCATCAGGCTCTGCACCATAGAAACAGTAATCAGGGTGGAAACTTGCTATTTGATAAGTACCACTTTTACCTAACTGCACCACTAACCCTTCGACGAGATCAAGAAATTGGTTGTAGTCATCAAATTCTTCAAATAAATAGGGCGCTACTACCAAAATAGTTTCAAGTGTTTCTGGTGGTGTTTCGTCAAGCTCTTTGAACTGCATATAAATAGTTTCAAGCAGATCATTTTCATTATCATCTTCGCTAACAAATATTTTTATTTGCTTATTACGATTAGGCTTAGCAGCAAAAGGGCATAAATTAAGCCCAATGACGACATCTTCTAGCCATTGTTTTACTTGCTGCTCGATAAGTTGAATCTTTTCTGATGGGTGATTTTCTGGAATGTTATTTGACATTGAGTACTGACTTCTTTGAATTATTTATATTGGAATAATAGTGTGAAAGCTGTAAAAAAGGCCAGTGAACACTGGCCTTGTATTGACGTAAAGCCGATTTAAATCGTTATGCTTTTTCTGGAGCGTCTGTTGCTTGTTCTGGCGCCGGTGTAACTTCTGGCGCAGGGTATTGCTGTACAGGTTTAGCGACTAATTGACGTGTTGCAGTGCGAACTTCTGCTAATTTCACATCAAAGGTATCACCCAGTTGGTATTCTTTAACACCATCAATACTGATAATGCCAAGCTCACCACTACATACAATACGCTCTTTGTTATCAACAATCAGCGATCCAGGTATAAATGCAGCAGCGCCATTTTCAAGTAGGCGCACACGCATACCTGCGCGATTAATATCAAAGATTTCGGCTTTAAAGACAGTTTCTTTCTTCACTGCATCTTTAAGTAAACGGACGTATAACCAATCAGACACATCACGTTCAGCCATGCGATGATGACGACGATGGTTAGCAATTTCATCGCCCACATTATCATCAGGTTTCTGCGTTGGCTCGTTACCTGTGATTAATGCTTTAAGTAAACGGTGATTGATCATATCGCCGTATTTACGGATTGGAGATGTCCATGTTGCGTAAACATCCAGACCCATTGCATAGTGTGGTGCTGGAGTATTAGCGACTTCACTATAAGCTTGGAATTTACGTAAACGGTTATCAAGGTAAGTGCTATCTAGAGTATTTAACCAACGACGTAATGCACTAAAACCTTCTAAAGTAACAATTTCTTCTTTAGTAAACGGTGCTTCTGCATTAGTAATAAATTCCATCGCAGTATCAAGTTTTTCATGATTGAAACCGCTATGAACGTTAAATACACCTGTTGCAAATTTTTCTTGTAAAGCGCGACCCGCACAAATGTTAGCGGTGATCATCGCTTCTTCGATCATGCGGTTAGCAATACGACGTAGGTCTGTATGAATAGCAACAACGTCGTTATCTTCACTTAACTCAAAACGGTAATCAGGACGGTCGGGGAATACCACTGCATTCGCCATACGCCAATCTGAACGTAGTGTTGCAAAACCTTGTAGAGCAACAATTTGTTGCTCTATGATTGGCGTTGGTGTCCAGTTGTCACAATGACCGTTTTCAAGGAAATCAGAAACATTGTTATAAGATAAACGACCTTGAGACTTGATCCATGCCCCAAAGAAAGAAATATCGTCTTGAATGACACCAGTATTATCAATTGAAACACGACAGCATAAAACAGGGCGTTTTTCATTCTCGATAAGTGAACATAATTCATCACTTAGTTCACGTGGCAGCATTGGAATATTACGGCCAGGAAGATAAATGGTAAATCCACGCTCACGGGCTTCATCATCCATCTTATCGCCAACGGCAATATAAGAAGTAGGATCAGCAATCGCAATCGTTATTTCAAAGCTACCGTCATCATTAGCGACAGTATATAAAGCATCGTCCATATCTTTAGTTGATTCACCATCAATAGTAATGAAAGGTAAATCAGTTAAGTCTTGGCGTTCAATGCCTTCATCAAGCATGGTCCAGCTATCTTGTGGTGCTGGCTCAGCGTTCGGTAGTTGGTGGCGAGCAAGTGTGACCCACCAAGGTGCAATCTTGTCATTACTGTCGGTGATTTTTTGGTTCACTTCACAGAAGAACGGTTGATTACTACCAGCAAGAGGGTGACGAGTTAGTTCAGCAACAACCCAGTCACCTTCTTTTAATGTTTCTGGATTCAGGCCTTTTGCTGCACGTGCCTTAATCGCTTCTTTTAGTTGTGGGTGATCAGGAATAACATGCAGACGATTACGAATCAGTTTTACACGACCAATAAATCGTGTAATTGATTGTTCAATAAGCTCTTGCGGTTCAGCAACTTCGCGCTCTTTTTCGGTACGAAGTACGGCTATAACACGATCACCGTGCATAACGTTTTTCATATATACCGGTGGAACGAAGATGCTTTCTTTGTTATCAGTTTCTAGAAAGCCAAAGCCACGATCTGTTGCTTTGATATAACCTTCCTTTTTAGGAAGTGTCTCTTGGATTTGCTTTTTTAGCTGTGCTAACAGCGGGTTATCTTGAAACATTATGTCTGGTCTCAGATTATCGACATAGACACTATACGTTTTTGGTCATATAAAACCAATATTTGACTGTTTAAATTTTCGTTGGACATTAGCATGGTTCATATAATCAATAGGTTAGGTCTAATTTGTAGTGTTTTATATTATAAAGTAAATATTTCATGACAAGATATGATTAAAAATATAATTTATGGTGGAAATATTAATTAGAAACAAAAAATAACTTTAAGTAGGCATATCTCATACTTTTAGCTTATGAGATAGAATGAATTAGGACAATAAAAATTGGTTATTGTATAAAAAGTTATTTAAAAACAAGAGATAATAAAGATAATCTTAACTATGGCTATAATAAAGAGTAAAGAATAAAAAACTAACTTCTATAAAGAGATCAATAGTCAGTAATCAATATAAAAATACTAATAAAAGATTACTCTAATCTAATAACAAAAGTGGGTTTAATGGAACAAGATTGGATTTGAATTATAGGATTGTTCGTATTTTCAACAACATAGTTAATTGATAATCTATAAAAAATCATAGGATGTTTATCAGATGTACTATTTGTTCAATAAATGGTTGTTTGTGAGTTATTTTGTGACGTTGTTCAATTTTTTCTGGCTTTTTATCAAGTATTAGCCCACAATACGCCTCCTATTAGTCGAGGCCCGTGCTAGTGGTTGCTGTTGCAGAACCCTCTGTAGCAAAGGGGCCCCGTTTTTAAGTTGATCATATATTGGGATCCCAATGCAAGAAACTGTTACAGAATTTCGCCAACTAGATTTGGCCGACACACTACTATCCGCACTAGACTCTATGGGTTTCGTATCGCCTACTCCAATTCAGGCGGCGTCAATTCCTCTACTTCTAACTGGTACGGATGCGCTTGGTAAAGCACAGACTGGTACTGGTAAAACAGCAGCGTTCTCGTTGCCTGTACTGAACAAAATTGATCTTTCTCAGCATAAGCCACAAGCTATTGTTATGGCTCCTACTCGTGAGCTTGCAATTCAGGTTGCTGCAGAAATTAAAGTTCTTGGTCAAAACATCAAAGGCCTTAAGGTTCTTGAGATTTACGGTGGTGCTTCTATCGTTGATCAAATGCGTGCACTAAAAAATGGTTCACACATTGTTGTTGGTACACCTGGTCGTGTTAAAGACCTTATTTCACGTAAGCAACTTCACTTAGACGAAGTACACACTTTCGTTCTTGATGAAGCTGATGAAATGCTAAAAATGGGTTTCGTTGACGACGTTACTTGGATCATGGAACAAGCACCAGAATCTGCACAACGTGTACTTTTCTCTGCGACTATGCCTCCTATCGTTAAAGAAATCGTTGATCGTTTCCTTCGTGATCCAGCTCGTATCGACGTTGCTGGTGAAAACCGTACTGTATCTCAAGTATCTCAACAATTCTGGGTTGTTAAAGGCGTAGAGAAAGACGAAGCAATGAGTCGTCTTCTTGAAACTGAAAACACAGATGCATCAATCGTATTCGTTCGTACTCGTCAAGATACTGAGCGTCTAGCTGATTGGTTATCTTCTCGTGGCTTTAAAGCTGCTGCACTTCACGGTGATATTCCTCAGTCGCTACGTGAGCGTACTGTTGATCATATCAAACGTGGCGTGATTGATATCTTAGTTGCAACTGACGTTGTTGCTCGTGGTCTTGATGTGGCACGAATTACACACGTATTCAACTACGACATCCCATTTGATGTTGAATCATACATTCACCGTATCGGTCGTACTGGTCGTGCTGGACGTGAAGGTAAAGCGATCCTATTGGTTCGTACTAACCAAATCCGCATGCTACGTACTATTGAGCGTGTTACTAAGTCTCGTATGGAAGAAATCCAACTTCCGTTACGTGATCTAGTTGCTGCATCTCGTCTTAACCGTTTAGGTGAAGAACTTGCTGCACAGAAAGAACAAACAAGTGTAGAAGCATTTGTTGAACTTGTAGAAAAACTACAAGAATCAATTGATGTTGATGCAGCAACACTAGCGGCAATGCTTCTTCAGCGTCAACAAGGTAACCGTCCTTTATTCTATAAAGGTCCGGACCCAATGATCGCTGCTATTGAGCGTGAATCACAACGTCGTGAGCGTCGTGGTGACCGTGATGATCGTGGTAGTGATCGCGGTGACCGTCGTGGTGACCGTCCTGATCGTGGCGAACGCCGTGGTGAGCGTGGTGGTGAGCGTGGCGAACGTCGCACTTTCAACAGCGCTGATTGGGATACTTACCAGCTACAAGTTGGCCGTGAGCAAGGTGTTCAAGTTAAAGATATCGTTGGCGCAATTGCAAACGAGCTTGGCTTAAGCAAAGAGTTCATCGGTGCAATTAAACTTGCTCCTTCACATACTTTTGTTCAACTTCCTAAGAAGATGACAGCAGAAGTAGCAGCACAACTGAAGAAACTACGTATTCGCCAGAATGACGTTAAAGCAGTTGTTGTTGAAGGTGAAGTGTTACGTGAACATCGTCCACGTACTGGTAATCGCGATAGTAACCGTGGTGGTGAGCGTACTGGTCATCGTGGTAGCCGTGACGGCAATCGTAGCGGTGAGCGTGGTGGCGAGCGTCGTTTCGATCGCAACCGTGGTAACGATACTCGTGGTGGCTACCGTGGCAACCGTGATGGCGCTGCAGCGCGTCCAGCAGGCGACCGTAAGCCTCGTACTGACGCATAATTTGCGCTAGTGTAATAAAAAAGCCAGACGAGAGTCTGGCTTTTTTGTATGCGTTTTTTAACAATGTTAAGTGACATTGCGAGTTAAGTTTATATCCGTGACACGTTTCAATAAATGTTCCTTAAAATTAGCACAGCGAGCAGGCATATGTTTTCTTGGTTTGTAATATAAGCTTAACTCGAATTCACTACTAATATAGTTGTTAAGTACTGAGACTAATTTATTTTGTTGCAAATCATCCTGAATTAAACTGTAGGGTAAATATGCAATCCCACCGCCCGCAACTGCAATATTTTTTAATATTTCGCTATCATCGACTTCAACAGTTCGTGATATTTGTACTGAGTTATATTCCCCATTTTGTTCGAAGATCCAACGATTCCCCCCCACAAGCGTTGTTGCGAATAAACATAAATGTCTTTTTAGATCGTTAGGTATTACTGGTTGTCCATAACGGGCTATGTAAGCTGGAGAACAGCACGCCTTTAGAGGTTCACGAAATAAAGTACGCTTAACTAATAAGCTGTCTTTGTCTTGAAAACCGCGATAAGTTGCATTGGCACGTATTGCGAAATCGACTTCATGTACATTATCAACTTCAAATGCTGTTTCAATGACCACGAAATTAATATTGGGATTATCACTTACATATTCACCAATAATTTCGCTCAAATAATATTTAGCAAATAATGGTGTGCATGCGACCTTAATGGTACCTATATCTTCTTGACTGATATTTTGAACTTCATTGAGGACATCGGTAATTTGATTATTAATTTGCGTAAATCGTTGGAACAAATGTTGTCCTGCTTGAGTGACAGAAATTTTACGGGTAGTACGTTTAACAAGACTTATCCCCATCATTTCTTCAAGCTCAGTGATCCAACGGCTTCCAGCTGACGCTGAAATACCATATTGCTTGGCAGCATCTGTGACTGATTGACATCGCACAACATGAAGAAAAAAAATAATTTTATCTAACATTGCTTTCCCTGCATTATCGATATTACACCTGACCATTAAAGTATAGTTAATAGGCGTTATGTTGCATTTATTAATAATTAAATTTAATTGTCAGTGTTTTATTTTTGCAATTGTGTCTTGTGATATTGAGTTTAATGTTCAGGCCATAGTTATCTAAAATAAAGGATGAGCGCTGAGTTTTAGTTTGATTGTAGGACGACAACAAACATCATAAGGGGAAAATATGCTAACCGATAAAGTATGTATTGTGACAGGTGGAGCCCAAGGAATTGGTCGTTGTATTGTTGAAACATTTGCGTGTCAGAATGCAACCCGAGTGATTGCATGTGATATGAATATGGGAATGATGGCTGACTTAGAGCAGCAGTTTCCAAATGTTACCGCATTAGAGCTTAATGTTTGTGATCGTGAAGGTGTAGCAGAAGCTATACGACAAATTTCAGAGCAATACGGAAAAATTGATGTACTAGTTAATAATGCAGGGATCACTCGTGATAATTTGATTGATAAAATGACGGAGTCTGATTGGGATTTGGTCATGGATGTTAATCTCAAGGGCGTTTTTAATATGACCCAAGCTATTGCCCCTATAATGATGCAAACAGGGAGTGGGTCAATTATTACTATGTCATCAATAGTGGGTACTGATGGCAATATTGGCCAAACGAATTATGCCGCGACGAAGGCTGGAGTTATTGCTATGTCGCAATCATGGGCGAAAGAATTTTCGCGTAAAGGCGCACAGGTTCGGGCAAATTGTATCGCTCCTGGATTTATTGAGACTCCAATGACGGTTGATCTACCTGAAAAAGTTATTAATTATATGATATCAAAGACACCACTTCAGCGGATGGGTAAAGCACAAGATATTGCTAACTGCGCATTATTTTTAGCCAGTGCTCAGTCGAATTTTATCACTGGACAAGTATTAAAAGTGGATGGTGGGCTTGTTATTTAACTATCAATTTATTGTCCAATGCAGCCATAAAACTATTGTGTCTTTTGGTAACAGATACCACAGACACAATAATTAATCGTGTGTAAGAATGCTCATATAAACAACAGTACTTTTAATAATATCTCCATTTATGTTATTTCTTTGTCAAATAAGCATATTTCTGAGCTATAACGGGATATTTTGCAGAAAAAGCCTTAAACTGCTCTCAGTGGTAATTGTCGTTTAATGGGTATGTCATGATATTTTCATCATCAACATTGTGGTTTATAAGTATTGCTTGTGTACCATTATCAGTTGTACTTTTTTTATGCTCATTAAAGCAGCAAAAAATTTGGTTGAATCTGATGGCATTAGCATTTGTCTTTATGGCTTGTGGTTTGATTATTATTCAGCAATATGAAGATTATACTAATTTTACTGACTGCATTAAGAAGGGATTTAATTATAATGCGTTCTCAACCGAATGCAGTGTCGATTCGCAGAATCCAGATCCAATCCCCGATAATATAAGCTCATTCCTTTGAGCGTAATACGATTATTGAACACATTTCTGCTATTTAATACATACTTGCCACAATAACTTGAGTGGAGTGGAATAAAGCGTAAATAGGCATTCCTAAGCGTAATGTTTCATCCATAAGATCTTGATTATCTACAAAAGCACAAATACTTATTTCGTCGGTTAAATTGATAGTTATTTCTGTTGATTGACGATCTTGCTTCATCGCGGTAAGCGTACCAAGTAGCTGGTTATCAAACCGATCACGCTTGCCATGAATGAGATTTTCTTCGCTACAAACTGTAATTGCAGGACCTTTGATTAGCGTTACGACATCTTTATTTTGTTTTAGGCCTAAGCGTAATGTACTGCCATGGGTGATTGTTGCGTGAATTTGATGCTGCTCAGTAAGAGCTATAGTGACGACATCATGTAAATCATGGGTTTCGATAGTAGAAATATGGCCGAATAATTGATTTCGTGCACTAGTTTGTAATGAGAATCGACTCATTACACCTAAAAGGCTATCAAGCGGTGCATTATCGTCATTAAGAGCCTGTAAGCCCATGTCTTGGATTTTATTTAACAGGTCATACATTTGAATTAAACGTTGGCCAAAGCGTGTTAGTGTCGCACCTCCACCTCCTTTTCCGCCTTTTTCACTATTAACTAAAGGTTGTTCGTTACTGCTATTCATATCTTTAATAGCATCAAAGGCTGCTTTATAGCTAATGCCTGCTAATTTGGCTCCTTGGCTGATAGATCCGCTATCATTAATTGCTTTTAATAGAGCGATACGGCGCGGATTAGCAAACATCTTATTATTAATTTGTAGTGTCGCAATAGCAGTAAGATTCATGGTCTTATTCTTATTAGGTGTTTTATTCATGTTATCGTATTTTAATGAAGATTTTAAACCTAATAATAGTGATTGTGGGTTATGGATACAATAATGAACATCTATTTGAGTTGGCGAAAAAAAACCTTACTGAATTGGATTTACATGAATATCTTTATCAGTAAGGTTTATTATCTCAACGGATTATTGATTATTTTCCCGCAATATTTAAACGTGTAAAACGAATTTTTGGTGCGTAGAAACTGCGATTATAATCATGTTCTAATTGATTGCTTACAGTGTCAATTTCTTTGATCATTTGATAGAAATTACCCGCAACAGTAATACCACGTACGGCTTGTATGCGCTGGCCATCACGACAGAGAAAACCGCTAGCACCAAATGAGAAATCACCACTCACAGCATCAGCACCAGAATGGACACCTTGTAATTCTACTAATTCAAGGTATTCACCAGCAGTAACCTCAGCGTTAGAGCTTATACCTGTACTAATAACAGTATGACGCGAGTTTACGCCTAGGCCGCCTTTTGCCGAGCGTGAGCCATTGGCTGTATTTTCAATGCCAAAGTAGCTGGCAGTATGGCTATTGTGTAATAAGCTTTGTAATTTGCCTTCACCAACTAATAAAGTGTCATGAGTAGCATAACCTTCGCTATCAAAGGCTTTAATAGAAAAACCACCATTAATGTACGCTGTGTCAGTGATAGTGAGCAGTGGGCTCGCAACAAGCGTATCAAGAGCGTCACCCCAAGGGTTGATGCCCTTCATTGCTGCTTGTCCAGACATGCACATTCCAAACGCAGAAAATAAGCTACTTAATGCGCTAAGCGTGAAAATTACAGAATAATGCTTACTGGCAATAGGCGCACCATCTAACAGTGCTTGCGCCATCTCATAGCCATGATTAATACAATAGCTAGGATCTAATTGACTAAATAAACGTCCAGATGACATGCCGCCATGCATTGCTTGCTTACCGTCTTTTTCATAAAGGGTGTAAGCATAGCAATAGGTTGAACGTTCACTATGGTTACACAATGTGCCTTGAGTATTCGCTAGAATGACATGGCTATCTGATTCAGCAAAGCCATTGTAAGGCGCACTGGTTGCGTGAGGTTTGTTTACTACCCCTTGTTCTAATGATAATGCGAGTGCAATTTTTTCATCAACGGTTGCCGTTTCAGTTTGATAAACTTCAGGCTCAGTGGTTGCAAGTCGACTATCAATACAGCTTATTTTTTGGTGGGGATCTTGTTGGGAATATTGCGCATTAGTTAGTGCATTATCCACCATTAAATCCAAGCTTGCGAGATCAAGTGATTCAGAATAACTAGTGGCTGTACGTTGATCTTTAATTACCCGTACACCGATAACTTGTCCTGAAGTTACTTTATATTCGTCAAGTTCGCCTTGATTGGCTTTTAGTGAAAAATTATTACTGCGGTTTGCAATGACATCGGCAGCAGCATCGCGTGACCGAACGCGATCAAGTACGTAATCGATAGCCTGTTGTAGTGCGTTTTGATCTGTCATTAGTTGCCACCTCCCACAAGAATATTATCAACTTTTAATGCTGCTTGACCTACTGTTGTTGGTACTGAGCCACTGACAGATCCACACATGCCAGCAGCAAGTGCGAAATCATTACCAATCATACTGATTTCTTTCAATACCTTAGGGCCTGTACTGATTAAGGTCGCTGATTTGAGTGGTTTAGTGATTTTACCGTTTTCAACCAGATAAGCTTCTTGAACTGCAAAGTTAAATTCACCTGTTCCTGGTTGTACTGAGCCGCCGCCCATTTTTTTAGCATAAATGCCACGTTCAACGCCAGCCAGCATATCATCGAGCGTGTTTGTACCTGGTTCAATAAAGGTATTACGCATCCGTGACGTTGGTGCGAACTTATAAGATTCGCGACGGCCTGAACCTGTACGTGCAAATCCAGTTTTTACCCCCCCCATACGATCAACCATAAAGCTGGTTAGTTTACCGTCTTTAATAAGTTGAGTACGTTGGGTTTCCATGCCTTCATCATCAATATTGATTGAGCCCCATTGATTGGTCATGGTGCCGTCGTCAACTGCACTAACTACCGAATTTGCAATCATTTCTCCCATCTTATCGTGAAAAACCGAGGCTTTTTTAGCAACAGAGGTTGTTTCAAGTAAGTGGCCACATGCTTCATGGAAGATAACGCCACCAAATCCATTACCAATAATGACGGGCATTTCCCCTGAAGGACAGGCTTCTGCAAATAGCTTAACCATTGCTTGTTTTGCTACATCATGGCCGAGCTTCTGCGCGTCAACATGAGTATTAAACTCCCAACCAGTAAACGCACCAGGGGCTTCATAACCCGTGGATTGCTCGCTGCCATTTTGAGCAACAGCATTAGCAGAAATGCGGGTATAATGCCGAGTATCGCCAATATGAAGGCCATCAGAGTTAAAAATTTCGATCTGCTGTTCACGTTGAGCAACACTACCAATAAATTGGGCTATTTTTTCATTTTCAGCACGGGCAGCTTGATCGGCTTGACGTAAAAACGCAATTTTAGCCGCCATGTTAGTATCTAGGCTAAGTGGTAATTGACAGCTATGTTTATTGTTATAGCGATTTAAGTTAAGAGCACCAGCCGTTAATATTTGCTCGCGTTTATCTTTAGCCGCGAGTAAAGATGTGACGCGTTTTAATTCTTCTTCATCGGTACTGTTAGTGTAACCATAGAGAACTTTATGTCCAAAAAACAGGCGGATACCAATACCGAAATCAATACCTGAGTTAACCTTATCAATTTCAGCTGATATGAGTTGGACAGAACTTGATTGATGATGTTCGACAAATAATTCAGCGAAATCAGCGCCAAGAAATAGGGCATGATCGATCACTGTTTTAGCAGTATTAGGGTTTAGCATTTGTGCTCCCTTATTTTTATGAGCTCTATTTTATAACCTAGCAGTAAAGTGATAAAAATTCTCACTATTACTGCAATCGGTATGAGCAATGGATCTATAAGAATCAATAAATAGGATTATTTAGCGACAGTATTAGCTGCAATTGAACATAAAATATTTTCTAGTTCATCCCACGGTAAAATTTCGTTATCAATGACCTCAATGCGTGATTCAAATCCTTCTAGCGAAAGTTTGTTAACAGACACAACTTGATTAACAACGTTAAATGCAAAGCAGCCATTTTCGGTATTAACAACAGCTTTAATGCGATTAGCACTAAGGTTAGAAAATAAGCTGAATAATTTTGAGAATTCAAATAATTGATCCGCAGCAAAGAACCAACCACAACTGTGATAACCCTGACCGTGGTTTTCTTTACGGATAAATTGCTGACCTGGGGCTAATTCTAATTCAGGTAACGGTTCTGTTTGGTCGTGATGATGATGGTGGCTATGTTGTGCTTGGCGATCCGTTCGTTCAATATCAAGCCATTCTAATTCAAGTCGGCCATGTTCAACTTCAGCAATCAGGGCTTTTTTAGGTTCCGCTTTTTCCATTGCCGTTTGGAAGGTATATAAATCAAACTCGTCACACTGATCGATTTTATTGGCAACCACGACATCAGCTAGAGCGAGTTGATCCTGAAAATTAACGTTATCGGTATAAACGCTATCAGCAAAATGGCGAGGATCAACGACGGTGATTGTCGCACGAAGATCGACATAGTTACGGTAGCTTTCTGATGTTAATTTGTGGATTACTTCTTTTGGGTGACCTAAGCCCGTTGGTTCAAGGAGTAGACGATCAGGCTTTTGGGCTAGTAGAGCATTGATACCAACTGACATCGGTAGCCCCGCAACACAGCACATACAGCCGCCAGGGACTTCTTTAATGATTGCGCCTTGCTGTTCTAAAATAGCACCATCAACGCCAACATTGCCGAATTCATTAATTAAAATAGCCCATTTTTCGTGTTCGGGTTTACGTGCGAGTAAAGAGAGAATAGAGGTGGTTTTACCGGCACCTAAGAAACCTGTAATGATATTAGTTGGAATACGTTTCATGTTGTGACTAAATCCCTAAACGATTGGCATGAAAATAATAATGCTAGTTTACGTTAGTGACATTAAAGTGACTAGTCTAACTCGCTTAAGCACGACTCTAGTTCAGGGTTTAGGTTTGAAAAGTAGTGTTAACCTAAAATAAATATTTTATGACATTTTTTAGCATGATTAATTATTCAATGCTCTTGTGGTAAATAAGAATTATCAATTAGGTTATTGTTAGCTCTGATTTCGTAACAGTAATGATGCGCCGAAGAATTTTATAATTAGATGTATTTAACGGTGATGATTATCAACGCGTGATTAAAATAAGTCATTCAAGATTATTTTAATTCTATTTGTGGTAACTTTGTTATCATTTTAAGTTTCTTATAAAGTTGAAATATGTACGTAAAAATAATAACTTAGCTAAGTGATTAAAATAATAAATGATGTTCTATTTAATCTATCATTAGTCTTTATATCTATATTATTTATCAATAAGTGAGCCTGTAATGAGTATTGCTCTTTTGACAGAAGATGAGTTTCTGCATAATAATCGGATTAGTCAACAGCAGTGGCAAGCCAGCCTAATTACGTGGCCGACATTAAAAGCTATAGGTCTTTGCCATGAGCAACGAACAGAAGCACTGAACCTCACAGCAGAATCATATGCACGTATTATTCAACAGTGTTCTCATGTTCACTCTGTGCGCTGGCGAGTGAAAAACCCGCAGCATCTAATGGAAAAAATTGTCAGAAAAACACAACCTCATAGTTCGACATTTAAAGCTAAATATCTCGGTATTAATCAATATAATTATGACGAGATTGTTACTGATCTTATTGGCGTTCGAGCATTACATCTATTTAAAGATGACGGGTTAGTCATTCATGATTATTTAATGAATAAGTGGCAGTATGAAGAACCACCTGTTTATTATGTTAGAAGCGGAGATGATGAAGTTTTTGCTGTGTTACCTAAGGATATAAAAGTAAAAATACATCCTGCAGGTTATCGTTCGCTACATTATGTATTTGGTAGTGAGTTACAACAGCGACGTATTTTTACGGAAGTACAGGTACGGACTATTTTTGAAGAAGCATGGACGGAAATTGACCATAAAATACGTTATCCGAATTTTTCTACAGATGCAGAAATTTGTTCATTTTTACTGATATTTAATCGTCTGGTTGGATCGGCTGATGAAATGGGCTCGTTTGTAAAACAACTAGCAGTTGAAGCTGAGCAGCGTCAACAAGCGCTGATAGAATCGAAAACAATTGTGGAAACTAATGCTATTGATGTCGAAAATTTATTTGAAAAACTAGAAGATAAATCAATAAAAAAAGTTGATTATCAATCTGTTATTGAAAGTTTACGGCAGCAGGTTATGCAATTACAATCAGATAAAGAAGTGTTACAAAAATCAATATGCTCAAATATGCTGGCATCAACAACTGTCGTATCTCAGCGTTGTTACAAAGCTTCTGAGTTGTTAGACAAATAGCCTGTCCATCTGTTTTTCGGATGCTTTCTAGCTTGTTAATAGCAAAAAAACATTTATAGTAATATGCATAAAAGCTATCTATGACAAAAAATAAATGTACTGAGGAAATTTTTGATGAGAACGCGGTTGGATCGTATTCGCCATGCGGTTTGTTTTGAAATTATTGGCTTAATTTTATTGGTGGGTGTATTAAGTCAGTTAGGATTTGACAGTAGTCATATTGGCGTAGTAGGGATTGCTTTTTCAATTTTAGCAACTGGTTGGAACTATATTTACAATATTTGGTTCGACCGTATACTTTATCGTCGCTATAAAACAATAGTAAAAACAACTGCTATCCGTATTATTCATAGTCTTGGATTTGAAGCTGGACTTCTTTTGGTTACTATTCCTATTTTGTCTTGGGTACTAAAAGTTACTCTATGGCAGGCTTTTGTTCTTGATATTGGTATGGTACTTTTTTATCTCATTTATGCATATGTTTATAATATTGCTTATGATCGTTTATTTCCAATATCTGCGGTACAACAAGATTAATAAATAATAGTTTGATAATAGCCCCTAGTGATATTAGCAGTAGGGGCTTTTTAATGGTTAATATAAAAGGTGTAACAGTTTTTACCTTTTTTCTTACTGTCATAGACTGCTTTGTCAGCATTAATAATTAATTGTTCGATATCTCGTATTTCGTTATCAGTAAGTGCAACACCAATCGATGCTGAAAATGGAATAACGGTACTAGCATTACTGACTGATCCATTGAGTTCGATAATAAGCTTCTGTAATTTATCGATTAAATCGATCTCATTGTTGAAGTTGTTTGTTAATACGATAAATTCATCGCCGCCGAATCGACCTGCTAAATCGATGGGATGATTAAAAAATGTTGTTATATGTTGAGCAAATATTGAAATAACGTAATCACCATAATGATGACCTAACGTGTCATTAATTGTTTTAAGGTTATCAAGATCAATAAAGAGTAATGCAAACTTTTTATGATGTGTTTGAATTTTGATATTTGCATTTTGAATGAAATATTTACGGTTTAATAAATTGGTTCTAGAGCAATAAACACCATCTTTAGATGTATTAATAATATTGTTGAAGTGATGGTTTATATCGATATTGTCACTTTTTGATTGTGATTGAATCGGTATAATAGAAGTGCTCTCTTTAATAAAGTCATCAATTGGTGATGTGATAATAGAAACTTTTTTCATTAAATAATATCCAATAGTCACGGATGCTATTATAGAAATTAAAATATTAAAAATGATAAAAATAAAGCGTTCTTTTAAATATTGATTATAATTAAAAGTAGAGACTAAATACCAAGGCGTGTTTTTTATTTGATGTAATGTTAAACGTTCTATTTGGTATTTATTATTAATGGCATAATAACTAAATGCTATTTTATTTTTAATGTTATATGATATTTTAGTACTATCCAATGACGTATAAAGTTTATTTATTTTGAGTATATTTATATTTTTACAATTATTTTGAGTGCCTTTATAATCATTTAAGAGATTGTTTTTTATACTAGTATTTTCTTGATAAGAAAGTGCCTTTTTTATCTCGGCATATGACACAGAAGCAAAAATAGTTCCACCTTCGACTGAATTAGCAAAAGGTTTACATATGATATAAACATAACTATTAGAAATAGGTGAATGAATTAAGTTACTTATAGTCAGTTTATTATTTTCTATTGCTTGCTGAAAATAACGTCTATAGCTTATATTTTCTATGCTGTCGTTGTATGTTGTAGCAGCATTACCTTTTAGATCACTAATACCTAATATTTCGATATTAAAGGCTTCTTGATAAGGACGAACATATTCAATACGTTGTGATAATAATGATAATTGGTTTTTTACTGTATTATCGTTAGAAATTGCAGTTAGGAGGTTAGTATGTTTACTAATAATGTTTGTAATATTATTTTCTGTCGCAATTCTATTTCGTATTAATAAGTTATGTATACGCATGTATTGGTTATAGGACCAATAACTTAGATTAAAAATAACTAATAAGCTTAGACATAGTAAAATGTACTGGGTTATCTTCTTTTTAATACTATGGCTAATATTCATACAGTAGTGTCTTTTTTACCTGTAATGTATTCATGTATAATAACCACTATTTTACTGTGTTTAAAATACCTATGAATAGTCTTTATTTGTAACAATTAATCATACTTTAAACTGAAAGTAGTTAGAAAAACGGAATAAATGGTAAGAGAGTGTATTGTCTATAAGAGAATAGTTATTCATTGAGGTGGGTTTCTTGAAAGGATCTCCTTTGCTGATTAATGTTTTACTTGAGAGGTAAAAATTGAAAAATAACCGTCATTAAATGTAATGCGGTATTAAGTAAGAATACTGTTATAATGCATACCGTTCAAAATAAAGTATAATTAGGGGTAGTGTTTGATAATACTGAAATAGTAAATATAAAAAACACTATTTAAAACAATAAGTTTAATTTATAACGAGTTTGGGTTAGTCGGCGATAGTTCGCTGGGTATGTGTCTGTTTTTTGAAAATGATTTTTAGCATGTTAGTGAATTATACTATCAGGTTTGTTTGTCATAGGTGATGTACGTTGAGTAAAGAAATTGAACTCGCACGAAAGGCGATTGACGTGCAACAATCAATGATGATTGCGTGTGAAGAGTGTGGATTAGTCGTTGATATTCCTAATTTAAATGAAGGCGAAAAAGCGACTTGCCCTCGGTGTGGCCATACTTTAATAAAAGCCGTTAGCTTACCTTTTCAACGTCCTGTTGCTTACGGTGTCGCTTGTTTGATTATGTTAGCATTGAGTCTTTCATTTCCATTTTTGTCTTTTACTGTTAATGGTATGGGGCATCAAATTACACTCTTAAATGCGGCTGAAACATTACAACATTTTGAAAATAGTGTATTGGCTATTTTGTTAATGACTACAGTAATTGTTTTTCCAGCAGCATATGTGATATTAGTTTTATATCTCTATTATCGAGCTAACAAAGTAAAGAATATTGGTCATGTAATTCATGCTCGCAGTTGGATTAAATTCTTATGTCGAATATTATTTAAAATCCAACCATGGTTAATGGTTGATGTGTTTTTAATTGGTGTTTTAGTCAGTCTTGTTAAAATATCAGCATTAGCACATATAGGCTTAGGTAATTCGTTTTGGGCTTTTTGTCTCTATAGTGTGCTAGTTGTTAAGTGCGTTTCGTTAGTTGATAGAACTTGGTTGTGGGATCAGTTTTTTGCCATGGTACCGATTGATGGTGTTCATGATGGCGATACCCATATGGATCATAACCATGTTGGCTGTCATGATTGTAATCAAATAAATCCAATGCCAACGACGCATAACGCGCGTTGTTTACGTTGTGACAGTCGATTGCATGTTTTTAATGCTAATCATTCTTTACAGTACTCATGGGCTTATTTGCTGGCATCTATTGTCTTTTATATTCCTGCTAATTTATATCCTATGATGTATACCGTGAGTTTGGGGCAAACAGAAGGATCAACGATTCTGGGTGGGGTGGTATTACTTTGGAAAATGGGGTCATGGCCGATTGCTTTAGTGATCTTTATTGCGAGTATTTTTATTCCGATGGCGAAAATGTTTACGCTAGCATGGTTATATTTTTGTGCAGGTAAGCGAACGGATGATTCGACGCATATCGCAATTAAACATTTAAAATTATACCGTTTAACAGAGTTTATTGGCCGTTGGTCAATGGTTGATATTTTCGTGGTTGCCATTTTGGTAGCTTTAGTACAATTACAAAACTTAATGGCTATTTCACCAGGTCCTGCGGCGTTATGCTTTGCTATCGTGGTGATATTTACAATGTTATCAGCCATGAGTTTTGATCCACGGGTATTTTGGACGACTAAAAGCAAACCGTGTAAACAAGATTCAGAGTTAGATGCTACTGAATCCAATTCAGTAGTGCCTAGTGTACATAAATGAGAAAGCAGATTATGAGTGATAACCAGCCGACTGAGGCTAAAGTACAACGTTTGAAGCAAGTGTCTCCAATATGGATTGTTCCACTGGTTGCGTTAGGTATTGGTATTTGGATGTTTGTTCAATACCTTAATAGCCAAGGGCCAGTGATTACGATTCGATTGCCAAATGCATCAGGTATTGAAGTTGGAAAAACAGCGATAAAATCGTTGAATGTTAAAGTTGGTGTAGTTACAAAAGTTCAATTAAGTAAAGACTATAGCTACATTACTGTAACAGCTCAGATGAACAATGATACCGGGCGTATGCTTAAAAATGACACCTTATTCTGGGTCGTTAAGCCACGTATAGGTAAAGGTGGAGTTTCTGGTCTGGATACACTTCTTTCTGGTTCATATATAGAAATGCAGCCAGGAGAAGGTAAAGAGGACAAGAATCATTTTGTTGCTTTAGACGTGCCGCCTGTTGCGCCAGCTGATGCTAAAGGTTTGCGGGTTATTTTAACGAGTCGTCAAGCAGGAAAATTAGGTGTAGGTGATCCGGTTCTTTATGATGGTTTTACCGTCGGTCGTGTGGAACAAGTTAGTTTTGATATCAACAGTAAGCGTGCTAATTACCAATTATTTATATTTGAACCTTATGATAGTTTAGTGCGTACCAGCAGTAACTTTATCTTAGCCTCTGGTGTTAAGGTTCAGGTGGGTGCTGAAGGTTTCAATGTCAAAATTGGTTCACTAGAATCATTAATTACGGGTGGTGTGACATTTACTACACCGGCTGACGATCAAGGTAGTCCACAGTTACAGCAAAAAGCATATTACCGTTTATATAATAATCGTAGTGAAGTTCGCGAAAAAATGTTTGAACAACACCTTGATTTTGTAATGCTATTCAGTGAATCAATTCGTGGTTTAAAAGCGGGTGCTCCGATTGAATATCGTGGTATTCAGATTGGTACAGTGCAAAAAGTGCCGTTACGTTTACCTACTAGCCAAGAAGGCTTTACGAGTAAGCAAATTCCAGTATTGGTGCGTATTGATTTAGGTCGTGTTTATGACCGTTCAGATGAAGGTACACTAGCATCACTGCAGCAGAATCTTGAAAAAGAATTTAAACAAGGCCTACGAGCAACACTGAAAACGGGTAATTTATTAACTGGCGCATTGTATATTGGCACTGATGTTTATAAAGCCGAAAAACCAATGAAGGCGTTGACATATGATGGGTATAACCTTTTTCCAACTAAAACAGGCGATCTCGCTGAAGTTCAGAAGCAGCTAACAAACTTATTGAATAAATTTAATAAGTTACCTGTTGAAGATACTTTGAATTCAATGACTGCTACATTAAAAGCGTCTGAAAAAACGATGGCGACGATGCAAACTACGATCAATGATTTAGATCGTTTGTTAAAGCAAAAAGATACGCAAGCATTGCCTGGCGATGTACGTGCGAGTCTTAAACAGATCCAAACAACACTTAATGGTTTTGGCCCTGATGCTGCACCATATCAGAATCTTGAAGGTGCACTAACACGTTTTGAAGCAGTTATGACTGATCTTCAACCAGTGTTACGTCAACTAAATGAGAAACCAAATTCATTAGTGTTTGGTGATGAGAAAACAAAAGATCCAGTACCTGTTGGAGGTCGTTAATAATGAAAAAATGGTTCATCATTGCAGCTGTTACTTTAGCCGCAAGTGGTTGTAGCAGCGCGCCTGAAGGTATAAATACTTTCTTGTTACCAGCAGGTAAGACGTTAACAGTATCGCATGTAAATAATCAGCCATTATTGATTGTACGTCCTGTTGAGGTTGCGGCACATTTAGCAGGTAATGGTTTGGTTTATCAGACTTCTGCAACTGAAATGGTCGAAGCCCAGCAAAACCTATGGGGAGAAGCGTTAGCAAAACAGCTAACACGTCGTATTACTCATGACTTACGTCAAAAGCAACATCAATTATGGGCAACGCAATTAACGCCAACACTATCAACGACAGGAGCGCCGAGATTACAGGTACGTATTAACCAATTTAATGGTGTATATACAGGTGTGGCTAAAGTTGCTGGTGAGTGGATGGTCATTGGGGCGAATGGTAACTTACAAACAGTGCATCCGTTTGAGTTTAGCGTACCATTAGCTAAAGATGGTTACAGTGCTCAAGTTGAAGCATTATCAACAGCCGTTGGTGAGTTGACAACTCAAATCGCGAATGCAGTGAAGTAAGTTATTTATAAAAAAAAGCCCATAGGTTAATAGCCTGTGGGCTTTTTTATTAATTTTAAATAGGTAAATTATCGATTTTTAAGAACTCTAATGCTTCATCCATGGTACTAAATATATGATGTCCTAACGCGCGCGTTTCAGTATCTGGTTCAACTAAATCTATGATTTGTAGTGTTGTCACATTAGCTGTAATGGCTGATTTTACGCCATTATTAGAATCTTCAAAAGCGAGACATAGTTGCGGATTAATATGTAAACGCTGTGCGGCGAGAAGATATATTTCAGGTGCGGGCTTGCCATTAGTAACCTCATCACCACTGGTTATGTGTGAAAAATATTTAGTCAGTCCGGCTAAATGAAGCTTTTTGTGCGCGAGTGTATTGTGGGTTGATGTTGCCACAACCATTGGAATGTTTTGTGTCTGTAGCCATTCTAATAATGCAATAACACCACCTTTAACCGGAATGGGTTGATGTTCAACAACGGCAAGGTAACGTTGCATCCATTGTGGATGAAAAACCTTATAATCTAATAGATCTCCGTAACCTTGTTCAATTATAGGTTTAATGCCAGCTTGGTTACGACCAATGATAGAAAGATAGATGTCTTTTTTGAAAGGGATATTCATCTCAATGCAAGTTTGCTGGAAAGCTTTCATACAGACTTTTTCTGTATCAAGTAATAATCCATCCATATCAAAAATTGCAGCATGATATTTCATAATATTCTCAGCCTGATTATTTTTCAGCATATTTTCTCATAATATTAAATTTCAGAATAGATTATTTATGGTAAATCAAAATAATTTAGTTATTTATATGAAGATATTAAGAGAGTATAAAATAATAGGTTGTGTATTTTTTTATTAATAATAATATATCGTTGTTATTTACGATTATGTGAATAGCATTATATTAATTGAAAGGAATACATCAATGAAAAATCAAAATACGACTAAATCTCTGCCTGAATTTATAAAAAAAAATTGAATTTCATTTAGAGGAACTTATTTACCCAAGAAAAAATCAACAACATTTAGTATTAGGTAAAAAACCAACAGAAAATGGGGTTTTATTACAAAGTAATGATTATCTCGCAATTTCAAATCATGATTATATTCGAAAGGTATATGTTGATGCGTTAAATAACAATAAAAAAGATGTTGTTATGTCAGCGATATTTTTACATAAAGAAGATGATCATTCATTTGAGCATCAACTTGCTAATTATACAGGTTTTGAGCATTGTATCTTGTCGCAATCTGGTTGGGCTGCCAATGTAGCATTAATTCAAACGATCTTACCTGTTAATACACCAGTATATATTGATTTCTTTGCTCATATGTCTTTATGGGAAGGAGCTAGAATTGCAGAAGCACAGATTCATAGTTTCTTACATAATAATATTCGTCATTTAGAAAAGTTAATTAAGCGTAATGGGCCGGGATTGATTTTAGTTGATTCGGTTTATAGTACATTAGGTACGGTTGCACCTCTGACTGAAATCGTAGCATTAGCTAAGCATTATGGTTGTGCTATTTTAGTTGATGAATCACATTCATTAGGGACTCATGGACCACATGGCGCAGGGCTAGTTGCTCAATTAGGCTTAACAAATGATGTTGATTTTATAACAGTTAGTTTGGCTAAAGCCTTCGCTTATCGCGCTGGAGCTATACTATGTAGCCATAAAGTGGGGCAAGCATTGCCGTTTGTAGCCCGACCAGCCATTTTTAGTTCTGCTTTATTACCGCATGAAATTGCAGTATTACAAGCGACTTTAAATGTGATTAAAAATAGTGATGATCGCCGTTCACGATTAGTTGAACAAGCCGATAAATTACGTCATGGGTTGATTAAACTTGGGTTTAATATTCAAAGTCAGTCACAAATTATTGCTCTTGAAACGGGTAATGAAACTAATACTGAGATTATGCGAGATTATTTAGAAGATATGAATGTTTTTGGTTCTGTTTTTTGTTCACCAGCAACACCAAAAAATAAAAATCTTATTCGCTTTTCAGTTAATAGTGAATTAACCGATAAAGATATTGATACTATTTTGCAGGCTTGTTCTTTAATCAATCTAAAGTTAGAGCTCGCATCATAATAATGGTTAATATGTTCTAATAGTTAAATATATAGTATTAGGTAATTAAATGGTATTAAGCCTGCTAATAGTATTTAGCAGGCTTATTTTTTTTGGGGTATATAATCGTTATTATTATTTAATAATTAAATTTAAATGTATTTTAAGTATATTTATAGTGTCTTAATGTATAATTAAAATGTTATTCAAATTAAATATTGATATTGTTTTAAGCCTATGTATTATTGCTTCTATCAGGACGGAATAAATATTAAAACTTAATTAAATAATCATCATTGTATTATTTTAAAAGGATGCTCATGCAAAAGAAAAAATTATGTCTATTGTTAGCAATGTTTGCAGGGACTGTAAATGCTGCTGATTTTGAATCACCGTTAATTTTACCATCTGAATTATCACATAAAGCAATTGCCTCACAATGGGTAGTTGGACATTATCAAAATATAGAGCAAGCGAATAAAGTTTGGGATCATTATAAAGTTGATATTCACCTTTTACCCGCAACAGTGACTTATTTTAATTATCCTTATGCAACTATTGAAGAAGTTTCTGACGACGTAGAACAAATGGTAGCTAGTAGTTCGACTATTATTAATAATACCTTAACGACCTTTGCATCACAGATCTCTAATACTACCAAAGGCCATGCTCGATCGCCGATGGGGGATGATGATTTAATTTTAAAGAATAAAGTGCCATTGGTATTAAGTGAAGATACTGTTATAAATAAACGCTATCAATTTGTTTATGCGCATGAAGTTGGGCATACCTTTGGCGCTAAACATACTCAGGCAAATACTGTTGGTAGTACTGATGAGTTGTTTAAAAATGGCTATGGTACTAAGCAATGTAATGCAGAAGGTACCACAAGCTTAATGTCAGGCTTTACTAGTTACAATTCAGCGATTGGCTTACCGTTTATTAATGGTCAAGCGGGTTGCGATCAAGGTACTGCTGATGTCGTTAAACTGCTTAATCATACAGCTCTTAAAAAAGAAAATATTACGAAGTTAACAGGCGTTCAAACATTAGTTGCGTCAACGCGTGAAGATATCAATGCCCAACAATTTGAAGTCACACTTACTAGAAGCAAAGATATTGATAATGCGCAGCTAGCGACTGTTTATGTTGCAACTAAAGTAAAAGGTGATAAAACAGCCGCTCTAGCACCCAAAAATGTTGAGTTTGCAGCGGGGAGTAAGACTGCTGTTGTGACATTACCTTTTGATCAACTATACCCATTATTTGATAACGCAGACACTAAACAAGGTACTTATTTAGTTGCCGTTACGAAGGATGAAGTCATTCCAACAAGTGTTAATTTATTAGATTACAACACGCAGTGGCCACGAAATAATAATGGCGGTGAAGGTTCTGGTGGTAGTTTCTCTCTATTTTGGCTAATGATGATGTCATTAGCCGTTTATGGTCGACGTAAATTAGTATAACGATGTTTATAATTGAAAGTAGGTATAGATTAGCTATACCTACTTTTTAGTAAATTTATGATTAAAGCCATTGATTAACAATATTTAATAGTGTTTTTTTAGATGAGGGTTTAAGTAAAAAGTCAGTTATACCGACATTAACTAAGTGTTCTTTTTGAAGTTCATCTAATGAACCAGAATAACAGATAATAGGGATATGTTGATGTGAACAATATTGATTATTAGTTCTAATTTCTTTTGTTGCCTCGATACCGGACATAATTGGCATTTGTGAGTCCATTAGTATGAGATCAACTGTCGTTTCTTGTAAATAATTGAGAGCAGTAAGACCATTATCAGCTTCAATAACATCATAACCTGCATTTTTTAACAAAATACCAGAATATAAACGTAATGAGATATTATCATCAACAATCATAATTTTAGTTTTATTGGAATTGATTGTGTCAAATAAAATATTGTTTGGTTTTTTTTGAGTAAAAATTTGTGTGATTAATTTTTGTTGCAACTTGTCTATATGATCATACTCAAAGACATAAGATTCGTATGCCTTCGATAACGTTATTTTTTGAGCATCATTTTTATGGTGAATAACTATTATTTTAATAGTTGTTGTTGCTATTTTCTCTTGTAGTTCAGTTAATAGGGTATTGTTGATTGTATTTATATCAATGATAATGCAATCATAATTATTTGTATCAAGATCAGCTATATTATATAAAGACGCTTTTTTATAAAAAAGTTCGAAGTTATAAAAGAATGCTAAATGATTAATATCAGATAATATTTTATTCTGATTACCGATAAATAATATTTTCTTAATACTCATCAGATCATATTTCATTTTATCCACTGCTGGTGATGTGATGATAGGTAAGCGGATAATAAATGTTGTGGATATATTTTCTGTTGAATAACATTCGATTGATCCAGCAAAGGCATCGATTACTTTTTTACAGAAAGATAATCCTAAGCCAGTATTGTTCTTTTTCCCTGAAGTGTAATATTCAGTAAATATGTTTTTTATTGATGTTGACGATATTCCCTTACCATAATCTTTAACACTAATAATGGTTTCGTTATTTTTGCTATAAACAGAAATAATGATCTTGAAATTAGTTTTGTCTTTATAATAAAAAGAGTTTTTCAATAGATTAAAAATAACATAACGGAGTAAAATATCATTTCCGAAAAAAAGATTATCTTTATTCATTTGAAAAAAAACCAACTCCCGGTCACTTTTATTTTTGTAACCGTAGACATCTAGAGCATTATTAATAACTTCATTAATAGAGAAGTGATGAAATGAGTTTGGTGATATTTTTTGATTGTCAATCGAACTCAATAATAAATTTATTGTATTATGACCATTATTTATTATTGAAATATTGTCTTTAATTATATTTCGTAATTTACTTATTTCAGCATTAGATATTAGACGATTATGCAGAGGATCATCAGTTAAACTTTCGGGTAGAAGTTCTAATAATACTTCTTGAGATGCGTATAAGGCACCAAGAGGATTACGCATTTCATGAGCAATACCGCTGCTGAAAGATCGCGAAAAAAGTTGTTTACTTTCAATTTCTATTCGATTGCGATAATTAAAACAAATGCCAGTAAAATAAGAGAAACTGAATACAATGAGATATGAGGAATGAAAACCATTACCAATATTTCCCATTGTTAGATAGCCCATTAGAGCTGCTGTACACGCCGCTATCGTGGTAAAAATCAGAATAATTAGCCAGTCATAGATAATAATAATAGATAAAAAAATGGCGGCCATGAAAGACATTATCCATTCAACGGACCATTCATTGCGTATCATCATATAACAAAAGAAAAAAGGTAAGCAAAAACATATGCTAAACACAAAGTGCTTTTCTTTATAACGATAAAATATGCTTGGCATGTATGCTTTAATAGCAAATGGTAAAAAGAGTAAGGCACATACTATGCGTAATGGTAAGTTTTCATAGGGCTGCGGAAAGATATAAACCCAGATGAAATAATAAGCAGGGAAACCTATGCTACCAAATAGCCCGATAATAAATAAATTAGGTTCAATATAACGGTAAGTACTGGTTATTCTCTGCTTGATGTCCATTCAATTTCACATGCTCATGAGTGACTATTGTTGATATTATCTGTACCGTAAATTATTAGCAAGTTTTTACGTTTTGATATTCTATTTTATTGTTAATAATAAAGATTAGTGAAAATTCTGTTTATTGCTTTTAAAGTGTTAAAGTTATGACTTTATGATTACGGAATTTTGTGATGTCTTTTTTTATGGCTTTATTTTACGACAAGGTAATGCAACATACCGAAGAAGCCTGTTTGATTGAATGGCGTAGAATACTACTTGAAAACGTCGACGGCAAGGTGTTGGAGATCGGTGCTGGTACTGGAGCTAGTTTAGAGCTTTATCCACAAAAAACATCGTTAACACTCTATTTATCAGAACCAGATCAACATATGCGGATGCAGTTAGAACAAAAATTACATTCACAATCAAGTATTGAAGCAACAGTTTTATCATGTTCAACCGATCATATTGAAGCTGAAGATGATTTTTTTGATTATGTGTTCGTGTCATTAGTCTGTTGTTCTGTTAAGGATGTTGCGGCGTCGTTGCAAGAAATTAAACGGGTATTAAAACCAACGGGGCGGTTTATTTTCTTAGAGCATGTAGCTGCAGAGCCTGGATCCAGTTGTTATCATTGGCAACGACGGCTTAATTTTATTTGGCGTCGAGTGGCGGATAATTGTCATCTAAATCGGACAACGGAACAATCTATCATTGATGCAGGTTTTGTTATTGAAGAGATTAAATATGAAAAAATGTGCAAGATGATAGCTGTTGTACAGCCAACGATTCGAGGTATTGCAAGCATTGCCCCAGAATGAATAGAAAAGAGTGCAGCACACTCTTTTCTATATACAGATTAACGTGAGGATTATTGCACGATTTCGCCGCTTTCGATCACGGTTTTACGTACTACATCAGCAAATTTTAATGCTTCATCACGTACTGCTTTCTCGTTAACAGTCAGAATATTGCGGTCTTCCATTAGCAACTTCCCGTCAACAACAGAGTGTTTAACGTTAGTCGCATAAGCAGAATACACTAATGCAGAATATGGATTATAAACAGGGATCATATTCGGTGCTTTAGTATCAATAACAATGATATCAGCTAGCTTTCCGACTTCTAAAGAACCAATTTTATCTTCCATGTGTAAAGCACGTGCTGCACCAATAGTTGCCATTTCAATGACATTGATTGGAGGCATTGCAGCACGATCTTTATTAACTAGTTTATGTACTTTAGCGACTTGGTTAAACTCATCAATGGTGCTTAGTGTATTGCCAGACATTGGACCATCAGTGCCTAAACCAATGCGTAATCCGTCATTAAACATTTTTAACGCAGGTGCCACGCCTTTGGCTGATTTGATATTAGCACTCATGTTGTGAGCAACACCAACATCATGCTTTTTCAAAATAGCGATGTCTTCATCATTTGCATCAATTACGTGTGCAGCTAAGAAGTTAGAGTTTAATGCGCCGATTGATTCCATGTATTTAATTGGAGATAGGCCACCTGAACGCTCTGCAATAACTTCACGCTCACGATCAGATTCAGCAAGGTGCATCATTACTGGTACATCGTGTTTTAGTGATAGTTTAGCAATAGTTTGTAGTGTTTCAGTTGAATTAGTGTATGGGCCATGTGGGGCAAATGCTGGTGTAATACGCGGGTGATCTTTATATTGTTCAATAAAATTCAGCGTATATTTAATACCATCTTCAGGTGTTTTTGCACTTGCGACAGGGAATTGAATGATAGTTTCACCGAGGATGGCACGCATACCTATTTGATCGACGGTTTTTGCTACTTCATCTTCAAAATAATACATGTCAGCGTAAGTCGTTACGCCGCCTTTTAGCATTTCTACGTTACCTAGTTGTGCGCCAATACGTACCATATCACGCGATACTAATTTTTTTTCTAGTGGAAAAATATAACGGTGTAAACGGTCTGGCACATCATCTGCCATTGAGCGGAAAACGGTCATTGAAGCATGAGTATGGGAGTTGATTAGACCCGGCATAACGATGTCACCATCGGCATCAATGGTTTTAATGGCTTTGTATTCGTTTATATCCATACCATCAGTAACGGCATAAATCTTATTGCCCTTTACAGCAACTAAGCCGTTATCAAATACTGTCTTGTCCTGATCCATAGTTAGGACAGTTGCATTTTTTATCAACAAATCGACATTTTCTATTGCATAAGCTGATGTACTAATAAGCGAAGTAGCAGCTAGAGAAACAGCAAGTAACGTTTTTTTAAACATGATGTATTACCGCGACGATGGATTTTCGCCGATAATACAGTGCAATAATTGAATGAAAATAACTATTTTATGCATTACTTTTATTTGTGATCAAGATCTTGTTGAAGGCGTGAAATTAAGAAATAAAAGGTATAAAAAAGCTCAATTTAGGAAATAGTAATCGATTGCTTTTAATGTTATTTAATTCTGTAGGATTAAAATTACACGCCTTACATCTCTTCTTTTTTATCACTATGGTTTAAGGTAGCCAAATCCTTGGTGTTGACGTAGAGCAATTTCGTATGCACCAGATGGTACAACTTCAATACCTTCAAATAACTCTTTAGGGCTAATGTTTAGATTAACAAGTGAGTGATGACATACAGTAATAATAACGTTGTTTTGAACGAAGTTATTAATAATGTCGGTATGTTTGTTTTGTGCAAGTATTGCCGTGGTAACAAGGGCAGGTGCTTCACCGTTTAATGCAAGCTCTACCGTTGCGGTGTTATCCATTGCAATGATATTTTTAACATTATTTAATGCAATTTCCCAACGTTCAGGTTGATTAACATGGATAAGAATTTTCATATGATACTCACTATAGTACGTTATAAATGATCTAATACTTCGAGGATAATATGCCTATTTTTATGCATATAAATCCTCAATTATAAAAAACTTATTTTGTTAATTTTACAATTCTGATAGTGATGGCAGGCTATAGCTGCGATGACCACATGATCAAAGTTGAGTTAAGTAATGCCATTGGCATAAAGTTATGCTTGGTAAATATCGATATATACATTACTATATATCGAAATATTATGGAGTCTGTTATGTCATTAAAATCTGTTGTTATTACTGCTGCTGTATTATCCCTGTTTGCTCAACCAGCTTTAGCAGCTGAAAAAGTTACTGTGTTCGCTGCATCATCCCTGACGAATGCTCTGAATGCTATTGCTGCTAAATATCAACAACAAATAGGCGTAGAAACCACATTATCGTTTGCGTCATCGTCTGCTTTAGCACGTCAAGTGAGTCAAGGAGCACCTGCAAATATCTATTTATCAGCTAATGAAAAATGGATGGATTATGCGCAGCAGCAAGGGGCAATAGCTGCGAACACTCGCAAAGATATTGTCAAAAATAGCTTAGTTATGGTTGCGCCATTATCGTACCCACAAAATAAAGTCAAAGTTAGTGCTAGTTGGGATTTGGCTAAAGCATTAGACGGTACACGCTTAGCAGTAGGGGATCCTAATTATGTGCCAGCCGGTATTTATGCAAAACAGGCGTTAGAATATTTAGGGCTATGGAAGCAAGCCCAGCCATTATTAGCAAGTGCAAATAATGTGCGTTCTGCGTTAGTACTTGTGGAGCGCGGAGAAGCACAATTAGGTATTGTTTATAAAACAGATGCTGAGATTTCTAAAAAAGTAAAAACTGTCTATCAATTTCCTGCTGACTCACATAAGCCTATTGTATATCCAATGGCTTTGGTAAAAGGTAATGTTACACCTGCAGCGAAAGGTTTTTATCAGTATCTGCAACAACCTCAAGCGGCTGCAATTTTCAAATCTTACGGTTTTGACCAAGTAACAAAATAGTTGTTAGTTAAAGCATAAATAGTAAATTAATAATAAGGTACTGAGTGAAAGCTTAGTACCTTTTGTGTTTATCTAAATTACGTTTAAAAAAACAGCGAATACAGCACGGAGATCAAATCATTGCTGACTGCAAGTAAATGATTACCTATGCTATTGCTATAACAAATAAAAACTCCACAGGATTATTGTTAGTGCTTACTGAATATGAATTAGAAGCGTTATTTTTAAGTTTGAAAATTGCCAGTGTGGCGGTGATCTTCAGTTTACCATTAGGAATTGGCTGTGCTTGGCTATTGGCTCGACGTCAATTTTGGGGTAAATCATTATTAGATGGGCTGATTCATTTACCGTTAGTATTACCACCGGTGGTTATTGGTTATTTATTGTTAATCACTATGGGTCGTCAAGGTACGATTGGTAAGTGGCTCTATGAGTGGTTTGGATTTAGTTTTAGTTTTAGTTGGCGCGGTGCGGCACTTGCCGTGGCGGTGGTGTCATTTCCATTGATGGTACGATCAATTAGATTAGCACTAGAAGGTGTTGACAAAAAATTAGAACAAGCGGCACGTACGCTAGGGGCATCTTCTTTTAGAGTCTTTATTACTATCACGTTACCATTAATGATCCCTGGTATCCTTACTGGCACTATTTTAGCCTTTGCACGTGCGTTAGGAGAGTTTGGTGCCACTATTACCTTTGTCTCTAATATTCCAGGTCAAACCCAAACCATTCCTTTAGCAATGTATTCCTTTATTGAAACCCCTGGTGCAGAAAGTGAAGCGGCTCGTCTATGTGTGGTTGCTATTATTATCGCGTTATTATCATTATTTGCCTCTGAATGGCTGACTCGTATTGCGAGAAAACGACTGGGGGCAGCGTAATGAGTACTAAAACACCGCAAAAACGGCTAAAAATGAGTTTTACCCAGCAATTAGGTGATCTCGCATTGGCGATTGATCTTGATGTTCCAATGCAAGGTATCACTGCTATTTTTGGACGTTCTGGCGCGGGAAAAACGTCTTTAGTCAATGTACTTAGTGGTTTAAGTCATCCCGATAACGGCTATATCCAACTTGGTGAGCGAGTATTATTTAATAGCCAACAGGGTGTTGCGTTAAGTGCTGATAAACGCAATATTGGATATGTGTTCCAAGATGCGCGCTTATTTCCTCATTACACTGTTAAAGGTAATTTAAATTACGGGGTTAAACTGCCTGACCAACAACATTTTGATGATGTGGTTAAGTTACTGGGCATTGCACCATTACTCCAGCGTTACCCTGTCTCGTTATCTGGGGGGGAAAAACAGCGAGTAGCAATAGGGCGGGCATTACTGACTAAGCCCGATATGTTGTTAATGGATGAACCGTTAGCATCATTAGATATGCCACGTAAACAAGAATTGATGCCTTATTTAGAAAAATTAGCGCAAGGAGTAAATACTCCGATTATTTATGTCACTCATAGCTTAGATGAAATTCTGCGGTTAGCTGACTCAATGGTAATGCTTAATCAGGGCAAAGTCTTAATATCAGGTCATGTGAATTCTGTTTGGAGTTCCCCAGAAATGCGGCCTTGGCTACCAGCGAAAGAGCAGAGTTCGTTGTTAAGTGCGCGGGTGAATATTAATCATCCCCGTTATGCATTAACTCAAGTGGCGCTTAGCCATGATGCATCGCTATGGGTAACACAATTACCTCATCAACGAGGAGAGTGGGTGCGAGTTCGAATATTTTCTAATGATGTGTCGATTACACGCTATTACCCTCAAGCAAGTAGTATTCGTAATATTCTTGCGGCAAGAATTGATAAAATTCATTATGCTGATGACGAACATGTAGAAGTAAAACTACGTATTGGTGAGACGCATTTGTGGGCCAATATTACTGCATGGGCTGCAGATGAACTAGAACTTAAGGTTGGTGAGCAGGTTTTCGCTCAAATTAAAGGTGTCAGTGTGACTAAAGATGATTTGGCGTAATATTTTATAAATCATTCCATTGTTTATATCATAATTATGATTGTTTGCTTAAAAGGTAAACATTAAGTTTGATAAATCAACATTTAGTATAAATATGCTTTAAAAGGATACGATAGTGATTGTTTATGTGTTTAAATGAATATTACTTTTATTTACCCATTTTAGAGCTAACGTAATGAAAAAAATTATTCTTGCTACAGTAATTGCTGCAACTGTTATGACGGGTTGTGCTCGACAAACTTTTATTATGTCACCTGCACCACAGAATCAAGCAGCTGAATTAAATAAATCTCAGCCATTTTTTGTTTCGGGTATTGGCCAACATAAAACTGTAGATGCCGCAAAACTATGTGGCGGTGTTGATAAAGTTGCTAAAGTTGAAGTACAGCAAACTTTTGTTAATGGCTTATTAAGTGTAGTTACTTTTGGTGTCTACACACCACGTCAAGCGCGTGTATTCTGTAAGTAATAGCAATATTGATATTGTATAAGCCTCCTAAATTGGAGGCTTTTTTGTATTTAATGTAAAGAAATTATGGGATTAATAGCATCAGTGGCTAAAATGTTCATCGGGTGATTTAATCACTCGAACGAGAAAGTGATGGATTATCCAAATAGCCATAGACGTTAAAACCACAGCAATAAAGATGGAACTAAAGCGATAAAAAATAGCAAACACCGCATCTTTTTTATCGGGTATTAATGAGCTTGTAAGCGGTACGGTTAAAGCTGACATTGCTGAAAAAGCAATGCTAGATTTGATAGTACCAAGCGCTAACCAAGAGCAGAAAATCCCGGCAGCGATAGCATAGGCCATAATAAATAGTATGCCGTTATCTGCCCATGAATAAAGTCCAATCTGAATAATTAAGCCAGCTAAACAGCCAAGAAAGGTACCAATAATACGTATTTTAGCTGCTGCCAATGAGCCAATTAAGGTCATCGGTGCCAGTACAATTAATATTGATGCTTGGGCTGATAATGAATCATTGAGATCACCAATTTGAAATACCAAAAAAGCTAGCATGGCGATGATCCAACCGAGGGCTATTTGTCGTATCATGCCGATATGATCGTAACGTTGCTCATTATTGGTGGTGTCTACTGTTGTTGCAATCATGGGCTCTGGAAAGAGATAAAAGGCTAGAGCGCAGATAGGCACAGTAACCATTGCGCTACACCACAAGGTCACTGAAAAGTCTTCCAAATCAAAACTACTATAGCTGGCAAAATTAAGTGCAATAGAGCCGACAAGTAAGCCAACAAAGCCAAATAAATAGCTACTTTTATGGCTCATCGCAACACATTTTTCGAGAAAAAATACTCCAACAACGGCCGTCAAAAGTAGCGGCGATGATTGGAAAAAGCCATTAATTAAACTGACTTCAATTGTGACCCAAATAATACCCACGACGAGTTGTTGATAATTATTCCAGTGCCAGTGATCTGCATTTGTCATAATAATGATCGGTAATAAGGCTGCAAAAAATCCGTATGACCAGCCAAATATCATGCTAATAGCTAGACCCACTACGCAGCCAAACCAAAGTCGCATTGTTTTCATAAGTTGTGACTCCGTAAATTAATCACTAATTGTATTAACAACTCATTTTAGTTAGTAAATAAAATGCAGTGCACTGGCTAAATGGATTTCGATTTTAGCTAACAATTGCCATATAGGATCTTGCTGAGGGTAGACAACCACCGTAGCACGAGAGCCAACAAATAATTGTGGTGGTAATGGTTGTTGACTGGTGAAGTTGACGCGTACTCGCTGTGCATCACGAACCCAGCGGTTACTGGTTTCGATGCTTGTAAGATGACCATTAGCAACTTGTTGAGCCGCTGCGACACCATAATCACGATTATTGACGGTTAATGGAAACACTTGGCCGGGTAAAGCATCATAAGCGACATAAGCGCTTGAATGATCGTGAAAATTAGAAATTGACTTTTCTCTAAAATCAGCCGTTACCCACATTGAATCAGTAGGAATAAAGGTGAGCATTGGTTGATTAGCATTTGCCATAGTACCAATATCAACTTGAAGATTGGTGATCACACCATTGCTTGGTGCAATGACTCGAGTATGGGCTAAGTTGAGTTTGGCTTGGGCTAATGCATTTTCAGCTGCTAGCACCACGGTACTTTGGCCTAATTTCGGCCCTAGCTGAGTTTTTATCACTACCTCTTGTTGTTTCGCTGCCGCTAAATTAGCCAGTGTAGTTTGGTTTTTCGCATAAGCATTATCACGCATTGATGCTGAAACTAATTGTTTTTTGGCTAATTGGCTAACACGTTTAAAGTCACGATGGGCGTTATTATAATTGGCTTGGCTGGTGGCAATATTCGCTTGAGCAACACTGGCTTGTGCATACAGGGCTTGTTCTTGTTGGTGTGCTTGTTCTAAGGCTACTTGGGCTTGATCAACCGCTAAGCGATATTTATGATCATCAATACGAAATAGTAACTCGCCTTTGGTTACTGTTTGATTATTCTTAATGTCTACTTGGGTAATTGTACCTGAAACTTCAGGGGCGATTTGTACAACGTAACCCTGAACACGACTTTCACTGGTTAATGGGACATATCTATCAGCAATAACAATATAGGCCATTAGTAGAATAAAAAGAACAATCAAACAACGCATCCAGCGCTGAAAAGTAGTGTGAGAATGAGACATAGGAGATTCCAAAGATACGAGCAATCTGACTAGTATAAGAATAATTAGCTTGATTGAGTATCGTGACTAATGTCACACTTGCGTCCTAAAAATAGGACAATGTTGGGGGTTTTAATGAAAGCATCAATGGATGATTTGTATTTATTTATGCTAACAGTACGTCATGGCGGTATAAGTGCTGCAGCAACTGCTCATGGATTACAACGTTCAAAAGTGAGTCGGCGGCTGCAAGAATTAGAAAAAGCACTTCATTGCCAGTTACTCATTCGCACTACTCGGCATATTGAATTAACTGAAAATGGGCAGTTGTTGTATCAACATATCAGTCAGCCATTAACGGATGTTAATCACGCAATTAATTTACTTGAGAGCCAGCAAAATAGCTTACAGGGCGTATTTAGGTTGGCTTCGACAGCGTCTTTTATTGCATCTCCGATGTTTGCCGAAGTTTTAGATGCTTATTCGCGTCAGTTTCCATTGGTGAAGTTAGAGTTATTGTATTTACAAAAAAGCGTTGATTTAGAAAGAGAAAATATTGATTTGCAATTATTACCGAATATGGCTGAAATTATTAATTTAGATTATGTTCAACAAACATTTTTAACCTCAAGTAATGGTTTATTTGCATCACCAGAATATTTACAACAACATACTGAGCCTAAATCAATCGCTGAATTACAGCAGCATTGGTTATTAGCTAGCCGTTATAATGCAACCTTGCTACAAGAGGGGACGCAGTTACGGTTAGTGTCTGAAGATATTAATATTATTCAGCAGATGGCAAGTTTAGGACAAGGAATCGCGTTATTGCCGAATATTTTAATGCGAGAATTTTTGCAACAGGGAAAGCTAGTACAGGTATTAACTGATGTTAATTACTCCGATATTATGATGACCTTAGTGTATCCATCACGGCGTTTTTTACCGGAAAAAACGCGCGCAATGGTTACATTATTGCGTCAGAAATTTGCAGATAAATGAGGCTTAGTCATCGTGTTTGATAAGTCTCAAGATTGTTTGATTTCGCGCGCAAATTTGATTTTGTCTACCGCTGCAACCCAAGAAGGACGATTGATATAGTGGCCAATGATTAATGCGGGAATAATAAAAGCAATATGTAATACAGCAAGATGTGCATTTGATACTGCTAATGTCGTGTTACCACTGGCATAATTGAATAACGCAATAGTACCGAAAATCATGCCGAGGATACTTAAGATAAAAAATCCAATGACGCTAAGACCTAGAATATCACGAGAATAAAGTTTAAATAGATTCATTAGTTAACTCCTAACTCGAGCGATTTAGTATAACTAAAAGCTCCAATGCGTGTTGTTATCATTCTTATGTTTATTACTATGCGCCTTTAAAATAAGAGCAATATTGATCTTGCACATAAATTGATATTAATTGTGTTTTATATATTTAAATAACCTATATATGTATTTTTTTACATCAATTTAGTCGTTGCTATTTTCACTTTATATGGTATTACCCAACTAAATGCGGCGGAAAAATGTGCTTTTGCATCATGTTCAATTAGTTTGCCATGTGACAAGATAATACGTTCAAAGGGCCAAGTGAGGATCTCTTGAATGGATTGTCTAAGCTGAGTATGGTTTTGAAAGGTTATACGCCAATACCACGGCATCGCCGGTTTAAAATAACAACCATTAATCATAGCAATTGCAAAGGTAAGGGGGTGAGTACTTTCCACCATCCAAGCTAAGGCATCACCTAAAATAAGTGTTTTAGATTGTGGGTCACAAAAAGCAATTTCTTCCATAGTATCGCTACCCCGAATGACGGTTTGCAATAATTGGCCTTGCCAATGAAGTGGTGTTTTATTGCCAAGTGCATCATCAAATGTTAGGTCTCCTCGTTTATGAATGAGCCCTGGAGGCGCATAAAAATAGGCTTGAGGAGAGGCTAACCACCAATCAGACAAGTAAATATTATGACTTTTATTGGGTGTTACTACATAAGCCACTTCACCTAGTTGGCTAATTTGTTGTTGTAATGCGGTATTAATTTCAATGGGGGAGTGAATAAATAGTTTGTTGTTATCTAATTTGATAATAGTCATTCGATGCCCAATTGGCGCACCTGCGATTCGGTATGGCATATTACAATACCAAATACGATCTTTGTTCCATTCAACGAGAGTGCAATCCTTGCTCATAAGCGTCATAACAGTTAATCAATAGGTAACGTTTATCATATGACTAATTTTTTGGTGGTCAACATCTTTATTACATTTTAACACAATATAAGTAACGTTTGCATAAAAAAGCCACCATGGTTGGCGGTGGCCTTTGTATTGTTAATATTACCGTAGATAGTTACTAGTGTATAAATAGCGAGCTATGCTTAATTGTCTTTAGCCTGATTAAATACGCCCATCAGACCAGCAGCAAAAGCCGCTCCAAGTGCAATAAATGCAATGATCATATGATGGTGATGGATCCAGAACATAAAATATCCTTGGTTATTTGTTGTTATCAGTTGCTGAAGAGTCTGTATTTTCAGTGGTCTTTACAGACGCTTGATCCATTTTTTCTTGTTCTGCTTTTGCTTTGTAAATCATTGGTGTAATTGTTGATCCTTGGATGATAATCGAGAAAATTACTACCGCATAAGTCATTAATACAATGATTTCTTTAACATCAATATCAGGACTAAAACCAATTGGGATCCCTGTTGGAATAGCCATTGCCATCGCTAACGCTAATCCTCCACGTAATCCACCCCATGTTAATATTTTTACTGATAATGGATTATAGTTGCGGTATCGGGCAAAGATTTTATAAGAGTATTTGATCGTGAGATAGCGACTTAGTAATACTAACGGTATGGCAATCACAACAGCCACTATATCAATGGTGTGGAAGGTGAAGGTGATCATCATAAAGCCGATTAATAAGAATAAAATCGCGTTTAGAATTTCATCAGCAAGTTCCCATAAATGTGATATCTGATGAGAAGCTGTCTCTGAGATAGTGTTACGCGTCCAATTACCAATAATAATACCAGCTACAACCATGGCTAGTGGTGCTGAGACTTCAATATGTTCGCTCACGACATAACCAAATGTTGGAATTAAAATGGTTAAAATTAAGCGGAACATATTGTCATGCGAGGTTTTAATTAAGAAGTGGAATATAACCCCAAGTACAGCACCAAATGCAATTCCGCCTAATGCTTCACGTATAAATAATATTGCAGTGCTTGATACAGTAGGGGCTGTTTTACTAAATGCAATTTCGAATAGAGTGACAAAAATGACTAGGCCAACACCATCATTAAACAGTGATTCACCTTCTATTTGGGTTGAGATTCGCTGTGGAGCATTAAGCTTTTTAACAATAGCGAGTACCGCAATAGGATCGGTTGGGGAAATTAATGAACCAAATAAGCAGCAATAAATAAAATCGATATCAATAGTACAGACCTTAAATATTGCCCATAGTACTGTACCGATAAAGAAAGTTGAAAAGACGGTACCAGCAAGAGCAAGGAAAGATATTTCAAACTTTTGATCTTTAAGATGAGGTAATTGGATATTTAGCGCGCCACCAAAGAGTAGGAAACCTAAGACACCTTTGAGTAAGAAGTCATCAAATTTGACGCCTTGTACCATCTGAATCAGTTCATGCTCATCATTAAGTGGAATATAGCCTAACTTGCTTAATATTAAGAGGATAAATGATATTGCTATCGACCAGCCAGTGATAGCGATGGTAGGTTGGAACTTACCAATACGGTGGTTAATAATTGAGATAAAGACAGCAATGGCTGCCATTATACATACTGTGTCATAGGCTGACATGAATAATGTGCTCCACTAGATATCAAATAAATTGTCGTTTGACAGTTGGTTGCATAATTATCTGATTTTGTGTGTAATAAAAGAGAGTTATAAATAGATGAACATTGATTTATACTATTTATAAACATATAGTTACATTTTAATGATATCAAACATAAATTGTTTATATTATTTTGAAATATAAAGATCCGCTTTTAGTGATGATCTATTGAAGCATTAATATAGATAAAAGGGCTGAATTGAGTTGAGGATAAAATAAGAACGAGCAATATAATTGTCGCTTGTTGCGAGCCAATCAATGATCAGTAAATGAATTGACTCGCAAATGAAGTGTCTGGTGATGAGTCTTATTTTCTTGCTGCGGAGATTAATAAACCAGGATCGTCACTAATAATTGTGCTAACACCCCAACGGGTAAACTTATCTACCTTCTTAGGATCATTCATCGTCCATATTTGGAGTACTTTTCCTGAATCGGTAATTTCTTTTGCAAGTTTTTTCGTCAGTAAACGATGATCTAAATGAATGCTGTAGAGATCAAGTTTTGCATCTAAACGTGAAATATCAGGCACCCAATCTTCGATGATTAGCCCACGGCGAACTTCAGGCCATTGTTTTAAACAGTGCTTTACCGCGTTATAGGAAAAACTGGAAAGAATCAGTCGTTCTATATCAAAGCCGTAGTCTTTAATTGCTTCTATCGTTTTACGTACTTGCAGTTCGACTTCTTCTTCATAATGGACTTTGATCTCAAGGTTAAGGTTTAATCCATAATCATCACAGGCTTGCAGTAATTCTGTTAGTGTTGGAATTGTTGCACCTACAAATTCAGCGGCAAACCAGCTTCCTGCATCTAATTGCTTTAATTCACTGAGTGGCTTATGACGTACACTTCCTGAACCATTGGTACAGCGACGGACGCTCTTATCATGAATAATGACTGGGATTAAATCGTCGCAAAGTTGAGTATCCGTCTCTATCCATTTAGCACCAGCATCAGCGGCTGCTTTCATGGATATTAATGTGTTTTCTGGGGCGACTGCGCGCGCGCCACGGTGACCTGCAATCATCACTTCTCCAACATGTATATTATTATCTCAACAGAGAGAGTTACGGTAGAAATTTTATTGGCTTTACTTTAATTCGCAAGTGATTAAATACGAATAATGATATCTCAATTGTTGCGTTTTAGCGTATGCCGATAATGGTAAAGTATGTTTTGTCGTCAAGCTGACGGTTTTTAGGTAATTGGTTTTGTATCTGGCTAAGGATTGGATTAGTATCTTCGACCGTTGCGTGATTTTGTTGATCATAAAAATGTATTGTGGACGATAAAAAACGTATCCCCTTAAACCAGAAACAAGGATATTCGAATGAAGCTTTCTACGCTAGACCAACCCCTTTTCGATCACCTTTACAGCGATATTCGAGAGTTTCGTTCCACCTTTGATTTAGATATTGAAAATCCGGCTAGTCTTGATGCTCAAGCTGATGCGTTACATACGTCATTGGCGGTTGAAGAAATGACAGAGCTTGCTGAAGCTGATTCATTGGTAGAACAAGCGGATGCTATTGTTGATTCAGTGTATGTATTGATGGGACGTTTGGTTCATTTAGGCGATAAAAAAATCGGTGATAATATTGGTATCAGTTACTTAATTGATATTTTATTACAGATGTCTGAGCGCCTAGGATTTACATTTATTGATTGTTGGAATGAAGTGCATTCAAGCAACATGAGTAAAGTATGCCGTAGTCAGCAGCAATATGACGAAACTGAAGCTTTTTATGCTCAGCAAGGTGTCTCATTGATGGCGAGTACTAAAGGTGATTATATTATTGCGAAATGTGCTCAAGATGTTGAGGTTGATGGTAAACTTATTCGTACAGGCAAAGTATTAAAATCTATTTATTATCGCCCTGCGGATTTAGTAAAATTAGTTATACGTTAATTTAAGCTACATAGTTATTTTTTAATCCTCGCTACGGCGGGGATTTTTTATTGGTATTGAGTACAAGGTTGTGGCTTGACGCTAGATGTTTTCTGCTAACGTTTTATTTAAGTTGTCATTATGAATGTAAAAACAATCACTCCCTCAGGATCACGCGGTTTAGCACATCAACTGTTTTCTATGACATGGCCGATGTTATTTGGGGTTATGTCGCTGATGAGTTTTCAGCTTGTAGATAGTGCTTTTATTGGGCAGCTTGGGATCCTACCTCTGGCTGCACAAGGTTTTACCTTACCCATGCAAATGTTAGTTATCGGTTTGCAAGTTGGTTTAGGTATTGCGACGACAGCATTAATTTCACGGGTACTAGGTACTAATGATCATCATCGTGCACGCCAATTAGGCGGTGTGGTGGTGATTATCGGTGATTTGGGGATTATGGCATTGTGCGCGGCAATATGGTTTGGACGTCATCAACTGTTATGGTTACTTGGCGCACCATCAAATGTGTTTGCTGTTATCGATAGTTATTGGCCTGTTTGGTTAGCAAGTGCTTGGTGTGGTTCGATGGTGTATTTTGCCTACAGTATCTGTCGTGCTAATGGTAATACGTTATTACCAGGTATTATGATGGTAATTACCAGTGTGCTTAACATTGGATTAGATCCACTGTTTATGTTTACTTTTAATATGGGTATTAATGGTGCAGCATGGGCGACGATAGTCTCGTTTAGTATTGGCATGTTAGTGGTATTCCCGTTATTGATTAAACGTCAATGGCTGAGTTTTGACTGGCGCGGACTTGCCGTTTATAAAGCGATTAAAGAATTAATTCATATTATGGCACCTGCAATGTTGAGCCAATTATTACCACCAGTTTCGGCGATTCTGGCCACGAAATTGGTTGCAGGATTTGGCGCCGCTACCGTTGCTGCGTGGGCTCTTGGATCTCGACTGGAATTTTTTTCGTTAGTGGTAGTGCTGGCATTAACAATGTCGATGCCGCCAATGGTTGGACGAATGCTTGGCCGTAAAGATATCGCCAGCATAGAAGCGTTGATCATGATCGCAGTTCGTTTTGTATTGGTATGGCAGATTGCTATTGCTGCTGTGTTATTTG
The DNA here is from genome assembly GCF_000613045.3 of Photobacterium kishitanii. Lineage (NCBI taxonomy): Bacteria > Pseudomonadati > Pseudomonadota > Gammaproteobacteria > Vibrionales > Vibrionaceae > Photobacterium > Photobacterium kishitanii. The sequence goes on along the minus strand of NZ_LN794353.1, from coordinate 443,445 downwards.
TCAGCGCTCAGCCGTTAACACAATTATTAACCAGCGATGTATCAGTACAGCATATTTTAATGATTCACTTAGTGCGTGTGCCTATTAGTTTGGGGGCATTAGGTATTTGTATGCTGATGGTGTCAATTTGTAATGCGATGGGGTTACCGATGCGTGCATTGCTAATTTCTGCATTACGATTATTTGTGTGTTATCTACCAGTGTTATGGATTGGGGCACATTTTGCGGGCTTACCAGGACTTTTTACTGGCGCAATGTTAGGTAATATTGCAGCAGGGTTATGTGCTTGGGTGTTTTATCGTCAAGGATTAGTTAATATTCGTAATAAGTACCGAGTTACATCGATGGCGTAACTGTTATGATAACTCGGATCAACAACAATGAATAACAAATCAATATTAACTCAAATGTTAATCAAGAAAGGATACGAGCAATGCAAACATTCGCTATTGATGGTCAACAGATGACTTACCGTGATCAAGGTACGGGCCCAGTGCTTGTTTTTGGTCATAGCTATTTATGGGATAGTGCAATGTGGGCACCGCAAATAGCGGTATTAAGCCAACATTATCGCTGTATTGTACCTGATTTCTGGGCTCATGGCGGTTCTGATAGTGCGCCTTTAGCGACACGTACTTTACGCGATTATGCCGATAATGTGTTGGCATTATTGGATCATTTGAACATTGAACAATTTGCAGTTATCGGTTTATCAGTTGGTGGTATGTGGGGAGCAGAGTTAGCCCTAAAAGCACCAACTCGAGTCACTGCATTAGTGTTAATGGATACATTTTTAGGCTATGAACCAGAGGTATTGCATACGAAATATTTTGCGATGCTAGATACATTACGTGATCAACAACATCTACCTCAACCATTGATCGACATCATTACGCCATTATTCTTCCGTCGTGAAGGCCATATTCATAACCCTAAACTTGTGAGCGATTTCCGCAATTATTTAGCAGAATTGCAAGGCGATCGTGCTGTCGCAGTATCTGATATTGGACGAATGGTGTTTGGTCGCCGTGATACTTTTGATGATATTGAACAGCTAACGGTTCCTACACTAATTATGTCAGGTCTAGAAGATAATCCACGTCCACCACTTGAAGCACAATTAATGCATGATGCGATTGATGGTAGTGAGTATGTGCTTATTCCAGAAGCTGGGCATATTAGTAACCTTGAACAGCCACAATTTGTGACTGATCAATTACAGCGTTTTTTAAGTAAAGTATTGCCAGTTTAAAAGAGACTATATTTGAATTTGAGCCCAGTGAGTGTGCAATGCCTCACTGTGGCTTATAATTGTTAGTAGCCGAGTTAGTATTAGCGAATGGTTTGGCTGTGCTGTTGAATAAATCCAATAGAGTGGTAGTTAAACGCTTCTGGTTGCTCAATGTTACACACATGACCACAATTTGATAGTTTGGTTAATATGCTGTTTTTATGGGATTTAATCATGTCTTTTACTGGTTGGATAAACATATAATCATGTTCACCCATTAAATATAGCGTTGGAATCGTGAGTTCTTTTTCTGTAAAGTATTTCATGATTGGATTGACATCAGCTGCAAGTTTAAACCAACGTTTGAATTCTTGTTGGCATAATTTTTTGGCTTCACGGATAAATAAGTGACGTGATTGACGCTGACTTTTTTGTGGCATGACGACATAAGCAAATAATCGATAGAGCCACATGTAAGGTAAAATATGCTTGCTAAAGTTACCTAGCTTTATCAGTAATTGAGAGCGAGTGTTTAGCCGTGTAACCGCGCCACCAAGGGTCATTGTTTGTACGCGTTCAGGGGCAAGTTCAGCTAGATGGCGAATAATGATCGTACCTAACGAGATACCTACAAAATGCGCTGATTGAATGCTGAGGTGATTAAGAACATCAATAATATCTTTAGTCACCATTTTGAAACTATAGTGATTGTTGATTACATCTTGGAACATGGTGTTAGATTTACCATGACCACGTAGATCCAGTAATAGTAAATTAAAATGTTGCTTGTAGGCTTTTATTTGTTTAAACCAGATCGCAGAACTTCCGCCTGCACCATGCACAAATACGACCCATTCTTTGCTCTTTTTATGTTGGTATGTTTGTAAAACAACATGTTATTCAACGTAATTATCTTTCCCTGATAATGATTTCGCATAGTAGCATGATAAGTAATGTTAGGTACTGTGTTATAGATCGAAACTGGTCATAGAGTAGGTCGTTAGCAATTAGTAAATCACTTCTTCGTCGTCATGTGGAATACTATTAATAATTAAACGTTTAATAATATGGGGAACAATACAATAAATTGGCATCTGTTTTAGACGACCTCTAAACCGAAGTGATTTTACCGCATCTCGATAATCTCTATTGCGATGTAAAGGAAATTGATAAATAAACCTATTAATAAAACGTTGTTGATATAGCCAATAGGATAATCGACTTAACTTATGTTGTTGAAAATAAAGTAGCACATTGTCAGGAACGGATAAGTTAAATAAATCTCGGCATAAATTTACTGCAAGATAAAGGCTATTATCATTACCAACTTGCTGGTGGAGTTGAATTAGATTATGCCAAAAAGTTGCTTGCTGACCAAAGTAAACAAATTGTAGATATAAACTGTAAATATCACGTAAGCCATAATGATAATCAATTTGGTTAAATAACATAATCGCTTGGTGAAGTACCATCGCATCGGGTGATAATAATGTTGCAGGTTTACATGCAGGGGGGGATAAATGATGGTGTAGCAGTGGTATAGGGTTGAGTTTATTGATTAATGTTTTAGGTAATAATTGAAAGTGAATGGCGAGTTCAGTACGCCGTTGTTTATGAATCAGAGGTGTAGTTTGCTGTGCCCAGCGACGATAAAAGGTTTCCTCATAGTCAGCAATATTTTTGTAACGCCAGCCGTTATTGAGCAGTGCTTTTTCAACGCTTACCACATGCTGTTGTGGAACATAAATATCGATATTATGTTTGATTCTACCTGCAAACATATCATTATCGAGCCACTGTAATGCACTACCACGTAAATAACGCCAAGAGCTAATAATTCCCTGTAATTGTTCATTTAAATGTTGGTGCTCAAGCAGTAATTGTTGCTGTTGTTTTTGATAGCTATGAAATCCCGATAGCAACTGCTGTTGGATGGGTAATGGCAGGTCTTGTTCGATATGTGCTCTATCACAACGTGCTTTTAACTGGCCTAATAGCGAGAGGTGACGAGCTTCGGTGATAATTTGATAACTAAGCCTATCATCAATATTCAGTAATATTTTAGGGTTGTTGAGAACATCAATGAGCAATAATTTCGACATTACATCTTGCTCCTTATCCCTTCTTTGGTGCGATTAAATCACTTGCGGCTTACCCAAAGAAGGGATAAAACTTCTTTTTATCTTGCATTATTACAATGGTAGTGGATAGGTGAAAAAGACTAAATGTAGTAAGTTAAATGCAAAATGAACCACGATAGCGACCGTTATCTTCCTCGTCCAATAATAGCTTAAACCATAAAGTACACCAGCTAATGTCGCAATTATGATAAATAGTGGACCACCGGCAAAGTGTACTAATCCAAATAATATACTGGCAATGATAATAGCAATCGGCGCTGATAATTTTTTACATAAAAACCCTTGAATATACCCTCGAAAGAGCACTTCTTCAGCAACGCAGGTGAAGATAAGATTATTAATAGCGAAGATCCACCACCATGATGGTAGTGTTAATTCTGGTTTTACTAGCTGTAATGCCCATGCTAATAACGGTAAGGTAATTAAACCACCACCAATAATGATTTTTTGAGTGAGTGAGAGTGAAATATCACGCCAGTTATATTCGTTATTACTTAATATATTAGGTACTAGTATTAGTAGTGCAAAAATAAGCATTGGCTTATCAATATTAAAGTAAAGTGTAAAAGGGCGACTGAGTGGGCCACTGATAACCTTATCAAGTACTAATAAATTATTGATGCCAGGATAAATGTGAATGATTAATCCTACTGCCCACAAGATAACGGCAGCATGGCCAATATATATTAACGATTTGGTATGTTGTCGTGCAGTAAAGCTGGCTATAGCGATACCACTGATTACAATTATGGCGCCAATAATTGTAAGTGTATTAAATGCCACAGCAGCTATTAATGTGAGTATTAGCGGTATTCGCCAAGAAGTTGTTTTTGTTAAGATACAACCAACACTAATCGCAAGTAAAAGCCATACCAACATTGTCGGGAAAATAAGATAATTCATAAAAGGGATTCAGAAAAATGATAATCAATATCATATACATCATATTGGTTCTTATGCAAGTATGTTTTTATAACTTATCGGTAATAATCATTAATACTTTGCAACGATAATGGCTTTTATACAAAAATGGAATTAGGAAATGATGGATACATTACAACCAACGGTACGCGCCTTAATGGTACAAGGAACAACCTCAGACGCAGGAAAAAGTGTACTGGTGGCTGGGTTATGTCGAGTATTAGCGCGCAGAGGTATTAACGTTGCTCCTTTTAAATCACAAAATATGGCATTAAATAGTGCAGTAACTAAAGATGGTGGTGAGATTGGGCGGGCACAAGCTGTTCAAGCTCAAGCATGTGGTATCGATCCTAGTGTACATATGAATCCGGTATTACTTAAGCCAAATACCGATGTCGGTGCGCAGGTGATAGTGCAAGGTAAAGCTTTAGCTGACATGAATGCGGTTGGTTATCATAATTACAAAAAAGTGGTGATGACACCCATTATGGAATCTTTTACGCTACTGCAACAACAGTATCAAACTATTATTATTGAAGGTGCGGGTAGTCCAGCTGAAATCAATTTACGAGAAAATGATGTCGCTAATATGGGTTTTGCTGAAAAAGCCGATGTACCAGTGATTATTATTGCTGATATTGATCGCGGTGGCGTGTTTGCACATATTTATGGCACCCTTGCATTACTCTCTGAGTCAGAACAAGCGCGAGTTAAAGGTTTTGTTATTAATCGTTTCCGTGGCGACATTAAATTACTTGAACCTGGTTTAGAATGGCTCGAACAAAAAACCGGTAAGCCGGTGTTAGGTGTGTTGCCATATTTGCATGGTCTAATGTTAGAAGCTGAAGATGCGATAAATTGTCAACAAGTTGAAGCTGCAGAGCAACAATTAAATGTGGTAGTCCCCGTTTTAACCCGCGTCAGTAATCATACTGATTTTGACCCACTACGTATGCACCCTCAAGTTAATTTACAATTTATAGGTAAGGGTCAACCATTGCCTGCTGCTGATTTAGTCATTATTCCGGGAACGAAAAGTGTACGCAGCGATTTAGCTTTTTTACGTGAACAAGGATGGGATAAACAGATCCAACGGCATTTACGTTTTGGTGGCAGAGTAATGGGGATTTGTGGTGGTTATCAGATGTTAGGTGAAACCATTGCTGATCCGTATGCTATTGAAGGTGAGGCGGGTATTAGTCGCGGTTTAGGATATTTATCTATCGCTACTACTATTGAAAAAAACAAATGCCTTCAACAAACAGAGGGTACGCTAACATTACCTGATCAAGTGCCTGTTATGGTTAAAGGCTATGAAATTCATGCCGGTGTCACTCAAGGTGTGACTGCTAATGCTCCTTTACAATTAACTGATGGTCCTGATGGTCAATTGGGTTGTGATAATCAAGTTTTTGGAACTTACTTGCATGGTATTTTTGAGCAACAAGCGGCGTGTGATGCAATCTTGGGTTGGGCTGGTTTAGAAGCAACTCAAACGCCTGATTTTGATCAGATTCGAGAGCAAGGTATTGATCGTATAGCAGATACGATTGAACAACATATGGATTTGGCGGCGTTATGGCCACAGTGGGCAGATAAATTTAAGCGTTAATATTATTGTTATTTCAATTAATAGTGGGTTGTAATTCATATTTAGAATGCAGTGAGTCTTTCACTGCATTATTACGGCTTTAATTAAGCGTTAATTTATCTTCAGAGTAAATAATATGGTCATCAGTAATTAGATTTACTTTTATATTATTGATGATTGCGCCATATAATTGGATTGTTTGTTGGGAAATAGCATTAACTGATAAATCCGACTTAAAGTAAGTCGGATTTTCGTATAAGAGTTGGAAGTTATGACTAATGGTGGTTGTGACTTGATGTCATATCTTTAGCTGGAGTTAGTTTTTGTGCCGCTGGCGCATGTTCTTTTAGCCACTTTTTCATAAACGCAATTTCTTTGAGTTGCGCTTTGATAATGTTTTTAGCAAAGGTTTTAGTTGATTGGTCTTTTAAGTAAGGCATGATAACTTCGGCCATTTCTACTGCGGCTTCATGGTGAGGCAGCATACCCGCCATAAAATCAATATTAGGATTGCCAGTTAGTTTAACCTCCATCATGTTGTGCATGATTTTCATAGACTTAGTCATCATTTCTTCTGAATTAGCAATATCACGTTTATCTTGTGGTAGTTCTTTATGTGATGCTAACCAATTCTTCATATAAATCACTTCTTGTTGCTGTGATTTAACAATATCAATAGCTAATTGATGAACTGCTGGGTCTGTTAATGTTGGTAGAATCGATTCACTCATCACTATTGCACCTTCATGGTGCGGTAGCATACCAGCGATAAAATCTAAATCTGGATCACCTGTTAATTTTAAAGAATGCATACCAGACATTGCCGTCATAGAGTCATCCATCATTGTTTTTGATGCCTCTAGATTGGTTGTTGCTTTCGTTGGCATATGATTACTATGGTCGATGACGTTGTCACTTGCGAAGGCTGTGGTAGAAAGTAAAGCCGATAAAAGAATAGCTAAAGATAATTTTTTCATGATGATTCCGAAATGTGGTATTGAAAGCAATAACATAAAGCTTCCACTATGGGGAAGGTCAATGTATTTTTGTTGTATTACAGATAAATAGCGAATTTACCGTTTTAGGACCAATATACTTATGTTACCTAAGTATATTGGTAGGTTTGTCTGGTATTTATTCTTATTGCGCTATGAATTTAAGATCAATGATAAACTGTTTTACTAAAGTGAATATGTTTTGCATTCTTCATTATTTCAGTGAAAGCATAATGATCTAATCGTAACAAGGTTTGATGATCGCCCGCTTCAATATAAATATTATCTAGGTCATCAAGTTGTTGGTCGTATATTACCGCTATATTATATGCGCTACCAATCGGTGGAATTGCGCCTTTTTCACAATCAGAGAATAGACGATAAACTTCTTTTTCATCAAGAAGATGATATTCAGCATTAAATTCATGATTAAGAACCGCTAAATTTATCTTTTTGTCAGCGGCTAACACTGCCATAACTTTACGGCCTTCATGATCTAAGAGTAAAACTGCTTTAGCGACCATTTTCGGTGGAATACCGGATGTTGCCGCATTACCAAGGGAATCTTCAGTGTGGTAATGATAAACCTTTTGATAATCAATATGATTTTGCTGTAAATATTCATTTAGTCTTGTTGAAATAGCCATAATAACCTCCTACATGACTGATCTTTTCAATCGAATAGCATTTAGGTAATCACCTCATACAGTATAGTTTAGATGTATATAGTAGAGTTTTAGATTATAGTTTTTTGTATTAAGACTATTAATAGTAATGAGGGTTGAAGGGACAATGTAGCGGCACTTTATTGTTGAGGTTAATCTGTTTTAATAATTAGTGTTCTAACTAAATTTTCGTTTAGTGATTATCTTTGTTACAATTCCGCCGTTGTTTTTAAAGGTGGGCTAAATGAAATTATTGTATTGGTTAGATGAGTGGTTAACGCATTCGCGTTCGCAGCAACAAGCACAACTACCGATGTCTGGAGGGGACTTACTTGATGATGTATTTGTTAAGTATGAGTTTGTTGATGTAAATAAACCGCTATTGTTTACTTTTTCTCCCGCAGGTACAAATGTTCAGGAGCAAGATCTTGATGATGATTTCGCACCATGGGGCTATCATTTAGCTCGAAAACAACAAGTAAATGTTATTTCTTTTCAACATTTAGGCAAAAGTAATTGGTTTCGTAGTCGTAACTTAATATTCTTTCTTGAACAACTAACAACGCTGCTTGAGCCCTTTAATTATCGATTAGGCTATGGTTTAAGCCGTGGTGGTTTTGCCGTTGGTGCCTTTGCGAACCTACTGCAACTTGATCAAGTATTATTATTTCATCCTGTAAGCACTAAGAATAAATCTATTGCTCCGTGGGATGATAGATCGAGTACTGCACTAGCTCAGCAATTTGATTGGGAAGGTGATTATCATGATCTCAATTTAGGTAAAGCTAAAGGCTATATCATTTATGATCCGACGAATAATATTGATCGTTTACATGCTAAACGTTATCCCGAACTGACTCATTTACGTGTATTTGGTATGGGGCATGGTACACATGCTACTTACCTTAATAAATTTGGCTTTTACAAGCAGGTCGCTGTGGATTTTATCCGCTATCAGAAAATTGATATTGCTCAGTTTCGTCAGCAGACTAAGACATTACGTTTTAAAGAAGATTATTATCAAAGTCTTAATAAAGCGAATGCTTACTCAGAGCATCGTTTAGGTTTATTGAGTACTGCGCATAATATTCTTATCGATGAAAAAGAAGCGCATGTGCAAGAGCATCAGGCCCAAATTGATGTACAACCTCTTATCGATATTGCGATTAAACATCAAGATGATTATCCGCAAGATGCAATTCAATTGTTAGAGATGGCACAGCAACTTGTTCCAAACGATCCATTAGTGGAACATAAACTTAGACAGTTACTTTAAGGCTGTTATAGCCACATCATTCATAAGCTATGTGCTGTGGGAATGATGTGGTGATTCATCGCTGTAATTATTTATTGAGTACTATTGCTTGCGTCGCGGTTGCGATTGTTTTTAGATATAACTTAAACAACATTGATATATTTTGCTGAACGTTTTTTTCGATAAGCTCATTATTATCAATAGCATATCTATGTATGCACGGTGGTGTATTACGATATAAATAATTAATATTATCAGTGATAAGTAAATGACTAAATTGGTGTTTCATATCATCGATATCAATTAGCTCAGTTACCAGATAATCGTAAATATGATGAATATTAATCGAGTTAAACGATAGTTTTGTATCTGTGATATTGATGAAGCCACGGGTCATAACCGCAACGTCTGCTGACCAGCGAAGAGGGTCATATTGACGTGCCAGGTAATGTGAAAAAGCTAAATGTCCATAATGGCTATTAATATTAGATTGGACTGCATGATCGCAATTAACAGCATCAATCCAGCTATTAATTGATGGAGCCAATTTAGAATTAAAATAATCAAAAAACTGCGAGTATGAGCCTTTTATTGTGATTAAGTCGAGTTGATGTAGGCTAAGTTCAGCGTTTACTTGAGCAAGAAGTAAGGGCATTGTTAACGTTGTTGTTACTTGTGCTGGTACTGTGGTTATATTGTTCATATATATCTTCGTTAGCTATACAATCGTCTGATTATTCAATTAATTTTATTGGGTGGGATTAGACAACGATTAGCCGTGAGATTTTGTAGCCTAGCTCTCATTTTTTAAAATAATAAGTATATTTAGACATGCTTTTAACTGAATGGTTAACTTGTAATCTATAGATGGCAGTGATTCATTGTGGTTGGTATTAGTTTAAGTCCCTCCCTCCGAAAACAGCGTCAAATTTTTCATATAGCCAACGCATTACAGGGCCATTAATGTGATCTACACGTTTAAGTAACTTCATTTCGAGAGGTAACGTTGTTTTATAGTTATCTTTTTTAATGCTGACTAAACCATCATTCTCATTAACTGTCCAATTAAAAACAGTTTCAGGAACAAGCGCCCAGCCGATCCCTAATGAAACCACACCGGCAATATTAAAATAGTTAGTTAAATACCAGCAAGATGAAGAATATTTATTCTCATCCATATCTGTTATTAATTTAATTTCTCTATACTCGCTTAAATTACGCGTAGAGGGAGAGTGTAATTGGGCAATTGGATGATTTTTAGATGTAATTAGTATTTGCTTAACATGATCTAAATGACGTTGCTCAATAAATTCAGAGAACATTGATGGACTTAATGTTACAGCTAAGTCTATATTTCTATTGATAACTCCCTGAATTATTTCCTTATGAGGTGCATTTATTATCGTTAACGATAGCGATGGAAATTTAGCTGCTATTTCTTTGAAAATGAGATCGATATTTCCGAAAGGTAATCCATCTTCTATGGCTATAGTTAAAGCATTTTCCATCCCCATTGATATGTTAATCATATCTGTATTGATACGCTCACACTTTACGAGAATTGATTTCGCATTATCATAAAATTTATTGCCTTCAGGTGTAGGTGTTGGCGTTTTCTTCGCTCTACTAAAAAGTTGTAAACCAAGTATTAATTCTAAATCTGCTACTGAATTACTTACTTTAGATTGTGCGATACCAAGTTTTCTTCCTGCGGCAGAAAAAGAACCTTGTTCTACTGCGGCTACAAATATTTCTAATTGTGCTAACGTCCAATCGATCTTATACATCTATCTTGTTTCTATATAGGTTCTATATTGATGATAACAGAGGATCTAATAATAATTCATGAAAATTAAAGCTATTTTTTCGTTCAATTATACTTAGAGTAATTTAAATGGTTAGATCAAAGAAAAAAAGCCTCATTATTAGCTCATTAACCTCGTCAATCGTCATGATGACGTTTTCAACATCGTTATTGGCAACTGAATCAAAGGCACAATCCGCTTCTGGAGATTGGTTTAAGGTCAGTTATATTGCTGATAACACTTATATGATAGAAGAACCTAAAAGCAGCCAGTATAATATTAGTTATTTAATTATCGGCAATCAAAGAGCGTTAATGCTAGATACTGGATCTGGTGAAAATCACTCTCAATCTAAGCAAAGAATTAGCAATATAATCAATCAATTGACCGACAAACCAGTAACGTTATTACTGACTCACTTTCATTTTGATCATAACGCTAGTATCGATGAATTTGATCATATTGCTTTTGCCGATATTGAAAAAATCAGAGAAAGAGCGGTTGATGATAAAACATACATTTTCGCCCCTAAAGAGTTAGCATTTGGTACATATCCAGAAAAAGCGATTGTTAACGAATGGCTGGATCTAGGTAAGAATATAGATCTGGGAAATCGAGTAGTTAAAATCACACAGGTAAAAGGTCACACAGACGATAGTGTGCTTGTTGTTGATGAAGGTAATAAAATAATATTTACGGGTGACACGCTTTACAATGGGCCATTAATTGTTACTGGAAAACATAATTATGTCCCATACATCCAGACAATAAAGAAGATGCAAGCAGACTTTAATGATACTTATTACTTCTATGGCGCACATGGTAACAAGGCGTTAGGGGGGATGATGCGATACTCAATACTGTCAGGTACGTCAGATCTTCTTGAATGTGCTCAAAAAGAGGCTTGTGACTATTCAGAAGTGATATCTGAACAGCTTGGTGGCAATGAACTCACGGGGACTCTATTTATCAAAAATGAATTACCGTTGATATATACCGAAGATTTGCATTAAAGAAAAAGCCGCTTAAATTGCGGCTTTTTCTATGGTGTTCTTGGTATTCAAAGGCACTTCTTTAAAGTAACAGTGCTGATATAAATCTCGGTGTAAATTATTCTTAATTCAAAGCATAATCTTAATAAGTATTTATATTAGGTTGCTACTTATTTAGCGCTAGCAGATGCTAATTTTTCTGCGAATGTTAACTGTGATGTTTTCTGAGTAAAGACAATACTTGAATTATGGTCGCCTGCAATACCATCTTGTACATAGCGTTGAGCATTTGTAGCATGAGCTTGTGGTGCTTTTAAAGATACATTACCAGTAAAGTTACCATCAGCAGCAGCAACACTATAAGATGTTGATAAAATAATAGCCATAACGATTGTTTGTAGTGATTTTTTCATATTTATTACCTCTATTGATATCTAGACTGTTTGCTCTGCAATTGTTAATTCCTATAAGTCATTAACATAGATACCCTTCTGACACGTGTTTTTAACGTAAGCTAAATCCACCTGTTTGCACGTTTAACAGTATTAAAATTCATTTTATAAGCTGAATGCCTTGTTGATGTGTGTAGTCTATGGCAATGACATATCAGAATATATAAAGTATTATTTAGTTTAAACATCATATTTAGTTATGTATTTGGTGGAAAATGAAGTCAAAACTCGATTTGAATTTATTGGTGGTTTTCTTAGAAGTGTATCGACTTCGTTCAATCACTTTGGCGTCAGAGTCATTAGGCTTAACGCAACCGGGAGTCAGTGGTGTACTGAAGCGGTTGCAATCTCAGTTAGGTACGCCACTTTTTGTAAGAGAAGGACGGGGAATTAGCCCGACTCATGCCGCGATACAATTAGCTGCTGAGATTGAACCAGCTTTAACTAAAGTAGAGAGTGCGTTAGGGAATGTGGCCGGTTTTGATATTCAATCACATCGAGCTTTTACTATTTATGTGAATGAAATTATTATGCATATAGTAAGATCTAAAATTGAAGCCGATATAACATTAGGTAATTGCACCATTCAATTACATATGACGCCCAATAGTGAAGAAGAATTATTGCATCAACTCAGCTTACAGAAAGCTGATCTAGCAATTGATGTGGGCGTACGATCTAATTCCGCTTTTTCCTATGCACCATTTCTTGATGATAGTGTAGTTGTGGTGTGTCGCAAGGGGCACCCAAGAATTCAAAACACACTTACTCGAGAGCAGTTGGACACTGAGATTAGATGCTCGGTTCAACAGCGGCGAATAGATTTACTGGAAATGAATTACTTCACCGATGAGAACCTTATGCCGAAAGAGATAACATGTGAGGCGGCATCAGCATTATCAATGTTGGCGTTGGTTTCTGAGAGTGACTCTATAGCAATGGTGAGTACTTTATTAGCAGAGAAATACGCTAAGCTATTTAACTTGCAAATTATGCCGCTACCATTGGTATCAAAGCCTTTTAAACACTTTATGATGTGGCACAAGCGCAGCGATAATAATCCTGCAAACAAGTGGCTAAGAGATAAGCTTAGCTCAATCTTGTAATACTAAAGTAAGTTAGGTGTTGGGTTTAATCTGCATAGTAGTAAACGTGTTATGTGGGCGTTCTACTTAGATATTCCAGCAAAATCAGCGCACTTTTATCAGAGGAAAGAGTAAGAAAAAACGCTACTAATGGGAAATGACCGAACAGGGTCAACTAATTGACGTTTGTTTTTTTGACTTACTAACTATTTATTTAATAACGTTTAATTCTAACTGGAATGAAACGTTGTTTTTAACGAAATAAATAAATTATCACTTTTATTGCCTCAAAACTTTCAAGATTTAATTTTAAATTTAACTAAATGGTTTCATTTAAGGTTAAATATTTGTTTGATTTTTTATTAATAGAAATTGAAAAAAATTCACCTCAAAATTTAATATTCCGAAATTAAGATTTTTCATCTATCTCTTTTTAACATAAATTACATCTATTAGTTATTATTAAAATCGTTGTTATTTGTTTGGTGAATGATTTTAATTCTAAAAAAGTATACTTTTTTAGTTAAGGAACGTTGGATGAGATGTAATCGTAAAAAAATAAGTACATTTATTGGTTCGGTAATGACTATATCGGCATTATTAACCAGTGGTTCTGCTTTGGCTACTGATAATGGGGCGAGCAGTGATCTGGATTGGCATGTCTTAGATGGCGTTACGGTTAATAGTACAGCGTCTTTGTGCTCGTACTCAACGGTAAAAGTGTGCAACGGTGGCATTTTGAATACGTTGTATGCCGATAATAATTTCATGCCATACTGGTTAAATCTAGCGCTTGTCAATGCGATCATGCCGCAATTACAAGCGCTGGCGGATTCCAATACACTACCCGGTATGAAGCAGCGTCTAAAAGAGTTGAAGAAATTAGAGGCATTGCCGGATGAGCGTGGATTTGATCTGTTATTAACGGATACGTATTTGGTTTACGTGGATTATGTGCATCAATTAATGCTAGATCCTCGACCATTATACAATTCACATCCAGTGAAATTGACGCCGTTGACATTGAAAATGGCACAGAGTTATTTCCCATTAACGGTTCAAAAGATCCATTCTCTTATTCCTTCTTCGCTGTTTGTTCCAACAATGGATGTTATTAACCACCTATTAAACTTGCCGGGTAACCCACTTGATTCGAGTAACGTTCACTTTGATAAGATTGTCCCGTTCGGTGATACCATACTTTATGGTGGTAAAGTGGCGACAGTGCTTTGGAATTTGGGCTATTTAACTCAGCCTCAATATCAACAAATTACTGCCCAAGCAACGATTACCAATACCGGTGTGATGAACCAAGCGATTAAGGCCTTTCAAGGCGACTATGGTTTGAAGATGGACGGCATTATTGGGCCTGATGTTGTGAGCCAATTAATACGCCCTTATTCTAGTTTGGCACGTATTACGGCATTGAACTTACAACGTGAGCGTTTTGCACAATTACAGGGAAATGGCCCACAAATTATTGTCAACATTCCTGATTTCAAAATGACGTTATATGATAATAAAAAGCCCGTATTTGAATCGAAAATTATTGATGGGATGCCAAAACGCCCAACCAATTTGTTCCAGTCATACATTAATACGGTTGTGATTAACCCTTATTGGTATGTACCTGAAACGATTAAAGTTAAGAACATTATTCCAGCGGCTAAAGCCAATCCTAATTTTTTAAAGAATAGCCGTATTGATGTTATTAATAGCTGGACAGATCGCTCTGTTGTACCACAAGAATCAATTGATTGGGCAACGGTGAATCCACAGACATTTACACACGAATTTCGTCAAGATACAGGTCCTGAAAATGCTTTAGGGCGTGTAGCGTTCTTAATGCCTGATTCATTCTCTGTGTATATGCACGATGAATCACAATCAGAGTATCCATTGTTTAAACATTACCACCGAGATTTTAGTTCTGGTTGTATGCGAGTTCAAAAACCACGTCAGATGGCAACAATGATTTTGTCTTATCAAAATATGCCGAATTTGCCTTCGGTTGACGATATGATTAATACCAATAAGCATCGTGAGATTGGCTTGAATATGCGTGTTAATCTTGATGTGGCTTACTTAACGGCTTGGGTAACACCCAGTGGTCAGTTAGAGATGCGTCATGATATTTATGGTTATGATAATCCTCGAGCTCAACCGATTCAGAATCAATTTATTTCGATTCCAAACTACCGTACAAAGCAACGAATAAAACTGGCATTGAATGGTCAAACTAGCTAATTTGAACGTTGTTGTTCATCGTTAATACTCCATTATAAGGAATATTAACGGTAGCTTAATGGTTTCTTTACTTTGCCGCGTAGCGTTTGTGTTCAATAAATTGTTTAACAATGAGTTGCTATTCGGCTAACTCATCTGATCCCTCAATAGTCATTAAATTCTTGATGATATTGGCTGGTATGATTAGCGAGAATTGGTGAGTGGTATTTTCAAGTTCTAATTGCGATAAATATTAACTTGTGGTTGTATGAAAAGTTATAAGTTCACGCAATGTGACAATAGGAGTGGTGATATGAGTCTCGAAAAAGCAATACTAGCGGGTGGGTGTTTTTGGGGTATGCAAGATCTTATTCGTCGACAACACGGTGTGGTTTCAACACGGGTTGGCTATACCGGTGGGGATGTTGACAATGCGACCTATCGCAATCATGGCAGCCATGCTGAAGCGATTGAAATAACCTTTGATAATACGCAAACGAGCTTTACTCAAATCCTGACTTACTTTTTTCAAATCCATAATCCTTCAACCCCTAATCGACAAGGGAATGATATTGGTTCGTCATACCGCTCTGCTATTTTCTATACCTCAAATGAGCAAAAAACCATTGCCGAAGATTTGATTAAACGAATGGATGCTTCAAGCATTTGGCCAGGGCCGATAGTGACGGAAGTTGTGCCTGCGAGTGATTTTTGGCAAGCAGAGCCTGAACATCAAGATTATTTAGAGCATCAACCGAATGGCTATACCTGCCATTTTCCGCGTCCAGATTGGGTACTTCCTGAATAATAAAATAACCATTTGGCTTTTCATTATTTGAGGAGCCGAATGTTAAAAATATTGCGTTAACTTAATGATAAAAATGAACATTTATAGAGTACAAAAAGAAAATAGAACAATAGCGCTTTATGATTTTTTTGATGATATTTCACAAAAATTACAACTGAATATTGAGCATAAATTTCAATCGTATCAAACCCATAATGATATTTATCATTGTAAAAGCTTAAAGTTACTCAACCCAAAAATATGGAAATACAAAGGGTTAATTTATAAGTTAAGAGTCGATAATGGCAAAGAATCAGCAAGGGTATTGTTCATTAAAACAAAAGACAGTGATATTGTTATTATTCATGCTTTTTTAAAATCCACGCAGAAAACGCCTAAGAAAGAAGCGAAGCAGGCAATCAATGTCTATCAACAGCTGGATGATATAAATATTGAACAACTGATAATGGATAGTCAGTAGATAATTATTAGCGTGAACGTTGTTGCTGGCTATTACATGACCATATTTTTGTTGAAACGCATGAAAGCTGATGCGTCGATGTTAGCATTACAGACGTTTAATGGTTAGTTTTTACTTCCCTAGATACAACTCTTGAGCGTTAGCTTGAGATTGTCTACAATAGCGCACTTTTTATTTTCGACAGGCACTAACATGAACGATACTACATCACGCCCGACTTTACCGGATCACCTTTCTGGTAATCCTCGTAGCCCACATTACCTAGAAGCTGCTTTTGAATATGAGATCGGCATTCTACTTAACGGCAAAGAGCGTTTTGATGTTGAAGAATACTGCATTAGTGAAGGTTGGGTAAAAGTACCATCACCTAAAGCATTAGATCGTCGCGGTAACCCACTACTTATTACATTAAAAGGTACTGTTGAAGCTTTTTATAAGTAAAACTCGCCTTAGCACTAAGCAAGGTTATACTTTTGCTTAGTTGGTGCGGTAGTTACGTTTTCTCGTTATTATACTGATTGTTCGCACCACATAGAGCCTAGCATGTTTAGGCTCTATGCGTTCACTTCCTGCCTTAATATGATCAGTCTTCTATTTTTCAAATAAACACTTAATACTATTATCAATCTTGATTAAATTTAAATAATATAAATTAGAAAATAAATATAGCTTATTTATTAGGGTTATTATTTAATTTAATAAAGGCTGAATGATGAATATATATAACATACTTGATGAATTATCTATTGATTATAAAAAATATGATCACCCAGCAGTATTTAGCTGTGAACAAGCACATCTTTTAGGGCTGAATATTGAAGGTGTGGCCACTAAAAATCTATTCATTAAGGATAGAAAAGGTAGCCGGCATTTCTTAGTTGTTGTAATTGCAGATAAAAGCATTGATCTAAAGTCGCTCAGTCAACGTTTAGGCGTTACCAGCCTAAGTTTTGCTTCTCCGCGTCGGTTAGAAAAATATCTAAGTATTACGCCTGGGGCTGTATCTATTTTAGATATAATCAAAGATAAGAATAATGAGGTTGAGTTAGTTGTTGATAATGCAATATTTAATTATTTATCATTACAATGTCATCCGTTTACCAATACTGCGACATTGGATATTACTGTTAAAGGCATACAACAGTTATTAGCGCATTATCAACGACCATATATAGAAATAGTCTTATAACATTCATATTTTCTTCTAAACTAGAAGTGCATCAAATAAGGGACTATTCGATGAATATTTTTATTTTAGATGATGATATTGAAAAGTGTGCGCAATACCACTGTGATCAACATGTGGTTAAAATGATTTTAGAAAGTGTGCAACTTTTATGTACTGCTCTCAATAAAAAGGGATTTACGACGCCTTATAAATCGACCCACATTAATCACCCTTGTGTACTGTGGGTTGAGCAATCATACGATAATTTTTTATGGCTAAAAGCATTAACTCTAGCATTAAATAAAGAGTACAAATTTCGTTACAATAAGCAGGATGATCATAAATCGATTGCTGTTCTTAGTGATATTTCAGCATTCTCATATGATGCAATCGGGCTGACAGCCTTTGTCCAAGCAATGCCAGATGATTTCAAAGTTGAAGGTGATGCGATAGCGGCTTATCGAAATTTCTATAGAGGTGATAAATCAGCGTTTGCCAAATGGACTAAACGGTCACCACCTTATTGGTTTTCCATGCTTTAACGCTTAATTTAGGTATTATCACTGATGTAATCAACGTATTATGATTCGGTACTATTTGATTTTATTTAATAACCAGCAAGAGTTAATTATGAATGTAGATAAAGCGAAAAAACGCATAGCAAAGCAAGTTAAGAAGGGGTTTAAAGGTTATCCTCTGCTATCTTTGGCTTATTTTGGTAAGACTGCTGATATTGCAACTGAAGTTGTGGTCACATTTACCCTTGAAGAGGGGGCTGAGCCTCAAGAGCAAAAATTTGCCAGTGAGAACGATGTTCGAGAAGATGAAACAATTCAATCTGTTTTAGTTAAAATTATTGATCGCGCTGGTGCAAATAGCGTGCTTGAAACGGAAGGTGTTAGCATTTTGTAATGGTTGACGTGATGCTGTAATTCTGTAAATTGCTCTTAAGAATATAGTTGATAGAAGTGACATTATCTTAATCCAGATTAAAGATTTTTAGGTATATTAGCGGTATTATTCATTCCAGCTTAGCGCTTATTATAAAAAGAACAGTATTAAGATGCTGTTCTTTTTGGCTTTTTTGGGTGCAGGTGAATTAAGAAAAAACGATATTTAAGAGGATTTGATTTGAGTACTTTGTTTACAGAAACCCGTATTGGTAACATGGCATTAAAAAACCGCTTTGTTCGTAGTGCAACATGGGAAAATATGGCAACAGAAGATGGCCATATGACCGATAAACTTTATGCTATTTATGAAGAACTTGCGCAAGGGGAAGTCGGGCTGATCGTAACGGGTTATGCAAATATTGTCGAAGAAGAAAAGCCTAATGCCGGTATGATGGGCATGTATAACGATTCTTTTATCGCAGAATATCAAAAGTTAACCGATCTTGTTCACCAATACGATTCCAAAATCGTTATGCAACTTGCTTATGGTGGTACTAAAACAACCTATAATGTTGGCGAGCGCGTGATTTTTG
Source organism: Photobacterium kishitanii (assembly GCF_000613045.3). Taxonomy (NCBI): domain Bacteria; kingdom Pseudomonadati; phylum Pseudomonadota; class Gammaproteobacteria; order Vibrionales; family Vibrionaceae; genus Photobacterium; species Photobacterium kishitanii. The sequence goes on along the minus strand of NZ_LN794353.1, from coordinate 424,164 downwards.
CACCAAGTGCTGTGTGTGAAAAAGGTACGCAAACGTTGGGTCAGGCGATGACTCAAGCTGATATTGATTATATTGTTGAAGCCTTTGCATTAGCCACTAAACGTGCACAAGATGCGGGTTTTGATGGGGTTGAAATTCATGCCGCACATACTTATTTAATTAACCAATTTTTAAGTCCATATTATAATCAACGTGATGACCAATATGGTGGTAGCCTTGAAAACCGTATGCGGTTCTTATTAGAAATTTACTCTAAAATTAGAACCTTAGTCGGTGACGATTACCCTATTTTAGTTAAACTAACTGCATCTGAATTTTTTGATGGTGGGTTAACGTTTGCTGATACTCGCCTAATTTGTAAAAAACTAGAAGCTGTTGGTGTTGATGCAATTATTATTTCAGGGAATGTCCATGGTAAAGCTGACACTATGGTTGGTGAGTCTTACGATGGCTATACGATTGAGCCTGAAGGTTACTTCCATCAATATGGTGATGTGATCAGTCAAGATGTTGATGTACCCGTTATTACGGTTGGCGGTTTAAGTGAGTTCGATGCTATTGAAGCAATGGCGAATAATACGAGTATCGAATTTTTTGCACTTTCACGACCATTACTTTCAGAACCTAAGCTAATTAAACGTTGGTTAGAGGGTTATAAAGCTGACGTTGAATGTGAACGATGCTCAAAGTGTCGCACCCGTCGTGGTAATTTCTGTGTGGTAAATAAAACCCGTAAAGCTGAATTAGCACGGTTATAATTTACGTTATTATCTATTTTACCTGAATAAGAGTTAACCATTGTGTTAGCTCTTTTTTTTAAGTTAAATATATCTATTTCATTATTAATCTGTTGTTATTGTTTGAGGTAAGATGAATAGAGAATCTATTGTGGATATTAACGATAACAGCCAAGTAGCCAAAAATATTGTTATTTTTGATGGTATTTGTCATTTATGTGAAAGCTCAGTGCTATTTATTATAAAAAGAGACCCGCAGCGGCTATTTTCATTTTGTTCGGCTCAATCTGCTACAGGCGTCTATTTGCAGCAACGATATCAGATCGATGCGCTTAAAAATGAAACAGTAGTTTTAATCTCAAATGGTGTCGTTTTTGAACGTAGTAATGCTATTTTTGCTATTAGCGAGCTTTTGGGTGGAAAGTGGCGTTACTTTAGTTTATTGAAATATATTCCAGTATTTATTCGTGATTTTATTTATAAAAAAATAGCTAAAAATAGATATGCGCTGTTTGGGAAACATAGCCAATGTTTATTACCAACGGCAGATATAAATGATCGTTTCATATGAATATGTTTAGATAAATACTAATTAGTGATGATGATTGTGGCTCAGCTCAATTGTGAACTATGTTTAACCCTCTGTTATAAATGAATCTTTATCTATATAAGACTTACGGCTCCCTTCTGAAAAGTGACAAAGATCCCTAATATGAAAATTGTCTCAATAGTGTTGTGGACAGGGTTGGTACGATTTGACAAAGTAACTTTATTGTTAATATTTTGATGATTATTGGTAACCTACATGGATGTAAACTTCCAACCTCGTTTATTCATTTTTATTGCAGCATTTATTGCTGTGCTCTTTATTTTTTTTCCGCAATTTAGCGTTTATCAATTAGCCTCAGTAACAGAAGCTGTAATCACTGAAATGGACGATTATGTGATTTTGTTTTCAACAGTGGTGTTGGTAATTTGTTTTGCACTTTGTATATCACCTTTAGGTAAAACGACACTCGGTGATGAAGCGCCAGAATTTGGTATCGTGACATGGTTAGTGATGCTGTTTACCACAGGAATGGGCTCAGGATTAGTGTTTTGGGGAGTGGCAGAACCTATCTACCATTTTTCAAATATGCCTCCAATAACGTATGACGGAGATCCTAAAGATGCAGCTTTAGGGCTTACTTATTTTCATTGGGGGATCCATGCTTGGGGCTTGTATGCCTTGGCTGGTCTTCTTATTGGGTGGCAGGTATATATTAATAAAAGACCAATGAGGATCAGTGCATCATTATCTAAATCTGAACGGCCTAAATGGTTAGCTATTGTCGATTTAATTGCGGTTTTAGCTATTTTGTTTGGCATTGCTGGTGTTCTAGCAAATACGATGGCTTTGGTTGAACAAGGAATTCGAAGTGTTACGGGTATCGAACAAGATTTGACAGCTATGCGCGTAGTATTGACGGTAGTTGTCGGTACGTTGTTCATGGTCTCAAGTGCGCTAGGGCTTAAAAAAGGTATTAAGCGACTTAGTTGTTTTAATATGTGGCTTATGGTGGCAATTTTTGGTTTTGTATTGGTTAATGTTGATATTTTTGCCGTCGCAGGGCGAATGGTGAGTTCAATAACTGCCTATATTGTTTTATTGCCGCAAGTTTCGTTGGCTGCTATTGAGGGGGGCGAAAAGTGGAGCCAAGGTTGGACTGTTATTTATTTAATTTGGTGGATCTCTTGGGCGCCATTTGTCGGGCCATTTATTGCTCGAATTAGCCGTGGGCGTACGGTGAGACAGTTCTTAATTTGTACTATTTTTATACCAACATTAGCATCTATTATGTGGTTCTCTGGTTTTGCTGGTGCGGTGTTTGAAAGTAGCTATCTTACTGAAGTCGTGCAAGCTGTAAATCAAGATTATACCAAGGGGTTGTTTACTTTTTTTGCTCAGTTACCAATGAGTGACATATTGTCGACAGCAGCATTGCTATTGCTACTGACGTTTGTAATATCGAGTTCAGACTCTGCAATTTATTCTGCGTGTATGTTAATGGATGATACTCGCACTAGCAGTAAGATTTGTTGGTCAGTTATTGTTGTGACGATGGGAATAGCGTTAGCAATAATTAATAATGTTGATCTTAATAAGCAGGTAGCAATTGTAGGCGCTATTCCATTTATATTGGTGATGATCACTCAAATATTGGTGGTTGTTTACCATAAAATAGTATTTTGGTGGCAACGTAGTCAAGCGACTTATAGCTCATCATAATCTTGATATCAACCTTACTCGAATAGTTAGAGAAGTAAGGTTGATTTCTTTATTGATAAGATATGTCATGGATAATTGTTAGTGATTCGTTTTGCCGGGTAGGCTCAAATCACCAGAAGCAACATCAAAGACATTTTTCACACATAATAGCGGTGAATGTGCACTTGCATTGATCCTTAATCCTGCAGTTACACCATCAAAGTTAGCGCTTTTAAGGGATTCAATATTGTTAAATCTTACTTTAACGTTAAGTGCATGGCCTCGGAACTCAGGTTGGTAGTTAGGACTGTCAATTAATAGCGGTAATCCAGGCCATGTATTAGGTAGCATTGGTTTTTCACCTTTTGGAATATCCACGACACCGAGAGCATTAGGGCCACATTTTTCATTGGGTGCTAAAACAACCCAGTGGCTATGCCATATATTACCGTCGTTAGCTTTGTTACCATCGCCATTCTCATCGTAAAGTGGTGTGTCATCAAAATCGGGATGAGAGGTGACAGCTAACGCTAAGATACCAGCATCTTTTTCAAAACCTACCGCATGGCTGTTTAATGTTAATGGCCATACATATGAGAAAACATCACTGCCCGCTAATTTACCAATAGGCGTTGGGGTAATTTCTCCTGCTTTGCCTGAGACGGCAATATGAAAAGTAGCCACATTACCTTGAGTGGTGACTTTAGTATGAATAATATCAAAGGGGGCAAGTGCCTGACTATTGGTTTTGGTTTGAATACCACCGGTGTGGATTGAATGGGCAGAAACGGAACTTGAGAAAGTGAATACTGCAGTGACCATGATGGCCAACATCGTTTTATGGTTGGTTGAAGTGTTCATGACATCCTCCGCTGTGTGAATTGAGTGATGTTCATATCATTATGGTATCGACTCAATACTATATTTATATAAGAACATAACAAGACAGTTGTCAATATTGTTTTGAGTCGATACTATTAACTTATGAACATAATCATTATTCAACAGTTACTTGATCGTATCGGTAACTTGATCAGAGTAGAAATGCGAACAGGGCTTATTGAACATGGTTTGCAGCCAGTTCAGTTTGATGCTTTGTATTATCTGTCAATTTGTAACCGTTTTTCTAATACGCCCAAAGCCGTCACTGAGTTTTTAGGCTTAACGAAAGGTACGGTATCTCAGACAATTAAAGTTTTAGAAACAAAGGGATATATTGAGAAAGTTGCTGATTGTGCTGATAAACGTGTAATGCATCTAATAATGACCGTAAAAGGGCGTCAATTATTGGATGATTATTTTCCGTCTGCGAAGTTGTTATCTGCCTGTTCGGGTTTAGAGGGGGAAAACTCGGAATTTGATCCTGAATTATTACAGCAACAATTAATCTTATTATTAGCATCAATGCAAAAACAACATCAATATCGTTCTTTTGGTGTGTGTTCTACTTGTCAGCACCATCTTCATGTCAATAATGGCTATGTGTGTGGGTTAACTCAATTACCATTAACATCTGATGATATAACACTGATTTGTGTCGAGCATCAGCGACGGACTAAAGAAAAATAAGAGAGGCAATGGCCTCTCTTATTGTTGAGTGCTTATTCGACAGGGTACCAATAACCAAGGTTAATTAATTGGGTTAACATGGCTAAAAATGCAGGATGATCAAGTTGTTCACCCAATTTAGCATAGGTTACTTGTTCTTCATCACACAATAATTTAGCGGCATCAGCACATTCTGGCGGTAATTGATATTGATCACCGTTGATGTATAGAAGGTGTGCTTGATCTGGATGGTAAAATGCACGTAAACCACCGATACGCTTAAATGCTTCGCCGTCTTCTAAGAACTGATAAGTCTCATTATTTTGCCATGGCGGTTCAGAAGCCATTATATCTAGTTCATGACGATTCTGAGTTAAATGCTCACCCATCCATTGTTTTAATAGTTGTGGGTGATCAAGTAAACTACGCATCATATTTTCAAGATCTTTTGCTTCTGCAGGTAAAATGGCACCGTTGTTAGCACGGGCTGGAAGCATAGGATTATGATAGTGCACATCACCAATATCATTAGCAATCACAAAATCGGCAAAACTACTTAATAATTCTTGTTTTTTAGGTGATCGAAACCCAACAGAGAAACTCATTGAGGTTTCAATTGCGTAACCATCATGAGGAAAGCCTGGTGGAATATATAAAATATCACCAGGTTCTAGAATATCATCAATAATAGGGTCAAAGCCTTTGATTTGACGTAGTGCTGGATGACGGCACTCTTCTTCATAATCATCTTTCTTCGGTCCTACGCGCCAATGACGTTTGCCTGAACCTTGCGTAATAAATACATCATACTGATCAATATGTGGGCCAACACCGCCGCCAGGAGTAGAGTAACTGATCATTAAATCGTCAAGTAACCATCCGGGTAATTGGCGAAATGGTGTTATTAATTGTGCTGCACCTTCATGCCAATGGTTAGCGGCTTGAACAATGAATGACCAATTATCTTCAGGTGTGTCATCAAATGTCAGTGGTCCATGACGAACATCCCAAGTATCGGCTAATTTAGCGATATAGCGCGAATCAACCTCTTCTTCCATTGCTAATCCTGCTAGTTCATCAGGTGTAATGGGATCGACAAAATTTTTAAAACCACCTTTAATGATGGTTGGTTTCTTTTGCCAAAACTCGGCAAGAAATTCTTCAAATGAAAACGTAAGTTGGTACATATCACGCTATTTATTGTTGAGCTGGACGGCGATTATAACGTAAACCGCTCGTAGAGATCTCATTTGTTTGAGTTTACTGACATGACACACTGAAAACTGAGGATCATAAAAAAGCGCTAATTTTTTAGGTCAGCGCTTTTAATGACGGCATTGAGTATCATTGTTGACTAAGTGCTTAAGCGCCAGCGAAATGCGATGCCATATCTGCTTTTTGAGTCAGTGTAGTAAATATTTCGTTAGTGACTTTAAGCGCATTATCTGTCGCTGTTTTCTCGAATTTATTAATTAAAGCAGTCGCTTCTTTTGGATGTTGTTTATAAATAGCTAAGTATTTTTGTTCCATTTTTTTCTGAGCAATAGCTGTATCGGCTTCATATTTATCATAGGCAGCACGAATAATGGGTTCATTTTGTTTCCAATTAGCCATACCTAATGTCTGTAGTTTACGCATATCCCAGAAAATAGAGCCGTTGCTGGCAACATCGGTACCAATATCATAACCGTACGGAATTTTAGTTGTACCTTGATAGAATGGAATATAAACCCCAAGCGCAGTCATTCCAAGATTGATGTATTCTGTTTCACCAATGGCAATAGGTAGGTCTGGACGTACTTCAATAATATGTGATTCAGCACAACGGAATACTGAGATTGGACGGTAGTGACCAAGGGGATCCTTATTGGCGTACGGATCCATGGCTGTACCTTGGTAATGGTTACGCATAATAGCTTCAACTTTTTGAAGTGAGATCTTATGTGTTGGGGTTAAAAACACAGGGTAATTTTGTTGGTCACGATTAACTTGTGTTTTAAGCCCAGGGTTAAGAATATGCTGCGCAATCCAAACTCGAGGGTAGTTGTAAGTGATATTTTCTTGACCGCCAGTGGTGCCATAAGCATCGTGGAAATTAAATGGTTTATTGGCTTTTGCAACATATAAACCATGTTGCTCTGCAAAAGAAACTAAATTAGGCGATGCTAAATAATCCTTATTGTGAGGTAGGTATTCTTCTAAACGAGCCTGATTACCTGAGATAAAATAGGCATCATTAGGGGTTTTACGTGCCATCCATTGGTGACCACTGCCGGTTTCTAAATACCAAATACCTGTTTTGTCAATAAATCCAACTCCAAAGCCTTGCGATGCGCCACGCTCTTCAATGATTTTACCTAGTAACTCAACACCTTCTCTAGCACTGTGAATACGAGGTAAAATCACGTTTTCTATTGAATCTTCATTAATGCCATTTTGGATATAAGGATCAACAGTAAGTGCAGCTTTACGATTGGTCAAACTTTCTGTTGAGGTAATACCAACGCCCGCTGAGTTTAAACCAACTTCGCCCATTGTTTGATCATGGGTATCCCAGTCTTGCATCGAGGTATAAGCCAGCGACACTTTAGGATAAGGATAGGTAAAACGGTCAGTGTTTGAGTGGAACTCACCCTTTTCATTAATGGTACGAGGGTGGAGTACGAAGTGTTTAGCCCATACGGCCTTATAATCTTCGTTACGTGCCATGTAGTAGGCACCATTAGTTGAGGCTTGGTTACCAACAAGTAAAGTTGTACATGCATTTGCAGCTTGAGTGCCAAGTAAACTAGCAATTGCACAAGCTAATAAAGGGACTTTTTTCATAGTAGTTAATCAAGTTTATAAAATTAATACTGATTCTAGGCTTGTTGGTAGAAATGAACAGATCAGCTATGGAAATCTCATATTGTTAATTTTCAGTTCATTTTTCAGTCGTAATGACGACGGTGACAATTAGGATTTAATAAATAGCGGTACAATATAACACTTGCGAGGTTGATGTTTTTTTTCATAAAATGATTATTTATGTTAATGAACTGCCTACCATGCTTAATTCTTCTTTAAATAAAATACCCATTGGCGTTAGATATATGTTGATGTCAGCGCTTGCATTTGCATTGATGTCGAGTTGTGTGAAATTGGTGCATACCTATGGTATTCCCGTATTTGAAATCGTAGCAGCGCGAGCTATTGTGTCACTACTGATTAGTTATGCTGATGTAAAGCGTAAAGGTATTTGTGTGTGGGGGAATAATCGAAAGCTATTATTAACTCGTGGTGTAACAGGGTCATTGGCATTAATTTGCGTTTACTATGCTGTATCAACCTTACCTTTAGCAGAAGCGACTATTTTACAATATCTTAATCCTGTTTTTACTGCCATTTTAGCGATACTTTTCCTTAAAGAAAAAATTCATATCAGTACCATTATTTGTATTTTTTGTTCAATCATTGGTTTGGTATTGATAGTAGGACCAGGGTTAACCTTAGATCATGTTCAACAGTTACCTCTATTTAGTATTGGTATTGCGCTGTTAGGCGCGTTTGGTAGTGGTGTGTCCTACATTATTGTAAAACGTTTAAGTACTACTGAAGATAGCTCGGTGATCATCCTTTATTTCCCGTTAATAGCACTACCATTATCAGTGATCTTATTGGGGAATGACTTTGTAATGCCATCTAAAGAAGCACTTGGATTGTTGTTATTCGTAGGTATTTTTACCCAATTTGGACAAGTGGGTTTAACGAAAGCAATGAAAACAGAAGTTGCAAGTAAAGCAACTGCTTACTCGTATATTCAAGTCGTGTTTTCGATTGTACTAGGGTGGTTAGTATTTAGTGAAGTGCCTTCAGTATGGACATTAGCTGGGGGAGCAATGATTATTTTGGGTGCTTTTGTGAATGTAATCGGAAGTCTACGTACTCAAAAAACGGTAAAAGTTTAATCATAAGTACAGACTAATAGCCCAGTAATCTTTAACCTTTATAAGTTAAAGATTACTGGAATTTTTATATTTAGTTATTACCTTTCTTTGATTTAATATGAATAACCGATGTAGGGTTATGGAAGATCTTACCTTGTTTAAAGCCTTTCAATGTTCCTAATGCTGCTGTAATCCACGCTAAAATTAAGAACGCGAATAGAATAATTGCAGCCCACTGAAAAGCCGGTAAACCAGTATGGTGTGCTAACTGTGTTGTACCTGTTACACATGTACCAACGGGGAAGGTAAATGCCCACCATGTTAATGCGAACGGCATTTTACGACGCATAGCACGTAGGGTTAATAATGCTGCTACACAGAACCACAACATAGCAAAGCCCCAAATAGGCACGCCATATAAAATTGCCATTACATTCATTGCGCTAGCAATTGGTTCGTTAACGGTAATCAATGCAGCGGTACCTAAACAACCCGCAGCAGTAATAGATTGGCCTAGTGGACCTAATACAATCCATAATGTTGGCACACGAGCACTACCTGATGTACCAGCATGCGCTAGACGACTCCAAATCAGCGTAATAATAATAACAGACGCCATTAAACTGAGACCGAAACAGGCGTACATGCCATAAAGTAGAGTTTGTTGAGCTGCTGAATGAGGCATATGTGATATAAACATTGAACCAATTGTTGCTGATACCATCGGCGGTACAACAGGCATTAACCAACCACCAAATGCCGCATCATCATGTACTTCATTATGAGTAAATAAACGATAAGGAATAATAATTGCTGTAATAATACCGCTTATAGTACCAATCCAAAATAGTGGCCAAGCAATGTTAAGCGCAAGACTTTGACCGAAAATGTGAGAGCCAAGTAAAAGTGTACCGCCAGCGACAGTGAGAAATGCCATCGGTGGAGCACCAAAGAACTGCGACATAACGGGATCATTAAATTGGCGCGTAATGATATGTGGTTTAGTGATTGTCTGATAACTTTTAAAGATTGTCATAAAAATCAGCATAGCAAAAGCAATCAACCAAACGACGGTTGAAAATCCAACTAAGCTTTTACCTATAAAAGGTAGACCAACAGCAGCATTGGCGATAATACCTGTGCCCATAACAGATGCAAACCAGTTAGGACCCATTTCTTTTTGTAGTTCGATTTGTTGTTTATTATTTGACATAAAATTACTTTTCAATGAGATAATATTCACAAATAGTTAGTGATATATCTACTTTTTAGAGGAAATATAATACTAGTATTATATCTTTATCTTTCAAATAAGACGTTTATATTATTGTGCTAACTAAGCAGTATACAAACTATAACGCTATTTTGGTTTTTGTAAAATTTAATATCATTAATAAGGGTTTAATTATTACTTAACCTGATTCTTTAATTGCTATTTGTGCATACTTATAGCCTGCAGTTTTTTATCTCCTTGTATTTTAAGTTTTTTACTATAGTGTGTATGAGTAAATGTCTTAAAAATTATTTACAAGAATATTAGGTTAAAAGAATGATTGAAATAAATAACCAGTATTATCGTGGTGTTATTAGTATTAATTCTAAAGTGAGTGGCAGTGGGGAAGTACAAGGTTACTCATGGTGTTTATCATCGACATCAACCACTCTTATTATTGAAATTGCCGAGGATCAAGCTATTGATCGTGAAACTTTACCCTTAGTGGGTTATGGCTGTAGTGGTTGGATTTATGAGCAGCCACTAACTAAACAACATAATAATATTGTTTCTTTCATCGATACGGCCATGGTTCTATTTCGCAATAATAAAATGACTTACTTTCCAGCTGTAACCTGTAGTTGCAGTGATTTATAACAATTGCTCGATAATATTTATTATGCGGATATTATCGAGATATTTTTATCTATATAATAAATAGTATCAGAATATAAATTTTATTTTAGTGTTTGTCGGTTATTTATTTAAGCTTATTTAAAAAACAGTATCAATAATCAGTTGTTATTATATTCATTAATATAACAAATTTTGTACATAAATTAATTATACCAAAAATAAAAAACTCAGTCGTTAAAGACTTTAACGAGAAATGAGATGACGTTAATTGCAGCTGTAGGAGCTATTTCATTTGTTTCTTGGTTATTTCCAATTGTACTTGGGGTAGCAAAGGCGTTGAACTTTACTGTTTCTGCTGTAGATATAATAGTATTTTATTTTGTATTTCTTACTATATCAGCCATTATTTCAAATGTAATAGTAAAAATTACTATTAACTCTAAATCTGTAGGATAGTATATTATTGCGGAGTAATAAAAAAGCGTAATACGAGACCTTAAATACTAGGTTCATATTACGCTATTTAGATTAATACCTTACTTTAATTTAATTCTAAGGTGTATTAATCGATACCGATTACTTTAACGCCAGCACGAGTACCTTCAGAGTTTCCTGATACTTCAATATGCTTAATACAACGCTCATAGCCAAATAGACGTGCGCCTGTATCTTTATCTTTTTTCACATCGCGATAATAATTATAGGTTTTTTCTTCGCCATTGCGGAAGCGTACTTTTACACGATCAAGTTTAAGATCACGTTGCGCTTCGATTTTAAAACCTTTTGCATTACGACAAATTGGAAATGGGATCTTTCCTTTAACGTTACCAATTTCAAGTAGCCAAGTGTGACCTAAAGTAAACGTACCGGCAGTTGCTGGAAGAGATGTGACAAGACCACCTGCAAGTAGAGCTAGTCCAATTAAGCCTTTTTTCATTTTTTTACACTCTATTGAATTTGTATAAAAAGTATATCAGGCAAAAAATGTAAACTCAATAGTTTACATGTAAGCAGGTGTTTCTGTCACATATTTTTCAGCCTTTGTTGTATTGAGAGGGGACCTCCTTTATTGTGGGATATATAATTAGATGTATTTGATTTATTGAGTGTCTCATAATTAATATTAAGAGGAATTTCACATAATGATTTTTTCAACAACAGAAACGGTTCCTGGGCATGAGATTATCGCTATACTAGGTGTAGTAACAGGTAATGTGGTGCAATCTAAGCATATTGGCCGTGATATTATGGCAAGCTTAAAAGGAATTGTTGGTGGAGAATTAAAAGGATATACCGAAATGTTTAATGAGGCACGTGCGCAAGCAATGACGCGCTTAGAAGCAGATGCTTCAGCATTAGGTGCAGACGCTGTTGTTGGCGTTCGATTTACAACGAGTGCAATTATGGATGGTTCTTGTGAATTATTAGCGTTTGGTACTGCTGTAACGCTACGCGAATAGAACTATCGTAGGTTAATTATTTAAGGATGAATAATAACTCGGAGGGATAATGAGTAATTTTAGCCAAAATATAGCTCCTTATGTTAAAAAAGAAATGATTCGTGCATATCGAGCTCAAAAAAAAGATGATCCTATAACAGCATTTCGACATTTGGAAAATGCGCATGTGCTAGGTCAGGAATCAACCTACTGGCATGTTAAAGTTCATTATTTGATGTTGCGTTGGGCGATTAAACAGCGTGATATTAAAGAAATCAGTGGCCAGTTAATTCGTATTATAGGTGCTGCATTATTGACTGCCATTGATGGTGTACCGATTGGTAATACTGGCGGAAGTAATGTGCATGCGCTAAAAGTAATGCCTATTTCAGCGAAGAATGCTGAGATTATTACTAAAACGAAAGCGTTATCACGTTAATTAATCGTTTGGTGTTGCAGTAGGAGCGGTGGCTATCATTCAACGCTCCTACATAATAAAAGAATGCTTATTCCGTAATCGTTACTTGTTTGATGATAATTGCACTACACGGCACATCATCATGGCCTTGTGTTGTTGTCGTATTAACTTGGGCGATATGGTTTACAACCTCCATCCCCGCCGTTACATTGCCGAAGACGGTATAACCCCAACCGCTATTTGTTGTTGCTGTGTAATCAAGAAAATCATTATCAGCGAGATTAATAAAAAATTGTGCCGTTGCTGAATGGGGAGCGTCTGTACGCGCCATTGCTATCGTACCGATGGTGTTTTTAAGACCACGATTAGCTTCATTAACAATCGGGTCTCGAGTTGGCTTTTCTATTAAATCTTCGCTATGACCACCGCCTTGAATCATAAAGCCTGCAATAACACGATGAAAAATTGTATCGTTGTAAAAGCCATCACGGCAATATTGAATAAAATTTCGTACAGTGACAGGAGCTTTCTGTTTATTAAGGCTAATATCAATATTACCGACATTGGTAATTAAAGTAATGGTTGTCATAGTAACTATCTAATTGGAATTCTTGTTCGTAGTATACGTAATTTATAGCATAAACTATAGCGAGTACAGTGAGTGACAGAGCAATAATAACCATGAAAAGGAATTAAGTAATGAACACGAAGATGATCCGGTGGGGCATGATTGGTTGTGGTGCAGTCACTGAGGTTAAGAGCGGACCTGCTTATCATAAAGTATCAAATTTCACTTTAGCGGCTGTTATGCGTCGTGACCAGGTTCTAGCGCAAGATTATGCTCAGCGACACAATATAGAGACAGTACATGCCGATGCTGATGTACTTATTAATGATCCGATGATTGACGCAATATATATTGCCACCCCACCTGATAGCCATAAAGAGTTGGCCTTGAAGGTTGCTCAAGCTGGGAAAATTTGTTGTGTCGAGAAGCCGTTAGCACCAACTTATGCAGATTGCCAAGCAATTGTTGCTGCATTTGAAGCAGTACAGTTACCATTATTTGTTGCTTATTATCGTCGTTCTTTACCGCGTTTTAATCATATAAAGAAGCTCCTTGATGATGGTGAAATTGGAGATATACGTCATATTAGTTGGCATTTGAATAAGCCAGCTAATCCAATGGATCTCTCGCAGCAATATAACTGGCGTACGGATAAAACGATTGCAGCTGGTGGTTATTTTGATGACTTAGCGAGCCATGGTTTAGACTTATTTGGATATTTGTTGGGTGATTTTGCAAGCGTAAAAGGGATAGGTATTAATCAACAGCATTTATATACCGCGTTAGATGCTGTGAGTGCGTGTTGGTTACATACTAATGGGGTGACTGGAAGTGGAAGTTGGAATTTTGGTGGTCATTCACGCCAAGATAAAGTCGTGATTTACGGAAGCCAAGGTGAAATTCGCTTTTCAGTGTTTGATGAAGCGCCAATAGAGGTTATTTCTGGTGATAAAGAGCAACAAATTATCATTGAAAACCCGACTAATATTCAGTTATACCATATTGATAATATGCGAAAGCAATTGTTAGAAGGCTTGCCGCATCCATCTACAGGTAAAACTGCTGCGCATACTGGGTGGGTCATGTCGCAAATATTAGCAATATAACGCTGGACTATAATGACACTATCAAGGTAGATATTTAGATGGTGAAGTAGCAAGTTATCTCAAATGCGGTAACTTGCTACTTGTATCATGCGTTAAGCAACTTTACCTTCAAGGGCAAGGTTTGACATGTATTCGTCAAATGTGCCGTGGAAGTTAACCACTTTCTTGTCGCGAATATCAATAATGCGTGTAGCTAATGATGATACGAATTCGCGGTCATGGCTTACAAAAATCAACGTGCCTTCATATATTTTTAGGGCGTTGTTTAATGCTTCAATTGCTTCCATGTCCATGTGGTTAGTTGGTTCATCCATTACCAATACGTTAATATTTAGCATCATTAGTTTGCCAAAGATTAAACGGTTTTTCTCACCACCAGAACAGTTCTTCACTTTCTTGTTGATATCGTCAGCCGTAAACAATAAACGGCCTAAGATACTACGTACAGCTAGATCATCGTGATCTTTAGTACGCCATTGTGAAATCCAATCAAATATGCCTAAATCGTTATCAAAATCTGCTGAACTATCTTGAGGACAGTAACCGATTGATGCATTTTCAGACCATTTAATCACACCGTGGTTGTGTTTTAGCTCATTAACTAAACAACGTAACATGGTGGTTTTACCAACGCCGTTTTCACCGATGATAGCTAATTTAGAGCCTGCATCAAGGATTAAATCGCCGCCTTCAAATAATGTTTCCCCATCAAAACCATGACCGAGTTCTTCTAGAATCAGTGCTTGACGGTAAAGTGCTTTACCTGGCTTGAAACTTAATGATGGTTTTAATCGACTTGAAGATTTTACTTCATCAAGTTTGATTTTATCCATTTTTTTCGCGCGAGAACTTGCTTGTTTTGCTTTTGATGCATTAGCGCCAAAGCGGTTTACGAAGTCTTGTAACTCACTAATTTCAGCACTTTTCTTGGCATTTTCTGATAATAATTGTTCTTGAATCAGAGATGATGCCTCAATGAACTTTTCGTAGTTACCAGGGTAAATACGTAATTCGCCGTAATCGATATCTGCCATGTGAGTACATACAGAGTTCAAGAAGTGACGGTCGTGAGAAATAATGATCATGGTACATTTACGCTGATTTAACTCGCCAGCAAGCCAGTTAATCGTGTGGATGTCCAAGTTGTTGGTTGGTTCATCAAGTAGCAATATATCAGGGTTAGAGAATAAAGCCTGTGCTAATAACACACGTAATTTCCAACCAGGTGCTACTTGTGACATTAAGCCATAGTGAAGCTCTTCATCTATACCAGCATCAAGCAGTAACTGCCCAGCACGGCTTTCTGCACTGTAGCCATCCATTTCTGCGAATTCGCTTTCTAGTTCAGCCACAGCCATGCCGTCTTCTTCTGTCATTTCTGGCAGAGCATAAATACGATCACGTTCTTGCTTTACTTTCCATAACGCTGCATCACCCATAATTACCGCATCAACAACCGTGTATTGCTCAAACGCAAACTGGTCTTGGCTTAGAGTACCTAAACGTTGTCCTGGAGAGATAGACACGTTGCCAGAACTTGGGGCTAGTGCGCCACTAAGGATTTTCATGAAGGTTGATTTGCCGCAACCATTAGCACCAATAAGACCATAACGGTTACCGTTGCCAAACTTAGCTGAAATGTTTTCAAATAACGGCTCAGCGCCAAATTGCATTGTAATGTTTGCGGTAGATATCAAGAGGTATTCCTAGCAGTTTTATTCGATGATTTTTTGGCAATAAAGCCAAAAGAAGATGCACGAAAACAGAGATAGATGTAAAGGGTGCGAATTATACAGAGGTTTGTTTGTAAATGTCGAGGGTGAAAATGTAACCAATGCAAGATAACAACCTTAAAAAAGGAAGGGTTAAGGCTGTTATCTTGTCATCGAGGAGTAAATAATCGCGAATTATTTCGCTAAATTTGTCGCGTTAAACAGCATGAATGCATCATGTACACCTTGAATTAGCATTTGCATACCAATAACCGTTAAAATTAATCCCATTAGGCGGGTAGTAATTGTAATTCCTGCTTCACCGACCTTATCAACCAGCTTTGGACCATAAAGAAAACACACTAGGGTAATTAAACACAAGGTCGCAAAAGCAACAATGGTGATTATAGTATGTAGAAATGATCCGGATGCGGAGTAGTTCATTGCTGTCGCGATAGTACCAGGGCCAGCTAAAATAGGTAACGCTAATGGCGAAATAGAGATGTCTTTCTCTTCGGTAGCGTCGCTGCTTTTAGATTCTGAGTGCATTTTTGAACTATCACCTTGTAACATGTGATAACCAACTAAAAAAACTAAAATTCCACCTGAAAGTCGCAGTGCCGGTAAGGTAATACTGAATAATTCAAAGATCCCTTTACCTAACAAACAGAAGGTAGCAATAATAAAAAAGGCAGCAGTAAGGGCTTTAAATGCGGTTTTTTTGCGTTGCTCTGGAGTTTGACTCCCTGTCATTCCGACAAAAACAGCGGTATTGGCAATAGGGTTCATCATGGCAAAGAACCCCATAAAAACCGTGATTGTCATTGTGGTAATATCGTGCATAACCATCCTTTTGGTTAATTTTTTGTTATTGATTTGATTACAATAGCATGGATTTATAGTATCTGGACGTAAATCTATATATACACGAGTGAAGGGGAGAATGATTACTTAAACGTTGTCATCATATTTCTATTTATACTACGAATAGGATAGTGCTTGTATAAGCAATAACAATGATGTCAGTGTTTTTAGGGTGGGTTTGAGTTACTATGCACCTAAGAAAACATAGCGATAATAGATATGACCATTGATATAACGAATATAAGCACCGAACCCGATCCAAGTATGACCTGTAGCACTTGCCAAGCATGTTGTTGTCGGTTGGAAGTGATGATTATTACCGATACAGGTGTTCCTGAAGAGTACATTGATATTGATGAATGGGGTGGTGAAGTTATGCTACGTCTTGACGATGGTTGGTGCGCTGCTGTTGATCGCGATACGTTACTATGTACTATTTACGAAAATAGACCGTGGATCTGTCGTGAGTTTGAAATGGGGTCATATGAGTGCAGCATTGAAAGAGCAACTATGCCGCCACGCTTACCATCTACAACAAAATAATAGAAAATTATAAATCAAACTGTATTAGCGTATTAATATAAATATAGTTAATACATTTTGGTTATTACTTTTATTAATATATATTCCTTCCTCGTTATAAATTAATAATAACTCCTACATTAATTCCAAATTAGAAAAATAGTATTATTTGTTTAATGTTTTGTTCTCTATATGGAATTGAGGTCACAAAACTTTACTCTTAATATTGAGTTTTTGATTGGTTAAACTACTGTGCAAGCTAAATTCTGTGCCTTTAATAAAACAAGAAGAAAATATGGATATTATTACAGTATTTAACGGCAAACAAATGGTTGATCCTTATGGCGCGTTAGTTTCAGATAAAAACCAAACCAATAACCATTGGTGGGATAAAGAACGTTCTAGGATGAAAGTCTCAACCTTTATAGTCTTTGAAACTAATATTGATAAAGTTGTTCAAGATACTTACGCATCTCTATATTTTTAATTGAAGGGAATTATAATAATGAATAATAGATCACTCTCTTTATTGGCGTTAGCGGTTAGTGCTGCTATTAGTTCATCGAGTTATGCGGGTATTGATAAGGTATTTATTTCTAAAGATGTTGAAGGCTCTTCAAATAATAAAGCGATAGAAATATTAGCCACGAAATCTGTATCTATTACACCTTGTCGTGATGCTAAGGGAATAAGTCAAAAACGTATTGGTGAGATTCAGGGTAGTTCATACCGTTCGCCACTTATTGCTGATGGTAAATATAAGAGTGATGCAGAATATCTGGTAACGGGCGTAGTTAGTGCTGTGACCACTGGATTAGAGAAAGGCTTTTATCTATTTGATGACGATGGTGTAGATACTACATCGAATGGCATATTTGTTGAGACCAATGTACCGTTAAATGCAGATCTTATTGGTCAAGAAATTTGTGTTCGTGGTTTTATTGAAGAAGATTACGGTATGACCAAAGTGGTCGCAACCAATGATTTGTTGGAAGTCGTTAATTCCAATGCTGGAAAGCCAGCAGCAACCGATCTCGTTCAAATTGCTGAAGATGGTAATAGTTTTCAAGCAACGCTAGAACGTCATGAAGGTATGTTAGTTCGCTTGCCTACTGATATTGTTCCAGAGCAAGAAGATGATCAAACAATGCGAATTTCTCGTACGTTCAGTTTTGATTACAGTGGTTACCGTAATAATTTAGTCTTAGCATTTGAACGACCAAATTTCCAACCTAACCAACACTATGTTGCTGGCAGTAAGGAAGCGAAACAGCAGGCTGCAGACAATAACGATCGCCGTCTTTATGTTGAAACCGATAGCAAAGCTGCCAATGGCGTGATCCCTTATTATCCTGATTTTGGCATTGATCCTCAGAATAATCCGCTGCGCATTAACGATGCTATTGTTGGTTTAGAAGGGGTGTTAAGCTACTCATATAATAATTTCCGTTTAATTACTCAAAATACAATTACAGCTGAAAACATTATTAAACATCAGCCTCGTCAGCCTACACCAATAGTGAATGATAAAACTGAACATCATAGTTTTGGTTTACGTGTAGCGACTTTAAATGTATTGAATTACTTTAATTCACCGTTCGGTGGTGATGCAAACCCACAGCAATCAAATCGAGGAGCTGACTCCGAAGCTGAATTTGAACGGCAACAAGCGAAAATTGTCGCGGCTATTCATGGTTTAGATGCTGATATTCTTGGGTTAATGGAAATTGAAAATAACGGCTATGGTCGTGCAGGGGCTATTTCAGGTTTAGTTAACAGTGTTAATTTAAAATATAACCGTGAAGACTCAGCAGATCACACTAAAGCAGATCATATTGATAACCGCTATGTCTTTATTGGAATTGATTCTAACGGCGATACGATCATTGATAAATTAGATACGTTTGGTGGTGATGCGATCACCTCTGGTATGCTTTACCGTCCTGCTCGAGTTTCTGTTGAACAAGTAAAACAAATATTGATGCCATCACAGCAAGCGCCTGTGGTTGCGGATAAAAATGGTGTCGCATTAGTTGATAGTAAAGGTAAAGTGCGTGAAAGCGGCAAAAACTATCAACGCGATATGTTGGCTGCTTCGTTCATTATTAATAATACGGGTAAACGTTTAACCATTGGTGTTAATCATCTTAAATCAAAAGGTTCTACATGTTGGGAAGACTGGCAAGGTTGGGAAACATGGCAAAACTTCGATCCAGCGAAAGGTAAAGTCAAAGATCCTGATTTCCAAGGCTCTTGTGAAAACTTTCGGGTGGCAGCAGCTTACGAAATTGGTAAGCAAATGGAAAAATGGGGTGGAGATCGCGTCATTGTTGGTGATTTAAACTCTTACGGCCAAGAAGATGCATTGTTGGTATTAACGGATAATCCAACAGGAAAAACACTTAAAGCTGCGCGTGATACCTTTATTGGTGAACAGCTCCAGTTTGGCGCTGAAGGTGGGCTGATCAGTCACAGTTATGGTTACATCAATGCGGTAGACATGATGAGTAAAGGTAAACCACACGTTGGTTATAGTTACTCATATAATGATGAAATTGGCTCGCTTGATCATATTCTTGTCAGTCCTTCGCTTAAAGATCGCGTTTTAGATGCAACGGATTGGCATATCAATGCGGCGGAATCGACGTTGTTTGATTATAACGAAGAGCATAAAGGCGCCAATATTGATTTATTATACAGTGCCGACGCTTACCGCTCATCGGATCATGATCCTGCTATTTTGGCGTTAGCATACCGTTACAACCAAGCGGGTGAGGTGCCACTACAAATGTTACTTGATGGTAGCCGCTTATCCGTACCTTATACAATGCCAGCAACGGCACAAGCAGGGGATATTGCGACTATAGCAATCTCACCAACGCCTGAAATATCTCTACCTAGCATCGCATTAAAACAAAATGGTGCTCAGACGATTATGTTTAATGTTGATGGTTTAAAAGCGGGTCATTATACGTTTACGCTTTCATTAACAGGTTCAACAATTAACAAAGCAGTGGTTGATAATGCAACGCAGCAGATAGAGGTTAATGTTAAACATCGTGATGGTGTTAAGATTGATGATAATATTACACCTCCACATAATAGTTCGGGTGGCTCTTGGGGAATCTTTGGCTTGCTATTACTGTTAGGTTTAAGTTTATTTAGACGTAAACACTAAAACAGAATTGATAATCTAAAATGGGCTGAGAGTTTCAGCCCATTTTTTATTATTGTAAATTTTGGCTAAGTAATGCTGCTATCTCTTTTGTTGCTTGACGAGGATCCTCTGCATGACTTATTGCCGACACAATCGCAACACCGTCAGCACCAGCTTCCATTATTGCAGTTAAATTAGAGTGATTAATTCCGCCAATGGCTACAATTGGAAAGCGGCTGATTGCTGCTGCGTGCTGTAAGCCTTCGATTCCCCAATATGTCAGCAAATTGTTTTTCGTGGTGGTCGCAAAAATAGCACTGAGCCCGATGTAATCAATCGGTAGTGAGGCTGAATCTAATAGCTGTTGCTCGGTTTCAATTGAAAGTCCAATCAGTTTATCGTTACCTAATAACTTTCGTGCTAGGGTGACGGGCATATCCGTTTGTCCTAGATGAACGCCATCGGCATTGACGACCAGGGCAACATCAACCCGATCATTAATGATCAATGGGATATGATGGCCTGTTGCTGTATAGACTTGCTGAAGAATGGTTTTAATTGCTTGAGCGCGTTGAATAAATTCGCGTACATCACCGTGTTTCTCACGCACCTGTACCATAGTTACGCCGCCAGCAACGGCTTCACGTACCACGCGTTCTAAAGCCGTGATGCTTTGTTGATCATCGGTGACTAAATACAATAAATAAGGGTTGTGGATATTACTCATAATGATGATACCACTCCTATACGAAGGTGCTGACGTATTTGATTGGCACTAAGCTGATATAAGCCATCGAGAATATTGAGTTGTAATGTTGCAGGGCCTGCTGAATGTTTCGCGGCTATTTCACCAACGATTGCTAATATCGCAGTAGCAGCTAGTCCGGTAGTATCACCGACAGCAGCAAATGCGCCAGTCAGTGCGGTTAGTGAGCATCCCATTCCTGTGATATATGGCATCATGTGGTGACCGTTTTTAAGGCTAATGACGCGAGTGGCGCTAACAACGTAATCCACTTCACCAGAGATAACCACATTAGCTTGATAATGTGTCGCTAAATAGTGCGCAGCGGTTAATGCTGTATCACTGCTATCGAGAGCATCAACACCTCTGGTTTGGCTGCTTTCGCCAGCAAGAGCAATAATCTCTGAAGCATTACCGCGAATAATCAAATTATTAGCGTTAGCGGCAATGGTACGTGCTGTTTGAGTGCGGAGTAGACTCGCACCACATCCGACCGGATCTAAAATGATCGGTTTGTTGTACGCGTTGGCTTGCTCTACCGCAAATAACATTCTTTCAATCCATACACTATCTAGTGTACCGATATTGATTACTAGTGATCCTGTAATTTGCATCATCTCTGTCATTTCTTGCTGCGAATGCGCCATAATGGGTGAAGCTCCAATGGCGAGCAAAGCGTTGGCGGTAGTATTCATGACGACAAAATTAGTAATATTGACCACTAATGGTTTTTGTTCTCTCACTAAGGCCAATGCGGCAATAATATCATTGGTAATAGAAACATCAGTAACAGTGGCGTTTGATGAGTTATTCACTATCGATTACTCCAACATTGAGTCCTTGTTGCCAGAATGCAATTTCCATTTCTGTTGCTACTTTAAAAGTTTGAATCAATTGTTGGCCACGTTGACTATGAACGGAGATTTCTGCTAATAGGTTATTTAAATATACCGTTGCAGCAGCGACACCTTGCTGATAATCCTCACCGCTATAAAGATCAATCCAGCTACGATAAGGGTTGGTATCAAACACTGTCTGAGTATCATTGATTAACATATTACCAATTGCAGCATAACCAATGGCACAAGGCGCAAGAGCCACATATAAATCGACGATATCCCCTTGCATACCTGCATCTAATACATAACGTGTATAAGCAACAGTAGCGACATCTTCAGCTTCTTGTTCCATATCTTGTTCAGTCAGGTGCCAAGCACCACAATAATCAACATGATGTGCAATTTCGTGATCAAGTAAAGCGGCTACACTTGGCAGTGCTCGACGCATATCGGCTAGCGTTCGGGCTTTATAAATGGCTAACGCATAAGCACGTGCATATTGTTTTAAGAACAAAAAATCTTGTTTTAAATAATGCATAAAACAGGTGTGCGGCAGTGTACCTTGACCAAGTTGCATCACAAATGAATGGTGGGTATATGTCTGCCATTGTGGTTGGCAAGCATCAATTAAATCTTGGTATGTCATGATAATCTCTCCTTAGAAGCTGCCAATGTAATTTTTGGCTTGAGGTAGTTTGGTTATAACGTGGTGGTTAAATAAGAATTGGGCGTAATCATCGTAACGTTTAAAATCAACGGCCGCAGGGCGCAAAGCAAATCGGCTTAAAGTGTCATTCCATGCTTTATGGTTAAGCGTGTTATCTAAGGTGTCAGGGGCGTATTGAATGAATTGTTTCCAAGCTGCATCTGGGTGATTAATGATATAAGTGGTTGCTTGGGTGATAGCAGCATTAAAAGCCGTGATAGCTTGACGGTTATAATGTTTGCTATTGGCGACAAAAATTAATTCATCATAACTAGGGATGCCGTTTTCTTCAGGAAAAAACGAGATAGTTGGATAACCCTCTAAAGCTAATTGGTTGGTTTCAAAATTACGTAGTCCCCCCCAGATAGCATCAACTTTACCTGAAGCCAATGATGATGAGAGTGCCCAACCGACATTAACAATTTTAACATCGCTTAATTTAACGCCGTGAGCTGCAAGCATAGTACCAATGGTCGCATCTTCATTACCTGCGATTGAAATCCCAATGGTTTTTCCTTTTAGCTGTGATAAATCGGTAATGCCACTTTTCTTTAGTACCATCAAAGTATTAAGTGGGGTCGCAATCAGAGTAGCGGTTTTGATTAATGGTAAGCCAGCAGCGACATCAATCGTTAAACTCGGTTGATAAGAAACAGCGAGATCTATTTTATTGGCGGCAACTAATTTCGGTGGTAATGACGGATCGGCAGGCTGCTGAATATCGACTTCTAAACCGTGTTGTTTAAAATAACCTCGTTGTTGAGCAATAATAATCGGGCCATGATTTGGGTTTACAAACCAATCAAGCATTAGGCTTATTTGGGTGAGCTTTTGAGGGGGAGTGCTAGCTTTAGCGCTGACAGAAAAGCCAAACAGTATCAACATTGCTGCGGAGATTAAAATAATACGTTTCACAATAAATCCTTTAAAGAGTAAGTATCAAAAGAGTGTTAAGTGCGTTGTTAAAGTTGCCATGGAATAAGGCGCTTTAATAACCGATCAGTGATGAAATATAGTGCTACCGATAACAGCGATAAAATGAAGAGTGCTGCGAACATTTCATCAATCATCATGCGAGCATTAGCTTGTAGCATTAAATAACCTAAGCCTTGACTGGCACCGACCCATTCGCCAGCGACAGCACCAATCGGTGCAATAACTACCGCAACTCGAATCCCAGAAGCCAGCGCAGGTAAGGCTGCAGGAAAGCGAATATATTTAAGCTGTTGCCACTTGGTCGCGCCCATCGTGGTTGATAATTCAAGATAACCGGTTGGTGTATTACGTAAGCCGTCATAGCAGCAAGTGGTAACAGGGAAAAAGATAATTAACGCTGCCATAACAACCTTGGAGCCAATGCCATAACCTAACCACAGCATTAACACTGGCGCGATGGCAAACACAGGAATGGCTTGGCTTGCAATCAGTAACGGTAATAACCATCGTTTAACAGGTTTAAATAACAACATTTGCAAGGCAAAAAATAGCCCTAGCGATAAACCTAAAATGAGTCCAAGAATGATCTCTTGCCCTGTGACCCAAGTATTACGAAGTAACACGTCGTATCGCGTAACTAATCGCTGCGCCACATCCAGTGGTGGTGGTAAAATAAAACTGGGTAAGTTGAACACCACGACCGTAAGTTGCCATAGCCCTAGTAGCACACTAATACTGATTAGTAACCGTATTGGTGCGGCAAGGTCATGGGTTGTAGATGACTGCTTATGGGCTGCTTTGGTGGTGATTAAACGAGTAATATCAGTCATGATCGTGTGCCAATATGTCAAAAATACGTTGCTGGTGGCTAGCAGATTCAGCATCAAAGCGCCGTGGTGGTAATGTCGGCGGTAAGGACAATGCAGTGGCAAAAGCGGGTTGACCTTGTAATATATACAGCTGATCACTCAATCGGATTGCTTCCTGAGGATCGTGGGTAATCAGTACCACAGTTTTATGTTTCAGTAATTTCACAAATAGATCTTGGAGGCGATAACGGGTGACGGCATCGAGTGCTGAAAATGGTTCGTCCATTAATACAATCGGTTGATCTTGCAATAATGTTCTAGCAAGTGCGACGCGCTGTCGCATACCACCAGATAACTGTTGGGGTAATAGCTGCTGTTTATCTGCTAAGCCGACGTGCTCTAATAATGTTATTGCTCGTTGTTGTAGATTTGAGTTCGAAGCATGGTGGCCGAACTTACTACTAATACAGACATTTTCTAACACCGTTAACCAAGGCAATAACAGATCTTGCTGTGCCATATAAGCTACTCGCCCTGTTAAAGGCTGATTATCTGAAATAGTCAGTTGACCTTGCCATTCAGTTGTCTCGTTTAATAATCCCGCTAAGAATTTAATTAAGCTGCTTTTTCCACAACCACTTTTACCCACTAGGCATGTCCATTTGTTAGCAGCAATCGTTAAATTCAGATCCTTAATTACAGGGATATTTTCGGTAGCGCTGCCATTTGAGTGATAACGTAAGCTGCCATTAATTATGGTGATTTCCAGATCAACGCACATGATGATGACCTGCAAAGAAGTGATTAACAGGTCCGTGACCATGACCAATATTGAGTTCATCGGCGGCGGTTATGGCTGCGGTAATGTAGCGTTTAGCCAAGGTAGTTGCTGTTGTAAGATCATTGCCTTGTGCTAAATAGGAGGCGATAGCCGCAGACAGAGTACAACCAGTGCCATGAGTATTGTTGGTGTCAATACGAGGGGTTGTTAGCTCGATAACGTTATTAGCTAAAATCAATAAATCAGTGCTATCACTACTTTGTTCTAAATGTCCGCCTTTAAGTAACACGGCATGAGGATTAATGTCTCGCAATGCGCTAATCATTGCTTGCATATCAGCCATAGATTGTGGGATTTCTAAACCGGTTAATGCAGCGGCTTCTGGTAGGTTAGGGGTAATAATATCAGCTAATGGCAGTAATTCAGTTTTGAGCGTAGTTATAGCGTGTTGTTGTAATAATACATCACCGCTGGTGGCAACCATTACTGGATCAATAACTAAAAATTGTGGTTGATAATGACGAATTTTAGCCGCAACTAACCGAATAATCTCACTATCAGCGAGCATACCAATTTTTACAGCTTGAACATTTAAATCCGTAAAAACAGCATCTAACTGTTGTTCAACCATCTCAAGTGGAATAGCGAGTATACCGCTAACACATTGGGTATTTTGAGCGGTAATTGCGGTGATCACCGAGCAAGCATAACTACCTGTTGCTGAAATGGCTTTAATATCTGCTTGAATGCCAGCACCGCCGCCACTATCCGATCCTGCGATAGTTAACACAATAGGCGTAACAGTGTGGTGTGACGATGTGATAAGTGACATACATAATTCCTCATGCGCAGCATCAGGAACAAGTATCAAGCAGGAAAGCGTAAACTGCGGTATGAGAATGTGCAGTTGTGACTCAAGCTTGCATCTATTAACGGTGTGGTATCGTTGATAGTTAGTTCCCTCCGCCAGTGCTAACTGGTTCAGGTTCAACGGGTCCCACCATTATGGTGATCTCAGCTTAAAGCCCCCCGACTAATAGCAATTATCCTAATCCACAATAATTGGGTTGTCACTATATTTTATTGAAAAATAATAGGTTACAGGTGTTGTTTAGAGATATTAATGAATAACACATTAATTTATTGAATGTTTTGTTGCTGGGATAGAGCGTGGTTTTTTTTGGTTCTATGACCGTCACTTTTTCAAATGGGGCACAGATGGGGTACGATTATCTTAATGCCATCTCCATTTTTTCTATTTCTGATTCATTTCCACTCGGCATCCAAGTGCCATAAACCTTCAATACCATTGTCATATCTTTGTGGCCCATTTGGGATGCAATAAACGCAGGATAACTCCATGGCTTAGCATCCAGCAGGCATATGTATGGGTTACGAGATCGTATATTCATAGTGACGATATTGATTGAGAGAGACACTTACCAGTGCAGTTCAGCAAAACACTGATAAAAGCGATTAAGTCAGTGAAGTGGATTGTTACAATTGTTCGATAGATGAAACTAAGGCCTTGCGATTGCGAGGCCTTTTTGTGTTCCGATCAAAACTAAACATTAATCGAGCCTAGCTAATATAAATGCCAGACTGTCTTAGCTGATGCTTTAAATCTAGGGGTTGAACTGAGTTAAAAGCAGTTGGGTAATAAGACGATTTAATAAAACGTCACCTCACAACGTAATTAAACTTAATAATAAAAAGGGTTAAACACTCAATAACTCTTATTTAAAGGTTAACGAACACTTGGGATAATCGCCGGTATCCCAGGTAGAAGACCAACCAACGCCATCACACCACTTAGCACAATAAACATAGTTCCAGGCAACACCCAACGGCTCATTTTACTAAGTTCATCACTACGTTCTTTACAACCGATTAAGCCTAAGTTATCTAACAGCATGGCGAGAGACCAGCCAAATGCTGGGTTAACTAGCGCTGAAGAAAATACAACAATCGCTGCCGATTGTGTGGTTTTCCCTTCACGCGTCATTTCCATTCCAGCTTCTAGCAATGGAACGAATACCCCAACAATTAGCGCAACACAAAGTACAGGCTGCCATATAGCTAAATCCATTGGGTAGCCCCAAACAGCGGCTATGATACAGAACAGAGCCGTCAGTAAAGCGCCGGCAGGAATAGGACGTTTTGCAATAGCCGCCGGTACGATATAAGTACCCCATGAAGAAGTAAAATTAGTACCACCGAGCAGAGAACCGAACGTTTGACGAATTGAAGCCGTAGTCATGGTATCGTCAATGTTCATATGTACTTTTTCTGTACGTTCTGGATAGCTGATTTTTTGAAACACTTGATGCCCTAAAAAATCTGGCGACCACATAGCCACTGCTAAAATAGCAAAGGGTAATACCACCATGAAATGCTCAAGCGTAGGTAAGCCTAGCATCCAGCCTGTATCTTCTCCCCACCAATACATAGGGTTCATATTGGGCAAACCAGGCTCGGTTTGAAAAGAAAACGGGGCACCCATTGCAAAAGCTAAAGTACCACCCAGCAAGCAGCTAAGAGGTACTGCTAGCCAACGCTTACGAAAATGTTCCAATAAAGAATATAAAATAATAGTGCAAAAGATCACTACAAAAGCAATATGACTCATACCTATTCCCTCAGCCCAAGCGAATAGATTTTTAACTTGAGAAGCAGTTCCCACAAAGCCAAGATAGAGCAATAAACCGCCACATACGCCTTTACTGGTGAGATTTGCCAACATGCTGCCACCTTTACTGATGGCTAAGATTAAGCCAAACGCACCAATCAGCAACCCAAAAGCCATAGGATGCCCGCCGGCGGCAACGACAATAGGAATTAAAGGGATTAATGGGCCGTGTGTACCCGCAAGGTTAGCGGTCGGCAATAAAAAACCAGAGAAAAGAATAATGAAAACAGATGCTATGAGTAATTCAAAACGAACATTTTCTAAAATAAAGCCTTCATTTAGTCCTAGAGCCCCAGCAAAGGTTGCTGCAATGGCTCCCACCATAACAACTTTACCAATGGTACCCGCCAGAGCTGGGATGGTATCTTCTATCTCAAATCGATAATCTTTAAACGGTAAATTGGGACGCCAGCGTTTAGGCGCCATGATTTGTAATTCGTGCTCTAAATATTGTTCTCGGGAACCAAATTCCGAACTTGGTTTATGTTGTTGTTCATAAGTGAGTTCATCCTCATTGATTTGAGGCTGATCTGGTTGTATATGTACGGACTCTAAAGTACTGCTCATTTTGATTCCTTTCGCTCATACTCTAAGATGTGTAATTCCAACAATGTTAATTACTCATGCTCGAAGGTTTAGCCGAGTAGTTAGCTATATACTTTCTGGTACAAAGAACTCTATGACTCTATATTATGGATAAATTGAGTTATTATTAATAAGTGAAGGCAACGCATTATAAATAGGGCGCAGAATAATCAGGAATAAGGTCGTTATTTGTTATAACCCCCTGAAGCTCACTATTAAATAAAATAACCAATCAACCTACTACTAAAAGTAATCATTGAAGTTCAGTTGTTAGTATCTTATACCAAACGAAAATAGTCTCAGATAGCTAGACATTAGTCGTAGAGCACGACGACTAGTATGAGAAATTATAGATAGCATGTAGCAATTATATTTGTATGCTATTAATTTTACAGGTAATAAAGTAAGGGGCTTGTCTTTTTTAGTTATTATTTTTGTAATATGAATACTAGGTGATTATTTGAATTTAGTTTTTTTTTGCGTAGCGCATCTGAGGCATTAATGAGTAAGCCGAGTCGCTAACTCATTAATTGACCGGAACATATTATAATATTTTCGAGTATAATTAATTCAGATCGATAACCATCAAGTAATTTATTATCATCAGTCATAATGGCAAACTCACCTAGTCCATCAAGTTTATCGAAAGTAATATGAAACTTACCGACAAAATAAAGACTGCGAGTTTTCTTTATCGCCAACAAAATATGATAGTCTATTGTTTTAATAATACTTTTTTCTTTATTGGTATCAGTAATGTTTGTTGGCTCACAGCAGTCAGCTTGATGCCCTTTAACTATCCAAAGTTTAATTCCTGACCGTTCTATTTCTCGAATACAAAGGCTTTTATTTTCAGCGAAAAGATGTTGTTCAGCAGTGTCAAAATAACAATCTGATTCTAAATTATCTTGAAGCATAACTTCGTGCGTCATTAATTTTAATATAGTTAAGCACTTAGATTTAGACTCCAGACGATATTTTAACGCTACTTCAAATTTACCTTCAAAATGCTCTGATATTATAATTGCTACTTATTTAATTATAAAAGATTGAGAATAGCACTCCAATAAAGTTGAAGTTGGTTGATGTTAATTATGTACCATTATTAGCTTAGAAAATAAGTTATCTCATTTACCGTTACGCGGTCACGTTCATTGCCGTATAAGCAGCTTAGAAAATGATACAGCTCTCTACTTATTAGCGTCATATTCTTATGCGGTATGTTTGTTGTTTTGCAAAAGATAGTAAAGAGTATTTATGGATAAACTACTGGCTATATTGAGTAGTGTAAATACGAGAATTACAGAAATAGCTAAGCTGTCAGATATGCAGTTTAAATAGATAAAAAAGCAATGATAATTGAATTGGCCCTATTAAGGGCCTTTTTTATAGGTAAAGATAAGTGTTTTTGGGTTGAATCGCCCTTTTAAAATTAATGATTACAGCCTCATGTTAATGAGGGCGAGTGTACACCAGAGACACTAATGCACATATTTCAGCAACTAAAATTGTATATTGATTTTATGTCATGCTAATGAGTTAGTGCCACTTTTATCAATTAACATTTTTTAGATAAACCTTTGGTCTTTTACTTATTGAAGAAGGTGTAAGTTGATTACTCAGTACGATGTTAGTGCAGTAAAAAGCAGTGATATTACGAATGTTTCAGCAGCAATTAGTCATATTTCTGTTGGTAAATGTCTTATCTATTTGCTATGAAAAGATAAGGATTACATTTAAAGAAATAGTCATATTTAATTGTTAAGTTATTGATATTTATTGTTTTAGTGTTGGTGTTAACTCTGCTGTTATCTTTTGGATTTATAGTAATTAAGTTTATAAGAAGCGTAATAGTGAACAACTAAAAGGGTATGTATTTTTAATGCATATTGAGGCTACTCATACTAAGAATTCCTGTTTTATGTAACACAAAAGATAGTAATTTTGTATTTTTATTACCGTTAATTAAATGATAATGATTATTGATCTCATTATCATTAATGTGTATGGTGTGTAAAAATTTACTTCTATAAGTTTATTATGTTGTTAAGTTCTGCGTTGTTAAGTTCTGTCTTGTTAACTTCAATGTTACAGAGTCCTTTTTGTGATCTTTGTTGGTTACGTGATGATAGTCGTAAAAGTACGGCAGTTTTGGCACATTTAAAAAATGAAAATGAGCTATCTGAACGCTATTTAAAACCATTGGTGAGCAAGCAGAAAAATCTGCTCAATGAGTGGGAAACTATGGCTGGATATAAAGCAGAAAAGCCTTGGTTAGATATGAATGGATATCATTATAAAATTTTAAATACAGGGAAGAGAGGTGTCTTAATACGTAAAAATAATCACAGCGAAGATGTCGTAATTAATATTGATGATCGAGCATATAATCATGATTATTATGACTTAGGGAATTGGAGTGTTAGTCCAAATAACCGTTTAGTTGCAATCGCAGAGAATACTATAGGTGATGATAATTATGTTATATCAGTAATAGATATCGCTTCAGGAAATATAAAGACTAAGTTATGTGGCGAGTATGCTGATACTTTAGTCTGGAAATCAGACGAAGAAATTATTGTTGTTCAAAATGAAGTTAATACGTATCGACCATATAAAGCGGTGTTACGAAATATTAATAAAAACACATCAGTTACGTTATACCAAGAAACAAAACCGGCTTGGTTAGTTTCTGCTTATATAGCATCCGATGAGAAAAGTATTCTTATTCAGAGTAATAATCATGATACGAGTGTTCAATATCTATTACGTAAAGAAGAATTAAGTATTGATTCAAAAGCAGCGCTTAGATTAGTTAAACCTCAAAAGAATAGTGTCGAGTATTATGTCGATGTGCTGGATGATAAGTATTACATAAAGTCTAACAAAGGGGGGAATTTTGCAATTTACACTGCTCAGGATGTGCAACGTGAATGGGTGCCTATTATTCAACCTAAAGGGGAGATTATTCGTTGGCTCCTTGCTGATCGTCGTATTGTGATTGAAGAGAAAAGACAAGGAATAACATTATTAGAAGGTTTTGATCATCAAGGAAAAAAAGTATTTAGTAATAATTTATCAAAAGCGGCATCAGTTGGATGGATGGATCGTAATACGAACCCTTCAAGTCAGACAATTAATATACGTACTATGGGGTTAAGTCAGCCGCCAGCATGGACAAAGTTAAATATAGAGACTGGTGAAATAGTTAGTTCAAAAGCAGATATATATAACCAATTTGATACAGAGAACTATGTTTCAAAACTGATTAGTGTAAACCACCAAGATGTAGAGGTGCCTGTATCTTTGGTATATCGCAAGGATATGCTTAAAGATAATTCTCCAGTATTCCTTTACGGTTACGGTGCTTATGGCGTCACCATGCGTCCTTATTTTATGCCGCAGATTATTTCACTAGTCGATCGAGGTGCTGTTTATGTTATTGCACATGTCCGTGGTGGTGGTTTTAAAGGTGATGATTGGTACCAAGCAGGTAAAGGTGTAAATCGACGTAATAGTATTCAAGATTTTATTGCTGTTGCTCAGGCTATGAAACAATTTCGGATTGCATCATCAGCACAGAAAGTGGACAGAGATATTTTAGCGCTAGGTAGTAGTGCTGGCGGTACGCTCGTTGCTGCAGCAATCAACCAGTTTCCTGAATTATTTAAAGGGGCTGTACTGCAGGTACCATTCGTTGACGTACTAAACAGTATGTCTGATGAATCTATCCCATTAACTGGTCAACAGTATGCTGAATGGGGAAACCCTCATAAGTCTGAAGAGCGTGATGTGATGCGTGCTTATAGCCCATTTGACAATATATCAGCACAAAATTATCCCGCTATGTTAGTTAGAAGTGGTTTATTTGATAGTCGCGTGCCTTATTGGGAAGCAGCGAAATATATTGCACGTATTAAAGAATCATCGACAGCAAATAATCCTTATTTGTTAGTCACTGATTTGCTGTCTGGACACAATACCGACAGTAATAAGGCGCTCCGCCAACAAGCGATGGATTATGCATTTTTGCTTAATCTGACCAATACCAATCAATAATAAGTAGTTTATCCATGAATAAGACAGTACTCGCTGTAGTGATTTCTGCGCTCTGTGGAAATGTATACGCGGCTGACATGTTATCTTCACAATTAAAAAATGAATCAGTTTTTCAAACAAATGTCGTGATGGTCTCAGCGCAAAAAATTGAAAAAGAGCCTTATGAAGTGAATGGTTCTGTAACGGTTATTACATCCGAGGAATTGGAACGCGAAGGTGCAACTGAGCTTTATGATAGCTTGAAAAATATTCCTGGTGTCAGTGTTAGCGGTGGTGCTGGACGTCCTCAGAATATTACGATCCGTGGTATGAGTGGTAACCGCATTAAAATTATTGAAGATGGTGTTGAAACGAGTGATGGTTATGGTGCTGATGATTTAAATGACAAAGTGGGGCGTAATAGTTTTGATTTGTCTGCAGCAAAACAACTCGAGGTTATAAAAGGGGCCGGCTCTTCTCTGCATGGTTCAGGATCCCTAGGTGGCCTAATTGTAATTACGACTAAAGATGCATCGGATTATCTTTCATCACATAAAAATACTGCTGTTGAAGTTGACTCTAATTATGTGGGTGAAAGTAACAAAATAAAAGGTACCGTGAATATTGCACAGCGTATAGGTTCATCTGAACATTTAATACGTTATAGCCAATGGATGGGAAATGAATCTAATAATTATACTGGCGAAGTATATGATCGAGATATCGATGGATTTGATATTTCTTTAATAAGTAATTTTTATATTAGTGATCATCAAGAAATTAAAACTAAATTTTCTTATTACGAAGATACAATGAATCGAAATGATCATAATAATTATAAGCCTGGTGACTTTAATGAAAATACAGTTACCTCTTCTAATAAATATCAAGTGACATATTTATATAATGGTGCTGATTTTGCATTATTTGATGATGCTAAAGTACTGACTTATTACCAATTAACAAAAAATAACAATAATAAAAAACAGTATGAGACTAAATTGGTCCAAAATGTAAATTACAAACATTTATCACTTGATAATAGTTTATTTGATGAAGAAAAAGTGGGGTTGAAAACAGAATTCCAACGTCATCTTGATAATCAAAATATAGTATGGGGTGTTGATACTGTTTTTAAAGAACATTCACGGAAACTTGTAAAAACTTCTATTAGTGATGGCTCTACATCTATTTCTGAAACTAATCCTTTTGCTGATGCTAATACGTTTAATATAGGCATGTATGTACATGATGACATTATGTGGAATGCATGGGATATCGGTGTAGGCATTCGATATGATTTTCATCAGTTAACGCCGAAAGATAAAAATCAGCTAGCTAGCAATGGTTATAACTTAGCGCTTAGTAATGCAACATCAAGTGAAATATCGCCGTCATTTTCTATTGGTTATAACTTCAGTGATGAATTGAAGGCGTACTTTAGTTACAACCATGGCTTCAATTCGCCTAATTATGCCAAAGTATATGGTTATGTTCCTCATGATGGCATACCGCCATTCGAGATAGTCCCCAATTATGATCTGAAAGCAGAAACCAGCGATAACTTTGAAATTGGCGTGAAATCTCGTATGGGCATCTACAGTGTTAATGCTGCAGTGTTTTACAGTGATTTTGATAATTTTATTCGTACGAAACAAACGGGTATGAACAGTGATAATGGACGTATTACTATTCAATATGTGAATCTCGATAAAGTGACATCATATGGTTTCGAGATGACCGCAAGCGCAGAAATAAGTGAAACTGTAACCGCTTCAGGCAGTGTGGGTGTGGTGACTACAGAAGATGATAATGGTGCATACGTTGAAACATCAACCCCGTGGGAAGGTAATTTAACACTTGATTATAGCCAAGATTTTGATGCGTTTGTGCGTTGGAATTTTGCGGCAGAGATGAATAAAGTACCAACATGTTCAGATGGTGAATGTGTGACAACGGCAGGTTGGAGCACTGTAGATTTAGGGCTAAGTTATGAGCCTATTACTGATCTATTTATTAGTAGCAATCTTAATAACCTCTTTAATCGTGAATATATACGCTACCAAGATGTAGGTGGCATGTCAGATGCGATATCAAAATATAATGCTGAAGCGGGGCGTAATTTTAACGTCCTCATTAAGTATAATTTTTAAAGGGGAATGTAATGAAAAAGCATATCTTAGCACTATTGTTCCCCATCGTAGGTTTGTACGGTACAGCTCCGTTAGCAAGTACGATCGACTTTCCGTCAGACTCTGTTTATGTAACATCGAGTGATGAAGTGAAGCGATTTCTTGCACAGCGCTATATGTTAACTGGTTTAGTCAATGAAAGCGTTTCAACGAGTTTGGTGTCTACGCAATATCGTTTTTATCAAGGATTTAATAACGCTATAGCATGTAGTAGTTCGGTAGTTGTTACCGTTGATAAAAACACAAAAGAAGTGATACAGATTTATACGCACCTTCTAAGCGAAAGTGAGTGCCAATCAGCTAAAGATGATAATCGAGCGATTGATCTTAATACGCCAGAGCAAACCTATGCTCCTTTTGTTGCAGCCGGTAGTCCAAAGACAATTGTTACTACGACATTTAATGTTTTTGACCCTGATCCATTAACAGCACTTGAAGATACAACATTGGAATATTCTGATGTGATATCAAGTGCAGCCTATTCACTCTATTCTGGTGTTGAGGTGACAGAAGTAGAAGGGATACGGTATTTAGAAAATAGTCGAGTCAGAGCCGTTGATGTACGAGCTTTTGATATTGATGGTGATGGTGTATTAGAGTCAGATATCAGCCAACAAGGAATTATAACGTCGGCAAGTGATTTTACGATAGAACGAGATATCAAGGATTATGGAAATAAAAATACTCAGTTTTTAGATACGATGGCGTTTTATCATATTGATAAATCAGTGCAGTATTTACAGCAACTTGGTTTTGACATATTCAGTGAGCCCGTTCAATTCGATGCATTTTTTGGTAATAAAGACAATTCAACCGCGTATTCATCTCAAAATGTGATTGTGTTTGGTAATGGAGTATCTGCAGATGCTGAAGATGCCGATGTGATTTTGCACGAATTAGCTCATATGATTAACTTTTCTTTAGTTAAGCGGTGGCGTGATGGTGATACCGGCGCGATCGGTGAAGGGCTGGGAGATTATTGGGCTGCTTCTTCTCGTTACCGTACAAATAAAACATTTCAACCCGAGATAGTATTTAGTTGGGATGGGGTAAATACATCAAAAATAAGTACGCGTATTTTAAACGATACTGAAGCGCGTTACGTACCTGGTATATCTTATCCTGCGCATGTAGTAAGAAATGGTACAAATGCAGATCAGTTATGGTCCACACCTTTATTTCAAGTCTTGAAGTTGGCGATTGCCGAACACGGTGAACGTGTACATGAACATATCGACCGTATTATTTGGGAAGGTATCGCAGCATTAGGTGGCGGAGTAACAATGCCTGATGCTGCTTTAAGTATCGTGAAAGCAGCTGAGCGACTATATCCTCAAAGCAATTATAGTGATTTATTTGTTAAGCAGTTTAAAGCGTATAATATTTTAACCAACACGGTCGTTTTTTATGCGCCACAGTTTTTAATGGTTAAAGATGAAAAAGCCACTATTCCATTAGATATTTATAATATCTCAGGCAAAAGTATTCATAAATTTACCGGAAGTTTTGAACAATCTGATGATGTGATCTCTTTTAATGTTGGTGCGTTTGGTAATAGTTTTAGCCAGAAAAAACAACAAGCAACGATCACAGTAAAAGTTCCTGATAGTACGCAATGTGGCGAAGCATTCACTCTTAATGCTGAAACGGTTACAGATTTTAATAACCAGCAAGTTCCAACTCAAGATGAATACAGTATTCCATTTGTCATTTGTACACCCAAACTAACTCATATCCCAAAAGTAGAAAACTCTGCTTTGATCGATGCAACCTCCACAGAAGGAGGGCTCGGAGGAAATAAAATTGGAGTTAAATCATATTTATTAACCTTATCTGATACTGCAGTTCTAAATAATGATTTTTCTGTTTCTCTACATATTAAACATAAGCGCATGTCTGATTTAAAAGTCACGTTAACACCCCCAATTGGCGATCGTGAAATAACGTTGCTCGCTTATGAAAACATTCAGCAAGATGAATTTAATCAACAATTGATGTCCCGATTTAATCAGGAAGTTAATCGTTTGAAAGGCGAATCACTTGAAGGTACTTGGACGTTAAAAGTAACTGATCGTGCTGTAGGTGAAAGTGGCGAACTGGTTTCTTGGGGGATAGCGAATATCTCAGGTTATACCAAACCAGAAACAACGAAAGATAATAGCAACCGGTCGGGTGGAGGAAGCCTAGGTTGGTTGTCATTGTTGGTGCTTGTCGTCATTAAATTAAGAGAAACACTCATTAAGAATAGGTGAAATAATGAATTTTAAACTTTCTATCGTTGGTGCAATTGTCAGTATTGCACTAGCTGGTTGTAATGGATCTTCAGATTCTGATTTAGAAGGCTCTAAATTAACATATACATTAACAGGTAAACTTGCTGAAGGTTTCAGTGACAGCATAATGGTCTGTGTCGATCTCAACAGTGACTTTATATGTGATGATAAAGACATTGTTTCAGAATCAACGGATGGTACTTTTATATTAAAAAACAAGAACTCTTCGTTATTAACTAAACCTATTGTGGTTTACGGACGTAATATAAATTCAACAAAGTTATCTAATGAGTATGATTTTAAACTAGTAAGTCCAGCATCGAAAGAATTTGGAGAAAGTAAGGTAATTACGGTTTCAGCCGTCTCATCTCTTGTTTTTTCAAAAATGAACGATGCTAGTAATCCGCTATTGTTTGCAGATGCAGTGAAAAGTATTAAACAATCTCTTAATACACATATTAGCAGTGATATTGATGACATTTTTACAATTGAATTATCTGATGAGGCTGAAAAGGTAAAATTCAATCATTTTAATGACAACTTTGTACGCTATATGGAAGAACTTGATAAAGACGAAGAGTTTAAATCAAGTTTATTGAAAGTTGGTACTGAATCTGAATATCTTGTAAAAGCATTTTCTGCTAATGATACCGATGCAATCTCGATTGTAAAAAATAAAATAAAAAACAACACCATTAAAGCCCTTGGTTTTAATGATACTGGCGTAACTCAGCATTTTGTAAATGGCAAAATGCAAGACCAACCCAGTGATGAATTTCCTGGACAAGATGCTGATTATGGCCTTGATAGTTCTGGGAAATCAGGGTTCAACTTAGTCAAAATTGACAATAAAGGTAATGAGCTTATACAAACGGCTAAAAATTGGGATTGTGTAAAAGACCTTAATACTGGTTTGATGTGGGAAGTGAAGGTTGATGATGTTACTAGCCCACGTCATAAAGGTAGAGGTTATGAGCTGAAAACGGCAACTTATACACCTAACAAAAACGATCATGCTGCTGCGACATGCAGTACTGATGGAAACAGCGATTTTTGTAATACTGAACAATATGTTAATTACATTAATAAAATCAATCTGTGTGGTAAAAGTGATTGGCGATTACCTACTGCTAACGAACAATTTGATTTATTGGATCTAAGTGAATCACGCAAATTACCTGATGCAGATTTATTAACGGGTATGAACTTGGACTTTTTCCCACATGTAAATGGGGGTAATGATGATCTTGGTTGGTATTGGAATACAACCCGTTTTACAACAGATAATCCTGAAGCGCTTATTTATACCAGCGTTGATCAAGCAGGAGACACTATTGGAGATCTAACTTATGGCATTGATCTTTGTAAGAATGATAAAGCCATTGATGAAGATGGCTGTTATTACGAGAATGCACTCTTGGTTCGCTTGGTTACAGAATAAGGAATAATAAAAATGAATAAGATATTTACTGCTGCATTATTGGTTGTTTCTGCCTGTTCTAGCCATGTCCAGGCGGCTGTAACCGCTCAAGTTTGTATTCAAGCACCTCGTACTGCACCTGATGGTCGTTTTGAAGTAAGTAAAAACGGTACAGTGAAAGATTTGAAAACAGATCTAACATGGATGCGCTGCTTAGTAGGAATGAAATGGGATGGTATTAGCTGTATTAATGAACCATTATTACAAACATGGCAACCGGCTCTTCAAACAGTAAAAAATATTAATAACAATACGAAGCATTATTTATATCAATTTGGTGGGATTACAGAATGGCGTTTACCAAATATTAAAGAATTACAAAGTATTCATGAATCATCATGCTACCAGCCAGCTGTCAATGAATATGCATTTCCTAATATAGGTAAAAATATTTATTCTGGTGATAGTACTGTATGGTCATCAACTCCAGCACATTGGTCGAAAGAACTTTTTGTTTTTGGTGTAGGTGATGGTTCTATTAGTCGACGAGATGGTAGTTCTGCTTGGTCCGAATATTCGATGTTATTAGTAGCTAACCAATAGGCACTATTTAATATCGGTCTAAATAAAAACACTAGCTTAGTTTATTTATTTTTCGTGCCTAATAACATATAAAAACATTTTAATATTCTTTCTAGTGGAAAGTGTATAGGAGTGGGTGATTTTATCATATATATAATCGCTCACTCATTTTTATACTGATATAAAAGTATAAAAATCAATTAATGATTGGTTATTTTTACTTTAGTCATAAGTTGTATAACTGCCTTTCTTAAATTAAATATTTTAATTTTTATCGATAGAGCTGAAAAAAGATTTTTATATTTTTAATTTATATTAGAGGTAAGTACTTTTATTTAAATTGAGGGAGATTGCTAGATCAGATATGTATATAGGAATTAATTATTTGTAATCGTCCTGTGTGATTTTACACGTCTGTATTAGTTAGTCTGTTTTGAATAATATTTTATATATCTTAGCGGAATGTTTTGATGTTGTTCACAAATTGTTATTTCGATGTTATGTGAAAAGGCGATTGAAAGGTAATGTCACATGCAAAATGCAGCGACAACACAAATTCTGAGTTATAACGTTAATTACGTCGAGGGATTCACTATGTTCAATGCCACTGATGTTCTTCAGCCTTCTTTTATTGAGCAGCCACTAGATCGGCTGTGGTCGCTGATTTCACCGCATTATGCGGTTGATGAATCATGGTGGTTAACTCAATTATTGCCATTAGCTACTCCTTCTCTAGAAGAGTGTTTTGATATGGAGAAGCAAGGGACAAAATTAATTACACACGTACGTGCTGATAAAAACGCAGTTCAGATGATAGACGCCCTGTTATTGGAATATAGCTTAGATACTAAAGAAGGCATTTTGTTAATGTGCTTGGCTGAGGCATTAATGCGTATCCCTGATGCTGCGACAGCTGATGCTTTGATCCGCGATAAGTTGAGTGTTGCAGATTGGAAATCTCACCTCAAAAATTCAGATTCATTATTTGTTAATGCGTCAACATGGGGACTAATGTTGACAGGGAAAGTAGTCTCATTTGATATGCCACGCAATGGCTCTCCATCTCATATTCTTAACCGGTTGGTTAATAAAATGTCTGAGCCGGTGATTCGTCAAGCAATGCATCAAGCCATGAAAATTATGGGTCACCAATTTGTGTTGGGACGTAATATTGATGAAGCGATGAAAAACGGTAAACCAAAACGTGATCAAGGGTTTAGTTATTCATTTGATATGCTTGGTGAAGCGGCTTTGACGGCTGATGACGCTAGCAAGTATTACCAAGATTATATTACTGCAATCGTTGCGGTAGGACGTGATAGCTATTTAACCATGAAAGGTGCGAATAATGCCTCACCTGATCCTACTGTTTCAATCAAATTGTCGGCATTACACCCACGTTATGACATCGCTAATGAAGCACGTGTTTTGAATGAAATGTATGATTCTTTACTGTCATTACTAGACTGTGCGCGTAAAAATAATGTTGGTATCACCATTGATGCTGAAGAGGCTGATCGATTAGAGTTATCCTTAAAATTATTTGAAAAATTATATAAGTCGCCACAAATACAGGGGTGGGGACGATTTGGCCTTGTGGTTCAAGCTTATTCGAAGCGTGCTTTACCTGTACTTGCTTGGGTGGCAGCATTAGCTAAACAACAAGGTGATGTTATTCCATTGCGGTTGGTCAAAGGCGCATATTGGGATAGTGAACTTAAAATTAGTCAGCAAGGAGGCTACAGTGGTTACCCTGTGTTTACACGCAAGGAGGCAACTGATACCTCGTATTTAGCTTGTGCGCGTCTATTATTATCCCCGACACTCCATGGTGTTATCTATCCACAGTTTGCCACTCATAATGCGCACACGGTGAGTGCTATTATTGCGATGTCACAACACCATAATTTTGAGTTTCAGCGTTTACATGGTATGGGGGATGCACTCTATAACCATGTGATGGCAATGTTCAATGTGCGAGTTCGCATTTACGCGCCCGTCGGTAGCCACAAAGATTTATTGCCTTATTTAGTGCGCCGATTATTAGAAAATGGCGCTAATAGTTCGTTTGTTCATCGTCTAGTTGATGCCGACTGTCCAATTGAAGATCTAATCGAGCATCCTGTTTATGCCTTAAAAAAGCGTCAAATATTACATAATAATCTGATCCCCTTACCTCCAGAAATCTTTGGTGATGAGCGCCGTAATTCGGTCGCGATAAATATTGATATAGAATCACAATGGCAACCTTTTAATGCAGCAGTCGCTGTATTTACAGACTATCAATGGCACGCAGCCCCTTTGCCTCAAAATCTTCCTGCAAATGAAATTTCAGCGGAAATAAGAACTGTGACTGCACCTTATGATCGGCGTGAGGTTGTAGGTAGAGTCACTTTTGCAAATAAAGAGCAAGTGGAGCATGCAATATCACATGCTTCAGATGCGTTTGCTGATTGGTCTACAAGTCCAGTCTCAGTTC
Source organism: Photobacterium kishitanii (assembly GCF_000613045.3). NCBI lineage: Bacteria > Pseudomonadati > Pseudomonadota > Gammaproteobacteria > Vibrionales > Vibrionaceae > Photobacterium > Photobacterium kishitanii. The sequence goes on along the minus strand of NZ_LN794353.1, from coordinate 382,996 downwards.
GTTGTCGCTATTTATTATTACTTGCTGATAGTTTCGAGCAGAACCAGCACGAGCTGGTGGCGTTATGTCATCGAGAAGCAGGAAAAACCATCCAAGATTCGATTGATGAAATTCGTGAGGCGGTGGATTTTTGTCGTTATTACGCTCAGCAAGCGCTCCTTAATTTTGAGTCCCCCCAACGGATCACTAGTTACAGTGGTATCGATCAGCAATTACATTACCAAGGCCGTGGGGTGTTTGTTTGTATTAGTCCATGGAATTTTCCATTAGCTATTTTTATTGGTCAAATCGCTGCGGCATTAGTATCGGGTAATACTGTCGTTGCAAAACCGGCGGAGCAAACATCATTAATTGCTTATCGTGCGATTGAATTATTACAAGAAACGGGTATCCCTTTAGGCGTTATTCAGCTGTTACCTGGACGAGGTGTGGATATTGGTCACCAGTTATTGTCTGATGAACGCATTGCTGGGGTGGTATTTACAGGTTCAACGTCAACAGCACAAACGATTAATCGTACTCTAGCCGCAAGGGAGTGCGCCCCTGTCCCTTTTATTGCTGAAACAGGGGGACAAAATACAATGATTGTTGATAGTACTGCATTACCAGAACAAGTGGTGCGAGATGTGATTAGATCAGCGTTTACATCAGCAGGTCAACGTTGCTCAGCATTAAGGGTGCTTTTTGTTCAAGCAGATGTTGCTGATCGGGTGATTGGGTTAATTAAAGGCGCAATGGCTGAATTGAGTGTTGGGCGTCCAGATCGTCATAGCACCGATGTCGGACCTGTAATCGATGCACTAGCGCGTAAGAAGCTACTTCTTCACATTGAAACGTTAAAAAATCAATCCAAGGTGATTGCACAAACACCATTGGGTCCTGAGTGTCAATTCGGTGATTTTGTTCCACCAACAGCCATTGAAATTAGCAATATCAATATATTACAGCAAGAGCATTTTGGGCCTATTTTGCATGTGGTGCGATTTAAAGCCAATGAGTTATATCAAATTATTGATCAAATAAACAATACAGGATTCGGGTTAACTATGGCAATTCATAGCCGTAATGAGCGGACCTATCTTGATATTGATAACCATGCTCGAGTGGGTAATAGCTATATCAACCGAGATCAGATTGGGGCATCTGTTGGCGTGCAGCCTTTTGGTGGTCAAGGGTTATCTGGAACAGGTCCAAAAGCGGGTGGTCCTCATTATTTGTATCGATTTACTCAAGATTATGTACAGCCAATAAGTGAAAAATAAGGAGCCGATCATGCAGCAAAATTTGCAGGAATTAATTGATAATAGCGATATAGCAATGATTAGTTGGAATAATCTTGGTTTTGAAGAACGGGCTGATGTTTTACAGCATTGGACACAGCAACTGCCAATGAATATCGCTGCGATGGTGAAATTCCAATGTCTTAATGCGTTGGAATATGCTGCCAGTTTTAAGTTAATGCTAGGACCTACAGGTGAAACCAATGAACTCTATTGTTGTGGGCGAGGTGTTTTTATTATTACTGCACAGGAAGGTGTTGTCGAAGAAGCAATTGTGGGTCAATTAGCTGCAGCATTGGTATGTGGTAATTCAATATTACTTTGTATTCCTGATATTCAATATGCTGAGCAGATAAAAATTCAGCTGGAACAATTAGGTTGTATAGCTGGAGTGATCACCGTGGTGAACATAAATTACCTCTATGGATTAGTTAACCACCCACAAACTGCAGGTGTTGCTTATTGTGGTGATATTAACGGTGCCCAAAAACTGGCGCGTCAGTTAGCTCAGAGAGAGGGGGTATTAGCTCAGCTTATTTCTGAAGTTGATGGGACTGTACTGCCTATTATCGGCAGTCAGCGCTATTGTTTACGGTTTGTTACAGAGCGAACACGTACGATTAATATCACAGCTGTTGGCGGTAATGCTACTTTGTTGGAATTGGGGAACGGAGAAACAGTATAAAGGGTGTATATGAAATAGCCATAATAGGCCTTTACATGAATAGAGGTCATTCAAACAGGAAGTATAATAATGATAGAAAATAATACAGTCATAGCTGCAACGTTTATAGTTTACTTAGCTGTTATGCTGGCAATTGGATATATGGCTTATAAACGGACAGCAAGTTCAAGCGACTACTTTCTTGGTGGACGCACTTTGGGTCCGTGGCCTGCTGCATTATCGGCAGGAGCTTCAGATATGAGTGGGTGGTTGTTGCTAGGATTACCTGGCTATGCTTATCTTGCTGGGGTTGAATCGTTATGGTTGGCTGGAGGGCTATTGTTGGGGACTTGGCTCAATTGGTTAATCTGTGCCAAACGGTTACGTACTTATAGTATTACTACTGATAATTCATTGACCTTACCTGAGTTTTTATCTCGGCGATTTGATGATAAATCTAAACTTATTCAAACAATTTCTGCTTTTTTCATTCTTCTATTTTTCCTTTTTTATACCAGTGCTGGTTTAGTTGCAGGCGGAAAATTATTTGAGACAGTCTTTGGACTTGATTATACCGTTGCAGTCATTATTGGTACTGTTTGTGTCGTCTCTTATACATTGTTTGGTGGTTTTTTAGCGGTGTCATGGACTGATTTAGTTCAAGGTCTGCTGATGTCAGCTGCGTTATTGATTGTTCCAATTGTGGCAATGAGTTTAAATCAGGGCAGTTTAACTGATATGTTATATGACAAAAACCCTGAGTTATTGACCCTATGGAGTGATGTTAAAGGTGAGCCATTATCATGGATTGCGATTCTATCATTAGTTGGATGGGGTCTAGGATACTTTGGTCAGCCACACATTTTAGCGCGATTTAAAGCAACACGTTCTAATAAAGATATTAGTACAGCACGTCGTATTGCTGTGATTTGGACTGCATTGTCAATGGCTGGTGCTGTGCTTGTTGGGTTAACTGGAATTTTATATGTTGATGGGCAAGGAGGTCATTTACCCGACAGTGAGAAAATTTTCATGTTACTCGTTAATGCTATTTTTCATCCTGTGATGGCGGGCTTTTTATTAGCGGCTATTCTCGCAGCCATAATGAGTACTGCTGATTCACAATTATTAGTGTCATCTTCAGCATTAGCAGAAGACTTTTATAAGCAAGTCTTTCGACCACAAGCATCTAGTCAAGAAATTGTGATGGTTGGGCGTATTGCTGTAGTTGTGTTGTCAGTGATTGCGTTGATATTAGCGTTAAATCCAGAGAGTTCAGTATTAGGGTTGGTTTCTTATGCATGGGCTGGATTTGGTGCGGCTTTTGGTCCAGTGTTATTGCTAAGCTTATATTGGAAATCAATGAATCGCTATGGTGCTTTAGCCGGTATCATTGTGGGTGCTGTCACTGTCGTAGTATGGAAGCAAATAACGGGGGGGATTTTTGATTTATATGAAATTATTCCTGGCGTTATTTTCGCAACTATCACTGTCATTGCTGTGAGCAAAATTACGGGTCCTCCGTCAGAATCAGTATTAACTACGTATCGACAGTATCACGAGAATTTAAAAAGCTTCGAATGATAATATAGTTGATACTATTGACATCCTCGCCTTGAATAGGCGAGGAATTTTAATGATATTCTTAAGAAGTTAAGTTGCTATTTATTTGATTTTTCCTTCCGTGGTATAGCTATAGAAAACAGTCTTATATAAATATCCTGCCAGATATTCATCCCATTGTTTTTACTTTTAATATTTATTATCAATCTAATCACTATTTGAATTGAAAAACACTTTAATTGTCTCGTTGATACTAGGTTTATGTCTTAACATGTTATTCAGATAATGAGTTGACTGAATACATGGGGCTTTATGAGCAGAGCTATTGAGTTGTTAACACGAATGCATGCTGTGCGTAGCGTTACAATTGGCTCACGCGGTCGTTCAAATTTAACAGGAGATGTTATTTTAGCGGTGTTTGCTCAAGTTCAGCATAAGCAGCCGTTAGGTATGGATTTATTGCTGGCCAAGTATGTTCATGATGCACCTGCAGTTGACCGAATTATTAACGTGATGCCGACCTGGCTGAATGATGAGTCATTCCAACGTAAAGATTTAGCCTTGGCACTAAGCTGTATTGCTTTAGATGTATTTTGCGATAAGCCCGTAGCCAGTCAAAAGCGACAACTTGCTGCATTATGGCGAAATCACAGCGACCAGGCTAAGCGTAGTAACCGGTTAATTAAAGGCTGGCAGATAAAGATTAAGCAATTACAGCGTGATGTTGATATTTGTGGCATGCAAGCAGCAGAAGAGCGTTTACTGTCCGTTATTAATGAACTTGAAGTATTAGTGATTAATGAACGCCGCCGTATAGATGAATACGCGCAAAGTCAGTCCCTTAAATCGGTAACATGCCCTCGGTGTAGCGGTACTGGTTTAATGCAGAGTGGTAAATGTTCCTCATGTGGTGGCCATGGTCAATTTTCCCCAAGCATCGATAATATTCGCCAGCACTTACGCCATATTGGTTTAGGACGGGTTAGTAATAAACTGTGGGATAGTGAACTGAAACCGTGGTTAGATAATTGTTTGAGCAGAATGCATATCGAATCCAATGAGGCGGTAAGGTTACTTTCAGATAAGTTATATAAGGAAAGTGCTAGCTGAATTCGTTTATTTGATTATCTGTCAACCAACGATAACCAATAACGTAAGCCTATATACCAGCAACCATTGAATAAGCAGGGAAAGGCAGCAGAAAAGTAATGATAGAGGCAGGGATAGAGGAGTTAACAGTTAAGGGAATAATACTTACTCGACGTGTTTTTATATCAAAGAGAAAAATGCGCATTTAGCCATCAATCATAGAAAAAGTGCGCAATTTGAAGTGCGCAATTAAGTCAATGCGCAATCTTTAAGTTAATCAAACTAAATCAACTAGATAGGTTGATAGTGCGCAGAGTTAAGCAGAGCATAATGCGCAATTTAGTTCTGCGCATTAGCACTAAGTACGCATTAATGAGTAGTGCGCAATATTCCCATTAATACCTTTTTAATCAGTTAGATAAGGATATTATCGAAGGTGGGTAATGAAGACGACTGTTCTAGTTTACTCACTGAGAAAAACGAAACGGTAATAATGAATAAGAGTATCCACTCAAAGATAATGTATCAGATCAATAGGGTAAGCATATGAATAGTGTAACGTCACTTTCGAAACAAAACTCAGTACCTAAATATAGCAATGAGCAGGTTGCTTATATTTTATCGTATTTAGCCGCGACGACATCGAATGAGGCTTTAAGCGATAATGCTACGATTGGACTGTCGGTGTTGCTTAAATCTTTATCCGATGCACTGGTTTCTGAATGCTAATCTCGATAATAACCTAAAATATGTCAGAATTTTAAAGAATAAAGGGTCGCGTTTGAAATACAGTCCTTTATTTATGTTTGTAATTCCGTGTTTCAAACGGGGAATTCAACTAATGCTGCCGACTAAATTATTGACTGCACCAATAGTTATCCTTGTGCGGCATGTTTAATTGTACAATTACAGTGCAACTTTGACGTTGAATTTAAAATGATAGTAATCAGTATTACAAATTATTGAGCCACATTCGATAACATCCCCAGATTTATTATATGTCTTTAGTTTTATTTTCATTAGAGGAAAGTTAGGAGATACCTTAAGCATGGTAGCCTCTTCAATGGTTGGTCTATATATTGCGAGAGTGTACTCTTGAACGTCTATATCAATGCCTTGTTGTTCCCAATATCCATAGAGAGATTCTTCCAATAGATCGGGCCGAGGCAAGAATTGTTCAGGAATATAGGTTGTTTCAATTGAAACAGGCATGCCATCAACCAGGCGCACTCGTTTTAATTTTGCGATCCGCTGGTCACAATTGATTTCAAGTTTTTGAGGATGTTTATTTGCTATAAGCTCCCTGATTAACCAGCGGTTAGAAACAACACCCTGCTGTTTTAGTTGTGATGAAAATCCCCCCCCTGAAAGGTTATAGTCTATTGGTAAATTTATAACTGTCCCTTTGCCATGCTTTTTTATTACAAGATTTAACTCTGTTAATTCAGCTAATGCTTTGACAATTGTAACGCGAGATAGTCCTAGTATTTCTGATAACTTTCTTTCAGATGGCAGCACACTGCCATGTTTAAATGTTTTGTTTTTAATCAATTCTTCAAGGATGTTTTTGAGCTGGAGATACAATGGAGTTGATGCGTTAACGTCTATTTTATTTTTTATATGTTTGATGAAATGTTGTTCCATGTATCTAGTCCCTGTAGATGTGATAGTTGTCATATAATATCAAAAAGTCTGACGTATCAATGGTTTTAAATCACATTATTCATATTAAGCTTTTTTACTGGACTGTAACTGGACTTATAGTGACTTCAGAATTAGCCATGGGCTCTGGAGTAGGTATATGAACGAAACAAACACAGCATTATTAACTGATATTGAGAAAAAAATTCTAGGTTGTCTTTATGGGCAAGCTATTGGCGATGCGATGGGCATGCCATCAGAGCTATGGACAAAAAATAAAGTTATTAGTTATTTTGGCTGGATAGATACATTTTTACCGGGGCCTGAAGAAAACATCGCGGCGAATGAGTTTAAAGCTGGAGAGTATACTGACGATACGAGCCAATGTGTTGCGTTAATGGATGCCATTATTGAAGCTGATGGTGAAATATCTCCTGATCTCATCGCAAAGCATATTATGTTATGGGCTAAACGTATTGATGCATTTAATAAAAACATACTTGGACCTACCTCAAAAGCGGCATTGAACGCGATTGAGCAGGGTGTCTCATTTGAAGATATAGAAGCTAATGGTGTTACGAATGGTTCAGCCATGCGTGTCTCGCCGATAGGTTGCTTATTATCAACGAATGATGTGGCAGCCTTTATTGAAGGAGTTCGCCTGTCATGCCTACCGACGCATAAATCGGATATTGCCATTGCGGGCGCAGTTGCTGTTGCATGGTCTGTCAGCCGCGCGATTGAAGGGGCATCGTGGGATGATATTAAGCAGGAATTAGTTAAATTAACCAATAATGTCCAACGTAATCATGAGTCTACATTTAGCCCATTGTTGGGGTATCGAATTCAATATGCATTAGCAGTTGTTGCTGAACAGAGCGACGAGAAGATTGCACTTAATGATTTATATGAGAGGGTTGGAGCCGGTATGGATATTATTGAATCAATACCGACGGCGATCGCACTTGTTGAATTAGCGCAAACAGATCCAATGAAGTGTGCTGAACTTGCCGCTAACTTAGGGGGCGATACCGATACTATAGGTACAATGGCAACGGCTATTTGTGGTGCCTTACATGGAGTCGATGCTTTCGATGAATCATATATTACGTTAATCAATACAGCTAACAATATTGATTTTGCACCTTACGCTCGTGCACTTATGACTTATCGTCAGAATATATAAGGATTTATACCATGAGTAGTATTGATAATATTTCTGTCAATGTACCAAAAGATGAACAGTTAACGATGGAAGAACTGGGTATTTCTCGTGTTCCATCAAGCAAGCAAACGAAAAAACCAATTGAACTGTTTTTTGTATGGTGTGCCGCAAATATTGGTATTTTGGGTGTTGTTTATGGGGCGATTATCGTTTCTTTTGGACTATCTTTTTTTCAATCGGTATTAGCAGCTATTGTTGGCGTACTTTCTTTTTCTTTGGTTGGTATGTCGAGTCTTGCGGGTAAGGTAGGGCGAACAACAACATTAACGTTATCCCGTTCAAGCTTTGGTAAAAAAGGGAATATAGCACCCACTGCTTTTTGTTGGATAAACTTAATGGGTTGGGAGGCGGTTAATATTATTACTGGTACCCTGACGTTGGTTGCTTTATTCGTTGCACTTGGCTTTGAAGAAACTTCTATCATCACTGCATTATCATTACTTCTCTTTGGTGGTTTGACCGTCGTTGTTAGTATTCTTGGTCAGAATACGGTTCTGTTACTTCAAAAGTGGATTACTCGTACATTTGGTGCGATGACATTGTTTGTTGCGATTTACCTTATCGCGACGGCCGATTGGAACAGTATCTTAGCGTTGCCGTCAGGAAGTTGGATCACAGGATTCTTACCAGCAGTATCAATTATTGCTGCGGGAACAGGAATTAGCTGGGCAATTGCAGGTGCAGATTATAGCCGTGATCAAAGTCCATCATCTAGTTCAAAACATATATTTTTAACTGTTGTAGGCGGGGCGGCATTACCTTTATTACTACTTATCTTAACGGGAATTCTACTGACAGCACAAATTCCAGACTTAGGAACTAATACTAACCCCATTGCAGCCATTGGTCAGTTACTTCCATCGTGGATGGCTATTCCCTATTTAGCCGCAGCGGTAGCGGGCATTGTTACTATAGCTGTGTTGAGCCTTTATTCGGCAAGTTTAAACTTACTGACGATGGGTATCAAACTTAAGCAACGTACAGCGATAGCTGTTGATGCTGTTCTGGTATTGAGTATTGCTGTTTATGTATTATTTATTTCAGGTGATTTTCTTGGTCCATTCATCTCATTCTTAATGATTTGTGGTGTATTCCTTTCCGCCTGGGTCGCTATTTTCCTTGTTGATTTTATGAAGACGCATCGATATGTCGGTTATTCTGAACACGATCTGTACGGCGAAACGGGCTGTTACACTCGTACTTTGGTTTGTTGGCTTATTGGAGCTTTATCTGGTTTGATGGTAACAAAAACTGGATTCATTGATGGTCCACTTGCTGTGGGTGTTTTTGAAAGTTCGAGTTTGGGGTTATTCGTTTCTTTTACGATTGCGCTAGTCCTTCATGTACTGGTTAGCAAGACGAACATAAGAGTGATTTATGGTTGATCTTTCTTCGCTATTAATTAGTCGTCCAATAATTGTTGTTGGTGCTGCTTTTGGTGATGTCATGCTTGGTGTTGAGCAATTACCTTACAGTGGTGGGGATATCACAGCCAATGAAATCGATCGTCAGATTGGCGGCTGTGCATTCAATGTGATACGTGCGCTTAGCCGCATGAAGTTTAATGCTATTAATGGTATACCAGTGGGTAATGGTAGTTGGGGACAAGCCGTTGAATCTGCAATGGCTCGTGAAAACTTACCTGTATTACTGCGTCACGATTGTTACGATAATGGATGGTGTCTTGCTCTCGTAGAGGCGAATAAAGAGCGCACGTTTATCACTATTGATGGTTGTGAACAATATTGGTCCCCAGAGTTACTCGCTCAAATACCAACACCTGATAATGCTATTGTTTATGTTTCAGGTTATGAGCTAGTAGGTGCTCAAAGTGAGTCATTACGTCAATGGTTATTATCCTTAGGAGATGATAAAACATTATTTGTGGATTTTGGTCCCCGCTTATCAGATATTGATGCGACGTTTATTCACCTGTTACTAAAAAAGAAACCTATTTTGACCGTAAATAGAGATGAATTGGTTCTGTTAGATAGTGCGGGGGCTGGTGATTTAGGTCATGCTGCAGCTATCTCTAATCATTACGGAATTTGTATAATTTGCCGTTTTGATAAAGACGGAGCAACGGTTTGTTTACCTGACAGTGAACCTACGCATGTTGCCGCTTTTCAGGTTGATGTTGTTGATACGATTGCAGCCGGCGATAGTCATTGTGCTGGAGTGATCGCAGGTATTTCAGCTGGGTGGACATATTCTCAAGCGGTTGAATTAGGTAATATGGTTGCGGCAATTGTGGTTAGCCGTGCTGGTTCGAATGGAGCACCAACAAAAGCAGAATTATTGGACTTTCAAGTGAATAATTTAGTTTAGGGCAACAAGAATAATAAGAAAGAGGTTAAGTACCTCTTTCTTTTTTAAGCGTTATTATGGTAGTGGCGAAGCTAGTTTAGTCACTTCGTTATACTTTTACTAATCTATTCCTAATCAGTTAGAGATCAGAAATCTAACTACTTTCTGTCCATAAATTATCTTTACTGTTAAATACCGTCTGATATGGCGGTATTTATACATTCCGTAAGATATTTCGTGAAGAAGTTACCTATAATTTGTCTAATATTAATTCACCTAAATAAAACGCACTTTCCTTTGTTTTTGTAGTGGTGTATTTAAAACGTAGGATTTAATTAATACTGTTGACTCAATTATTGAGTATTCGGAATTATTCCACATTCACATATTGTTCATTTCTTATGGGTATTTCTTTATGCCTAAGTTATTTTTCAAGCAAAATAATGGCTATATTTAGTGCGCTAGTACGCATATATCTCAACGGGATATTGATGCTAGTTCATTGTTTAGTGTTTAATATATCTATAGGGATGAAGCATAGTTGTTGTTATTTTTTGTTCTATATTCAACGTAATTAAACGAATATTATCCATTAAGTTATCACTTAAATATGGGATAAATTTTATATTCAATATTCTATTTGGATTTATACATATGTTCTTTAGTCGTAAATTGAAAAGTGAAAACCTAGCTATAAAACAATTGCTTGAGGATGAACGGCTACAGTATGAACAAAAAATAACAGAGCTTGTTGAACAACTTTCTATGAATGAAAGTGAAATACAACAACTCAAAGAAAATAATCACCTTGATTCATTATTGATGGATAGTCATTTACGTGGCGGGGCAATGCTAGAGCGTATTCGTGAAGGACTGGCTAGTAGTGCTGAAAATTTAGTATCTGAGAACGAAAAACTAAAATTGCTTGATGAAATATTTATGCAGACTCATGATGCTTTGTCGCGATTAGAAAATCGTGCGGAAAAGATAGCCAATCAAGCTAAAAATAGTATGGCGGCAGCAGTTACACTTGATAACACTGCCGTTTCTATTAGTAAACTGGTACTCACAATTCAAGAAATATCAGCTCAAACAAACCTACTCGCGTTAAATGCAGCTATCGAAGCTGCGCGAGCTGGAGAAGCTGGTCGTGGTTTTGCAGTGGTTGCAGATGAAGTACGCGCCCTTGCAAGTAAAGCGAATGATGCCAGTGGAAAAATTGAAAGCTTAGTTAATCAAGTACTCAGTCAGACAAGTGAAATTAAACACACGATTGAAGATAATCAATTGTGTGCAGAGGAAGTATTTGTATCTTCAGAGCAAATTAAAGTAGTCGTTACTGATGTGTTATCAAAATCTCAGCATATGCAGGAAATTATTCGTGTTGCTACGGCATCTGCATTCTTAGATACAGTGAAGCTTGACCACGCTGTTTGGAAAAATAACATCTATAGTTTGGTTGGGAAACAGGATTTTACTGCCGCTGTTAATAGTCATACTGAGTGCCGTCTTGGTAAATGGTATTTCAAGGGAGATGGGGCTGCGCAATACAGTCATTTACCGAGTTACAATCAGTTGGATAAGCCGCATAAGCACGTTCATGATTCTGGACGCTTAGCGATTCAAGCAGGGGCAAGTAATGATAATAAAGCTCTCATCAACCATATGTATGAGATGGAAAGTGCTAGTGAACTTGTTGCTGCAAGTCTTGAACAATTATTAGATGATGTAATTAAAGATCCATTACGTAAAATTGGATAAGCAAAAAATAATCTCTATTATAAATATTTTAATATTAAAAGAGCCGCTATTTGCGGCTTTTTAAATTCCAGTAGAAAGTCATCATCTTAATCATCAAGGCAATACTGGATTTCAAATCCAGTATTCATTTAGATAGTTTTTTAAAAAGGATATTAAAAAAGAGGGTTATTAATTACTTTTAGAAAGATAAAAAAATAGTAGCAAGATTATTCAATACCAAAGGGAGAAGCTCAAGATACTGTTGTGTCACTTATGACAATAATAGGATGGTAATTTCCATGAGCTATAAAGTATCCCAATATTGCCTCTACATTAAACTTATTTAAAAGTATTCACTCATAGACAAATAACGTTGACGTATATGCTCTATCAATAGACGTATTTTTTTAGACGGGTGGCGAGTAAAAGGATAAATAGCATAGACCCCTAGCTTTTTTGCAACGCGATTAGGCATGATGTCAATTAATTCTCCTTTCATTAAATCGAGATAGACTAAACAACGAGGAACATAGGCAATACCATATCCACCAAGTGCTGCTTTTCTTAAAGCTGCTGCGTTGTCTGTAGTGAAATTCCCCTTAATCTTAATGATGTAAGTACCATCTTCACCTTTGAATTCCCATTCACTCGCTCCTGTTGTTTGGTAAGCATACTGTAAACAGTTATGTTCAAGTAGATTTTCAGGTTCTTGAGGTTGGCCATTACGCTTAATGTAATCAGGGGTGGCACAGATAACCCATTGTGACTCAATAATGTGGCGAGCAATTAAGCTTGAATCTTCTAAACGACCAGTTCTGATAACAAGATCATAATTGTCTTCGATAATATCAACGAACAAGTTTTCGAGTGATATGTCGACGGTTATGCCAGGATGTAGAGCACAGAATTCCGCTACAGCATCAGCTAACAGCAGATCACCTGAGATTGTTGGTACAGACATTTTAATGTGGCCTGTAACGTTATCTGCGAATCCAGATACGGTATTAATTGCTTCTGTTGTCGCTTGTTGGACATTAGTTGCTCCTTTGTATAATTTTTTACCGGCCTCGCTTAATGTCAGTTTTCTCGTTGTTCTATAGAGAAGTTGGACCCCAAGCTCTTGTTCAAGTCGTGCAATCCTTTTGCTAACTACCGAATTAGTAAGTAAATTCTTTTCAGCAACTCGGCTGAATGACCCCTGTTCAACTACTTGAGCAAATAAAATTAAATCATCGGCCTTTGTCATTATTTATGCTTTTTTGGAAAAAATATTTTTCATTATTTCTCTATATCACAAAAAAATAAAGAGTTACGTTAACGTTGATATAACAAAATGCTTACACGCAAGTGAGCTGTAAGCTAATTAGGTTGGGTAAATGTTAATAATAAAGTCATTACGATGGATGTTGTGATTCCTAATAGACATTTATAGCACTCAACTAAGCGTGAAATAAAAGGATAATAATAATGAGTCAAACTCTATATGCGTTAATCGCATTTACTCCGATAGCGGTCGCCGGTGTTCTCTTATTGGCCCTTAATTGGCCTGCTATTAGAGCAATGCCTGTTGCCTTTTTTATGACAGTCATCATTGCTCTTTTAGGATGGGATATGTCTGTTGCTCGTATTTTTGCTTCATCATTACAGGGGGTTGTAATTACTATTTCTGTATTGTGGATTATCTTCGGTGCTATTTTTTTATTAAACACTTTAAAACATACCGGAGCAATAAACGCGATACGAAATGGTTTTACAGGTATCTCTGCTGATCGACGAGTACAAGCAATTATCATTGCATGGTGTTTTGGCTCATTTATTGAAGGCGCATCAGGATTTGGTACCCCAGCAGCAATTGCTGCACCTCTATTAGTTGCTATCGGCTTTCCTGCTATGGCTGCAGTATTAATGGGAATGATGATCCAATCGACCCCCGTTTCATTTGGCGCTGTGGGAACACCGATTATTGTAGGTGTTAATAAGGGACTTGATACTCATAATATTACGGAAGGTCTTATTGCTAATGGCTCTACTTGGGATTTTTATCTGCAGCAAATAACGTCTAATGTCGCACTTATTCATAGCGTCGTTGGTATTTTTATTCCTATTTTTATGGCCATGATGCTGACTCGTTTTTTTGGTAAAAAGCGTAGCTGGACTGAAGGCTTAGATATATTACCTTTCGCCATATTTGCAGGCTTAGCTTTTACCATTCCTTATGCTTTAACTGGTGTATTTCTTGGTGCTGAATTTCCTTCTCTTATTGGTGGTTTAGTCAGCTTAGCGATAGTGGTATCAGCGGCGAAAAGAGGTTTTTTAGTTCCAAAGAAAGTATGGGATTTTGAGAAGGAAGAGTGCTGGCCTAGCGAGTGGCTTGGCTCATTAAAGATGGACATTAAACAAGATAATAAGCCAATGAATTTGGTATTGGCATGGAGTCCTTATGTATTGTTGGCGCTTATATTGGTAATCAGTCGTGTTAGTGTCGATTTTAAAGCTTTGTTAGGGGGAGTGAGTTTATCTTTTACCAATATACTTGGACAGGTTGGGATCAGTGCAGCGATAGAACCTCTTTATCTTCCTGGCGGTATTTTGGTGTTTTCAGCTCTGATGGCGACATTGATTCAATCTGGCAGTCTTAAACCAATGATGAACGCATTTGGTGAGTCGAGTAAGACTTTGTTAGGGGCTGGCTTCGTACTTATCTTTACTATTCCTATGGTACGGATCTTTATTAACTCAGGAGTTAATGGTGCTGATTTAGTTAGTATGCCAGTGATGACGGCTAATTTTGTGTCTGGCATTGTGGGCGTTGGGTTTCCTGCATTGAGTGCCGGAATTGGTGCTTTAGGGGCTTTTATTGCAGGTTCTAATACTGTGTCTAATATGATGTTCAGTCAGTTCCAGTTTGAAGTTGCACGTACATTATCGGTTTCAAGCGCTTTTATGGTGTCACTACAAGCTGTGGGTGCGGCTGCTGGTAATATGATTGCGATACACAATGTTGTAGCGGCTTCAGCCACTGTTGGCCTATTAGGTCGAGAGGGAGCGATTCTACGTAAAACGATTATTCCTACTTTTTATTATCTCGTCGCTACCGGGATTATAGGCTTAATTATGATCTATGGTTTTCATATTACAGATGCATTAATGGTGAGTTCGTGAATGATTAGCGGTAGTGTTTATGTGATGATTAAGTGACTGTTATAAAATATAAAAATTTAATAAAAATAACAAATAGAATAAAGGATGTATCATGAACGACTATTTTAATACTAGATATCCATCTGTTGATTTACTTAGGAAAAAAGCAAAATCACGTTTGCCAAAGTTTGCTTTTGAATATGTTGATGGTGGCTGTAACAACGAGATTGGCTTAAGACGTAATACGGATGATATTCGAGAACTTGAACTTATTCCTTATTATTTAAGAGATTATAAGGATGTTTCATTAAAAACGACATTGTTCGGTGAAACTTATGATGCTCCATTTGGTGTAAGTCCAGTTGGACTACAAGGACTAATTTGGCCGAAAGCTCCTGAGATTTTAGCAAAAGCAGCTTTTGAGCATAACGTCCCATTTATATTGAGTACAGTGTCAACAGAATCAATTGAAACGATTGCTGAAATTACTGAAGGCAAAATGTGGTTTCAGTTATATCACCCAGTTGATGATGCTATCACTGATGATTTACTTGCTCGTTGTAAAGCAGCAGGGGTTAAAACGTTAGTACTATTATCAGACGTTCCTACATTTGCTTATCGTCCGAAAGAAATAAAAAACGGGTTGGCAATGCCTCCAAAAATGACAGCAGAAAATATGCTGCAGATAATGCTTTCTCCTGAATGGGCGCTTGAGACCTTAATTAAAGGAAAACCTGAGTTTAAAACGTTAACCAAATATATGTCGGGCTCAATGGATATGCATCATTTAGCCCTATTTATGGATAAAACCTTTAATGGTCGCTTGAGCGAGGAAAAAGTACGAAAGTTACGTGATAAATGGGATGGGAACTTAGTACTAAAAGGCTTATCGACTGTTGAAGATGCAAAAAAATCTATTGAAATAGGGTTGGATGGCATTATCGTCTCTAATCATGGTGGACGACAGTTGGATGCAGGTCCATCAACCATAAGTAAAGGGATCGAAATTCTTAATGCGTGTAAAGGCCAAACAACCATTATGATGGATAGTGGTATTAGAGAAGGTTCTGACATTGCATGTACTCTAGCTGCTGGGATGGACTTTACATTTATGGGGCGGAGCTTTATGTATAGTGTTGGCGCTCTAGGTCAAAACGGTGGTCACCATGCGATGAATATGATTAAGAAACAGCTTCAGCAAGTGATGGAACAAGTATGCTGTGAAAAACCACAAGATTTACCTAATCATTTATCTAAAATTAAGAACCTTTGGTAACTAATAGCAACAGCCATTAATTGTCAGCATTATAAAGGCGTACTGAGTGCGCCTTTTTTGTTGGCTAATGCAGTATATAGACGTGTTTTGTGTGATGTGATTTATGAGAAATTAATGCTTATGGATTGGTTGAAAGTAAGCGTTTTTTGAGGGCTGGTTTGGTGTAGTAATAGAAGGATAATCGTAGGAGAATATTTAATAAAAAATGAGGCTAGAATGGGACGTAAAATGGGACAGAGAGTAGGAAATGGGACATAAATGGGGCAGGAAAATGACTTAATTAGAAATTTGTATAATACTTTTTTGTTGTCTTAATGTTATGATTTATAAAGAAAAATTTATTGTTTGTGATTTTTTTCAAAAAAAACCTAACACCCTCCGCCAGTGCTAACTGGTTCAGGTTCAACGGGGCCCACCATTATGGTGATCTCAGCTTAAAGCTCCCCGACTAATGGCAATAATCCTAATCCAGAATAATTAGGTTGTTACTATATTTTATTGAAAAATAATAGGTTACAGGTGTTGTTTAGATATGTTAATGAATAACACATTAATTTATTGAATGTTTTGTTGCTGGGGTAGTGCATGGTTTTTTAATGGTTCTTCTATTTTGAAGATGAACTAACAGCAGAGATTATTTTACTTGAGAAAAGAAAGTATTATAGTCTTCCAAATGCCAATTTCTTATGATTTTTCCATTATGTACTTCATAAATATCAACAGCTGGAAAATCGACAACTTGGCCTTGACCTATAACGTCTCCCATTTTGCCGTTAAAGTTACCTTTAAAACGGTATCGAATTGTTGCAAAGTCACCACTAATAAGTAGATGCTCAACTTCTACATGTAAATTAGGTATGACTTTTCGGAAATTTTGAGAGGCCTCCAGTACACCTTCAATACCTTTTTTTCTGCCTTTGGGTGGGGTCATATCTTGAAAGTTTTCTAATAAAGCTTCACGAGCATATGCTTCTTTCCCCGTATTCCAAAACTTAGCGTAATTCATAGCTGCTTGTTTTATTTCTACTGTATGTACTGATTGATCGGTACTTACAAATTTTTCTGGCTTAAGTTCATTAGCTTGGACAGAGCTACCTAGTAATATAGCTATACATATAGCTATAGTTGCAGTTTTGATTTTTCCTTTATTCATTCGATATCTCTTTTTATCTGATTTTGTTTCGATAGGGTAAGTATATTAATTAGAATGAATTTGATAATTAGGTAATATTTAAATTGAGTGTTCATCTCAGTTAAATAATGAGAAGGAAGGATTGAGATAGTTAATTACATAAGTTCACGGACAAAACTATATATACTTAGCTGAAATTTTGCTATAAACCCCAAAGGAAAGTATAAGGTGAATTATTAGCAAGACGATACTAGAAAATATGTGCGCCTTTCTTTAAAAAGATTATAAAACAAGAGTTAGTATTTAATTTTTTGATTAGAAAAAGTCACGGGAATGACGAATTACAATATCTAGTCCCGACTCCGCTAAGTTGAATCAAATATCTAAGTTGATGGGGAATCCCCCAATAATTAAGTGTTATTGGGGGAGGAATTGCTGGTTAATGGCTGTTAGCGATATTGATAGGTGCTATGGCCACTTGAGAAAAACCACCTGTTGCCGTTCGACCAATATATTTCTGGAATCTGTTGACAGGCATTATTTACATTAAAGCCAACACCATAGAAGCCAGATGAATTAATCGTGCACAATGGCGATCCTTGGTCACTTGCCACTAACTGACCAGAAGAATCTGGACTATGTAGCGATAGCCAATCAAATTGGTTTAGCGTTGACACTGGAGTGAAATAGGTACCATTACTTAGTCGATAACTGATTTCACTTCCTAATGTACATTCATAGCTATTAGGTGTTATTTCATTAACATAACCGTATAGCGTTTTTTGGTATCCTTCTATCTCTTGAGTAAACCGGCAAATTGGAAGTTGCTGTCCATCTTTATTTAATTTAGCTATTGAAGCTTTCTCATGATTATTTAGTTGCTCATATTTAAAGGAGTCAGTGTTAGCGAACCATCCTTGAGGCATTGTTGAAGAGGCCATAAACCATTTATCAAATTTATTTGAGTTACTATCAGGTCGATGAGCCCGCTTCGCTGTTGCAGGGAAGTGACGGTATCGAGCATTCTCATCTTTGTAAAAACCGTTTAGATCTTCATCTACATCAAGATAAGGCATATCACCTTTACGGATCAAGTACATCCCTAAGTCAGTCATCATAGGTTGGAACCCAAACCATGAAGCAGAGAAAGCGGTGCCATCGTTATAAAGGTGTTTACCATCAAAGCCATGGCCAAACTCGTGAGCTAGGATCCCATAGTAACCATAGTAGTGAAGATAAAAATTGTTTTCAGAAATACCTGTAATAGATGGGCTACCTAAGCCCCCAACATTTTGAACAACACCTAGACTTAAGTAATCACGATTAAGCATTGCATCATAGTAGTGATCATAGTCATTTGGTGTGAAGAAGCCATTAGGACCTTCTACTGGGCCTGCGTTTCCATAGAACTCTGTCCCATTTCCGTACATTTCACTGAAATTGAACCAGAATAATTTATACTCTTCAGATGACGCCATATAAGCAAAGTTTGTCATCATGATGAGGTATTCACGAGCATGTAGTGCGCTCATTGGTAGCCAGTTACCAGTGCTCGCACCCGTTGTGCGTATGTTCCACCGAGGCTTTATTTTTTTGATCTTTTGTACAAATTTATCTGTTTTGGAATTAAATGATGTCTGTAGTAAGTCAGTAAAATTATCATCTCTGCTCATCATTGTAGTGAGATCAAATACACCATCATTATTGCTACTGTTATAGCGTCCAACTTCACCAAAAGCAGATAGGGGAAGTGTAATACGTGTAAAGGGTGGCAGTGTGTCGATATTCCCTAATATAAACCACTTATCAATGCCATTTAGTTTTGCTTCAATATCAATGTTGGTGACTGTTTTTGCATTATAGTTAGTGATTTCAACTGTACTATTATCAATAAATTTTGTGTTAATTAACTTATTTATACGTACAGATCGTAGCTCTGCATTTGTAAGAATGTCTAACGTGTCATTATTAGTATAGATTTGCTGTATTGCACTAGGCATGAGTTGATTAAACTGTACTGGAGTTACCTCCAGACTTTGATCTGCGGTAAAAGTGATGTCGCTATTAACGATGTACGAGTTAATATTAATGTTATTAGCGGTTATCGTTATTAGCTCATTATTATCAAAATGAATATCTTGATAGTTATTAATTTCATCTCCATTTAATGACTTAATATTTCCTTCAGGCTCAATAAACTCAAAGTTATTAGCGATAAATGTCGATATCTTGTGCCACTCTAGCCGGCCATTGATATTTATTATCAAATGTTCGCCTGAACGTTCAATTTTGTTAGGGGCTAACGCTACAACTTTTTCAGGCTGTAGTGTGATACCTGGTTGAATTTTTCTCGTATCGTAAATTGCATAATTATTATTAGATGTATTAACAAGTAAATAGTCATTTAATATATGCATTTGTACCAATCGATGACTATATTGACCTGTGCCAAATGCCAACGATGCAAAGCGATCCATGTGGTTCGAGTTTTCTGGTGTTACTTGCGTTTTTTCTATGACAGCAATCTTATCTTTGGCATCGGATATAAATAGATAATTATTGTTACCTACAACTGATTGTGGTCTAAATAAGCCAGTACCTGTAGAACTATCGATACCAATTTGCATGATATGTTGATGATTATTATCAAGATCTAAAACATCAACACGGTTAGATTCCCACGAAACTACAAATAAGTAATTGTCTTCAATGTATAATTCATTTAAACGATGATATTTGTACGTTTGCCCACTAGATGTTGTGCTGCCTTCAATCCTATCTATAATTTCATTCGTTTTGATATTATAAACATCAATATAATTATTTTGATTTTGCACTGAACGAGTAATGTAGAGTCGATCTCTATAGCGTTCTACAGCAGTAGCATGGAAACGATCTTGATTAAAATCCTGAGGCGTTAATCTTATAGGGTTACCAAAATAGCGTACATTAGTATCAAATGAATTAACTGAGCAGCTAGATGTTTCAATTATTATATCGGTAATCTGACCATTCTGAATACTTCCATCTGGATAATACTCAAGCAGGCAACCATTTCCATAGTTATAGTTACCAAAATATTTGTTTACAAATACTGCACCGCCAGAATATTGGCTTAGTTCCCAATCATCAGTAAAGAATGGGAATAGGGTTTGTATCGCTGAAGTGTCGTCCCACGATCTTAACGGAATTTCCGGATTATTTTTATTATTTAATTTATATTTAATACCACTTAGTTCTATAAAACGCTCACCGTTAATAATAATTACATTGTCAGGGTTTTCTGCGTATGTCTGTAATTCTCTTAAGCGATCATTAATTTGACTATATTTAGATTGGTACTCTTGCGCAAAATATTGTTGCTCAGTTGATAATGTTCTATTCATTTCAGAACTAATAGCGAGCGAGAGGGGTAGCATCGATATACCAATTACTGCTGATAATAATCTAATCTTCATCATGGTTCCTTCCATTCATTATTAAACCAGTTGTATATATAGGTTATGTGTATATTTTTTAAAAATATAAAAATATTTATTGTCACGATTTGTATTTTTGCTTGAATAATACATTGTTGAAATAAAAGAAATAAAATGAAGAGCAATAAGCGCTTAGATACAAATTGTTACATTTTTAGTTGGTGAGGTGGGTGTTTATTAAGCGTTATCTGTGAGTTTTGCGTTTGAAATGTTGGATTCTATTAAGGTTATTTGTAACAGAACCATAATTAAGCATATTGAATCATAAAATAGATCGATGTATAGTTTGCTATATATCGGTATTCAATGAAATTTTTTATGTTTAAATATTATCAGCGTCATCAAATCCTGCACATAGCTATAGCTCTCTTTTTATTAGTTAATTCATCTTCAAGTTATGCTGCTCGTCGTGTTATTGATCAACTTGGGCGTACAGTTGAGATCCCAGATAAAGTGACTAGAATTGTGGTTTTACAGCATCAAACACTTAACATACTTAATCAATTAAATGCGTTAAATAAAGTTGTTGGAATTCAAAGTAGTTGGAAAAAACAATTAGGTGAGGGGTACATTAGATTGGCTCCTTCTCTTGTAACTATGCCTATGCCTGGAGATTTAACTCAAGTAAATATCGAAAGTCTTTTGGCCATTCATCCTCAGGTGGTATTTGTAGCCAATTATGCGCCAGCTGAAATGATTAAGCAGATTGAAATAGAAGGCATACCTGTTGTTGCTGTTTCATTACGTCATGCAGCTGATTCGGAAAGAAATAAGTTAAATCCGAGCTTAAAAGATGATGTGTCTGCTTATGATCAAGGCTTGGCTGAAGGAATAAAGTTAATTGCAACGGTAATTAATAAACCTCAACAAGGTAAAGACTTGATCGATGCGACATTCTCACAACAAAAGCAATTAAAACAACGTCTAGCTACTATAAAACCAAGTCAACGACTTCGTGTATATATGGCTAATCCGAATTTAAGTACTTATGGTTCGGGAAAATATACGGGTGTCATGATGGCTCGTGCTGGTGGTGAAAACGTCGCAGCATCAACATTAAAAGGCTACCATCAAGTTGCGATGGAACAAGTTTTAGCTTGGGATCCTCAAGTGATTTTTGTTCAGCATCGTTTTCCTGATGTGATTGAAAAAATGAGACATGATTCTGATTTTAAATGGATGAACGCAGTTAAAAATCAACGTGTTTATTTGATGCCTGAATATGCGAAAGCATGGGGATATCCAATGCCTGAAGCGGTAGCATTAGGTGAGTGGTGGATGGCAAAAACCTTATATCCACAGTTATTTAAAGATGTTGATTTAAATACAAAAGTTCAGGCTTATTATCATAAGTTTTATCGCGTCAGTTACCTAAAATAGCATGATGAATAGTTTCTTTTATAAACAAAATAATATTATTGCTGCGATAATAGTGCTAGTTATTGCTGTGTTTTCACTAACGTTAGGCCAATATCCATTAACCTTATCTCGTCTTAGTTACGAATTTGCACATCCTTTTTTAACGGATAGTTTACCTAACCATATTGTTTGGTCTATTCGTTTACCGCGTATTGTTATTGCTCTCTGTGTTGGTGGCTGCCTCGCTTTCAGTGGTGCGATACTCCAAGGTGTTTTTCATAACCCATTGGTTGATCCTCATATTATAGGTGTCAGTTCTGGTGCGGCATTTGGCGGCACTTTAGCTATCTTATTCGGTTTACCTGCCGTTCTTATGATGAGCTCTACTTTTGCTTTTGGCTTATTAGCGCTTGCGGTTATATACGTTCTGGCTAATTTGCTAGGAAAAAATGATCGCTTAATATTGATCCTGCTTGGTATCGTTTTGAGTGGTATTTTTGCTGCACTAGTGAATTTAGTTCAGTATTTAGCTGATACTGAAGAAAAATTACCTAGTATTGTTTTTTGGTTATTGGGCAGTTTTGCTACCGCTAATTGGCATAAGGTGGGGTTATTGTTAGTACCATTAATCTTGGCTGGAGGCATTTTATACCGCTTACGATGGCGTATTAATATTTTGTCTTTAGGGGATACAGAAGCTAAAGCGTTAGGGCTATCTGTAGCTCGATTAAGGCTGTGGGTACTATTATTGTGTGCAATTTTGATTGCAGCTCAAGTTGCCGTTAGCGGTAGCATTGGTTGGATTGGCTTAGTAGTGCCACATTTGGCTCGTACCATTGTTGGTGCAGATCATCGCCGATTATTACCAATGTCATTTTGGTTAGGTGCTGGGATTATGGTTATCGTTGATGATATTGCTCGAACGATGAGCCAGGCTGAAATTCCATTAGGTATTATTACGGCATTGTTTGGTGCGCCGTTATTCATTTTTTTATTAGCTAGAGAAAGACGAGGTTAATAATAATGGCGTTAAATATAGCGGATTGTTTAGTGGTACAGAGGCTGCAATTTGGGCCTAAAGTAGCCCTTTTTTCACCAATGAGTTTTGCTTGTTGTAAAGGGGAAGTCTGTGCAATTTTAGGAGCTAATGGCTGTGGTAAAACAACATTATTGCATAGCTTGGTCAACATTCAACCGCCTCTTAGTGGTGATATTTTGGTTCAAGGAGGGATAGGGTTTGTACCACAGTCGAGTGTATTGGCATTTTCTTATCGAGTTATTGATGTTGTATTGATGGGATTGGCGCAAAAGATAGGATTGTTCTTTCAACCTAGCGGTGATGATGAACAACGCGCTTTAGCTGCTTTAGCCGATTTAGCGATTGTAGAGTTGGCGGATAGTATATTTACACAACTATCTGGTGGCCAGCAACAATTGGTACTAATTGCTCGAGCATTAGTTGCCGATTGTAGTGTCATCGCTTTAGACGAACCAACTTCAGCGTTAGACTTGCATAACCAGCAGGTAGTATTACAGCTATTACGAAAACTTGCTCGTCGTGATAATAAATGCATAATTTTCACAACTCATGATCCTAGCCATGCCTTATTAGTTGCAGATAAAGCATTACTATTATTTCCTCAAGGAAAGTGGCAATTTGACTGTTGTAATAAAGTATTAATTCCATCGAATATCCAGCAGGCTTATGGTATTAACGTCGAACAAGTTGCTTTTACTGTTGAGCAACAAACATATAAAACGCTTATTCCATTATTTGGCTTATTGGACTAAATCCTGCTTGTTGTAGGTAGTGTTGTCCTTGCGCGGAGAGTAGATAATTTACAATGGGTAGTACGGCGTTATTGTTATATGCAAGTCCATAAGTAGCCATGGTATTGTCCTGTGAAGGGATAGGTATCACTATTAGCTCTGGATCATTTTGAATGATGTGTTGGTAATGAGAATAGCCAATAAACATGTCAACATTATGATGATGAATAAGAAAAGAGGCAGCAGTGTATCCTGTTGGTATTGTGAGCGTTTTTATACCGCCAACTAAAGGCCGTGCTACTTTTTTTAAATGATCACTTAATACTTTATTTTGTTTGGCTATTTTATCAAACAGTTGCCAAGTGTAGTCACCGGCGGGATCGCAATCAGGAGTTGATGTTGCTAACACTAATGTCGGGTCACTAAGATAATCGAGCCATGTTTTTTGTTGCTGATAATGACGGCGTGCAATGGTTATGCAGAGGCTATTATGACAAAAAGGGGCAATGTTTTTCATTTTTAAAATAGAATGTAAGTGTTGGGGGTGAGTCATATTTGCAGATAGGAAAAGATCACAAGGGAGCCCTTCTTGTATTTTTTGGTTAAGCAAACCAGCAGGGCCAAAGGTAAACGTTATTGGCTGTTGGCTTAATTGCTCTAATTGTGATTTTATCTGAGTAAGCGTCGAGCGAAGACTTCCTGCAGCAAAAACAGACAATGACGGTTGTTGATCACACATAGCGGGTATCCAATTACCTTAGATGTTATTACTGGGATTATAAGATACATATTACGCTTATAATATTATAACGATATGTTTTAAAATCAATATATCGCTTTAATTTGAGGTTAAGAACATCGAAACCTTTATAAAATAATATATATTATCAGATGCTTATGTAGTTGCGCTCTTTGGGGGAAAATGACCCAATGCTCTTATTGCACCTTCATCATGTTGTATTCTTTTTATGATTACACGGTAGTGGAATAAGTAACATAAAAATGGTTTAGACAAATTAGACTAAGATGAACAAATAAGGGAGATAGTAAATCCGTAATTTATCTTATTGTTTGATATGTTTATACTCTTAGATGAAAAGCACAGATTAATTATGATAATCATGCTTAGCTGTGTGAGATAGGAATATGTATGCTACCTAAGAAGATGGTTGCACCGCAAGATATGCAAGATGGTGCGACATTCAAAACAAAAAGACATGGTTTGGTTCGTGTTATTGAATATTACAACACACATACAGTTATTGTCTTTTTTGAAAATACTGGCAATGTTCGAGCTATTAGCGCAGCAAAGTTAAGAAATGGACAGTTAGCAGATCGTTCTGTTCCACCAGAATCGATTATGGTTGGTGAGAAAATTGAATCAATGAAGCATGGTTTATTAACTATTGTACAAGTTGAATCAGAAAATGTTGTCTTATTAGTTAATGAGGATGGCGAAGAAGTTCGATTGTTATTACCAGCTGTACAGAAAATGAAATTAAAAGCTAATAAAGGTGATATTACAAAAGAAGAGTCTAAAATACCGACGTCGCTAAGTGCGCTGACTAAACGAAATAAAAAAACGAAAGACGTAAATAGATTATTGAAAAAAATGCTGACAGATTATGGTAAGTAATAGTTAGATTAGTTTTATTTAATTATATGGTTTTCGAATTTATCGATTATAAAATAGTGCAACATTCATCACAGTTTTAATTCCACTGAAAAACAGTAATAAATCATTTTATTAATAAGACTCTATTAAGTAGATCTGCGTCACAATCTCATTTTGTGTTTGTGACGCAGATCTATTTTGTTCATCGGTTTACCCTTTAAGATTTCTGCATAATAACAAGGCAATGAAATAGTTCATTCCTAAATATCCTACAAAAAGAGTATATAAAATGAAAAAGATTTTAGTTGTATGCGGAAACGGATTAGGCACTTCATTAATGATGGAAATGGCTGTTAAAGATGTGATAAAAAAAATTAGTTTTGATGCTGAGGTTGATCATGAGGATTTATCATCAGCAGTCTCAAGTAATGCTGATATATGGGTAGCAGCAACAGATGTGGCAACGCAATTAGAAGCGGCTGGAAAAATAAATATTATCAGTCTTAAAAATATTTTTGATAAAGCATCTATTGAAGAACAGTTAACAGCTTTAATTTAAGGATTAATGAATATGGTTAACTTCTTTGAATTTATGCTGAGCTTATTAAAAGAGCCAGCAATAATGGTTGGTTTAATTGCTTTTATTGGATTGGTTGTACAAAAATCTGATATATCAACTATCTTGAAAGGTACCATTAAAACCGTAATGGGGTACTTAATTCTAGGTTTTGGTGCGGGAGCATTAATAGGCGCATTAAATAATTTTTCAACAATATTTACAGAAGCATTTGGTGTTAGTGGTGTTATTCCAAATAACGAAGCAATTGTCGCTATAGCACAAGAAGCGTTCGGTTATGAAATGGCACTAATTATATTTTTTGCTTTCATCGTAAATATTATTTTGGCTCGCATTACACCTTTAAAGTTTATATTTTTAACGGGTCACCATACGATGTTTATGTCGATGTTAGTTGCTGTAATTTTATCAACAGCTGGCATTAAAGGCACTATATTAGTTGCATTGGGTTCAATCATTGTTGGTTCCTTAATGGTAATTATGCCAGCAATAGCTCAGAGATATACAGTAAAAGTGATGGGTACAGATCAGTTAGCCATGGGTCATTTCTCAACACTTTCATACGTTATATCAGGTTACATCGGCAGTAAATTTGGTGATATATCTAAGTCAACAGAAGATATTAACGTACCAAAAAGCTTAATGTTTTTACGCGATACACCTGTAGCGATAGCGACAACCATGGTGCTGTTTTTTTTATTAGCTTCAGTGTTTGCCGGTAGTAAATTTGTTGAAAGCATTTCCGGTGGTCAAAATTGGTTAGTCTTTACATTTATGCAATCTTTAACATTTGCGGGTGGCGTTTACATCGTATTACAAGGTGTAAAAATGTTTATAGCTGAAATCGTCCCTGCATTTAAAGGTATTTCAGATAAATTAGTACCAGGCGCAAAACCTGCTTTAGATTGTCCAATGGTATTTCCAGTTGCTCCTAATGCTGTATTAATTGGATTTTTATCGTCCTTCTCTGCTGGTCTGTTAGTAATGGGTATACAGGGTATGATGGGATGGACAGTCATTGTCGCTGGCGTTGTTCCTCACTTTTTTGTCGGCGGTGCATCTGGCGTATACGGTAATGCTATGGGCGGTTTACGCGGGGCAATACTTGGCTCATTTACACAAGGTATCTGTATATCGATCTTACCAATGTTATTACTTCCAGTACTAGGTGGCTTAGGCTTAGAGGCCACAACCTTCTCTGATTTTGACTTTGGTGTCGTTGGACTTGTGCTAGGGTGGATTGTTTCATGAGCTTATTTGATTTAATTGGTAATGACGGTATTGTCGTCACATCAGAAAAGCATTTAACGGTTAATTCTGCATTAGACTTAATGTGTTCAGTTTTGCTGAAGAATGGAAAAGTTGATCCTTGTTATGTAGAAGCAATTAAGCAGAAGCATCGAGAAATTGGTGCTTACTATGTTCTCGCTCCTAAAATAGCAATGCCACATGCTAGACCTGAAGATGGTGTAAATGAAGCCGGGCTTCAACTTACGGTATTTAAGAATGGTGTGGATTTAGAATCAGAAGATAATGGCGATGTATATTTATCGGTAACATTAGCAGCAATAGATTCGGACAGTCATATCAATACGATTATGGCATTATCTGAATTGTTCCAAAATGACGAAGATATAGATGCTATTATTCATTCAGATAGTAAAACGGCAATCATAGAGATTTTAAGAAAATATTAGAGTTATGATTTTTAAATAAAAATCTCGTTATAGGCTACCTTTGGTAGCCTTTTTTATATTCGAGCTTTGCAAATAAGGATAACATTTATGTAAAAATAGAGCCGCAATAGACGGTATTTAATATAGGTATTCCTTAACTGAACTAAGGCTTATTAGTAGTTAAACTTGCGAACATTGTTGGAGATTTATCCTTTAAGATTAATGACCAAGTTTTGCCTACACCATCACCTGTAAAATTATTTTATAAGTATCTTTAAACCAAGAGTAAGCAGGCAGTCCTGAGTATGTTAATTGCAATTTATTCAGTTCATTGGTGTATACGGCGCTAAACTTTTGGTTTTGTGAGGTTAAACTTTTAATTTCTGTTATTGTGACGGTTGCTGCTGGCCATCTAGCTAGACCATCTTTTATCGACAAGAAGATTTCCTTTCGGCGTCATTTGGAATACTGGTTCTGTAGAATAATATAAGTCATGCGCAAAGGAGCTAGAAGATATTGATAATAAAATTAATGTTGCACTAATTAATACTTTTTATAAACCATTTCAGTTTGAAAAAAGGCAAACAATAAAGTAAAGCCTATAATCCTCCCCAAAAACCTGTTTATAAATGAAAATATAAGCTGGTTTGGATAATCCTTGCAATAGATTTAAGAGATAAATAGCTAAAATATTTGCTAGGCTGCCAATAAATCCTGCCCCTAAAGCTATTGTGATATTTTTTAGCATATATTATATCTTCGTATTTAATTCTCATTAAGTAATGGCATCTAAATATAAAAAAGAAATTTTCTTTTAGCTAACTCATTCAGGTAAAGATTCTACCTATATGTTCTTTATTAAAGTATTAATAGAGAGTTTGTTGCTGAAAAATATATTTAATAATGGTGACTTAATGATTGAGTTATATTTTACATTTGTGGCATAAATTTCTCTTAAATATTTATTTCCTTGCTGTATTTTGCTTGTGAAAAATGGTTATTAGCAATTTTTTTTCTTGTAAAAATTTCATTGTTAATACCTATTAATATCATAGTTATTAACAGTTATACATTCTTGTAATGTCTAGATACTTTTGCATAGAAGTAAAAAAGTCGTTAGATATGAATATGTGTGTAAATGGAATGTGTGTATAAGGAAAATAATTATGCGATCGTCGAATAATATATTGTTAATAATAACTGTGTTAGCGAGTGCGTCTTTACAAGCTCAAACAATAACAAGAGATAATGGCTCACCAGTTGGTGATAATCAAAATTCAATAACAGCAGGAGAAAACGGGCCAGTACTGCTTCAGGATGTTCAACTTATTCAAAAACTTCAACGTTTTGCAAGAGAGCGTATCCCAGAGCGTGTAGTCCATGCTCGTGGTACTGGAGCGCATGGAGAATTTGTTGCAGAGTCTGATTTTTCAGATTTAACGCTATCCGCGCCATTTGCAGAAAAAGGTAAGATAACGCCTGTTTTTGTTAGATTTTCAACCGTAATTCATTCTAAGGGCTCGCCTGAAACATTGCGAGACCCTAGAGGTTTTGCCACCAAATTTTATACCGAACAGGGAAATTGGGATTTAGTTGGCAATAACTTACCGGTGTTTTTTATTCGAGATTCGATTAAGTTTCCTGATATGGTGCACTCTTTAAAACCATCACCTATTACTAATATACAAGATCCTAATCGTTTTTTTGATTTCTTTAGTTTAGAGCCTAGCGCTACAAATATGCTTACATGGGTTTATAGTAATTTAGGAACTCCTGCTAGTTATCGAATGATGGATGGATTTGGTGTTCACGCATATAAATGGATTAATAACAAAGGCGATGTCAATTATGTTAAATTTCAGTGGAAAAGCCAGCAAGGTGTAAAAAGTCTAAGGCCTAATGAAGTTGCAGAGATTCAAGGCAAAGATTTTAATCATTTAACCAATGATTTATATAAAGAAATAAAAGCAGGTAACTATCCAAAATGGGATCTCTATGTAAAAGTATTATCTCCTGAACAAATGGATAAACTTAATTATAATGGATTAGATGCAACAAAATCATGGCTTAATATTCCAGAGAAAAAAGTAGGCACGATGACGCTCAATCGTATACCTAGTAATTTCTTCTTGGAAACAGAGCAAGCTGCATTTGCTCCATCTAATTTAATTTCTGGAATTGAACCATCTGAAGACCGATTACTTCAAGGGCGTTTATTTGCTTATGCTGATACGCAGCTCCACCGTGTAGGGGTAAATCAATTTCAGTTACCAATAAACCGTCCATTAGCGCAGGTCAACAACTATAATCAAGATGGATTTAGTAATAACGCTAAAATAGATTCAAATATTAATTACGAACCAAGTAATCAGATAAAATTATCGGATGATCCACAATATAAAAGTATTGAAACAAAACTTCATGGCGTTATTCAACAGAAGGGTATTAATAATCCACGCGATTTTTATCAAGCAGGTATATTTTATAGAAGTCTTAATGAGCAAGATAAAAAAGATCTTATTCATAACCTTTCAGGTGACTTAAATAAAGTTAATGATGAAGAAATAAAAATAAAAATGGTACGCTATTTTTATTTAGCAGATGAAAACTATGGGATGCGTTTGGCTAAAGCTACCCATATACCATTGGAGAAAATAACTAATAAAAGTATTTAAATAACATTAGCTTACAAAGGGTATTGCTAATTCCCCCAATTAGCACCTTTGTAAGTTTCCTCTATTCAAAGGTGAAGAAAATGAAAAATATAATTTATATTACGTTTTCTCTGATGCTATTAGCAACATCAAATTTAGCAATGGCCTTAGATCGTCATAAAAAAGACTCTGAACAGCTAATATTATTATTTTTTGATGCTGCTAGGGTTGGAAATAATGAAGTGATAAATGAATTTATTTATGCTGGATTTCCTATTAATGAGCGTAATCCTCAAAGTTATACCGCATTGATGGTTGCCGCTTATTATGGGCATGAATTATCCGTCGATTTATTGCTTAAAGAAGGTGCTAATGCTTGTATTGAAGATAAAAGAGGAAATACAGCTTTCATGGGTGCCTTACTTAAAGGTGAAATAAAAATAGCAAGGAAGTTATATAAGGCTAATTGTAGTTATGGAGAACATCGTAATAAATCAGGGCTAAGTTTAGAAGAGTTTGCTACTTTATTTGGACAACGAAAAGCATTAGATTCATTTAATAAGTTGGAGCGGTAAATAATTAATAAAATATGATTTAACTGTGGTATGGAATTATTTTAAAGGATAATAAATATGAAAAAAATACTACTTTCTACTTTGATTTTAGCTTCTGCGAGCGCAAGTGCTGCAGATTTTTCTGTTAAAATGACAGATCTTAATTCTGGTGCAATGGTAGGTACTATATCAGCACAGCAAACAAAATATGGTGTAGTCTTTACTCCGCACTTAGCTGGATTACCTGCAGGATTACATGGTTTCCATGTTCATGTTAATCCATCATGTGGCACAACAGAAAAAATGGGCAAACCTGTTTTAGGTGGTGCTGCAGGTGGTCACTATGATCCAATGAAAACGAATAAACATGGCTATCCATGGAATGATGATAATCATTTAGGTGACTTACCGCCGCTTTATGTCGACATGAAAGGTAATGTTGAGCAACCCGTTCTCGCTCCTAGATTGAAATTGTCTGATTTAAAAGGGCGAGCTTTAATGATTCATGCTGGAGGTGATAACCATTCAGACCATCCTAGCCCTCTTGGTGGTGGTGGCGCACGTTTGGTTTGTGGGGTGATTAAATAATAAATTATTGCAGCTATAATATTTAGCAGAAGTATTATGGCTGTTTTAATCACTAAGTTTATTGTTTGTATCAAGATTATTTATTTTATCTATATTAAAGCCAAAGGAAATTAGCTTTAGCAACGAAATTTATTTTTAGAGTAAGTGAATAGAGTCAGCAAAAGAGTAAAAAATAAACTTCGGAAAAGCAATAAGTTGAATGTGTTACTATAAAATCAGCTCTATAGTCATGGTATACTATTATCTATACTGTTAACCATAAAGTTAACACTTGTATTGACTCTGTACTAATTATGCTATTATAATTCAGGCTATTGAGATAGATCTCATAGCTCTTTTATAAATTACGTACGTCAATAAATGTACTTAATAAACTATTAGTCCAACTGATTAAGAATTGAATTGTATAATTCTTAATAAAAGCTTCTAGCACTAATTTTCTATAAAATAATAATAAGTACCATATTGAATGTTGCGACTAGTGGTACAGGTGTTTGTGCATTGAAGATATAAGCACTAGAGTTTATTGGGTTTTTAGTGGTTATAGTGAAGTTTCACATCGGAATTGTTATCGAGTATCAAGGGGTTATAAGGAAGTGAAACTGGTAAGAGTTAAATTCTTTATGCCTAAATAAAGAAGACTTATTGTTTGGATGCAACCGTCGATGACGGTTTTTTTATTTCAACTTTGTTGCTTTATAGGTAAGCGGTTTCGGGGTGAAATATCCTCTTAAAAATAAATAACTAATTACTGAATTATCAAAGTTTGTTGATTACGTTCGTAAAAGTAAAACACTTAAAATCTCTCATTATTTAAATAGGTAAATTTATGAAAACTACAATTAAAACTATTGCTATTGCGTCTTTGTTCGTTTCATTTGGAACATTTGCGGCCAGTCCTGTAACTGGCTGGGTCGTTGAAGACGGTCTTATCGGTTCCCCTCAAGTGAAGCAAGATGGAATTACGGCGGTTTCATCTTTCGAGAAAAAAGATGGAAAGATTATCTTTTCTATGATGATGGTTTCCGATAAAAAATCAGATGATGTAGGGATCAAATTGATTGAAACTGAGTCCCCGATTATGGTTAACGGCAAAAAAATCATGATGGAAGAGCAACGACAGGGTCAATTAAGGAGCTTCAATCCTAAAACAGAGGCTGGCACTCAATATCTTTTAAATGAGTTCAAGACAAAAGATGGTGTAATAATTGAAAACTTAACTTATTCAACGAACTCATTTAACCAAGCGTTGAAAAAACTCAAGTAATAATATTAATAAGGAAAGGACGCCTTTTTCTTAAACCAAAAAATAAAATTCAATAATTGAAGGTCAGTTATCAATCAGGATGAATGATCGCTAGATATGATTATATACAAGGCGATTCATTTAACTATTCTAAAGAAAATTTACTTAGAGGTAATGGTCTTAATAATTAAAGTTAATATATCAACGTTAGGATTTTAAATGATGAGAATTATATCGATAGTTGCTCTTGTACTTTTATTTTCAGGATGCGCAAAATATAATAAAATGACAGAAAGTGAGGTTATATCAGAACTAAATATCTCTACTAAGTCTATAGATCGATGGGTAAGTACTGAGCCAGGGATATTAATAAGTCCTATTGTTGATAGTGCTGCTGGTACAGGGAAAGGTCAGTTTTCATATGCTATTAGCGACCATATTATTGAGACTAAATTTATTATATTTAACGGTAAGGTTTGCAATACAGGTGAAACCGATATTATTAATACTGATTTTGAAATGGGCGAGAAAAGTATAAATATAGCTATGAAGTGCGAGCAACCTAATACGTTAGCTATCATGCCTGATAGTGAGGCAAATAAAGACATAACAAACGAATTAATTCAGAACCACTCAGTTAATTTAGGTGGTTACATTATCCCAGCTGAAGGGTTTATCGATGGTTTTTCAGAAGTGATAGGTATTCAGTACGGGGGAATACCAGTAGTATGATTAGTAGAAATACGGTAATTAAAATTATTCTTGGGCTGTTATTTGTTGTGTTATTCACGATAGTTGCGAAAGAGAGTCAAGAATTAGTATTAAAGTCATACTCAAATGCTCCGCTCGCATCAGGCTATACGTACGTAGATACTGATTTAGATAGTAAAGAGATCGTAATTAAGACTATATATAAGAAACGTTATAGTGATTTAAGAGGGACTGTTGTCGATATTGCGATCCCTTCTACTCGACCAACATATCATTTAGATAATCTTAGCGAATATCCTTGGGGGGATGAGTCAAAAGGTGAAATTACCTTATTTTAACGGCTAAGTGCCTGTTAATTGTGGAACTGCTATAAATTATTGTCTTTATTCTCTTGAATTCTTTCAGTTTCCAGCCATTAATCCATTTTGTAGCTGTTGGTGACGTCATTATGATCTTTGCCATAAAATTCATTCCAGATATATAATCCTGTAAATCAACCGTTGTGGTTGTCTATAGAAGCAGAGCAGTGTGAGTTTGCGATAATAGGGTTAGTGTTGTATCAACATCAGATGAGAGTAAATGTACTTTGCTTACTAACTTTGAGAAAGATGACAAATTAATTCTTGAATAGGCCCTATATGGGCCTTTTTTATGGGTTGTAGATAATTCTTAATTTGATGATGGATGATAAGTGGAGTGAGTTATTAGGTGTTTTTGTTACTGTATTTTTATCTTATCAATGGCAAGGCATTTAGTGCGACATGTGGCACATTTTTTATGTAATAGAACTTTAATTACGGTTAAAAATAGAACGAATGCCAAATAGGTATGATTTTGATGTTACATATTTCATATATGAATGGCTCAATAGCTTAGAATACTTTACTCTCCACAGATTATAGACATACTACTTAATATTTCTATTATTGAGTGGTATTTTAATTTGCTTATAGTCAGGAGGTTCTTTGTTATTTTTGATGTCTTTGTTTTTTATTGCGGTACTGAGTATCGCTTTAATAAAAACACTTTATGTTGTAAGTATTGAAGGTTTCTTTTGGGGGAATATATGGGTGCTTATTTTATATGGTTTTTTTTGGGCTTGGATTAGTAATGAACTTAATATGGGAGAAGTCACTTTTTTGATCACATTTTTATCTTCTTTCATCGTTTTGTATTCTTGGGCAAAGCAATCTAAAACGACAGAATCTATGCTGTTAATGGCTGGATATGATGCAGATAGAGTTCGATATATAGCGATGTTTAATTTTAGAGCTATTCGTATTTATATCTGTGGACTGTTTTTATATATATGCTCATTTGTGAGTGGTTTCTTACTTATAAATATTATCTAAAGATTATATATCACTATTTTACCTGGAAAATTTCCAATATCAAAGTATCAAAGTATCAAAGTATTAGATGTAGTTAACTTAAGCATTTAAATTGGAGGTTATAGAGCTCTTATATTGCAGTAATAATAACGGTTCGGGGGTTTTATGTAGTATCTATATATAAAGTAAAATAATAGGCGTTACTTTTTTAAAGTGATTAATGCGTATACCACTAGTTTTTTTGGGTTTATTTCGTTATGAAAAGAGCATTAAATGTTAATGTTAATTTGGCTGCTAGAGAACGAATGCGATTAATTTTATGTAATTTCTCTCATTTTTATATTTCTTTTTCTGGTGGTAAAGATTCTGGTGTCTTATTAAATCTCGCAATAGAAGAAGCTCGACGATTGGGTCGATTACCTATTGATGTTCTTATCGTTGATTTAGAAGCGCAGTATCATCATACAATTGACTATATTTATCGTATGGTAGAACGTAATGAAATTAATCCTTATTGGATCTGTCTTCCTTTAAGTTTGCGTAATGTTGCATCTCAATTTCAGCCCAAATGGATTTGTTGGAATCCCGATGATGAAAATCGTTGGCTACGTCCATTACCTACACATTATTCAGTTATTAGTGATCTCAATTTTTTTCCTTTTTTTAAGATTGGGATGGAGTTTGAAGAATTTATTACTGAGTTTAGCCTTTGGTATCAAAATCTTAAAAAAGCACGATGCGCGTGCTTAGTAGCAATACGTGCAGACGAATCTCTTAATCGATATCGTACAATTAAGAATGAAAAAAAAAGCACATTTTACGGAATTAAGTGGACCACACGCCTTAGTGAAAACGTATACAATGCTTATCCTATTTATGATTGGCATGTTAATGATATTTGGGCTGCTAATGGTAAATTTGGTTGGGATTATAATTTAATTTATGACTTGATGAATCTAGCGGGTGTCAATTTATCTCAACAACGTTTGTGTCAGCCATTTGGTGACAGTCAACGTAAAGGTTTGTGGTTATATCAAATACTGGAACCACAGACTTGGCAAAAACTTGTTGAACGTGTTGAAGGCGTTAATTTTGGTGCTAGGTATAGTAAAAAACAAGGACATATTGTTGGATATTATAGATTTAACCTTCCAGAAGGTTATACATATAAAAAATATAGTAAATACTTACTCAATAGTATGCCTCCGCATTTATCTGAACATTATCGTTCTCGTATTTTTAAGTTTCTACTTTGGTGGAGGAAAAATGGTAAGAAAATTGGAGTCTTGAGTATTCCTGATTCTGCGGATAAAAAATTAGAAGCACAAAAAACAATTCCTAGTTGGAGACGTATTTGTAAAGTATTAATTAAAAATGATTATTGGTGTACGGGATTATCTTTTAGCCAAAATAAAAAAATCACCAATCACTATATTCAATTATATAACGATTACATTTTGGCGAGGTAATGATGGATATTACAAATAACTTTATTCGGTTATTAAAGATATTAAATGAACTAGACGTATCTGATTTATTGGATTTATCGATTGAAGAACGAGTCGAGATATTTAATCAACTTTCCGATATATCGGCGAAAATAGTTGAATTTAAACATCCAACACTCAATGTGAAATTAGTGGATAGCGCCTTAGTTAAGGATAATGATTATAATCCAAATAAAGTAGGGCCCGTTGAATTTAAGCTTCTTAAACACTCAATAAAAAAAGATGGTATAACAATCCCTGTAGTCGTAGGGAAGCAAACAGGATCTAATAGTTATGTTATTATTGATGGTTATCACCGAAGCCAAATTATTAAAAAAGATAAACAGATAAATCAATCGATTAGTGATTATATTCCTATTGTTATTTTAAATAAAACTATAGATAATCGAATTTCGTCATCTATTCGACATAATATTGCGCGAGGTGTACATCAGGTTGAACTTACCTCGCAACTTGTTATCAAATTGCGTGATATGAAGTGGACAAATGATGATATAAGTCAGGAATTAGGTATGGATAATGATGAAATCTTACGTATGCAGCAAATTACAGGATTAGCTGAAGCTTTTCGCCATCATTCATTTTCTAAAGCATGGAAGTAGAAGTCTTAAATAGTCGTCTTTCGTTGGCAAGCAAAACTAATGTTATAATGGAAACTATACTAAACCACAGCGCTAAAGGTGCGGTGGTTTTTTATATTATTTTAAGTATCTATCTATAGATAAATACTTAAAATAATTATTTATTGCGGTGTATTATATAAATTATGATGGTTTGATGTTATACAAAGCTTCGAAATCAACAGGGAGAAGCTAATTTTCTCGAGATAGTCAAAATAGAATTAGCTACTAAGTCCTTTCATTGTAATCATATCACAACAGTTTTTGAGAATTCTATTCGGATCAAGATACTTTTGATATCACGTCTAGACAAGTGTAGTAGCTTAATGATAATAACCGTGTTAATTATGTGGATATAATGGGGGGCTTACCACAGCGTAGAAAGGCCTTAGAAGGTAAAGATAAATCCCTATTGGAATGCTCGATCTTACTCTATGTGTAGTTGATTTTGGGTAGGAGCTATATCGATGAAAAGTTATTTATCCCTTGTCTATACTAGGTTTACAGGCATTACATATTCAATGAGCGATAACATTTTAAATAAGATATAGATTATTATATTTAAATTTCATCGATTTTTGTCGATATACTTAATATTAAAAACCTTATAAGCAATGAGTATAGTTTGAATTTTTTAAAAAACACATCGATTGTAAGAAAAATAACAATATCTTTTATAGTTATGTTTGTGTTTGTTTTGTGTCTGTTTTTCACAATAAATAAACAATTAAAAAGTATAGGTCAGGAAATAATAAGAATATCGGACATATCGATACCTGGATTAATGATCGTTAGTGATATTAATCAAAATGTATCTAACTTAAGAAGAGAACAGTTTGCTGTAATCCTATATAATAATTCTGGTATAGAGAAAAAAAACACCTCTTTATCTAAAATAGATGGATATTATAGTAATATTGATAGTCTGATCTTAAAGTATAGTAAAATTGTGGATGGAAACGATGATAAATATGCTTATAATGAATTAAAGAAATCATGGTTGACGTATAAAAATAAATGTGATGATTTTGATAATTACATTAACAGTAATAATATTAAATTAGCCGGTGATATATTAGAACATTCCTATAATAATTTTATAGATATGGATGCTAAGGTTAATAATTTATATAAGGTAAATGTTGGATACACGCAAAAAAACAACAAAAAAGTATCATCTGAAATATCGAGCGCATTTTATGTTTCGATAATAAGCTTTTCTATATTGGCTATTTTATTTATAATCATTAATATTATACTTAATCGCCAAATTATTAATCCTTTAACTTTAATCAATAATTTATTAGAAGAAATCTCTAAGGGTAACCTTACCTATAAGTTTGATCGCACTGATATTGCAAATGATGAATTTGGTAAATTAGCTGATATTAGCCTACTTATGAAAGACAATCTTCTAAATCTTATTGAAGAAATAAGAGTGTTAGTTCTTCAACTTAACTCATCCGTTGATGATGTAAGCTCTGTTGCGCAGCAGTCGTCGACAGGTATGCAGGAACAACAAAATCAAGTTATATTGATTGCAACTGCAATGGAGCAGATGCGGGTAACCGTCGCTGAGGTAGCTCATAATACCGAAAAATCATCATCGTCAGCCAGTGATATTAATAATAATGTAAAACAAGGTATTAGTGATCTTTCATTGACAATCTCAGAAATTGAAAAGGCGTCAATTGAAATAAATAGAGCTGAAGGAATAGTTAGTCTGTTAGAAAAGGAATCAATAAATATTAATGTTGTTGTTGATGTTATTCGCAGTATAGCTGATCAAACAAACCTTCTCGCTTTAAACGCTGCTATTGAAGCCGCTAGAGCAGGAGAACAAGGCCGTGGCTTTGCTGTTGTTGCCGATGAAGTGCGTACTCTGGCTGGTAGAACTCAGGATTCAACAGGCGAAATTATTTCTATTATTGAAAAATTACAATTGAGCGTAAATGCTGCTAAAGCAGTCACGCATAAAAGTGAAGAGTTAATAAATAGATGCGTCGAAAATAGTCATCAAACAGGTGAAGATATTAAAGCGATTGGATTACAAGTTAACGGAATGTCTGAACTTAGTTTTCAAATAGCAACTGCTTGCAGTGAACAAGATTCTGTAACTGAAGCATTAGGGGAAAATATTGAAAATATCAGTAATTCCGCGATAGAGGTGGCTAGAGGAGCTGACTATACGGCTAAGTCTTGTGCTGAAATTAGTCAATTATCTTTATCATTACAAAATACAATAAATCGTTTTAAGTTAAGTTAATAAAATTATTTCATATCCAATGAGATTGATTGCTATCAGTAAATAGGATATTTGAATACGAATATTCCTAAGAGGTCGCTGTGGCTGCCTTTATCGTACCGAACGGTACTATAAAATATAGAAAACATCTGTTTAGATTGTTTATAAACCTATTTAGAGAAGAATAATATGAATGACACAATGAAGATTTTACTTAATTTACGTAGCTTACGTGTAGTATGTCGTGACATTGAGTTATCTGACCTTAAAGATGCGCTAGATAAATTAACATTAGTTGTAAATGAGATTTTTGAAGAATCAGAAAGAAAAGAAAAAGAAGATGCTGAACGTTTAGAAAAATTAGAACAGTACCGTTTAATGCTAGCTGAGGACGGTATTGAGCTGCATGAGCTGAGTAGTATTATTACAGAAAAGAAAGCAAAACGAACTCCTCGCCCTGCAAGGTACAAATTCAGTGATGAAAATGGAAATGAAAGAACATGGACAGGTCAAGGGCGTATGCCAAAAGTAATAAAGGAATTGATCGAGCAAGGCTGTTCATTAGAAGAGTTCGCAATTTAAGTATGTTAAATAAGGGAATAGATAAACTCTAATTAAAGTAGTTTATTTATTGTATTTAATCGCCCTAAGTTTATTTATTTTCTTAGGGCATTTTTATACTTAATATTTATGATGATTTAATTCACTTTGATTTGTCTCTTAATGTCTGAGATGCAATAGTTGGTCGATACTTGTTTATTAACGGCATTCTATTGTTTCAGTAAAACATAACAGACTTCTTTAATTGTTATTTTGCTTTGATATAGAACTTTAAATAAAAGTGGGAAATATTTTTTAATATCTCCCACGTTATCTATTAGTCGTTAATGATTTTAATTAGATAATTAGGGTAGGCTTGTTCCCAACTATTATCAAAGAAATGTGCGCCATTATGAGTATGAACCTCAACATTATTATGTAGTGAAAAATAATGAATTAGATTCTGATCTAATGAACGATTGCTTTCAGCTTCTTGTTTGCCATAGCTAATAATAATATTTTTTTTATTTACTGTCGATTTTGGCATATTTTTTTGCCAGCCACCTGCTGAAATAATGAGTGCTCCTGAATATAGATTAGGGTGATCCGCTAATAAATGTGCAGTATGTAAAGCGCCTTGAGAAAATCCCATTAAAACGACTTTGTTTTTATTTACAGGATATTGAGTTTCTGCTTGTTTAAGTGCAGCTATAACAGCATCATTGGTGCTTGTTGTGTCATTATTTGACCAGCGGAATGAATGGTCATTGAGTTTTTCTGTACCATTTATACCAATAAAAATAGCATGAACTTCAGTAAAAGCATCGGCTAAACTTTGGCTGTCAGTTCCTTCCGTTCCATAACCTGATAACCAAACAACAACGGGCCATCCAGCTTTTGGTGGATGATCACTTGGAGCGAAAATTTTGGCTTTTCCCGCATCTGTTACGTGAGATTGGTAGCGAACTTTTACTTTTTCTAAAAGGGTTTGATAAGCATTTGTCTTTCTAATAAGTGACAGTTCATCGTCCTCTTTCATTAAATAATATTGCCAAAGTCCATTTTGGTAAGCGATGTTTAAGTATTTTATCGCCTCATCATTTATTTCTAAATAAGCCAATGCTGCTCCAACTTGATAAGCAGCCATAATGCTCTTTTTATTTTTGTTTAACGCCATGAAATAATAAGATAAGGCACCAGGATAATTTCCCCATTTATCTTTCTCATGGTCACCCATACTAATAAAGTCATTAGCATTTGCGTTTTTTAAATACAGTTCTGCAACATCTGAAAATGCTGACCAGCGTTGGTCACTAATTTGGTCATGCGTTAATTTATCTGTATTCGCATAGACAAAAAAAGAAGTAAAGCATAATAATAACAACGAAAAATATTTTTTTAACACGAAGTATCACCTGATTATAACAATATTAATTATATTTCACAATTGAATGTGACTTTATTTGATAAACATGAAATAAGTTTATTATTTAATATTACCTATATAAATTTGTTATTTACAGTCTTATTATCTGCATAGGTATTTTTATATTTAATCTGCATGTTAAACTTTATTTAAATTGTATAATGGCGGCTTATTTATAAAATTCCTTATTTCATTTTTGTCCATAGTGGCAACGTTACTTACAAACTGGGGTATTGTGAAATCTCGTATATCCTAATTTAACGAATGAAAATATATTATATTTACTCTCTGAAAAATAAATATGTAAATAGATCTTTTTATTTATCCATTTTAGGTATAAACCATAGGTACTGAATTCATTCTTGAGATGGAATTTGATATGAAAAAGATGATCGTTGCCGTATTACTTGGTTTAGCTGTTATTGCCTCTACTTCTGTTCAAGCTAATGATTGGGGGAATTGGGGAGGAATTCAAAAAGGACGCGTTGAAAGTGCCAGAATTTGTGGGAAAAATGGTTATATATTTAGGGTTCGAGATTCGTTCTATGTAGCTAAGTATGTGTCAGGTAAGCGATTTGCAGTTGGTGTACCTGTTAAAGCTCGATTTGGTAAAAATAAATGGTTGAGATTAGAAGGTATGAGTAATGATGGTACTTATTTAATTAAACGAAAATATTACAGTTTATCTAATGCTAAGCTTAATGCCTGTAATTTAGGTTGGTAACGCTGTATTTTATAATTAGATTTATAATTTATAACTGTTTGTAAATCTAATGATTGAAAAGTTTCATAATGTAAAGCTGTATTCTCTTGGGATACAGCTTTTCTTATTCCTCTTTTTTATTATTTAGTTACGATCGAGATATTAGCATAATTGTGATCTATGTTTTTTATATTACAGATGTATTAATGGTGAGTTAGTGAGTGATAAGTGGTAGTGTTTATTGGATAAATAGGCCTTAGTTATGAATACAAAAATAGATAATCAAAATAAAAATATAATAAAGGAAGTATCATGAACGACTATTTTAATACTAGATATCCATCTGTTGATTTACTCAGGAAAAAAGCAAAATCGCGTTTGCCAAAGTTTGCTTTTGAATATGTTGATGGTGGCTGTAACAACGAGATTGGCTTAAGACGTAATACGGATGATATTCGAGAACTTGAACTTATTCCTTATTATTTAAGGGACTATAAGGATGTTTCATTAAAAACGACATTGTTCGGTGAAACTTATGATGCTCCATTTGGTGTAAGTCCAGTAGGACTACAAGGACTAATTTGGCCGAAAGCTCCTGAGATTTTAGCAAAAGCAGCTTTTGAGCATAACGTCCCATTTATATTGAGTACAGTGTCAACAGCATCAATTGAAACGATTGCCGAAATTACAGAGGGTAAAATGTGGTTTCAGTTATATCACCCAGTTGATGATGCTATCACTGATGATTTACTTGCTCGTTGTAAAGCTGCAGGGGTTAAAACGTTAGTATTATTATCAGACGTTCCTACATTTGCTTATCGTCCAAAAGAAATAAAAAATGGTTTGGCAATGCCTCCAAAAATGACAGCAGAAAATATGCTGCAGATAATGCTTTCTCCTGAATGGGCGCTTGAGACCTTAATTAAAGGAAAACCTGAGTTTAAAACGTTAACCAAATATATGTCGGGCTCAATGGATATGCATCATTTAGCCCTATTTATGGATAAAACCTTTAATGGTCGCTTGAGCGAGGAAAAAGTACGAAAGTTACGTGATAAATGGGATGGGAACTTAGTACTAAAAGGCTTATCGACTGTTGAAGATGCAAAAAAATCTATTGAAATAGGGTTGGATGGGATCATTGTCTCTAATCATGGTGGACGACAGCTGGATGCTGGCCCATCAACCATAAGTAAAGGGGTTGAAATCCTTAATGCGTGTAAAGGCCAAACAGCTATTATGATGGATAGTGGTATAAGAGAAGGTTCTGACATTGCTTGTACTCTAGCTGCTGGGATGGATTTTACATTTATGGGGCGGAGTTTTATGTATAGTGTCGGCGCACTAGGTCAAAATGGTGGTCATCATGCGATGAATATGATTAAGAAACAGCTCCAGCAAGTGATGGAACAAGTATGTTGTGAAAAACCACAAGATTTGCCTAATCATTTAGCAAAAATCAAGAATATTTGGTGATCAATCGTACGTTGTTATCTGAACTATTTGAAACGATGTAGATGTTACTTTTTATTTATATCGTAAAATCGGAATCGTAGAGATTCTGAGAAAATATTAAAATTAGAAGCTCACTAAAGGCTGCCAGTAGGCGGCCTTTTTATACAAAATAATATAGAGTTAGTCGTCGTTATAACTCTAAGTTTAAATCTTACTTGAGTTATATCCGTTGACTATTTTTCAATGTAAATTAATCCCTTCGAGATCTGTAAGCTTGTTTTTTAATATACTGAATTGATTGTCTATGAATGTCGTAGTAGATAATTAAATATTATGTTATGGGTTTGATAAGAATTGAAATTCGCCAAGTCATTATTACGTATTGAAAGGTAGAAAAAAGGATTGTATTTAATGAGTTTTAACTAGAGATATGTTTTATCTTAGCTTTTATCTATTCTTTTTATTAGTACTGCGAATGCGTACAAGTGAAATCATATATTTCATTTATTGATATCATTCGTCGTATATGTAAAATAAACACCATGGTTGTTTATCTTATGTTTCTTTTGTTAGCTTATAATTGTTAATAAAAACAATAATTAATATGACTTTGTTACTCTTGTAAAATAAATCCCGAAGGTTATTTTTTTATGATTATTATGTAAATCGTTTTTATGAATTACGTTAATCGTTTTATTCGAATAGCAAATGTAATATTTTAGGTTAATGTTTTTATCTCATTAAT
Source organism: Photobacterium kishitanii (assembly GCF_000613045.3). Taxonomy (NCBI): domain Bacteria; kingdom Pseudomonadati; phylum Pseudomonadota; class Gammaproteobacteria; order Vibrionales; family Vibrionaceae; genus Photobacterium; species Photobacterium kishitanii. The sequence continues at coordinate 339,136 of NZ_LN794353.1, read as the reverse complement.
CATAGTTATATAATTACTATAAATTGGAATGTTAACAATGAAGCTACAATGTCTTCTATTATGCTCAACTGTAATAACAACATCGGCATTCGCCACACAGACAAATATAATTTTTGGTCAGCCAAATACAGGGGAAGATGATCCATACGTTAATGGACAGTTGGAAAATTATAATATTGCTATTGGTTTAAATACAACATTTGTAGGTAGCGGCAATTTAAATTTTGGTATTGAAAGCAAGAGTAAGGATGAATCTATTTCTATCGGTAATCATGCTACCTCTGATTATGAGTCTATTGCATTAGGATCCGGTGCTGTTGCCAGTAACAAAAGTATTGCGATTGGTTTTCACTCTTATTCTGAGGATGGTCAGGTTTCTATTGGTAATATATATGAACAGCGTCGTATTGAAAATATGGCAGCAGGTCAAAAAGCTACAGATGGTGTTAATGTTAGCCAGTTGATGCCATTAAAGAATAACATTACGGTTAATAAGAATAAAATTAAAACAGTTGAAATGATTGTTGTAGAAAACAGCTCAAGTATTTCAAACAACGAAGGTCAAATCGAAACGAGTAAAAATGCTATAACAAACAACAGTTCAGGTATTTCCATTAATAAAAGTACTATTGCGGCTAACAGTACAAGTATTTCAAATAATAAAGGTCAAATTGGAACGAATAAAAGTGTTATTTCGAACAACAGTTCAGGTATTTCTATTAATAAAGGTGCTATCGCGGCTAACAGTACAAGTATTTTAAACAACAAAGGTCAAATCGAAAAAAATAAAAGTGTTATCACGAACAACAGTTCAGGCGTTTCTATTAATAAAGGTGCTATTGCGGCTAACAGTAAAAGTATTTCAAACAACACTGGTCAAATCGGAACGAATAAAAGTGCTGTCACGAACAACAGTTCAGGCATTTCTATTAATAAAGGTGCTATTGCGGCTAACAGTACAAATATTTTAAACAACAAAGGTCAAATAGAAACAAATAAAAATGTTATCACGAACAATAGTTCTGATATAGTTAAAACTAAACAATTAGCAGTTAATAACCAAACTCATATTAGTAAAAATAAAACGCACATAGATGCAAACCGCACTAATATTCAGCGTAATTCTGCTCGTATTGAGTACAATAGAATCGATGTTGATAATAAGTTGAATCAATTAAAAAAAGATATCTACCAAGTAAGAAAACGTGCTAATGCTGGCACTGCTTCTGCGATGGCAATGACGCAAATAGCTGCACCGTTAAATGGGTATAAATATAATATTGGTATTGGTATTGGTTCATATGGTGAGCAAGCAGCAACGGCATTGGGGGCAAAATTTAGAGTTAATCAGAATACTACTGTTGGTTTAACATCATCTTATGATTCTCAGCATAATTTTGGTACTTCTGTCGGTGCAAATTGGTCTTTTAATTAATTATCTCCTTTGAAGATACAGCATTAGTTTTATATCCATTAGCGATAAGCATTAAAGGCTGCCATTGGTAGCCTTTGTTATTTAATCCATTGTAACTTCAGCTGTTTTAGTTATGTTTACTCCCAAATTGGCCATATTTTCAGTAAATGTCTTTGCTTGTTGCTCAAAGCCTGCCACAGGACTCGTGGTATCAATAAGGATTGTTAATTTATTAATATCATCAGATGATAGCTTTTTGACTATTTGTTCAACAGTACTGGCAATACAGTGTGATAGAGCTTGGCCAGAGATAAAGACTTGATCACTACTCTTAACTAATTCGATTAATTGCGGATCAAATTGAGTTTTTATGTCATCTCGAAGCGGATATTCTGCTTCACAGCCGCCATAGTGTTCAGTATGTGGATTTTCACCTTTTGAAATAATATGATGTTGAGTTGCTTTATGCATTTCCCAAGCAGTAATAGCGGTATGAATAGGGCTCACAATGCAATGTCCTACTGAACCTATAACACAGTGAGTTGGCCAAATAATAAGGTTGTATTTACCTGATTTCTCGAGTGATTGAGTATATTTCAGTACATGGCTAAGCTGTTCTATTTTAGTTGGTTGCCATATGCCATCGATAATATCTTGATGGCTAATTAGCGTAAATGGTGTTGGGTGTTCACCTAGCTTATTTTGCCAATAAATAGAATGAGCAATGTCGTATTCATGGTGGCTATCGAGGGTAACAACAATATTGTTGATGTGGTTTTGTTGTTTATTAATAAATGCCGCAAGCATTTTTGCATCTTCCCATGAGTTAGGAACAGGAAGAGACGGTGAAATAGTATTTTGCTTTGAGTCTAAAGTCAGCTGTTCGTTGAGTGGAACATCATAAAAGTCATATTGAGGATCAATGATGAGTAGCGATGTCATTTTTTGACGCATTACATACTCCGTTATGTTTGAGGTAGTGACATGATACTAGTGAAACCATGCTATAAATTAAGCTAAATATACGTGGACGAGTGTTAATTGAAAAGAAATAAGATAATTATCTTAATCAAAATGATATCTGTATTTTCTTTAGCTGCTGATTAATATTCGACGTTTTCTTTATAGTATTTCTATTATTTTATCTATTTATGGTTCTTTTTTACTAGTGTCTAACAAGTATATGCATGTCAAGTTTGGTATGGGTACAAAATCGTATAGTGCTGTCATGTTATAGCTACGAATGTTAACAAACGACAATTCACACTTTTCCGATGCGTAAATAATCCTGTTATAAATATCCAGATGTATTTATTAATATGATTTTTATGTTGGTTAATTTTCTTCAATTTACTGAAGATTGTGTCGTTCTATGAGCACTAAAATTTTTTGTTGGAGTCCTGAATTACGGATAAATTCCATTAGCTTAAATATTCCTATTTAAGTTAAATAGACACGTCATTTATGCAATAAGTTTTATAAAGTCATGATTTGAATTGATGAAATGTGACGTTGTTCAATAGTCAGATTCTTTGTTGTTTTTATTCCTCGCCTCATATTTTTAATCTGTATATTTTATTTCAAAACAAACAATGACTTAGAACTTGTTTTGTTTGGGGTAGAAATATTGCTTATTTGGCAATATTGATGGTATGTACAGTTATATATTATAGGTAATAAAAATGATTAAAAAGGCTATTTTAGCGAGTGTAATTAGCACTCTGTTGCCAATGCAATCTGTTTTGGCAAATAATGATATGCGCCTTGTTATGATGCAAGATATGGCAACGCAAATTGAAGCACGTATTCAACAAATTAATCAATTGGCGCGAGATCCTGCAAACTGGGAGGATCGTAATGGAAGTAGTTTCTTTCGTTACGGGGAGTATCTTTACCCAATGACGCCAGAAAACAATCCTTTATTTATGCCTTTTGTTTTGGGTTCATCGTATGAAGAAAACGTTGCTTATGCAGATCGCTCAGCAGAAGCTATGTTCGAGTTTGTTAAGGCACCCTGGCGTTTAGTTAATGAGCAAGATGGTGTTTATATCTACCATGACCAATTTGGTCAGAACTACTTAGAGTGGCTGGATAAAAATAAGTTATGTAGTGTGCGTTACCTTGCTGCTCAGGAAGTAAGTGTTTCAAATCAAGATTGTCTACCATTTGATCAAAAACATACTGATGCCGTTGGCTTTATTGATGATTTAGATGTGACGAATCACCTCCAAGGTACTTTTGGTGCGCAAATTCGTTTCGTTCAGAATCAAACGTCAGAGCCATTTGGTAATGCTGAGAAATCTCAACAAAAACTGATCACTCATCGTGAAGTACTATTAGTTGTGACTCCAGAAAAAGAGGCAATAGATGAGAAATCTATTTGGCTTTACATTTACAAAGATAGTCAGTTATTAGAAAAACGTGTGTTGAGTAATCCAACTCAATTGTTAACTGCAGACCGTACTGTAGAAGATGAACGGCCAGATATTCTATTATCCAAGCGTTCGTACTCAACGATTTTGCCTTGGAATTATATCGAAAAAGGTTTGAGTTTTCGTTTTGAAACTTACGATATGCGAGAAGGTGAACTGGCTGCAGACAGCATTGAATTTGGTGCGCCTGTCCATGTAGATATGCCGATGGTTCGTATTGGCATGCTTACTGAACCGCCACCTGCAAAACAGTTGGAAACTAAGATGGCCAACTTCGGTGCTGAATTGTTTCAACGTTATCCCATGGCATCAATGACGATTAGTCCATATCTACCAGTTAAATTGGATAAGATTGTTACGGCGTATGGTGAAATTGAAGAAGAATATAGTAAGTTTGATGTACCGGATGTTTACTCAGGTGATTTGCGCGAAGATATCACAAAATCCTTAATCCAAACGGGTATCAACAATGCAAACTATGGTGTAACAAGTACAGCAGGAACACATCAATGGCAGCCTGGGTATTTTCCAAGTGTAGTTATCGGTCACTCCGTCGGTCGTTATCTTAATAAAAAAGGTCAAATAACCGATGTGACGCATGGCCTGTCGGGTGGTAACGGTATGGCGTTACTTGTAGATGCTGTTGGTAACGAGGTAACACACGAAATTGGTCATGCGTTTAGTTTATGGCATTTGCCTGGCGGTCCTGATGTGTACTATCACAGTACGACCAGTGGTTGGGGTTACGATGCATACCGTGGTCGGATGTCTGACAATATAGTGTGGTACAACCGCGGATATGACGGCCGTGATTTTAAAGGGCTAGTTGGTTATCAAAAAGATCCAATGGCAGGGGGGAATTTTGACTCAATCGCGAGCAGTTACCCGCTATTTACGGGTTATACATCTAAAGTGATGCAAGATTACTTAACTGGTTTTGAATTTCTCGATATGGAGAGCAATGCTGGTTATGCCCGTTGGGATGCTGTTACGCAAACGATGATTGATGTTGAACAAACCAGTAAACTTAAACCTCGAGCTACGGGCATTGATGTTATGACTATAGTGGGTTATTACGATCCAACTAAGCAAAACTTAAGCTACGTTTATCCACCTATGTATGGTGCAGCAGGTAAGGTCTATGATTTCCCGCAACCTGAAGTGGGTCAGTGCTGGGCTGAAGTAAACTATGCTAATGGTAATACAGAAACTATTGGTCTAGAAGGTCGTCGCTTCGATAGTAATATGAGCAATAAATTCCACATTAACTTGGATCGTGCGGCAAACCCACAAAGTATGATTATTAAGTGCCCTGAAAATTCTTTGGGTGATATGGTTAATGAAGCAATTCTAGCTGAAATAGGGCAAGAGCGTTTCTTTGATTGGGGTGAAAACAACCGTAATGGTAGCCCTGGAGACGTATTCCATTATCAGCGTGATGGTCGTATAGAGTTGTTTGAATTGCAAAGCACGCACTATTGGTATTTCCCTAGTAGCGGCCAATCGAACGGTGAATGGAAGTTTGTTGGCTACTTCGATGAAATGGTGGAAGAATATGTTGCAGCAGAGCAACCAAGTTATGGTGAACTCGGTCAAGTTGAGCTAACTTCTCGTCAATTCACTGTAAATAACAACTACCCACAACGGATGGTAACTTTTGGTAAAGACTTTGACGGCTATGCACGTGGTGTTGAAGATACATTAACCTTTGCTGAAATCGTAGAGTTGAAAAATGGCAACTTTATTAGCGTGCGCGAGTTTGAGGACAAATTATTATCACTCGGTCAATACAAGCTATTTGGTCAAAATCTCACAATTCAATCTGGCATAGCAATGGAGCAACGTTTTGTTGGTGCATTATATGCGTTGAGTAACCCAGAGACTGGTATGCGGGATTACTTTATGATGAAGAAAGTGAGTGCGGTTGATTTTCCTACTGATCAAACTTCCAATGATGATTGGAAGTTCCTAGGCAGCGCAGAAACTTATGTCAATTTTGCACTAAATCCAATGCTTTTGAGTCGTGAAGCTGGTGAGCATAGCGTACGATTAATGATGTACTATGGATCGGACAGTTTGTTAACTGTTGAGCAAGCGAGTCAAACTAATGAGCCATTTCAGGTGTTTGTCACACAGTTAGAAGATGGTCAGCAAGGCTATTTTTTACAAAAGACTGTAGGCTTAGCCAGTGCAATGCCTGCTGGTGAATACTCAGATTCTGATTGGCATTTTGTGGGTAGCGATAGAACGCTTACTGAGCAATTAAATCGCTGGCAAGATCGTAATCAATTTGAGCAAGATATGCTTGATTGGTACCGTCAAGATGCATTAGGTATCTATGGTGATAATGGTCAAATTGGCGATATTTATTCGTATGACTTCCATGATGGTAAACGTCACTATTACCAATTGAAAACGGAAAGTTACAGTTATTTCCCATGGCCAGACAAAGAAAACATTGAGGATTGGAGTAACCATCAGTGGCAATATATGGGAGCATTCTAAGCCTATAACCATCGTTGATATAAGATAAGAAAAGTATAGAGCCTAAATCATGTTTATTTATATGTGACTAGTTATATACAAAGGGCTTAGGAGAAATCATAGAAGCGCACATGCCATGTATATGGTGTGTGCGCTTCTTTATAATAATTGTTTATTTTAATGCTGTTTTTGATATCTAAAATAGTGAAAATTTTGATTTACTCGATATAACAAACAAAACTCGATCTTTTTCTTGTGAAGTGAGGTAAGTTCTTTGAGCTTTATGGTTGAGCATCTCTTAAGTGGTTTCGAATAAATTCGACGAACAATTTGGTACGTTTGGGTAAATTTTGCCTTTTCGGATAGAGAATGTATAAGGGTAATATAGGGGTTGTTTCCCAATCAGGGACTAGTTGAACCATCTCTTTTCAAGTGGCTTGCGGCAATTTAGATAGTGCAAATTCATCCAACATCGCGACACCAGACCCACTTTTCGCCTTGCTCTTTAATATAGTTTTTATGGGCAAATGGTTTGCTATGTAGTGGACAAATCGAGGAATTGGAGCGTTACTTCTTTAATAAAGTATTAGTTTAATTGGTGCTATTTTTAGCCATTAACACATTTCTTTTGAATAGACCGTTTTTGGTGAAGTGAGCATGTAGTTTAAGTTATTGTTATATGTATTAGAGAGGGGCAAAGTTTACCCCTCGCGGGTGTCGAAATTTAGTAGGGTGCTAGATTAGGGTCAACGCACTGGAATATATGACCGAAGCTATCATTCTTTAAAAGTAATTCGTAGCTCAATCGAGCAACCTCTCCACGGGTAATTGCACCGTGTACTTCAATGTCTTGTGAAATCTCACCTTGGTTAGTTGGTGCGCCATCTTTGAGTCCTCCTGGACGGAGAATCATAAAATCTAATGAACTGCTTTGAAGCCATACTTCTGCAAGTGTTTTTTCACGAATTGCATTACCAAAGACTTGTTTAGCTCGGTCTGAAAGATATTGCCACGAATTGCCACACCCTAGAGAGGTAATGAGTAATAGTCGGTTCGAAGCATTTTGTTCTAATGCATCAATCAAATAACGATGTCCAATATAGTCAACAGGGGTATCAGCATGAAAGCTACCCATCGTTGAAATATTGATAGTATTTTCAGGTAGCATAGAAACAGCACTTTCAACTTGTTTTTTATCCGTTGCATCGCAGGAAATAGCGGTAAGATTGTATTCTGCAATTTTGGGGTTTTTACTTGGGTTTCGTGCTATCGCTATAACATTAGCTCCTTGTTTATGAAAGTAGTCGATCATGGCCGATCCTAATCCGCTACCTGCACCCCATATGGCTATATTCATCATCTATATATCTCAGTTGTTGATAATGATAATAGTTTGCATGTTTAATGAGGTAATCGCCAACTATTTTTGTCCACTTAATCGGGCATTAGCACTTACGTAAGTCTGAGTTAGTTGAGCGATAGATAATAAATTAAAGCTGTTTCTTTGGGTTATGAGTTAAAAAATATTAATTTGTTAAATATTTTCATCACCCTAAGGGATAATTATTTTACAAGGCAATTAGCTTTATTGTTGCTTAGGATGTTGTGTGTGATTAGCACATAAATAAGTGGTAATTCAGGTATGCATAATGGTAATTACTGAAATAACCATCTCATATTCGGATGGTAAGTGACTTTCTACTATCCTATATCAGTAGATAATAATCGTATATTTTCTACTGGATTTTTCTTATGTACACATCATCAGAAATACAACAAAACAGCTCTATAGCACGTACTTTTTGGCGATATACTATCCCCGCAGTGGCTGCGATGGCGGTTAATGGCCTCTATCAAGTAGTAGACGGAGTGTTCGTTGGCCATTATGTTGGAGCGGAGGGACTGGCTGCAATTAATACCTCTTGGCCTGTTATTGCATTAGTTAGTGGGCTTGGTCTGCTGATTGGTATGGGGGCTGGTAGTTTAATTTCGATCTATCGTGGTGAGCAAAACACTGAGTACGCGCGTACTGCTATGGTGACTGGGTTAGGCTTAATTATTGCGTTAGGACTACTGGCTTCCCTGTACCTTATTATGTTTAGTGAGCCATTGATTGCTTTGCAAGGAGCAACAGGAAAAACATTACAATATGCTAATGATTATCTTATGGTTTTTTCGTTGTATGGCATAATTACTGTCGCTTCTGGAGCGTTACCATTTCTGATTCGAAATGATGATAGTCCTATTGTTGCTACAGCTATGATGGTCGTGGGCGCAATTACCAATGTGGTGCTGGATTATGTTTTTATTGGTGTATTAAATTGGGGATTAAAAGGTGCGGCATGGGGAACGGTGATAGCGCAAATTGTGACAGTGGTAATGGCACTCGTATACTTGATGTCGCGTTATTCTCATCTCGCTGTATTCAAACATCCATTGCAATTTAGTTTAAGTGACGCACGAAAAAGTATAGTGATGGGGGCTTCTTCCTTAGTGATGTTTCTTTACTATGCAGTGGTGGTAGCAGCACATAATCGTTTATTTGTTGAATATGGCTCACCAACAAGTATTGCTGCATTTGCGATAGTTGCTTATTTTATGACTTTATATTACCTCGTTGCAGAAGGAATAGCGGAAGGTATGCAGCCACAAGTTAGCTTCTATCATGGCGCAAAGCAATACACTAATATTGCGAAGGTCGTGAAGCTTGCGTCAATAGTGACGTTGTGTATCGGCTTACTTTGGTTAGCATTAGTAAATGCATTTCCTCATAAAATGATTGGATTGTTTACATCAGGTGATCCTCTGCTAATAGATGAAGCAACATTGGGTATTCGTCTTCATTTGGCAGCAATTTATTTAGAAGGGTTGATTATCCTTGCCTCAATGTACTTTATGTCAATAGGGAAAGGCAGCATATCGATTGGTATTTCGGTTGCAAACGTACTAATGCAGTTTCCAATTCTTTTTATATTACCGAAAAAATTTGGTCTAGAGGGGGTTTGGATGTCAATGCCAATATCAAATGCAATATTAGCCTTAATCGTATTGCCTCTCATGTGGTTTCATATTTTCCGCCAACAACGCATAGGGAATGGCCATACTGCGCCCGGATTCTAATATTTATATAAGCAATGCTAGTTAAGTCTAAGGTGGCTTACATAAACCGAATAGATTAATACTGTGTAGGTGTCTTCGTTTTAGAAAATAAAGGGTCGCATTTGAAGTGTGGCCCTTTATTTATATGTTTTATTAGATTTACGTTATTTTAGCTGTGTTTGATAAAATTTAACCTAAATACGATGCCGAGTAGGTCGCTGGTGGGCAAGTTTGTCGGTGATACACCTATTGTAAATCGTATCGTTGATGTTGTGGCTCATAAAATAGCGTCCCGCATCAATGAAGACGCACAATGGAGGTTCTAAGATAGTCATTTAAAGCGAGTAATTGTCTGCGTTGTATATAAAAATAAGTTAATTTTAGTAATGATCAATGCGTCGCTAGTATATTTTTGTTGTAATATATTTGACTGCTGGATTGTTTTGACTGGCTGAGATAGCAGTTAATATAAACGATTGCATGCTTTAATTATTAACAAATAGATTAGCAGTGGATGTAAGGGACGTTATGAAAGGAAAAATAAAAAACATATTAATCATATTTTTGACCTTTTTGCCATGCGTTGTCATTTTGGAACTGTTTCATACAGGTTTTGTTTTTTCCCTAGATCGGCAAGCAAAGCATCATGCTATTGAGGTCGTCAAAGAGATCGATTCTATTCTTGATTATGGCGAGGAATCTAATAAGCAAGCGCTAAATTTAATCTCGAATGATCATAGTTGTTCAAAGGTTTATGCTGAAATTAGAACAATTGTTGCTCGTATCCCTTACGTTCGAACCACTAATCTAGCTCACGATGATAAGGTTTATTGTACTTCTCTTTGGGGCCCAAGAGAGTTGCATTATGACTCTATGAAGTATATTTCCGGTAAATTACGCTTGATGCCGGGAAGTGAAGTTGAAGTGAAATATCCATTAATTGTTGTTCGGACTAAGATTGGAAAAAATGTAGCACTCAGTGGTATTGATGGCCGTTATATCAAGCAGTTATTTTCTAAACAAAAATCTAATCCTTTTGTTATATCGTTAGCAATTGGTGATGCATGGTTAACTGATAATAATAAGTTTACTTATAATAATCCTAACAAATCATTTTTAGCAGTTCAGCAAGCAAAATCAAAAACTTACCCTTTTACGGTTTATTCAGGCTTCAATAGCTCATCGTCTTGGTTAGCATTTTGGCAAGGAGAGCTGTTTTATATTCTAGTTATTTTATTGGCTCAAATATTGTTTTCTATTTTCTGTTGGTGGCAATTAAACCGACCTCGGCCTCTATATTTAGAATTAGAGAGAGCAATTAGAAAAAAAGAGTTCGTTCCTTATGCGCAACCGATTGTTGATGCGATAACAAAAGAAACTATTGGTATCGAAATCTTGATGAGGTGGAAGCATCCTTTTCAAGGAATTGTTCGCCCAGATCTTTTTATTCCGCAAGCAGAAGATTCGGGACTTATTATTCCTATGACTGATCTTCTTTTAAAAGAAACAGCGAAACAATTACGGGAATATAAACATGACTTACCAACTCCGTTTCATGTTGGAGTAAATATTTCGCCTCAACATTGTAAGAGTTCAATTTTGCTTGATGAATGTAAAGTCTTTATTGATGAGGTTTCAAATCACAATGTCATCTTGGTTTTGGAGTTAACTGAGCGTGGGGCTCTTGAAGTTTCTGAGTTTACTCGTGGTTTATTTTATGATTTAAAAATGCTTGGTTGTAAAATTGCGATTGATGACTTCGGAACAGGGCATTCGAGTTTAGTCAATTTACAGGAAATTAATTTAGATTATCTTAAAATAGATCGAGTCTTTGTGAAAAATATAGGCGTTGACTGTACCTCTGAGCATTTAATTGAAAGTACGGTAGAGCTTGCTAAGCGTTTGTCCCTTCGTATTATCGCTGAAGGGGTTGAAACTGAAGAGCAGGCTGAATATTTAAAGAAACAAGGTATAGAAAACTTACAAGGGTTTCTTTTTGAAAAACCAATACCATTAGAAGAGTTTCTTCAAAATATTAATGTCATTGATAGAGATTAAGCCGTTTAATACAGAGAAAACCAAGGCTATAATTACATAGCCTTGGTGATTGCTTTATTAACTTGAAATTATCATAAATTATTGAAATATTGTGTATTTTAATGAAAAATCAGTCAAATGTTCGCTCAATAATTTTCGAGATAATTTGTCACTTCCATTCTATATTTATCTTTTAGTTCTTCACTAATAAAGCTAGCTTCTATTGCGTTAATCGTTAACTGTGTTAATTCATTTTTAGTCATTTTATGTGATTTATTGACGGCCATAAAATTGTCCGTCATATATCCTCCAAAGTAGGCAGGATCATCTGAATTGATTGTTACAGTAACTCCTCTACGTAATAAATCAACAATATTATGTTGGCTCATATCGTTAAAGACACGTAGCTTAATATTTGAAAGAGGGCAAACGGTTAATGCCATTTTATTATTAATTAGTTGCTTAACTAAGTCTTCATCTTCAACACAACGCACGCCATGATCAACTCGGCTAACTTTAAGCATATCAATTGCGTCAATGATATTTTGTGCTGGCCCTTCTTCTCCGGCATGAGCCACTGTTTTTAATCCTGCTTGTTTTGCTAATTGAAAGGCATATTTGAACTTCTCTGGTGGATTACCAGCTTCTGATGAATCTAATCCAACCCCCGTTATTTTATCTTGGTGTTTTAATATGGATTCTAGTGTTTCAATAGCGCTTTCTTGGGATAAATGACGTAAGAAACATGCAATGATATTTGAAGAAATACCAAATGACTTTTCTCCATCAAGTAATGCGTTGTAAATTCCATTAATGACGGTGTCAAATGCAATGCCGCGGTTTGTATGTGTTTGAGGATCAAAAAAGATTTCTGTATGGATCACATTATCCAGTTTACAGCGCTCTAGGTATGCCCATGTTAAATCATAGAAGTCTTGTTCTGTGTGTAAAGCATGCGCACCTTGATAATAGATATCAAGAAAGGACTGTAGGTCTTCAAATTGGTAAGCTTGGCGTAATGATTCTGGCGAATCATAAGGAATATCTATTTGGTTGCGTTTTGCAATCTTAAATAATAGTTCAGGCTCTAATGAACCTTCGATGTGTAAATGCAGTTCTACTTTTGGCAACCCTAAAATAAATTCTTTCATATATGACCTGTCTAATTATGTGGATGGAGAAGATCACTCTAAGAAACGAACGAGAAGTTGTATGCGATTACTCAGAGTAAGATCAATTTAACCTTCACTCTTCATAATCAGTACTTTGCGGGGACTGGTAGAAACCCCCAAACCATATTATTGGGGTTATACGAAGAAACTATATGATTATATCAAAGTGATGTAATGCTTCAAATATAAATTGCTTTTTTAATATTAGAGCAATTTTCATAATTTATATCTGTTTATTGTACGTTTTTAATGTATTTACTTCCAAAACGAACGTAGTTTAGCTATTCCGGCGTGGGTTGAGTAAAAGTAATCTGAGAAGAAAGTAATTATCGACAAAAATGGCGAGTACATTGGTTGGTGCGATATGTATAAAGCATTATCTGAGTGGTAGTGGAATAGGTAATATTATGGCTATGCCAGTTAATTATAACTATGAAAATGTTACATTTAGATTGATAACTGAGTCAATAAAATCAAGCGCTTAATATGCAACATGTTAGGCATGTTCTCAAATCGACATAATATATTACACATATATTATTGAACATGATGCATAGTCGTATATGATTCTCCCGAAAATTATTCTCATTACGAATAGTTTTATTTTTTTATTTAGGGAATTTATGACTCGTATTAAAAACACACATTTAGCATGCCTTTTATTAACATCTATTTCATTTTCAACATTTGCATCAGTAGATGATATTAATAATAAACCACAATTTGTCGTTATCAGTCTTGATGACGGTGTGAATCAAGAAATGGAAAAAAGTGTTGCTCAATTAAACAGCACTGTTCCATTAACATTTTATGTCAATGTTGTGCAACAAGCTGGTGGATGGGTTTATGAAGAATCAATGCTTGATATCGTTTGTGTTAATGATGATGGATTAACAACAGGCGATCCACAATGTGTAAGCAACCCTAAATCAATTAATAATTTATATAAGAAAGGTCACGAATTTGCTCTACATACATATTCACACCCAGCTATTGCATCAGGTAATCAAGGTGAACCTTTAACTCAATCTCAAATTGAGAAGGAATTAAAGAAAAATTATGAATTTTTGGTCGCTTCAGGTATTCCAGGCGATAAGATAAAAGGATTCCGTGCACCCTTTTTAGATACTAACAGTAGTGGTTGGGACCGTGAGAATAAGAATGCAGCGTTAGGTCATTTGCAAGGTATAATGAATCAATTAAATATTAGTTATGATTCTTCACTTTCTGCTGCACCAGAACAAACGCAGCCAAGAAAAGGGGTTCGCCACTGTACATCAATACCAGGTGGATGGGATAACGTACACTGTGATTTTTCTCAAAAAGAGCAATTTAATTGGGAAGATGGTGGTTACCCTAAATATACAGTAGCAACACAGCCTAAAAGTAATCAATTATTTATGGGTTACAAATATATCGATGGTAGTATTGTAAACGTTATGGATACAGTATTTGGAGCTTGTAACCAAACTTGTACTCCAGAGCAAGCAAAGAATATTTGGATGGAAAATTTCTTAAACCATTATAAGGATGCTTCTCGACCACCATTTGGTATTTATTTACATCGTCAGTCATTATCAATTAGTGATGAAGTTGATGGTTTAAATGCATTTATTAAAGAAGTTCAACTGGAGTATCCGAATACGTATTTTGTAACAGCAAGTCAGGTTAGTGATTATTATAAAATAGGTGTAGATCTTACTCCTGAACAAATTAAAGCATTTTTAAGTAAATAAAAAAAGCTGTAAAATTATATGCTGCCTGTGATGTGTACATTCATGTACACATCAATTTTACTATTTAGTGAGTAAATTAATAAGACCTATGCTTGTCTTTTGTGAAAAATGTAGGTTTTATAATATACAGCATTGAAAAAACAATTAAATATAAGGACTTAGATATCGCTTAATCCATATATGATACTTATCAATATGAATTTTTGTTTGATATTATCTCAACAAAATTATTTATTATGGTTACTATATTTAATCTTATTGGTTTCTTTTTGTCTTTAAATATTATTCTTTCTTTTCCATGTTAATGTGGCAGTACTTAAATTACCATCAATACCAACTTGTTGTAGTGTGTTAATAATAAGTTTGTCATCTTCAAGTATTATTTCACGTTGTAATGTTAAACCAACCCAAGATGGATTCCATGAAATTTCAATATGAAAGTCACATTTGTTTCCATTGAGATCGTAACGTCCCATGTATGCCATCATACTATTATAAAGATAATTACTATCTTCAATTTTATTACTTGTTCTTCTGGACTCATTCGTGATGATAACACTAACACAATTATCTTCAGTGAATATAATTGTTCCATTAGGATTATCACCCATAATGTTAGTTTTAACTTTAGTCTCTAAGATGGTATGACTAAATGAAATTAAGTCCCAAGAACCCCATAATTTTTTTATGTTCATATATAATCCTTTCTTTTTATAAAATGATTTATTAAGTGTATAACAAAAAATTAAAATATTTTGTTGCTGATATTAATGATTAAAGTTTGACTATTATAGATAAATATTGAGTCATTTTATGAAGTAAATTATAAAAGAAGATATAAAAATACTGTCATAATACATATATATCAACAGATCTTCATCACGGTATGAACTGAGATGATATACAATATCTACCTATCTACCTATCTACCTATCTACCTATCTACCTATCTACCTATCTACCTATCTACCTATCTACCTATCTACCACTTATATATGATTTTTAATATAAATGGTTACTAAAGAGTCGCGACCGAAGTGCTATTTCCATTTACGCGTTAAGACTAAATGTGACACTAAAATGAAAAGTGTATCCTAAGATGGATATTTGTGTTTATTTTGTAAAACTTAGTTTTCACTTGAATTTGATAAAAATGTTGGTTAATGATAGTGATAATCAATATCATTTGGTTCTTTATTGCAATTAATCATGGAATAGATAATGAAAAAAACATCTCTAGCTATCGCATCAACTTTAATTTTGTTTTCAGCTACTGCAACTTCTCAAGAATATCCTTTAGGTCAACCAACGATTAAAGATGGTATGGAAATCCAAGGCGTTTATTTACAGCCTATAACGATGGACATGGGAAAAGACAAAACCATGACTACACTACCAGCCAATAAGGCAGATATCCATTTGGAAGCGGATATACATGCTGCTGAGGAAAATCCAAATGGGTTTGCCGAAGGTGACTGGATTCCATACCTAACGATTAAATATTCTGTAACTAAACTGGGAGATAAAAAAGAAGCGCAGTCAGGTATGTTTATGCCAATGGTTGCTAGTGATGGTCCTCACTATGGTAAAAACATCAAATTGGATGGAAATGGTAAATATAAAGTTGTCTTTACTATTTATCCGCCATCATACAATAAAAATGCTCCTTTTTACCGTCATATTGATAAAGAGACAGGTGTTGCACCATGGTTTAAACCTTTTGATGTTTCATGGGAATTTAATTATGCCGGCGTCGGGCGAAAGGGAAGCTATTAAAAATTATATCTAAATAAAGAGGAGGGTGACCTCCTCTTATTTTTATTTATCAAATTAATATTGAGGCAAAATGAAAAAGTATTTAACACTTATTATTCTCTCATTTTATTTATTTTCGCCTATATCTGTTCATGCCGCTGAAAAATTTACGGTTAATTTACAAATTAAAAATGGCGATCTAATTCCACTTGTTTTAGAGGTTCCAACAAAAAAAATAATTCGGATTAAAATTTCAAATATAGGTAATCAACCCGCTGAATTTGAAAGCACTCAATTACGAAAAGAAAAAGTATTAGCTCCGGGGGCTAGCTCGGTTGTTGTCATTGCACCACTAAGGCAAGGTACTTATACATTTTTTGACGACTTCCATTTAGATCATCCAAAAGGAAAAATTATAGCTAAAGAGTCAAGCCAATGAAGGGACAAGTATTATTTGTAATTTGGCGTGAGAGTATTGAAGCTTTACTGCTCATTGGCATTATTTACGCTTGGATTAAACAGCATGTAGATAGCCGCAACGGATTACGTTACTTATGGGGTGGTGTAGCAATAGGGATCTGTACATCTATTTTACTCGCATTGTTAATCTATGGTGTATTCAATGTCTTGAGTGATACCGGCCAATCATTATTTATGATTATGATGGAGTTCGTTGCGTGCATATTAATTGTTCAAATGGTTTATTGGATGAATCGTCATAGTGGTTCAATGAAATCCGAAATTGTATCAGGATTAGAGGCGAGAACAGAAAATCAACATTGGTGGGGAGTTACCTTCATAGTTGCCATTGCGATTGCGAGAGAAGGTAGTGAAATCGTAGTATTTTTATCGGGTGTTATTATGTCTCTTAACTCTGCAAATGCAGCCGATTTTTTTGCAGAAGTTGGTGGCGGTATTGTTATTGCGGCATTAACGCTTTATCTGTTTACCTTAATTAATCATTATGTACCTTGGCGTATTTTCTTTAATACAACAGGAATTATTTTATTATTTCTAGCTGTTTCATTATTACTAAAAGGTGTTGAGGGAAGTATTAATTTACTTATTGAGTACGATTATTCTGTACCTGATATTCTGTACTATCCAGCTTGGAATACGACTGCATTGCTTGATGATTCAGGATTTTTTGGCAATCTATTGAATTCATTCTTTGGCTATCGATCGCAGCCTATTTGGTTAAGTGTTATTACGTTTGTTTTTTACTGGATGGTTATTGCCGTTATATTTTCACGGAGAAGAAAGTATGCGTAATAACGTTAGTATTTTAATCCTTTACGTATTTGTTTCGCTGTTGTTTGCACAAGGAGCAGCAGCTAAAGCATTGCGGTCACCTGTGCAAACGGGTAGTGAAATTATCATAGCGAAAGGTGATATTCCTACTCCAGAAAAGTACAAACAAGTAACTGTAACATATATGGGTTATGTATCTAAAAATATTGAAAATATGATATGTCAGTTAAATAGCCTAAAAAGTAGTTTAAAGGTTAACAATATAGCAAGTGCACAAGTTGCTTATGTTAGAGCTCATCAATATTATGAAATGGTGCGGCCTATTGTGCGGTTATTTGGTAATACTGATCGAGTTATTAATTCACGTAGTGATGATTTTCTCGATGGTGTTAAGGATTACCGTTTCAAAGGTTTTCATTTAGTTGAATATTTGCTTTTTAATCAAAAAAATACTCAAGTTGCATTGGCTGCTGTTGATGAGTTATTGATGAATTCAAATGATTTAGCACGAAGAGTAAAAGCTGAAGATATTGATATTGCTAAATTGATTCAGTCATCTGCTGATTTTATTGAGATGGTATTGGAGACTAAAATTTCAGGTAAAGAAAATAGATACAGTTTATCTGACTTAGCGGATATCGCTGCTAACGTAAAAGGGTCTTTATATATAGTCGGTGAAGTTAAACCTTTTATCCCTAAAGACTCATTAGCGCCAATATTACATAATTATAGTGAAATCATAGATATCCTCGATGGCTATAAACTGAATAATAACGAATATAAATTGTATAATAGTTTAAGTTCAAAGGATAAAACAAAATTATATTCTGTACTGACGCAGCAAGCATATTTACTCGCAACACTAAGGGCAAAATTGAACCTTGATGTGTATTACAAATATTAAAGAATATATGGAAATAAATAGCATGAAATCATCTTCAATTTTTAAAATTTCTAGACGTAATGCATTAAAAACGCTTGTTGCAGGTAGTGCACTATTTACTATTCCAACTATAGTAGCAAAAGAAACGTATTCTGAACGTAAGTATAATCATAAGATTGATTATAAAGGACATCATCAAGCAGGTGTGATTACTAAAGAGCAAAAAAATGTTTCTTTTGTAACCTTTATTGTAACAGCAAGTAGTTTAGAAGAATTAAAAGATCTCTTCAAAATTATCACAAATCGGATTGCTTATTTAACTCAACCCCAAAAATTGCCGCTTAATAGTAATGATAAAATGCCACCCTTTGAGTCAGGAATGCTTGGCGAGCATTTAGATCCTGATTCGTTAACGGTAACTGTTTCATTAGGCTCGAGTTTATTTGATTCTCGTTTTGGTCTTAAACATTTAAAGCCAAGGCATTTAGTTGCTATGACGAGTTTTCAAAATGACAGACTTGACTCTGATTGGTGTGGTGGAGATATCGCGTTACAGATATGTGCAAATAGTCCTGAGAGTGTGGTTTATGCTTTACGTGATATTTTACAACACACGAGTTTATATTTAGCGCCACACTGGAAAATAGATGGGTTCTTACCATCGCGCGATATTGATCATAAATCAACGCCTGTGAATTTGTTTGGTTTTAAAGATGGTACAGGTAATGCTCCTGCCGATAATACAGATCTAATGAATGAGTTAGTTTGGGTTACAGATAGCGATAAAGAACCGACTTGGTGTCGAGGGGGATCATATCAAGCAGTTCGCTTAATTCGCTTTAATCTTGAGTTTTGGGATCGAACGCCTTTAGAAGATCAAGAAAATGACTTTGGTCGTCATAAAGTAACTGGTGCTCCACTAGGAATGAAACATGAGCACGATTCTCCTGAATATGAGAAAGATCCGCATGGAGATCGTATCTTATTTAATTCACATATGCGTAGAGCTGAGCCGCGTAATCCAGAGCGATACACTGCGAAATTACGACGACGCAGTTATAGTTATTCGTTAGGGATAAATGAGTCGGGAATGTTAGATATGGGGCTCATTTTTATCTCTTATCAGAAAAACCTTAAAACTGGTTTTATTAATACGCAAAAAAGGCTCAATGGTGAACCACTAGAGCGTTATATAAAACCATTTGGTGGCGGTTATTATTTTGTGTTGCCTGGCGTAATAAATGATGGTGAATATCTTGGTGAAGTGTTGTTTAATAATTGATATTAAAAGGTTTTATGTCTTCATTTAACATGGTCATAAATAGATATTCTGCAGAAGGAATGCAGCGTCTGGATTGAGTGTCCTGAGGTGAAAATGTTATGTAGAAATCTTTTAAATAGACCTAATAAAATATACACATATACGTAGCGAAAAATTAATAATCGCTACGTTGCTGAATTACTTAATAATGCAGAAATATATTTAGTTGTTACCTAAAACTTGATATAGCTCTACGGTTGATTTTACATTTAATTTATTTAAGACTCTTTTTTTGTATGTGCTTATTGTCTTTTCATTTAAATCAAGTTCTCTTGCAATATATTTATTTGTAAAACCTGCAATAAGAAGCTTAGTTACTGCTTGTTCTTGTTTCGATAATGAATCGTATTCTAAATTTAATGAGATTTTGCTTTTTTTTATATTGTAAATGATTTTTTTTACGTCCTCTTGCAATGTCCCTGATTTTATAACTGGAATGATATTATTTATTGTTTTTATACTATGATTTTTATCTTTCTCGACGAGTAATAGTAATGAAACATTATTATCATTTAGTTTGTTTTCCCAATTGATGTCCTCTAGTTTATCAATGGATAGTGAATCGGAGATGATATAATTTATAGGGTAATCACGTAAAGTACAATTAATGGAATCTGTATTCGATGCTGTGATGATTGAGTAGTCAGTTAGTTCTTTTGATAATAACCGTTCTAACGCTAACATACTTAATGAGTTATCAATGAATATTAAAATAGTCGTATTTTTACAAACTAAAGGCTGATTCTTTTTTGTTTCAATGAAGAGATTATATAGCTCTTTTAATTCATGTATTGGGAGAGGCTTGCCTGTATAATATCCTTGGCAGACATCTATACCTAATTCTCGCAGGTATTCCCAAGTTTCCTTATCTTCTACACCCTCAGCAACGCAGTTAATTCCTAATGATTGAGCTAAAAACAACGATAATTTAGTCATTTGTTGACGTTTGTAATCGTGACATATTCCTGAAATGAACTTTTTATCAATTTTAATTTCAGCAACTGGTAGATTAATTAATTGGTCAAGTGAAGCATAACCAGTACCAAAGTCATCAATAGATAACTTGATATTATTTAACTCTAAGCGAGCTAAATTAGCAAGTAACGTTGGCGTTCTACGATATGCCTGTTCTTCAGTTAATTCGAGTGTTAGGTTTGAATTGGCAAAATTATTTTTACGACAGATATTTAAAATTAGATCGCAAATTTCTTCTTGTAATATGTTTTTGGTTATATTTATCGATAATTTAACATTAAAACCAAATGTCCCTAGTGCTGATGTCGCTTTATCTAGTACGAGATGAAACAAATGAGACATTAATCCCATATCTTCTATCATCGGTATAAATACCTTCGGTTCTATATCACCATAAATGGGATGTCGTATGCGGGCAAGCGCTTCTACTGCCAATAGATCACCACTTCTAAAATCAAATTGTGGTTGATAGACTAAAAATATCCAATTTTCGCTAAATGCTCGAATAATATCAATACTTGATAGTGGTTTGTCTATTTCATTTAAATGTAATTCATTATTTTCTTTAGTTATCCTACATAATATTCGTTCTAATGAAGTAATATCAAATGGTTTATAAAGCATAGAAACATGCTTATAATTTAGTTGATTACACATGTCATAAGTAAGCTGAGAAATATTTTCATTTCCTGAACTCATTAGTACGATATTTTGAAGCTCTTTGTTATGAATAAATTTAAATAGTATCGTTATACCATCAATATCAGTAATGTCGATATTACAGAATATGAGATTAAAATGATTTTGCTGTAGCTCTTTTATAGCTAGATCAGCATTGTTAACAATGATAATTTTACACATATTAATGTTTAATAGGATACTTTTTAATTTTTTAGATTGAAATATATCACTTTCAATAATTAGTATATTCATAGCATGCTTACTTTTCTTTATAGTGGTTAATGAATCGATAATTAATACGTGAATCATAAATCTGATTTTTGTGGGTAACTTATTTTACTTATGATACACATTGTATTTTAAAGAAAACTCTCAAGTCTTATTTTTATAATTGGATAATAGAGTATTCTTAGTTGTTATTAATGCCGTTAATAGTAGTTTATATATAACATATTTGTTATCAAGTGGTTTATTGTAAGAATTTTCTTAATTGTTTTTATATTGAAATAGTTATTTCATTTTTGTTTCATTTTTACTTTTTTAAGTGGCATATATATTTAATATGCAATATTATGCACTTGTTTTATCATTATGCTTTGCTGATAATCTTCTTAATTACTTGTTTTAATTGACTAATGAAATATATTTTCGCCACTGAATAATAATCATATTTAAATTTAATTAGATGGTTCATTTAATATTTTATGGTTAATAATAATTAACTCATCAAGGTACTAGCTGAGTCATTTTACTCACCTTAATTGTTAATATATTGATTCATTACTTGGGTTTTATTAGGTGCTCGGATAGAAAAATAGAGAGATTCTTACAATAAAAATCCCAACAATACTCATTTGGAATAAAAATCATGCTGTACTAGTTTATTGTGTTACGTATTTGTTTAATTTTTGTGGGAATTATCTGTATTTATTTTTTGTTTGGTGTTGATACAATAGCTTTACTTTATTTAGAAAGACCAAGAGTACAATCTCAATTAAAGTTTTTAATTTGGTCTGTGTGGATATATTTTATACAGTGTAAGTAATTCTTTTTGTTTATACGAAGGTTGAATGTTAATAAAAGAGAATAGGTAATGATATGTTTATGGAATGGATCGCACGATATGAACAACAGCAAGAAAAAAAAACACTAAAAAATAAAATGAACAAAGTGCGGCGTGAATTAGTTAAAGCTATTGATAAAAATGATCATATAAAAAGAGATGAATTGATTTCTTTGTATTTCACGTATCTGGCTGAATTTGAAAAAAAATGATTTTTCTAGTGATAGTGACATTTATTTCATTGTCTTCGCCGTCAATATATAAAAGGTGATGTGTTTTTATAATATAAAAGCTATTAAAAATAGTGAGG
Organism: Photobacterium kishitanii; assembly: GCF_000613045.3. Taxonomy (NCBI): domain Bacteria; kingdom Pseudomonadati; phylum Pseudomonadota; class Gammaproteobacteria; order Vibrionales; family Vibrionaceae; genus Photobacterium; species Photobacterium kishitanii. The sequence continues at coordinate 316,523 of NZ_LN794353.1, read as the reverse complement.
TCTTATTTGTGAAACGATTATGGTTGTACTCTCTCTTATTCACTCCCATGGTGGCATTTGCATCGTCGAAGCTGGCGTTAAAAAGTCAAATTTATGTTAATGGTGTGGTGGTTGGTTCAGCTTGTTCGGTAGTTGTCGATAGTGGTGTTTCTCGCAGTGGACTAATTGAATTTGGAACGCACGATAAAAATAAATCAAATCGTCGTGGTACTAAAAGTCACCCTTTTACTGTTAAGCTTTATGAAAAACAGGCAACTGAACCTGGGTGTAGTGCTTTTTTAGCTGGTAATGATTTTGTAAAATTTTCTTTCGGGGATAAGTCTGTTAATCAGTTAGATGAACGTGGTGTTATTACACAGGGGGCTGGAGATAATATTCGTATTGCTATTTCATCTACAGACACTGGGGTGGTAAGTAATCGTAATACGATAACGGTAAATAATGCAGAGCTAACGTATCCGAACCAGTTTGCAGCAAAAGGTGTGTTTGGTTTTATGGCAACGGCTGATGGGTTAGATAGTGCTGAGGTCGGTGAATATTATGGATCGTTATCGTTAGTGGTGACGTATCAATGAGGAGTCGTTATTCATTTTTGGCTGTAAGTAGCGTATTGGCCTGCTACAGCGCAGTATTAGATGCCGGTGAATTAAATCTCAGTTTCTTGCAGGGAGGAGCAAAAATAGATACTGCAGCTTGGGAGAGTTTAAATAATAAATATACACCTGGGCGCTATTTAGTGGATATAGTCTTTAATGATAAAGATTTGGGCAAACGTGTTTTCACCGTTACCAGTGAAGATAAAGACAGCATATGTTTAACGAATAAGTGGTTGAGTGATGCAGGAATTGTGATTGAACCACAATTTTATGCAAAGGTGTTTAATACAACACGTCAGTGCTATGAGTTGGGCAATGAGCCTAATAGTCATGTTGATTTTGATTTTTTAACTCAAAATGTTCGTTTTTCTTTACCTCAAAAAGGTTTATTACGTCAGTCAGCGATTCGTCCCGATTGGGATTATGGCATCTCTGCTATTCGCCTTAATTATAATACGAATGCCAATATTAATGATGTGGGGACTGACGCTTATGCTGCAACGGATATAACTGCAAATACGAGGAAGTGGATAGCAACGACATCTATAAACGTTAATAAAACGGGGGGTGATATCTCTATGATTAGTGCCACTCGTGCTTTACAGAATTTAAATGCAGATTTGACGTTAGGGAAAACATTTGTCAGTAGCTCATTAGCAGGTAGTACAAGTCTATTAGGAATGAGCTTAACCAGTAACAGTACTATGCTGCCAAATAAATTAGGTTACACGCCTGTATTTTCAGGTATTGCGCGAACAAATGCACGCGTAACCTTGATTCAAAATGGTAGTACTGTGTATTCGGAAATTGTGCCACCGGGACCGTTTGAAATAAAAAATGCTAATTTATTGAGTAGCGGTGATGTCACTATGACAGTGACAGAGTCAGATGGATCAGTTTCAACACAGTTATTTCCGTTAACGATTGTACCGAATATGTTGAGTCCAGGTGAATCTGAGTATGGGGTATTTGCTGGATTAAGGGAAAATGAAGGAAGAGAAAAGCTCGATGGTATTTTTACAGCAGTATCTTACGGATATGGATTTGACAATTATACGTTGAAGTCAAGTGCATTGTTACATGGGAAATATACTAATGTAGGTATTGGAGGGGTGCGAGGATTAGGACAATGGGGGACGTTGGCCGTTCAGGGGGCTTATTCTTATGGAAAATATAATGATTATAGTAAACGGAGTGGCGGAAAACTTTCACTAACTTATGCTAAAACATTTAGTAGAGATACCAGTTTACAAGTAGCTAGTGCTCAGTATACCTCAGAAAATTATACTGAATTTTCTGACTTTATGCCATGGCAACGGCAAAACGATCAGCGTAAGAAGCAGCAGAGCCAGTATGAACTGAGCCTAACTCATCGGTTGGCTGATAATATTGATGTTGGACTATCAGGCTGGCACCGACGGTATTGGGGAGACAGTGAGACGAGTATAGGCTTTAACAGTAATGTATCTGCTCGATTTGAACAATTTAGCCTTAACTTGGGGAGTACTTATTCGCAAACAGGTAATGGAACGGGATATGGGGTATCACTCTCGATATCGGTGCCTTTTGATACATTTAGTCGTAAATATAATTCTTATGCCAGCGTTAATATTACAGATGATGGAAGTATGAGTATGAATAGCGGTATTTCTTCGACACTCAGTGAAAATATTGATTATTCTGCCAGCATTGGATGGTCACACCCGAATGGTGACCCGACATATTCTTTACAATCGAGTTATCGAGGTGATCGTGTACTTTTGAATACTCAGCTTTCTCAAGCTGGGAGAAATGTGACTGGGTCTGCATCTGTTTCGGGATCTGCCATTATTTTGCCGACTAAGCGAGATATTATTTTTACGCGGAATACGACTGATACGATAGCAATTGCTAATGTGGCGAATACAGAAGGTGTGAAGTTTATGTCTTCTCCTTATCCAACAAATAGTAAGGGAAATACAATTATTCCTATCAGTGGTTATAACGTTAATAATATTACATTGGATGGTTCAACTTTACCGAGAGATAAAGAGTTATTGAAGACTAATATAACGGTGGTTCCTACGAGTGGTGCTGTGGTTTATATGCCTTTTAGCTCAATAACGGTTAAACGCTATCTATTACAAATAAAAGATAAAAATGGGAAATTTGTCCCAAATGGAACATGGGCTAGGTCGGTAACAGGAGTACCTCTGGGGTTCATTTCTCAATATGGTGTGTTGTTTATCAGTAGTATCGATAAACCAACTGGTTTGGTCTTAGGTAATTGTGAAATTTCGGGTACAGCAATTCAAGATACACATGAATTACAAGAGGTGGTATGTGAAAATTAAAAAAATGTTATTAGCAGTCTTTCTTCCTTTAATAATGTCTAACAGCGCTTCTGCAGCTTTGGCTTTGGATACAACACGGTATATTTATAATGGTAGTACCTCTTTTGTTTCAGCAATAGCAAATAACGAATCAGATGAAATGTATGGTGGGCAAGTATGGATTGACAATATTACTGAAAGTGATACCCGTCCGACGTTTGTTACGACACCATCATTTTTCAAAATTAACGGTAATGAACGACAGGTGTTTCGTATTATGAAAATGTCGGATCATATGCCAAAAGATAAAGAATCGATCTATTGGCTAAATTTACAAGAAATTCCTCAAGCTAATAAAGGAAGTGGGTTATCAATGGCGATCCGCACACGGGTTAAGTTGATTTATCGCCCAGAAACTATTGTTAAAGATCGTCCTGGTGCTGAAAAAAATATGACAGTTCAACATTTGCCTGGGCAACAGTGGTTGGTAAATAGTACTCCTTATATTTTTGCTATTAGTGAGGTTTTTGATAATAAAAATAAACCTTTAGCTTTTAATGAGGTGGATACAAATAAATTAACGATGTTTATGCCTGGTGATAAGGTGAATGTGACTGGGAAGATAGTTAATTCTGTGAGGGCATTAAATGATTATGGTAACTTAGAAACGTATATATTAAAAAATCCGATTAAGTAATTGTATATTAATTAGGTTGTTATGATTTTATTTTTAAATCATCATTATTAAATATAACGTAATATTTATTGTGATATAAAATTAATCATTAAGTTAACTTAATTGTTGGTTTTCGTGTTTTACTTTATCTTAAATAGGTAAGTAATATGAATGATAACGTAAAATTTTTTTTTACTTTCCTGTTGTTTATTAGTTTAATTGTAATTAATAGAGGGACTGCTTTTTCTCAACCACTTATCATTAATCCAGCTGCTATTTCATTAGGAAGTGTTAATGGTGAGGTGATAAATAATCAATATGTTTCAATTAGTAAAGTATTAAGTAACTCAGTTTTATTATCGGTTAGACAGTCAGAATTAGAGACTAAATTACAGTCGTTATTAATTAATAATGCTGTATTAAATCATAACAAGAATAGTGGTATTTCGATTGTCATAACAGAGCCTACGGCTCAAGGCGATATTAATGTAGAGGTTATATTGGAATTATGGCTGGATGGGCGTCGTGTTAGTGTAACTGGAGAACAAATGGGTAGTTCTGTTCGATTAATTATACCAAAACAATTTGATCATCTTGAAATTAAAATGGTAAATCCGTTAAAGATTCATGTTCCATTATCTTATCGGGGTGATTTTAATTTTGTGTTGGATGTTGAAGGATGGGGGGATAATAAAGGCTGTTAAGCGATAATTTTTTATTAAAGGAGAAGTGATGTAATAATAGAGTATGTTGTTTTATTTTAATTATACTTTTAACTCATGTAATTAAATCAATAAAAATATTAACACTTCCTAAATGTATTTATATGAATTAATAAAACTAGATGGGGCGTTATATTTAAAATATTAATAAAGGGATATTAAATATGAAAAAAACATTTTTAGCTGTATCAATATTATTCATAGCAGGTGCAGCTAATGCTGAAGTTCCTGAGGGGGGGTTCTCTGGAAAGCTAGATTTTAACGGTGCAATTACGGATACGAGACCTACCTGGATGTGGGAAATTCCTGACGCCTCAAAAAACGCCGCGACTGGGTGGAAGGCAGAGCTGAGGTATGGCGTTAGCGCTAATTCAAATACAACATGGACGTTCACAGATAAACCCAAACTTGATTTAATTCATGGTTATATGAAATCCCCTGCTGCTGAGGGGGGGGCTGGTATCACACCAGTGATTAAAGTTGGATCTACTAATAGTCAAACTACATTGGATGGCTCTGTACAAAAAATCACATTGGTTGCTAATGGTAAGGATTCATCTGATGCAGATGTTGCTGCTGGAGTAATGGAGCTAAACGTGCAAGGGTTTCTAGGTGGTGCGTATACTAATGGCGGCAAGAGCAGTACATTTGGCGCAGCAGAAGTTCAAGCTGTTGTTGTAAAACAGGCTGATTTTAATACTACTTATCCGTTGCTCCTTGACGGTTCTGGGTCTTTTTCAGAAGCGGAAACAGAGTTTGCTAAAGAAGCAAATAAAACTTTATCTGGTGCTTATGTAGTGAAAATTAGTGATTACAGTTTAACGTTCCCTACTGCCTCAATTCCAGCGAAATGGAATTCTATTGTACCTGTTACAGTTACTCTTAAATAAGTTGTTTTACTTATTACCTTTATTTAATGAGTATAAATATTAAGCCATAAAATAGATCTATCAGAAATAATATCGTTATTATGGAGATTAAAAATGAAAAGGAAAATGAAAATGAAAATGAAAAAAAGATTATTAATGGTCGCGATTTTGACATCTTTTTCTGCCCCGAGCGTTCATGCAGCAGTGGCTGAGGCTCCTCTTCATTCGGCGGGTGCGGGAGAGCTTACAATTAGCGGTACTATAGTAAATTCCAAAACAGATTGGTCTTGGGAAATTCCAGCAGCGTCGGCCGCTGCTACAGTTGATTGGGATGTGGATAAAAGAGAAGGGGTGATTGATGGCAATAACACCGTATACGATTTTACATCAAAAGGTACGATTACGGGGTTGAACGGAGTGATGGTAGAACCAAGCCCAAAGGCGAGGCTTGGTATTCTGCCTGTCATAGAGATAGGTGGTCAAAAACTAGGCAACGTGCAGAGTGTTGGTTCTGAAGAGTATAACCTAAAGCTACCAGTAAAGGGAGATAATAATACATCAGGATTCTTGGAAATGAGTGCTACCATTTATACAGCTGCGACGGCTAGGGGGGGAAATAATCAGACATTTGTAGCTAATAATGGTGCGGATAATTCTGCTCGATCTCTACTTAAAAAGCAGCCCTACTACAGTACAACATATACGAGTCCACATGATGAACCTATTGCTCCCGCGATGTGGGAGGTATTGACTAATACATCGTTTGCTCAGGTTTCCGCTGCGGTGTCTATAGAGTTAGAGCAGTTCAAATTGATATTCGCAACCAATAGTCAACCATCATCCACTTGGGCTGCGTCGTTACCTATAGTGGTTACGGTAATTTAATAAGAGATAAGGATGTTCTTTTTTTAGCGTCCTAGAGAATTAAATAACTTTCTATGTGTATTAGCTGCTGTTTAGCAGCTAATACACGCACTATGTTACTTACGTGTATCACAATGTTATAAATATTTTATAAAGAATAAATATCATAATATTAGTTAAAGGAATATTAATATGAGAAAAACATTATTAGCTGTATCAATATTATTTATGGCAGGTGCTGCTGATGCTGCAACTTCTGATGGTGGTTTTTCTGGAAAGCTAGATTTTAACGGTGCAATTACGGATACGAGACCTACCTGGATGTGGGAAATTCCTGACGCCTCAAAAAACGCCGCGACTGGGTGGAAGGCAGAGCTGAGGTATGGCGTTAGCGCTAATTCAAATACAACATGGACGTTCACAGATAAACCCAAACTTGATTTAATTCATGGTTATATGAAATCCCCTGCTGCTGAGGGGGGGGCTGGTATCACACCAGTGATTAAAGTTGGATCTACTAATAGTCAAACTACATTGGATGGCTCTGTACAAAAAATCACATTGGTTGCTAATGGTAAGGATTCATCTGATGCAGATGTTGCTGCTGGAGTAATGGAGCTAAACGTGCAAGGGTTTCTAGGTGGTGTATATGTTAATGGCAGGAGTGGCCAAAAATTTGGCGCAGCAGAAGTTCAAACTGTTGTTGCAAAACAGGCGAATTTTATTACTAAGTATCCGATTCTCATTGATGGTACTGGGTCTTTTTCAGAAGCGGAAGCAGAGTTTGCTAAAGAAGCAAATAAAACTTTATCTGGTGCTTATGTAGTGAAAATTAGTGATTACAGTTTAACGTTCCCTACGGCCTCAATTCCAGCGACATGGAATACTATCGTACCTGTTACAGTTACTCTTAAATAAGTTGTTTTAGTTGTTATTTGTAATATATCTCTGAACTTAAAGGAATAAAAATAAAAAAGACATTATTAATTGCGACTATTTTGACACCATTCTTTTTGATTAATACGGCGAATGCAGCACTATCTGAGGCTTCTATCGGTAGTGGTGGTGGTTTATTGGCTATAACTGGTTCTTTTGTGAATACGGCGCCTCTCTGGGGATGGGAAATTCCAGCAGAGACAGCAGCCGAAGTTCAAGACTGGACGATAGATAAAACTGCAGGAGTAGCGGCTGACAGTAATACTCAATTCGATTTCACGAGTAAAGGAACATTGTATATTCTTGATGGTATAACCCTAAAAGCTTCCGTAGGCGGGCCATCCATTCTTCCTCAAGTTGAAGTTGGAGGAGTACGGCAAGCCAATGGAACGTCAACTACTGTTATAGTGAAAGCACTTGGCAGTAATGGGGTTGAGGGAACCCTTGGATTTGAAACATTACATGCAACAGCGATTTCGCAGAGAATTTTGGGTAATGCAAACCCTGGAATTAGCTATCCAAATGATAGTGTTGTGGATGTAGCAATGCAACAGAGGGTTAAAACTGCGCTGGAAAATCAGATTTTAGCTTTAGGCGAAAGAAGTGATGGTGAGGGTGCAGCTTCTGGTGCGATTTTAGACGAGATTTTAGCTGGCCGAGCAGCTCATACAAGTATTATTAATTGGTTGACTGCTGCATCATCTGTTTCAGTGTCTGAAATTAAGCTCTCGTTCCCTACTGCTACAATTCCAGCGACTTGGACCGCATCTTTACCAATAACGATAACGATGAGTTAATTAACTATTAAGGACGTTGTTTCTTTAACCTCTTATTTTTATTAGAAACTCATTATATATATTGCCTGCCATTTGGTAGGCAATTTTCGTGTCTGTGTAAAGCCATTTAGTTCATCGCTTAATATACAAGCTCTATATTGGTATTAAAAAAGCTTTATAAATGACAGTACGCCCGAAGCTGGCATTATTACTATGATTGCTTTAAAAATGCCTCCAAATTTATAATATCATTTGGAGGCGAGAGCTATAAAAAGTCTTATAGTGTTTGTTTTATTAATGTTACTGGTATTGTTAGAACTCTAATTTTAGGGCCATTATCTTCAACGATGACCATTGCATTGTTATCGTCTAGTTGATAAATATCAGAATAAGCAGAACTACCATTGACTAATTGAATTGGTCCTTGCCAGCTTGTTCCCTCATCAAAACTAAACCATAATCCAAGATCTGAACGGCCACTTGAGCCAGCAGGGCTACCCATAGGGTTAGTAAATAATAAATAGCTTTCACCAGTTGCTGGTGTGAAACGAGTAATGGAAGCATCTACAGTACTTGTGCTGATGTTATTAAATAGAGAACTATCATTACCTTCTGGCATCGTCCATGTTTCACCACCATCAGAGCTGATGAATTGATGTCGAGGACCATAATTAATACCGTTGACGACTTTATTAAAATCTAGGCGCGCAGTAAGTAATAAGTCACCATTATTTAATTCAACAATATCTGCTTCACTTGGTTCTAGAGTTTCTAAGTTATTATTCCATCTGTAGGGGATTGGAAGTGCTGAGCCTGTTGTCCACGTCTGACCTTTATCATCTGAGAATGCAGAAACTACATTGAGGAAATATTTATCCAGTGTAATCGCAGGGTAAATTAACCGTTGATTATGATTACCTTGAATTTGTGTTTGCTTTGTCAGTTCAATGCCATGACCAGGCCCTGGATTAATACTCGCGACACCATAGAAGTTATAGGCTTTACCTGAGTGTGATTTTTGCCATCCTTGTGATTCAGGGCTATTTGGCGATTCTGATGGATTTAACATGGCTAATGCACTAGCATCATAATTAATTATTTCCGCCGTGTTTTTAGCAAGAGAAAGCGATTTTATATGTAATCTTCCTTCTTGTTCAGCATCAGTTTGCCCAAATCCTATAATGCTGTCCGCTGAAGGCATCCCCGTCCATTGCGCTAATTGAACATCATTAATTAACAAACGCGCACTTTGATCTGCGGGTGAATATTGGATTGAGGAAGTAAAGATACCTCCTACATGATCACCTTTATTTTTGATAATGATCGGATTTTCTTGACCATTAAGATGAGCAATTAATCGACCTTGATTATCATGGGTGTAATTAACTCTGAATTCATGTGATCCATTTGATATAAATAATTCGTTTTTAGTTCCGCTATAAATACTTAATTGGGTAGAAAAATCCCAACTATCAGTGGCGGTTATTTGGCTGCTGCGTGTGTAATATTCATGGCCGCCCCAACCAATAATCTGCAATGTGCGTTCTTTAACATCAGAAGTAACATTAACTGGTTGTTCCCATGTGTTATTTGCTACGTCATAGACATTATAAAAAACTCCACTAGGCATCCAAGGTTTAATTCGATCACCATTTTGAGCGGCATTAGTTGGCCAACGGACGTAAGAGACTAATACTTTATTTTCATCAGCAAGGTAAATAGGGCGAGGATCTGAAAAGTCAAAGTCATCACTAATATTAATCTCTTCAGTTAAATTAAGCTCATTGCTCCATGTTCGGCCGTAATCTTGAGATGTTCGAGTAATAATATCATTGGTATTTGAGATTGCTCCAGGATCTCCACCACCGACTCTCTTTTCGGCGAAAATAACGACTGTTCCTGGTGTTTTGTCACTAACTACAAGTGATGGGATTCTATCTGGGGAGGAAAAAACAGCATCTCCATTTACTTGAAAGGCGATAGATTTATAATATGCTTCTCCTGCTATTGAAGATGATCCATTACCCCAAGCAATCATATTCTGGTTACTCGCTGTTCCTACCCATTGATCGCGAATTAAACGACCATCAAAGTAAAAACTTGCCGTTTGAGTATCACCGGGATGGAAAACAATATCATAACGATGATAGTCGTTAACCGTGCTGTCTGCTGCAAGCACTGTTTCTGCTGTTTCACCATCAAATGTCACGGTTAATTCATTATTTTGGTTGATAGATATAATAGGCAAAAAGCGTTTGCTGCCATTAGAGTAATAGTTAGTTATGTAACCACCACTAGCGACACGCATTTGAGTTGTAAGTTGCCAGCCGTAAATTTGTGCTTGATTATTTAGCGTTGTATCGGGGGTGATTTTCCAATTAGCGCGACCATTATTTCCATTGACATACCACTCTATCAAATCCTCATTGGCAATGCTTTGTCCGTAACCATGACCACTTAAATAATTTACCCAACCTTGCTCTATGGGTTCATCATGAATAGGGTTGGCTGATGGAATAAACTCCATGACTTGTGCACTTGCAGAGCAAGATAACAATGATGCAATAAGGGTTAATAGGTATGTTTTCTTAAATGTCATGTTACGATCCTTAAATATCAAATATGAATAGATAAATATTTAATTTGATGAGGACTTCATAACAGGAATGATTAGTTACTTATCCTTATCACTGTTGAAGTTATACTCCGTATTTTTATTGTTTAGGGAATATAATTTCATTGGTGTGTTAAGAACGATAACTTGGTTGCAGAAAGTGAATTAGAAGAATGCTAATTATTCATTATTGTATGACTGTGGTCGCAAAAAATGCTTAAAAATCATGACTCGTATTTATTTAATTAAGATGTTGGAACTTAAAAAGTTTGCGTTAATCTATTGTTACTTCATAGTGTGTCAAATATCCAAATTTAATGTAATACTTAACGTATTGTTATCATTACTTATGTTATAACCCATTGAATCTATCTGTAATTAAGCCTGCTATTCTTGCAGCAATGCCATTTATGTTGTTATTTATCGCTGGAATTGTTGATGCGATTGGCTTTATTCATCTTAAAAATGGTTTGTTTGTATCGTTTATGAGTGGCAATACAACGCATGTGGCGATGTTGCTTTCTAGCCATCAATATGGTCAATCATTTTATTATATTGGGGTGATTTTGTTGTTTGTCGCTGGAATTACTATTGGTGAGATGATCGCTGTATTGCAGCAGCAGAATTATCGTTGGTTGGTGATGAGTACCGTATCGATATTGTTATTCAGTGCTATTTTTATTGAAAAAATTACTATTCCTATCGTAACCAACTTTATATTGGCATTTGCGATGGGGTTACAAAATATTGCGCTAAGGATCACCATTAATAAGGCAATGCCGTTAACATTTGCGACTGCTTTTTTAGCCAATACTGGGCGAGAATTGGCGATGTTATTACTCGGTAAAGGTGATAAAAAAGTATTTATTAAACAAATTAGCCTGTGGTTTTCTATTTTTATTGGCGCAGTTGTGGGGAGTAACTTGATGGTATTATCATTAAGTTACGCTTTAGTTATACCTATTATGTTGTGTTCGTGTATAGCAGGGTTATTGTTTTGGTTAAGAGCATTAACTGATGGTGATTAGCTATACTGTTAATATTATGTAGATCAAAAGGAAAGGGTATGCATACGCTATTAAATGTTATAAAAAAAGTGATTAATAAGCATTTTATGGCGATTAATAGATACACGTTGATATTGCTTGTAAGTGGTTATGTGGTATCTAGTTGGGTTGGTTTAGTCTTTGCTAATGAATCCCATTTAACAGATAACTTCGCAAGTTTTATTTATTATATAGTAACCACAAGTAGTACTGTCGGCTATGGTGATTTAAGCCCCATAACAGCACATGGACAATTATTAGCCGCTTTATTTATTATTCCTTGTGGTGTGGGCTTATTTGCATTATCGATTGGTAAAATAGCGGTTTTTTTTACTGACTTTTGGCGTGCAAATCGAAGAGGGAAGCAAAATTTGAATTTAGAAAATCACATTATCGTTATTGGTATTCATAGCAGCCGTACGCCTCATTTACTCGAAATGCTTAAAAGAGAAGAGCAAGGCCGACGCGAGGTAGTGGTAGTATCGTGTGAATATGAAGAATCTCCGTTTGATAGTGATGTACATTTTGTACGAGTTAATTCATTTACTGATGCTATAGAAATGGAGCGTGCAAGCCTTTCTACTGCTAGCGCTGTGATTGTTGACACTGATTTAGATGATGCAACATTAACCGTAAGTTTATTTATTGCAGAACAAAACAGTGATGCTCATTTAGTCGCGCATTTTGATGATTCGATTAAGCGTGATTTGTTACATAAATATTGTCCGAATTCAGAATGTATATCTTCATTATCAACCGAGCTAGTCGCTAAATCGGTAATAGATAAAGGTTCTAGCTTTATTCATTCAGAGTTAGTCAGTGCACATAAAGGACAAACTCAATACTCTATTGAAGTACCAGAAAATATTAATGATCTTACTTTAGAGTCAATTTACTATGACTTTAAGAAACATCATGAAGCAATTATCATCGCAGTACATCAGCGTGATAAAGTCTGTGAAATTAATCCTAGTTTAGCGACTATACTTACAGCTGGTGATATTGTTTATTACATTGCAGACGAAAGAATCGTTGATCTGACTTGGTAAGCACCCATTGAATAGAACACCATTATAGTTATTCTCTGTTAGTACTCTCTTTCTTACGTCTGTGATTTTAGTATTTTGAAATAATATGATAATTATCAATAAGCCCATGATTATGTGGGCTTAATCACAGTTACGCTTTTGTTTAATCTTCTTACAATAAATTTACCATCATAATATGCCACTAAGTTTATATTGTGGTGTTTAGCTGATATTATATTGATCGATTTAGTTTTATATGAGATGTGACAGAACAAAAGGATTTGTTATGAAGAGGTTACTTTACTTGTTTATTATGGCAAGCTCATTTGGCGTGATGGCGAATGATATTGGGGCTCCTTTTGGGTTTGAATGGGGGCAGTCTTATCATGAGATAAATAAAAAAGTGCCACTCACTGATTGTGCTACTAAAAATAATTTAATGTTATGTGAAACGACTAAACCGATTCAAAAAGTCTCTTTTAGTGAACGATATATAGTCGTGATAGATAATAAACATGGCCTTCAAAAAGTTATATTAGTTAGTCAAAATATTAGTGGTGATATTTCGGGGGAAGAAGGAAAGGCTTTATATAGTAAGGTCAAGCAAAGCCTAACTCAAAAATATAATAGCCCTCATACGGATGAATATTTAGCGAAGAAAACATCTAAAGATCATGATGAATTTTATAAATGTTTAAAATCTGATGAATGTGGTAACTGGGTATCGTTTTGGCAAGCTGAAGATGGAAGCAGTGCGTTGGTTGAGCTGAAGGGATTATCAAGCGGTAAAGGATATTTAATGTTGACATACCAATCAAATAAATGGCAACAGATCATTAACGTTATCAGTAAAGAGGAGAAAAAATCAGATCATGACGCATTATGATCTAAATTTATCTTTCAGTAATAAATACTGCTTAATAGTTTAGCGTCAATAGTAGATATAAATATTAACTTTTCCGTATTAAACAAAATAATAACTATAGTAATATGATAATTACGTTTTTAAACAGCATAAAATACGTCATGTTCGTGGTTTTCATCACCTTTTTTGATGTTTTTTTTATTGAATAACGAATTCAATTGGCGATAAAATGTGGCTGTTATGTTGCGTCTTTATTATCACTATAGATATGGTGATAAGAGAGAATTCAGTAGGTATATCAGACTCAAATTGAACTTGAGCTGAGTAAGTATTAATCATAAGGAAATGACGATGCAGTGGGATGATGTAAACGGTCCAAGATCTTTCTTTGGTAAAGCACCTGTAGATATTTACAAGCCTATTGAGATAGGAGAAACAGCGAAACTACGTTCAAATAGATTTGAAATTAAAGTAAAAATTGTTGATTGCCAGTCTGAGTTTATGAAGGGAGAGGTGATCGAAGTGGGTTCTGATATCACGCTCGAAACTCTTGTTCATGGTGATATGGTTGATTTTACGCCTCAAAATATAGTGACGTTATACCGTAGCTAATTAAAACAATAAATCACCTCAGACCGTTATTAGATATCATGTTTGAGGTGATTTTCTATTATTATCAATAGTTGTAAAGGGGGAATCTATTGGCGGGTATAAGTAAATCAGGCGCTGAACGTTATGGAAGAATGTTTGCGCAATTAACGGATGAATCATGGCTTTTTGGTGTACTTGTGGCAGCCGTTTTCCTTGTGATAACGTTATGCCTAAGTTATGGCATTATTTATCATCTTCCTCTTTATCAACCGACAACTGAACCTGCAATGGCAATAATGACGACATTAAAGCCGTTGATGTTTGTGTTTCCTGTTATTACTGCTGGGCTAACTTTTGTCGCTGGTTTTCGAGCAGTTAAGTCTTATTTGAGTAACAAAGCAATAGGGTAATAATAACTGTTATTCTTTGTCGTTAATAATGACGTATTTTTGAATGCCAATAGCGTTATATTGTGATCGCCATCTTGCTTAGGAGGCGATTTTTGCTCGTTTTATTGCTGGATTAGGTTACGATAGCGGCAATTTATAGCCCATTTATTTAATGAGATCATGAATATAAAAAAAGCACTTCCTTACCTGTTTGTTGCTCTAAGTTTTTTTGGTAGTGTATCTACGGCTCATGCTTATGACCAAATTACACTCGGTCGTACTATTTTACTTGAAATTGGTAACCACGGCGCAAAAATTCCATTAGTGGTGTGTCGTAATACCGATGCTATTAAAGTAAAAGCAGAACGTAATTTATACCTTGAACGCATAAAAGTGACATTTAGAAACGGCGAAACGCGTAATATACCGTTCTATCGAGATCTTAAAAAGAATCAAGAAACAAGCTGGCGTAAATTTTCATATAAACGTTGTGTAAAGAAGCTAGAAGTGTACGGCAATTCTGACGGCACTCGTGCTGGTGTGAAAGTTTTTGGTCGTCAAAAGTAGTACTGATAATTAAATAAAAAAAACGCCATCTCTTTTATTTATATAAATATGAGTGTGGCGTTTTTATTTGTTGTGTACGTTAGATCTTATATCATCGATTATTTTTTATAAGAGTCCAACAGTAAAGTGTAAGCCGTAAAAAACGCCGCGACCGATGATCTCTGCAATAAACATCGCTATAAAAGCAAGACAGCCAAGCGTTTTTACTGTTACAGCTTGATTTGATTTAAATGCTGATAATAACCATAAGCCACCGGCAATAACGAGCAAGATTAAACGGGTAATGATCGATCCTGAATAAACAGCTAAATGATCAGCACCAGTTTGAATCGAGGTGGTTATTTCGGCAATGGTAACAAGTTGCCAAGTAGTAATAATAAGATGTAGTGCAATAATAATGACGCCGAAAATTGCTAACTTGGCATTTAATTTTGCCGTAGCCGCACCTGTTAGATTGAGTAATACATAACCTAATAGCACACCTGACATTAATACGGTGCCAATAAATTCAACGTAAGTAAAACTGCTATCCCAAACAGGTACGGTGTTAATCAAGTACACTTTAATCATCGCTGCCATAAAAATGATGCCAGCAATTGCCACAATGATTCGAGCGAGTTTTAATACCCCTTCATGGAAAATCTTAAATAGATCCGCTAACCAATAAAGTCCGCCAAGGGCAAAAAACAAACTACCCGTTAGGATTTCGTTAGATAATCCAGAATGACCAACACGGTTAAGTGCATTAAATGCTCGCAGAGGACTGCCTAAGTGCATGGTTGATGCAGCAAAACCTACCGCCATAAATGCCCATAAAACAAACATGCTAAGTACTAGCGGTCGATGTTGTTTCGCTGTTGAGGTGAGTTGAGATAATCGCCCAGCCATAATGAGATAGCCACCAACTGCAGTTTGTGCAAGTACGGTAAATACCACTAGAGGTAATTCAGGATAAGGCATTATTTCACCTCTCGAGGATTTTGCAGAAAGCCACTGGTATCACCAACCGGTTTACCATTTGGATTTAGCTTAATGATTAGGTTCGGATGAGTAATATTTGAATCAGGTAATGGTGCGCAATTAGCATTAGTACCGTATTTTTTTCGTAATTCAGCAATATCACCAAACTCGATAGCACGTAGCGGGCAGCTATCGACACAAATAGGCATTAACCCTTCAGCGACACGTTCAAAACAACCGTCGCATTTGGTCATATGACCTTTTTCTTCACTATATTGCGGCGCACCATAAGGACATGCCATGTGGCAATATTTGCAGCCGATACAAACATCTTCATTCACGACCACTAAACCATCTTGTTCACGTTTATGCATCGCGCCAGATGGACATACTTTAGTACAAGCGGGATCATCACAGTGATTACATGAAATAGAGAGATAATAAGAGAAAACATCCTGGCGGAATACGCCGTTATTTTCACTCCAATTACCACCGACGTATTCATAGATTCGACGGAAGTTACGATCAATACCAAGATCTTTATTGTCTTTGCATGACAGTTGGCAAGTTTTACAGCCAGTACATTTACTTGAATCGATGTAAAAGCCATATTGTTTTTTCGGTGTCATTATGCAACTCCCATGCTTTTCACAAGTTTAACTTCAACCAGATTAGTGTGAGACGGGTTAGATTTCGCTAACGGGCTTGGACGACTAGTGGTTAATACATTGATTGAACCAGCTTGATCGACACCTTTACTATTCGGTGAATACCAAGCACCTTCGCCTAATGCTGTTACATGGGGCATGATTCGAGGTGTTACTTTGACACGAACGTTAACTTCGCCTTGTTTGCTACGGACACTGACTAGATCGCCATTTTTAATCCCGCGAGGTGCAGCATCGACAGGGTTCATCCATAGTTCTTGGGGAGCTGCGGCTTTTAAAATATCAACATTACCGTATGTTGAATGAGCACGAGCTTTATAGTGGAAGCCAGTTAGTTGTAACGGGAATTGTTCACGATCTTTTGAATCCCAGCCATTAAACGTAGAATGGTATTCAGCGATAGGTGTGATTTTTTCATCTTTACCTAACGTCCATTCCTTAGCGATAACAGCCAGTTGCTCTGAGTAAATTTCAATTTTTCCTGATGGCGTAGGAAGTGGGTTAGCAATCGGATCGGCACGGAAATCCTCATAAGGCACATGTGGGCGATCAAATTGTTTTTTATAGATCCCTTGTTTACGCATAGTGTCGTAATCAGGTAAATCTGGGTCATTATTTTGCTTAATTGTTTCTGCATACATCCATCGTAACCATTCTTCCTGAGTACGGCCTTCAGTAAAGGCTTGCTCAACCCCCATGCGCTTGGCTACACCAGACATGATGTCGTAGATAGGTTTACATTCAAAGCGGGGCTTAATTACCTGACTAGCAAAAATGAAATAGGGCATAGATGCTGCTGCACCGTCCATACAGAAATCTGATTGTTCTGATGTAGTGCAGTCTGGTAATACAATATCTGCATATTTTGCTGATGATGTCATATGGTTATCAATCACAACGATCATTTCGCATGCTGTTTCATCTTGCAAAATATCATGGGTGCGGTTGATATCAGAGTGTTGGTTTATTAAACAGTTACCAGCATAGTTCCAGATAAATTTAATAGGATTATTGAGCTTTTCTGCACCTAAAATACCATCAGTTTTATCTGTCATTGCCTTAGAACGGAAAATAGCATCCGTCCATAAGAACATTGGAATAGCCGTTTTGATTGGGTTCTCTATTTTAGGAAAACGAACAAATGGATAGCTATGATTACCTTCTCGTGCGCCAGTGCCGCCACCTTGCAGACCAACTTGACCACGAAGCAGTGATAACATCATGATAGCTTTACAGGCTTGTTCGCCATTAGCTGAACGTTGCAATCCCCAGCCTTGGGTAATATAGGTACGGTTTGAATTACCAATTTCACGGGCTAGTTTAATGATAATATCTGCGGGAATACCAGTAATCGGCGCTGCCCATTGTGGCGTCTTTGGGGTTTTATCATCACCATTACCCAAAATATAATCTTTATAGCTGCCATTTTTAGGGGCTGATGCTGGCAGTGTTTTTGCATCATAACCGACACAATATTTATCGAGGAAAGCTTGATCAACCTTGTTTTCACTAATTAATACATGGGCAATCGCTGCACACAATGCCGCATCTGTACCATGCTTAATCGGGATCCACTGATCTTCACGACCACCGGCTGTATCGGTATAACGTGGGTCAATACAAATTGTACGAGTATGATGGATTTTTTGACCATCAACGAAACTGTGAACTTGACCACCGCCCGACATACGCGTTTCTGCTGGGTTATTACCAAACATAATACATAGGTCAGCATTTTGAACATCATCAATACTGTTGTTATCAATAAATGCGCCGTAGAAAAAGTCACTCATACGTTCAATGTTTGCCGCTGAGTAATCACCATAGTGATTTAAGTAACCACCACAAAGATTCATCATTCGAGCAATCAGCGTGCTTGATGGATCCCAACTTTTAGTCACAGTACCGCCAAGAGTACCTGTGCCATAGTTTAAATAAATTGCATCATTACCATATTCTTTGATAGTTTTTTTTAGACTATCTCCAATAATATCAAATGCTTCATCCCAACTAATACGTTGAAACTTTCCTTCACCACGTTTACCAATGCGTTTTAATGGGTATTTAAGACGATCGGGGTTGTAGACACGACGGCGCATCGAGCGGCCACGTAAACAAGCACGTACTTGATGAGAATGGTTGAAAACATCATCACCAGTATTATCGGTTTCGACATATTTAATTTCACCGTCAACGACATGCATTCGCAAAGGACAGCGCGAACCACAGTTGACTGTACATGATGACCACACGATTTGTTCATTGGGTTTGGCCGGTGTTTCTTTGGCAAGTGCTTTAACACTGGTGAATGGTAGGGACATTCCTCCAGCAGCAGCTGCTAATAAAGATCCACTTTTTAGCACGCTACGACGAGTGATGCTAAGTGGCTTTTTTAAATTCGTCACGATATATCCTTACGACATTACTTTTTGTTTGGTGATGGCGCAATTATGCCCTTATCAAATTATCATTTATTGTTTTGTGTCAATATATGTAAAATAGTTTCAAAGCATTATTGTGTTAACGATATAAATTAATAGATTGTGAGAAACAATGTTCATTTGTAGTGATATGGAAAATGTAAAAGTATTGAGTAGAATTATTGGTGGCCTGTTTTATTACCACCCGAGTCAATATGAAACTGTGGGAATTAATGCGGTATTACGACTCGATAATACTGGTTTTTCTCAATTTGATAAGACCACTGCTGCAATATCTGCGACTGATCCGCATACTCTGTCAGTATGGCACGATGAGTTATTTACAGGGATTGGTGAAATGAAAGCGCCACCTTGGGGCTCGGTCTATTTAGATAAAGAAGCGGTTGTCTTTGGTGATTCAACGCTCCATTATCGACAATTTTTACTACAATGTGGTATTGAATTTGAGGCTAAACACAATGAACCTGAAGATCAATTTGGCTTAATGTTGATGGTGATTGCAAGTTTGATTGAGGATAAAAAATTTGATGCGGTGGCTGAGTTATTATCCGTACATTTATTACCTTGGGCTCCTCATTATTTAGCGTTATTTCAACAAGCTGCACCTGTTGGAGCGTATCGTGAATTAGCTGATTTGGGTCAGTCATTTATTACTGCAGTAGCGCAACAATTTAATGCAATCGCTGCTCCTCATAAGATCTATTTTAATGCGTGAATCAAAGCAATATAGTCGCCGCCAATTATTCACTCAATTTGCGCGGCCGCCAGTGAAACAACCGCAGCTGATGATCAGTAATATTTGCGATAATCTTTATGGTTATTGTGAAAGCTGTATTGATTCTTGTCCTGAACAGGCAATGATTTGGTATGCAGATAAAAAACCAATTATTAACATTGAAAAATGTACGCGATGTTTAAAATGTATTGATGCTTGTTTTATTAGTGCGATAACTATTACTGATGAGTCATAAAATGTTTATAAATAAATATTAGGTTAGTTTTATTTTTGTAAGTTAGAAAAAAGCTTATATATTTATTAGTAAGTAGAACTCTAATAACTGTACGGCTGTTATAAAAAGTTAAATATGCAATAAAAGTATGCTTTTTCTACGGTTGTGTGCAGTAATATTCGTCTTATATTGATGTGCTAATTATATTCGTAATTAGATTTCAGTAAGTTCATAACTTATAAG
The DNA here is from genome assembly GCF_000613045.3 of Photobacterium kishitanii. Lineage (NCBI taxonomy): Bacteria > Pseudomonadati > Pseudomonadota > Gammaproteobacteria > Vibrionales > Vibrionaceae > Photobacterium > Photobacterium kishitanii. The sequence goes on along the minus strand of NZ_LN794353.1, from coordinate 296,410 downwards.
GATAAATGTTTATGAATGATACACCTAAGCGGGCTTTGGTTGTTGAAGGTGGGGCCATGCGTGGTATTTTTGCCACAGGTGTTCTTGATGCTTTTCTTGAAAAAGATTATAACCCATTCGATTTTACGATTGGTGTTTCTGCAGGCTCGATGGTATTAATGGGTTACTTGTGTAAAAACCACAAACGTAATTATCATGTCATTACCGAATATGCACGTAGTAAGTCATTTATTAATTATTTTCGGTTTGCAAAAGGTGGCAATCTTATAGATATTGACTGGCTATGGTCAGAAAGTATTAATAATTTGCCATTAGAAGTTGATAAATATGAAAGCCAAGGGATCCCTTTGTTTGCAACAACAACAAATATTGCCACCGGTGATGCTGATTACATTGAAGTTAAGCGTGAAAATCTACAAAGTCTAATGACAGCAACATGTGCATTACCGATTGTTTATCGTAATTTTCCAAAAGTTGACGGTATTGCTATGAGTGATGGCGGTATCGCTGATCCTATTCCTGTTATTGAAGCTTATCGCCGTGGTGCTCGCGATATAACCGTTGTTTTATCTCATGCGCAAGCAAATTTTGTTCATAGTCATCAAGTACCTTGGCTAACACGCAAAATATTCAAAACAACGCCGGTGTTCGGTCAAGAATTTCTAACGAAAGAATCCCGTTATAATAAAGCACTGTATTTCATTCGTAATCCACCTGCCGATTGTCGTATTACAGCAATTGTTCCGAATAAAGATTTTTTAATTAAACGTTTAACGCGTGATGTCAATAAATTGAATGCTGGCTATGAACTTGGACGCCAAGCTGGGTTTGCAGCAATCATTAATGATAATGTGAAATAGTCTTTAGATAATCAATACCGATGATCATTAAAAATGAGTTTGGAAAATCGATGTTGTTGTATGGGTTTTCCTTTTTGTTGTGAAAGAGTATGGTATGCATCTAAAGAATATACAGGATTAGGAAAGTTATATGAGCATTATTGATGCTGCGAAAAAACGCTACTCAACCAAAGTATTTGACCCGTCACGTAAGCTTACTAATGATCAATTACAACAAATTAAAGCTTTGATTCGGTTAAGTGCTTCTAGTGTAAATTCACAGCCTTGGCATGTTATTGTTGCAGCCACAGATGATGCAAAGCAGCGTATAGCAAAAGCTACGGAAGGGCCTTATGTCTTTAATAAACCCAAAATATTGAATGCATCGCATGTATTAGTCTTTTGTTCAAAAACAACCATTGATGATGATTACCTAAGTGATTTATTAGCTTGTGAACAGCAAGATGGTCGTTTTTCAAATGAGCAATCAAAGCAACGCATGGTTGATGGACGTAACTTTTTTGTTGATTTACATCGGAAAACATTAGGTGATGCTGATCATTGGATGCAAAAGCAGGTATATCTTAACATTGGTTCATTGTTATTAGGCGCAGCTGCGATGGGTATTGATGCTGTGCCTATTGAAGGTTTTGATCGTGACATTTTAGATGAAGAGTTTGACCTTAACGCGCAAGGCTTTACGAGTTTAGTGGTCGTGCCTATCGGTTATCATAGTGCCGATGATTTTAATGCTGATGTGCCTAAATCACGTTGGCATGATGAGAAAATTTTTACGGAGTGTTAAGTCATGATCTATTTATTAGCAGAAATTAAAGCAAATCCTAATTGTACAGAGAAAGCACAAGCATTATTAGAGTCTCTTATTGTACCTACGCATCTAGAAGAGGGGTGTGAAAGTTATAAGTTGTTTGCAGATCAAAATGTAGCTGGTTTATTTGTCATGCAAGAAATGTGGCATTCACAGGCACATCTTGATGCTCATTTAGAAAGCGCACATTTTCTGAACTTTTTAACAACAGCTGAAGAATATAAATTATTTGAATCTGTCACATTACGTCCAATGAACTTAGTTGGATGATATAACCTAACATAATCGTTATGGTATATATAAAAGCCACTCTCAGTGAATACAAATACTGATAGTGGCTTTTTTACATTCAACTTAGCATAAAGCAGTAATCATTAGATTGGTATTTGTTCGCCTTTTTTATTGACATGATTAGATTTACACCACAACCTAAAGTTAGATTTATTTGAGGTGATATAGTTAGATCACTACTACTAAATGCCTTAGACATTCAGCATGTCTGTGATAATTGGTATTGCTATGGATTGGAGTTAACGAATGAGAGACATAGAACGTATTGACTATCTTTTGGAGTTACTCGGTGATATTTGGAAAGACTACCAAGATGTGCGCTTCAATCAGCTTATCTACTTGTTACACTCCAAATACATAGACATAAATGGTGGCATTGGTAGGGTGGAATCGGATGATGGTATCAATATGCCGATGACAGGTTACGACTTGTTCAATGTCGCAGATGACAAATTCATTTCATTTTTAGAAGACATTAAAAAGTCTGGACTCTAGCCTTTAGTACTAAGTGATTCGAAGTATTGAAATCGAATATTGAATTAAGTGACGTTGCTATATTTGTTGCTATTCTGCTGGCACATAATTGCCCCTTTACGTGCTAGCGTCATTACTTAGCAGTAGATCGCGCCTCTCAGTTTACGATACTTTTGCTTATGACGAGATAAGAGTAGATAAGTATGGTTTCACGCTGAAAAAAGCGTTTACGTTGGAAGTTTTTTAATTACGATGAAGGTTGAAATCGTTGATTATTATGAGGAATAATTTATGCGTAAGGCTAGAGTACTAAATGATAGATAAGCTATTAAAAGAAATTTCCTTAATCAATCTTAAGTATGAAAAATTGCAGGAAGTGACAGAGAGTGACTTTAATATTTTCTCTATCTTGCGTAATGAATCTGATGAAGTAGCTTTGCATTCACGTTTTATTGGTGAATTGCTGAATCCTGAAGGCTCTCATAACCAAGGGGAGGTGTTCCAACAGATTCTTTTACAGCAACTACAAAATGAAAATCTGCGATTTAAAGACCTGTTCTCACTAAAGATAGAATGCCATATGGGAAAACACGGCAGAGTTGATTTACTGCTTATTGGTGAACATGATGTCATTGTCATCGAGAATAAAATTTATGCTGAAGATCAGCCCAGACAGTTACAGCGTTACAAAGATGCGCTAAGTGATTACCACGGCTCAAAAACAAAACACCTTTATTATCTTACACTTTTTGGTAACACTCCTTCTAGAAAAAGCCTCGGCTCTCTCAGTTATGAAGAAGTTAACTGCATCTCATATAAAACAGACATCAGACAGTGGTTAATATCTTGTGCATGCGAGGTTTATGACTACCCGTCACTTCGGGAAACGATAATTCAATATCGAAAATTAATTGAAAAACTCACAGGGCAGACACTTAATGAGGATCAGAAGGTGGAGATAAAAGACTTACTTTTGGAGGGCGATAATTTTAAACAGGCGCTCACTATTGAAGAGGTAATCACGGACGTCAAAGCTGAGTTACAAAAAAAGATCTGGATTGAGTTGCAATCGTCTCTTGAAAGAGTCGGCTATGACTTTAGCTTTGTGAATTACAAGTTTGAAGAAATCAGTATGGATGTCTGTCAGAATTTTTATCAAACTTATAAGCGCAGTACCTATTATGGATTGCAGTATAAAGTTTTGACCTTCGGTGAGTATAGTATTCATATTTATTTAGAAGTTGACCATTGTTTCTACTACGGATTTACTATCTGTAAGAACAACCAACGAGGTTTGTTTAGAAATGAGTTACTGAGCAAGGAACCAGACCTAAAAAACAAACTTGAGGCTTTGCTCGGGGCCAACAAGGATGATGAATGGTGGTTAGCGTGGAAATACAGCTTCGATAAGATGAATTTTAAAAATTTCCGTGAAGGAAACTCAGCAAAGCTTGGTAATCCAGTATTTCGGGAACAGTGGATTACCGATGTAACGACTGATGTGGTTGAATTGATTAGGCAATGTAGTGAAATATTCCCAGTATTAAAGTAGATAAATGTGTACTTTGAGTAATTTAGCTACTTTTCAGGTTTGTGTAATAATCAACCCCGAAAAAATTGCCTAGCAAGACCATAGTTGATTCATGTGTTGCTAAGTTTTGTAAAAACTTAATTCACCTATATCCAGAATCGTTACAGGTAGTACTTTCAAACACAAAATTGCCCCATTTCTGCTTAGAGTAAATACTCATTCATATCCTGTTTATGGGATGTTTCATTAGTTTTTATTCATACCTATTATTTAGCCATTTAAGTACATATCCGCCCATATCTGTTTTACTAAAATTATTCTTTTTAAGTAACAAAGCGTTACTAGTATCATGATCTTAAAGCTTAAATTGAGTATCATTGCCTAATCTTTCAGGCGTTCTAATACGTGAAAGTAAGAATTTTGTCTAATATACTGTTAGCTTTCTTTAACGTTAGGAGGATTAGGTAACATATGGATAATTATGAGAACCCAGTTGAAGGTAGGACATATATTAGTCCTAGCCTTAATCAGTTTATCGGTGATAGGAAAATTAGAATTGCTTCAAAAGTGATTGAATCCCCAGATACCTATGCTTTTGGCATGATTAAAGATGAAATGGTAATTCGCCACAAAACCGATGCTAAGTCATATATTACTGCAAAATTTTTTGAAGATACGAAAGGTATTTTTGTTCTAAATATTCAGGGCTACAGTGTTGCGACAGATAAGCCTCATAATGCAAGCTTTTCATTTGTTGGTGATGAAATCGGCAAACTAGTCGAATTCATTAGAAATATTCAATCTATTAATTTTACACATCGTGACTCAGTAAATATTACAGACGAAGAATTAAGTCGAATCACATTATCTGATTCGCAGGTAAAAACCTTGTTACAGGATAACCATGAACTATTCACGGAAGTATTGCGTTCTGAAATCACAACGAAGGACATAGTATCTGTAGGGTATCGCAAAAAACAGATTGATGTGTTTAGACGCCTATTAAATGACGAGCAGTATTTTTCCAAACTAAAAGCACAGAAAAAAACCAAAGATGAAGGGTTGTGGCAAAAGTATTTTGAAAAAAATGAGTGGATATTTGGGTATGGGTTAGGTTATCTATTTCTCTCTGGCTTAGATGATAAAAAGCTTGAGCAAGTGGTTCAAGGTCATAGTGTTGTCAATCATGGTAAACGAGTAGACGCTTTGATGAAAACCAAAGGTATCATTTCAAATCTCTGTTTCGTTGAAATTAAAATTCACACAACAAAACTGTTGGATACTAAGCCTTATCGAGCAGGATGCTGGGCTCCTTCAAAAGAACTCGCAGGAGCTGTTGCTCAAGTTCAGGGAACAGTTGCTTCAGCCATTGATAGCCTATCGACTAAAATAAGTTTAGATGATGCATACGGTAACCCTACTGGTAATGAAATATATAATTATCAACCTAAATCATTTCTTGTAATAGGCAGTCTAGAAGAGTTTTCTGGAGAGCATGGTGTAAATAAAGATCAGCTGAGGTCATTTGAGTTGTTTCGGAAAAACACCATAAACCCAGAGATAATCACTTTCGATGAACTTTACGAAAGGGCTAGGTTTATAGTTCATCACAATGAAAGTTAACAAGGCATTTATGAGTGACTCCAAGCGTATTCCATTTTCGTTTCGCTCATAATATGGCACCTGCTTGTTGTACCTTAATACGGCGTTAGGGTGAGTTTGTGGCTTTCTAATTTTCATGATTCGGACAATAATTTAATTTCGTGTCCGTGACAATAATTAACTAAGAATCATAATGGTAACCAAGTAAATATATAGAGGTTAATTAGTTATGGATAAGTTCATTTTTAAGTTATTAAGTAGAGTGAAAGTTGAGAATGTTTCAACAGTTACGGTTTGTATTTGTCTCGTTTTATTAGTGCTCAAGTTAGGATGAAAAATGAATATTGATGAGTTAACCAAAGTAGTTAAAGGAAAGTCTATTTTTAAAGGTGTTTATAAAAACACACCAGAAGATGTGGCGGAAGTACGAGAGATATTAAAAGCTTCCTATAAATATGATGAGTTCCCATATTATTCAGGATTTGAACATAGCTGGAACATACTAAAGCAATATTCATCACACAATGTAATTGAGCGAAAACAAATAGAAAGTAATCCATTAGATAACTTTGTACGGTGCATAGAATCAGGTTTTTATCCACCTCCTGAGTTATTAATTGTTATCGCAAGTTGTTTTAGAGCTCATATAATTAGTGGAGGAAAAACTAATTTATTAGAAGAGTTCTTCGGAAAAGATAAACAATTCAAGCATTCAATCGACGTACCAAAAATCACGAAGTATATGGATTTTGAACTTAAATGGGTTAAAGGTAAAAGCGAATCGTTGTCGACTGTTGCCGAACAATATTTATTACAATGTTCAGATAATAATGATGACTCATTCGATGAAAGTATTGATGTAGAAAGCTTCCTAAGAAGTTATCGTCGTTGGAAAAATGACTTGAAAACGCAAAAATATTTTGAATTATCACTTTAACAAGCACTTTAAACGGAACATAAATAGTTGGTTATGTTTCGCTTAAGTGGCGTTAACCATACTTATTTCTAATACCTAATCGCCTAAATATAGCTATTAACGAAACTAATTTATATTTAACTACGAGTTAGTTTTGTTCATGTTTTTAACCTTACTGCTTAAGTAGACACCAATTCCCAATTCTTTTATTAAAACCATCCTTTTAGAATAAAAAAGTGTTACTAGTATCAATAATTCATATCCTTAAAATAAGTATAATCACCTGATTTTTCAGGCGTTTTAATACGTAAAAGAGAGAGTTATTATTAATACACTGTTGTGTGTTTTTCAAAGAATGCATTGTAATTTTATAAATGAGGTAGTTAAGCTATGGTTAAAATGAAAAATGTGAGTCGATTACCATCTGAACGATATGAGTGTGTTAGCTGTGATAAAGAGTTTGTTAATGAGGATGTTCAAGATACTTGGTCTTGCCCTAATTGTAATGAACCTGTTTATATTTATGCGAAAGATGAAGAATCTGAAACTAAAATTGTTTTGATCAGAGTTACCGCTTCAGAAATAAAAACCGATAATATTATTCATTTGCCTTTTCAGTTAACTGGAGAGGCATATAGAGTATTAGGTGTAAATAAATTAGCTAGAGGTCAATTAGGTATAGGTTTAGAAGGATATGGTCAGTATAAATGCTCAGAAGATCAACCGATAAATCAGAGAATCGGCGGTTGGTTGTAAAAAGTACATAATAAATTGTTCAAGAGTGATTCGACACACATGGTATTTTTACTATGTGTTGTGTTCAGTGTGGTTTACGGCAACTTTAGTCTTGCGTAGCTCGCCTTAATGCGGAAGGAGTAAATCGTGAGTGAATGGGATTCAGTAGCAGATCTGGTTAGTTTTAACTTGGAAATTTCGGCTAAGGATTTTATAGCTGTAGTGCCATTGAAGGCAAAAGTTTTAGACTTCGGTTGTGGCTATGGACGCATTACAAGTCAGATTTATGAACTGGGTTATAGTAAAATAGTTGGTGTTGACTCCTCTAAGGAAATGATAAATAGAGGATTAAGTGAATACCCAGAACTTGATTTGCGGTATCTATTAGATGATGCTTTGCCTTTCTTTGATAGTGAATTTGATTCTATAGTCACATGTGCAGTATTTACATGTATACCTGAGCAAAGTGTTCGTGAAACTGTGTTAAGTGAGTTGCGACGCGTACTTAAACCTAACGGTGTTATTTACCTAGCTGAGTTTTGTTCAGAACAAAGTCACCGTTTTGTTTCAGGTGAAGGTATTCCGATGTGGCATAGTAAGAAAGTGGAACTTGAAAGCTTACTAGCAGGTTTTAATATTGAAACCTCGACGTTAGTTGAGACCTCAACCATGTCAGGTCATGTAAGCAAAGCTAGCCATATCATCGCTAGAAAAATCATATAGCAAGGCATTATCCATACTTTTTCTAATATATTTTACATTTAATAGAGTAATCACTCATTTATAAGCTACATATCCTTTTTTGACCTACTTCCTTTATAGCTGGCAGCTGTCTTTCATTGAGATAAAACTACTAGATTTAGGGATTAGTGAAAATCCCCCACTATTGGGCATAGATCTGTATTTATAATATTGTGAAACCATTAATATAAACTAACTTGTTGTTTTTATGTAATGTATATTAAGGGTGTAATACTATCGGCCGATAACCCGATAATACGCTGTTATATTTAAAAATAAATTATGAGGGTTTCATGGAAGATCAACTTCAAACTTACTTGGATCAGTATCTCAGTTCACTTTCCGAGACTAAGCGTAAAAAGTATCAATCATTCAGCTCAGGCTATTTCTGTGCTGATGAGCATAATGCTAATTTATGCGCAGAGTTAATTCTAATTGGCCAGAAGGTAGCAACTTGTAGTCTCAATGTTTGGTATGAATCAGGTGAAGAACAAATGCCAGCTATTGGTCATTTACAGGTTGTTGTTGATTGGAATGGGAAGCCAATTTGCATCATTGAAACTGATTCAGTAGAAATGTGTAAATACAGTGATGTAACTGCGGAATTTGCTTATGCAGAAGGTGAGGGTGACCGTTCACTTGAATGGTGGCAAAAAACTCACTGGGATTATTTTGCTAAAGAATGTGAGGAATTAAGTATTAGGCCAAATGAAAGCATGATGCTGGTTTTAGAACGATTCCATGTGGTTTACGGTAAGTAATATGACAAATAAGGATATGTTTCGTTCAGCCGACACCTATCCATACTTTTTCTAATATCTACTCACCAGAGTAGAGCAAATAATCTAAACAGTTTCTGTCCAAAAATGTGTTTGGAGTCGATCAGTACTTATTGTATTACAGGTAATTCTATTTTTATGCATCTTCTTTAGAAGTAATTGTAATTGAAAAAGCTAATTACCATTCTGATTTAAAGATTATTTAGAGAGGGGCTTTTATTTGAGTGATTAGATCTGAATGGCTACATCCAGATCTAATTCCGAGATGGTTTAAGTCATAACGTCAGGCCTGATTTCTTTTAAAATCAGATCCCCCTTAAAAAGTTAGATAATTGGCTTCCATTCATTGGTATGACAGGTGTTTCCAATTTTTTAATCTAGTTTTAAGGTATACGTAATTTTTATTTATGCTTCAGGTTTAATTACGCGGTAACTGGTCGTAATCCACTGATAATCAATTGCTTATCGACATGATAATCGGTCGCATAATGACGTAATTTACAGTTATTACCCTCATGGCAACCACAGCTGAGGCAACGTTTAGCCTCATCAATAGCGGCTTGATTGGTATAACCTTTTTCTACTTCATTGAAACTTAAGTGGCGTTCATGGACGTTAAGTTCTGCCATTTTATTGCGCATTACTTGTTTCAATGCATGTTCAAGCTCAGTCTCAATATCAGCGGTATTATTTGCTGAAAGTAATGAGCGCATAACATTTTTAAGCTTATCAACATGGTTTGGACGAATTAAGTGGCCTCGCGTTACGTTGCGCTCACGAAATGATTCGGTATACAGTTTTTCCATGTTGCCGCCAAAGTTTGCATCAATGGCTTGTGCCGCTTTACGGCCATCAGCAATCGCTTCTATAGCTGTTGCAGGGCCTCTACGGAAATCACCAATACCAAAAATATTATCGACCCCAGAATACATAGTTTGCTCATCAGTATCGAGTGTATTCCAACGGCTCATCGGTAGCTCAATGGTATCGTTGTTTAAAAAGCGAGTGTCTGTTTTTTGCGATACTGCAGCAATGACGGTATCAAACTCAGCATAGATATATTCACCCGTTGCTTTTGGTGAACAACGCCCAGAAGCATCGGGTTCACCTAGTGCCATCGTCTCTAATTTCACTTGGCAAACACGGCCATTTTCATCCGCAATATTTTCAACAGGATTAGTTAAGAATAAGAACTTAACCCCTTCGTGTTCAGCTTCTTCAATTTCATACAATTCAGCTGGCATTTCATCGCGAGTACGACGATAGATAAGCGTGGTATCTGCACCTAAACGTAAAGCCGTTCGTGCACAGTCGATAGCAGTATTACCACCACCAATAACAGCGACTTTTTTACCAATCACGTATTGCTTATCGAGTATTTGATCTTTTAAGAAATCAACCCCAAGATAATGACCATTAAGGTTTGTACCTTGATAACGCATTTCACTCGCGAGTGAAGCGCCAATGGCTAAGCATACCGCATCATAGTCTTGTTGCAGTGCTGATAAGCTAAAATCAATACCCAGTTTTTTATTGGTCTCAATCGCCATACCATTACGACACATGATCTCAATTTCTTGATCTAAGATCTCTTTAGGTAAGCGGTATTCAGGAATACCATAACGTAACCAACCGCCGGCTTGAGGCATCGACTCAAAAACCGTGACGTTGTAACCTTCGTTGCTCAAGAAGTAGCCACAACTTAATCCTCCAGGACCTGCGCCTACTATGGCAATACGCTGGGGTTTAGTTGGCTTTTTCGTCGGGGTGTAACTTTGTAGTGATGCTAAATCGATGTCTGCGGCATAGCGTTTTATTTGTCGAATCGCAATCGAACCATCAACCAATTTACGTTGGCACTTAGCTTCACAAAAAGCAGGGCACACTCGACCAATAGACAGTGGCATCGGTAGGGTTTTCTTTATTACTTCAATTGCTTTTTGAGGTTGATTCGTCGCAATAAAATGGAGATAAGATTGGATATCTACATCTGCTGGGCAAGCAACTTGGCAGGGAGGAACACTACAACTTATATTAGGTGTAGATAACAGGTTTTCAAGGGCGTGTTTGCGACGTTGGATTAAAGCAGAAGATGTTGTTGTAACTACCATGCCTTCAGAAGGATGTACACGACAAGCTTTGATTGTACCACGGTGTTCAATTTCAACGTCACATAAGTCACAGTTATGCTGAAAGCCATCGATACCACATAGCGATGGAATAGTGATGCCACATGCTTCTGCGGCTTTGAGCAAGGTTAGACTTTTATTTACCTTGAATGTGTTACCGTCAATAATGATATTTACCATTAATAGTCTCTATTCTTTTTATCTACTGAGAGCAAAGCAGTATTGATATTATTGGTGTGTCTCAGTGATTTTTAATTATTTTATGAATTACCTAAAAGGCTATATCCGTATAAGCCAAAGATACGAATTGCTTATAAAAGCAGAGGATCGACGTATTAAAGTGTCTGTTATATATTCGTAATACAAATAGGAGCGGCATAATAGCACGATACCTAACAGGTATAAAGAGGGCTTTTTAGTGGTGAGTTTTTTATTTTTTTATTTAAAATCATATATTTAAAAAAGGTAAGCGTTTGCGTCACGATATTTTAACGTTGATTTTAGTTGTGATGTAGTTTGCCAGTAATGGGAATAAAACGTATTTATTATGGTTTGTTTTTAGGTTAGATATTGTTGGAAATGCCCGTATAGTATAATCTACAGCTCAAGCAAGGGGGAACAATGTCAAAAAACATATTTCTATTACGACATGGTCAAACAGTTTTTAATGCACAGCAGCGTTTACAAGGACATTGTAATTCAGATCTAACGGATTTAGGGCAACAGCAAGCATCAGTTATTGGTTTGTCATTAAAAAATAAATTAGCAAATAAACGTCAGTGGACTATTTATTCAAGTCCTTTAGGTCGAGCAATACAAACAGCTGAAATTGTTGCACAACAAATCGGAATTGATCCAAGTGAAATAGTGCAAGATGCGCGTTTGCAGGAGTTTTGCCTTGGCGATTGGGAAAAGGCTTATATTCCAGATCTTAAAATAATGCAGCCACGTCTTTGTGAGCAGCGAGATTGGTATTTAATGGCACCTAATTCAGAATCATATTATGCCGTTAAAGATCGAATTGAAGATTTCCTAGCTGATATTTCAGTCCCTGATAATGTGATTGTTATCTCTCATGGCTTAACTGGTGCAGTATTTCGTGGAGTATATTTAGGGATGACTTATAATGAGGTTTTCTCTCAAGATTTACCGCAAGATGCCTATTTTTTGTTAGCGAATGATAAGATTAGTCGCATTCAGTGTGAAATTCATAGTGCTGAGATTTTAACTGTTTAGATGATTATTCTAGCAAACTAATAGTAACGTTTTATCTATAAATAAAATTTATCTTTTCTTTGACTGTAAAGTATAATAAAACGTACTTTACGTGACGAATTTATGCTTATGTTCATAGTCTGTTCATTTATACGCCGCTATTATCGAAACAGATAATAAAAGTATTGAATTGATATTTGTGTAAGCAGACTTATCAGGTACATGATAAACGTTAGGATAACCTAACGGCCTGATTGATATGATTTTAGAGGGGCGTGCCCATGAGAAATTTACTTACTGGTTTTTTTGCTATTGTAATCGGTTTATTTGCAGTTTCTTTTGCTGCAATTATGGCATTGCTTCTTGGTATTGCAGCGATGATTGCGAAGCCTTTTATTAAGCGTAAACTTGCAGCTGAAGGCGTGCAATACGAAGAGAAGAATTTTACTGAAGGCTTTGCTGGCCAAGATGAGACCATGAACAGCGTGTTCCGTCAGCAACGTCAAAGTACAGCAAACGTAATTGATGGTGAATGCGAAGATGTGACAAGTCGAAAATTTTAATCGATGTCATAGCAGTCATAATAATAAAAACGCCTAGCAATCAGTGCTAGGCGTTTTTGTTTGTATTCTAGTTACATGACGATTATTGAACGTTGTAGGCTTTTGCTTTAACCATATGACGGTATTGAGAAGGCGTAATATCAAATTCTTTTTGAAACCGTGTTGAAAAATGATACGCATTTTTATATCCAACCTGTTCTGATACATCTGATAATGACATTCCAAAATCGCGTAATAATTCTTTAGCTGTTTTCATTCTTATTTTTTGTAAATATTGGTGTGGTGCTTGGCCAACCTGATCTTTAAATTTACGATTAAAGCTACGTAAAGGTAAGCCACAATGCTGAGCTATTTGTTTGGTCGTTAATGGCTGCGACATGTAGCGTTGCATCCAGTCTTGTGCTTGAGCAATAGACTCATCAAACTGTACTTGACCACCAATTTCATAAAAAGGCTGAGGACCAGATTTACTGATTTCATGGCCATAATGAGTCTCTATGGTATTAGCGATTTTCTGGCCATAATATTTTGAAATTAAATACAACACCATTTCTGTTTGTGAGTTAATACTTTCAGTGCAGTAAAGTCCATTGGCCGAGGTAATAGATGCTTGGCGGTTAAGTTTTATTTGTGGGTAGCGTTGCGAGAATTTGTCATAAAAATACCAATGAGTAGTCGCTGTCTGATGATTTAATAAACCTGTTTCAGCAAGCCAAGTGACACCTGTTCCTGTAGCAATAATCTGTGCGCCATTATGATATTGCTTAATTAGCCAGTCAGGTATTTGTGGGTGTTTTGATAATGATGAAATAGGATTCCCCCACATTGGTGGCACAATAATAATGTCGAAATTAGTAGGATCCTCAAAGGTAATATCGGGTTGAATACGAATACCAGCGGTCAGGGTCTGTGATTCAAGGCTTGAAGCGATGAGCTTTATTTCAAATGGAGATTGTTGCTGAGTTTTACGATCACGCAAGCTAGCAGCACTAGTCAACATCTCCGCACTTAATGAGATCCCAGTCACGAGCGCTCTGTGAAACAGAATAAAACCTACCTTCATTATTTTCTCTCGCTAATTTTTGTTCAAAAAACACTCGCTAGTGTAATGTTTTTGTAAGTTTGGCTGGAATGTAAGTGATTTTGGCATAAACATAGAATGAATCACAAGTTAATACTGATATTCTCATTTCAACGGTGTATTAAATCGATTTCAGGATATTAAAATGGCAAAGTTACCGCTAATTGTTGGTTTAGGTGGCATTAATGCCGCTGGTCGTAGTTCTGGCTTTCATAGCTACAAACTTATGATTGCTGATGTGCTATCTGAAGACGCAATGCAATCAACATGGCAAGATCTCGCTCGCCGCATGGGGTTGAGTGACGATGGTGCGATTACCGAAGATATTATTACTGCAATTAAAGCGGGCACTTGTGTGCGTCGTATTGATTCTTTTGATCCTGACAATTTGTTATATCAATATAAAGCGAATCTTAATGCAGCCGATGATCAGATCACGTTTACTTTACGTAAATCTAAACTACCCAATCATATTCCGACTAACTGGCAAGTTGATATTCAAGGCGCAAAAGCGGTAATTACTGTAAATGGTAATCTTGATGCGCTAGTTGAAGGTCGAGTTGCTTTTCCTGTTTCTAGTGGCGGTAATATTCCAACGGGTTTTGATCCAAGTAAATTATATAATTCTCGTTTTCATCCTCGTGGTTTATCACTAACAGTATATGGTGCTTCAGATGCACTTAACTCATTAGGTTTTGAGTGGGATGAAGTATTACGTCATATTCAGCCCGATGAAGTATCAGTGTACGCAGGAAGCGGTTTAGCTCAAATTGATGATAATTCGTTGGGTGGCATGATTTCAGCGCACCTTACTGGTGGACGTGTTAGTTCAAAGATGATGGCATTATCTTTTGCAGAAATGCCGGCAGATTTTATTAATGGCTATGTCATCAATAGTATTGGCGCAACAGGTACGAATATGGGGGCGTGTGCCACTTTCCTATATAACCTACGTCAAGGTATGCATGATATTCAGCACGGTAAAGCGAAAGTTGTGATTGTCGGTAATGCAGAAGCACCAGTAGAGCCTGAAATAATGGAAGGCTTTCGAGTGATGGGCGCATTAGCAGAAGATGAGCAACTTAAGGCGCTTGATGGTATTGATACCGTCGATAATCGTCGAGCTTGTCGCCCATTCTCATCAAATGCTGGATTCACTATGGCTGAATCGGCGCAGTTTGTGGTGTTAATGGATGATGAATTAGCACTTAAACTAGGCGCTAATATTTATGGTTCAGTGGCTGACGTGTTTATTAATGCTGATGCCAATAAAAAGTCGATTTCAGCGCCAGGTGTTGGTAATTATGTCACGGTAGCTAAAGCAGCCGCATTAGCTAAAGCAATTCTTGGCGAAGAGGGTGTGAAGCAGACATTTGTGCAAGCGCATGGAACGGGTACACCACAAAACCGAGTGACAGAAAGCCATATTCTTAATGAAGTTGCGAAAACGTTTGGTATTGATAGTTGGCCTGTCGCCGCGATCAAATCTTATGTGGGTCATTCAATGAGTGCGGCAGCAGGTGATCAATTAATCGCGTCTTTAGGTGTGTGGCAGTATGGCTGGTTGCCAGCGATTAATACCATTGATCATATTGCTGATGATGTTCATCACTCAAATCTTAATATTCTAACGCAGCACACTTATGCGGGTGAATGCGGTCAAGATTACAAAGCGGTTATTCTTAATGCAAAAGGTTTTGGGGGGAATAATGCATCGGGTTTGGTGTTATCTCCTCAACAAACAGTATCAATGCTAACGGCGAAATATGGTATTGAGGCTATGTCTGCTTACAGTGCACGTAATCAAGCGATTAAAGCGGTTACAGCGCAAAATGATACTAATGCGTGTCAAGGGCAAGAAACCATTCGCTATCAGTTTGGTGAGGCGGTTATGGATGAGAATTCAGTTACCATAACGACAGATGCGATTAAGTTATCTGAATTTGAACACGCGATTATGCTTAATAGTGTTAACCCTTACGCAGAATACAACTAGAATAAGAACAGCAGGTTATATTGACCTGCTTTTTATTATGACTAAGATCAAGGATTATAGGTTTGTGACTAGAAAAAAAATGGTGGCAATATGGGTTGGTGTAGCCAGTTTACTCGCAGCTTCAACATCGGCTTATAGTGCAACATGCGCTAATAGTGGAGATGTTTTACCATTATGGAATAATAGTGCTAGCCGCAGTGCTATAACCCAGTTTGTTAATGAAGTGACGACTGTAGGCAATTCCGACTATGTTAAACCTAGTGCACGTATTGCTGTATTAGATAACGACGGTACTTTGTGGCCTGAAAAACCAACTTATACGCAGTTTTTGTTTGCTTTTAGTCAAATTAAGCATGAAAGTGCGCAGCATCCTGAGTGGAAAACAGAAACACCGTATAAGTGGGTATTAGATAACAATACGAAAGCAATCTTTGCGAAAGGCTGGGGGGCATTATTGCCTATTTTAGCCACGTCGCAAGCAGGACTTACACCCGAGCAATATAATAAAGACGTATTAAATTGGCTCTCAACGGCGCAGTCACCACGTTTTAAACGTCCATACACAGACTTAGTTTATCAACCGATGATTGAGTTAATTGATTACTTACATGCACATAAATTTAAGGTGTTTATCGTAACGGGTGCTGGTGGCGCATTTATCAAGCCATGGAGTGAGGCTATTTATCATATTCCAGCTGAAAATGTGATTGGTACTGCGTTTGGTTATACTTATAAGGACGGTACACTGATTAAAAACAATAAGTTGGTGTACATTGATGACGGCCCACAAAAAGCGATCAATATTGCGACAATCATTGGTAAGCGTCCTATTCTTGCCGTTGGTAATTCTACTGGCGATAAAGCGATGCTGTCATGGACAACTTCTCAAAAAGGTGCAAGTTTAGGGATGTTGATTCATCACACCGATGCGGAACGTGAATGGCAATATGGTGCTGATTCTTTTGAAGGTAAATTTACCCCTGCATTGATGCAAGCTGCAAAACAGCACCAATGGCAAGTGGTTGATATGAAAAAAGATTGGTGCCAGATTTTTCCGACCAAAGCTGAGCGTCGTGCGTTGTAGTTATTGATGTGATGCACGTTATGGTTAATATATAATAAAAAAGCCGAGTAAGATAAGTATCTTAACTCGGCTTTTTTAATACTTAAAGCATCCGTCTACATTACTTCTTCAAACGGGTGATTTTAGTTGCTTTACTGCTAATCGCTTTACGTAAACGTGCACGACGTTCAGCAGCTGATTGGTCTTGCGTTGGGTTATTTTGACGTCCAGCACGATCACGGTAAGCCGCTTTGGTGTTCATACGCTCAACTAACGCTTCACGGCTCTTTGGCTCGTAACCTTCCAATTGTACGCGGTGAATACGTTGATTAATCAAACGCTCGATTTGAACTAACGTTAGTTCTTCTTCGCGGCTAACAAATGAGATTGCATTACCTTTTTGTCCTGCACGACCTGTACGACCAATACGGTGAACATAGTCTTCAGCAAGGAATGGCATGTCGTAGTTAACAACATACGGTAAGTTTTGAATGTCTAAACCACGCGCTGCAACTTCTGTCGCAACCATTACACGTGCTTTACCTTCTTTAAACTCTTCTAATGCTCGGCGACGCGCACTCTGAGCTTTATCACCATGGCAAAGAACCGCTTTAATACCATCCAGCTTTAATTCTTTAACCAGTTGATTAGCTGTGTCTTTGTAATTAACAAAAACCAATACTTGTGGCCAGTTTTTCTTACCAATTAATTCAGATAGCATTTCACGTTTGCGATCTTCATCAACAGGGTATACCACGTGAGCAACCGTCGAAGCGGTGCTGTTTTCAGGTGTAACTGTAATACGCTGTGGTTTACGTAGAATATCAGCCGCTAATGCATTCATCTGTGCCGAAGAAGTAGCAGAGAACAGCATAGTTTGTGGTTTAGTGCGGATATCTTCTAGGATAACGCGGATAGCACCGATAAAGCCCATATCAAGCATACGGTCAGCTTCATCAAACACTAAAAATTCTAGGTTAGCTAATGAAACGTTATTTTGTTCCATATGCTCAATTAAACGGCCTGGTGTTGCGACAAGAATATCAACACCTTGCTCTAGGCGTTTTTCTTGAGATGACATTTTTTTGCCACCGAAAACAGCCGTACAATTGATATTAGTATATTTTGCGTAGTCGTTAATATTAACCGAGATTTGCTCTGCTAGTTCACGGGTTGGTGCAAGGATCAATGCACGAACATTAAAACGACTTTTTGGTGTTGGTTTTTCAAGTAGCTTTTGAATAATAGGTAGTGAGAAGGCTGCTGTTTTGCCTGTACCTGTTTGCGCTAAAGCTAAAATATCAGCGCCACGTCGTGCTTGAGGAATGGCTTTTTGCTGAATAGGGGTTAATTTCTCGTAACCAATTTCAGTTAATGCTTTAACGAGATCGGGAGAAAAACCTTGGGATAAAAATGACATGCTGTGTTCCTAAACTGTCGGCCTATGCCGATTACATTCATAAACTAATGATTGTGGTTAGTTTATGAATGTAATCTGCGAATAAAATGACCGCGTATTATAGTTGATTGTAGCTTATTGCGCTACTGTATCCTGAATTAACATAAACCCCGCATTATGCGGGGTTTAGAGAATAACAGTGGTTACGGTAAAGCTTATTTAAATTCAGCTTTACGCATACGGTTTAATACTGCCATTACCTCTATTACGCGAGGTTTAGCCATTTCACCGTATTTAGGCATCATATCAGCCCAATTTTCGTGCAACATATTGGCAAATGCGCGGCTAGGGTTTTTCTCCCAACCTTTAGTTTGCGCAAGTTGGAACCATAAGTAACCAATAGCTAATAGTTGGCTTGAGTGAGCAATTTGCTCTAATGCTTGCAAGTCAATGTATTCACGACCAAAACGTAGTGATGTTTTGTCTTTAACTTGAATACGGAACTTGCCTTCTTCCAACATTGCTTGCAATGCACTGCGGTTTATTTGACGCGTACGAGGATGAACAATAACTTCTGTTCCTTCTTGCTTGCGACGAGTTGGATGAGAAGCAACAACGGCACGTGCTTTTTCTGTTACATCAACAGCATCATAGTTATGCATTTGAATAACAGTATCAGCTACATCAAGGTAGTCACCAGAACCACCCATTACCAACATAACGGAGATATTGTGTTGATCGCGTAATAGTGCAATGCGGTCAACTAATGGGGTAATTGGCTCATCTTCTTTACAGATCAATGCTTGCATACGCTCATCACGGATCATGAAGTTAGACGCTGATGTATCTTCATCAATTAATAAAGCTTCTGCACCAGCCTCAATTGATTCTTGTAACCATGATGCTTGTGAGGTTGAACCCGAAGCATTCTGGCTACTAAACGCCGTTGTATCTTTGCCCATAGGTAAATTGCTGATGTAAGGTGATAAGTCAACATTGTGAACGCAACGACCATCTTCAGCACGAATTTTAGCTGCGGCATCATTCGTTACAACGTATTCACGACCATCGCCAGGAACATGATCATATACAGAACGTTCAATGGCACTAAGCAGTGTTGATTTTCCGTGGAAGCCACCGCCAACAATCAGTGTAATCCCTTCTGGAATACCCATGCCGCGGATCTTACCTTTGTGCGGTGCTTCTAATTCCACCGCTAAGTTATCAGGGCTTAGGAATGGAATGGCATCTGGTAGTGGCAAATCACTGTTACCTGCAATACGAGGTAATAAGCTGCCATCTGCGACAAAGGCTAATAATTTATGTTGTTTTAGCTGGCTACGTAGCGCAACTTGATCTTCAACTGCTTCACAGTGACGTTGTAACTCATCCATTGGTAATTCACGTGCAATAGTCGCACGACGAATCATCTTCGGTAAATAGAATGTCAGTAGATTTAGCGCTTTTTTTGCAATAATAGTACGGCCATCAGATGGCATATTAATGCGGAAACGTAATTCAATACCTTCGTCATCAAATACAACAGAGGTACGATCTAGAATTGTTTGTCCTGGCATGTCAATCAAGACAGCATTGTCTTGCTGTGATAAATCAGCAAAGAAACGTGCGATAAAATCACGAGCTGCACGTTGGTAATCAGTCGATTTTCCACGTAGCCATTCAAGGTCGGTTAATGACCAAGCGCGACGAGCACGAACGCGAGAAGCGGGTGCAAAGGGATCCGACTGAACGGTATCGATAAAAAAGTCGAAATCAACAAAGTGATATTCACCGCGCATACTTGAATAGCTACGGTAGTTATGACGGTCAATTTTATGGAGTTTGGCTTCGAGTAATTGCATATCGCCCCGATATCGTTCGTTATTAAATACAGAGCGCATAATGAGGTCGGCTCTGGTCGCTGGATATTACACTAAACACTGGCTTTTGGCATGAAAACTTTAGCTAGGTCACAAAAAACAGCTAAAAAAACAGTCTTCTTTCAACATTGATAACGGTGTGAATGTAAAGTCATTTTATATGTGTACAAAAAAACAGGATTCGATTGAATAGTTACAAAGCTAAGTGTTTTTTTATTATCGATTAAGTGTTTGATAGATAATCAATACTACGCATGCCTTTTAAGTATCAATATGCCTTGTATCTATATGTGTTTCGGCTTGTTTTTGTATGTTATAGATTAGTTATTTTTATATAAATAAATTGAACAGTTTAGAACTCTAAATTATCACCGAAAAAAAGTGATTATTAGCACTAAAAATGAAATTGTAAGTAAAGGTAAACTATTTTCGTCTTTTCTATCCCTCAATACTGGTTATCTTTGCTGTTATGATGCATTCTTAAAACATAAAACAACGAAAAGTCATGTAAAACCAATGATTTATTCCAAATAGGTATAAATGCTCTGTGTTGTGTGACAATGATTATCAAGGTAGTAAATATGAATAAGCCCCAGCTGAAAACCATTGCCGAGAATGCGTTTATTGCAATGTTTCGTCGCAAAGCTGATGTGTGTGATATTCAGGAAACCTTTTATGGTTGGGTAGTTTTTCTTGCCTCAGGGAAGTCGAAAATTGTCGTTAAATTTTCACGTGAAGTAGGTCGCATTGGAAAAGAAGTCGCAAGCTTAGAGCAGTTGCGTAAAATTGTGTCATGTCCTGTACCTGAGATTTATTTTTTTGGTAGAGAGGGTGGCTATGACTATATCGTTTTAGATTGGTTAGAAGGTGTATCTGCACACCAATTACCTGAAGATTCTAAAGCTGTGATGACATTTAGAGAAGATTATACTGATATTTTATTAGCGCTCCATGAGCACCAGCACCCACAAGGGTTTGAACTTTCAAATGGCGAATTTAGTCAAAGCTTGGGCTCAGCATTTGATGATTGGATGGGAAGTGTATATCACTACCTAATGAGTGTTGGTTCACCATTTAGTACGGATCTTAAAGATAAATTTACCGTTCTTTGGGAAGATAGAACCAAAATATTAGCCCCGATTGCGCATGAGTCATCGTCTTTTGTTCATGATGATTGCCATATCGCTAATGTGTTATTTGATCCTACTACTTTTAAGGTTGCTGGCCTGTTAGATCCCTGTGATAGTGGTTTCAAGCATCGAGAGCTTGATGTCATTCATTTATTTGATGTACGTAGTGATTTGCATATTGCTGAGCGTTATCTCGAAAAAAGTCACTTAGATGATGGTTTTGAAGAGCGCCGTCATTTTTTCAGTTTATGGGATGATGCTAAACATAGCCGTAATATGGGTTGGTATAATGAGCAATGGCTAACAAATAAATTTTCATTATATGAGTCAGCAGTACAATAACGATGTCCTATGATGTCACATAATTATTTGGCATAACGTTAAACCACGTATTATGGTTAGTTATGGCTTGTAGAATCGTAAGGGAAGATATAATTTATGAAGAAAACAGCAGTTGGCTTATTGGCCTTGTTTCTTTTTGGGTGTGCCCAACAGCCATCAATAAATGATAAATCACAATCTACAGTTCCGGTAGCGAGTCCAGTAGTAAAACCATTGGTGTTTGCTCCTATGATGACGGCCGCTGAAATGAAAGCAGCCTCACAAGCTCAAACTATTGCAGCTGAAAAAAAAGCACATAAAATAAAAAAGCAGGCTTTAGTTAAAACTGATGTGACAACCGATAAAATTACTGCTTCAACGGCATCTAAAAAGCAGACTAGTACTCATAATAAATTAACGAAAACTAAAGATGGGATGTTAGTTTTAGGACATCATGAATGGGTACTTATATTATCTGGTAAAAAACATATTTCTGCCTATGTTGATCCTAAATCATCAACATCCCGAGTTGGTGTTAAAGATTTAGTTGAGTTTGAGCGTGATGGTGATAATTGGGTAAAGTTTATTTTTCAAGGTAAACAATACGAATATCCTGTCGAAGCTTGGTCGAAAGCTGATGATAAAACACGTTTACCGATGGTGTTATTACGAACAAAACTTGGTGATCGTAATGATGAAGTCGAATATCAACTGATAGATGGTGGTAATGGGGTTGTGTTAGGTGAGAATTTTATGCGTGATGTTGCTGTACAAAACAATCAACGTAAATATATTCAACCAAGAGCTAAATAACCTTTACTCCAACTAAGCGATATAAGAAACGGCATTGATCTTATTAAAGATCAATGCCGTTTTTCGTTATAGATTACTATATTTTATTCAGCCACTATAATTTCATAGCTGCTAAATTTTCGAATATTAATTACGCCAGTATCGAACAATAAATATTGACCCTTGATACCTTCAAGAATACCACTGACGACTGGTTCCTTATCAAAATTGTGTGATGCTATTTTTGTTGGAAAGTGATCAACAGGATAATGAATATCGACAATATCATTATCTAAATATTCGATAGCATCTTCACCAAATTCAGCCGTTATCTCTGCAAGTCTTTGTTTTACTTCTGGTAGTAATAATTGAGCTTGTTGTTGCAAGTCAATATCGACATTATTACCTTTTAGCATGGTGCGCCAATTCGTTTTATCAGCAACCATCTCAGCTATCGCGACTTCAACTAAGCCTGAGATTTGGCGAGTTTTTACTTTTAATACTGCTAGCGCTTGTGTTGCACCTTGATCAATCCAGCGAGTAGGGAGCTGGGTATAGCGAGTAATACCGACTTTTAGTGCTGAAGTATTAGAAAGATAAACATAGTGAGGTACCATGCAGTTATCCTCTCCCCATTGTGGTTCGCGACAAGTCCCTTTCGCATAATGGCAAGTCTCTGGTTTCATGATACACATATCACAACTTGCGAGTTTTTTCATACAGGGAAAGCAGTGGCCTTGCGAATAACTCTTTTTCGTTTTTTTACCACATGAACAACAGAAGATATTGCCGGTATGGGTGAGAGTTAATTGTTTACCAATCAATGGATTCAGGTGAAGTTGTTGATCGCCAATCGGGAGGTAGTAATCTACCACTTCTCCAAGCGATGATTTCATTTTACTCAGTGTACCTTGCATGCTTGTGCTCACAGTTAAATTTTTGTTGTGAGTGTATCAGTGATTTGTATTAAGACCCAAATATCTTACGATGTACAATGCGTGTTTTTTGAACAGACAATCGGTAGGCATTTTCATACCGTTATATAAATATTCGCTATAATTAAATTAATATACATTGATTGCAGGAGGGGCATATCATGAAAAATAAAATTAAAAGGCTATTAATGGCCTATATAAAAATAGTCAGCAGTAAAAAGCTGTTTAATATATATAAATGACTTCATTATTAGATACTAATTACGATGATTATATATTTGATAATTGTATTAATATAAAGCAGTTTAAAATATGAGATATGAAATACAATAAAACCCAAGAATAAACACTATTCTTGGGTTTTATATGATTTGTTTATCGCTGCTGTAAATAACGTGAACTATATTTTTCTAGCTTTCTGAAAAGTAATGATAAGCTAAAGCATAATATAAAGTATACCGCGCCAACGATGAGCCAAATTTCAAAAATAAAGCCGGATGAGTTAGCGATTTCTGAACCGGTAAATGTCATTTCTTGTATAGATATCAATGATATAATTGATGAGTCTTTTACAATAGAAATAAATTGTCCAGCAAGTGTTGGTACAATGGCAGCGAATGCTTGTGGAAATATCACAAATCGAAAACGGCTATATGTTGATAGTCCTAATGAATCCGCAGCTTCCCATTGTCCTTTGCTAATTGTATCTATTCCAGATCGAATAATCTCAGCAATATAGGCTGCAGCAATGAGTCCGACACACAGAACACCTGAGAATAAATTTTCCCACAAATTATTATGACCAAATAGGACTATTTGTAGGATATTTTCCTGACCATTATAGTGGCGGAATAAATTACTTAATCCAAGTAATGGAATTAATTGATTGGAAATGAAAAAGTAAAAGATGAATACAAAAACTAGTGGCGGTATATTGCGTACTAGTTGAATATAGCTACTGGAAATTAGCTTGATTATTTTAAATGATGAACGATGTGCTAGAGCAAGTAATAAACCAAATATTGCAGCAAAAATCATTCCCCATATACTGACACGAATAGTACTAATGATACCTTTTATAAAATAAGGTAGACCTCCATCGTGACCGCTAGTAAATACGAGCTTAAGTGCTTGATGCCAATGCCAGTGATAGTGAATACCAATCGATGAACGATAAGCTAACCAGCCAATAAAGCAGCCAATAATGATGAGTAAAGTAACATCAAGTTTATTTAGCTTAAAATTAAAGCGACGGCCCGCAGGCGGGGGAGAACCCGCCTGTGGTGTATTGTTACATGACGTTTTAGCGACAGTCATTATTATTTAGTCTCGTTGACCTGATTTTGCCAGTTCATAGTTTTAAACCAGTACTGATAGCGTTCATTTAACCAACCATCTTCAGTACGTACCTGAATCCAGTTATTTAAGAAGTTTAGTAAATTAAAATCACCCTGACGAATAGCAAATCCAGTCGCGTAACGTGTCAGTGGTTTTTTAAATGGCATAAATAAGCTGTCTGGATTTTTAAGGACCATTTGTTCTGGCGTTGGTGTCGAAGCTAGTGCGGCTTGAGCATTGCCATTTAGCACTTCTTGGAAAGCCTGAGTCTCATCATCAAACTGACGTAGTTTTGCTTTCGGGAATAGTTTACGAGCCGTTTGAACAGGGTAAGCACCACTACGAACAGCTATTGTTACACTACGTTTGTTATAGTCTGCAATAGTCGTCATTTTTGATGCGAGTTTTTTGTTAGCAACCATTTGAACGGCAGAATAAGAATATGGATGAGTAAAAAGAACACTCATGTTACGTTCAGGTGTAATGGTTAAACCACCGATAATGACATCAAATTTTCCTGCTAATAGTGCAGGAATAATTCCATCCCAAGCGGTTGGTACAAATTCAATTTTTAAACCAGCATCAGCGGCTAAACGTTTAGCCACATCGACTTCAAAACCAATTAAATCACCTTGCTTATCACGCATAGCCCAAGGAACAAATGTCGATAAACCGACTCGTAATGTGCCGCTTTCCTTGATTTGTTGTAGAGCATTATTATCGTCTGCCGCAAAGGCATTGTTAGCCCCTAATAGGCAAGTAAAAACGGTAAGTAATACCGCAATAAAGCGTTTCATAGCTTTCTCCATCGATGTACGTATAAATTTAGTGATTAGGAATATTTAAGCGGCGTTCTAGCCAAATTGCTAATGCTGATAATGTTAAGGTTATGCAGAGATAGATTGCTGCCACAGTAAACCAAACTTCAAATGGCATCGCTGTGTCTGCAACAATATTTCGTCCTTCTGTCGTTAAATCAAATATAGCCATAATACTGACAATAGAAGAGTTTTTTACTAAAGACACCGCCTCATTTGTAAGTGGTGGGATAATTTTTCTAAACATCTGTGGAATAACAACAAATCGATAACTATCAATTTGAGATAATCCTAAGCTTTCTGCTGCTTCAAGTTGGCCTCGTGGAATACCTTGTAATCCTGCTCGGAAGATTTCGGCACTGTATGCGCCTTGAAATAAGGATAACGCTAGGATTGCCGTCGTTGTACGGTCAATACCTAATACTGGACCAAAGACGAAATATAATAAGTAGATTTGCACGAGTAATGGTGTACTACGAATAACTTCAATATATCCACGAGCAAGACTACGACCAACGATAGAATCTGACATACGTAATAGCGCGGTAATAAAACCGATCACAACCGTACAGACTAAACTGATCCCTGATATTTTCAGAGTAACTATTAAGCCTTCAATTAATTCGCCTGGATACCATTGGCCATCCTCGTAAAACCACAGGTGCTCAGGAATACGATACCATTGCCAGTGATAATGCATTGCTTTTGCGCCGCTGCTCAGTAGCCACATGATAATTGAAGCTACGCAAATCACTTGTAACGTGATAGCAATAAAATTAGGGATTCGAGATCGTGTATCTTGGGTCATTATTTTGATCTCAATAGCTAAGAATATTTTCGAGAAATTGTTGTGTGCGCTGGTGCTGAGGATGATCAAACAGTTGCGCTGGAGTTGCCATTTCCACAATCTCTCCTTGATCCATAAACACAACCCGATCAGCAACTTGACGTGCAAATCCCATTTCATGGGTTACACACACCATTGTTATACCATCATCTGCAAGTTCTTTCATTACATCAAGGACTTCACGGATCATTTCAGGATCAAGCGCTGATGTTGGCTCATCAAAGAGCAAAATATTAGGTTTCATGCATAAGGAACGAGCGATTGCGACACGTTGCTGTTGTCCTCCAGAAAGTTGTCCTGGAAATTTGTCGGCTTGATGGCCAATATGCACCCGTTCTAAAAAGTTACGAGCTAAACGTTCCGCATCAGCTTTTGACATTTTTAATGCTCGACGAGGTGCTAATGTAAGGTTATCTAAAACAGTCATATGCGGAAATAAATTGAAATGCTGAAACACCATGCCAACTTGACCTCGTATTGCATGAAGTTCTTTATTGTTTAATGAATGTCCAGCAACAGTGATTTCACCATGATTATATTTTTCCAAACCATTTATACAACGAATGAGTGTTGATTTTCCTGATCCTGATGGTCCACAAATGACCAGTCTTTCACCTTTTGCAATAGAAAGATTAATATCTTTTAATGCATGGTAATGGCCATACCATTTGTCAACATTATTAAATGTGATTATATTTTTTTCAGACAATGCAGTATCCCTTAAATGTAATTGACATATCTTTGTATTTTCTTTATTTATGTTTTTTTATGATTAAAGAATACATAACTATTGAAATTATATATCGGTCATTATCAATATTATTTTTAATAATATATTGACCATATGTATACCTTTCAAAGCATTATAGCTTTTATGGTAATTAGTTCTTATAAGTATATTTTACAGGCTTTCTATTCTCTGGTGTAATGATTATTTTGTGTTTTTAATATTTCCTGTTCATATGTTGTCAATTATACGCAGAATAACGCAATGTTTATAACTGAATGTCAGGATTCATTCAGATTTTGATGAAATAACAGTTTGCACTCTAAGTTTTTAAACGATAAGTTAAGCAAATGTATCAGATTAAAGATTATATGGTTATTTGTCTTTGCAGACTAATCACCATCTATTAAAAGGAATTATAGGGAATATGAGTATGCATAAAACGGATGATGTTCGAATTAATGAGATCAAAGAACTTTTACCACCGATTGCTGTTTTAGAAAAATTCCCTGCGTCGAATAAAGCAGCCGAAACTGTTTATGAATCACGTCAATCTATTCATAGAATTTTAAATGATGAAGATGATCGTTTATTGGTGATTGTTGGGCCTTGTTCAATTCATGATCCTGTGGCTGCATTAGAGTATGGTAAGAAACTAAAACAATTACGAGATGAGTTGAAAGACGATCTTGAAATTGTAATGCGGGTTTACTTTGAAAAGCCGCGTACAACCGTTGGCTGGAAAGGACTCATTAATGACCCGTATATGGACAATAGTTTTCAACTTAATGATGGTTTACGTATCGGACGAAAACTATTAGCAGATCTTACTGATTTAGGTTTGCCAACAGCAGGTGAATTTTTAGATATGATCACGCCTCAATATATGGGTGATCTTATTAGTTGGGGGGCGATTGGGGCTCGAACAACAGAATCACAAGTGCATCGTGAACTTGCATCAGGGCTTTCTTGTCCGGTTGGCTTTAAAAATGGTACTGATGGTAATATTAAAATTGCAACAGATGCTATTGGCTCAGCTAGCGCGCCCCATCATTTCTTATCTGTAACTAAATATGGCCATTCAGCGATTGTTGCAACCGCGGGTAATGAAGATTGTCATATTATATTACGTGGTGGTAAAGCACCTAATTATGGCGCTGATGACGTTAATAAAATTATGCAGCAGCTTGTTGATGCTGGTTTGCGTAATAAATTAATGATTGATTTCAGTCATGCTAATAGTTCAAAGCAGTATCAACGTCAGGTAGTTGTATCTGCGGATGTAGGGCAACAAATTGCTAATGGTAATAATGCTATTTTTGGTGTGATGATCGAAAGCCATTTAGTTGAAGGTCGTCAAGATATTGTTGATGGTGAAACACCAATGTATGGACAGAGTATTACTGATGCCTGCATTGGTTGGGACGATACTGACAAAGTATTACGACAACTTGCTAGTGATGTCAGAATTCGTCGTCAAAAATAGTTGGTTAATACTTTAAATCGCCATGATGTAACAGATTAAAAAAGCTCCTACTCATAATCAGTAGGAGCTTTTTTTATTGGTGGTATCTATAGCCATCATTAAACTCGATATCAAAATGTTCACCATAATTATGTTGATTGACTAAATGGTCATTAAAGGGGAATTGACAATAAATGCAATAATTACGATGTAATCCATTAATAATAAAAGCCTCAAAAATATCATGAGTGTCAGCAATGAGCGTTTTTTTATTCATAATGACTCCAGTGGGCTTATACCCAATAAGTAATATCATGAAAAGAAGTAGTTACTCATATAAGTGTACTTACTATTGCCGCTGGTATGGAAATAAATAATGAAAGATGTACAGTAAATAGGACACTATTTGTTATTATTATTTACTAAGGATACTGTTATTTCTTAAGTAGATTGTTAATAATTAGTTGAGTAATTTTGTATTTGTTTAAGACAGTGTTAATTGTCTTTTATCGTTGGCTAAGGAGAAGATCATGCGTAGCTTAAAATGGAAATTAACGGTAAATAGCATACTGATGTTTAGTTTTCTATCCAGTGTGTGTTTTAATTTTGCTTATGCCTACGATATAAACTCAGCATCATCAAGTGCGATTATGTCAACGCAAGCATACATTGATCATCAAACGAAAAGTTTACAGCCTGAGCAAAATATTGTGTATCACCCTACATTAGGTTATATGGATTATCAGCAAATTTGGTGTAATGATAATCAGCAATCAATAATGAGTAAGTATCAGCATTTTATTAGTAATGTGTGTGTAGAAAAGGGCGGTATTTTAACCAAAAATTGGTGTGCTCTTTCTGATACACGGCAACCGATTTTTTATACTTTTATTGCTAATTATGATTCGAGTTGTCATGGCAATCATGCAACTATCGTACACATTACTGAAATGATGCCTAATACAAACAATAATACTAATATAGCTAGAGAATGGATGAAAATAGCTCAAAGTTTAGGTTTTTAATTGATAGTTGAATTAAGTGTGAAACCATTGATTAAATAATTGTTGGCTAATAATTTGGTTTAGATTATATTTTATTGCGGTTGTATTTGGTGTATTTTTAGTGAAAGCGGTTGGCGGTGCTAAAACATTACGACCGTCATAAACAATACTGTAATTTTCATTTATATCAATAACTACTTTATAGTGTTTTGCCCGTATTTTAGGTAGGGTGAATGTACCGTTATCAGCTACAACAAAAGTGAGTGACTTAGGATATTCATTAAGTATTTTTGTAGCATATTCATTGGTGAACTTTTTAATTAAAACTCTATTGTTATAAAGTAATGAGAAATTAATGATAGGGTCTTTTACTTTCCCATTTATTAATAATGGCGTTAGTTTTGTATAAAAGTCAGGTGATGAGATGTTAATTTCATTATTGTTATCAAGTAGCGATTTATTAATATTATTTGTCATCGCAGCATTTAATTTTTTCAGATTTTTTAGTTGTGCATCAATAGTATTACAAGGTTTTTTCTCGGCGTTAAGAGTACGTTTTATCGCTAAGTTATTAGTAGCTATGACTAAATCTTTTTGTAAATAACTATCGAAAACTTGCTTATTATAATTAGATGCGAAATAACCATTGAGTTGTAGCATTGTATCCCATAAATTCGGAACATGTTTATCGAAAATAGTGGTCACTTGTTGCTGGTATTTCGTTGGTACATTGGCAATTAATTCGGCATTATTATAATAAATACAAGCATGAGGCGATGGAAAAGTAACTTGTTGGTAAGAGCCTAAGTATTTTGAACAATTAACGGTGCGATGTGCTCTATATTTAAACTTAATATCTGAAATTAGGTCAAAGATAAGGCTATCATTTAACTGAAGTTTACGTAGATCATCTGTTAGATCTCGACGTAGTTTTGTATAATAGTTTTGTTTTTCTTTTATAGCATTTTTTATCATCGCAACATTTTCAATATGTTGTTTTTCATCCATTTTCATGATTGATAAACGTGTATTTATTGATGCTATTGCCTGTTGGTAATAATTTAACTTATTGGTGATATCAGTTTGAAGTTTTCTTTTTAAACTATTTACTTCAATCATGTTATTTTTATATATTAAGGCACTATTATTCAGTGAGTTAATGAAAACATCAGAATCATTAATGTGTGCTTGATTGAATAGGTAAATTAGATTGTGAATATCTTCAAGATAATGTGGATTAGATAACCAATCAGAATTAATTAATGATCTAGATGCATTTTTAAGATTTTTGAAATCTACTGGTATGTTAAAAGGACTACAGGTATCAGTAATAATGAATCCTTGTTGATCTTGAGACGAAATAATTTCTGGTTTAATGTTAAATGAAGAGTAATCAATATGACTATCTTTATCACAGCCTGTAATTATACATAATAAAAGAAGAGAAAAATTACCCAAGATGTTCATTATAAGAATGTTACATTTACCTAAACAATGTTTTCAATTGTACCAGCATCATTTACATATACAAGTGCGTGCTTAATATATATTGCTATTTGTGCGTAATTATTTATGTAATGCGATATTAATGTAATGAAAAGTGATTGTGTGGTTAAATATGTAAACAATGGGTAAGTATTTAAAAATTGGAGATAATAATGTTAGTAACATTTAGTAGTAAAGATCATGGCAATGTAACTATGTTTGGCGATATAGCTCAGTCATTAATTACCATGATGGGGTTTTCAACCAAGGTACCAGGGGCAATAAGAGCCGAAGATGTTGCTAGTGCTCTTGTGAATTTAGAAAAAAATATTGAATTAGTAAAACAGCAGCAAATTTCACATCAAGATGCGCAACAAGCTATTGATGATGAGGATGACGAAAAAGAACCAGAAATTGGTATTGCTGTTCGTGCTGTACCTTTGATTGATTTGCTTAAGTCGGCTACCGCAGTAAAAAGTTATGTAATGTGGGAGTAGGGTTCTTTATTTTGGCTCAATTATTTTATTAAATGTAATGGTGCAAACGGGTCATCATTAGGATCATTTAACCATAAGTATTCAGTGTCAGCTGCAATACGACGAGCGATAGCATCACCGTGTTGAAGGCCAATAATGGCAAGTGACATATCAATACTTGCAGAGCAACCTGATGCTGTAAATATGTTGTTACTATGCACCCAGCGAGCAGATGTTTGCCATTGAATATCGCGACCGAATTGGCTTACCCAGTCAAGATATTTTTGCATCGTCGTTGCTTTGCCATTGTTAAGTAGGCCAGCGTTGGCAAGTAATGCCGCACCTGTAGAAGTAGAGCATATAATATTTTGTTGCGGTGCTACTTTTTTTAACCATGTTAAAATTGTTTCATTGTGAGTGGCAAACCTAACGCCAACACCACCAGGAACAATCAAAATGCCAGTCGAAATTGTGTCATTAAAACTTAACATGGGTTGAAGACTTATTCCTTGAGTGCTTGTAACGTGTTGACCGTCTACCGTGATAATTTGTAATTGATAATGTTCGGGTAATAAACCAAACATATTTAGTGGGCCTAATGCATCGAGAAGTTCAAATTGCTCAAAAAGTAATACAGTTACAGTTTGTCGTTCGGACATTGTATATACCTTAATAATGAATTTGATGTTATTAGTAATAGTCGAATTAGTTATGTTTGATTGTGTTGTAGATGATAATTGGGCTTTTATAATTGCATTATGAGGATAATGCTTGTTATTCAGCTGCGAATGATTACAATCAGCCCCCTGTTTAAAAATGGCTCAAAATATCAACTGACACGATTATGAATAGAAAGAAAAAAATTAACGAAACGCTAAAAAAGAGAATGAAGAAGGCGAATGCTAAGCTTAATAAAAGCACTAAGCCTCGTTATATTTCTAAAGCAGAACGTGCCAAGCTTGATGCAGAAGCCGCACTGGTTGCTGAGACTACAGATGTTGTATCTGATGCTATTGCCGATGCTGAGACTGAGTCTGACGCTAAATAATAGTAAAAAAATATCCACCTTATATCTTAAACAGAAATATGATTTTGGTCGTTTTTCTGTTTTTTCGCATCATGCCTATGAATATTTATAGGACGATTGCCTGCTTATCAGTAGATGAGCAATCTACTACGCTATTATGCGTTTAATTTATACAAGAGAGATGCTATGAGTTTTGCCTCTTTAGGCCTATCCGCCCCAATTCTTGAAGCCGTTGCTAAGCAAGGCTACGAAAAACCATCCCCAATTCAAGCGCAAGCAATTCCGGCTATTCTGGAAGGCAAGGATGTCATGGCGGCGGCACAAACGGGTACAGGCAAAACAGCAGGTTTTACATTGCCGCTACTAGAAAAATTATCTGGTGGCCGACCTGCTCGTTCAAATCATATTCGTGCACTTATCTTAACTCCAACGCGTGAGCTTGCAGCTCAAGTTGGTGAGAATGTTGCAAAATATAGCAAAAATTTGCCAATTAATTCAGCAGTTGTATTTGGTGGTGTGAAAGCCAATCCACAAATGGTTCGTTTACGTCAAGGTGCTGATGTTTTAGTTGCCACGCCTGGTCGTTTGATGGATTTACACAGTCAGAATGCGGTTAAATTCCGTGATGTTGAAATTTTAGTGTTGGATGAAGCTGACCGTATGTTAGATATGGGCTTTATTCGTGATATTCGTAAAATTTTAGCGTTATTACCAAAGCAGCGCCAAAATTTACTATTTTCAGCGACGTTCTCTGATGACATTCGTGCGCTTGCTAAAGGCTTAGTTAATAATCCTGTAGAGATTGATGTTAATCCACGCAACCAAACTGCACCAACGGTTAAACAGTGGATTTTCCCTGTTGATCAAAAGAAAAAAGCAAATTTATTAACAAAACTGTTAAATGAGCGTAATTGGAAGCAAGTGTTAGTGTTTACTAAAACTAAACATGGTGCTAACCGATTAGCGACTCACTTAGAAAGCCGTGGTATTTCATCTGCTGCGATTCACGGTAATAAGAGCCAAGGCGCACGTACAAAAGCGCTTGCTAATTTTAAATCAGGCGAAGTTCGTGTACTTGTTGCAACGGATATTGCTGCTCGTGGTTTAGATATTGAACAATTACCACAAGTGGTTAACTTTGAATTACCGCATGTTGCTGAAGATTACGTTCACCGTATTGGTCGTACAGGCCGTGCAGGTTGCGTAGGTGAAGCTATTTCATTAGTTTGTGCTGATGAATTTGGTGATCTAATTGCGATTGAACGTATGACTAAGCAAATCTTAGAGCGTGAAATCGTTGAAGGTTTTGAACCATCGATTAAGCTTCCAGTATCAAGGTTGGATACGCGTCCATTAGTGGCTAAAAAGCCTAAGAAACCACAATCATTTACGGCTAATGGTGAAAAGCGTCCACGTTCTAATGGTAAGCCAACGACTCGTCGTAAACCAACGGCACGTAGTGATGATGCACCACGCGTGGAAGGTGCTAAGCCTGCACGTAAGCCTCGTCCTACTGATGCAAAACCTAAAGCAACAGATGGTAAGCCGTCTCGTCGTCATAATGATGAAAAGCCGAAGACTGATGGTCGTCGTAGTGCTCCTCAGCGTAATCGTAAGCCTGCAGCTGCAGCAGTAAATTAAAGTTGCGATTGTAGCTTTATGTAAACAGATTTAATAAACCTGTTTGATAAATAACCAGCGTGTGATGATTGTTCATTAGCGCTGGTTTTTTTAGCTAAAATTTTTGTGATTAGTTTCTTAGTGACAACGTCACACATGGGATTGCATGGTCGGTACTATAACCATCTTCGTCAAAACTACTGTTAATTAAATGCTTATCTTCGGTATGATAATCACTGACTTCAAACAATGAACCTAGGTATTGGGCATTAAACTCTTGTGATAATAAAATATAATCGAGAACTGAGGTTTTACTACCAAAATAATGAGTAGGTGAGCGAAGCAATGATACCTGTTCGGTATTTTGGGTAAATAAATCCCAACTATCATAAAGACGGTAATATCCAATTAAACGCTTAATATCACTGTCTGACATTCCAAAAACATTTCCTGCTATTAGTTGTTCTAAACATGAGCTTGAGAGTTCATCATTGAAATCTCCCATTAGTAACATAGGGCGCGTGCTTGATTCCCGTTGTTTCAGAATTGCCAATAATAATAAATTAGCTTCTGTACCACGTAGCATAGCTGATCCCCAACTGCCTAAACGTTGGCCTGCAAAACGAGATAATGCTGTCTCTGACGGCACGATAGTATCGGGAAGTGGATCATCAAATAATGAACGTTTTGATTTGAAATGCGTTACATAGCAATCGGTTAAACCAATATGTGGAATATCAATAGTGGCTCGTAATGGTTGACGGCTAAAATGAAATTCAGATAAACCTAATAATGAGGCAGCTTGTTGATCTGCAGAGACTGGCGCTATTTCAACAATAGGAAATTTGGATGCTATAGCGACGACAGGACTTCGATAGATGAAATCATCAATAACCGTTGGCGTGTCAACAACGGCATAATAAGGATAACCCGCACTTTCTAGTAATGTTTGTAGGCTTTCACTACTAAATACTTCTTGAAAACCAATAATATCCGGTTGATTTTTAGTGAGAAAGCGCGTGATCCATGCTTGTTTCTTATGCCATTGCTCAGTCGTGTAAATATTCTGAAAATCATAATAAGCCATAGGCGGTTCAAGATAATTTAATAAGTTAAAACTGGCAATTTTAACGGTAGGCAATGGCACTTCATAAGAAGGCTGATTAATGTTTGGCACACTACACTCTCAGTAAATATAGCCGAAGTGTATAACTTGGGCTTTATGATTACGCTAAATTATTGATATGCAGCATACCAGAGTGGCTCATTAATAACAGTGATGCTTTATTGTAACCAAACTAACTAAATAATTTATTGATATTCGCTTTAGGTGTTTTAGCAAATTTTTGCATTAATGAAAATGGTACATCGCTAATGCCATATTGCTGCTTCATATCATCAATCATTGCTAGCCATAAACGTGCTGTCATTTCGGAGTCCGCTAATGCTCGGTGAAATATGCCGTCATGGTGAATATGTTTGTATTCCACTAAAGTGCCTAGTTTATGGTTAGGAGCATGTTGATATAAACGTCGAGCAATAAGCATTGAACATGCAAACTGATCGCTATATTTTCGGCCTATCAATTCAAGTTCAGCATCAAGAAAACGCTGATCAAAAGATGCATTGTGAGCGACAAGATTAGCATCACCAATAAAATCAGCAAATTCGGCCATAACGTCTTCACAACAAGGGGCAGTGCGAAGCATATTATTATTGATGCCTGTATAGTTTTCGATAAAACTACTGATACGAAAGCCTGGGTTCATCAGTTGTTGGAAATGTGCTACAACATGACCATCTTCAAGTTTTACCGCACCAATTTCTATTGCGCGATCACCTTGTGCTGGTGAAAGGCCTGTGGTTTCAAAGTCGAGCACAATAACGCTATTTGCAGAACGAGAATTAATCATTTTTAGATCTTTAGCTTTAAGAAGAGCAGTATTGTAGCGTTATCCATTCAGTTGTAAATCGAAGACAATCAATTTTATTTGACTTTTAATGATGAAATTAGCATCAAATACATGCAGATTTATTATGTTTTAAATCTCTATAACAGATTATATTCCCATAAAGAATCAATACAGTGTTATTATTTATCCATTAGCGAACTCTCTCCTTTGATTACGAGCCTATTTACCGTTCTATGAAAAAACACCGCCAGCGTCAGATTCGCGATCATGAGCAAGAAAATGCTTTATTTGGTCGTCGAGCCATTCAAGCATTTATTGGTATTATTATTTTAACCTGTGTGTTAATTGCTAACCTTTATCATTTACAAGTACAAGATTATGGTGAGTATAAAGAACGCTCTAATCGCAATAGTATTAAACTGCTCCCAGTTGCGCCTAATCGTGGTCGTATTTATGATCGTAATGGGGTTATATTAGCGGACAATATTCCTGTTTGTTCGTTAGAAATAATCCCAGATAAAGTACAAAATTTGCCACAGGTGTTAATTCAACTTCAGAAGTTATTGGGTATCTCTGATCAAGATATTGCTGCGTTTAATAAAGCTAAATTACAAACACAAGCGTTTAAGCCTGTAACGCTAATTGCGCAGATGAATAATAAACAGGTTGCGGTATTTTCAGTTAATGAATTTGAATATCCAGGAGTCAATATTGATGCATATCTTGAGCGTTATTATCCTTACGGCGCATCGTTAACTCACTTGCTAGGTTATGTAGGTAAAATTAATGATCGTGATATTGCAGCTCTAAAAAAGAGTGGTAAATACGAGAATTATAAAGCGACCCGTACTATCGGTAAGCTGGGCATTGAGCATTATTATGAAGATCTGCTGCACGGTAAAACCGGTTATGAAACAGTTGAAGTAAATAGTCATGGTCGCGTTGTACGGACGTTATCTTATGTTCCGCCAGTAGCTGGTAAAGATTTAAAACTAACCATAGACATTAATCTACAACTTTATGCGCAAAAACTACTGACATTACAGCAGAAAGATCCCACTACGGGTTTAATGGTAACTAAAGTGCGTCGTGGTGCTATTGTTGCTATGAATCCTAAGAATGGGGCGATTTTAGCGATGGTTTCAAGCCCTAGTTATAATCCTAATTTATTTGTTAATGGTATTTCATCTAAAGCTTATGCAGCGTTATTAAATGATCCCGCACATCCATTAATTAATCGTGCCACATTGGGCTTATATCCACCGGGTTCGACCGTTAAACCTGAACTTGCGATAGCAGGATTAACAACTGGGGTAATTACGGTGAATACTATACGTAATGATCATGGCTGGTGGCGAATTCCTAATAGCAAAAGTCGTAAGTTTAGAGATGATAGAGTGCAAGGCTTTGATAATGTTGATATATATAAAGCGATTGAAGACTCCGTGAATACCTATTTTTATCAAGTGGCTTATGGCTTAGGTATTGATCGACTGTCAATGTGGATGACAAAATTTGGTTATGGCCAACATTCTGGAATTGATATAAACGAAGATTCAACGGGAAATATGCCTACTCGAGCATGGAAAATGGCACGTTTTCATCGGCCGTGGATGCAAGGTGATACCGTACCGTTAGGTATTGGTCAAGGCTATTGGACTGCGACCCCCATACAGATAGCGAAAGCAACGTCTGTGGTTGCTGAAGATGGTATTGAGCATCGACCTCATTTATTGAAAGATATTATTGATGGGAAAACGCAACAACCCGTCACGTTTGCTGATTTCAAGCCGTTATCATCGGTTCCTCAAAAAGATTGGGCGATCATTAAAAAGGGCATGGAGTTGGTAGTTGAAAAAGGAACTGCCAGAAAAATGTTCCAAAATATGAAGTTTCAAGTCGCGGGTAAAACGGGAACAAGTCAGGTGTATTCATTGACAGATACTGAGCATTACAATGCCAATGAAGTTACAGAACACTTTAAAGATCATGCATTATTTACCGGTTTTGCGCCTGCGGATGATCCAAGTATTTTAGTTACTGTGGTACTCGAACATGGCGGTTGGGGTTGGCATGCAGCACCATTTGCACGTGATATTATGGAGTATGTATTGCTGAAGCCGACATTACGCCCTCAAGCTGATGAGTTAGTACAACAACCGTCGCCATCACTTGCTGATTTAACTAAGATGTCCCCAGTGGCGACTACTACCGCAACATCTGCATCTGCGAAAGCGGATTAGACTTGGGATATTATTGCCGTGATGCCGATGTTTGGCTCACGGCTTGTTTATGATGCATTACACCATGAATTGAGCATCGCAAGTAATTCGGATGCCATGTAGGGCTTACATAAAATATCGTCCATACCAGCATTGATACAAGCTTCACGTTCGGCGCTAGTGGTACCTGCGGTTAAGGCAATAATGGGCTTAGTGAATTTTTGTTTACGTAACGTTTTGGTAGCACAATAGCCATCCATGATTGGCATACGACAATCCATAAATACAATATCAAATGGCTGCTCGGCGATGATATCTAAAGCGGCTTGGCCATTATCAACGATAGTGATATCGATTTTATGTTTTTGAAGCATTAATTGAATGATCATTTGATTGGTTTTTAAATCTTCAACAACCAAAATCTTTAACTTTTGTAATGCTTCATGACTAGCAGGAGAATGGGTTGAAAGTGTTTCATCAATCGTACTAATCGTTAATGGGAGTGATACTGAAAAAGTAGTGCCAATATTTTGTTCACTCACTAAGGTAATCTTACCGTTCATTTGCTCGCAGAGCTGTTTACAAATTGCAAGACCTAATCCCGTTCCTTCATGGCTGCGTTTACTGGATATATCGATCTGACTAAATGGTTTAAATAATTTATGTTGTTGCTGTTGTTCTATACCGCAACCACTGTCTTTTATAGTAAAAAGAAGGCAATTATTTTCCCAACTGAACTTAGCATGTACAAACCCTTGTTGAGTGAATTTTATCGCATTAGCGATGAGATTGACGTAAATTTGTTTGAGGCGATCTTCATCAGCGCGAATTGAACGCGGAATATCAGCACTATATTCAATATTAAAATCCAATCGCTTTTCTAGCGCACAGTGAGAAAATATATCTCTTAGTTTTATCACTAATAAATGGCTATCAAATGGTTTTTCTATTAACTCTAACATTCCAGCATTTATTTTACTGTAATCCAGTAAGTCATTTATTATCGCTCGAAGTAGTTCGCCTGAATGATTTAAGGTCGTGAGTAATTTAGTTTGATTAGGATTTAATGGCGTATCTTGTAACAGCTCTGCGGAGCCTAACAACCCGTTGAGAGGTGTACGTAATTCATGGTTAATCATGGCTAAAAAATCGCGGGTTGATTGTTCTGAATCTTCTGCGCGTTGGCGAGCGTGAATTGCTTGGCTGAGTGTAATTTGACGTCCAATTGCCGATCTAAATAACTCACAAAATAAAGCTAAACGCTGCTGAATAACATTAATACTTTTTGTAGGACTTGATATTTTTGCCGCAAAATAGCCAACAATACCACGACTATTGATGAGTGCTATCCAATAAAGGTTAGTGCTGGAATCCCATAATGATAGTTTATTTGGCAGATCTGCTGGTGGTTGCCATG
Source organism: Photobacterium kishitanii (assembly GCF_000613045.3). NCBI lineage: Bacteria > Pseudomonadati > Pseudomonadota > Gammaproteobacteria > Vibrionales > Vibrionaceae > Photobacterium > Photobacterium kishitanii. The sequence continues at coordinate 256,810 of NZ_LN794353.1, read as the reverse complement.
TTTGTTGTCTTCCGCTGCAATACTCACCACTAATAGCAATATTTTCAATTGGCATGATGGAGATATAGCATGCGCTAATATAGACACCATCAACTAAACTATCGATTAACTGTTGAATATTACTGCGAGAAGGGGGTTGTTTTAAAAATAGCCGCGCATATGTTAAGAGTAAATTTTCAATTTTGGTTTGGTACGTGAGCTGTTCTGAATTTAATTCTGCCTGTAATTGTAGTTTTTTTAATGATGTTTCTAATATGCTATTAGTGGTAAAAAGTTCACGACTTTTAATTTCTAATAATTTCTCAGCCATAATACGAGAAGCATGTTCTCGCTCTAATTTATGTTCTAATAACATAATATGGCGCTTAGCATCCATGTTAGTCACCAGTAAGTGTTAATGAAAATCTGACATGGCTTTGGGCTGTATTCATTGGCTGCATTGTGATTGTTAGTGATTGATTAAAATAATCAGCACAGCCCTCCAATAGCCCCATACACACATAGCCCATACAGCGAGCCGAATGATAATCCATCGTCATTGTTGATTGTGTTTTATTACTAAATATAAATTTAGGAGGCGTTGCATCAGGGTAGAGCTTTTTAACTTCAAGATGAATGTGTCGTTCAACTTTCTCTATAAAACTAAAAGTATTATCAGTCTTAATGTCTAAAATTGGCAGTGATTGTAATAATGCAGGAAAAGCTAAACGTCCGTAGGTTTGTTGAAGCTGTGATGGAGGAACATTGGTGATATGACTTAAGCTCATAATCAGTTTAATAAGCTGTCGGTGATCATAGCTGCCAACCGCAGTGTAAACACCACTATCGTTAGCATCATCGAGCATTTGCTGACTAACGTCTAAACCGAACTTCGATTCTACAATTGTAATAAACTCGGTAAAAATGATTCCTTTCATATCAACCCTTATCCTATTAATTTATTTATACTGCAATTGAGTGCCGCTATAAATGAAATTGTATTAGTAATTATGGCAGAGTTTATTAAGGCGTCAAAAAGGAGCAGCAGTGAGGTGGTGTTTTTGAAATATAGGGATTGAAAGTGTCGAGATGCAATAGTATTGCATCTCGATAATCAATCTTATTTTTGCAGTATTACTGTTGTGGATATTTGTTGAGCAACATTTAATAAATATTGTTCCATATCCTGCATTAGTTGAGTTTGATTTGGCAGAGGGAGTGCATGTATATCACTAACTAAAGACACTTTTTCGTCATCATTTATATCAGTATAAATCATTCCCGTTGCCGCAGGTTTACTGTTGTAAAAACCCACATAGAGTTGTGCATTTGCATCCGCTTCAAACATAATTTGAGTTAGGTATTCCACAATAGCCTGTTGTTGTTTTTCTTGTTGCCAATAGCTTGAATACACTAACGCATAGCGAATAGTAAGAGGGTGGCAATCTACAGGGTAAAACGTTAGCGATGATTCATTCGGGGAGGTAATGGAGTCAATAATTTCTGCAGATAGTTCTGAATGTGCAAGTTGATACAGATGTAAACCTTTTTCACTTAATGGGGTTGGAAATTCAGCATCAGTAACATGGCTAGCCATCCACGCGTTTTTTAAAGTAATCAGTTTTTCTGTAATTGGTTGCATATCATCACTTCTTTTATTGAATTATCAACACCATAACCTAAATTACCTTAATAAGGTATGCTATTTGATTATTTTCGATGAAAACATTCGCTATTTGGTGTTGTAGCTGAATGGAACATGTACCAATAGCATCTTGCTTGTGTTCTAAGGTATAAAGTAATAGTTGTTATATGTTGTTTGGTTATATGATGTTGATTACTTATATTTTAATTATAAACCTAACTTTTGGGTATAAGAATCAGAATGAAAAAATTGTTGTTAGTGGCTGCGATCAGCGTCATGTTGGTTGGATGTAATAGTTCCCATACAGCGTTATCTCAGACGAGTAGCAATGCCAATGCTGCCGCTTCGAATGCGGTTCAATCGATAGCTAGTGTTGAAAAGCAACTACCAGATTGGATAAAAGACGATACAGTAACGTCACCATTAGAAGCGATTGTTATGGGGGGGCATACTTACGATGCAGTTTCTTTTTGTAAGCCACATGATTGTGCCAGCGATTTTATGATTACATTAACATCAGATGATAATCACAAATATTCCATGATTGTGCATGTTAAAGATGTACCAGATGCTCTTAATACACCGAGTATTTATGCCACTTATCAATATATAGGTCAGCCTGATCAGCAGGTGAAAAGTGTATTTACACAAGCATTAAGCCAAAACCCAAACTGGCAATAAAATATTAATTGATTTTCAATAATTGAGTGTTCAACGTCAATGATATGAACACTCTTATTTTTGATTCTAACCTCGCTCTATGAGTTCTCAGTGACTCTCATCGATATCCAAGCAGCATGGACTTGTTAGTGCTTATCGTTATATTCATTATTTAACTACTTGTTAAGTTAATATATTTTATGTATAAAAATGCGTACATGGAATTAAATGAAGTTAAATAGGAATGATGTATGTATAACTTTAATGATATCTATCATACTGATAGCTCACCTGGTAATAACGACAAAAAGACGATTGTTTTTTTACATGGTTTCTTTATGGACTCCCGAATGTTTAAACATCAAGTTGAACATTTCAAATCTCAATATAGAGTGGTTTGCTTTGATTTTAGAGGGTTTGGACAAACTGAGTGGGATAATAAAGCATTTACGTTAGACGATTTAGTCTGTGATGTCATCAATACATTAGAACATCTAGGTATTACTAAAATCATATTGGCAGGGATGTCAATGGGTGGATATGTTGCACAACGAATTGCACTAATAAAGCCCAATTTAGTCGATGCTTTAATTTTAATTGCGACTCAAGCTGAAAGTGATAATCCTGAAACAATATCGTCGTACCATCAACTTCGAGATAATTGGAATAATGTCATTGTTCGAGAGCAAATCGTTAATACATTATTACCGGTGATTATTGGTGATGATGAATATGAGCAAAGTAACTGGAAAAAAGTTTGGCTTTCTTATCAGCAAGAAAACATTTATCACCCAATGACTGCGATGACGACAAGAAATGCGATTGATGTGAGTAAAATAGAACTGCCTTGCTTAGTTCTTCATGGTAAAGATGATGTTGGTATTCCTTTGCAAGCGGCTCAAATGCTTCATGATGCTTTACCTAATTCAACAATGGTCATTGTTGAAGGTGCATGTCATGCGGTTAACTTAACTCATCCAGTAGAAGTCAACGCAGCAATTAATCAATTTTTAAAATAACGTTGTTTAATATTTGGCGGAGAATTCTAGTTTTCGCCATTCATTATAATGAGAGCAGGTGATAGCGAATCTATACATTGTTATCTAAGTTTCAACTATTCTACGAATATCTTTTAGAGACTGAAAGGGCTCTAAAAAGATATCGCTTAGTCCTAGGTAATTTGGTTAATATAAATGTTTTAAATTGATATAGCCTTCATAGCATCAATAAATTAAAGGATTAATGATGATTTCATACCAGCCAACAGCTGATCTTTCTGCATCGGCTAATATTACTTATAAAAATATGTGTTCATATTATGATCATTATGCTGTTGATTGGGAGCGCTCTAAAATCGAAGAGCAAATTCATAATCTAGTTAATTTCGATATATTGTTTAATGGCGAGGTTGTTGGAGCGATCCGTTTAGCCTTTGATAACGATGGTTGTTATGTTCGTGATTTACAAGTTAGCCATAACTATCAGAACAAAGGTATTGGAGCTGAGGCGCTTAATGAATGTGAGCGGTTAGCACTTGAATTTGGCGTAAACCGTCTGAGGTTACGCGTATTTAAAATCAGTCCGGCTTACCACCTTTATAAAAGAGTTGGTTTTGCGGTTGATAGTGATGATGATAGGTTTTACTGCATGTCTCGAAAAATCGGCTAAGGTGCTTCCTTGCTACGAATGAGTTAGCTATTCTGCTAACTCATATTTATCCTACTTCAACGTACTGTTCTATGAATATCGCATCTGTATGCTAGTGCATTCAATCAACTATTAAGAACAGACCATCGACTTTAGGTGTAGTGTGTTCATGAATAACCTTGGGTCGGCAATATTATTCAGTATTGATTGAGTGGGTAAACAATCGTCATCGACGTAGTCGACATAATCAGCCGCTGAATCAAAAATTAAAATATCCAGTGCTAAACGATCTAATCCGTATAGACCTCGGTGAATCATATCGGCTGAAAAAACCAACAAGTCGCCTGCCGCTAACGCAATCTGTTTGCCGCCGGAGATGCTATCGTTGCTTACTTTACCATTCACTTCTTGGCGAACATTGTATTCTTCTTCATTGTCCCATCGCTTGTGCGTCCCAGGTATGATCTCCATGCCGGGCTCATCAAATAAGGGCACGCGAAGGTGTAATACTTGCGTTTCTAGTATGACTTTCATTTGGTCTTCAATGTCGTAGTCATATTGACAGTCACGATGCCAGAAGTCTTTTTGTTGTGGGTTCACAGGGTTGAAGAACAGTTGCGTATTCATAAATGCAGAATTGTTTGGTATCACTGCATCGACCACTTCCATGATTTTTTTTGAGCTAATGAAGTTAAACAGGATTGTTCTATCGGTGATAGGTAAATATTCGCTTCCTGTAATTAAAGACGAGTTAAATGCTTCTTCTTGATAGAATTCTTCATTGTCTGCTTTCCACAATTCATGGAATTTTAATACCACTTTTCTAAGTAAGGAAATTTGAGCTTCATCGAAATAATTTCTGATAACAAAGTAACCATGCTCGTTATAACTGTTACTTAATTGCTGGCTGTTTTCTACCACTGGCGACCTTCACTCTTTTTGTACCGTTTACTGACTACGGCGTTCTTTGGCGCATAATGCCAGACAGACGTCATTCGACCAAGTAATTAATGAGGGAATAGCTAGAGATAAATGCACTAAGAAAGATATTGAGTTTATAGGTAAAGCCATACTTAATTATTCAATAGATAAATTATAGACTTAGCATTGTATTAGTATGAAATACAATGCGTATTATAATCGGAAACGATAATCATCTGTAATTATTTATATATGAATGATGAAATGAATAAAGGCTGAAAATGACCAACTCAGCCTTTATATTAGATATGATTAACTCATGATGAATAATGTTCTAATATTGGCAGACAGAAAATTGTTTTTTAAATTCAAAGTGTTCAATATCCTGATTTATTGCACCATGTACTACAGCGGGCTGGTTATCAAGAATAACATTATCAGTTAGGCAGACGCCATATGCATCATAAGTTGCAAGTAATAAACGAGCAAAAGCACCTTTCGATGTAACGTGATCTAATTTAAAGCTGCTTCCCTGTGATGCATGTTGAGCTGAAAAATTATCATCGCCAGTATATTCAAGCCAAACATAATCAAGCAGAATATTAGTATATGGGCTGCTATCAGTGTAACCCATAAACTGTGGCCCTCCAGCACTTGATGCAAAAGCAGGAACAACACCGTTTACTCGATCGCCACGACCAAATTTAACGTGATTTAATGTTATATTTTTTGCGCCACCATGCATTTGGCCCATAGTGCTATCAAAAAAGCCAATATTGTTGAAGGTTATATTTGATGAAAAACCTTGGAAATTATAAGCATAATTATAAGATTTTGATTTGACAGCTACCCATAGTCCTATTTTATAACCGACTCTGCTTAAATCTGCTTGAGTATTCTTTGTGTATATACGCCAGTTTCTATTCTGCGGTGCATCCAAAGCTTCTGGTGGAAGAGGGTTATCTTGTTTATCCATTCCCCAAGGCTCTTGCCCCTTATCAACGCTTAAAATAGTCGGATTATTTATATCGTTTGAAATTAACCGTAGATAACGTCCACTTGTCATCCCTTGATTGTATATTCGACCAATCTCAGGGAAACCATCTAATAATTTGATATCAATATAACCTTTGGCAACATTAGTAATTATGCCTTCTGACATGGTTTTTTCGGTTCTATAAAATGAAAGGTAACTAAATGTAATGTTTTTTGGGTAACTGCCAAATATAAATGATTACCAATAAGCACTCTCATTTGCGTATAATTTAGTTGGGTTACGTTTATTGGTACTTCCTTGTATTTTTAAAATACGTGTACCATTAATAGCGCTACCTATCTGTATAATCCCCAGTGCACGTCCATGAGAATTCTTATCTAGGTAATAAGTGCCACCAGGTAAATGAAGAATAAGTTTCGTATTATCACTTTCTTTATTTAATGTTGTTATTGCATTATTAATCTGGTCGTATAAATTATTGGTAGTTATACTGTCTTTTAAATACATATTAATAATATTTGACTGCACATTATTAAGAGTGTTTTCGTTATTTTTTAATGGTGTCGCTTGAACCAAAGTGGGTAAAGGTAATAGCGATAAAACAACAGCCATAGGTACAAACTTGATTTTCTTAAACATAAATAACCTGATTATAATAAATTATTACAGGAGTTATGATATATCTGGATTTTTATTTTGTAATACAATTTCATTAATAATGGAAAGAGTATCTTATATTTACTTATTTCATTACTCTGATTCTGAATATCACATTTCAATTTTATAAATTAAATGCAATAGTTATATTTTATAGCTCATTTAATTTACAAATATTCATCTAGGTTAGAACAAATAATTAATATTATATATATTGGTGGTAATGAGATGCATCCTAAAACGTAGAAATATTTATATCAAAATATGACAAAAGAGATCATAAATATGGAAAGTAGCTATGTGATGAGTAATATAAGCCTGTTGTTATACAGGCTTATATTATTATGGTTGTCAGCTTTTAACCGCTGTCATTCAGTTTGAGTTGTTATGCTTAGTGTGCGTCCTTTTTGGTTTTGTGACAGCAGTATTAACACTATAACTTGAAGCAGTAGCGCAAAAAGAAAGATAATATTATGTTGATATAATCCAGCAATAACAAAACTAATGAATGCAATAGCACCATTTAAAACAGCATAAGGCAACTGAGTGCGAAAATGTTCAAATTGATCGCATCCTGCTCCTGTAGATGAAAGGATGGTTGTTTCAGATATTGGTGAACAATGATCGCCAAATAAACCGCCCGATAATACAGCACCAATACAGACATATAATGGGGCATCAATCGCAAAAGCTGTTGGTATGACTAATGGCATCATAATCGCAAATGTTCCCCATGATGATCCCGTGGCGAAAGAGATAATGGCTGATAATAAAAAAGCCACGGCAGGCACTAACCAATAGGGGAATCCAGCTTGCGCTTGCTGGGCAATATAATCAGCAGCACCTAATTGTTTTCCTACTGTACTTAATGTCCATGCAAGAATAAGAATGATAGCAACTTGCACCATATTTCCCATCCCTTTTAAATATACATTAATTCCATCGTTTAACTTCCGTACCTTATATCTAGCCATTAATAAAATGAGAGTAATAGCAGCAAAAAAATAAGCACTTGATAAAGCCGCTCTAAAAATAGATCCTGATACTTTTTCAAAAGGAAAACCCAGCGGTGCTAACATTAATATTAAAATAAAGGCCATCACTAATAGTGGCATCCAAACAAACGACGCTTGGGCGTTTTGATGAGTAAACGAGATTAACTCTGCGTTACTGTGGCCGTGACTTTTTCCTTGTTGAGCATCAATCTCCGCTTGAGCCATTGGGCCAAAATCTAATTTTTTTAGCGCGACGAACGGGACAATAGCAATGGCAAGAATGGCATAAAATTGATAGGGAATAGCACGAATAAAAGCATCCCAATCCGAAATATCACTGCCTAATGCACTAAACTCTTTTTGCATTAGACTCATGATATAAACACCCCAGCCAATAAACGGAATCAAAATAGCGACCGGTGAAGAGGTTGAGTCAATAATAAAAGCCAATTTTTGTCGAGATAGTTTTAATTTATCAAAAAGAGGGCGAAAAATAGGGCCAACAATAAGAGGCGTTCCAAGATCTGAAAAGAAAATACCAATGCCGCCTAACCATGCTGATATTTGCCCTCGGCTTGAGGTCTTAATTTTGTGAGTGACTTTACTAGCAAAAGCGTGTCCACCCCCTGATTTTTCCATTAGAGCAACAAAACCACCAATAAATATCAGTAGCACAATTACGCCAGCATTATAGCTATTAGTGAGTTGAGGGACTAAGTAGTCACTGACCATGATTCCAAATGCAGCTATCGGATTGATGGTTGTTAACATGAAGACACCACTCAACACCCCCATAAACAAACCAATAACCACATTTCGTGTAATTAGAGATAAAGTGAGTGTAACAAGAATGGGAATAAGCGAGCTTGCATCAGTCTGTACCATATTGATATCCTTTCAATAGATTCATTTCCATATGAAAAATGTATTTTTATATGTAATGAATATATATGTAAATATCATGAATACCTAGTCTTTTGTGGTGTTTTTGTTGCTGTTTTGTTGTTAATCTAATGCCATTAATTAACGGGTGACCTTTGTCTGATGTTCAGTAAGGCTAGGGGAGTGAGAGAAGAAGTGCTGGCAGTGTTAAATGGCTAAATGCCACTCGTAATGTTTGGCGGATAAATAACAAGTTTCCGCCATCTATTGTAAGAGGATCTGTTAGTGAGTGACTATTACTTCATTGTTATCAACTCGATGACGTTTACCATAAATGCCATCTTCAGCGCGTGGACCGCAACCAATGATCATCGTGATTTCATCTTTAGGGTTTAAGTTGAGAAGTTGTTTTACACGTTTGGAGTCAAAACCTTCCATTGGGCAGGTATCGTAACCTTCGGCACGCATGGCTGTCATAAAGGTCATTGCAGCAAGTGATGTGCTTTTATGTAAACACACCCGCAAATCTGCTTTACTGACTTCACGAACCATCGGCTTGTTACGGCCTAAGTACGCCACAATCACTTTACGAATAGAGCCTAATAAGCCAAAGCGATCATTGCGGTATAAAAATGGGATCAGCTTTTCGTAATATTTTAGCGCGCGTTTTGAGGTTGCATCTTCACGACCTTTAAATGCCTGTCGAATTTGCGCGGCATTCATTTTCGTACGTTGTTTCCACTTATAAGGCGTGGTAGTGATAACAATCAATTCGCGTGCTGTTTTGGCTGCATTTTGCCCCATACATAACTTAGCCAGTTGCTGGTGTTTTTCAGCCGTAATTATGCGATGAAATTGCCACAACTGCATGTTGGAACTGTTCGGTGAAAGGATGGCTAATTCAAGAGCGCGTGTTACAGCATCATGATCAAAAGAACCTTCGGCATCATATTTACGTACCGAACGGCGACTGTGAATTAAAGAGGAAAAATCGTGAGGTTGATAAACAGATTCAGGCATGATGGTTGTAATTCTCGTTAGTAGATAATTATATTTCTACCTGTATTTAGCTCATTAAGCAAATTGAGTGGTAATGTTTGCGTTATCTCGCATTGTTTAGAATCAAACAAAGAGGAAAACTGGCTGATGTAATTGAGTATTACATCAGCCAGTGTTATTAATGATCACTCAGGAGTCGCAATAAGTTGGGGGGACCTATTGCAGACAATGTTCATTAACCTTGTCAATACATTAACGGGATAGAGTAAACATGCATTTTTCTACTCTATAAATATACGTTTTTGTTTTGACAGGTTCTATTCTAGGTTAAAGTAGAAAAGTTAAAAGAGCATAAATAAATAAATAAGGTTCCCCTTTTATGAGTGGTCAACGTCTAAAACTTCAATTTCAGCGTCTTTACAATCATTTTGGTGGTGATAGTACTGAGACCAACTTGCAAGATATTGCTGAAGTCCTATTTTGTACTCGCCGTAACGTACGGATGGTGATCAATAAAATGGTGACTAAAGGTTGGATTGATTGGCAACCTGCAGTTGGTCGAGGTAAACAATCTCGACTTATTTTTAATAACACTGACAGTGAGTTACAGCTTCAGCATGCTCGAAAGTTAGTGGCAGAAGGTAAGTTAGAACCCGCCTTAGCCACCTTAGATCATAATGCCGAAAAACTGGTGCAATTAATTCAAGAACAGCTAGGTATTTCTCACCATCAAGGCCGGCAAATTGTTCGTTTACCTTATTATCGTAGCTTTGAAAATATCACACCATTGAAGCCTCTTCGTCGTTCAGAGCAACATTTAGTGCGACAAATTTTCAGTGGATTAACTCAGCTAAATGAGGAAAAAGGGGAAGAAGAAACCGTTATTGGTGATATCGCCCATTCGTGGGAGGCGATAACACCCCGTCATTGGCGATTTTATCTACGGCCAGCTATTCGTTTTCACGATGGTAGATTGTTAGATAGTCATGATATTTTTGAAACTTTTAAGCAAGTTAAGCAACTGTCTTTATTTGCCCATATTGATGATGTTAGCTCTCCACATACCAATATTATTGATTTTTATTTAACGCAAGATGATTATCGCTTTCCTGATTTATTAGCCAATACGAGTGCTATGATTCAACCTGCTAATCACGCAGTATTACCCGATTACGAAACGTTTCCTATTGGCACTGGGCCTTATAAAGTGGTTGCTAATGATAAGCAGCGGTTTAAATTAGAAGCATTTGAGCATTATTTTGGTTTTAGGGCGCTGAGTGATGTGGTCGAAGTGTGGATGTTAAATCACTTTGCTGCGTGTTATCTACAACCGACATTAGATGATAAATTAGAAAGCCATGCTCAGATATCATCTCGATTATCTATGGATCAAGGCTGTACTTTTTTATTGCTTAATCGTATTTCAGGGCTAGCTCAACATTCTGAGTGGTTAGCGTATTTTCAATCGCGATTGTACAGTTTAAATGTAATGCGCGAGATGGATTTGACTAAAACGGGTGATTTTAAGTTATTTAATGCTTACGGATTATTACCAGGTTGGATCCATATTCAGCAGTTAACAGAGACTGTTGCAATACCAAATAAAAGGGTTGTTACACTGGCTTATCAGCATGAACATCCTATTTATCCTTATATTGCCTCTTTGATTGAAAATATCTTAGCCAAGGATGGAATACGATTAAAAATTATAGAATTAAGCTATGAAGATATTATTCTCGGCAAGCAGGCTGAAAAAATTGATATTTGGCTAAATGGTATGAGTCTTGGCAGTAATCGTGATGATGCTATTCTTGCGTGGTTGCACAATTTTAATCATATTCAACGAGTTATGCCTACTGATGAATTTAAACAGTTACAACAAGTGATCAGTGAGTGGCGTTCAACACCTAATATGGCATTTCCTAGCGATATTATTGGACAAACTTTATCGCAAACAGGGCAAACCATTCCGTTATTTCATAATTGGTTAGGTGTAAATGATAATGTGCAACTTCAAGATATGGAATCAAACTTGTTAGGCTGGTTTGATTTCAAATCGGTCTGGAGCAAACCTCAAACATCATAGAGATTTGCCGATTAGTATTTAAGATTAAGATGTTGCTGAGCAGCCATAAAGATCACATGTAAATCAATTAAGTCATTACTTTGCTGTTGCCAGTGTTGCTGCTGCTGGCCTTGGCAAAACTCCAGTAAAGTAACAATGATACTATCAAGTTTTTTTAATCCCCAGCGTTTAATGGCTGCGCTTTGCTGCGGATCGCATACCAATGCTTGTAATTTAGCATAGGGGAGTTGGATATAAGTAAAAGCAAGTTGTGGTTGTTGTTGGCGGTGATACTGGCAGATTTTTTGACAGCCATCGAGCCAATATGCAAGCGCTTCTTCATGCTGATGATCATTACGTAGGTTGTTATTACTCACTACCTTATTAGGATCTGATGTAGTGAATAGATCCGTCGGAGTCGCTGTAATAATCGTGATGAGAGGGGCGATATTATTGGGGTTATCTTCAAGATACCATGCTTTAATTGAAGCTAACCATAATTGTAATTCGTCCATATAGTCATCCTTGTTGATTATGCGCACATCTATTTTATATGACGTTGTTATTTATAATGGTGCTGTTTTTAAGCGTAGTTGAATGTGGCTATAAGGATGGCGATTTCAGATTTTATTTGCTTGGTTGTGATGTGTATCAAATATTGTAATTAAAGCCCATATTCACAGGATAATGGTTATGGGCTAAGTGTCTGTTTAATGAAAAGATGAGCTGTTATAGCGCACTTTTTAGTGCTGTAATAAAAGTATCAATATCATCAGTTGTAATATCAAGATGCGTAACGAAACGCATTGGATTACCACCACTAATTAAGATACCTTGTTGCTTCAATGTTTCGATCAATTGTGTTTGATCGATATGTTGATCTACTTTAGCAAACGCCATATTGGTCTGAATATGATCAAGATTGACACTAAAGCCATTAACATTGTTCAACTGCTCAGCTAAATAACGGGCATTGTGATGATCGTCAGCAAGTCGGTCAATATTCTCAGTCAGAGCCAGTTTACCAGCTGCTGCGATGATGCCCGCTTGACGCATACCACCACCGAGCACTTTACGCCATCGACGTGCCTTTGCGATTAAGGTTTTATCCCCTAATAATAATGAGCCAACGGGTGCGCCCAATCCTTTTGATAAACAAATCGTAAATGAATCAAAATATTTTACGATTTCAGTAATATCAACGTTCATAGCGACGGCTGCATTATAAACACGAGCGCCATCGAGGTGCATTTGTAAGCCATGCTGATTAACAAATTCACGTGCTTGTTTGATATATGTTAGCGGCAGTACTTTACCGTTGATAGTATTTTCAAGGCTAAGTAATTTAGTGCGTGCAAAGTGAGGGTCTAGTGGCTTAATTGCCGCTGTTAACTTTGCAAATGGGATACTACCATCAGCATCATTTTCTAAGGGTTGAGGTTGAATTGAACCTAATACTGCAGCACCGCCGCCTTCGAATTTATAATTATGAGCTTGTTGGCCACAAAGGTACTCGTCACCACGCTCGCAATGTGCCATTAAAGCAAGTAAATTGGCTTGGGTACCGGAAGTACAATAAATCGCAGCTTCAAAACCATGGCGTTCAGCAGCCCATTGCTCAAGATCATTAACTGTTGTGTCATCACCATAAACATCATCACCAACAGCGGCTGTTGCCATTAATTGACGCATTTTTTCTGATGGGCGTGTTACCGTATCTGAGCGAAAATCTATCATTTATTTTTATCTTCCTATTGTGTTTTTTTAAATATATTACTGCAATAATTGAATAATCTATAGCAATTGTTACTTTTATATGATGATTGATAGCATAAATAGTCAACTATGCGAAATGATAAATTCATTAACAACCACAAAAAGTACTCTAACATGGATTTATGAATCTACACTTAGAAGTGTTATGTGGCAGGATGCACAACATTTGCATTAATAAGAGACAAGGAGAGGCCTGTGATGCTAGTGGAACAGCGAAACTTTACTTTATGTGGTAATCAGCAGGGTAATGCGTGTATACGAGTGATCCCTACAGGAAAGTTAGAAGTGACAATTATGGAAGATGATTCGTCATGTGAGGCAGAGTTTTCACAGTTATGGTTTAATAAAGCAGGGATGAAAACATTATTAGTTTGTCGTGAAGCAGAACAAGTATGTTGGCAATTAGATCTTACAAACAAAGATGCTAAGGAACTTGAGTGCTTAATTGAGTCTGCACAAGAAGATTTCGAAATTCTAATGCGAGCGTTGTAGATTCTAGGGAAATAATATGATGGCTAAACCGAACTAAGCCCTACAATAGTTGTATGTTGTAGGGCTTTTATTGACTATTTTATATATTAATACTCAATTTCGTGGGATGGGTAGATAAAGCATAGCTTTTAAACCGCCAAGGGAACTGTGAGTTAGTACTAAATCGCCACGGTAACTATGCGCTAGTTCGTTGACAATGTTGAGGCCTAGCCCTGTTCCTGGTGTGTTTTCATCCAACCGTACTCCTCGCTTTAGCACCTGTTTGCACTTTTCTCGTGCAATACCAGGTCCATCATCTTCAATCACTAATACAATATGGCCGTCGATAATCGGCTCTTGATAAACACGAATTAAGCTATTGGCCCACTTATAGCTGTTTTCGATTAAGTTACCTATCATTTCATCTAAATCGCTTTTTTCAACGGCAATTACGACATCGCTATCAAGCTCATTGACCAATACTACACCGCGATGTGCATAGACTTTATCCATGGCAAGAGAAATTGCATCAATACGGTATGATAGCGCTGTTTTAGCAGCAAGAATATTCATTGCTCCCGCCATGCGCGCACGGCCTAAGTGATAATCAATATGTTGCTGCAATTGTTGCAGTGCTGGCGCGAGTTTAGCTTGTGTGGCTGGGTCTAATAACGATACTTCATTATTCAGGATCGCAATCGGCGTTTTTAACGCATGTGATAAATTACCAGAGTGGTTTCTAGCGCGTAATAATAATTCTTGATAATGAAATAACAGAGCGTTGAGGTCATCAATTACCGGTTGAATTTCAACAGGGTAAAGACCTGTCAGCTCCGTTGAATGACCTTCACGCACTTCTATCAGGTTTTTCCGCAGTTTACGTAATGGCCATAATGACCAACTAACTTGCAATGTGGTAAGTACTAAAATACCAATCGCCATAATTGTAAGAATAACCCACAGTCCATGAGTTAATTCTTGTAGCGTTTTTAGAAGCTTATCCTGATTGACTGCAACCGATAGCTCGATAGGATAATCACTGTCAGGCAAGCTAAATTTACGTTTTACGACAATTAATGATTGGTTGTTAGGGCCTTCAAAGCCTTTCTGAGCATTACCTTTAATGGTCGTATCCCATAATGAACGTGACCTTAATATTTGTTTATTTAGCTTCAATGACCAATATAATCCACTGTATGGAAAATTAAAGCGAGGATTTGATAGGCGACCATCAACAAACAGTTGGCCGTGTTTATCAATATCTACTTGGGCAGTAATTTGATCCATGTAGAGGTATAGCTGTGACTTTTCTTGTTCAATTAGATAGGTTTTGATAAAAGTAGGGACAAGATAGCCGGCTGATAATGTAATCGCCAGTAACCAGACTGCTGCTGCAATGAGCAGTCGGTTACGGATACTTGGTTGGCGATTTTTCGATAGGTTAGTTAGCATTGATACGATATCCAAGACCACGAACAGTCTTGATTACGTCATTACCAATTTTTCGACGAATACGACCAATAAATACTTCGATAGTATTAGAGTCACGATCGAAATCTTGTTTGTAAATATGTTCAACTAATTCAGTACGAGAGATTACTTTGTCAGTATTGTGCATTAAATACGATAAGACTTTAAATTCAAGAGCTGTTAAATCAATCACTTGATTTTGCCATGTTACCTTTGAGGTGCGGGTATCTAAACTTAACTCGCCAGCTTGGATAACTGGTGAAACATTACCTGTAGCGCGGCGTAATTGAGCGCGAACACGAGCAATTAATTCCACCATTTGAAAAGGTTTGGTTAAGTAATCATCAGCACCGGCGTTTAAACCATCAACACGTTGAGTTAGCTCATTACGCGCGCTGAGGATAACAACAGGGCAGTTAACGTTTTCTTCACGGATACCTTTAAGGACAGTGATACCATCAAGTTTAGGTAAGCCTAAATCAAGCACAATCGCATCCCATGGTTCAGAGGTTGCACGATATAGTGCATCGATACCATCGGCAGAGTGCTCGGCAACCCACCCATTTTGTTCTAAACCGGTGACAATTTGTTCACCTAATGTAATATCATCTTCAACGACTAAAATTTTCATTCTGGAACCTTAAGGACACTTTCAAGATGGCGTCCTTTTATTTCTATCATTTTAAGAGTACGGGCTTCATACTCGACTTTTATTATATTATTGTTAGCATCAATAAGCTTTAATTCGTAGATCCATTCATCATCATCTTTGTCTAATTCAACGCGAATAATACGAGCTAATAACTGCTGGTGGACTTTATGTTGGAGCGCAGAAAAAGGTTGTATAAGTCCTTGGGCTACCGCATCCATGACATTATCGTGATGTTCATCGATATCAGCACTAGGTGTAGCAAACACCTGACAACTAAAGATGCTGATAAATCCAATAAGATATAAATATTTGCAATGTTTTTTCATATTTATAACTGTAACCAAGTAGCCATGAATGGAAAGTGAATAGAGCTATTATAGATAGATTATTTGATTTGTAAGCCTTTAAATTTTTTCATTTTTTCAATGTTATAACATAACGTGACTATTAGCATTTTATGCTAACTAATGCGATAATTAACACATTAACAAGACCTTCATAGTATAGCGATCATAGGTTTATTAGCATGGCTTCAACAGCAGCAGCACTTCATATTTTAGTAAAACATAAAGAACAAGCAGATGATATTCTTGGGCAACTTAAAAAAGGTGCTAAATTTCAGACGCTTGCTAAAAAATATTCTACTTGTCCATCTGGTAAAAAAGGTGGCGATTTAGGCGAGTTCAAAAAAGGTGCGATGGTGCCAGCTTTTGATAAGGCTGTATTTAGCGGTAAAGTGCTAGAGCCGATTGGTCCGATTAAAACTAAATTTGGTTACCATATCATTAAGGTTTTATACCGCACTTAATTTTATTGAGTACGCATAATGATTATACATTTATCTGAATTAGTATAATTCATTTGTGATCCTAACATAGGCAGGATTAACTCCTGCCGTTAGTTTTCACTTTAGGATTCTTAGGCGAGTTCTTTTGTCTGCTTTAGTTCTTCTTTAATTTCTTTTAATCGAGCAATCACGGCTGCGATTAAAAGTGTTGAATCTGGGTTTTGCCGTTCGATATGCTTAAGTTCACTGTAGTACCGAGAGAGCTTTGTTTTTCTTTTCATTAAAAACAGTCCTTTGTTTATTAAATTTAATATCAATATGCGTACTGTTTACTATGGTCGTGGTTGTTTTGCAAGTACTGTAAATAAAGTTGGTTGTTGAATATGTTGTAGGCACTGGTGATTTTTGCTGGTAGTGGGAGTTACAGCCAAAGAATGAAAGCATCATATTATCTATATGTTCTGTTAGTTTTTAGATGATAAATATGAGCTTTCGTATTTTTAGTTAATCTGCAGAATCTGATGTTGACGTGTGTTATAGATCTCGCATTATTACTTCATACTCATCTATAGCATTATCAATTGCCACGTTAAGTTTAGTGGCATCATTTTTATATATCAATAGGTTCCAACATAGGTGCATTATTGTGCCATCCTCAATACAAACTAGATCTGTTGTTTTTTCATGGTTAAAAAAAAACAAATCATTGAAATTAGCTTTATAATTTTTATGTTTAATTTCAACGATTAAATATCCAGTAGGATTAATGGTAAAAATTAACTTGTGATGAATATCACCTTTAATGGCACATGTTACTGTTTTATTATACATAACAATAAATACCTCAGTGAATAGTCTACTGCTAATTATAGTTAGGTATTAGGTTTTACGTACTTAAAATAACGCATAAAAGGTTCGTTATTGTCATTTGTTGAGATGTTAATAAGAGTTTATTGGTAGCTAACTAGTTAAGATGTTAATTGTCATTAGTAAATAACTGAGTAATAGAGGGAGTTACTATCTTTACAGGTTCGAGGTAAAGGAGAATATGAATAGGAGAGGCCAGCGAGTAATAATAAGATTGATTAATTCTTTAAACGGACTTTATTAGTCGGTTTTATAATATAATGAACCAATATCACAATTCCTTCCGTTTTATTATGCATGTAGAGTTATATATATTAGTGTATTCTTTATTGGTATCTCTTGTGTTTTTATGCTTTATTGAAATGCGTTGTAAAACAAAAGTGAGCTTTATTATAGAATAAATAGTTTGTTGGAGTTTACGTGATAATTATTTTATTTTTATTTTGTATGATAGTCTCAATTTTCTTTGTAATTAATATACTCCATATTGTATCTATAGATGAGTTATTTTGGGGAGTTGTATGGATACTAATTCCGTATGGTCTTTTCTGGTCTTGGCTTATTTATGAATTAGATATGGGAGAGTTCGTTTTTTGGCAAGCTTGTATATCAGCCCTTTATTTGTTGATTCTTTGTAGACAGCAGTCAAAGAGAGCTGAAAAAATGCTTGATTCGAAAGGTAAAGATGCAAATGAAGTTCGATATGTTGCAATGCTATATTTAAGGTCTATTCGTAAATATACTTATGGCTCAATTGTATATATATGCTCTTTTATTGGTGGATCTTTTTGGCTCTATTATACCTAAATATTATCCATATATTTTATATCCCGCTAAAGATCTTGATTGTGTAATGAAAAATTGCGCAATCTTGTAAAAATCATTTATCTACCGTCAAAATTATCGATGTGTGTAACTTTATAATTTACTTACATAAAGTGGCCATGATTCGCATTCAGTTGATGTGTTTTAAGATCATTTCAGTCTTGTTACTTTGGTAATCAATATGCAACCAATATCCTATTTATTTGGTAATGGTTAATTACTTTTTAAGTGATTGATCTTCTCTAAAATAGGGTAGAATATCATTACATCAAATCAATCGCGCAGTTCAGTAATTTAATAAATTAATATTTCAATATCAATGGATAAAGAAATATTTATTTATATCTAGAGTGTTTTTATATTAAATTCGAATATTAAAATAATTATAATGTTTGGTTTTTTTTATTGGAATTGATATTTATTACTGATTTCTGTCATTGGTTTTAATTTCTTTAAAGTGGATATTAATGTATTCGTGTCTGTAACTTAATTTTTTTATCGCATTCAAAAAAGGATATTATATATGAAAGCGGCAGTTGCTCATGAGTTTAAAAAGAAACTCGTCATTGAAAATGTTGTTGTTCCCTCAATTGGTGTTAATGATGTATTGGTTAACATTAAAGCGTGTGGTGTATGTCATACGGATATTCATGCTTGTAACGGTGATTGGCCGGTTAAGCCCAAAATGCCTTTAATTCCCGGCCATGAAGGGGTTGGTATTGTTACTAAAGTTGGCGAGAATGTTGAGCATATAAAAATTGGTGATCGGGTTGGCGTTCCATTTCTATATACAGCTTGCGGCTATTGTGACTATTGCTTAGAAGGAAAGGAAACGCTTTGTCCTGATTGTCTTTATACTGGATATCATGTTGATGGCGGTTATGCTGACTATTGTAAAGCTGATGCTCGTTATGTTGTAAAAATTCCAGATGAATTAGGTTTTATTGAAGCTGCACCTTTATTTTGTGCAGGTGTTACATCTTATAAAGCATTAAAAGTGAGTAAAACAAAACCAGGTGATTGGGTTGCTATTGTCGGTGTTGGCGGTCTTGGTCATTTAGCAATACAGTATGCAGTAGCGATGGGATTAAATGTTATTGCGGTTGATACTGGTGAAAATAAAAAAGAATTGTCACTTTCATTAGGTGCTAAATATTTCATTGATTTTAAAATTGAGACTCCTGAGATAAAAATCAAAGAATTATTAGGTACAGGTGTCCATGCTGCTATTTGTTTAGCGGTATCTAAAGCTGGTTTTGAAAGTGCGTATGCATCGATTCGAAGAGGTGGAACATTAGTATTAGTTGGTTTACCGCCAGAGGATATGCCTGTTCCTATTTTTGATACAGTCATTAATGGAATAACATTAGTCGGTTCGATTGTTGGTACTCGTAGAGATTTAGCTGAATGTCTTGATTTTGCGGCACAAGGTAAGGTCAAAACAAACATTGAAGTTAGAAAATTAGAAGAAATTAATACGATTTTTGAGGAACTTGAAAAAGGAAGTGTTACAGGTCGTATTGTGATGGATTTTGAATAAAGAGAAATTCTATTATCTTTGTTCTATATTGTTGAAATATAAATAATAGCTGTTTTAAAGTAATCAGTGATTGTAATATTTACATTACAACCACTGATTTCTTTTTATGGGAATTTTTTACTTACCCTAGTAAGTGACGTTGTAACTACATTAGTGTGAGCTGTTATGTACTTGGTGTTCATATAATTACATATACTTTTAACTCATATAAGGAGCTATCAGGTAAGATTGAGTGATTTCTATGGGGGAGGGGGTTTCTGGGATGATACTTATGAATAAATTTAATAATACTTAAGAAATTAAAGCCAAAATGTTTTATATTTATTTTTTTGGATGGATTATTTAAATGAATACTCATAAGCTTATTCGCCAGATAGTATTTTATTCTTTATCGGCGGTTGTTTTTTTTAGTGCTTTAGAAGCAGCAAAATTTGTTTATTTGTTAGGCTCAAGTAAAGAACTTTATCCGATTTCTATTTTTGGTTTTTCTCTTTTTTATAGTACATTATTGCTTATTGTGTCATACATTTTGGGGCAGAAATTATTATTTGAAGCAAGTCGTAGTAATCAATTATTCACTATTAAAAGAAATTCATACAGAACATTGTGTATGTTGAGCCTATTCTCTGGCTTAAGTGTTATTAATGCTATTGTTTTATCAGAGTTTTCTTCTGGTAGGTTAATCTCATCTAGCTTAGATAACCTTTGTGTTTTATCGCTACAATATGGTGTACCCATTGTATTTGTGACATTCATTTTACTCTTCGTTGTTATGGTAATTAATAATATTATTGTCGGCCGAATGAGTCATACTTAATAGTGCTATGGTATATCAAAGGGGATGCATTAGGCTCATCTTTGATATACACATATAATCTCTTATTTAACTCGCTGTTTTTTTTAATTACCGTTCATCTCGGTATATTACCATTGGTCGCTTTTTTCTGCGTCACCCCGAATTTCCTCATAATATGTCGTCATTGAGTTGCTAACATGGGTAGAGATGACTACTGTTCAGCTTCATTTCTAACGGTAGTAAATCTTTGATTTTCATGACTAACTATGTTAGTGCTCGTTTGTTTAATGTGAAAGGCTTTATTTACGCGGAGGGTAAACTCTTTACTGGTCAAATGCACGTTTATATTGGCAATGAAAAGTTACCAGTGAGCCGAGCTTTAAAAAGCTTATTTAAAGGTATGTAATCTAACTTGCCGGTTAATTTATTGTATTAATATTCCAATAGGCGATATTGGGGTATGATTAATAACAGTGATTTAATCTATTTTGGTAAGGTAAAGATATGCGTTATTCATGGGCGATGGTCGGTGTGGTTGCACTTTTATCGGGTTGTAGTACTTCTGCTTTAACATCAACACCTTCTACAACTCCTGCGGCAAAGGCAGCATCAATCCAAACAGCTAAACCTCTTACTATTAGTGAGCAATTTATTAAACATGGCTACGATGATGGTTGTAAAGATGCATTAAATAATCAATGGCAACCATCAAAAATGATCCTGGATGATATGAAGGGTGTCGAAAAAATGAAATATATTGATGGTTGGAAGCAAGGCTATAAACGCTGTGTCATTGGTTTAGGGCCGGTAGTCATCAATGATACAATGCCTATTTCTCATCAGAAAAAATAATAAAAAAGACAATACCTTACACCTTTAAGTTACGGTAATTTTAGGCTTGGTGACTTAAAGGTGTTTTTATTATCGTTAGTTGTGGTCAGCAATGGTTCGCTGCTTTACTGGTTTAGGAATATAACGCCCTAATTCATCAATCTTACGGTTTTTAGAAAAGAACATTTCAAGTTCAATCATAATGCCAAGGTTAGCGCGATAATTGTAATCGCGTGGAAATTCAAGTTGTGGTCTCGCTGCGAGATAAAGCCAGTGCTTGTACATTCGACGTTTCCACTCGGTGGAAATCCAATAGTTAGTGACTTCCTTTATCTCATTTGTATCAGCACTTATTCCAATTGAATATTCAAATAAATCTTTATCCGTTGCGCGTTGATAAATATTGAGTTGTTGTACAAGTTCCCATTTATCACCGTCTTGCAAGTATTGAGCACTGGTTGTGGTTCTGAATATATTTTTATGATCTGGGGTCAGGGCGTAAAACCCACTCATTTGAGTAAGAGATCCAAGTCCTTTGGAATGGTAATAGAATAACTCTTGGTCGAATTGGGTGGTCCAATTTTGACTAATATTATCAACGCGTGAGAGGCTAGCTTTTGTAAAGGGATCAAGTGGTAATTTTATTTTAATACCAATATCGAAATCAGATGTCCAATTGCCAAATTGTGCATCTTGTAGTCTGAATCCTCCTATAGTATCGCCAGCTTTGGTTTTACTGCCAGATGCAATTCCCCGTTGTTTGCTTTCAAGACTATCATAATCACTTGGCTCTGAATCGAGGATCAGTTTCCAATCGCGTTTAACGTGCGGTAGATCAAGCTTGAAGTATACTTTGAAGTCGTTTTCTAACTTTCCGCGGTGGGAGTAGATTGCTCGATGACGAATTCGAAGATAACTGCGGTTAGTGAGCTTTTCTTCATCTTCATCTTTGGTAAGACTTTGATCGAGATACTCACCGATATTGTGTACTGAGTCACTCATTGATCGCTGGGAACTATCAATCCATTGCTTCATGTTATGCGATGTATCATTGAGTGGCGTAGCATGTGGCAATGAGTTCGTTACGGTGTCATTTACTGTTGGCTCTTGAGTAACAGGTTCCGCGTAAATAGCTGTGGTATAGAAAAGACACAATGACAAAGAGGTGTAAAAGAAGGGGATGTGTTTTGAAGTATTCAATGTGATGTCATGTCCTTACTTTTTGTTGCGGAATTTTAATTTTTATATCATGTACGACAACTATACTGATTAAGAAATTAACGATGAATAATTAAAGTGTAGATTATTATGTTTATTGACATATTTAACATTTTATATTTATTGTTTACTTTTAGAGGTTAATACAATAAATGAGAGGCGGCAATTGTTTTTAGCTGATCGTTTTTGAGTATTATTATTGTAGTTTTTCAGGAGGTGATATGGATAGCTCAGAGTTTAAAAGTGTAAAACGAGAGATATCAGGAACAGTGAATGATATTTTTGATGATTTCGAAGAGTCAAATAGCCGCCTACCTACAATGGAAGAATTTCAAGTTATTATTGCCGATGCTGCGAGTCATTATTTAGGTCCTATAGATCAAAATGCTGTTGATGGTATTAATGCAAATTTAGAACGCCAGCGAATACGTGAAAAATTATTGTGGGATGCTGCAGCTGAGCATGAAGTGGCAATTCGTATGCGTCGTGATCGTGATGGCTAATTATTATCGTATATTGTTCTGTGAGCGTCTAGTATTAGTATTGTTAACTCGTTGATATTACGTATAACAATAGAGATATAGCTTTATTTAATACAATAAAATTATTAATAGTTGAGTTATTTGTATAATTAATGATAAAACTGAAAACTCTGTTTTCAACACTATTTCTTAACTATCAGCCAGATAGAGGCTATAAATAGCACATTATTGCTAAGTTGATGGATTATTCAAAGAGGTTTAAGGATGACTGGAAAAGTAAATATATCTGAAATTCGATGTAGCAGTGGGCATGCGGTTGGTGTACTGGAGCTGGATAATGCGTCATCATTAAATGCATTGACACTGACAATGTTAAGGACGATTCAGCAGCAGTTACTGCATTGGAAGCATGATGAAAACATTGTTAGTGTGATTATCCAGTCTGTAGGTGAAAAAGCATTTTGTTCTGGTGCCGATATTCGTGCACTTTACTATGCATTGGAAAATGATCCAGCAGTTAATGCTATTAGTCAGACAGCGAACCCAACAACAGATGATTATATTAAGCGTATTAACAATGAACAAAGCTACTTAGCAAAGCCTTTTTTAATTGATTATTTTACAGTTGAGTATAGCTGTGATTATCTAATTCATAATTATCCTAAGCCTATCATTGCATGGGGGAACGGATTAATTATGGGTGGTGGACTTGGTTTATTTATTGGAGCAAGTCATCGAGTTGTTACCCCATCAGCATTGCTTGCGATGCCAGAAATGAAAATTGGTCTATACCCTGATGTTGGTGCAACGTGGTTTTTAAATCAGCTTCCAGCTGGAATTGGTTTATTTTTAGGTTTAACTGGCGCAGATGTAAATGCGAGTGACGCATTGGATCTTGCAATGGCCGATCACCTTATTGTTGATAGTGATCGTGAACATCTGATTAAACAATTAAAGCATTATCCTTGGCAAAATACAGCCGAAAACCAAGTCGCTACAGTTATAACTGAAATGTTAACTAAGATAGCAACAGACTCAGAGAGACAGCGTCCGCCGAGTCAAATGATTCCATATTTCCCTCAAATTCAAGCTGCTTGTGTTGCACCAACGCTTGATATTGTTTATGAACAAATTAATGCTATTTCAGGGTTAGGATGCTGGCTTGAAAATGCTAAACAAACGCTTATGGATGGCAGTCCATTATCAGCTCATATTTGTTTTCAGCAAATACACCAATACCACCAAGCAAGTCTAGCTGATTGCTTATTAATGGAACTATCACTTTCTGTTCGATGTGGATTGGTCGGTGAATTCAAAGAAGGTGTTCGAGCACGATTAATTGATAAAGACAACCAGCCAAAGTGGCTATATAAGACTATTTCAGAAGTTGATACACATCTGGTTGATAGTTTATTTACGCCTTTATGGCACAAGCAAGAAAATCCATTGACTGATTTGCTCTAATTACACGAATAATTAAACGGTATTGTGCTTTATCCATTTTTTCGCGTGTTGATGTTAATCAGTGTCTTTGGAATATATTTATAAAACAGCTTTAGGAGCTAATTAACGTGGACATTGAGAATAGTGTTGTTGTCATAACAGGAGCAAGCCAAGGGCTAGGACAGATGATGGCAGTAACGCTTGCACAGATGGGAGCACAGCTCGCTTTAATTGATGTGAATACGGCAGGGTTACGACAAACGCAAGATCAATGCCATATGCTAAATAGTCTGGCACGTATTTATGAAGCGGATGTGACGAATGAATTTGAAGTCGAACAAGCCTTTTCAAATATCATTGAGGACTTTGAGCATATTGATATATTAATTAATAATGCTGGCATCCTTGATGATGGTTTGTTAGTTAACAAAAATCACAATGGCATCAGCAAAATGTCATTAGAACAGTTTCAAACAGTGATGGATGTTAACGTAACGGGGACATTCTTATGCGGCAGAGAAGCGGCTAAGTGGATGATAGAGAATGAAACCAAAGGCGTTATTATCAATGTATCAAGCGCCGCTCGTGCAGGAAATATCGGTCAAACAAATTATGCAGCCTCGAAAGCGGCTGTAACAACGATGGCTGTAGGTTGGGCTCGAGAGTTAGGCCAATATGGTATCCGTGTTGCTGCAATTGCTCCTGGTCTTATTGATACACCAATGGCTGCACAAATTAATGATGACACGATTGAGCGAATGTTGGCGGAAGTGCCGCTAGCGCGTATTGGTGATCCAACAGAGATTGCCCATTCGGTGAGATTCATTATTGAAAATGATTATTTCACCGGCAGGGTACTTGAAATTGATGGTGGCTTACGATTGTAATCTAGCGGGTTGTTAAAAGTGGTTATACAGTGCAACTAATGCTAAAACACCACCAACGACAAACATTACCATCGATAAACCAAACGCGAATTTTGCCATATACGGCATTAGTTTTTCCATTAGAGAATCCAAAGAGCGGTGAAGAAATATATTCTACCTCATATTATGTACTAATAAGTAACACTATTGAGGTATAGCTGTATTCTTGACATAAAAAAAGATCGTCATTTGACGATCTTTTTATGCCGATTTGGCCATATTTGTTTATAAGTTACTTTACTAAACAGATATTAGAATGCTTTCGGTGCGTAACCTGTAACAGCTTTAATACCCATACTACGGCCAAGTGCTGTCATTGGGTGAACAACGACAAGGTCTTTAACTGATTTTTTCAGTTTACCCATATCAGCTTGTTCTGCTTTTGTTAACACGCGATTAAAAGCAAGAGATTTAACATCTTTACTTTTGTCACTCACTACTGATGACTTACGGTGTTTAACGTTTTGTGCTTTTTTGTTCAGGCTAAGAAGCTCATCTTTAAACTGCTTGATGATAACTTTATCATCACGTTGAATAGCAGCAGCAAGTTTACGCTGGCACTTGTCCATACGGTTGTTAAGATTTTGAAGCTCTTGGTTTAAATTCATTTCATTACCTTTGTATTTACACTCGCAATACACTAAATCGTAGTGTTTACGATGAATAGGTATTGAGTTGCCGCTAGTATACATTATATTTTTGCTAACTGGATCGCTATCCGGCAACTATTTTTGTTAGAAATTGCATTTTTATGGACATATATGCCACATTCACTGTTTAGATATATAGCGGCTATCGAACATCACCAACAAAGTGGCAATACAGACATAACTATTTCTTGCTGTATGACTGCTGATTTTTCGTATTCTGATGACGAAGTTGATGTTATTCGAAAGGAAACAGTATATGACTTTGCTGATGGCGTACAAATTAAATATGTTATTGAATATGACGATGTTGCTATCGATGATAATGTTTGTCCAGAATGTTGGATAAATTACCAAGTTGTGGTGGATCCTTTTGATACTATAAAACCATCAAAAAAATCATTTTATAATCGCTGTCAGCAGCAGTTTTGGCTAAAAACGATGATGATGGCTAGCAGTGATAACCACCATGATTAATTGGTTATGGTTGCGCTTTTAGCGATAAATATCAATGATGGCAGATCGCTGCTCATTTTACGTACTTCAGTTATATGAGAGACAAGTGGTTTGATTTGTAAGTTTTGTAATGCGGAGAAATAAAATGTTAACAGATTATTGTGTCATTATTACCACGTTTGCAGATGATGATAATGGTCAAACAATCATTAATGCATTACTTGAACAGCAGTTAGCGGCATGTATTCAAGTGATACCGATTAAAAGTTACTATCATTGGCAGCAGAAAATTAATTGTGACCAAGAACATCAATTAATCATTAAAACTAAAACAGCGCTATTTGAGCGAGTAAAAGCGGAGATTGAGAAGCACCACCTTTATCAAACTCCCGAAATTATCCAGCTTCCTATCACCAATGGCTCGAAAGATTATTTAGCATGGATAAATCAAGTCTGCTTGTAATTTTATATTATTGAAAATAATACGAATATATTTTGATTTCTGCGTAGTGATTAGGTACAAGTAATTAGGGCTTTGTAAGGAAATAGCTAATTTACCATCAAAGTAATTAGCATCTGGTTGGAAGTTGTAATAGTTTTAATCCAAGGATGTAACAGTTACTAGATGCTATTTAGTGACTGTTAAGAAATATTTTTCAGAGTAGATAGAATGATTAATGGCTTTGCTTAAGCGTCTACTACAACACATGGAAGTGATTATTAATGGTAAATCAAGATCTAGTAACAAATACAGAATCAGAACTACGTGTACGTTATAACGACATTACACGCGGTGTGTACTTTATTGGTACAACCCCCCCTAAAACTAATACACCTCTAGACGAAGTTGAAACTATTGCTGATAGATTAGTGAATCGTATTAAAGATCTGGCTATCGATGGCCTTATTGTTTATGACATTCAAGACGAAGTTTCACGGACTAAAAAGCCGCGTCCATTTCCATTTAAATCCACGCATGATCCTCGCTATTATTCATCATTGCTTAATAAAAAAACGGGGCGTCCCGTCATTACTTATAAAAGTGTGGTGCAATCAGAAACTGATGCATTTGATGAATGGTTAAATGAAGCATGGCACGAATATCAAGTGCGTGACATTGTATTGGTTGGTAGTCCCTCAGCTAAAAATGAAGTGTCATTACCGTTATCAGCAGCTTATCAAGCGTTAGCTGAAAATAAGAATAACTTTTTTACTGGCGGTATTATGATTGCTGAACGCCATGCTAAAAAAGGTAATGAGCATGAACGTCTCATTGAAAAATACCAGCAAGGGTGTAATTTTTTTATCTCTCAGGCCATTTATGATACGCAAGCAACGATTGATATTTTGACCCGTTATGCGATTGAATGTAAACAAGATGGCATTAAACCACAGCGTATTTTATTGACATTTTCGCCATGTGGAAGTGCAAAAACATTAGAGTTCATTGAGTGGCTCGGTGTAAGCGTTCCAGAAGCGACTAGTTTACGTATTCTCAATGCCACCAACCCATTACATGAATCGATTAAAATGTGCTGCAATAGCCTCAATCAGATTTTAGATGCGGTAGTTGAATATGATTTGCCGTTAGGGTTAAACATTGAAAGTTTAACTAACCGTAAAGAAGAAATTGATGGTTCAATTTTATTGTATAAATTATTGCGTGCTTCAATGGATAGCCATCTAGCCAAACATGAGTTTCGTATGTTACAAAAAAATACAGTTACAGTGCTGTAGTTAATTAATGTTCAGATTATTTTGGAACTCTAGAATATAAATAATAAGCCCATACTCTTTCTTGCTGAAAGTGGATGGGCTTATTTGATCATTGGATATGTCTTAGATTGTTACATTAAGCCCAAAATAGACCACCATATAATTCCAGAAGTCATAAATATTATTGCGCCGCCAACGGAGATAATTAAACCAATTTGCATCCATTGTTTATCATTGTGGTATTGATAGCCCATTAATAATGGATTGCGTGCATGGCTATATGTTGTCAAGTTACACCCAATATTGGTGATGCCAGCCACGGCTAAAATGGAAATAAGTGGGTTAACCCCTAAAGCCATTAGTGAGCCAATAATTACTGGACCTAATGCAACCACTTTTGCTGTGCCTGAAGCAAAGAAGTAAGCGGTTATAAGATAGAAAACCATCATCACAATCAAAATTAACGTTGGACTCGCGTGACCCATATGTTGACTGATTAAATCTGATACACCATGGCCAACCCATGCGGTAAAACCAAGTTTCTTAAGTTGGCTTGCCATACCCATTAATACTGCAAACCAAATTAGCGTATCCCATGCGCCTTTTTCAGACTTCACATCATTCCAGTTTAAAACCCCTAATACTAATAGGGCAGATAAGCCAATAAATGCTGATGTGGTTGAATGTAAATGTAGAGATTGTCCACCTACCCACATAACAATCAATGCGATAAAAACAGCAATTAACTTCCACTCTGCAATACTTACTGGACCTAAATGCAGTAAAGCTTGTTTTGCATAAGCAGGAGCTTGTGGTGTGTGCTTGGTGTCTGGATTAATAAATTTAAACAGAATAAATGGAATAGTAAGTAGTAAGATCGCCGCCGGCATCAGCAAATAAAGCGCCCAGTGGCTAAAGGTCATATTAATACCAGCAACAGAAGCTGCAATACCGACTAAAGCGAGATTACCTGCAAATCCTGTTTGGAAACCTACTGCTGATGCATCGTTCATTGCACTTACTGAAGAAATTAGGTATTGACCCAACTTGCGATCATCTTTATTGATGACTTTTGCCAGTGAGTCTGCAATAGGGGAGATAATTGCTGAACGTGCAGTATTACTAGGCGTTGCTGGTGCGATAAGAAAATCAGCAATACCTAAACAATAAGCAATACGTAAAGAAGATTGACCAAACCAACTTAGTAATATGAGTGCGATACGTTTTCCCAATCCTGTTTTAGCAAAGGCACGCGCAATCATAAACGCAATGACAATAAGCCAAATAAGGACATTATTAAAATTGCTGGTAGCAGCCATAATAGCCGCTTTTGCTGAGGTTTCCCCGCCAGCATGGAGTATTGCATAGGCTGAAACTGCAATAACGGCAACGGCACCTGTTGGTAAGACATTAGTCACGATAGCAACGATAGTAGCAATGAAAATAATAGCGGTATGAAATGCTGCCATATTTAATGCTGGTGGTATGTTGATATAGTGCCAACAAAGGGTACTTAGTAATAAAATAATGAGTGTAGGAATAATTTTGATAGCAAAGATTGGTTCGTGTTCTGATGGTGATGTTTTTTGAGCGGCAGTTGTTGTCATTATATTCTGATTACTTTGTTTCATATGCTTATATGGTATATAAGATTTAAATAATTCACACCAATAAGTTACCTAATATCTATATTAATCATGAAATATATATCTAATATCAAAAATAATGTGTTTTTTGATAAAAAGGCAGCCAATAAGAGCTGTTTTTTTAGACTACTTAATCGCGTAGATAGATCAAAAAAACGCCACTTTCAACTCTTTCTCGTTGAAAATGGCGTTTAAAGATAACAAATAAAACTAGGTAGTCATGCCATTTTGTTTGTTATCATACTCTTCTAAACTGTTATATTTATTATTGTCGTCGTTATATTTTGTTAGTAAATGTGCGAGTAATTACATCCTGTTGTTGTTCACGGGTGAGTGAGTTAAAGCGCACAGCATAGCCAGAAACACGAATAGTTAACTGTGGGTATTTCTCTGGGTGCTCAACTGCGTCTAATAATGTGTCACGGTTAAGTACGTTAACATTTAGATGTTGACCGCCTTCAATGCCATCTGTTGCGCCTGTTGCTTCGTGGTGGAAGTAACCATCCATTAATGCTGCGAGGTTATTTTTTTGGGTATCTTCATCTTTACCTAGTGCATTAGGTACAATAGAGAAAGTATAAGAAATACCGTCTTTCGCATAAGCAAAAGGTAGTTTTGATACTGATGTTAGTGATGCAACCGCACCGTTTTCATCGCGGCCATGCATCGGGTTAGCCCCAGGACCAAATGGCATACCAGCACGACGACCATCTGGCGTATTACCTGTCTTCTTGCCGTATACAACATTCGATGTAATTGTCAAAATTGACTGTGTTGGAATTGCTTCACGGTACATGTGCATAGTTTGAATCTTCTTCATGAAGCGTTCAACTAGATCACAAGCAATGTCATCTACACGTGCATCATTGTTACCGAATTTAGGATAATCACCTTCAATCTCAAAGTCGATAGCCACGCCATTTTCGTCACGAATCGGTGTTACTTTAGCAAATTTGATCGCTGCTAATGAGTCAGCTACAACAGATAGACCTGCAATACCACATGCCATAGTACGGCGTACATCGCGATCCATTAATGCCATTAGTGACGCTTCATAGCTGTAGCGGTCATGTGAGTAATGAATAATGTTGAGTGCAGTTACATATTGGGTTGCTAACCAATCAAGCATTTCATCATAACGTGGCATTAGTGTGTCAAAATCAAGAACTTCATCATTAATTTTAGCAACTTGAGGACCAACTTGTAGTTGTGATTTTTCATCAACACCACCATTGATGGTATACAGTAGTGCTTTAGCAAGGTTGGCACGCGCACCGAAGAATTGCATGTGTTTACCAACAATTTGTGGGCTCACACAACAGGCAATAGCGTAATCATCATTGTCGAAATCGGGACGCATTAGATCATCGTTTTCGTATTGAACTGATGAAGTATCAATTGAGACCTTGGCTGCATATTGCTTAAATGCAATCGGAAGTTGCTCTGACCAAAGAATGGTCATATTCGGCTCAGGTGCAGGACCCATTGTATGTAAAGTATGCAAGTAGCGGAATGTAGTCTTAGTCACTAACGTTCGACCATCAACACCCATACCAGCCATCGCTTCAGTTGCCCAAATTGGGTCACCAGAGAACAATGAATCATATTCAGGTGTACGTAGGAAGCGTACCATACGTAGTTTCATGATGAAATGGTCAACCATCTCTTGCGCTTGTTGTTCGGTGATTAAACCGTTAGTAATATCACGCTCGACGAATACATCAATAAATGTTGATGTACGACCAAGCGACATTGCTGCGCCATTTTGTGATTTAACTGCGGCAAGGTAACCAAAGTAGGTAAACTGAATCGCTTCTTGCGCTGTTTTGGCCGGCAAAGACATATCTATGCCATATGACAGGCCCATTTGACGAATATCTTCTAGTGCTTGAACTTGATCAGCAAGTTCTTCACGTAGACGCATGGTTTTCTCTAAATCTTGGCCTTGCTCAAGGAAAGATTGAGTTGAATTATACTGCTCTAATTTATCAGCTTTAAGAAAATCAATGCCGTATAGTGCTAAACGGCGGTAATCACCAATAATACGTCCACGGCCATAAGCATCAGGAAGACCGGTGATAATACCTGAACGACGACAAGCTAAAATTTCTTTAGTGTACAAATCAAAACATGCTTTGTTATGTGTTTTGCGGTAATCAGTAAAGATTTTTTCAACCATTGGGTCTAATTCACGACCGTAAACTTCACATGAATTTTTCACCATGCGAATACCGCCATTGGCAATAATTGCACGTTTTAATGGTTTATCGGTTTGTAGACCAACAATTTTCTCGAGATCTTGGTTAATATAGCCAGCACCGTGAGAAGTGACAGTTGAAGGTAAGTCAGTGTCAAAGTCAACTGGTGCGTGGGTGCTACTTTCTTGCTTAATGCCTTCCATTACA
This sequence comes from Photobacterium kishitanii, assembly GCF_000613045.3. Classification (NCBI taxonomy): domain Bacteria; kingdom Pseudomonadati; phylum Pseudomonadota; class Gammaproteobacteria; order Vibrionales; family Vibrionaceae; genus Photobacterium; species Photobacterium kishitanii. Next base: position 224,409 of record NZ_LN794353.1, on the reverse strand, counting down.
TCATTCCATAATGATGTTGTAGCATTTGTTACATCAGCTAAGAAAGACTCATCGCCTTCATATGGGGTGTAGTTGGTCTGAATGAAATCGCGCGTATTAACGCTAGTTTGCCATTCACCTTTACTAAAACCACGCCATGCTTCAAGCATGTCAGTTGTTGGGATTGTCATAATACTTACCTCTAACTAAAAATTTGAATGCAGTGATCAGGGGTGACAACTGATCGCTATTTGATTGAGTACGGTTCATCCAACCTTGTAAGTGTTGAATTGAGGTGCTGATTATTACTTTCTATATTAATAAGTTGGCTTTTTTTATTGCTGCAAAATTAGACCTAATTTAGACGTAATATGCTGCCTGTTTGCCTTGAGCTAATAGTATGACTAATACCATAATGAGTAAAATGAATGCTTTTCATTTTCAAGATGCATGATGTGCATATATTGGTGTGCGGGTGTGCGGGTGTGCGGGTGTGCGGGTGTGCGGGTGTGCGGGTGTGCGGGTGTGCGGGTGTGCGGGTGTGCGGGTGTGCGGGTGTGCGGGTGTGCGGGTGTGCGGGTGTGCGGGTGTGCGGGTGTGCGGGTGTGCGGGTGTGCGGGTGTGCGGGTGTGCGGGTGTGCGGGTGTGCGGGTGTGCGGGTGTGCGGGTGTGCGGGTGTGCGGGTGTGCGGGTGTGCGGGTGTGCGGGTGTGCGGGTGTGCGGGTGTGCGGGTGTGCGGGTGTGCGGGTGTGCGGGTGTGCGGGTGTGCGGGTGTGCGGGTGTGCGGGTGTGCGGGTGTGCGGGTGTGCGGGTGTGCGGGTGTGCGGGTGTGCGGGTGTGCGGGTGTGCGGGTGTGCGGGTGTGCGGGTGTGCGGGTGTGCGGGTGTGCGGGTGTGCGGGTGTGCGGGTGTGCGGGTGTGCGGGTGTGCGGGTGTGCGGGTGTGCGGGTGTGCGGGTGTGCGGGTGTGCGGGTGTGCGGGTGTGCGGGTGTGCGGGTGTGCGGGTGTGCGGGTGTGCGGGTATGCGGGTATGCGGGTATGCGGGTGTAAAGATCAATAATAGGCGTTTTGCAGCGACCAAAAAGGGCGCTGCAAAATAGGTTGGTTAGTTCGTTAATATTGTCAAATTATGCGTCAGTACTGCATTGCTTAAACATATCTAACGATGGATTGTATAGTTTCGTGGATATATGCATAAGCCCTAGTACGCTAGAGAATAGATTATCCTGAGATAGACCGCTCTTTTCATTGAGTGCCATTTTGTTTAGACAAGCCATATCGATACCACGTTGTTTAATGAAACCATCACCAAACCAAGTGATTAAAGGGACATGCTTCTGATATTTAGGTGCAAACATATACGGTGTGCCGTGTAGATAAATTCCGTCTTCACCGAGGCTTTCTCCATGATCACTGAGGTAGAGTAAAGCGACATTATATTTAGGCTCATAGGTTTTCAATTTGTCAATGATCTTTGACAGAACATAATCCGTGAAATGGATAGTATCGTCGTATTGATTCACCAATTCTTTGTGCGTACAGTTTTGAATGTCACTGCGATTACAACGAGGCGTAAAAGTTTCCATATCTTTAGGTACACGCTCGTAATACGTTGGACCATGACTACCGACTAAATGGAATGCAACGACTTTAGAGCCAGTTCCCATGTCTGTGATTCGTTTATCCAGCCCTTTTAATAACACAGTGTCATAGCACATTTCGCCATTACAATATTTTGGATTGTCTTTGGGATTTATTGCAACATACGAAATACGTTTAGCAACCCCTTTTGAGCCCCCATCATTATCTATCCAGAGTGTTTTAATACCTGCTATGTGTAACATGTCCATCAGGTTGTTTTCATGATGGGCAATATTGGCATCGTAGCCTTTTCGAGTCATATTGCTAAACATGCAGGGTACTGAAAGTGCCGTATAAGTACCACAGGATTGCACCATACGGTAGCTTTCTAGATTTGAAAGCGATTGTGTATATGAATTGGTGTCGTTACCTTTATAGCCATTTAAAGAATAGTTATAAGTACGTGCTGTTTCCCCAACGACTAAGAAGAATAAAGTGGGTTTTTTACCTTCATCTGCTTTAACAACATGAGAATCTGTTCCGATATCTCTGAATTTGATTGGCTTGGTAAAATAGGTCTCTTTTATATATTTTTCTAGCCCATAAATAGGGTAAGTAGGTACGATCATTTTTTGGAGGTAGTGATTATTACGTCCAATACTTGCAAAATCTTTGTAATGAGAAAAAGCCAATCCACCCGCGATTACAATTGATAATACGCCAACCAAAATATTCTTTAATGTCGATAATACATAACGTTTGGGGCCACCAAATTGATGTTTGTGAAGGCAAATCAAAATAACTGGAATAATACCGGTGATAACGACCCAAGAGATAACAGAGACATTCAGATATGACAGTGCCTCACCTTGATCGGTTGAGAAGATATTTAGCCACATTTGATCGGTAAAGAGTACGTCGTAGTTTAATGTTTGAAAACTAACAATACTCGACACAAGTGTGATAACAGATAATATCGTTTTCGTTAAATAGGGTATATATACTGAGAATATGAGCGAGAAGATGCTATTTAGTGCAAAAAATAAGAATAATCCACAAATGACTTTGAGAACGATCCCATGTGTATCGACAGTATCAACAATGCTATTGAACTTTGATAGCACTGGATGATTTAAGACCACTGTGAAATACAATGATAGTAAAGCGATCATCCAAGTATAGGATGTACGAATTCGCTTTAAAGAAGAAAGATTTTTATTCAAAGGTGAAAAACTCTATTTATAAGTAAGTACGTTTATTGATCGGATATTATCCAAACATTAACAACTTGGCTTTTTTTATTATAGATATATAAGATTGCATCTTCGGCTTAATATGCAGCCTGTTTTTCATGATTTTTATTATGGTTATATCATCATGGCGAAAATGAATGATACATTTTATGTATGTATTTTATGCATATAGTATTTAAACACAGTTATCGTTGACGAAATGTTATAAAATAGGAACGGCTAATAATGATAGATACTTGATAAAGTATTGTGTTTTTATCACTGCAAGGAGAGCGCGTGGACGAGAATCAAGTAGACAATAAATCAAGAAGTCGATGGTGGCGCTATAGATTAATGTATTTGTTAGGGTTTAGTGCAGTTAATGCACTATCCGGCTGTAATTTAGTTTATTGGGATGAGAATTTTGATAGTTATCATAACCTGTCCAAGACAAATCCTTATCCATATCATAGTGTTGCCGTTTATGATTCAAATACCGACCAGAATCGTAATGATATACAAGTTTTAAATAGTGGTGTTGCAGCATTACAGATGCGTATTGATATGATTCGACGCGCTAAGCGAAGCATTGAAGTTGAGTATTTTATTTTCTCCCCTGATTTAAGTGGCAAAATAATTGTTCGAGAATTGGTAGCTGCAGCTAAACGTGGCGTTAATGTACGTATATTAATTGATAAATCAGCAACTGTATTTGAGTTTGATGAGTTTTATGCTCAAGCCTTATTGCAGTATGGTATTGAGGTTCGTTATTACAATGCCGCACCGCTTTATTATATTTCTACGATTAATTTTCGAAATCATCGTAAATTGCTGGTGGTTGATGATCGTGAGGCGATCACTGGTGGGCGAAATATAGAAAACGATTATTTTGATTTATCTACTCATTATAATTTTCTAGATCGTGACTTATATGTTGAAGGCTCGATTGTACCAGTGATGCGTGCTTCTTTTGATGCTTTTTATGAACATAGCATTAGTGAGCGTTTTCAAGCGCCTCAACAACCGACTTACCGAGTTGAATTACAAAAATATGAACGACGAGTAGCACAAGTGGCTGATTTTTTAGAGCCAAGTGAGGTAGAACAAGCTGCTCGGATTAAAATTGAAGCCATCGCTCGTCCTCTTTTATTACAAAAAAAACGTTATTCCTGTCCTGAAACTACATTTACTACCGATGCACCAGGTGGTTCTTTTTGGACACGGTTTAAAGACCCCTATAGCGATAACTATCGATTTTTACGTAAAACTATTTTTGATAAAGTGATGTCGGTTGATCAAGAATTGATATTGGCATCACCTTATTTGCTCAACAATCGTAAATCTGAGCATTTAATGCAAACAATGTTAAATAAGCAGGTTAAATTAACCCTCTATACAAATTCATTGTCATCTACAGATGCATCTTATGTTGCAGCACAATTGTACCAACATGTTTATGATTGGCAAAAATTGGGTATTACAACCTATGTACATGCCGGTGAGTGGATAGCTGAAACGGAAGTGGTTTTTCCTGAAACTAGACAAGCTCGATGGGGCATGCATTCTAAAACACAGATCTATAAACGTAGTAACGGTAATGAGGTCATGGTCGGTACATACAATATAGATAACCGCTCTAATCATTATAATACTGAAATGGGGTTATTTTGTAAGGGTAATGACGAACTAGTCCAAGCTGTCGAAGCGAGTATTTTACAGCGGGCTCAGCAAGGTTATAAAATAGTTGAGAATGAGGAAGCGGTTGATCGTAATGGTAATAAAGTAAATGTTTATGGTGCAGGGGAACCTGATACAACCAAAATGAAATATATGTGGTTGCCATCATGGATGTTTAACTTTTTATTATAACGATTACTTTTTGCAGCGACCAAAGAGGACGCTGCAAAATAGATTAACTAGTTTGTTAACATTTTTTGAATTTGCGCTGCTCGTTCTTGGTCCGAAAGTTCAGCTTTGGGAGGTATGGTAATACCTTTTTGGCATGCAGGGCGTTGTTCAATGAGGGCTAACCAGCGTTGTAAGTGCGGTAATCCTTCTATATCGATACCGCTCCACTCATGTATTCGAACCCAAGGCCAAGTCGAGATATCAGCAATGGTATATTCATCACCAGCTAAATATGTATTTGTAGCTAGCTGTGTATTCATTACTTCAAATAAGCGACGGCCTTCATTTTGATAGCGTGAAATAGCGGCTGGAATTTTTTCAGGGAAATAACGGAAAAATACATTAGCTTGTCCCATCATTGGACCAACGCCACTCATTTGAAACATTAGCCATTGCATTACTTGCGAACGCTGTTTGATGTCTGTTGGTAGAAATTTCCCTGTTTTTTCTGCTAAATAAACGAGAATCGCTCCAGATTCAAATACAGCAAAGTTGTCATTGTCACGATCAATAATCGCAGGAATACGACCGTTAGGATTAATCGCTAAAAAGGCAGGTTCTTTTTGTTCTTTTTCAGATAAATCAATTGGGTGTACTTGATATTCTAGTCCTAGCTCTTCAAGCATTATTGATATTTTATAACCATTAGGGGTTGCTGCTGTGTAGAGATCAATCATCCATTTATCCTTATATGGTGGCGTATATTCAAGTATCATACTGTATTCATGTTACCATTAATTAGACGTAATTGATCGGTTATGGTTACATACCTGAATAGTTAGGACCGCTACCGCCTTCTGGTGGTATCCAGCTAATATTGATTGACGGATCTTTGATATCGCAGACTTTGCAATGAAGGCATTTGCTAGCATCAATCTTAAATATTTTCTTGTTTTCTTGTTCTGTAATAGTAAATACGCCAGCAGGACAATAGCGTAAACTTGGCTCGTTAAAGTAATTAAAGTGCTGTTCTATTGGTAAATTTGAGTTGTGTAACAGCAGATGATTTGCTTGATTTTTGCGGTATGAAATATTAGCTAAAGCGACTGATGAGGCTATATCAAAACTGAGTTTTCCATCTGGTTTTTGATAATAGATCGGTTGTGTTTGTGTTGTAGTTAATAGCGCTGTTCTATCTGCAATTGAGTGGGGGAGTGTCCACGGTAACTCGCCATCAAAATATTGTTGTTCAATATAATTCGCAATATATCCAGGAATTTGGCCGAAATGATGAGTATTTGCAGCAGTATTTCGAGTCTGACTTAATTCGGTATATAACCAACTACTTTCAAATAATGTTTGGTAAAGTGGCTCAGTATAAGATTCATTATTTGTTAATTCAGTATAAATCGTTGCAGCAGCTAACATGCCTGATTTCATTGCGGTATGACAACCTTTAACATTATTGTTATTGAGCGTACCTGCATCGCAACCCACAATGACACCGCCAGGAAATGCTTGTTTAGGTAATGAAGCTAGACCTCCCTTAGTGATAGCGTGTGCGCCATAACTTATTCGAGTACCTCCTTGGAGTACTGATGCCCAAAGGGGATGGTGTTTTAGCCGCTGAAATTCATGGAAAGGGCTCATATATGGATTACGGTAATCTAAATCAGTAATTAATCCTACTGCGATTTTATTATCATCTAAATGGTACATAAAACCGCCACCTGTAGAGTGAGATTCATTCAATGGCCAACCTAGAGTATGTACGACTTTACCGGTTTGATGCTGTTGTTGCGGTATTTCCCATACCTCTTTGATCCCTAATGCATAATGCTGGCTTTGACTATGTTGATTAAGTTTAAAACGATGTATTACGTCTTTACCTAAATATCCTCGGCTGCCTTCCGCCAAAATAGTATAACGAGCATGAAAGCTAACACTCTCTTTATAATCATCTGTTGATTCTCCATGTTTATTCATGCCACTGGCTTTAGTTTTTACTCCTGCTACATATTTGGTGCCATTTTTTTCATAACTCACTAATTCATCAAGGGATATGTTTTTTTTATCACATATAGGGTGCGTACCATAGATGATTGTATCAATACTGACGCCAGTAAAAATATCAACATTTAGTTGTAGGGCTTGTTTCGCTAACCAACGGCAGAAAAGGCCGAGACTGATAACATAGCAACTGTGTGTATCTAATGTCTGTTGAGTCACAGATTGAGGCAAGGGGAGTGTATGTTTTTCACTTATCAGCCAATGGGTTGTAGTGTCAGTAATTGCTGTTGTGACGGGACAATCTGTTTGCTGCCAATCAGGAAATAGTTCGTCAAGAGCACGGGTTTCAAATAAAGCTCCTGAAATGATATGTCCTCCTATGGTGTTACTTTTTTCGAGTACACAAATAGAGATTGGATTATCTTTACGTAATTGGGCTAATCGGCAGGCAGCCGCTAATCCAGCCGGTCCTGCGCCAATAATAACAACATCATATTGCTGGATCTGAGAGGTATGGTTATTACTCTCCTGCTTCATATTACATTCCTTGTCTGACTTAGTTTAAATATAGTTGAGTTGCTAGAAACGTAAATAAAAGCAGGCATTAATAAGTGGCAATATATAAAGCGGCGAGTAGCAATAAAAGAACGATTATAATGGTGAATATATGGCACTTAAATATCATAAATAAAGAGAATATGAATAGTTTATGCATACTGTTTTATTGGTGTTTCGTGGCATTATTTTATGTTTAAGGGCATATTAATAGTAACTATTATCATTTGGTTAATGTTTTATGGTTATTTATTGACCTGTTTTGCGTCTTGGTCTTATTGTTCAGTAAATATTTACAATTAAAATATATAAATCTACATATGGTTATTTGTATGGGGTTTTATATGGCATACATCTGATTTTTGCAGTTTTTAATTTCAAATTATTAGTGTAACTAAATCTTTCAATTTGTTTGTCATTGTTTCAAGTTTTGTTTTTATTCAATACGTTATCTCTATGACTTATTGTTTTGAAAATAGCCGCTATTGAAAGATATTATGTTGTCCTTTATAACTGGAAGAGCATTTATATATTGAATAAATAGTGAAAAATAAGGAATAATTATGAGCAGGGACATGAGTACTTTTATGGGACATCCAAAGGGGTTGTTCTTGCTGTTTAGTACTGAACTATGGGAGCGTTTTTGTTATTATGGCATGCGTGCCATTCTTGTATTGTATTTAACAGATAAAACAATGGGGGGAGGTTTTGGTTGGACAACCAAAGATGCCCTTAGCTTATACGCAACATATACTGGTCTGGTTTATTTAACACCGCTTATTGGTGGCTGGATTGCTGATAATTTCTTAGGTCAACGCCGTTGTGTCATTCTTGGCGGTATCTGTATGGCCGTCGCTCAATTTATCCTTGCGCTACCTAACTCTGTTGTAGGCTCTTTTGCATTAAGCGCATTTTATGGTGGTTTAGGTTTAATGATCATTGGTAATGGTTTGTTTAAAGCCAATATCTCAACGATGGTTGGTGATCTTTATCCCGAGGGTGATAATCGTCGTGATGGTGCATTTACCATTTTCTATATGGGTATTAATTTAGGATCTTTACTGGCTGGCGTTATTGCGGGTACTGCCGTGAGTATGTATGGCTGGAAAGCGGGTTTCGCAGCATCTGGTATTGGTATGTTAGTAAGCTTACTTCTACAGTTGGTATTTGCTAAACGTTTACTTGGTAATATTGGTATAGAGCCCGCAGCAAAACGCGATGCAGCGAAGAATGCTTCTGGTAAAAAAGAGCCATTAACCGCTATTGAACGTGATCGTCTAAAAGTGATTATGTTCCTAGGTTTATTCGTGGTAGTTTTCTGGGCTGGCTTTGAACAGGCTGGTGGCTTGATGAATATCTTCACTCAAGAATATACTGACCGTATGATTGGTAGTTTTGAAGTTCCTGCGGCTTGGTTCCAATCATTAAACCCATTCTTTATTATTACGTTAGCACCTATTATTGCATCATTTTGGATCAAGCTAGGGCCTAAAGAGCCAAGTTCACCAATTAAGTTTGTGTTTGCGTTATTGTTCCTTGCTGTTGGTTTCTTATTTATGGTGGGAGCCGCGATGCAGCAGGGTGGTGATTTAAGTGTGAAAACATCAATGTTGTGGTTAGTTGGTGCATATTTCTTCCATACACTAGGTGAGTTGTGTATTTCACCGATTGGCTTATCAATGGTCACTAAACTAGCGCCACTGCGTTTATGTTCATTATTGATGGGGGTATGGTTCGCATTTAATGCATTAGCAAACTACGCAGCAGGTATTGTTGGTTCACATGTTGGTGACGCCGGCGCGTTAAACATCTTTGCAGGTATTGCTATTGCAGCAGTTGTTTCAGCAATTATTCTATTTTTGTTCTCAAATAAACTTATTCAATGGATGCATGGTGCAGAAGGCCATCTTGTTGAAAAGAAAGAAGCGATTATTGCTGAGGTTTAATTAATTACCAAAAATTGTAAATGAAAAAGCCGATGGCAGTAATGTCATCGGCTTTTTCATTGTTTTTAAGTCTATTGTTATTTATTGCTGAGATTCAGTATCGACATTGCTCATTGAGAGCTTTCTTAACCTAAATACCATCCATAAGGTAAGTGCTGCGCTACAGATTGGTAATGCAAGCCAAACGCCATTAACCCCGATACTATGCGCGAGTACAAAGATTGCTATTGATATGAGAATTAATTTACCTCCCGTTAGTAGTGAGGCTTCCTTGGGCATGTTAATTGCTTGAAAGTAAGTTGCCCCAACAAGTAATAAGCCTTCAAAAGGCAGACCCCAAAAGTATAACGACATGCCTTTTATCGCTTCCGGTTGCAGTGCAGCATTGTCTCCTGCAAACATATATACCACAGCTTCTGGAATGCTATATAAGGTAACAACGCCAATTACACCAATTAGTAATGTGATCATAAATGCGAGGTTGCGAATTTTAGCAACACGATCTTTCAGACCTGCACCGGTATTAAAACTTACGAGTGGTTGAGTTCCTAAGGCAATACCTTCAAAAATTAAATAAAAGAATGCTTCGGTGTAACTAACAATGCCATAGGCAGCAACATGAATCGGTTTGCCAACCATTAGAAATGCTTTGTTGTGTAGGATTAATACTACTGAGAGGTACATGTACATTAATAAACTTGACGTGCCTAATTTGAGTATTTGCAATACAGTATCAAATTTGATTTTTAGGCTATCCCATCCAATACGCAGTTGCGTTTTATCAGTAAAGAAATGTTGTAAACATAAAATACATGTAACAGCTTGAGATAGCATGGTAGCAACGGCAGCACCGGTTAATCCCCATGGAATAACGACAATGAATAACCAATCTAAAAAGATATTTAATACGCCACCTAAAATCATTATCAGAGTAACGCGATTAGGCTGCCCATCGTTACGTAGTAATGCTGAAAATGCCATAGAAACAATAGCAAAGCTGCCCATGGTGAAATACCAAAAGAGGTACTCTGATGCCATTGCTAGAATATGGTCTTTAGCACCGATCCAAATCAGAATATCTTGTCCAAATACCAAGCCGAAACTACAGAAAATAATAGCAGCAATAATACACAGTGTTAGAGCATTACCTACTATATGGCGCGCTTGTTGAGTATTATCTTCCCCCATTTTTATAGAAACTAATGCCGATGCCCCCATACCTATCATGGCACCAATAGCATATAGAATAGAACCAATAGGATAGCCAAGCATAATCGCGGCAAGACCATCTTCACCGATAAAGTGACCAACAAATATTCCGTCGACGGCAACATAGATACCAGTGATAAGCATGGCGGCAATTGTTGGCAAGGTATAGCGCCAAAAAAGACGAAAAATTGAATCATCACGTAAAGATAACGGTTGAGTTGTTGATACTGTCATTGGACAAATTCCATGTGAACCGCAGAAGTAGATGCAAAAAATTGTGCGCATTGTCTGTGGATTCAGTAGGTTAGTCAATCCAATAAACTGTATTTATGGCGAAGAGATCACGTGATTTGAGTGTTAATTATGTAATGTGTAAATACGCCAAGGAGCGACGATAGTGTTCTTTGGCGTATTGCTGTAGGAATGGAGTAATGGGGGATATGGTTATGTTGGATTATTAAGTGGTGTTATTGGATGTTCATCATCATCTATTAAATGTGTTTTGATATTTTGTTGTTCTACATATCGGTTTTTTATTGTGGTGTATGTAAAGACCCCAATAAAATTAGCCGTTAATAATAAAATGATGGTTGGTCCCGGCGCGCTATCAATAAAAAAGCTGAGATACATGCCGAGAAAAGCATTAGCAACAGAAATTAATAATGCCAATACTACCATAGTTTGAAAACGGCGGGTTAGCATAAAGGCTGTAGCTCCTGGTGCAATGAGCATCGATATCACTAAAATCATGCCTACTGCTTTTAGGGCAGCGACAATGGTGAGAGAAAGTAAAGCAAGTAAGCTGTAATGCAACACTTTTGTTGGTAAACCAATGGCTTGTGCATGTTGATGATCAAAGATAAATACTAATAAATCTTTACCTTTAAAGATAGAAAATAGAATAACAGCCAATGTAATTACTGTTGCTTCACCAATATCACGCCAACTAACACCTAAAGGATCACCAAATAGAATATGATCTAAATGGATATTACTCTGCACTTTGGTCATTAAGACGATACCGAATGCAAACATTGATGAAAATACGACTCCCATAATAGTATCTTCTTTAATACGGCTATTCTCTTTTAAATAGCCCGTTGCTAAAGCACAAAACATACCAGCGACAAATGCACCTAACGTAAAAGGGATTGCTAATACATAAGCAATTACAATTCCAGGTAGTACAGAGTGGGAGATAGCATCTCCCATTAATGACCAGCCTTTAAGCACTAAAAAACATGAAAGTAATGCAGTTGGAATAGCGACCAATAATACAATCAAAAATGCTTGCTGCATGAAAGTAAAACTAAAGGGAGATAGCAGTAAGTCTAAAAAATCAGCCATGGGACGCAGCTCCTGTTTCGATCTTTGATATATCTTTTGATAAGGATGTATGTGGGTGCTTAGCGTTGCGAATGCTGGCTAATTTTCCGTGTTTAGGGGCAAAAAAGAACGCCATTAAAAAACACGTGGTTTGTAATAAAACAATGACGCCACCTGTTGCTCCATCAATAAAATAGCTTAGATAGGCACCGATAAATGAACATCCCGTACCAAAGCTGACACTGTATATAATAACGTGTGAGAACTTATCACTTAGTAGATATGCAGTTGCTCCGGGAATCACAACCATTGCGATCACTAAAAAAGCGCCGACAGTTTGTAGTGCTGCAACGGTTGATGCACTGAGGAGAGCAAAGAAAACGATTTTTAATGCTGTCGGATTTAAACCAATTGATTTAGCGTGGTTTTCATCAAAAAAAACCACCATGAAGTCTTTCCACTTCACTAATAAAACGGCTAATGATACGCCACCAATAATAATAATTTGTAATGTGTCGACTGGCGTTATTGCTAAAATGTTACCCATTACAATGGTCTGAATATTAACGGCAGTTGGATAGAGGGAGACTAAAAATAACCCTAATCCAAAAAATGAAGTAAAGATAAGTCCGATGATAGCATCTTCTTTTAACTTACTACGTTGGCTTAAAAAAAACATAGCGGCCGCAGCTAAACCGCCAGAAATGAAGGCGCCAAAGGCAAAGGGAAGCCCTAACATATAAGCTCCCGCAACCCCTGGCACAATTGAGTGTGATAATGCATCACCAATTAATGACCAACCTTTAAGCATGAGATAGGTTGATAGAAAGGCACAAACCCCACCAATTAATGCGCTTACCCACATCGCGTTAATCATGTAACTATATTGGAAGGGTTCCATTAAATAATCCATGTTAGATCCTTAGCTGTTACCGTACATGACAATGGGACGTTTATGATCCGACAATACATTCACTTGACGTTGATCATCATCATGATGGAGATCTTTTCCACCTAAAATGAAATGTCTAAGTACACCGCCAAATGCAATTTTAAGGTTTTCAGGCGTGAAAATGTCTTTTGTGAATCCTGATGCTAAAATTGTTTTGTTTATTAGTACGGTACGATCACAAAAATCAGGTACGCTACCTAAGTTATGAGTAGAAACTAACATTACTTTACCTTCGTCACGCAGTGCGCGCAGCAATGCCATGATTTGCTCTTCTGTTTGTACGTCGACCCCAGTAAATGGCTCATCGAGTAGAATGACTTTACTTTCTTGGGCGAGTGCTCGAGCAAGAAAAACGCGTTTACGTTGCCCACCTGAAAGCTCACCAATTTGACGCTTTCGATAAGGCACCATATTGACTCTCTCTAATGCTGATGTGACTTGCTGATGATCTTCTGCTCGAGGAATTCGAAACATATTCATATAGCCATAACGACCCATCATTACTACATCTTCAACGAGAACGGGAAAGTTCCAGTCTATTTCCTCGCTTTGAGGTACATAAGCCACAATATTTTGTTTTAAAGCACGTTTTGCTGCTATACCCATTATGTTAACTGTACCTTGGCTAACAGGGACGAATCCCATAATAGATTTAAATAAGGTTGATTTACCGCTGCCATTGATACCGACCAGTGCTGCTATTGAGCCTTGTGGAATACTAAAGCTGGCATTGTGCAATGCCGTATGACCATTACGGTAAGTGACAGTTACGTTATCGATAGTTAATCCAGACATTATTGGTTCAATCCTTGCGCGATAGTGGTTGATGTAACTGCTAATAAATCAAGATAAGTCGGTACCGGCCCAGTGCTATTACTCAGAGAATCGACATATAGCACACCAGCGTAGTTAGCACCTGTTTCCCTCGCGACTTGTTGTGCGGGTTTTGCTGATACAGTACTTTCACTAAAAATGGCATCAATATTATGTGCACGTACTTGGTCGATAACATGGCGTACTTGTTGTGGTGTACCTTGTGCGTCGGCATTGATTGGCCATAAGAAAAGTTCATTAAGGTTAAAATCTCGGGCTAGATAGCTAAATGCTCCTTCACTGGTGACTAACCATCGTTTTTGGGTTGGAACTTTGTCAATTTGAGCACGTATAGGATCAATAGTTTGTTGAATTTGTTGTTTATATTTGGCGGCATTACGGTTATATGTTGCGGCGTTTTTAGGATCAAACTTAACTAACGCTTGTCGAATATTTTCTACGTAAATAATGCCATTCGTGGGTGACATCCATGCATGAGGATTAGGTTTACCATCATAAGGACCTTGAGTGATATTTAAGGGAGAGATATTGGTTGATACGACAGCAGAAGGTACATCATGCAAATTGTTAAAAAATTTCTCAAACCATAATTCAAGGTTAAGTCCGTTATATAAAATTAAATCAGCGTCTTGTGCTCGGCGAATATCGCCAGGTGTTGCTTGGTAATTATGAATTTCAGCATTGGGTTTGGTGATTGATGTCACTATAGCGGCATCACCAGCAACATTTTGTGCCATATCAGCAATGATGGTGAAAGTGGTGACGACTTTAAATTTATTGTCAGCATGAGCTTGAGTGCTAATGCCTAACATTGAAAGTGAAAGTGCGATTATAGAAAGAGGTTTTGCAAAAGGTGGTGTTAAAAAGTTGATCATTGAATTGTCCCTATATGAAGATCCTATGTCTTATTAGAGTTATAACAAAGCAATGAATCGAATGCAAATGATAATCATTTGCATTCTTGGGTTTATTTGAATTTATCTGAGATTAAAGGTAACGATAGAGTTTTCGTCTTAATTAACTTTAGTTATTAGAGATCTTTGAGGCAGATTTAGTGGAGTATTGATTGTTAGTTTTAGTAAACCATTTGCTCAACTTTTGTTTACGACAATAAAGTAAGCAAGCACAGATTAACAGATAAATCGAGGGCTCAATAATGTCTGATTTTACTGACCAGTAATAATGAATTGGACTTAGTATAAGCGCCAGATAAACCCAATTGTGCAATTTTTGCCAATACTTACCTAAGCTGCGTTGTACTGCTTGGGGAGAGGTTAGTGCCAGTAGTAATAAAATAATTCCACTAACAACTCCAATGGCAAGATAAGGACGCTTAATAATTTCACTGCCTAATAAAGCCCAATCAAAATTAAGATCTAGAGCAAGGTAGGCACTAAGATGCAAAGCAACCCAAAAGAAACTATATACTCCTAATAATCGTCTTAAGCGTATTAATCCGCCTTGTTTATATTTTTTAGCTAATGGTGATAATAAGAGAGTAAGAATTAGAGTATTTAGTGCAGCTTTGCCCGTAAAATGTTCAATACCTTTGATTGGATCTGCGCCAAAACCACCGTTGAGAGTGTTATAAACCAATAGCGTAACAAACAATAACGAAATAGCATGAATAACTACTTTCATTATTAAAATACGTGTGGGTGTGAGGCGGTATTGTTGAACATATCGAGTGAGCATTAATAGTTCCTTTTTAAATCCATACCTTTATATAGCGAAGCCACTTCTTCAGCATAGCCATTAAACATTAAGGTTGGTTGGCGGCGACTGCTAAATACATTACCTTCACCGATAAACCGTTCACTTGCTTGACTCCAACGAGGATGATCTACTTGGGGATTAACATTGGCATAGAAGCCATATTCACTGGCTGCCAACCGATTCCAAGTTGTTGGTGGTTGTTGATCGGTAAGGTGGATCCGTACAATAGATTTAATACTCTTAAATCCATACTTCCATGGCACAACTAGGCGTAGTGGTGCGCCATTTTGCGGTGCTAATGTTTTGCCATATAATCCAACCGAGATCATCGTTAGTGGATGCATTGCTTCATCAATGCGAAGTCCTTCTACATAGGGGTAATCAATACCACCACCAAGGCGGGATGATGCTTGCCCTGGCATTTGTTTTGGATCGTACAATGTTTCAAAGGCGACATACTGAGCTCGTTGTTGAGGATCAGCCTTTTTTATGATGTCGCGTAAACTAAAGCCTATCCAAGGAATATTCATTGACCAAGCTTCAACACAACGTAAACGATAGATACGTTCTTCTAAATTAAATTGATTGAATAAATCATCATAATCAAGAGTGAAAGGCTTATTGACTAGGCCGTCTATGGTGACGTTCCAAGGATCCGTTATAAACTTTTCAGCACGTACAGCAGGAGAAGACTTATCTGCACCAAATTCGTAGAAATTATTGTAATGAAGCACTTTATCTTCAGGTGTAAGCGATAATGTCGAGTTTGATAATGGTGACGTCGCCCCGATAAGTTGCCGACGATGATCAACTGCTTGCTCTTCTGGCGATGAAATAAAATCAAACAATCCAGCCTGGGCATTGGTTGATAGCGGTAGTCCTACAGCAGCAATGCCTAGTTTTTTTAAAATATCTCGACGCTGACGATAAATAGATTCTGGTGTGATGTCACTTTCACGTAAACCCCATTTGTTTGTGTTCTTAATTAGCATAGGTTTCCTTCCTGATAATCGGTACTAGTAAATAGACAGACTAAGTACCGATTATCTTTCAAAAAAAGGAAATTTTTTTCAAATCATACTAATTATTCAAGTTAATAAAGATCAATTTTTAGTGCGTTTTGATTAACATTAACGAAAGTAGGTTTTCATCTGTACTTACTTCGCTTCTGATCTTTTTGATATTATTAACATAATCTTTATTATGGCTGCGAATGCGATGATAGGTTTGTACCACTAAAATTACATCATCATCCATTAATGGCCGCATAGAAGCTAATGCTGAAAGCGCACCACGGATAATAAAAATATCACTGATTAAGTCATTGAATACTTGCTGCATGGATTTTGAAGGGAAGTCATTTTGGTAGAACACATAAATAATGTAGTTAATCCAGATATGACTATTCTGAGTAAAGTATTCTCGGTAGTGATTGTTGAAGCCATGTTGAAGGATTTTGTTTTGCTTATGGCTATCACCATTAGCAAGGCTTAGTGCTTCAAGTAGTTGTTGGTGTAGTGAATTTAAACGAGTATATGCCACTTTGAAACTGCGCGTTGATTCAAGATTTATACGGAAGTTAAAAAACTTAATTAATAGACCAGCATAAATATCTGATGAAGTGCGTTGCTCACGGTACAGTTTATCGAAATTATTGTTATTAATTTCTTCGCAACACAGCAGTAGCCTTTTGTGTAATTCTTCTATGTTGTCTTTATGAGGTTCAATTAAACGTAATGTCATTCCTATGTAGAAAAGGCGTTGCTCTAAACTAATATCATTTAGAAAAAGAATGTCGACGAGAAACTGTTGAACTTCAGCATGCCAATTAGGACGAGTATAGTTGTTTGCTTTAAATACATCGTTAGTTGTATTTTCTTGATGAAATTGCATGGATGTAGGGTTAAGCAACACTTGTCTGGCTGCTTCTGGGCAAGACAAAGATAAGTTATGCTCTTTCTTATTACCACGGATTGTAGAAATACGGGGATAGGATTGACACGTTTGTGATAAACGTTTGTGACCATGCTCTTTATGTACTTCACACAGCCCGTTTTCTTCACGGAAAGGGCAAATACCGTCGTTATTAAGACTGATTTTTGCGTAATAAGGGGATGTGTCACCCTTAGTTCGCATGATTACATCTGCTGATTTTACTTTTAGCGAACTTTTTTGTGTCATGAATTGATACGTTGATTTATCTATTGCGATATCCCAACTATGACAACAGTGATCTTCACACTTGTCGGCAATGCACGAGAAGTTTTTGATGTACTCAGGAGTGATGATTGCTCTCATATTTTCAAATTTTACATCTTTATCAGAAGGATAATTATCATGTTATGGGAAATTAATGGTGATGCAATATTCTATGCTCCATATTGATACTATTTTCACAGAACAAATAAATACTTGCAAAATATTGTTCATAGAACTAGCAGCGTAATCAATATATTGCGTGTAGACTATGCCGCTTAGAAATTTTATTGAGGTTGTTATGAGTGCTATTAATAAATTCAATGCCAATATTGAATTACAGCATATTTACCTAGAAGTATATTCTGAACGTTATTGTCACTTACGGACGTTTTTAGAGTCTTATTATTGTTATCAACATGGGCTAGTGACTAAACAAGGTAAGCCTGACTGGATACAAATATTTGATGCTGGTAAGCGAACTGTCGCAGCAAGCCAAATTAAGGAACGAAAATTGCTTGTTAGAGAGATGGTAATGCCATTATCGGTGATTACAGGGCATTTTAAAGCATTAGTGCGTGATGATGAGGCAACGATTGAGAGCATTCAAGCTATTATTGATAATTGTCTTGAGTATATCATCATGACACGCGAGGAATACAACGTGGTAGCACAAGCTGGATTAAAAGAGACTATGCCTGCGAGCTATTATCAACCATCACATAAAGATTATCGTTGCATTACTGCTCGTTTTGAGGCGGCAGGAATCACATTATTGATGCTGTAATAGCGTTTAATATTGTTGGTTAGTTGAATCACCCTAAGTACCCAGTGTAGTGTGGCTTACATGTGTACGCTGAAAATAAGGTGAAAAAGGATGATACCTCAACAGCAAAGACCACCACTAATTTGGTTGAATGTGATTCTATTTACACTAACGTTTGCTATCGCAACCATTGGTGTTCCACTCTATTGCTACTTTTATAAACTTGAGCTTACGCTTGTCATTATGACTATCGTGGCATTCTGCTATTGTGGTATGTCAATTACTGCGGGTTATCATCGCTTATGGGCGCATCAAAGTTATCAAGCAAATTGCTTTTTGCGATTGATATTTGCACTTGGTGGGGCATTTGCGTTGCAAAATAGTATTCTACATTGGTGTTCAGATCACCGAGTGCATCATCGCCATGTTGATAATAACCTCAAAGATCCATATTCAGCTAAAATGGGGTTCTTTTATAGCCATATTGGTTGGATGTTACGGCAATATCAAGCTAGTCGTTATCATGACTATTCAAATTGTATAGATTTACAGCAAGACCCTATTGTGGTTTGGCAACATAAATATTATTTATTCTTAGTAGCAATAATGAATATTGGAATACCTGTAGCAATAGGGTTGTTATTAGGCAATATGTGGGGAGCTATATTGTTTATTGGGGTCTTGCGGTTAGTATTAAGTCATCATACTACATTTCTTATTAATTCATTGGCGCATAAATGGGGTTCTCAACCCTATATAGATCGTAATACAGCTCGAGATAACGGTGTTATTGCATGGTTAACATTCGGTGAGGGGTACCATAATTATCATCATATCTTTGAAAACGATTACCGAAATGGTATTCGCTGGTGGCAATTCGATCCTACTAAATGGTTAATTAAAGGTTGTTCATTACTAGGATGGACGACAAATTTGAAAGTAACGTCTGCTGACAGAATTGAAAAAACCCGCGCAAAAATGGAATTTATACGGTTGCAATATAAATTGAAAACACTGCCAAATAATAGTGTCCGTTTATTGCAATTACAATATGAGTATGAAGCGTTAATCAGCAAAATTTCCGATTATTACCAAGTAAAAAAGCGCTTAATAGACTTGCGGCAGAAGAAGTTAGTCAATAATTATGAGAGCTTTGAGTTTATGCAACAGTATGAGTCTATTCGGCAGAAATTAAAACAACAACGACGTGATTGGAAATATTTAGTACAACAATACACTGTTTAATATTCAAAAATCGTTATTGAGCTGTTAGGTCTTACCAAGATTTAACAGCTCTTTTTTATGAAGGGTTATAGTTATATAGCGTCATCATGCTATTAGTTAGCACGTCGCAACTAATATTAATGTAGATTTACTGTTACCGATAAGCTAGTAGATTAAAATGATATCAAGTAGTATGGCAGTAGAGCTTAAAAACACATGTAATAATTAGATATAGTTATTGTATGCATAATTAATTACAGCGTTTTACATCCATGATTGAATGTTTGTAAGATCTTAACCGGAGATATTGTCGTGTACCGCGCATTACTTTTGTCACTCACATGTTTAGCCTCATCCGCAGCGCATGCAATAGAATATAAGCTACCTACTGATGGTAGTAATATCGTTGGTACAACAGAATATTATGAAGTAAAGCAAGGTGATAGCCTTGCTGATATAGCTAATAAGTATAACGTGGGTTTTCTTGGGATGATGGATGCTAACAAAGGTGTTGATCCATTTTTACCACAACCAGGAAAATTATTACAAATACCTACTCAAGTTGTACTACCAGATGTAGCACATAAAGGTATTGTGGTTAATCTTGCAGAATTACGTCTTTACTATTTTCCTAAAGATGATGCATCTACTGTTTATGTTTTTCCTATTGGTATTGGTCGAGTTGGTCGTGAAACACCGAATATGATTACATCGATTAATGAAAAAGTGAAAAATCCAACCTGGACACCACCTGCATCTATTCGTAAAGAGCACGCCGCAAAAGGGGATATTTTACCTGCAGTTGTACCTGCGGGACCAGATAATCCGTTGGGTGATTATAAAATGCGATTAGCTTATGGTCATGGCGAATATCTTATTCATGGAACTAATAAAGATTTCGGTATTGGCATGCGAGTGAGTGGTGGGTGTATTCGTATGAATCCTTGGGATGTTGAGTGGTTATTTCCACAAGTTCCTCTAGGTACTCAAGTACAAATTATTAATCAACCTGTAAAAATATCTCGTGATCCTGATGGTGAGTTGATCGTGGAAATTCATTCGCCATTATCTAAAGATGAATCTCAAATTGGCGTTAAGAAAAGTGTTGAAGCACCTAAAGTCTTATTGGATGACATTGAAGGTGATAAAAAGGCGACACAACGATTGTACTCAGAGTTAGATAAACAATCAGGTATTCCTGTTATCCTAAAATCTTAAATAATAGATAGATTGCCATAAAACGAGATATAATTATCTCGTTTTTTTTGCGCATTGAAAATCATAATAAGACGTCTAATCATTATTATATTGTATAGGTTGGGCGGTATTGTGCCGCTATATTTATTTTTTATTGAATATAATATGGTAGGGGTTTAATTAAGGTCACTTAATAATGAACAAGATTCGTTAGTATAAATAAAAAGAGACGGCATGAGCCATCTCTTTAGGTATTTTACGACTAAGTATTGATTACTTAGTGTATGAACCAGCAATGTTATCAATACGCTTATTAGCACGCATTGCTTCTTGGTATGCTGCGTCAGATGCTGCACGAGAATCATTTACTGCGCCTACGATTTGGTCTTGTTGACCTTGTAGTGCACTAACTTGCTCAGATAGTGTGTCAACTTTGTTAGTTAGTTGCTGCATTTGACTTACTTCATCAGAGCTAGAACAACCTACAAGTGAAGCACTTAGTAAAACACCAGCTAAGATAGATACAGTACGTTTCATTTTTATATAATCTCCATATTGATTTAGCCACTACAACTGTTAAGTAAAGTTTGAGTTGGCAAATTCATTATGGCATAACTTGTTATAATTGCTCATTAATTTTTTTTGGTTGAGAAAAAAAAATCCGATTAAGTTCGCATTTTCGAATAAAAAAAGTACATATTTAACCGTTTTTTTGCATTTATATTTAATTCCGAACAAGCATAAACCCGCTTAATATAAGGGGTTACAAGTAATTTCTCGTTTTTAGTAATGGGTAAAGTCAGGGTTATGTAAAAATTTGCGAGCACTCAAATAAATAACATAATAGATTAAAAAACGAACAAAAAATCAGTAATGAAAAACATTGTGAACTTATATTAGGCTACAAAAAAATAGTGTGTTTAATTATTAAATACGGCATATGTGAGCCTTGTTTAATATGGTTATTCACTTGTTAGTTATCTATATATCATTAATTAGTTATTTATCTCTGCTGTTATTATCGGAATAGCGGCGATTAATTGAGAAGGATTAGCCATGTGAGGGAGTTTTTTAATTAGTTCACCAGTTGGTTTTAAAAAATAAAAATAAGAATTGTGATCTATAACGTATTTTATTTCAGAATTATCTAATGTGTTTTTAATATAGAGTACGCCATATGTGTCAGCCAATGCTTTAATTTGTTGTTCGGTTCCTGTTGCACCTGTAATCGTGGCATCAAAATAGGCCGCATATTGAGCACTTATATTGGCTGTGTCACGAGTAGGATCAAGAGATATAAAAATCGGCCATAATTTGTCACGTTGTTGTTGAGGAATAGCTTTTAAAGCCGCTGATAACACCGCTAGCGATGTTGGACACACATCTGGACATTGTGTATAGCCAAAATAGACTAAACGTATACGCTGGTCTTCTTGGTTAAATAAATCTATGACTTGTGTTCCTGATTCTAAAAAGTTCATTGGATAGTAAGGTTCACGTGCAATATCTGGATCGTTACTATCGATCATGTAGCGAGTAAATAGGCCTGCAACTAAAGCAAGAGCAAGGATAAGCCATTGGTATTTCATTCATTCGTCCTTAAATATTCCCAGATAATCTAGTTGGGATAAATGAATTATGAATACAGATGTCTATAAAAGGTAGGCAATGAATGATTTTTTGTGATGTAGCATCATAGATTGTAAGAAAAGAATAAAAAAAGCAGCCACATGGGCTGCTTCTATGTATAGCTTGGTATTTGTAATTAGTCGTCGTTGCGTTCAGCGTATTTTTCAAGACCCCATACAACAGCTAGTCCTAAAATCATGGCAAAGATAGCATAGCCTAACAACGCTGGGTGTCCTGTAACATGCTCATAGCTAAATGGTGAAAGGTTATGCTCAATAAGTGGTACCTGCTCACCATGTGAGTTTGTACGCCATGAGATAACTTCTTTCCACGGCCAAATTTTACCTAGGGTACCAATCATTAGACCGGTTAGTAGTGTAAGTGCAACATCACGATAGCTGCGCAGAATCCACGAAAGTACATGTGAGAATGTTAATAGACCCACGACACAACCGATAGCAAATAACCCTAATGTAACTACATCCACTGATTTTGCTGCTGCTAAAATAGGGGCGTACATACCAAGAAGAAGTAAAATAAAACTTCCGGATATGCCTGGTAGAATCATTGCACAAATCGCAATAGCGCCGGCAATAAGAATATTTAGTGGTGTTGGATCCATTGCTACTGGGTGCAGAACGGTAATACCATAAGCAAAAGCGATACCAAAAATAATGGCAATAAAGCGGCTAATACTCCATTTATCTACTTGTTTAAGCATGTGAATAACTGAAATAATAATTAAGCCAAAGAAAAATGACCAAAGTGGAATTGGATGAGTATGAAGCATCCAGGTGATCAATTTCGCGAATGTAAATATACTCGTTAAAATACCGCCAAAGAGACAGATTAAAAATGTGCCGTTAACGTGCTCAAATGCTGCTTTAATGCCACCTTTGCGTATTACCCCGATTAAACTAGGGTTTATACGACGAATACTTTCAAGCAGCGTATCGTAAATGCCGGTGATGAATGCGATCGTACCGCCTGACACGCCAGGAACAACATCAGCTGCGCCCATTGCCATGCCTTTTAAAAAGGTTGATATTTTACTCATTGGATTCCGTAACTGTGATAGCTGAATAATTAAGGTTGAGCATTATACAGCGAACTACTAAAAACCACTATTAAATCATAAGTATAGTATTTTCTTATGTGTAACAAAATAACTATGCGAATGGTGGATGATATTGAATTAATTATGATGCCACAACATGCAGATAATAGTGTGTTTTTTATGTCAACTTAGCGTGATAGTTTATGGGTAATTAACGTTGTCTGTAACGTTGCCATTAATATCAATTATTGCGTCATTATGGATGAATGAGGATAGGGTTAAATTTAAAGGTTCATTGTAAGGACGAGGTACTTGGCTGCTATTTACTTTGTTTAAGACTGAAATCTCTAATGCATATGTTTATTTAGTGGCAATTTAATCGTATCTAATGTCACTAGAGGTGGCGTCAATTTTATGACAGCTATTATTGGGGGGATCGAATACGGTTCTCATTACCAAGTTCATCATAACAAAGTAAAAAAGAGTCACGCTGAAGTAAATACATATGATTAACGATACCGACAGTATAACCTTAACCATATGAATTTTATCTATAAATAATAAAGGCACTGATTTTTTTGTGATGGTCTTTGAATTATAGTGTGGTTGTTGATGGTAATAGACCAATAGTGATGAGTCATGGCGCGTAATATGAATTAATAGAGTAATTAATCTATTGGATGAATATCTATACGATTTTCAATATTCAGCGGTAGGTTGTTCAGCTAATATTTAGCATTGATAGCTATACTATTGTTCTAGAAACAAAGGGTTAATTCCTCAAGCTTATTATAAAAGCAGATGGTATTTATTGACTGCAATAAGTTACAGTGTAGCTGAATCAGTGGTGTAATATGCCAAAACATATCTTTGAATTATTATTGACCGTTGGTGCAATAGTGCTTGCTGTCAGTATATTTATGCTTATCGTTATCCATTAGTTTTTTTAAGCCGTTATAAGTACACAATACTTATAGCGGTTTTTTTGTTGTATTTTAAAAATAAAAAAAGCCATCACATTATTCGATATTAAATCGGGATTTATTGATGTGATTCGGGATGGTTAGTTGTATAAAAAACTGGTTATTGTTGTTTTTTGAGAATTAAAACCTATAAATGGCTCTTTTCCCGATCGTGGATATAGTTACTATTAAGTATATTATCATTGGATTCTTTGACTATAATTATTTAGTAACAATGACTTAAGCTTTTTTTATATGATTGATGATTTTTATTTCATAAGTGAAATCTTTTACTTCATATATACAAAGTGGTATTTAGATGAGAAAATACCTTCAGGGACTACATTGAGCTGTTCTAACATATTATAAGTGAGGGAAAATATGATCTTTGGGTTGATTATGTTGTTATCCGTAGTGGCAGGTATACTATCAGGTGAGCATTTTCATTCATTTATAGCGGGCTTTGGTATTGCAGCTATAGCGATAGGAACTGCGTATTGGTTGGCTTTTCGTGTAACACGTTACCCACAATTAGCCTTATTGATGTTACTTGTTGCGATGACGGCTAAATTAGCGGTTACTGTTACTGGAGTGATGTGGGTCGTTCAAACAAACATGATGAGTTCACCATTTGTGTTTTCATTGTCTTATTTGTTTTTCTCTATCGTTGTTAGTTACTGCTACTTTAAGTTGAGAGAATATCAAATGTCTGTTGCAGCTAAACGAAATACAGTTGTTTTTTCTACATCGACACAGCAAGAATCAGCATTAATGACATCTCCGGTTACAGCAGCGAAGATTTAATTAAAACGAATATTATTAAAAAAGGCTGCTGTTTAAAGAACAGCAGCCTTTTTGCTTTTTGAGATATTAACTTAAATTAGAATGCTTTTTTACCCATTTGGTAAACATGCTTCACTTGGTTATCGTCAGACAGCAAGGTGATATTAGCTTTGTAGCCTGCTTTTAATAAGCCGTATTCATTATCAACATTGATTGCTTTTGCAGGGTATAGCGTTGCCATACGTAGTGCTTCTTCACGAGTAAGACCAACGTGGTCAATAAGGTTATTTAGACCTTGAATCATAGTAACAGCTGAACCTGCGATAGTACCGTCTTTATAATGACATTTGCCATCAGTTACGTAAGCGTGTAAACCAGCCATATCAAATTCAGTCATGTCTGTACCCGCTGGAGCAACCGCGTCTGTTACCATAAATAGTTGCTCGCCTAAAATATCGTGTGCGATACGTACAGATGGGTAAGAGGCATGAATACCATCAACAATGATGCCGGCATGCGGTTTTTTATCAAAGATGTAACCAACAACGCCTGGCTCACGAGAACCTAGTGGTGTCATGGCATTGTAAAGGTGAGTAGCCATAGTTAGGCCTTCTTTTTCTGCAACTTGGTCGTAGCTTGCATTAGTATGGCCTAGAGATACGGTAATACCTGCATTACGAACAATATCAATCACTTCTTGTGATGTATTTTCTGGTGCTACTGTTAATACACAAATTTTATCTGCATTATCCGCTAAATATTGGGCTGTTTTCTTATCTAGCTCACGAATGAACTCTTCACGGTGTGCGCCTTTCTTTTCTGTACTAATGAAAGGACCTTCAAGGTGTAAACCTAATACGCCTTGCTGGGCTGGATCTTCAATAGCATCTACCATGTTAAGCACTTCAACCATAGACTCCGCATCGCTGGTAATGAAGGTAGGTAAAAACTGCGTAGTACCACTTTTTAGATTTGCTTGGTTCATAATATCAAGCGTTTCTTTACTGATGGCGGTGTTTAACAATACGCCACCACAGCCATTTAGTTGTACATCAATAAAACCAGGAGAAGCTAATAAACCTTTAGCGTCAAACGTTTCTGCGGGTAACTCACTTGCTGTGATAGCTGACATTGGAACAATTCGTGAAATAAGATCGTTTTCAATAAAGATGGCTTGGTTTTCTTGAATTGTTTTACCATCAAATACGTTGGTGTTAATAATTGCAAACATCTGATTACTCACTTTAATTTTAATAGTCTGATGATTAATCAGCAGACAAAGTAGTGACTTTACTCTATGTTGAGTGGGCCTCATCAAAATGAGAGCGACACTATGTTAGTGATATAGAGTACCGAATAATTGGTTTGAAATAGGATTTAACACTGCACGCCAAATCTTATTTCACTATAAAAAATAAGATACCCGTTTCAATCATCTTTCGTCAATCTTTTATCCACCTAAATACCAAAAATCATATGATCATTGCTTTTTTTTATACATATATCATACAAAAGTAAATTTTACTCTGGTCAATGATATTTTTTAGTTATTAGTTTTGCTTTATATACTCTCAGGGTAAATGGCTTATTGTTTTTTTGCTCTATGATTTTGATTAATACCGACAGTGATTATTTTAATATGAAAATTTGTTTTTTTGTATCAAAGACTTTTGCACTAGTTCAGACAATTAGGCAAAATAGTCTTTTGTTAAAATACGTTATGGTCTAGACATTGACTTTATTTGTCTATGTATTATGCCTAGAGTAAGACTGTATTAGGAGTTAAGATGCAGTGGAATGATTGGTCGATATTGCTGTCGGAAGTACTAGAACAATTTGCGATAGGTGCGTTCATCATTATTGGTGGTGTAATGTTATCGGGTAAATTATGTTTTGGGCAGCATGATCGTGTAATAAAGCAATTACCCTTGATCAGTTGGTTATTAATTGCTTCGCTGTTAATTCGCGAAACTACGTTGATGATGCAAGCGAGCATTAATGTAACAAATTCTAGTGCTGTTGTGTTTGTATTGGTATTTGTCGCATTAACGTTAATTTACAGTTTGTGTGAAAATCGTCTACTTGGTAAAGAGAGAGCTCGAAAAGCAATCGTTGTCATTATGCTGCTATGGAGCATAGCTTATATTATTGATATCTTAAGCTTTAGTGCTAACAGCGGTAGTATTGGTGCCGTGATGACGATTATTTTTAGTGTCGGCTTTGGCGGTAGTCTATTAGCACATGCGATGTTAGTGAAAGCACAACATAAGCTGGAGTCTCTAAATTTAGCCTTACCAGTCTTGGGTACATTTATTGGGTTAGTCGTACTTATTGTTGCAAGTTTAGATGTAGCGATGCTTATTGAACAAACCCACCATGGCATTTTATTACCTTTTATCTTGCGTGTTGTAAGTGTTGGCTGTTTGTTAGTGGCAACAGGATTATGGTTAATGTCATTACTAACTAAAACAAAACCAGTGTTAGCGATGCTAGCATGTGCATGTACTTTGGCTATTATCGCAAGCTTAACGGTTAATGGCAGTTTTTAATCATTACCTGTAATCACATATCGTTACATTGATTATAATTTTTAATGGTTTGTAACGATATTGTTCTTTACAGTTATATGGATAAACGAAACAATCAAAACAGAAAGATAGCAGATCTTTAAGCTTTAACTAGAATAACTATGATACTAACGATAAATTTGGGGAGTAGTTGTTCAGTATTACGAGATATTGTTATTGTGATAAGTTCAAAGTGACATAATTATGAATAAAGGAAATTATTAGGAATTATGGCCGAAAAGAAAACCAATCCGTTGAATGAAATTATTTTTAACGTCGTAGTTCCATCAATCATTTTAATGAAAATGAGTGGTGATGATCGTCTAGGATCGGTAGGGGCACTATTAGTTGCTTTAGCTTTTCCTGTGGCATTTGGTGGTTATGAGTTATTAAAAAAGAAAAAATTCAACTTTATAGCAATACTCGGTATTGTGAGCGTATTACTCACTGGTGGAATTGGTGTATTAGAACTCGATACTCAATGGCTAGCTGTTAAAGAAGCTTTGATTCCAGGTATCATTGGTGTTGTTGTTCTCGGCTCCACTTTTACCAAATATCCTATTGTTACTAAAATGATTTTTAATGATAGCATTTTGAATTTAGGTCTTATAAAGCAAAAATTAATGGAGTCTAACCAGCAGCAAGCGTTTGATCGTTGTTTAGTTCAATCTAATTATTTATTTGCAAGTACTTTTGTTTTCTCATCAATTATGAATTACATTCTAGCGACTGTTATTGTAACAAGTCCTGCTGGGACTGAAGCATTTAATGAAGAACTCGGAAGAATGACGTTATTAAGTTATCCTGTCATTGCTATTCCATCAATGCTCATGATGATGGGAATATTCTATTTTGTTTGGCGTCAAATTCGTAAAATGACTAAACTTGAAACAGTTCAAATATTTAAAACGCAATAAATAATAATATTTAAATAAAATATAGCCAGTGGTGTTATTTAACATCGCTGGTTTTTTATATTAAAAATCTTAATTATAAGATATCTTACATTATTAAAGCACTCCTACAATGAGTACGTCATAATGATGTTAATACTTATTATTTGGAGGGTAATATGAGGCCATTCTCGTTACTCTGCACATTGTTTCTAACAATAGCATGCTCATCTGCTGATGTTGCGGAACTAAATAATAGTGCCAATATTCGTTATGATGATCATTGTGATAAATACTTAGCGACACAATCTAACGACTATTTTAATGACTTTATCTCTATGCAATTACAACAAGTTAAAGCATTAAAAGGTAAAATAACTGATGATAATATGGATCAATTACATAAGGCGTTATATCAATTTGAAGCACATTGGTTAATGTTAAAAGAAGATCGCTATAATGCTTGTCAGCGTCATGCTAATTGTACTGAATTGGAACGTCAATATAATCGTAACATTGAGCGGCAACCTCGAAATAGAATAATTACCTCATCGCAAGAAATGTGTCAAAAAAGCGGTTTTGAATATGCTATAAGTCGTATAAGAATGGTAACATTTTATACTGATGTTGAGCGGTTAGAATTAATTCGACAAGAATAATCAAATGAAACGTACTTCTTTTATTAATTAACACTCTGATTATTAATAATTTATTTTTTATATAATTATAATTATTTATCAACGGTAAGACTTAATTTGTATTAAATACTATATTTAATAGAATGGTATTTATATCGTCGTTATCTATGATAAATATATTTACGGCGTAATCAATAACAAGTCACCCTAAATATAGTAAGGATATTATTTTATGGAGGATATTATGGTTACTCGCCGTAAAGTTAGTAAAGAACGTACGGCGCTTAAATTATCCCTAGTAGGGACGGTTTTCGTTGCAACATTAGGTATTAGCTATGGGTTTTACGTTGGGTCTAATGCGATTTTACTTGATGGTATGTTTTCATTATTAAGCATGGGGATGACAGGGCTTAATTTATATACGGCTTATTTAGTGACTAAACCGGATGATGCACAATTTCAATTTGGCTATGCTCATTTTGAGCCATTGATAAGCGTAGTTAATGGTGTAGTTATTTTAGTTACATGTATGTTTGCTTTTATAACTGGAATTCAAACTATCCTTAATGGGGGTCATGACATTATTCTTAAAGACGCACTTATATATGCGGTGTTATCAACAATTAGTTGTTTTAGTATTTATGCAATCGAAAGCCATATTGCATCTAGTGTTGACTCTGAATTAGTTCGTATAGACTCTCAAGAATGGTTAATTGATGGTATTTTGAGTGCAGCTATTTTAGTGGGTTTTATCTCTGTCATTATTTGTAATGGGTTAGGGTACAGTAAATGGAATGCCTATATCGATCCTATCTTGGTGACAACTTTAGCTTTATTTGCTTCTATCTTACCGATTAAAGTTCTATGCCGTAATATGAAAGAAGTACTGTTAGTTGCCCCTCAAAATGGCGCACAACGGCATGTTGATCAAGTTATTGCGGCACTGTCGAAAGAATATGGTTTTGATGATTATACCCATCATTTTGCAAAGATAGGACGACAATACGATCTAGAGATAAATATTTTAGTGAAAGATGATCATAAATGGCCAACAAAACGACAAGATCATATTCGGCAAAAAATATGGGATCAACTTTCCGATGAGTTAGGTGAAACATGGTTATCTGTGAGCTTTACCGCTCAAGAACGATGGTTGTAGTGTGATTTTTGTGCAATTTTTTAAGGTTGCGTAAATTTTAATCGTGAATTATCACAATTTTATAACTTAGTTGAGGTATTGTTAGTACAATCATGTAAGTTGTTGGTGGATTTGTATTGTAATCAAATCCCAGCCACTTATTAGAGGATATATTCAGTTAAATTTGTTTTAGATATAAAGGTCAATTATGGAAATTTTACTCATTCTAGCGTTTATTGTTGGTGCATTTTATATTATATTGAAAGAAAAAAAGAAATGCTCAAAATCAGTCGATTATTCAAAAGATAGTTTATAACATATATTTATATAAGTAAGTGTTATAGTTGTTATTAGTGAATAATATGATAAAAGTGCCGAATGGTACTTTTATGAATCGGTATACATAATAGTTATTATATTAAATTCATTAATAAGTTTTCCATTCTTTGTTTTTGGTATTTATGAATATTATTATTGTTGAAAGTGATTGTTTCAGTTAACATTTAAGCTGAAAGCAAATTTAAAAACTAGAGTAATATTATAAATATAATGAGAAAAATATATAAATTTAAAGCATGGCTTAAAAGTCGCTTAATAGCTAGTTATTCAGCTACCATGACAGTTGTGGCTGTTTTAATAGTCGTTATTATGGCTACATGTTTTACATTGTTTTCTCCTTATTTTGCAAAAATACAGCTATCATCAAAAATAAATAATGTATCAAATGATTTAATCGATAATTATAGTTCTACTATAGGTGATTATCAGTCTTTTATAAAATCAGTAGTTAGTAATATTGACTTCGATTGTGGTGTAAATGATAAAACATATATAGAAAAAAAATCTTATAATAATTATTACATTCGAAATATTGATATTGCAACTAATAATAAAAAATATTGTTCAAGCTTTGACGGCAATCGGCATGAATATGAATCAGATTCTGTTTTTATAAAAAAAATAAATAAAAATCTTTCTTTATGGGCTATTTTGAATGATAAAAATGAACAATCAATACTCTCATTAGTATGGAAAGACGAAAGAGGTCAGGTATCTATTGATTTTGAACCAATAATTTCTGATGTCATACGCAATAAGTATTGTGATGACTGTATATTAAGTGTTGTTTCAACAGTAGGTAATGCCGATAAAAAAATATCATCTCATAATGATGTAAAGAATTTATCATCCTTGCCGCCTCTAAATACAGAAGTATTTAATAATGGGTTAATATTAAGAAATTATGTCGATCCTCAGTTATTATCACTTATATCTATAGACTTAAAGCCATTATTATTTATTGTTGGTGTTTTTTTTGGATTAATTATTTTTTTGTTTATTAATCTTTATATTAAGCGTCAACTATCATTACATTCATTAATTGTTAAAGGTGTTATACGTAAAGAATTTATCCCTTACTATCAGCCTATTATTAATGTTAAAAATAATACAATGTATGGCTGTGAGGTGTTAGTCAGGTGGTGGTTCAATAAAAAAGAATTAATATCACCAGATGATTTTATACCTTATGCTGAAAATAGTGGTTTAATTATTGATATAACAGATGTTTTACTTGAAAAGACATTAACTCAATTAAGTTCATTAAATTGGCAAAAAAGCACAGCTGTTATCAGTATTAACTTAGTCCCTGAGCAATTAGAAAATAAACAACAGATACGTAAGTTTGTTGATATGATTATTAAATCATCTATTTCGCCAAAGCAAATCGCGTTTGAAATTACGGAGCGAATGTCTTTTACTGATCTAGATAAAGCAGCAATAGTGATTGATTATTTAAAAGCTCAAGGTATCAATGTGAAGTTAGATGATGCTGGTACTGGTTATGGAAGTTTTAGTTATATACAACATTTGAATTTACAAAGTTTAAAAATTGATAAAATGTTCGTTGATACTATTGGTACCTATGATCATAAGTTATTTGTGTTGGATTCAATAATTGCTTTCGGTAAAAAAGCAGGGATGGAAATGATCGCTGAAGGAGTTGAAACAAAACAACAATCTGATTATTTATTACAAAGTGGAGTTTATTTACAGCAAGGCTTCTATTTTTCAGAGCCATTAAAATTTGAACAATTTCGTCACTATTTTCAACGGGATCAAGCAAAGATTTAACGGCACCTTACTCAACAAACAAAATGTAGAATAAGGCGCGGTTATGGGGAAAAGCTATTAATTAGTTTTGTTATTCCATTTATCAACTAAACCTGAAATAGTTTGTTGTGCTTGTTTCCATTCACGAGTTTGCATTAATACATTGAATTCAGGTGTTGGTTGCTTGAGTAGGGTATTGAGAATAGGTACTTGCATTTGTGGTAATCCATCAAGTGCTTGTATAGCACCAGCACGATTATTACACAACATCACCATGTCACAGCCTGATTGTTGAGCTGCTACTGCACGTTCACTGTAATTACCTAATACGTCAGCGCCTTTCATATTTAAGTCATCAGAAAAGATGACGCCGTTGAAACCTAAATCCTGACGAAGTACTTGTTTAAGCCAATATTCAGAGCCACTTGCGGGACGTTCGTCATAAGCATCAAACACGACATGAGCAGGCATGATCCCTTGTAACTTATTTTTGCTGATTAAATGACTGAATACAGTCATATCATACTGCTTGATATTATCGCGTGAATCATACGGTGTTTCTAGGTGGGAGTCGGCAATGACACCACCATGTCCAGGGAAATGTTTACCTGTTGCAGCCATGCCTGCTGTTGTCATTCCATCAATAAAGGCAGAGGCATAACGAATAACTTCTGCTGGATTATCTGAAAAAGCGCGATCACCAATCGCTTTACAATCAAAACCTAAATCTAAAACGGGAGCAAAGCTGATATCAATATCCATTGCTAATAATTCAGCAGCCATTAGCCATCCACCCGTTGTCGCTAGTGCTAAACCATTATTGGATTCGGCAAATGCTCTGGCTGGGGGAAGTAGTGTAAATTGTTCTCTGAAACGCTGAACGCGACCACCTTCTTGATCGACACCAATAATCAATGGACGCTTTGCTGTTTGGCGAATATCTTTTATCAACGCTCGTAGTTGATCACGATTATCATAGTTACGAGCAAAGAAAATAATGCCACCGACTGTTGGGTGTTGAATAATTTCACGTTCTTCTGCATCAAGTTCATAGCTTGAAACGTCAAGCATTAAAGGTCCCATGAAGACACTCCGTCAAACAAATAGAGCGAATAAATTATCACAGTTTGCTATAACCGCAATTTCTAATCTGGATTTTATTGTGTTTATGTAACTGTAACGACAAAAAACAGTGTGATGAATATCTCTTATATTCGTAACTAAGTGTAAGTTTATTTATCTATATGTGATCTAAATCGTTTTGAGTGCGACTCCGCTTCATATAGACTACGCATTGTTAAAAATTGACGTGGGATCAATAATGTCTTTGCTTATCGCTATTGCCTTAACTACTGGTATTCTTTCTGGGATCTGGGGGTGGGTTGCTGTTTCTCTTGGTTTACTTAGTTGGGGCGGCTTTTTGGGATGTACAACATATTTTGCTTTGCAACTAGATGGCATTAAAGGGGTTGGGCTAAGTATTGCGACTAATCTTAGTGGCGTATTTTGGGCTATGGTAATTATTAAATTATCTTCAGTAATTAACCTAGAAATTGTTGGTTATATTATCACTGCGTTAGTGGCATTTATGATGTGTGCTCAAGCTAAAAAGCGGTGGTTAAGCTTTATTCCTGGAACATTCATTGGTTCGTGTGCAACATTTGCAGCAGCCGGTAACTGGCAGTTAGTTATTCCATCTCTTATTGTTGGTGTGATTTTTGGTTATTTGATGAAAACAACGGGTATATGGTTACATGCAAAAATGTCACCGCATTATGAGTAAATAAATAGCTAATAAGTATTGATAATAAAAACGCAGAACTCGGTTCTGCGTTTTTGTTTAGGTATAGAGAAGTAGTTATCCCTAAATTGGAACAAAAATACCATTATTATGAGTACAATATTTTTTAAGCCCTGGACGATGGTTATCTTTAGTTGCTAGAACACAGACACGAATCCCTTGCTTTACGAGGCTTTTTGCTAGGGTTTGGATATTGGTGTAATTACAGCGTTCACGATCAGCATCGCGTCGGCATAAATCAACAAACACATCAGCAACATCATCATGATAAAGAACATATTCTGATTGCTGCATCAATCGTAATGCTTTAAGCGTTAATAACTCGGGATCATGACCAGTTTCAATTAAATAAACATTACCACTGCAATCATGTTGCTTTGTTAATAATTGCTGAAAAGCTGTTTCTAATTCTTCTTCTGTACGTGCAGTTTCAACAGCTGTTAAGCGAAAGAATTGCTCCCAAAATTTACGGCGTTCATCAACGGTTGTGAAATGTTGTTTAATGCGTTGACGTTGTTTTCCTGAGAATGCAGCAAGCAAGCTTAAATTCTGTGGTAAATAGGTTTCTAAACGTTCTCGTAAGTAGCGCACTAAGACGGGTGATGCTCCGCCGCTTGATATTGCAACTTGGATTGGTGTGCGATCAATCATCGAGGGTGTAATAAAATCACAAAATGTAGGATCATCAACAACATTGGTCCAAATTTTTAATGCATTTGCATCATGGTAAATTTGATGATTCAGTGTCGATGAATCTGTTGTTGCCCATACTTGGTCTGCACCTTCTAATTGTGATGATTGATAAGGCTGATTAATATGCACAATTAATTGTTGTGCAAGTAACATTTGTAAATGTGGGTGTAATTGCGGTGATACAACAGTAACGTTAGCATGTGCTTTTAGTAATAAGTCAACTTTTCGACAAGCAACTTCGCCACCACCAACAACTAAGATTTGTTTATGATTTACTTTTAGAAATATCGGAAAGAAATCCATTTAATAATGTCCATTCTAAATATCAATGTAAGTCTATTATTACGTAATATAGTTTGATGGCAATATTGTATATATTATTATCCATAAATAGATAGTCACTCGTTAATATTTATCATATGTTGATTCTTTTTCGAAATAAATAAATCACTATAAGTATAATGAAAGTTGTTAACGGTATACTTCCTGCTGTTGGAGAATGAGTGGACACTAATAATGACTTAATATCTTGGCCTTGAGGATAGTCATCAGCGAGGGTAAATGGATCGTACTTGTAACTTTGGGGGGAGTAGTGTAAGGATAGTGAAAAAGTAGCTAAGTTGTCATATTGCTTAATATAAGATTCAAGCCAAGAGATTAAAGGGGCTAATTCTGTATATTGCCCATGAAGCTGCTGGTATTGACGAGTAGGATCATTTAAACGATCTTCACATCTAGCTCCATTACTGGCAATTCCCAATACACGCAAACCAAAATCATCACTGGCAATATGTTGTGGATCTTGCCAAATCAAAGGCCCTCCAGAATCACCACTACAAACATCTTTAATAAGGCCATCTATATTAGAGTCTGCGCAAATAATATGTGAATGATCTGCGAGTAAACCATTACAGCGATTATCAGGTATTCCCGCTAAAGTGATTAATTGTAATTGAGCAGGATAATCTATTACGGCATCAGTATTTGATTTTCCCCAGCCAGATGCGATGAGATTTGCCATTGAATTTTGATGTGTTACCCAATGATTAGCAAATATATTATTTGCTGTTTGTTGATCATTTATTGAAGCTATAAGTATCGGCTGAGCAACGTCTAATAAAGAACGATCTACACGAATAAGTGCAATATCATTAGCAAAATTTTTGGGATCATAATTAGGATGGTTTATTTTATGAGTAATAGTAAATGTATATTTGGTATTTAGTCGCTGCGGAATAACAGAGACACCAGCAACAACATGACGAATATAATCATGGTTACAGTGCGCTGCTGTTATTAGCCAATATTTATTAATAATCACCGCACCACAATAGACATCAGTAATAGTAGATGATGTTAATGCCGCCTGCCATGGTAATAATAATGGGGCATAGAGGGATGCAGGATTACTATTAATTGCTTTAGGAATTGCAGGAGCAGCATATACTTGAGAGTTAGCGTAGCTTGCGATGATGATAATTAATAACAGAAAATGGCCCATGATGCTTCTTGGATGATATACCCGCATAATAATCCCTTATTGCTGTGTTACTACTCTTAAGGGTAGTTATTACATTGCTATTTAGCTGTTAAATTGTGATCAAGGTTGAATCAAAAATAAGAATGTTGATTAATTAGTGCTAATAATTGTTAACTTGATAACGGAAAATAGAAGAATTAGTCGTTATGATAACTTCATTTTTTTGTTTATTTAGGGGTAAATCTTGTTTAATCAACATGTAGGGTTTGGTGTTGCGGGTAATTTTGCGGGGCATTTAGAACAAGCTGGTGAAGCTGCAGACTTCATTGCTGTTGAAGTTAAAGAAACGGCTCAGCCTAAGGCTATTTTTCCTTTTTATTTACCTAATATTGAGACGGGGCAGCTAGCGGTATACCCGTTATCATCAGCCGTTATTATTCCACCTAACGACGCTGATAACCTTCAGATAGAGCCTGAAGTCGCTCTTATCTGTGATGTTATATACAGCGTCAATACTGATGATATGACTAAAACAGTAACAGCGTTGATTCCGCGACAATTTGGAGCCTATAACGATTGTTCTATTCGTAAACCTCATGCAAAAAAGATCAGTGAAAAGAAAAATTGGGGCGTCAATAGTAAAGGAATAAGTGATCATCTTATTGCTATCGATAATTTTGCTGCAGGCGGTATTTTAGATAGCTATCGTATCGCGAGTTTTCATTGCCGAGACGGTGAAATTCATCGCTATGGGGAAGACAGTGCTGTTGTTGGTTATAGTTACTTTCATAACATATTGTTAGATTGGATCGTTGAGCGAATGAACCACCAGCAAGATATCGGCCCTACAGAAAATATTGCCCAACTTCTAAAACAAAGCCAGTATCCTGCCCAAGCCGTGATCAGTATTGGTGCTACGCGTTATACACCTTATGGCGAAACGCATTTTTTACAGCCAGGTGATAGCAGTATTGTTGTTGTTTATGATGGTCGTCGTTATAACGCCAGTGAAATTATGCAAATGGCAATGAACAATGATTTAACTGACGATGGTATGTCAGTATTAATTCAGCAAGTTAACGCATTGTAGTGTGTTATTAGCCATAAAGGATGTGAATACGATGGTTGATATAATCTCTGATACAGCAGTCGTCATCGAAACTGATCTTATTCGAATGGATTGCTTACGGGCAGTGCGAGCGCTTAATCTTCCTGATTGGTTTATTGCAGCGGGTTTTGTGCGTAATGCTATTTGGGATCACCTACACGATTTACCGATGACGCCTCTTAATGATATTGATGTGGCGTATTTTGATCGTAATGACTGTTCGTTAGCAACTGAAGCACATTATGCTGCATTACTACGCCTGCAATTTCCACAATTTAATTGGGAAGTGAAAAATCAAGCTCGAATGCACATTAAGCACCAACATCAGCCTTATCAAAATAGTGCTGATGCTATTTCACGCTGGGTGGAAGTTCCCACTTGCGTAGGGGTTCGGCTAACTGCGGATAATTGCTTAGTTTTTACTTCAGCATATGGGTTAGAGCATAACTGGTCATTACATGTTAGCATCAATCCTCATTACCCAAGACCTGCCGTGTATCAACAGCGTATTCGAGACAAAAAGTGGCAGGTATTGTGGCCAAAGTTAATGATTATGACTGCGGATTATTCCTAAGGACTGTTTCATGATATCGCCTGTTAATAATATCGTTTCTGCTGCATGGCTCCATCAACAATTATCTGATGCCATGTTATCTGCATCGATTGTCGTATTAGATGCCAGTGCATTTATGCCAGATGTTCCCCGTAATCCTCAACAAGAATTTATTGATATTCGCATACCTACCGCGCGCTTTTTCGATTTTAATCACCAAATAGCGGCTCCGAATAATGATTTACCTCATATGTTGCCATCCGCTGATTTATTCACTCGTGAAGTATCAAAATTAGGCGTGAATAATACAAGTCACGTGGTTATTTATGATAGCCAAGGGATGTTTTCAGCGCCGCGCGGGTGGTGGATGTTTAAAGCAATGGGGCATGATAATGTGTCTGTGCTTGATGGTGGATTACCTGCTTGGTTAGCTGCGGGATATGCAACACAAACTGGAGTGCCTACAGTGAATACCGTGGGCGATTTTTGTGCGAAATACCAACCTGATTGGGTTATTGATGCAGATAGCTTGTGTCAAAAATTGGATGATAGCCATATTCAAATAATAGATGCACGTCCGACAGCGCGTTTTTTAGCTACAGTTAAAGAGCCACGTGTTGGATTGCGCAGCGGCCATATGCCAAATGCCAAAAGCTTGCCGTTTGGCGAGTTATTAACTGATGGTCATTTCCTACCTGTTGCTCAATTAAAGCAAAAATTTGATGCATTAAGTAATAATGATCAAAGACTTATATTTAGTTGTGGTTCTGGTGTAACGGCATGTATTTTAGCCTTAGCTGCACAAGTAAGTGGTCGTGACAACGTCACTGTTTATGATGGATCATGGACAGAATGGGGCGCAAATGAAAAGTACCCTGTGGTTAAATAACGTTTCGAGTTATTTTAAAGAGTATTAATCATACAAGTTACGTAAATAGGCTTTTGGCAAGGTTACCTTACTAAAAGCCTTTATTTCATTTAACAGTAGTAACGTTATGATTGCTCAGCGATATAGCCATTAGCATTAATGATTTTTTTGGCGTCATCTGAGTTTAAAAATTTAATAAACTGTTCCGCATTAGCGGATAAGCCTTGTTTTTTATACATAATTAAAAATGGACGAGCGATTTTATACTCGCCAGATCGAATATTATTTAGGTTGGGAATGACGCCATCATAAGATAACGGTTTAATTGAATTATCAACTGATCCAAAAGATAAATAACCAATAGCTTGTTGGTTACGAGCAATAAGACTTTTGACCATCCCATTAGTACTGACCACCAGCACTTCAGGGTTTATGTCTGAGACAGTAAACCCCGATACATTTTTAGTCAGTTTCATAAAGTGTTCAAATGAAAAACGTGAACCAGAGGCATTTTCTCGACTGACGACAGCGATTTTTTCATTATTACCGCCTACCTGCTGCCAATTCCTTGTGACACCGTGATAAATATTATCGATTTGTGAGTGAGTAATATTATTGACAGGATTGGTAGGATTAACTACAAGCGCAATACCGTCATGTGCTATAGGAACAATGGCATAGTTATCATCAAGCTCATTAGCATTAATAATCCGTGAACTCATACCAATTTCAGCGGTGCCAGTTTGAAGCGCCACGATACCTGCTGATGAGCTAATACCCTGTACATTAATTTTACTATCAGGATGTTGTACTGAGTAGTGTTCAGCGAGAATATCCATAATATGGCTGACAGAGGTTGAACCGGCAACAGTGACGGTATCATTAGCGTGAGCGCTAAATGCAAGCGTTGTGCATAGTGCCCATAAAGTGGTTGCCTTGGTTAGCATTGCTTTACTCCATTAATTGAATGATAAGCAAATATGTTATTACGTTTATATGACGTTAATGTGAAACTCAAACCGTGATTTTATGAGCTTAATGGCAAGTTAACTTATGTTTAACTGCAGATTAAAAGATATTTTATATTAAAGTAAAACCTACAGGCTTATGATTTATAGGTGATTATTTTTTATTTGTGCTTGTATTAGTTTATTTATATGACAACAATGGATTTGATCGCCAAGATCACGTTAATCCCTTATTGTTAAAAAGGCGTATAAGATGTATCACTATATAAAATCGTGATATAACTGTAACAAAGCAGCAACGTGTTGGTGTGGTTTAACGTATTACAAGCAGTATGCGATGCACCAATGTACGGTAGGAAATGAATTCAAGGTTGGATATATGCTTACAGTAGCAACAGCAGCACCGAATAAAGCTATTTTATCAGAACGTATTCAAAAACTGATTAATGGGCTTTCTAGTGGCGTTTATGAACGTGAAGAAACGATTAAGTTATGTTTACTAGCCGCATTGGCGGGTGAAAGTGTATTCTTGTTAGGCCCTCCTGGTATTGCAAAAAGTTTAATCGCCAAGAGATTGATTCAAGCTTTTGACGACAGTCGATTCTTCGATTACTTAATGACCCGTTTTTCAACCCCTGAAGAAGTTTTTGGCCCTCTTTCAATTCAAGAATTAAAAGATAACGGTAAATATGTTCGTTTAATTGAAGGTTACTTACCAACAGCACAAGTGGTTTTTCTGGATGAGATTTGGAAAGCTGGTCCTGCAATATTGAATACCTTATTGACCGTGGTGAATGAGCGCACCTTTAAAAATGGTCAAGATATTCTGCCAATACCAATGCGATTGTTGATTACTGCTTCCAATGAATTGCCGGATGCTGATAGTGGCTTAGATGCATTATATGACCGTATGCTAGTACGAGTGTTTGTTAATCGTATTCAAGAGAAGCGTAATTTTAAGTCGATGTTAATGGGAGACGGTATCGCACTCACAGTGATTGATCCTTCATTAACGATTAAGGATGATGAATATCAAAATTGGCAACTACTCATTGAAGATATAACATTAACTGAACCCCTTTTTGAAAAAATTTACCAGTTAAAATCAATGATAGAAGCACGTTCTGGAGAAGTTACTGAACAAGCGACTGAAAGCGAGCTTTATATTTCAGATCGTCGCTGGAAGAAGTCAGTGCGATTATTGAAAGCGAGTGCATTCTTTAATGGGCGCGATCAAATTAACCCGCTAGATTTATTGCTATTGCAAGACTGTTTATGGCATAGCCCAGAATCACGCAATGTGATTATAAGTATTATGAAGGAGTTTGCGACTAAACATGCCTTTAATCAAAAAGATGCCATTGCGGATGCCAAAGAAGCATTGGTTATTATCGATAATATTAATCAAGATATTTGTACTCAGCTAGCGTTAACCTTTACTCGCGAAAGTACAATGCGTAAAGAATGGTTTAAATATAACTTTGCGACTGCAACACGATTTAATATTAATAATAACCCGCGCATGATTAAGTTAGTGATGCTACAACAAAATACCTCGGTGTCAGAGCAAGAGCTCGGTGATAGTCGTTGGGTTTACATTGATGGTGATGAGTTTGATAAAAAAATTCGTACAGGGAAATGTGATATTTATGGTTTTGTGAATAAAAATACCC
Source organism: Photobacterium kishitanii (assembly GCF_000613045.3). Taxonomy (NCBI): domain Bacteria; kingdom Pseudomonadati; phylum Pseudomonadota; class Gammaproteobacteria; order Vibrionales; family Vibrionaceae; genus Photobacterium; species Photobacterium kishitanii. The sequence continues at coordinate 182,916 of NZ_LN794353.1, read as the reverse complement.
ATTTATGTCGATTACAGTTTGAAATAAATGCTGAAAACCAATTGGTGATTAAAGATATTGCGAACCGTCCAGTATTAGTTGGTGTAACGGGTAACAAGGGTTTAACGACCTCGCAGCAACAACAGTGGCAACAGCATGTTGATCAAGCAATGGCTAAAATCACAGACTCTGAACATAATATAATTAAAGCGCGAACCTCGTTCCATGGCGCACTACCACATAATTTTATCAGTGGTGACTTTCCTACATTGATAGAGCAAAGCCTTAGTGATTGCGTTGATGAAGTCGCAGAATTGAAGCAAGTAGCTGAAAGAAGTGCTTTTAGAATTACTCATATGGATGAATATTTTTCGCAACAGTGATTTTAGATAACAAGCAATATTGTTATGTGTAATGAAAAATAAAGTAAAGGATAGATGCCTATGCCAGTATCTGAAGGGTTAAATTTTGCTTTGATGCTTGCAGAGTCAGGTATTATTGATTCAGCTGTACATGAAGTTATGGTGAGACCGCAGCTATTAATGGCAGCAGAAGCTAGCCCTGGTGTAAAAACGGCCATGAAAAACCAAATCATGAAATGGCGTGGCCAGATGTTAAAAAAGACCGCCAAAGGTACGGTTGTGGAACAATTTAGTGATGAAATTAATTTGTATCAACAAGTTTGTACATGGAATCAAGAATACTTTTTTGCTCATTCAGAACAGATTGTTCAGCAACTTGAAGGACAATCTGCATTTTATTTCAAAGCCAAAAGTTTATTGGCAAAAGAGCAAAGCAAACATAACCCAATGTTTCAGCGTTTTTTTTGTGATAAATGGTATGACTACCTTGCTCATGCATTGCGTGAGGCGCAAGAGTCTGAAGTTGAAGAGCAAAAAGATCAACTGTTAACCGATCTCTACCAACGCATTGAAACCATGAAAAAAATGGCGACAGTGACTGACGCTGGTGATGTCAGTAAAGCTGGACGTTTGTGGGATATGGCACAAGCGAAATTGACTAAAACTGATGTCGATGTGATGAAGAAAATAGCGGCATTCTTAAAAAAGAATAACGGTCTTCAAGACATTGCAGAAAAATTAGGTCGAATGGCGAATGAAGTTGATGATCCAAATAAAGAGCGCGTAAAAGCCGAACAAATGAAGCTGGTGGAAGAGATAAGTGACAATGTAACTGATGATATTGTTGGCATTCATGAAAGTGATGATCTTACCAAATTATTGCCGAATGAAGCGATGTTTTTAGCTTACCCTGAGCTCGAAGTGATCTTTTATAAGCATTTAGCTGATAAACGTTTAATGAATTATCGAATGCAGGGCACACAACGGAAGTTGCGAAAAGTAAAAGCATTTCAGCGACAAACCAAGCAGGTAGATCAACCGAAAGGGCCATTTATTGTGTGTATCGATGCTTCTGGTTCAATGTCAGGTTATCCTGAGAATTGTGCTAAAGCATTAGCATATGGATTAATGCAGATAGCGCTGGTTGAAGAACGTGATTGTTTTGTGATTATGTTTTCTACCCAACAAATTACTTACGAACTGACTAAACAAGATGGTTTACATGAAGTCGTTAACTTTTTGTCGTATTCATTTCATGGTGGCACAGATCTAGGGCCTGTACTTGATCAGTCAATTGATTTAATGGTTGACGGTAAATATAAAAATGCCGATCTAGTCGTATTGTCGGATTTTATTGCACCTAGCCAGCCTGAGGCAATGCAAGTACGAGTACAAAAGTTAAAACAACAGAAAAATCGTTTTCATGCAGTGAACTTATCTAAATATGGCAACCCAGAGTTACTGGAGTTATTTGATCATTGTTGGTCTTATCACCCATCAACGTTAACTCAACTAGGACGGTTATTTAAATTGCGTTAGTAGGTTACTTTTAAATCATCAAGGGGCACATTAGTGCTCCTTTTTGTTTTAATAATATTGTTACTCTCTGATTCTAAAGTATTCAGTCAGTGCTTTTTTCCATTGGTTACTTTTGCGAAATTGTAATAGCTCTCGATTAATTTCTTCATCATAAGGGCTGTTTTCTCCAAGCACTATACCGTAATTTTGTTTTTCAAATTGATAAGGAAGAACCTGTAATTGTTGATAATCACCTTGGCTTTTCGCCATTTTTATCTGATACCTTAAAATAGCGTCATCATCGACCACCGCATTGATTTCGCCTTTATCTAAAGCAATCAACATTGCTGCAACGGTTGGATAGGTCTTATGGGTAATACTATGGTTAGTCAAAAATTCTGATGAGGTTGATGATTGTTTCGCACCAGTGATGACATTATCTAAATCATTAGGACTTTTAATATCACTATCGATTAAGCCCAATGTGAATGAGCTGGCAAGAACAGCAGTGATACTAGCGATAAATAATGTCGTAAAAACGGCTAATAGAACAGTGATCACCCGTCCAGTTAATGTTTTAAACTCATAATAATTAAAAGGACCTTTAGTTATAAACAATAACCCTAAGATAAATCCTTCTACTAACTGCGCAGATCGTGACTTCATAGAATATAATTTACGGTTAACGCGGTGCTCAAGTATGTAATAAATCCCACCCACAATAGCGGCAACTATTGAGATAATCGACAAGATCTGTAAGAGTTTTTTATTCAATATAATATTGATGAAGGTTTCCCAATGACTTTTTTGTTTAATCGCAATTGCTAGATTGGTTTCATAAAATGAATGTGAAAAATCTAATATCTCTTCACGTTCTGGGGTTATAGAAATACAGGATAAACCAATATCAAGTTTACCACTGGCTACTGCTGCAAGTAGATCTTTGAGCGGTAGTACTTGAACTGTATATTTGAGGTTGAGTTTAGTTGCTATATTATTCCACAGTAAAAATGTTAGTCCTTGATAATCATTTGACTCATCAATCATGACAAAAGGTGGGCAAGAATAGGTGCCTATCTGTAGTGTTTTATTGTTAATTGATTCTTCAGCTTGAATATTAGAGGAATAAAAAATAACGAATACGCAAAAAGCCATCGTACATAATAATGAGTAAAAAGATGGTAAGGAAGACTGAAATGGTGGGGAGGGAATTGGCATAATATCACTCCTAACAAGGCAGGGTTATGTTTAAGTATAAGTACTTCTTTAATAATAATAGACATTACCACTAGCGGCTTGTTGCTATGGATTAACGAGATTTAAAACTAAGTAGGTTATATTTTTATGGCGTATTTTGTTCTTAATCGTAAATTTAACCATAAAGAGAGCAATTGTTAGGCGCAATTGAGTGTTTTTCGTGCATTTGGTTGTTAAGATGCTAAGGTTATTAGGGTTTAGCATGTACAATGCAGCGCTTAATTGTATTTGATTCCTGCGAGTAGCAAAGATGACCCAAAAGAAAGCCGCACAGCCTAAGCAAGGCCTACATCCACGTAACCCACACCGTGCGCGTTATGATTTTGCGACATTAACTCAGGCGACACCTGAACTAGCGCAATACGTTAGTGAAAATGCTTATGGTGATCTTTCCGTAAACTTCTCTGATCCACTCGCAGTTAAGACGTTGAATAAAGCGTTATTAAAGCATTTCTACCATGTCGATTATTGGGATATTCCTGCTGGTTTTCTGTGTCCGCCCATCCCTGGTCGTGCTGATTATATTCATTACATTGCAGATTTATTGGCACAGTCTAATGGCGGTGCTATTCCTGAAGGTAAAGGCGTACGCGGTTTAGATATAGGTATTGGTGCAAACTGTGTTTATCCTATTATTGGTCATCGTGTTTATGGCTGGCAGTTTGTGGGTTCGGAGATTGATTCTTTAGCGGTTAAATCAGCTAAATTCATTGCTGCTAATAATTCACGTCTAAAAGGTGCAATTCAAATTCGTCTTCAAAATCATGCCGATAATATCTTTACTGATGTGATTAATGATGAAGAAGTATTTGATTTCACTATGTGTAATCCACCATTCCACGGTTCAGAAGCTGAAGCTATGGCAGGTTCTGAGCGTAAAGTGCGCAACCTTGCGACTAACTCAAATAAGAAGCGCCAAGCACATGGTCGTACTAATAAGCTTTCGGCATTTAATGCGAAATCTGAGTCAGCGGCGCCAGTGCTTAATTTTGGCGGTCAAAAAGCTGAATTGTGGTGCACAGGTGGTGAAGTTGGCTTCATTAAAAAAATGATTAACCAAAGTGCAACCAAAGCGACACAGTGTTTCTGGTTCACAACGCTTGTTTCTAAGAAAGAAAACCTTGGCGTTATTTATAAGCAACTTGAAAAAGTAAGCGCATTCCAAGTCAAAACCATTGAAATGTCACAAGGGCAGAAAATCTCTCGTGTTGTAGCATGGACGTTCCTCAATGAAGAACAGCAAGCTGAATGGCAAGCTGAGCGTTGGGCATAAAGGCTACCTTGTAACCTACAATCATTATTGAATATTATAAAAGCGACCGTCACGGTCGCTTTTTTTATGGCTACTATTTGGCGTCATTATTTATTGATAAACACATTACAAAGTTGTACAGAAAAAAAATTTGTACAACTATGATTTATTCGCTACATTTATTGTACAGCTTTTAACAATTGTACAACCTTGATGTAAGGTTTGGAGGCGGCATGGGGATTCCTGTTGGTATTAGTGCTTGCGTATTAGGGCAGAAAGTTCGGTTTGACGGCGGGCATAAACGAAATCGTTTTGCAGATGAAGAATTGAGTGAATACTTTGACTTCAAACCTGTGTGTCCTGAAGTCGGTATTGGTATGACGGTGCCGCGTCCAACTATTCGTTTACAAGATAATGGTGATCGTATTGCGTTAGTCGGCACTAAAGATCATAACCTTGATTATACCGATAAAATGATAGCGTTTGCAGATAACCAATTACCTAGCTTTGAAGCTCTACGAGGTTATATTGTCTGTGCTAAATCGCCAACCTGCGGTATGGAACGCGTTAAATTATATTTAGATAATGGTAATTCTGTACCCGGTGGTTCTGTCGGTATTTTTACACAACGATTAATGGAAAAAATGCCGTGGTTACCGATTGAAGAAGATGGACGTTTACAAGATCCTGTATTACGCGAGAACTTTATTTTTCGTATTTATGCATTAGATGACCTATACCGATCTATTGCTGATGGCGTAACCCGCGATAGTATTATCAAATTTCACTCACGCTATAAGTTGTGTCTGATGGCACATGATCCGCAAGCTTATCGTGCATTAGGGCGCTTTGTTTCTGATATTCATCAATGGGATGATTTGGATGCTTTTTTTATTGAATACCGTCAATTATTTATGGATGCATTAAAGCAAAGAGCTAGCCGTAAAAACAATACCAATGTGTTAATGCATATTCAGGGTTATTTTAAGCGTGATTTAGACAAACCTCAAAAAGCGGAACTTCGTGATGTCATTATGCGCTATCGTGAAGGTAACTTGCCGCTAATTGCACCATTAACCCTCATTAATCACCATTTAGCTGTTCATCCTGATAGCTATTTGGCTGACCAAACATATTTAGACCTTTACCCTGAAAACTTGAAGTTACGTTATGCGTTATAAGTGGTTGGTTATTATATATTTAATCATTATTTTACAGAGGTCTTATGAGCGCTCTTATTGAAACTAAATTGTTTGCAATCAGTGAGGTTTCTGAGATTACCGGAGTTAACTCGGTCACATTAAGAGCATGGCAGCGTCGTTATGGACTATTAATTCCTCAACGGACACCTAAAGGTCATCGCTTATATACTGAAGCTGATATTGCAAAGATTAAAGTGATCCTTGATTGGTTAGCAAAAGGTGTTTCTATTGGTAAAGTGAAGCCACTATTAGCGGGTGATTGCGATCCGGTAGTGGAACAACAACAAACCTTAGATGTTGCCGTTGAAATCATTAACGCAGTCCAAGCATTAAATGGGTTTAAATTAGAACGACTGATTAATGAAGCATTGAAAATTTATCCGTATGAAGTGATTCAGCAACGATTATTGCCCGAAGTGAGTGCTGTTATTGAACATCAAGATAATCCTTTAATTACAGTACAAAGAAGCTTGTGGTCATCGGTTTTAACGGTTTGTTTTATTAACGTTATAACCAAAATTAATAACGAAAAAAAACTAACATGTTTATTGATAAGTTTTGATCAGCATATTAGTCATAGTATTTGGCAGCAAGGACTTGCGTGGTGTTACAAAGGTGACGGTGTCACTATCATGACTCACTTATCTGGTCGTTTAACCGGTATTTCTGCTTGTATTCGTGAGCATAATATCAAAGATTTAGTCGTAGTTGGTGAGACAAAATTAAGTCGTCGTCAATTAGATGATATTGAAATGATAGAGCAAGAAACTGGGGTCAAATTACATTTTGTCGGTAGCGTAAAAATGATCCATGGGTACTAATCAGCTATTTGAAATAAGCGCTTAATAGGAGATCGCGATGAATTCGGAGTCACAATCAACTATCTCTGCGGTTAACCATGCTCTGTTATGGTTACGGGCTGATTTACGCGTTACTGATAATACCGCTCTAAATTACGCGATAGCATCAGGTTTACCCGTAATTGCGATCTATATTGTGACACCAATGCAGTGGTACCAACACCATATATCAGGACGGCAGATTGACTTAATAGAACGGCGGCTACACGTTGTTAAACAACAGTTAAACGATATCAATATTCCTCTATTAATTGTTGAATGTCATGATTTTTCAATGGTGCCAGCCACAATAGCTACCTTATGTCAGCAGCATCAAATTAGTGCTGTTTATTGTAATCGGCAGCATCCGTGGAACGAAAAGCAACGCGATTTTGCTGTAGAACAAGCATTAATAGCACAAGATAGACAATGGCACTGTGTTGATGATTATTGTGTTTTGCCGCCTGGCAGTGTGCTAACACAGCAGCAACAAATGTATAAAGTATTTACTCCTTACCGTAATGCGTGGCTAAAACAGTTCTTAAGCTATAACTATCAACCTGTTACAAATAGTGACAAGGTAACGTTTAGTCAGCATTGTTTGAATTTACTTGAAGGTAAGTCTAAAGTTAACGGCGATATTCAAACGTTTAATTACATCAAACAAGACAGTTTACTATGGCCTGTTGATGAGAGTGCTATTCAACAACGGCTACAGATGTTTTGTGAAACAAAAGCTGAATATTATCAACAACAGCGCGACTTTCCTGCCATTGATGGTACTAGTTGCCTTTCTCCTTATTTAGCTATTGGGGCATTGTCTGCTCGCCAGTGTTTAGCGGCGTTAATGGAAGCTCTACCGCAGTGTGTCGAAATAAACAAACAAAATGGCGCTTTTGTATGGCTCAGTGAAGTGATTTGGCGTGAGTTTTATAATCATCTACTCGATAGCTATGATCGTCTAAGTAAACACCAACCATTTCAGTTATATACCCATAATGTTCGCTGGTTAGAAAATAGTGATCATCTAGATGCTTGGCAGCAAGGAAAGACAGGCTTTCCGATTGTGGATGCAGCAATGCGACAGCTTGCCACAACGGGCTGGATGCATAATCGATTACGGATGATCAGTGCGAGTTTTTTAGTTAAAGACATGCTGTGTGATTGGCGTATTGGTGAGCAGTGGTTTATGCAGCAGCTTATTGATGGTGAATTAGCATCTAACAATGGTGGTTGGCAGTGGGCTGCATCAACGGGGACTGATGCTCAACCGTATTTTCGAGTGTTTAATCCCACAACTCAAAGTGAACGCTTTGATCCAAATGGAGAGTTTATTCGCCAATGGGTACCTGAACTTCAATATGTGCCTGATAAATATATTCATTCGCCTTCGTTATGGTCTGGTTTTGGAGATGTGGATTATCCATTACCGATTGTTGACCATAAACAGATGCGCTTATTAGCTATCGACAGTTATAAGCAAGCTAAAACATGTTATGACAGTCAGCGTGAGGCATAAGCAAATACAATAATAAGGACATTATTATGGTTACGACCAATAACATGGTAATTAATACGTTTATTGAGGTTTATTGCCAGCTTAATAAAGATAACTTATTGCTGCTCGATGATATTTATCACTCTGATATTGTGTTTGAAGATCCCGCACATAAAATTATCGGTCTTGCTGCATTGCATCAGTATTTCGGAACACTTTATCGCAATATTAATGAATGTACTTTTGTTATTAATCAGGCGGTAGTTGAAGATAACCACGCTTTTTTACAATGGACGATGCGTTTTTCACATCCACGCTTACAACAAGGAAAGCAACGAACATTAGAAGGATGTACCCAGTTAACCATTGGGCAGCAACGGATCATCTATCATCGTGATTTTTTTGATTTAGGTGCGATGTTATACGAAGGGTTGCCTGTCATTGGTGGTGTTATTAAACATATTAAAGCGAGATTAGGCCAATGAAACAGGTACTCATTACAGGAGCAAGCTCTGGTATCGGTCTGCAACTGGCAACTGATTATGCTAATGATGGTTGGGATGTTTATGCTTGCGGGCAAAATCAGCAACGTCTTCAACAGTTAGTGATGTCTCTCGCTGAGACTACTGCAGGGAAAATCACCCCCTTGGTATTTGATGTAACTAATTTAGAGCAAACCCAACAAGTATTATCGCAACTTGAAACAATCCCAACGCTTATTATTTTAAATGCTGGTACTTGTGAATATATAGATGATGGTGTGATTGATAGTAAATTGTTTAAGCGTGTATTTGAGGTCAATTTCTTTGGCATCATTCATTGTTTAGAGGCTATGCAAACAGGATTTACCGCAGCAACTCATTTGGTGTTTATTAGTTCATCAGCGGCTTATACAGCCTTACCTCGTGCAGAAGCTTATGGGGCATCAAAAGCGGCTTTATCTTATCTTAGTAATGGGTTAGCAATTGATTTAAAAAATAAAGTTAATACAGTTACCTTAGTTAATCCAGGGTTTGTTACAACGCCACTCACGAATAAAAATGATTTTCCAATGCCTATGATTGTGAGCTGCGAGTATGCATCGCTCAAAATACGTCAAGGTATTCGTAACCAACAAGCAGAAATACATTTTCCAGTTAAGTTTACCTTATTACTTAAAATGATTGCCTTCTTTCCTGTGTCGATGCAAAGAGCAATTATTTACCGAATGACAAGGAAAGTAGTATGAAAATAGCAGTTATAGGATCAGGCATTTCGGGGTTAACGGCGGCGTGGTATTTACGTCACCAACATGATATTACGTTATTTGAAGCAAATGATTATGCTGGTGGGCATACGGCAACCGTTGATGTTGAAGTCGAGAGTGGTCAATATGCGATTGATACTGGTTTTATTGTGTTTAACGAACGTACATACCCTAATTTTGAACAGTTATTAACTGAGCTAGATATTCAAGGTCAAGCCAGTGAGATGAGTTTTAGTGTTCATAATGATAATAATGGCTTGGAATATAATGGTCATGATTTAAGATCGTTATTTGCTCAAAAGAAAAACTTATTCAAGCCACAGTTCTATCGTTTTTTATATGAAATCACCAAGTTTAATCGTCTTGCCAAGCAAACGGCTTATGAAGAGATTGAACAACAACAAACATTAGGTGATTTTCTTCAACAGCATGATCTTAGTGAGTATTTTACTGAGAATTATATTCTACCTATGGGGGCTGCGATTTGGTCATCATCATTAGCGGATATGCGAAAAATACCGTTAGATTTCTTCTTACGCTTTTTCCTTAACCATGGTTTGCTTGATATTGTTAATCGCCCGCAGTGGTATGTGATTCCTGGTGGATCGCGTGAATATGTAAAACGGATGCTTGTGGAAATGGGGACGTTAATTCGATTAAATTCTCCTGTACAACAAGTTAGTCGTTTGAATGAACAGGTTTATATTACCGTTAATGATACCGTTGACGTTTTTGATCATGTTATTTTTGCGTGTCACAGCGATCAAGCATTAGCATTATTAGCGGATAGCACCCCTAATGAGCAACAAATATTATCAGCGATGACCTACCAAGATAACGAAGTGGTTTTACATATTGATGAAGATATTTTACCTGATGCTAAAGGTGCGTGGGCTTCGTGGAATTACCATTTACCGTTGAATAAAGAAGGCTCGCAAAAGCAACTGCCCGCTTTGACTTATAACATGAATATTTTACAAGGCATTGATGCACCAGAAACTTTCTGTGTGACTTTAAATCAAACTCAAGATATCGATCCTAGTAAGATATTGCGTCAATTTACCTATGCCCACCCTGTATTTAATCGCAACAGTATTAAGGCTCAGCAACAGCGATATTTGATTAATGGCATAGAAAATACATGGTTCTGTGGTGCTTATTGGTATAACGGCTTTCACGAAGATGGTGTAAGAAGTGCGCTTGATGTTATTGCCGCAATTACTTACACCGATCCAGTTAGTTATGTATCAGCGGCTGATACAACGGATTTTGAAGCCGCGAGTACGACAGCTAATAGTAGTCAAAATTATGCGCATCAATAATAGTGGTATTTATAGTGGCCATGTTCGGCATCGTCGCTTTACTCCTGTACTACATCGTTTTCGTTATTCAATGTTTATGGTGTATCTCGATGTGGATGAAATTGATGCATTGTGTGACAAGGTAACAGGGTTTGGGCGGGCATGGTTTCATTTTGCCCGTTTTCGTCGCCAAGATTATATTGGTGGTACAGATGATATTAACCAAGCGGTTGAAGATAAAATTTATGCGCTCACTGGCGAACGTATTCATGGCAAGGTGAGTATGTTATGTCATTTACGTTATGGCGGTTTGTACTTTAGTCCATTGAATTTGTATTACATTTTTGATCAACAGGGGGTTTGGCAATATGTGCTAGCAGAAGTTAGTAATACCCCTTGGAATCAACGTCATTATTATGCGATTCCGGCAAGGCAGTATTGGCAGCATGAGCGTTTTATTGATGATAAAGGGTTTCATGTCTCGCCGTTTAATCCAATGAATCAAGACTATGTATGGCAGCTTTCTTGTCCTGATAGCATTGTAAGGGTTCATTTAGAAGTGCATTCAAAAAAAGATAGCTTTCGTCGAGGGAGTGAAATAAGGGAAATCAAAAATAGCAATCATAATGAGGGTGTCGCAACGAAAGTCTTTGATGCCACGTTAGCTATGCAGAAACAACCATTTACAACCACAACCTTATTACGACACTTGTTAGTTACACCAATTATAACGATCAAAGTCGTAGTAGGAATATATTGGCAAGCCTTTAAATTGTGGAGAAAAGGTGCCCCGATTTACGATCATCCTAATCATCATAATGAATGAATAGTAAAGGGAATAAACTATGCTTAGAAGTGAGATAGAGCCAGTAACATCAATACGTTTATTGAATCCTGAACGGTCACGGAAATTGATATTCACAATATTACATCAGTTGTCCGATGTAGGCCTAACATTGTCAGAGCAAGACGGAGATACCCATTTTTTTGGTGATAAGCAAGCCAGTTTACAAGCGAATCTAACTGTTATTAATCTTCATTTTTATAAACGCTTATTAACTGATGGCAGTATTGGTGCTGGTGAAGCCTATATTGATGGCTGGTGGGATAGCCCTGACTTAACCAATGTGGTGCGTATTCTGGCTCGAAATTTGGCGACGTTGGATAAGATTGAAGCTAAAGTTAGTTGGATAACACGGTTAGTGAAACAACTTAGTCATTTTGCACGTAGAAATAATATTCAAAACGCCAAAGATAATATTTCAGCTCACTATGACCTTGGTAATGATTTATATCGACACTTCCTTGATGACAAAATGTTGTATTCTGCAGGGGTGTATTTATCTGATTCAGATACTCTTGCTCAAGCACAGATAAATAAAATGGCGCGGTTGTGTGAACAATTACAACTGACAGAGCACGATCATTTATTAGAAATAGGCACAGGTTGGGGAGGGATGGCCATTTACGCTGCTCAACATTACGGTTGCCGTGTCACAACCACCACCATTTCAGAACAGCAATATCTATTGGCACAAGAAAGCGTTAAGCAAGCAGGCTTAGAGGATAAGATCACATTGCTGCTTGAAGATTATCGCGATTTAGACGGCCAATATGACAAACTGGTTTCCATTGAAATGATTGAAGCAGTCGGTAAGCAGTATTTATCAACCTACATCAAAAAATGCCAGTCATTATTGAAACCTAATGGTTTATTAGCTATTCAAGCAATAACTATTGCCGATCAACGCTACGAAAGCTATAGCAAGGATGTTGATTTTATTCAGAAACATATCTTCCCAGGTGGGTTTTTACCTTCAATTAGCCTATTGCAATCACAGCTAACGGCTTATAGCGATTTTATCACCCGTGATATTAAAGATATTGGTTTAGATTATGCGAAAACATTAGCCGATTGGCATGTTGCGTTTAATCGTAACAGTGAAGCATTAACGCAATACGGCTATGACGAACGTTTTATGCGAATGTGGCGCTATTATTTTTGTTATTGCGAGGGGGGATTCTTAGAACGTAGCATTAGTACTATTCAGTTACTTGCTAGCCGTCCACAATGGCGGTAACCATGAAATATGTTGCGATAGGACTGGGTTTTAATCTGTTTTGGCTGTTAGCAGTATGGGGGCAATATCAGTATGTCGGCATATTAATATCACTCCTCATTGGCTGTTGGTTATTCTATCACCGTAGCTTTCCATTTGCTGTAATAGCGAGTGTTATTGGTGTTGGTGGCGATTATGTATTATTTCATTTAGGGGTAATGCAATTTCCGTTACCAACCAACCCTTTATTTGCTCCTTTTAGCTCTTTTATACCATTGTGGCTAATCTTACTGTGGTTAGGATTTACCTCTATGGTGTGGATCATGCGTACTCAAGTGCTAAGACTTCCGTTATGGGGGATGATTATCGGTGGCAGCCTTGGAGGTGCATTAAGTTACAGGATTGGATTAACCTTAGAGGCGGTTATATGGCCTTACAGTGAAGGGATTACCTTTATTGGTATTGGCGTTGTATGGGTCTTCTACAGTATTTATTTAAGGTGGTTATTACAGGTGATGACTAAAAGGAAAACAGCATGAAAGCGTACTTAGCATTATTAGTGTTTGTTTTTATTTTGGCTAGCTCACAAGTGCATGCCTCTTCATGGTTTACCTGGCCGATTGTTGGAGAGTCAACTTTAGAATGGGGCTGGTGGAAGATATATACGGCACAACTTAAAACACCTAGTGGTAAGTATATTGCGAGTGACCCTAATCTTGCTCTAATTATTCGTTATTTGCGTGATATAGATAAGAATGATCTTCTGTTAGCAACAGATAAACAATGGCAGCATTTAGGTATTTCTGCACAACAACGCCAACAATGGTTAAATCAGCTGGCACAGCAATGGCCGAATGTTAAACAAGGCGATAGATTGGTGTTTGTGAAAACAGTGGCAGAAGGACGGTTTTATCAGAATGGCAAACCGTTAGGCAAACCGCTTTCTGCACCATTAAGTAATGCGTTTATTGCTATTTGGTTATCAACCGACACTGAATATCCAAAACTACGGTTAAAGTTAATAGGGCAATAATTTTCGTCACCGATTAATGCTGATTATTAATATCAAAAGATAGAGAGGAACATAGCATGTATTCTCATCGCAGTTACCGCATCAAGCACACTGATCAATCAATATTAGATTGGCTATGTGTATTTTGGTTGGCATTGCTATTAAATGGTTGCACGACGTCGATTGATGACTATGAACATGCAGAGCCTAAGTTTGAGTTGTTTAAATTTTTTGAAGGGAGTACTCAAGCTTGGGGAATGGTTCAAGATTATAAAGGACAACAAGTACGCCGATTTGATGTCAAACTCAATGGGGTTATAACTGGTAACCAACTCGTTCTTACTGAAGACTTTGTATTTGATGATAATGAAACCCAGCAACGAATATGGACAATCACCAAGCAAGCTAATGGACGTTATCTAGGCGCTGCTGATGATGTAGTTGGTGAAGCTGTAGGATATGAAAAAGGGAATGCGCTATATTGGCAATATGTGTTAGCAATGGAAATTAATGGTTCGACATACCATATTAATTTTGAGGATTGGATGTTTTATCAAAATAATAACCAGTTGTTTAATCTGGCTAAAATGAAGAAATGGGGTATTACAGTTGGTACTGTGACATTGTTTTTTCAAAAGTAATGTATAGCTTAAAGAAATTATCATAATGAACGAGATAAATGTTTTTCTTTATACATGCACATGTCTGCTTGATTAATCATAGAATCAATACTCACATCTTGAATCTTACTTGCATGTATACAATATGAGCCAATTGATGCTGTAATAAGAACGCCATCTATTTCTATTTTATTTAATTCTGACAGAATGGAATTCTTTTTGACATTCGCTTCAATCAAACAATTAACCTCACTATAAACAATAAATTCATCACCACCTAGACGTGCAGCTCCTGTTTTTTCATTGTTAAATTGTTTTAATTTTGACGCATATTTTTTTAAAACTCGATCACCGAACCGATGGCCATGTTGGTCATTAATCATTTTGAATTTATCTATATCAACATAGAAAATAATAATATATTTGTTTTTAAATTTTATGTCTTTAATTGATTTGTTGATCTGTCGATAAAAAGCGCGACGATTCCAAATGTTGGTCAAACAATCATAAGATGCAATATAGTTGAGTTCCTGTTCTTTAATATTCTTTTCTATCGATATTGAACAAATTGTCGCTGCCATCTCAAGGAGTTCATATTCATTATCTGTCATTAGTGAATTTTGAGGACAGTGAGAATAAATGATACCTAATATTTTTTTTCTTGAAGATAAGATAGGAAGCCCATAACAAGAACTTACTGAATTGATAGTTTTGAGGCTGTAATAACTTCGGTACTCATTGTTTGTGGTTATGTGTTCAGAGATGATTATTTTCTCTTTTTCGCAGATGCTTTCAAAATGTATTTTATTTGGGTTGATCATAAATCTTTCACGGTGCAGTTGATGACGGTTTTTATTCGTGAAAGGTGTGAATTTTTTGGTGTTTTTATCAAAAAGTAAGATCGATGTCTGTCGGTGATTAAACGTTTTTTCTGTTAGTTCAATAACACGTAATAGTATTTCAGGCAGAGATTCCTCTACTGGTAAATGTTTTAAAATGTTATTAAACGAACGGTAGGCTGTGATTAATTCACCGGACATATTGTATTCCTAATATATGGGTAAAACGATGAAGCTAGATTGCTTTTTGTTTCATATTCTATACTAATTATTATTATCAATAGAAGTGTTCATGTGCTGTTATTGTTTTTAATACGTGATCTGTAATGAATTTTTTACATTGCTTTTATTTTTATAACTCAATGTATTCATTCAAATTATACCTCTTGCCATTATTATCACTCGCTTTAACACCCAGCGAATTAATAGTGGCATTTTGTCTGATTCTGATTCTTGAGTATATTTTACAATAGCGAGTGCAATATCAGGTTTGGCATGTTTTTTTAAGGCTCGATAAATAATTTTTCGAATTGGCATTTGGTCGTTTTCTGAAATATTAGCGAGTTGACGAAATAATGGCTCGTAGCCTTTTTTAAATAGGAAGTGTTCAATGTCTTTGGCTGGCAGTACAGTTAAGCGTTCGCGCTCACTATCAATATTTAATAATGACCTGACTTTATCAGCGTATTTTCTACCAGCAGGATCACCATCAGCCACAAGATGCCATTCAATACCTAATAATCGGGCAAGTTTAATCAGTGGTTTTAATCCACTTTGTGCAAACTCAATCACATGGATACCTTCTGCTGCAAGGTTATAGCCAGTAAGCTGGGCCATTTCATTGAATAGCCATACTTCAGTTTCTCCTTCAACTAAAAGCCACACACGTGCATAGAAAGCACTAGGGCGATGCATTCGCACATGAAAAGTGACTTTACGAATATCATCCTTATTTAGTTCGCCGTTATTAATGCTATGTACAACTGTTTTTTGGGGCGTTCTCTGTAAGCGCTTAATTGCGGTAAGCGGAACGACACTGAGTAATTCTGGACTATTGGTGGTTAATAATTTCTGCATCGGCATATTTTGTATAAACGCCCATGCTTGGTGAAGCATAATTGGATGTAGACGTCCTTCTGGATCCTCTAAGATCATAATAGGTCGTGAAATCCGTTTAAGATCTACCGGTCCGCGAGCTCGAATATATGCATTGAGTAGTCCCATCAAAATAAGCTTGGCTTGCTTGGTCATTTTAGGTTGTACAAGTTGATCAAAAGGATTAAGGCATTGATCGTCATGCTGATTTTGTAGAGGGTAATAAGAATGTGGTTGTGCTTTACTGCGTTTATGTGGTGTAAAGGCAAAGTAATGATCGACTAGCGAGCGTAATGTATTAATGCTGCTTTTTATCTCAGCGGCGCTAACATGGCCTGGCTGGGTCATTAAACGTCGACAGGTATTATCAAGTCGGCGTTGAATACGATCTGATTCGCGATTCTTTGCTGGTGGCATTGTTGACGTATTATATGTCGTAGTCGATGCATTATTATTATATTCTAAATGGCGAGCATCTCGAATTCTAACGATTGGGTGTAAGACCATCAGTTGACGTAAAAACTTATCTGTATCGGGGTGTTTAATAATGTGACCGTCAGCATGTAAAAAGTGGCGATGAGTAATGATCTTATCGTTTTCGATGTGGCTATCTATTTGAATATAAAGATGCTTAAGGTTATTTTGCTCAACCCAAAATGGATCAAAAGCACGATAGCGTCGCGCATGGTATTCACCTTGATAATCTTCATGCCAACGTAACACTATTTGTAAAGAAGAGGCGCGTTCATGACCCATGGCATGGTCTATATGAAAATCAGAAAATTTCATTTCGTAAAACTCAGCACTTGGGCATAGCGTTAAACTTAATGCGTCAAGCAGTGATGATTTTCCCCATGCGTTTTCTCCAATAAGCACAGTTAATTCATTAAATGACAGTGATAGCCGTTTAATTCCTCTAAACCCAGCAATTTCAATTCGTTCTAAATGCATGTTTTTTCCTTATTCTTTCTTTACAACATAGCGCAGAGGTTATAGAAAAGGGATCGTTTTGCTCACATTATTGATACAATCTTCAAATTAAAAAAGCTAATATATCGAGTCTGAATTTTTAACGAAAACAATTATAAAGGATGATCCTATGGCTAAAATGATTCACGCAATGATTCGTGTTATTGACCTTGATGCGTCATTAATATTTTATAAGCAAGCGTTAGATTTGGAGATTGCAGAGCGACTTGATTTTGATGGTTTTAGTTTGGTGTATCTACGTAATCACGAAAATGATATGGAACTTGAATTAACATGGAATGAGGGCACAACTGAACCTTATACTCATGGTACGGGTTACGGGCATATTGCGGTTGCTGTTGATGATCTTGAAGCTGAACATCAAAAGTTGGCTGAACTAAAATATAATCCAGCAGAGATTAAAGAGTTTTTTAGAGAGGGTGTATTACTGGCTAAATTTTTCTTTGTTCAAGATCCTGATGGTTACAAGATTGAATTCTTACAACGCCATGGCCGTTACCAATAATTATTGATTGTATTATTGTCGCTGAGTGAATAAAGATTGTCGTTAAGATATTCACTCAGCGATTTTATTCGAAAAATAGTATATTTTAGTAAAGATCTCATTTTTATATCGTTTAATGTAATCTGTTTTCTTATTTAGTGACGATCTTTATTTTTGTAATGCTGTGAGCGTTATAAATCAGTTGTTAGTTGATACCGATGGTTCTGGAGGAACTGAAATTATTATGACTGTTAATCACGCAGCAACAATCACTTTTGCTCATATCAATGATACTCACTCTAACTTTGAGCCTTCTGCGATTTCTTTATCGCTATCACCTGATGTATTAAATACCGAAACATCTGTTTATGCTAGTTGTGGTGGCTTTTCTCGTATTTATTCTGCTGTCACTGAAGTTAAACAAGATGCTTTTCTTCATCAACGTGAATTTATGTTTGTTCATGCGGGTGATTGTTTTCAAGGTACTTTGTATTTTTCGCTTTATAAAGGCATGGCAAATGCGGTATTACTTAATGCTATTGGTGTTGAAGCAATGGCATTAGGTAATCATGAACTTGATATTGGTAATGATGTTGTCGCTGATTTTTTAGATAATACGACATTTCCATTATTAGCTGGAAATTGGGACTTATCACAAGAAGATCAAACTAAACGTAATCCTTTACGTAATAAGCGTAATGTTTATGCGTACGATAATGCGTCCCAATCAGCTCGATATTTGATTAAAGATGTTCATGGCGAGCCTGTCGCTATTTTTGGTCTAGCGATTGAAAATATGGCTGGTATATCAAGTCCTGATCCTGATACTTCTTTTCATAATGTTGCCACCGTAGCTAAAAATACTATTGCATGTTTAAAAGCTAAAGGTATTAATAAAGTCGTTATTTTAAGTCATTTAGGTTATGACCGAGATTTATCGCTAGCACAAGAAGTGGATGGTATTGGTGCTATTATTGGAGGCCATACACATACTATGCAAGGCGACTTTACTAATATTGGGTATGGAAAAACAGATACTTATGCATTGATGGTTAATAATACTTGTGTAGTACAAGCTGGCTGTAATGCATTAGCACTTGGTCAGTTAACATTGGTGTTTAATGCTGATGGTAGTGTTGAAAGCGCCTCTGGATGTAATCAATTATTACTTGGACGTAAATTTACTATCGATGCTGGACGAATGCAGCATCTTGATCATGATAATCATAATAAAGTGCGGGATTATTTACAGAGTCAGAAAAACATTCGTTTTGTGGTAAAAGATCCACGTGTCGAGAACATTCTCAATGAACATTACCGGCCTGCAGTACGAGCATTACAAACAGAGAAAATAGCCCGTGTTAATGAACCGTTGCGTCATATTCGTGTACCTGATGCTAAAGGACCTAGCGATATTGCTCCATGGGTTGTAAAAAGTTTTGTTTGGCAAGCTAGAGAATTAGGTCATCATATTGATTTTGGTATTCATAATGCTGGTGGAGTAAGGTGTTCACTCAATCCTGGAGAAATTACTCCAGCAGATATAGCTGGTCGATTATTGCCATTTGCGATTGGCATTATGATGTACAGCGTAAAAGGATTGCGAATTCGTCAAGCGCTTGAAGGTGCTATTGATAATGCGATTAATAATGATATTGAGGGAACAGGAGATGGTAGTTTTCCTTATGTTGCTGATCTTCGTTATGTATATCGTTGTGGAGCACCAAGTGGCCAGCGAATCGAAACTTTAGAGTATTACACTAATGGAGAATGGGTAGCGGTTGAAGATAATGATGTTTATACATCAGTTTCATCAGGCTATACCGCTACGGGCAAAGAGGGTTATGCACCGTTACTTGATTATGTGAAAGAGCCTCAGGCACTTAATGTGACTATGGCTGATGCTTTTGAAGCTTTTGCGAAACAGCAAGGTGAATTTAATAAGCCGAGTGAAAATTTAACCGTATTTATTCCTTGTGATAATCATAATAACTAATTCATTTAGGATGTTATTTTATTGACTAAAAAGCGTATTAATCGCTATTAATATGGTCACTGTATCGATAGTAGTTAGATATTCTGTCATGGCACGCACTATTTGAGTTTAGTATCTAGGATTAGATTATCTAATCCTAGTTGCTAAATAATGTCATTGTTCAATCTCTTTAACGTTACGTTATTATGCTGCCAATCCCATTTGTAACGGCTTAATTCGAGAGGTATCATGGCACAGGTATTTGATTTTGATTCTATTCCAGCACCAGTAATGAATGATCAAAAAACGTATTCATTGACGTTTAAAGGCCTGTTAGTTCATGCCCGTGACATTCTATTCAGTCGTTCGGTTTCGGTACCAAAAACGCGTAATATCTCTGATTTGCCGCTACATATTCAAAAAGATATTGGTCTTTATCGTTAATGCGATACTACAAATAAACATATAATTGCATCGATAAGATAAGAAACCAGCCTAGTGCTGGTTTTTTTACATCCGTAATAAATAGTTATTATGAGATGATATTGATATTTTGATATTAAAGTAGCTTATCGATATGTTGTTATGATATTGAAGAAAGTGACTCACAATAGTTAGTTTAGTTAATAAATAAAATGAGGTAGTAATGGGCTTATTCTCGTGGTTGTTTGGCAATAAAGAAACGACAGAAACAGTAGTAATCGAACCGATTGAATATAATGGTTACTTGATTTATCCCGATCCGCAAAAGGAAGGTGGGCAATTTCGTATTGCTGGACGAATCTGTAAAAAAATTGATGACACAACCCAAACACATCACTTTATTCGTTCTGATCTTTTACCTTCAAAATCGGATGCGGAAGCATTTATGATCAAAAAGGCACAGATGTTTATTGATCAGACAGGAGAGCGGATGTTTAAATAAATGTCACATATACAACATATTTCATTGCAATCATGTTGTTTGCTGGGTATCTTGTTTTTAACGACTAAAAACAGCAGTGAAATGTTGCATTTTAGTTAAAATTGAATTGTTTTAAATTAGTTTGAAGCAATATCAATGAAAAGATCAACTGAGTAGTTTTTTTGACTTGGTTGATATCGCTAACATTTTGTAATACAAGTTTTTTAACCTCTTTGTCACGGATGAAAAGGTGCTTATATTTCAGTGTTAAATGACGGCAATGTTGTCTTTTAATGAAATTTGTGTGATTTTTTGATTTTAACTGTAAAAAGCTTGCTATTGCTTTTAAGGTTGGATACAAAATATTTATCTATAGCCAATGTTCAGGGAATAATAATGCAGATTGGTGTACCAAAAGAGGTCCTCGCGAATGAAACGCGAGTTGCTGCCACACCTAAAACGGTTGAGCAGTTATTAAAAATGGGGTTCAGCGTTGTTGTTGAACATGGAGCGGGTGCATTAGCAAGTTTTGATGATGCAGCTTTTGAAGCCGCTGGCGCAGAACTAGCCTCTACTGAAAAAGTATGGCAAGCCGATCTCATTTTAAAAGTGAATGCTCCTCAGGTTGATCCTGTTACGGGTATTGATGAGTTTGAACTAATAAAAGAAGGTGCGAGTTTAGTTAGCTTTATTTGGCCAGCACAGCATCCTGAGTTATTAGAAAAATTAGCGACAAAAAATATTAATGTGATGGCGATGGACTCCGTTCCTCGTATTTCACGCGCGCAAGCGTTAGATGCACTTAGCTCGATGGCGAATATTGCTGGTTATCGTGCTGTGGTTGAAGCTGCACATGAGTTTGGACGTTTCTTTACCGGCCAAATTACTGCTGCAGGTAAGGTACCACCAGCAAAAGTTCTCGTTGCAGGAGCAGGTGTCGCAGGTCTTGCTGCTATCGGTGCTGCGGGTAGTTTAGGTGCTATCGTTCGTTCGTTTGATGTTCGCCCTGAGGTGAAAGAGCAAGTCGAATCAATGGGTGCTGAATTCCTTGAGGTCGATTTTAAAGAAGATACTTCAACGGGTGATGGTTACGCCAAAGAAATGTCAGATGAGTTCAACAAAGCGGCTGAGCGTTTATATGCAGAGCAAGCAAAAGATGTTGATATTATCATCACAACAGCTCTGATTCCGGGACGTCCTGCGCCTAAATTGATCACCAAAGAAATGGTCGACTCAATGAAGTCGGGTAGTGTGATTGTGGATTTAGCGGCGGCTAATGGCGGTAACTGTGCTTATACAGAAGCGAATAAAGTCATTACAACGGCTAATGGTGTCAAAATTATTGGTTATACCGATATGGTTGGTCGTTTACCAACACAAGCTTCGCAGCTTTACGGTACTAACTTAGTTAATTTATTAAAATTACTATGTAAAGAAAAAGACGGCAACATTGATATTAATTTTGATGATGAAGTTTTACGTGGCTTAACGGTGATTAAAGCGGGTGAAGTTACATGGCCAGCACCACCAATTAAAGTATCGGCAGCTTCTCAACAACCAAAAGCGGTAGAAAAAGTACAGCCTAAAAAAGCTGAACCAATGTCTCCAGTTAAGAAATACGGCATGATGGCGGCAGGCATTGCATTGTTTGCATGGGTAGGTCATTACTCTCCGCCAGATTTTCTTGCTCACTTTACGGTTTTTGTTCTAGCGTGTGTTGTTGGTTACTACGTCGTATGGAATGTTAGTCATTCTTTGCATACACCACTTATGTCTGTAACTAATGCTATTTCAGGCATCATTATTGTGGGTGCATTACTCCAAATAGGACAAGGCTCCGGAATTGTTTCTGTGTTGGCTTTTGTTGCTGTTCTCATTGCTAGTATCAATATTTTTGGTGGCTTTACCGTTACCAAACGGATGCTAGAAATGTTTCGTAAAGATAAATAAGGAGTAATACATGTCTGCAGGAATCGTACAAGCGGCATACATTGTTGCTGCCGTATTGTTTATCATGTCACTTGCTGGGTTATCCAAGCAAGAAACCGCACGAAAAGGCAACTATTTCGGTATGGCGGGTATGGCTATCGCACTGATCGCCACTATCTTTGGCCCAGACTCTGAAGCAACAGTTTGGATCATTTTAGCGATGATCATCGGTGGTGCTATTGGTATTTTCTATGCGAAAAGAGTAGAAATGACCGAAATGCCAGAGTTGGTTGCAATGCTACACAGTTTTGTGGGTATGGCGGCAGTCCTAGTTGGTTTTAATACATTTTTACATCACGGCGACCTCAGTGGCGTTAAATTGAATATACACTTGGTTGAAGTCTTCCTTGGTGTATTCATCGGTGCTGTGACCTTCACTGGTTCATTGGTTGCCTTCGCTAAATTACGTGGTTTAGTATCATCTTCAGCATTAATGCTTCCACATCGTCACAAGCTTAACCTTGTAGCGCTGATTGCATCAGTATTATTGTTGGTTTGGTTTGTTAACGCTGAAGGCTCAATGGTTGCATTGATTCTAGTGACACTAATTGCCTTTGCATTTGGTTATCACTTGGTTGCATCTATTGGTGGTGCAGATATGCCAGTTGTGGTATCGATGCTTAACTCATACTCAGGCTGGGCAGCGGCGGCAGCAGGCTTTATGCTAGCGAATGATCTACTGATTGTTACTGGTGCATTAGTTGGTTCTTCAGGTGCTATTCTGTCTTACATCATGTGTAAAGCAATGAACCGCTCATTTGTCAGTGTTATTGCAGGTGGATTTGGTTCAGATGGTGCAGCATCGACAGCTGATGAAGAATACGGCGAATACCGTGAAACGACTGCGGAAGACGTTGCTGAATTATTGAAAGATGCAAGATCAGTGATTATTACTCCTGGATACGGTATGGCTGTTGCTCAAGCACAATATCCTGTTCATGAGATCACCGATAAACTACGTGCTCAAGGCGTAGAGGTGCGTTTTGGTATTCACCCAGTAGCTGGTCGTTTACCTGGACATATGAACGTATTACTTGCTGAAGCAAAAGTACCGTACGATATTGTATTAGAAATGGATGAAATCAATGATGACTTCCCTAAAACTGATGTGGTATTAGTTATTGGTGCAAATGACACCGTAAACCCAGCAGCAATGGAAGATCCAAATAGTCCGATTGCTGGTATGCCTGTTCTTGAAGTGTGGAATGCAAGTAACGTGATTGTGTTTAAGCGCTCAATGAATACTGGTTATGCTGGGGTACAAAACCCATTGTTCTTTAAAGACAATAGCCAAATGTTGTTTGGCGACGCGAAAGATACATGTTTGAAGATTCTTGAGCATCTTTAATCGATTTTAGTTAAATAAAAAGGACTTCTTCGGAAGTCCTTTTTTATTTTATACGGTGAAGTACTGAATTTCTAAAGCTTTAAAATCAAACTCGGCCATTGCTTCACTGAGTATTTTTAACTCATTCACAAGTAAGCCAAGTGAAGCGAGTGCTCGATGTAAGTTTAATGCTTCCTCTAGAGAGATATCACCTTCAATCTCCACTTGCCGATCAATCAAATGAATTCGACGGTGGACGTCGTTATACAAAGATAACATTTCTTGCTCTAATACAAGCAGGTTTTGATAACCATCGGTATGTTCTAAAGCAGTAGCAATACGTAATATACTGTCTTTTACCATGGATTGCGCTAGGTCGTCTTTGGTGTTTAAACGCCATTTCGCATAACCATCTTTGAGTGAGTTAATCCGCAGAACTAACAGATACAAACGTTGAATAATCACATGTGCTTGATCTTCGCTTACTTCAGGGAAATTCTTCCATTTAATCGCTTTTGCTGCATTATCTGCGCCCATAACTAACTTAATGGGACGAATATTATACAATAATCCTACAATGGGCATCCACCAACGGCGACGTTCTTGTATTGTTGCTACTGCGTATCGCAACTGCCACGCCAACACATTTTTTAACATCTGCAAACGTCGTAACATAACCCGTTCAGGCTGAGCTGAAAATGGAAAATCATTAAAGAAAATAATCAGCAATAAACCAATGGAAAGTGATACTAAAATAGATATGGCTAATTTGGGATCATAAACGGGTGTTAAGCACATAACGGATTTCGTACTAATGATTAGAATCATTGTTCCCATGACGCGTGAAACTAAGTATTTAGGGCCTGAAAATTTAAACCAAATAAAAAAAGTACTAAAAAAATAAAATAACGCAATTTGATACGGCTGATCTAAAAATGGAATAATAAAGATGTATTCAAGTAGAACAAAGCCACTCCATCCTACAATATAAGCCAAGATAGTTTTCATGTTCGCAAAAGGGAGACCAATAAACGTCAAACCAAAAATGGAGCCAAGGGCGATCATCAATGATCCACCAGGTGGATTATAGTAATACCAAATGAACACTAAGCTTGAAACGATCAACATGATTTTGAATGATGCAATTAAACGCTCAGTGTCTAATGACCAACGCTTTATCGGTTTAGGTAAGGATTGTTCATCGCGATACCAACGATCTCCTGAATAAGCCGAATAAAATGCTAAGACCAATTCATCACTTAACTTTGCCATGTTGTTCAATTGACGTTCTAATAGCAACAAAGCGCCTTGTGTATGCATATCTGTTTCTGGGTGTAAACCCAATTTTATATATTGGAAACAGGTGATTTGTCTCTTATTAGGGGATTTTTCTGTTTTGACTATGGCTTCGCATTGTTGAAAGTTATGTAATAAATACATAAAGATAGAGTCAATTTTTGATTTTTCATCATCCAAGTTGGCTTCTTTTAATAAATCTATTGCTTCAGTTAAATGACCAATAGCAATTGCCCACTGATCACCTATTTCGATAATATATTGCCATGATTTTTTTTCACGTAAAATATTGTAGCTATCAGCTTCTGCTGCATACAGCAGATCTTGTAAGCGCATAACCAATTTCAAACCTTCACCTAATGCTGGTTGTGTTACGGTATGTTGATCGCTTTTAATTAATTGGTGACGGCGGTTTATTAAGTTCGTTTGTTGTTGCTTTAACAGATCCAGTACCGCATCTTCAAAAACGGGTCGACTTGATTGTGGCCACAGGACACTAAACACTACAATATGGCAAATAAAACCCAATAAGGTTTCTTCTAAACGTAAAGTGGCTAGATTAAAGTCATTGATCGGGGTCATGTCTCCCATAACCAGAATGAGAGAGCAGACGGTGGTAGTAATGGCCCAGATATAACCATAACGAGGATTAAAAATCATATAGCCACTAATACCCACCAGCAAGGTGAATAAGGCCATCATAATTCCTACATCTTGTGCAAAAAAAGCCAACAAGAAGAAGGCACAAACTGTACCGCAAAATGTACCAACTAAACGCCATTTACCTTTACGTAAAGAATGACCACTGGTTTCCATCATTGACATCACAGTTACAGCCAAACCAGCCCAATAAGGGCGATCCCAACCTAGCCAGATAGCAATCATCATTGCGATGCTTAACGTTAAAGCAACCTTAATTGGCAGTTTAGCGCGTTCATATAAGACTGATATATTCACTGTTGTGACTTAATAATAACAGAAGCGGAAGTACCAACACGTAGCACGACATTTTTCGGGAGTGCATCTAAATGGATACGAACAGGAAGACGTTGTGCTAAACGAATCCACTCAAATGTTGGGTTAACGTTTTGCAATAAGTTGCCGTCATAGGTTGGGTTTTCTGGGTTAATACCAAAACCGATACTGGTTACAGTGCCATTTATAGGGCTATCTGGGTAACCCATTAGAGTTACCACTGCATGCGCTCCTGGATGAATGTGCTGAACGTCAGTTTCTTTGAAGAAAGCTTGAATCCAAAATGTTTTGTTATCAATTAAAGCAACAACCGGTTTATTAGCCACCACCTGCGTACCTAGTTGTACTTTTAAATTGGTAATGTAGCCGCTAACAGGGGCTTTAACTTGCGTGAAATTCACATTGAGTTGAGCTTGATCTACTTTGGCTTGCGCTTGCTGTTCCTCAGCTTCTGCTGAGCTAAGATTATTTTGTAAACTAATAATTTTTAATTTTGATACAGCACCAGGATCTACTCGATTCATTGCAGATGAGCGATTAAATTGCTCACTAGCTTCAGATACCGAAACTTTAGCCTGGGTTAATGATGCCTGAGCTTGGGCTAGGGCGACTTTATAAGTACTTGAATCTATATTGAATAAAGACTGCCCAACGGTCACTTTTTCATTATCATTGATGTTTAAAGCCACAATTGGGCCTGTTACACGTGGTGCTATTGTTATAACTTGTGCCTGAACTTGCGCATCGCGTGTCCAAGGATTGATCAAATACTGCTGATATTTCCAAATAATGGCGGCAATCGCTAACAATACCAATACTGCAGTAAAACCAATTCGTCTAATTAAATTCATGAGTCAAACAACTTTAAGGTTAAGAAGGAATAACAAACGTGCCAATCAACACGGTGTAAATAATTGTTAACGACAGCTCAACCAAAGGTGGTGACACAAAAAAACGATGCCATCGTACCTTATTCAAAATGCGTATGGTGATGGAGGTGCAAGCTAATGCTAACAATCCCGACACTAATAATGGCGGTAAGCTGAATCCTCCAAGGACAATTTGATGCGGGGAAAACAAAGTAACCATACTTTTCTCTGTAGTTATTATTAGGTGTTAAAAAATAGAGCGCCCATTTATAACGGGCAGTATTTGTCATAGGAATATTATTTCGGCATTTTATTCGCTACTATAAAGAACATAAACACTCAAATAACACTTAATCTCGAAACTGACAGTTTCTAATTTTTTGGACTAAAGTCACAAAGTGAATAGTTATGGATAGATTTACCAGTATGTTAGTCTTTGTTCAGGCCGTGGAATTAGGGTCATTTTCTGCTGTTGCAGAAGAACAACAAATGAGCCCACAAATGGTTGGCAAACACGTTCGCCATTTAGAGCAACGCTTAGGGGCAAAATTACTTAATAAATCAACAAGACAGCAAAGTCTTACTCAACTAGGACAGCAATACTATCAACGCTGTAAAACGGTTTTAGCTGAACTTAAAGCAGCAGAAGATGAAGCTTCTCGTTTTTTAAATGCGCCAAGAGGGCTAATTAAGCTTGCTTCGTCAATTACCGTTGGGTACATACTTACGCCAGTTATCGCGAAATTTATGCACGATTATCATGAGATTGATATTGAATTAGTGCTTACAAATCGTAGTGTTGATCTGATTAATGAAGGTTTTGATGCGGTTATTCGTCTTGGTGAGATTGAAAACAGTCGATTAATTGCTCGAAAATTGATCAGCTATAAAAATATCCCCTGTGCTTCACCACTTTATTTACAGCAGCATGGAATTCCCAACCATCCACTAGATCTCAATAATCATCAATGTCTGCATAGTCATCTATCAGAAAGCAAAAAAATGTGGCGCTTTCATGGTAGTGACGGTGATTTTATGGTGAACCTACATTCACGATTGATTATTGATAATGGTCAAGCACAATTGCTTGCGGCAATTCAAGGGCTAGGTATTACATTACAGCCTTATCCTATGGTTGCTCATGCACTAGATACAGGAAAACTTATTCGAGTATTGGATCAATACCAAGCTTCAGATATTGATATCCATATTGTCTACCCAGTAAGCCAGCGGTTAACGCCTAAGTTTACGGCTTTTTTAGAATATTTGTTAACCACTTTGCCTTTGACTAAAATGAATCCTATTGTTTCTCCTCATCCTAATCAGGTGTTAAATGAATCGAACTGATGGTTATAAAGTTGCGATTTCATATTAAGGGGGAGATTACTTTAGTCATAATAACTAATTAGTTAAATTATGCTGTTTAATAAAACATGATGTAGCTCTTAAAACGAGAAAAATGAGATAGTCATATGTTTTATAATACAAAGTATAGTTTATCGTTATACTTTGTTTTTTACGTTTTTATTCAGTTGGTTATAGTTTTTGTGTGATTTTAAATAGAGGCAGCTAATCTGTACCATAGAGCTAACTCACTTATTAGGCATTAATGTTATTTGAATCATTATATTGTAGTGTGCGCATATAGTGTTTGGCACGATGAAAACATCATGTTTATCTATTCTTGTACATCTATAAAAATATCCGTAGTATGAATAAAACTACTCAAGATTGAGTAGTTTTATTATTAATAAACAAAAGAATGTGTTTTGAGTAAATGTTGGAGGTTAAAAAAGCAATAGATTTAAGTGGTTATTGCTCTGACATTTTTTTGACAAAACACTGTTCTATAATGTTAAACTAAAAGCATGAAAACGTATGTATTAGTCTTTTCTTTATTCTTTTCTGCAGCGTCATTTGCAGAAGCTCAAACATTTCCAGAACGGTTAAATGCGGTTCGTTCTGATATATTGAAACGTAAGCCTTTAGCAACATACGATTTTCGTAAACTTCAGAGCTTATATCCAGGGCCATTATTATTGCCTGAAACATTACTACCGCAAACGAGTGAATACCCACTGAATGCATTACGTCAGTTGTATCATAATTCGTTAACTTGTAAGGGACCATGGCCATTATCGCCATTAGTTACTCAACCTGTTGTATTTACTCGTGCTATTTGTTTTAAAACACAATTACCATCGAGTTGGTTTGTACGTTCAGGGTATATTCATCCCGGTGGTGGTAGTTATGCGTATCGTTATATTCAGCAACATCCGGATATGGCGATCAAGTACAGCAAATATTTACATATAAAAGAACGTCCAATCGCAGCAGCAACAACGATTCTAGGGCGATTGCAGCGAATGAATAATGATGAGATCCATGCATTTATTTCTGGCGCACAATTTTTTATATCAAATGGCGAACTTTGGGTTCGCAATGACAATGAATACCGTGTTTTTGATCAAGTAACATGGTCTAAAATGCTTAATCGCTACCAATTGCACTTTAAACGCTTGGATCATAATGATTTTTGTCTAGCGAAAAACGGCAATATTTGTTGGCGAGAAGATAATAAGTCGCATGTAACCTATTATTTGTTGATAGGCTTACTTGTGATGAATGCTGGATTATTATTGAGTTGGGGTATTTACCGATTCAGAATCCGCCGCCGTACGATGGAAGAGCGGATGTTAGTATTGCAAATATTAACACATGAATTACGTACTCCAATTGCGAGCTTAGCAATGACTGTTGAAGGTTTTCGACGTCATTTTGATGAGTTGCCAGAAGGTTTATATGACGAATTCCGCCGTTTAACTGAAGATTCTCGACGATTACGTCAATTAGCTGAAGCGAGTAAAGACTACCTTCAAGCTAATCAACAGCAATTAAGTGTTCAAGAAATTGAATCACTGAATGAATGGCTAAGTTATATTACTGAAAAATATGATGTTATACTTAAATTAGGTGAGGATAGAAGCGTCCTTGTTAATATTTATTGGCTAGGGACTTGTCTTGATAACTTATTGTCTAATGCTCATAAATATGGTGTAGCACCAGTTAGTTTATCGTCATCGTATAAAAATGGGATTTTGAAGCTGGTTGTCCAAGATGAAGGACAATTAGGCGCAAAAGATTGGTCTCGTTTAAGAAAACCATTTGTTAGTTCTAAAGGCTTAGGTCTTGGCTTGACAATTGTTGAATCGATGATTAATAGAATGGGGGGCCGAATGAAACTCATTGGTCCACCTACAACGTTTATTTTGGAGATACCGTGTGAATCAAACTCTGCTACTGGTTGAGGATGACCGTAACCTTGCTGATGGTTTACTCGATTGCCTAAGGCAAGCTGGATACAATTGCTTATATGCAGATTGTGCCACTAAAGTCGATGCATTATGGAAAGATGCTGATCTTGTTGTACTTGATCGTCAATTACCGGAAGGTGATTCACTCGACTATTTATCAGGTTGGCTAAAAAAGAAACATGTTCCTGTTATCTTACTAACAGCAATGGTTTCAATTAACGATAAAGTGATCGGGTTAGATTCAGGTGCAAAAGACTATTTAACTAAGCCATTTGCTGAAGAAGAATTGCTAGCACGCGTTCGAGTACATCTTCGTGGTGAAGATGGCGATATGGCTGCCATTAATATTATTTCTGTGGGTAATATTCGCATCAATCAAGAAAGCCGTGAAGTTTTTCATGGTAGTGAAAGTGTGACTTTGACACGTACTGAATTTGAGCTGTTAGTATTCCTAGCTAAAAATGCAGGCCGTGTGTTTACTCGTGATGAATTATTAGATCAAGTTTGGGGTTATAACCATTACCCAACAACACGTACCGTTGATACTCATATTTTGCAATTACGTCAAAAATTGCCTGATATTGAGATTGAAACACTACGTGGTGTCGGATACCGAATGAAACCATAAGGTTTAGGTCCGCATTCCATGAGAATTAAAAAGCCCAAACGCTGGCTTATGGGATTATTGTTAATGCATTCGATGTTGTTTTCATCGAGTGCATTTGCATCGTCTGATTGGTTTATCTCCAAAGATCTTTATACGATGGCACATAAAGAATTACTTGAAGATAATACCGCCGCCGTTTTTCAAACGATTATCCAAGCATGGCAGCAATCGCCAAATAGTGTTAAAGCTAATAATCTCGATCAGTTGCTTAATCTTGCTATTAGTGAAGATTGTGGACATAGCCTTGAGCGCAAGGTTTTACCAACATGGTTATCGAAATTATCGATTGAACGCCAAGTTGAACAGAACCTAAATCAACAATTATTGAAGATTTCTGTTGTTGGCCTGACACGCAGTGATATTACTAATATTAGTCTGACTAAATGGCCAAATAAGACCTTATTGCAAGGCGCACCATTTATCGATGATGGCGGATATTTTTCTGTTGAAACACAACGTCTAGATGAACCTGTATCAGCAGGTTTATACAAGCTATCTATTACCGCTGAAAATAAGCCACCATGGATTGGATGGATTGTTCTAACTGCACCAGCTGATAAACAACAAATTAGTTGGAAAGACAGTAAAACATGGCGAATTGATAATATCGAAAAAAATAATGGTAATTGTCCATCGCCTACTTTAAACATTAAATTGTATGATCTTAATGATACAACATGGCACGCAATTTGGAGTCAAGAGTCTGATTCAAATTGGCCTACATCATTGCCGAAATTGAGTCTTCCTGAAGGTCGTTATTGGCTTAGTGTTGGTGTCGTGAAAACACGTTGGCAGGGTGAAATTTCGATATTAGATATTCAACGAATTACTCGTCCCGTTGACTATGTCGGCGAAGATGATTAAGCATATTCAAAGCTAAATAGCTATTACAGTCATGTAGTAGCTATTTTTTTGTTGTAAATTCAGATAAATAAAAGTAAACAGCGAAAAAGTAGAAATACCACTGTAAACATGTATAATTTATGCATGTTTACAGTGAGGTAGTATGATGCAAATTATTGATCGGGCACAAGAAGAAAAAATCCCCCCTATATTTAGGCTCGCATTTCGCCCGTTTTTTATAGGGGCTGCAGTTTATGCTGTCGTTTCGATAGCATTATGGGGCTTATTTTGGTCGGGTAATACTCATATTAGTCAGTTGATGTATGGTAATCCATTATGGTGGCATAGCCATGAAATGTTATTTGGCTTTGCTGGTGCGGTTATTGTTGGCTTTTTATTGACGGCAGTGCAGACGTGGACCGGGCAAACGGGGGTAAAAGGCGCCAAGTTAGCATTTTTATTTAGTTTATGGCTAATTGCGCGCTTAGGGTTAATTTTTTCAACGCCGAGTTATTTATGGATGATCGTAGATTGTGCTTGGATTGTCGTCGCAACTATTTTTTTAGCTATTCCAATTATTCGAGTCAAGCAGTGGCGTAACGTATTTTTTATACCTGTTCTAATGATGTTTACTTTATTAAATGTAAAATATCACTTGATGGTACTTAAAGTTATCCCTGATGATTTAAAAGCAACGGCATTAGCAACGTTAACGATTATTGCGGCAGTGGTGTTAGTTGTTGGGGGGAGAGTTATTCCATTTTTTACATCGCGAGGAACAAAAACCGCAACGATCACACGAATTTCAGTAATAGAATACGCAGCGCTCATTCCCATTTGGATATTATTGATAGTTACTATTTATCCAGGTGTCGTTTCATCGAGTTTATTGGCAATAGTGTATATTATTGCTGCTGTGACTAATTTAATTCGTTTTTGTCGTTGGCGTAGTAACAAGGCCATAAGAGTACCTTTGCTATGGTCATTACATGCGGCTTATTTATCATTGATTCTCGGCTTAGCGTGGCTTGGTGGGAGCTACCTAAATAATAATATGAGCTCGACAATAGGTATTCATTTGATCGCTATTGGTGGTATTGGGGCAATGATACTTGCGATGATGGCGCGTGTTTCATTAGGACATACAGGACGTAAATTACAGGTAGGGCGCTGGATGACTATTGCGTTTATGAGCTTATTCGGTTCACTGTTAACGCGAACATTATTGGTGGTATTAATGCCGATTTCGGTATTAGATGCGTATGTTATTTCAGCTATTTTATGGGTAATTGCTTTTACTATTTTTACTGTAATTTATTTTCCTGTACTCACTAGAGCTCGTGTTGATGGTCATCCTGGTTAATCTGGTATCAGCGAGGATAAACAGTGACATTGTTTCACTTTACTTTTAAAATACTCATCCGATTACGAAGTTAAGAAGAATGATATGTATAATCACACGCCGACATTAACGCATGCAGAACAACAAGTAGCTGCTGAGCGTATTCATGATCTTATGGCTAAAGGTATCAGCAGCGGTGAAGCTATCATGATTGTCGCTCATGAAATTCGTGAGGCTGATATGAAGCGCCGTCAGGCTGCAGGTGAGCTTCCGGCTGATGAAGAAGAGTAACACTAAGATATCATTCGTAACTATCTAATAAATAAAAAGAGTCGAGAGGCTCTTTTTATTTTTGGATCATTTCATTTCAAATAAACGACTAGCATCAAGGTATGTTTTACTTCTACAATAACGCATTAAAATAAAAAAGTACCGAGGAAGTATTGATGGATAGTCGTTATTTAGTTGCACAAGCATTTGCAAAAAGTCGTCATGGAGATCAGAAATATGGTGAGTTTCCGTATGCCGTTCACCTTAATGCGGTTGCAAAACTAGCTCAACCATTTGGTTTGGATGCAATGATTGTAGCTCAACTACATGATATAATTGAAGATACTGACACAAGTTTTGATGAGCTAGCTGATCGTTTTGGTTTTACTATTGCAGATGCTGTTAACTATGTTACAGATGTTAAATTAGAAGATCGTGCCAAGCGTAAATTAGAAATTAATCAACGATTAGCCGCTTTAAATGTTGAAGAAGATGCTGCACGTTTAGCATTAATTGTGAAGGTTTGTGATCGTTTAGCGAATGTACGCTCAAGCAGTCAAAGCTCACCACGTCATTATAAAATGTATCAATATGAACATCCTGCTTTTAAAGAAGCAGTATACCGTCCTGGTCTTTGCGATGATTTATGGGTAGAACTCAATGCACTCATTATTGGTCAACCTGAAACAGTATTATGTAAGTAAATTATTGGTTCCTAAAAAAGAGGCCTAACATTATGTTAGGCCTTTTATTTACCATCAAATAGACTAATAAATTAATCGATGTCGTAAATGGTTGGGATTGGCTGACGCTTGTGTTGAGTAACACGATAGATACTAATTAGACGATCACGAACAAAGTCATCAACAGGTTTACCTTCAAGGAAGTCATCAATTTGGTCATAAGTGACTAATAATGCATCTTCATCTGCTTTTTGTGGTGCTAATTCTTCTAAATCAGCTGTAGGTACTTTACCGACAAGATGTTCAGGTGCACCTAATGTTGCTGCAATACTGCGAATCTGGCGTTTATTTAAACCAAAAAGAGGGGCCAGATCACAAGCACCATCTCCAAATTTAGTATAAAACCCCGTAATATTTTCGGCTGAATGATCCGTACCGATAACGAGTCCACCGACTAAGCCTGCAATTTCATATTGTGCAATCATACGTGCGCGTGCTTTAACATTGCCTTTTACAAAATCAACTTTAGCAGGATCTGCTGGGATTAAAGTTGTACCTTCTAATCCAAATAAAGTACTGGCATGTAGCCCATCAACCCCTGATTTTATATTTACGCACACAGATTGGCTTGGCTGAATAAACTGCAAAGCATGCTGTGCTTCATCCTCATCTTGTTGCTCACCATAAGGCAGGCGAACAGCAATAAACTGATACTCATTATTTGCAGTGGTAGCATTTAAGTCATTGATAGCAAGTTGTGCTAAACGGCCACAAGTTGTTGAATCAACACCTCCGCTAATTCCGAGTACTAGAGATTTACAACCAGACTGCTTGAGTTTTTTCTGGATGAAAGCAATACGGCGCTGAATTTCAAATTCAACATCGATAACTGGTAGTACACGCATCTCTTCACGGATAAGTTGTTCCATGGGTCATGAATCCTTAAGGCTTTTGCCCAAATATTAATCACTTAAAACGATATAATGGAAAAATGAGAACTCAGCCATTACACCTTTATCAAAATCATGCGATAACTCTAACTAAGGATCAATCCTCAATCGTAAATATATTTGAAATAATGTGGTTTTAGCACAAAAACAGCACCATATTAATAAATTAGACCAAATAAAATCGTCTTAAGATAATTTTTCATAAAGAGGTTAGCTAATTGAAATATGAAACATACACTGGCAGTTTTTGGTAGCGCATTTAATCCTCCAAGTTTAGGCCACCGTTCAGTGTTAGAGCGCTTAGGCCAATTTGATAAGGTATTACTACTTCCTAGCTATCAGCATGCGTGGGGGAAAGTTATGCTTGATTATAATGCTCGATGTGATCTTGTACGTGCATTTATCTGTGATATTGGTCAATCTAATCTAGAATTATCTACATTAGAACAAGAAATCGCCATTGGGGATAATGCCGTTACAACATTTGCTGTGCTTGAAGCCCTGCAATTAGATTATCCTGATAGTGATATAACGTTTGTTATAGGGCCGGATAATTTTTTAAGCTTTCAACGTTTTTATAAAGCAGAAGACATTCTTAAACGATGGCAGGTTATGGCATGCCCTGAAACGGTACCAGTACGAAGTACGTTGATACGAGAGGCATTGTTAAATAAAACAGATATTAGTGATTATACAACACCAACAGTGAATAAAATGTTAGTTAATGACCACAGATATCAGTTTAATAGTTAGTTCAAAAGGACGTTAATATTTGCGCATAAATAAAGTTAAAGTATGTATGCTTGTCTTAGTAGGTAATTTATTTTATTCGTCATCAGCGTCTGCTTTTTCTTGTGAGTTTATTCCAACTAAAATATCTCCAATAGATAATAATTTTTTTCAATATGATCGGTCGTTATGCGGTCCCGATGATGAATACTCTGGTATTCCATTATTATATAAAAAGAATAATTCTAGTGGGCGGGCCCAACAACGGTTCCGTGATTGGAAGCAAGACCATGGCTACAATACCAGCGAGTTTTGGAATAAATGGAATGGCGATTTCGCTGATCATCCTATTTTCACTGAATATAATGATTCAATGTACTATGGTTTAGGTTTTTGGTTACCCAAAAAATATGATCATGAAGAAGTTGAAGATATTGTGGATGCTGAGCAGTGGGTATTAAATCATGGTGTTCAAATGAGTGTGGGTTTTGGAAATCCTGGAAGCGATAGCACTCATGTACGTTTAGATTATCGTTGGCATACCAAAAGTAGTGTTGATGACGGGATATCGTTACAAATTCACGTACCGTTTAATTAATGAGTCGTTAAAAGAATGCCCCGAATGTGAATGGGCATTCTTTTAATAGAAAAATCTTTATTGTTAAAAAGGTTTTCCTAAAATAGGCATGGCAAGTGCTTCAAGTAATACTTCAGATGTATTCAACTGCGCGGCAATCTGCGGTAACTTCCTTCCAGAACGGACTAATTTAACCGCCTCACGTATGGTAATACAGGACTCAAATTCTTTTAAGGTCATACCTAATACGGGTTCAATATTTTGAATTGCCGATTGTTCGGTAATTTTGTTGCCATTAAGTAATAACGCAAGTGCATTATGGTATTGTTTATTAATCGCAGGTGACAACGATTGTGTTGAAGCTGATAAGCTTGATACTTGATCCGCTATAACTTTAAGTAGGCGTCCTTCAGTACCATTCCAGTCATGTTTTTCTATAGGTTGCTTTTCAAGTTCAACCAATAAAGCATCAAGTAATGGGCTAACCACAAAGAATCCAGCATCACGACATAGTGGCTGTCGTAAACGGATTGAAAAAGCGACTTTAAAAAAACGAGTACCAGGTAAAACTGTTAATGCATGTAAACAATCAAAGGGTACCCAAAAACCATGTCCTTTGGATACGAGGTGCTCATGTTTACCTAAGCGTATTAATATGCAGCCGCTAGCAACAACGATAAAGTAGGCGTTGTGGCTTTTTCGGCGAGAACCAACAAAAAGAAAAGGGTGCTCGTTTTTGGAAAACTCAATGGCTTGTTTCATAATGTCTCTCTAACTCGATATCTTGCACATATTCGGCTGTTTTTGTTACATCGTCAACATTGCATAGGCGACAATAATCAAAATCAGTGTATGATTGGTCGTTTTTGCATTAGAACGCACTTTTTATGATTAATAGTGGTTGAAAATTCAACGACTAGACGTGGTTCGGTCTCCAACCATACTCCTTATTGATTTAGGTTATTTGGTAAAATAGAATTTATCAGTAAAATAACCAAGTTTTTTCAAGATGAAGCCTTATTGTGTGTATAGATAACGATATTTATAAAGAAATCCGCCCTTACAATGATAACGAAGTTAAAGGGGCTATCCAGCGTCTTATTGATGATAAAGATTTTATCAATGCGATTTTAAAATACCGCTTTCCTCATGCTTCCGGTATGTTTGGCTGGTTGCTAATTCCGTTAATAAAACGTTTTCTTGTTAAAAAATGGTCTAATGTGACCAGTGTTAAAGATGTGCAAGATTATATTGCTAGGTATATGCAAGCAACTATCGATCATTCATGTGACGGTGTAACAACAACCGGTTTAGATAAACTTGACCCAAATAAAGCTTATTTATTTGTTTCGAATCATCGTGATATTGCTATGGATCCAGCAATGGTGAATTGGTGTTTGTTCCATGAGAACTTCAATACTGTCCGCATTGCGATTGGTGATAATTTACTAAAAAAACCATGTGCTACTGAATTGATGCGTTTGAACAAGAGTTTTATTGTAAAGCGTTCATCAAAAGGTCCTCGTGAGTTAATGAAGTCATTAGGCTTACTTTCTAGCTATATTTCTCATTCTTTAATGACCGGCAATAATATTTGGATAGCACAAAAAGAAGGGCGAGCGAAAGACGGTAACGATAAAACTGATCCTGCTATTTTAAAAATGTTCTTTATGGAAGGACGTAAGCAAAAATTACCGTTTGCTGAGTTTATGAGTGGGCTTAACATTGTTCCTGTGGCTATTTCATATGAAAACGATCCTTGTGATTTGGCTAAAGCACAAGAGTTGTACCAAAAAGCGACTACGGGTACTTATGAAAAATCTGAATTTGAAGATATAGAAAGTATTGTGCAAGGTATTGTGGGTCAGAAACGACGAATCCATATTAGCTTTGGTGATGTGATCACTGATGCACCAGAGACTCCAGATGAACTTGCTGCTATTATTGATAAACAAATAACTGAAAATTATCATTTATTCCCATCAAATTACATCGCAGCAGATATTGAGTCTGACCAAATTACAGCCAAAGAACAGCAGTTATTTGCACAGAAATTAGCAGATCAGCCACAAGGCGTACAAGATATCTTACGTCGTATGTATGCTTTACCTGCACAGAAGAAGCAACATCTAGAATAAATGCTGCTACTGTAGAAGAAACAACGCGGCGATATATGGCCGCGTTGTTGCTTTTTATTAGCGTATAAATAAAATACTATTATTCATCGGCTATTGCATCGGCCTCGGCGTTTTATAAGGTGCCTGCGCCATACGTTCAGCCATGAAATCAATGAAACAACGTACTTTTGGTGCTAAGTATTTTCTGCGAGGGTAAACTGCATAAATTGGCAAATCAACCGTCGTTTTCCATTCTGGAAGTAACTGAATGAGTTTATTGCTTTCGATTTCATTAGTCATTAAATAGGTCGATAAGTAAGCAATACCTAAGCCACTGACAGCGGCATCCAATACCGCAGGTGCGTTATCTATACGGTAGTTACCTCTAACTCGAATTGATTGCTGTACACCATCACGAGAAAAAGCCCAATTAACATATTTACGTTCACGACTTTGATAAGTTATACAATTGTGGCGGCGTAAATCGCCAGGGGTTTCTGGTTTTCCATGTAACGCAATATAATCAGGTGATGCAACTACCACAAATTCGCAGTTAGCTAATTTCCGCGCGACCATGCCTTCAGGTGGATGTTCATGAATGGCTATCCAACAATCAAATCCTTCCTCTAATAAATTTGGTCGATGATCAAATAAGCTTATTTCTAATTCTAATTCTGGATTGCTTTTTTGAAACTCAGCCAAAGCTGATGTTATATGAATATTGCCAAAAGATTGTGCAATGCCAATTCGTAACACGCCCTTTATTTCATTACGATATCCTGCCACCATCGCTTCAGCTTCATTAACAGTATCAACCAGTTGCTGACCGTAATCGGCATATTGTAAACCGATTTCCGTTAAGGCCACTGTGCGTGTACTACGTTGAACGAGCTGGCAGCCTAAACGTTCCTCTAAATAACGAATTTGTTTACTTACTTGAGATTTAGAGATGCCTAATCTATCTGCTGCACGGGTAAAATTTTGTTCATGGCCAATTGCAGCAAGGATAACCATTTGTTGAAGATTTTCTAACATAAGCATCGACTCTTTGAAGAGCAAGCAAAGCAGGGTAGTTTGCTTGTTATTACACAGAAAAACATGATTTGTATAATAAAGGATTATAATCGTCATGAAAATGACATGGTACAACAAAGCCTGCTTTCATCGATTACAATAATGATATGTATCTGTACAAACGATTTCAGTAATAGATAAACAACCGTTAAAATAGTTACTTCACTATAGGAGATGTGATT
The DNA here is from genome assembly GCF_000613045.3 of Photobacterium kishitanii. Classification (NCBI taxonomy): domain Bacteria; kingdom Pseudomonadati; phylum Pseudomonadota; class Gammaproteobacteria; order Vibrionales; family Vibrionaceae; genus Photobacterium; species Photobacterium kishitanii. The sequence goes on along the minus strand of NZ_LN794353.1, from coordinate 143,279 downwards.
GATGTTAACGGTTTTTTGGCAGTTTTTAGTGCTAGGTTTATGTAGTTTTGGTGGACCTGCAGCACATATAGGCTATTTTCAACAAGCGTTTGTAGTTAAAAATAAATGGCTTAGTGATGAGGATTTTACACAGGCGATTGCGCTATGTCAGTTTTTACCTGGCCCTGCAAGTAGCCAGCTTGGGATGTATATCGGTTATAAAAAGGCGGGGTATTTGGGTTCTATTGCTGCGTTTATCGGTTTTACCTTACCTTCCTTTGTTTTATTAACATTTCTAGCTGTTGCTAATAACCAATTTAGTGGCTCTGTTACTGTCGAATACATCATTACTGCAGCTAAACTACTGGCGGTTGTTGTGGTTACTGATGCTTTATGGGGAATGGTGAAGAAGAATTTAATCTCAATAGCTACTATTTCGACAGCATTATTAACGATGATCTGGGTGACGTTCAGTAGTGGTTTATTTGGCCAAATTTTACCGATTATTGTAGCAAGTATTGCCGGTTTCTTATGGTCATTCAAAACCCAGCCAATAGTCGATAAGCATTTGATTAAACCTATTCGGCCACATATTGGCTTTGTCGTTATTTTCTCAGGATTATTAATTTTATTACCATTAATTGCTGCTACGAATGAGAACATTAAATTATTTTCTATCTTTTATCAGGCGGGGAGCTTCGTATTCGGTGGTGGGCATGTTGTATTACCGCTATTACAGCCCATGCTTGATGGTATGGTAACGGATAACACCTTTTTGAGTGCTTATGCTTCTGCTCAACTGGTTCCTGGACCTATGTTTACTATGGCCAGTTATCTGGGGGCTTCAGCAATACCCCAAATGCCAATTATGGGGAGTATTATTGCAACGATAGCTGTTTTTTTACCAGGTAGTTTGCTTCTATTCGCATTTTTGCCAGCTTGGAAGGCTTTATTTAGTCATCCACGTTTAATTCAAGCAATTGTGTTGATTAATGCATGTGTTGTTGGTTTATTAGCGAGCGCATTAATTAACCCTGTAATTACGAGTTCAATTAAATCGATTGGAGATATTATTGCCGTTATTATCGGTTATATATTAATCAAGAAGTACAATTGTCCTGTATGGTTATTAGCGATATTCCTAATAGTATATACATTCGTTATTAATTGATAAGAAAGTCAGAGCCTTTAGGCTCTGTCTTTTTCATATCTAATGCACTATAACTTTATATATTTATGTGAAAAGTTTTATACTTACAAATTTGTACTTATGTAAGCTTAAATTCAGTAATGCTTGTTAGACTGAAAAGTTACTTATTAATTATACTGAATGTTTAAGATGGAACAAAACCAAAGAGTGCGCTCAAATATCACCAACTATGATGTTTTACGTGCCGTGAAAACTGAAATTAAACAAAGTGAAGCGCGTATCATTCGACGAATATATACTGTTGCTATATTATCTGTTGCTACGATTATTTTTGTATTAATGCTAATTATTACGAGTCAAACTCCAACAACAAGAGATTATGCTGCGGAGGCTATGAAACGATCTTTTGAGGCGGAAAGGGCTGTAAAGATGATTGATGATGCCGCTGGTACACATTTTTTAGAGCAATCAAAATTTAGTCAATAAAAAGCTCTTACATAAAGAGCTTTTTATCTTAATAACTATTTATTACCAATCTAAAACTAATTTGTGATTTTGAATAACTAATTCAGGTTTTGTTTTTTTCAAGAGAGCTTGCTCTAATTCATTGTCATTTAGTTTATAAACAGGTTTTGTTGATAATACTTGGCTTAAAAAAGAAACAATCGGAGTAATCACAGGTTTCGTCAATACATTATTTAACCGTTCAGGTGTGACAGCTAATGATTCAATGCTAAGATCTTTTAAATAAATAGCACCTTGCTCTTGGTTGTAATAAGGAATGGCACTAAAGTTAGCTTTTATAGCGATATTTTGAGTTGGTTGTCCCATTAACTCTAAATCAGCAGTTGCTGTAGCTGCTACATTGACTTTATTTTTAGCTATACGCCCGATACCAACTTTAATATTATCGAATTTACCCGTTGCGTAAGCAATACCTTGAATACCAACCGAATGATTAAATTGAGTTTCTTTATTTAGGTAAGATTGCATTTCATTTTCAGTTACACCGTAACTAGCACACCCTGAAAAAAATAATACCGAACCCGCAATTAATAATGATTTTAAATGCATAACAAACCTTAACTATAACGAAAAAGGAGCACATTAAGTGCTCCTTTAAATAATAGCAAACAATCTATCATGCAGTGTCAGCAAATAGTATTGAGATATCGTAATTATCACGTTGAAGGTAATTACGAAGTTTTTTCAATGAAATAACTTGTAGTTGGCGAATTCGTTCTCGTGTTAATCCAACTTCATCGGCAACTTCTTGGAGTGTTTGTGATTCATGGCCAAGCAGGCCAAATCGACGACAAATAATCTCTTTATCCCTTGGAGATAAAGAATCTAAAATAGAAGATGTTATGTATTTTATATCTAGCTCATCTAAATGACTATCAGGTTTAACTGCTTTATCATCTGTTAAAAATACAGCAAGTGATTGTGAATTAGCATCATCATTGATAGTCTGATCGTAGGATATAATAGGGGCATCGTAAGATAAGAGGGTAGAGATATCATCAACACTACGATCTAATTTTTGTGCAACATCTTCATTTTTAGGTTCTTTATTTTGAGTATTCAGTAGATGTTTATGTGTCCGTACAATGGTATTAATTTCTTTTGAGACATGGACGGGTAATCGAATAGTGCGACTTTGATTGTGAATAGCACGCTCTATGGTTTGCTTAATCCACCATGTCGCGTAAGTTGAGAATCGAAAGCCTCTTTCAGGATCAAATTTATCTACTGCAGTAATAAGTCCGATATTCCCCTCATCAATAAGATCACTTAATTGAATAGAACTACCACGATACCGTTTAGCAATGTTAACGACTAAACGTAAATTACTTTCAATCATTATATTTTTTGCACTGACATCTCCTGTTAATACTTTACGACTATAGAGAATCTCTTCATTTTTTGTTAATAATGGTTTCATAGAAATATCGCGAAGATATAATTGAATTACATCGGTCTCAAAAGATAATGTTTTATTACTTACTTCGGCTTCCATACTACATCCTTCTTTTCAACATCCATTTTGCTATCATAATTAAAGCGGTGATGTATTTACTAATAATCATACTGATTATTAATGGTTAATCTTATAGAATTATAAAATCAACAAATTAACCTATATTAAATAGGCATTAATACCCAAACTAAAAATATGTTAAAGACATACAAGTCATTAATGACGACAATATCGATTTTTATAAAAAGATTAAATACTCTTATGCATATTATTGAAAAAGGATCACATTTTTTCGATATAAGTAACATTATATATACTAAAAGTGATAAAGTTCGTATTCAAATTCTAAATAGCGATAAGTAAATAGCTATTACCTATCAATGACTTTGCTTTCATAAGTGAAATATAAACAATCATGTTTGAGCTCTAAATGATATTGATTCTCATTTGCAAATTACGTAAAGTAGACTCACGACAAAGGAGTCATTTATGAATAAAGCAGTTATCGCACTTGAAATGCAGCCAACCCCATTTAGCTTAAAACTGAAAAAGAAATTACTTTTATTAGGCCCTGCATTTATTGCTGCTATTGGTTACATTGATCCAGGCAACTTTGCTACAAATATTGAATCAGGTTCTGCCTTTGGTTACCAACTTTTATGGGTGGTACTATGGGCGAATTTAATGGCAATGTTAATTCAATATTTATCCGCTAAATTAGGCATAGTTACAGGAAAAAATTTGCCTGAGCACTTACGTGATCATCTTCCAAAATGGGCAATAATGCCATATTGGATACAGGCTGAAATAATAGCAATGGCAACGGATCTTGCCGAATTTATTGGTGCAGCTGTTGGTTTCCAATTACTGTTTAATATCAGCTTAATGGAAGGCGCTATAATTACAGCCATAGCAACAGTTATGATATTAATGCTTAATAATAAGAGTCAAAAACCATTAGAAGTTATTATTGGTGCATTATTACTATTAGTTGCTGTGATTTATATTTTTGAATTATTTATTGCACCTCCTGCATCACATGAATTAATAAAAGGATTAGTTGTACCGACACTAAATAGTCCTCATCAAATTTATTTAGCAGCAGGTATTCTTGGTGCAACTGTAATGCCTCATGTTATTTATTTACATTCAGCATTATTTAAAAATACGTATGGCGAGAAAGTATCAACACGCTTGCGATCAACAAAATATGACGTATTAATAGCAATGGTTATTGCCGGCTTTGTTAATATAGCTATCGTAGCGATGGCTGCGGCTGTATTCCATTACTCTGGTAATCAAGATATTGCAGAAATAGAAACAGCATATAAAACATTAACTCCCTTAGTCGGTAAAGCAGCTTCAATTTTATTTGGTATCTCGTTAGTTGCATCAGGTCTATCATCTACAGTCGTTGGTACAATGGCCGGACAAGTAGTGATGCAAGGCTTTGTTAATTTTACAATTCCTATGTGGTTACGTCGTTCTATTACGATGATTCCATCTTTTATTGTTATTGCACTAGCTGTCAATACCACTGAAATATTAGTAATGAGCCAAGTGGTTTTAAGCTTCGGTATTGCATTAGCAATTATTCCATTACTTTATTTCACTAACAGTAAAAAAATCATGGGTAAATATCAAAATAGTAAAATTGTTTCAACCCTAGGATTAATTATTGTTGCTATTGTTTTAGCTCTAAACTTATATCTAAGTTACACATTATTAGCTTAAATCTATAAAGTAAAACTCCTTGTCTACACCTCGATAATATAAGTTAATTATCGAGGTGCTTTTTATGACATTTTTTTTGCTTATACAATTTTTCCAATGCCTGATATTCGTTTTTTAAGTTAGACTTTCCCTTTTTTGATGCATTAGATAACATCATTGTTAATCTTTTTTCAAAACTATTAATTTTGGTTTCTAGACCTGTACAAGGAAGTAAACTGTATTTATTTCCATATTGATTAACAGTTAAAGCTGAACTTGAAGTATGAAAAGATGCTAATGTAATTAGAAAAAACACACGGAAAAATATCAAAATAAAAACTCCATTTATTATTTTAGATACGATAGCATTTCCATGAAATTATAAAATAATATAGCAAGATAATCCTACTTACATTACATGTTGTATTACAAGTATTGAAACTATTGTTGTATATTGTGATCTATTATCGACCTGGTGTAACACCTTGTAATTCATCATCAGTTCGACGATCATAGCGTTGAGTTGTCGTAATACTGCTATGTCCCATGAATTTACTCACTAATAATAAATCATATCCTGAGCGTAATAGGTTAGTCGCGACAGAGTGACGAAAGTCATGAGGTGATATTCGTCGTGAAAAACCAAGTTGATGAATATGTTTACAAAGATCATTTAATGTTTGAGTCGTTAAACGTTGTACAGTGAGTTGCTGATAACGATTAACACCACAGAAAAAACTTGATATATTTTGGGAATGTTGTAGACGAATCGCTAGCCATTGTTCAATAGCTGAATAAAGATCACTGCTTTTTGAAAATGGTACATGGCGTTCTTTGTTACCTTTACCCATGACTCGAATTTTGCATAAATAAAGGTCAATGTCACCGATATCAAGTCCAATAACCTCTGCACGACGTAAGCCTGACTCATACATTAACCAAAATATAGCATTATCTCTTAATGCTTTTATTTTATTTGATTGTGCCAAAGTTAGCGCCGATATTTGGTCAACGTCAGTATAGCTTAAGTAACGACCACTTGATTGTCGTGAACCCCGTGGTAATTTTATTGCCTTAATCCGTTGCAGTGTTTCAACTGAAATCGACTCAGATAACCATGCATGATGGGCTACACCTCGTAGCATTCTTAACAAATTATCGGCTGTAGCAGGGGCATAATCTTGCTTTTTATCGCTACTTTTCATTGTTAAACGTGAAGATAAAAATGATTGCATCGAGGTTTGTAGAACGGGAGCATAAAGAACACTATGCCAATCCATTCTTTCAATACAAGGTCTTAAACAAAAACAACTAAATGCTTCTAGCATAACTTGAGCTTGAGATGTTAATTCGATTGTTAATGTTTGTTCAATTGTAATAGGTGCGAGCCAACCTGGATCTAATTCATATTGTGTTTGGTTATGAACTGAAAATTTCTCGATTGAATCTTGCCAATCAGTTAACTGTGATGATGAAATTTGTTGTTGCTGATAGTAATAATCTCCAATAAGTGAAAGTGCTTTTTTCAGTGGATTAATATGTAAATTTTTTAATGACCGCGATGGGTCATAAAATAAGCCTTTCATCTTTGCTTTAGTTTTGGCTCGATGAATTAAAAAAGCGGCCATTGCTTTTTCAATAAGGGTAGGGCTTGTTAACAACATTAACCAATCAATTCGATCGAATGTAGATCCCAATAAAAATCGACTAAAACGCTCTAAAGTATAGCGCGCATTCGCTTGACCACCTGTTGTATCAGTTGCTGCAAGGGAATAGATATAAGCTAATGCTGGATTTGATACAAAATGATCACGTTGACGAAGTTGTTGGCTTATTGATGTTTGTTGACGTAAAGATCCAGGTCTAAGTATTACGTCGTTATGTATTAAAGCGTTTGAAGGGGCGATCGACATTGTTATTAGTCTTCATTCTTGATCTGCTATAAGAGATATTATATAAGACTGATAAATTAAATCCATATAATTCATGTATTTATAAGAAATAAAAGATCTAGCAAGAGATCGAATAAAATAGCTAAAAATAGAGAAATTAATATAATTGGCCCTTAAAACAGGAGGTCATATTCTTCTTCTTGTATGTAATGTCTGGTTAAAAACTATAAAATTAAAGAGTTACAATGTCACTTATTATCACTATTCAACTATCTTATTAGTAATACAGGCTATTATTAATATAGGATCATTAGTGGAGATCATTAATTATGACAGAAAAAGTATCGTTTATGGCTCAGCCATCAATTTCTATTGCCGAATCGATTATTGATTATGTACAAGGGCACGAACACCTGTTTTCAACTATGTTGTATTCAAAACATGATGTGAAAGATTCTAGGTTTCAATTTGCAACAGCATCATTACGCGTTGATATGGTAGAGTTTGACGACGATCATCAATCAGGTTTAGCACATGTAAGTTATGGTATTCACTTCTTTTGGCCATGTAATAACCAGGATGAGATTGATACTTTTCAAGAAAAATTGCCATTTGAGATTAATAATAACCAAATCGTTTTTACGCTAAAAGTACACCAACCTTGGGTTGTTTTATAAAAAAAGAGAGCAATAAGCTCTCTTTATCATTAGGTATATAAGATCATCGTTAGTGAATTAACCGTTTCCATGCACCTTTATGTTGCTTGAGCAAAATACTATGAATCATTAAAGAAGCAATAATAATGATTCCGTACACTAATCGCGTCCAGAATCCGGCTAGACCAGCACTAATAATACCAGCTTCTAAAATACCGATAATACACGCACCAAAAAATGTACCTAATAGTGTGCCGCGTCCGCCAAGTACTGATGTGCCACCAATAAAAACAGAAGCAAAAACGAGCAACATATAACCTTGTCCCTGATTTGGCCACCAGCTACTCATTTCAAGACTAACAAAAACGCCCACAACCGCAGACATTAATCCCATCAAAACGAATAATAACAATCGAGTACGAGCAACTGGTACACCCATCATCTCTGCAGCTTTCGGGTTATCACCAATAAAATTAATATTATCTCCGAATACATGGCGCGATAATATCAGCCATAAAACGGCTAAAATAACCAGACACCACACTGCTTGTGCTGGGATCACATCAGCAATTCGGCCAACCATCATAGTATGGAACCAGCTATCACGTACTTCAGGTAAACTTAATGCTAATCCATCAGCAATAACGGTAGTTAAACCGCCAATAAAAAACTGACTGCCAATTGTTGCAATAATTGAAGGTATATTAAAGCACACGACTAACAGACCATTAAGTATGCCACATAAAATACCAACGATAGCAGCAGCAATAAAAGCAAGTAGAGGGGATTGTGTTGTTTGAAATGTTGCTGCAAAAACGTAGCCGCCCAGCGCAATAACCGATGGAAAACTCATGTCTATTTCACGAGCGATAACCAATAATGTTAAGCAAAAAGCTAACATCGCAGTAAATGGGATCGCTGACATGAACGAGGTGTAAATACGCATATGGGTAAAGGTTTGCGGACTATATATCGTAAACAATAACCATAAACTTACCAACATTAAACTAGTAATGATCGGTGCGCGATGACGTCCAAAAAATGAATTCATGCAGCACCTCGACCAACAGCTGTAAGCAGTGCATGTTGTAATGATTGTTGATCCATGTCAGCTTTATTATATTCTGCAACAATAGTGCCTCGATCCATTACTACGAAACGATCAGCAACACGGTAAGCATCGTTCATGTTATGAGTAATGAGTAAGCAAGCTCGGTGTTGTGCTTTTAATGTTTCGATAAAGTGCAATACTTTTTCAACTTCACCTAAAGATAATGCTGTTGTTGGCTCATCAAGTATGACCAATTTTGCATTAAATAACATCGCACGACCAATAGCTAATCCTTGTCGTTCACCACCTGAAAGTTGTGAAATACAACTATCAATGTTTGCTCCAACACCTCGAAAGTCAAGCTTTTGCAGTAACTGCTGTGCTTGTTGACGTTCTTGTTTCTGATCTATAAATCCTAGACGTGTTCGAATATGACGGCCTAAAAATAAATTACGCCATACTGATTGCTGTTCACCTAGTGACCCTGATTGATAAACAGTTTCAATTCCGAGTTTACGAGCAGTTTTTACGTTATAGCCTTGTTTATCAATACATTTATTCTGAATAGTAATATGACCAGAATCAAATGATTCAATTCCTGCAATAAGTTTGATCAACGTTGATTTTCCTGCACCATTGTCACCAAGTAATGCAACAACTTCACCCTCATCAATACTTAAATTAATGTTACGCAACGCATGAATCGGACCAAACCACTTATTAATATCAGTAAGCACTAATGCCTTAGAACACATTAACGAATACCTTTTGCAGCTAATGGCGCGATAAAATCAATATTATTGAGATCAACAAATCCAGCACCAGTATCAATATTTAGACCAGAAAAGCCATAATGTTTACTTAAAACTGTTTGTACAACAGACAAATACCCCATAAGGTAAGGTTGGCTATCAGCAACTAATTGAACATATCCGCTACGAATAGCATCTGCTGTTGCAGGGGATAAACTAAACCCAGCAACAAAAAGTTCTTTAGGCCTTACGCCCGCATTACGTAAAAAATTAGCCATTTGTGATGTAAGTGATCCATGATCGACTAGTATCAGTTTTGTGCTCACATGACTGGCAAGGTATGAAGTAATCGCCGAAGTACCTAATGATGGATCTTTATCTGTTTCTGGAGATATTTGAAGAAAATCAACGGTTAACCCAGCTTGCTCCAAGGTTTTGATCATTCCTCTAGTTGATTTACTTCGTTCTGCAATATCTTTAATCCCCCATACTAATGCACGATCGCCAGCTTTAAATTGACCGCGACGTAATGCTTCGGCTGCCAATTTTATACCGCGTTTTGCATTGCTTACACCCACATAGCCAAAGCCCTTATTTTGCATCGCATTCATACTAGCAGGTAAAGCGGTATCAATAGACGTAACATTAATACCTTTGGTTTCTGCTTCAGTGACTAAAGGTTGATAAGCGCTGTCACCTGGATGCCCCATAATAATAATTCCTGACGGGCTGGCGGCTACAGCTTGCTTAAAGTTCTCAATCATCTTTTGTGGTTGCCAGTCTGAATAAACGACTCGTAAATTAGCCCCAAGATCTTCAGCTGCTTGTTTCGCTCCATTTTGGACAACAGTTGCATAAGGGCCACCAACCGGACCACCAACATCAATCCAAATTGACATATTTGCGCCAGAAGGTGCTGCGCAGACATTAGTAGAAACGAATGCGAGACTTGCGAGAACTACAGTCGAGAACTTCCTAGAAAAAGGTTTCATTTATTCACCAGCAATTTGAATTATTTGATATTTAGTGAAGCATTTTATCGTTATTTATAAAAAACGCTAACTATTAAAAAGATAATCCACTAATAGAATATTCTCGTGCTTATGGTAAGAATAGATGGAAAAATAATTGCATAATCGTGATGGTAGGCAGATTTAATGCATAATATAAAATTTATTATGAGCTCATGAAATTAAATATCTTGCAGTATCATAACATTAACTTGATGTGAAATTTACAACATATATGCTATAAATAGCTTTCATAATATAAATAGGATTGAGAAGTAATGAAGAAATTAATTACAATATCAATACTTGGAGCTACTTTATTTTATAATTGTTTAGCATATGCAAACGTAGAGGTAAAAACAGCACATGAATTGGCGATTTTTCGTTTAGGGTATATTCATTCAATTACTCCCTTTGATATCAAAGAGCCAACCGATGATTTACAGACAATTGCGAATATGTATGCGCTAACTTATGCAATAAAAGACTTACCAGCAGAGATAGAAGAAAAATATTATACGTTACCATGTGCAACACAAGAAGATATTGCGTTTGAATATTGTAAAGCTTACAGCACTCCGCATAATATCCACGTTGGAGTGTTAGATATGCTAAAAGATATTCTATCTGTATATTAAGAGATATGTTTTATACTTTAATATAATCAACACGATATCCGCAAACACACAAAATAATATTTTTTCCTACAAGATATTCAGATTTACCACATTTTGGACATATAAAAATCGCCATAAAATCAAACATAATCACACCAGTTAACTAACATATTGTTAATATATAATACTGTTGCTCTATTAAGTCAGAATAGTTTCAATGACATGCGATAAAAACCACAAAATAAAAAAGCGTTATTCCTTTTTTCATTAAATAATCGCTTGTGTCTCCAAATATATTGTAATCAAAGTAGCAGAAAACAAAATTTATAAAAAAACTCTCACAAATAATCATGAGAGTTTTTATAAAATACAGGTTTTAGTTAATAATTATTTATCAACTTCAAAGCCAAATGTTTTATTTTGGATATATACCATGTCACAATCAGTTGTATATACTACGCTATGAATGCGATTAGCTTTGATATAACCAGTTTGACCCGCGGTTAAGATCATCGGTTCGCCATCTTTAATCAACTCGCCATCGACACGAAGGTGAAATTGAATCGCGATTTCACCTGTAACTATAATAGACATGTCATCATGTGGATGATGATGTGGATCTTCTACGGTACCAGCCTCCCAGCGTTCAAGTAGTGCAGTTACACAATTCGCATTACTTTCATCAGTATCGCGAAAACTAAAACCAGGAAACTCGGGATCAGCAGTAAAATCAGACCAAATATCTTTTGAAATAAACGTGCTCATAATAGAGATCACCAATAACTAACAATAATATTATTATAAGCACTTATCAGTAGTATCATCAGTATTAAATTAGCAAGCTCAATATGCAATTATAACGTACTACATATCGTAACTAGGCTGCTCTAACCAGTCATCAGCTTCATCAAACATTGCTTCAAGTTGTAATTCAACTTGCTGCTTATCTTCCTTTATACCGCCTAAGACACTTAATTCATTTGCGCCACCTAAACGTACTCGCACTAAAGCATCTGGCCAAGAAATAGCCATACGCCGAGTAAATTCGCGTTCAACTTGGTGAAATGTATCTTCAGGTACATTATTTTTATTAACCATTAATTCAATACGCATATAAGTCCATTCATTACACTGGATAAAATAACACTGATTATATATACAGCTACGTAATAAAGGCAATTTAATCTATTTATGGTCTTGAGTGGTAATGCTTATTAAGTGTGAGTTATTCAAATTTACATGTAATAGAAGTAATAGGTGTACTTGATGTAGAAAAACAAGCGTAGGCAGTTTGTGGTTTATGTCGACGTAATTGAATATAACCCGAATCAACGGCATCATCTGAAAATTTTATAAGATGTGATTGTGTTGTAGTCATATCGGCATATGTAACTTCAAATTCATCATGCATAGCATTAACAACTTTATTTAATGTATGTGCCGTTTGAAAAGTAATACTGGCACAACGCATTGGAGGCTGATGATGTATTTCTGCAGTTTGACTTTTCTCATCATATTTAGCAGCCTCTATTGTTGGTTCAATATTTATTGCTTGAAAAGAATTAACGGTACAAGTTGGTTGAGCAATGACAAAGGGGGAAAATAAACTTGGGAGTAAGAGTAGAGGGATCAATTTCATTTAACAATCATCCTTATGGTATTTTGAATATCAATTTGTATCATATCTTGCAACGTTTAAAGTCAAAAAATTCAACAAAACACAATAAGAGTCACAATTACCATAATTAAATCAATAATTGACACTTAAAGGTGAATATTTGTGAGAAAAAACTCGTATAGTAACTCCATCGACAATAAATAAGAGCATATAACCATGTCTACATTTACAATGACAAGTAACAGTATTACTGAAGGCCAACACCACGAAAAGCGTTTTTCATTTAACAGCTTTGGTAACGATGGTGATAATATTTCTCCTCAACTAGCTTGGGAAAATGCACCTCAAGGCACGAAGAGTTTTGCTGTAACATGTTTTGATCCTGATGCACCTACTGATTGCGGTTTTTGGCATTGGCAGGTAATTAATATTCCAGCATCAACACATGAATTAGCTGAAGGCGCATCTGCAAATCTTACTGCAGGTTTAGAAATGCGTAATGACTACGGTTTTAATGGCTACGGCGGTGCATGTCCTCCTGAAGGTCATGGTGTTCACCGTTACGTATTCACAGTATGGGCATTGCCTTGTGAAAAATTGGAAGTACCTGATGACGCATCATGTGCATTAGTGAGCTTTATGCTTAATGGTACTGCATTAGCGAAATCGACTATTACTGCGCATTATCAACGTTAATAACGTCAATGCTAGTATTATAGAAAAGTCTCATCAATAGTTATCTATTATGAGACTTTCTTTGTTATAGCATTGATAAAGTCATCTCAAATTTAAAGGGGGATAGTATGTCAGCAATAATTCAGTGTATTCATTACACCGGTCAAAAATCACAGCAATTACGCAATGTACCTTTTATCTATCCATCCATTGTTTGGGTACAAACTGGCGTTAAAAAACTACAGTGGCAAAATGATTGGATTAATATCAACCCTAAAAACTGGTTATTAACGCCAGGGCATTCGCAACAAACCTTTATTAATCAACCATCACAAGCAATATTTTCATCACTGCAACTATGTTTTTTAACTAAGCCAACCACCGAACTCATTAATCGTTCTCATCGCCATGCAAGTTGTCATACAACACCTGATTATTTATTTGATCCAGCAGGCGAGTATCTCTTTATGAACTTGGTTAATATGCCAAAATCGTTACCACGTAACGTTCAAGAGTGCATGGTAAATGCATTATTTGAGTATTTAGCTAATATGGGAAAGTTGCATCTACTTTTCAGTTCTCAAGATTTATCATGGCGTGACAAATTAGCTGCACTATTTAGACAACAGCCAAGCGAACATCATAGCATTGAATCAGTCTGTCAACATTTTGGGTTAAGTAAATCAACACTGATTCGTCGGTTACGTGAAGAATCAACCCAATTCAGGGAAGTTTTAGCTGAATTAAGAATGGGATATGCATTGACCTTATTGCAACAACAGCACTATACGCAACTTGATTTAGCACAACTATGTGGTTATCAGTCAGAAACACGATTCGCACAACGTTTCAAAAAGCAATTTGGATTATCTCTAAAAGAATATCAACAAACTATCAATAGCTAAAAGAAGGGCTGAATTTTTCAATTCAACCCTATAGTAATTTATGCTGCAATGAATTTTTTATCGGTCCACGGCATGTCTGCAAACATAGGGCCTTGAATAGCCTCTGTAAATTTAATGCCGTTATGAACAGCATTCCATTCCATAATTTCAACACTGCCTTGGTCATTAATAATGACATCCCAACCAATCGATTGTACAAAGGGGTAGTTTTTATGTAATGCAATTACATCGTCACATGCTTGCTTAAAATTAGGAATCATTACACCTTTAAACGCTTTTTTCGTTGTTGGGTGTTCACTAATTTCAAACCAATCACTGGTATAACCATTATTAAATAGCTCACCTGAATCTAAATTAATGCCAACACGAATATTAGTTGATGATTTAACAAATTCATCAGAACCAATACCTAAACGTAAATATGCGCCACGAACATCAACTTTACCTTCCGGTGTTAACACGGTCGTTAAACGTATTGTTGCTCCTGGTTTAGGGAATAATTCATTAAATACATCATGTTGAACGATTACCTTTTGGAATATACCTGATCCAATTTTTGCTATTTTATCTACACAGAATTCATTTTTATTAAAGAAATGAATGCCTTTACCTTGGTATGATGAATTAAGTTTATAGATAACAGTCTCATGATCTTTAAACAAAAAATCTTTTACTTCTTCTGATTTAAGTATCTTATTTGATGCTGAAATACTGAAAATTCCACCAGAATAACTCACTAAATCAGGAAAAAGATTCGAAGAAAGCAATAGTGCGCTGATGTTCTTTATTTGTGCAGCTGTACCACTAATACCATTACTTTTTGGTAATACGACTCTTCCATAATAATTATCAGGGATCCAACCTTGCTTAAACTCTCCACGCATTATTGAATAAACATATAACCAAGGTGCGTATTTTATATCGCCAAGCGTATTTTTTGCATAATTATCACATTGATCTTTAAGACTTTGTGGAAATTTTCCTTTAGATTGCTCTAAATTAGCAAGGACTTCCATTGCTTCCTTATTTAAAAAAGTATTATATCGATAATCTCGAATATAGGTATATGCTTGTTTGATTTTATCCATGTTCATAAATAATAGCTCATTTAAATAATGCATGCTTAAACATTACATTTTTATCTTTATATGTGATAACAATAATTATAAGTAAGTTATTGTTCGTACCATAAAAAACATAACATTTCAGAAAAACAATAAATAGCTTTTATTTAATAATATATAAAAAATGACAGTATCAACACATTACTACATATAAAACAATATGTTAACGTATGACTTTCCTTGCAACAATACAGGTTAATAATATATTTAATTAATAAAAAGATGGGAATCTATATGCTTTATTTCTTATTAAATTCATATTTCACCAAAGCTGAAACTATTCTCTGCTAATCCATCTAGATCTAATACTGAAATACAAACATGAGAAAAACCGCTGAGTATAAGAGATAGAATGAACTATAGCACTTACGATAAAAAGGGCTAATTTTTTTGACTATACAAAAATATTTGATGACTGTTAACTGTTGAGTGATAAGTAAGTCAACTTATTACCCATGTGTTATCAAACAGTAATTTCATGATTAGCAGCAATAAATTATTAAATAGGTGTTTAAACAAGCAATTAAGTGTTTATTTTAATACATAATTTGATCTTCACTATAAAATAGACTTTAAATAGCTCATAGATAACCAACTTGTGTTTTACTGAGGGAATAGCCCATGAAGAAGTCAACAAAATCTGCTCTAGCAGTGCTTGGCGCAATAGTAATATGCAGTTTAGCATTTACAATTATCAAAAGTGATCAAACGACAGGTAACAATACTACAATTGAACATACACAAAAAAATACAATCGTTGAATTACCAGCAGCATCATTACCTAAAAATATAAATCCAGATTCAACACCAACTATACAAGTTAAAGATCAGCCTTATAAATGCAGTGATTTCGATCCTAAAACAGGTGGTTTAAAAGGTTGGACAGCTGATATGGGAGTAGGGCCAGCAATACCAGAGCAATTACTACCTAAAGATTGTCCCGCGCTTCAACACTAATATCAACTTTACTGTATTAAAGCCCTCAATCAGGAGGGCTCTTTTATATTGCATTAATTATGATGACCTATAACGAATGAGCTAAGGTTGGACAGAAATAGTAATATTTTTACTTTCCCAACTATCTTTTTCCCATGCTCGACCATAATTTAGCTTTAATTCACCTACACCATTAGCAACCGCCTCAAATGTGTACGATCTTAAACCGCTACAGCCCACCATCCCTTTTTTACACTGCGCTGAGTTATGGTAATCAACACCCAATAGCATTAATGAATTAGGCATTGAGCGTAATGCCCATGATGCGCCAGTAGAAGGATTCGCAGGTAGATTCAATTGAATCGTTTGACCAAGCTTAATTTTCACTGCTTGTTTTTGATCTGTTGGTAAGCAAGCACGTTGAGGTTCTTTGTTAAAGTCTCCAGTAACAATACTCGTAAAGCCAGCCTCACACTCAGGTTGTAATGTCTTTTGTGATTGTGGAGCAGCGAGAGCGCTCATACTTACGCAACCTAATGTCGTTGCTAATAGAATATGTTTCATTATTTTCATACGGCTACCCTTAATATTTTTATTTCTCTGTAAGCCTAACAAATAACTCTAACTGAGAGCCATACAAAATCCTCTCAATGATGTACAAAAATAAGCATCTTTTAATATTCAGTTGCGTTTTTCTGTAAAAAATCAATAATACAGCCTGAAAAACTAATAATAAAAGAGTCAATATGTCAGGTACAAATCGTTCAAATATCTATATTGGTTTAAACGTAGAAATTGTCTTAAAGCAAGATCAACGCACAGGGAAACTCACGTCAGGTACAGTAGAAAAAATCCTCACTAATTCACCAACACATCCACATGGTATCAAAGTTCGTTTAACTACCGGAGATGTAGGACGAGTGAAAGTAATCCTATCCGAATAAGCAGTATTATAAAACCACTTATTATTCATAGCGTTATCTCAATATAAAACCAAAACCACGCAGGTTTTGTCATATCAATATGTCAGTAGATTGATAAATTGATCGCACAATCTAAAAGAGAACATCGTGAACCCAACTAAAATTATTCTACTTAGTGTCGCACTATTACCGACACTTGCATTAGCACAAACTCCACAAGGTAACACCACCAACCAATCATTCAGTAAAGCGAAAAAGATCATGCAACAGCAGATCTATACTAACCCTGCTGATATGAAAACTATTTATTGTGGTGCAGATTTTAACAACAAAAAATACATTACCTTACCTTCTGGTTTCACAACAGATGTTTATAAAAAGCGCATCAAGCGATGGGAGGCAGAGCACGTTGTTCCTGCCGAAAACTTTGGTCGTGCATTTAGTGAATGGCGTGAAGGGGCAAAAGTATGTGTCGATAATAAAGGTAAAGCGTTTAAAGGCCGTAAATGTGCAGAGAAAGCGAATAAAGAATATCGCCTAATGCAATCAGACCTATACAACTTATATCCTGCTATTGGTGCAGTTAACGCTGCGCGTCAAAACTACAATTATGTAATGCTGCCTAAAACAGCCAGTAAAGATTACCGTTCATTTGGTAGTTGTGACATGATCATCGATAAAAAAGATCATGAAGCACAGCCACCTAAACGTGCTCGTGGCGTTATTGCGCGTACTTACATGTATTTCGATGCTGTATATCCTAGCTATAAAATGAGTCGTCAACAACGTCAATTAATGAGTGCGTGGGATAAACAATACCCCGTATCAAAATGGGAATGTGAACGTGCGGATAAAATCCAAAAAATTCAAGGCAATGTTGATCCTATTCTAGCATCTCGCTGTAAGAACATCGGTTAATCGCTACATTACCTAAAACTAAAACCTACAAATCCACATATAACAATGTGGATTTTTTACACTTTTTAGTGCGTAAAATTAACCTAGCATTGAAAGCTACGTATCAAATCGATAGTTAATAATACCCATAACTGATTTATTTTTGAGACTATAATTCTGTTCACCTAGTCCCCATAAATGATTATCTAATTGACTATATTCAATCCCTATAGCCCAGTTACTGGTACTTTGCCACTTCAATCCAAGCCCCCATGAATCAATTGCACCATCATCTCTCATACTGCCATTTGAATAAGTAATATCAGATTGAGCCCAGCCAAGACCTAATTTAAAGTACACACTTAAACCATCATGGTAACGTATATAATTTTTCCCTAAATACTTAGGTGTTAGTGCAACAATACGATATGAGATTATAGGGGATATAATGAGTGAGGAATGATTACTATCAAATTTTCCATATAATTGATTTTCAAAACGATCTAAGCTCAAATTTATGCCTAAGCTGATATTTTGATAGATATTATGTAACCAAGTAAACTCAAGCCCGTAATCAACACCTGAACCGGATTTAGAGCCCTTATAGCTATTGAAATCAACGTTACTGATACCGACTTTAGCACCGACAAAAATATCATCTTTCTCTTGCGCAGAGACGTTTAAGCTAATCAATAGAAGAGAAGTAACTAAGCCATTTACTAATTTCATTTATCTAGTCCTTTAGCCAACAAATCTTGCTCTAAATGTTCAAGAAAACCTGATCATATTTATTGATTAGCGTTGAATTCAGATTAAATGACATGATTAGTAAAAACAGATCACCAATATCCGTTAAAATAAACTGATATTGATAATCTTAAAATACATCTAATGTCAGTCACACTGAAGACATCCTTGAGTACACAATTTTCTTTGACGTAAATTAACCTATAGCCCTAGCGCTATTTTAAATGTAGATGCATAAGCCATATTTGTCATGGCAGGGGGGATTATTGCTTTTAATGCTGAGCTAATTTTTGCGCCCATTTACCATTATGAGTAGTGACACAGGCTTGTTCGCTATCAAATAGGACTTGTTTATCTACATTTTTTATTACCACATTAATATCAGCTAAATGTTGTTTGATTAATTGCCTTAACAGCCTGCCATAATCACCTTGTCGTAAATTAGCTAATTGTTCATCAGTGTTAAAGATACAAATAATTTTGAGACTGTTTGGAAAATTATCGTAATTCACACAGTGAGTTAACCATTGAAATCCCTCAAATGAAAGTTGTGCATGATCACATACGAGGGTTAAGGCATCACGAATCGCATTATCAATTTTCTTATCTGTTTTCCGCATTTGCGCTCCTGTTTTAATATCTAAATTAACAATAGCATTTAATGTTGAATTTTAAGACTACTTTGGTTTTATTTATGATAGTTAATTGTTGATTCTTTTAATGTATTTAAAACAAATTAGCCGTTTGGGATTGCAAGTATATCGTTCAGGTTATTCAGAATAATATATTTCCATAACTGAAATTTTTGAACCTCCTGATGCATTGCGTGTATCTTTGTCAGAGGTCACGATGGTATATAATTGAGTTTCACAGATGAAAAGGGAGCTAAAATACGTCATCAAAACCAAGTATTAATACAATATATTGATCTTTCTGCATTTATAGCGCTATATACTACGTTGTAAATGTAACAAGTTATACGTACAATGAAAAAACAACTAGGATTATGTAAGATCTGCCTGTTATCTGCTGCTATAGTCATATCATAGTCGCAATAGTAAGAAAATAAGGCATAATATAATGGCATATGAGTATTTACTTGAAGTGACGCAACGAATTACGTCATTTTTTAATAAATTATATGCATCTTATGTGATTTTATAATAAGCTTATTGAGTAAATACCTTAACTTTTTTGGAGCATCATTTATTAATGAGTAGTAATCGCAAAAACCAGAATCAATTAGCAACACTTACAAAGAAGCTATCTAAGCTACAAACTATGTCTAAATCGACTAGAGATGGCGCAAGTAAGGCTCGTTACACTGCTGAAATTGCGAAAATTGAAGTAGAGCTTAGTAAGCTTCAACAAACGGCCGAATAGAATCTTTCTATCTACGACGTTTGACCTACTACTATTTCTATAATAGTAGTAGGTTAGTCATCTATGTCATTACCACTATTGTTTCTCACACATACTCATCACAAGCTGCATTTTTCCTAAAATCCATACTGGCATTTCATCTTTATTATTCAACATAGATCAAAACCATCTTCATCATTGTTACTATTATTTATCCCCTATAGCAGATAAATTGTAATTATCCTCTGTAAGGGATAGAGTATGGTTAAATGTAAAGTAACGACAGTTAGCGTTAATAGCGGCTTCCCATTCCAAAGCGATTCGACAATCATCATCTATACGACCGCCTTTCCATCCACCTAACGCGAGTAGGTTAAGCACATCTTGTCCGATGTAATCATTGCCGTCAAAGAAATCATGCGACACACCATGACGTATGGATTTCAGAGTTGGAGTTTGCTCGATATTCATATCTTGCGGATCAGCATACAAAGCCACAGCAATTTGATATTGCCGCGTACTAAACTCACTAGTACTAGAAATCTCGGCTGCCATAGCCTTTTATCAACCTTGCTGAAAGCAACTTAATAACCTTTTTAATGCGGCGACGTTGAATAACTCTAAGCAAAGTGATCTCCTTCATAAAACCAATTAATGAGCTGTCATGTTACTGAAAATAGTATAGATCGTATAATCATTTCAGCACAGCATCAATAGTGACCCTGTAACAAATAGGCCAGCAATATCTCAAAGCCAACCATAGTGCAAAATAACGCCCCTAAAAAATTATTCTCATAACAGTGAAATTTTTCTTTTAGTTCGATGTTCTATTACTTTGAGAATTGGCACATAGGGATCAATATGCTTAGAAATATCACAATAGCTTTAGGGGCAGGGTTTATTGGCAGTATCGCCAATGTACTCGCTATTTATCTCATCAACCCATTACAAGGATTGTCCCAACCCGATCATATTTTTATCTATAAACAAGTCTTTTGGGGCGGGCTATGGGCACTGCTTTATTGTTTGCCTTTTTTAAAACAGAGGTGGTTTATCAAAGGTATTGCAGTGGGCTTTATCGCAAGTTTATGTACTTTCTTTGTCTTTCAAACAATTCCTGTCACGCCAATTAATATCATAAAAGCGTTGATGGTTAATATTGTTGCATGGGGAGGATGCTCATCGTTCTTTTTTTATAAAGCAACAACGTCAGACAATACGTTATAACCACATGATTTTGATAGGTATAAAAATGAAGAAAATTATCATCATTGGCGCGATTTCACTATTCACCTCATTTTTTGCAAATGCATCTGATGGTGTAGTCAAGCATCAAAGTAAATACTCAGTCGAGGAAACCGCCAATCGTTTTGAGCAATTAGCCATCAATAAAGGAATGACCATCTTTACGAGGATCGACCATGCACAAAATGCGCGTAATATAAATTTAGAATTGCGACCCACAGAAGTCATTATCTTCGGCAACCCTAAAATTGGCACCCGTTTAATGCAATGTAGCCAGAATAGTGCCATCGATTTACCACAAAAGGTATTAATCAGTAAAGATGCGGCTAATAAAGTCTGGCTATCATATAACGATCCTCATTATCTAATAAACCGTCATCACATAGAGGGTTGTGATGATGTTGCGAATAAAATCTCAAACGTATTAAACAAACTATCACAAGATGCAACATCAAATTAGACCATCTATTTCACATACAACGAGTTAATCCTAACAATGGTAGCCATTATGAAAAAAACATTAATTCATACATCATTACTCTTATTATCTATATCTTCTAATGCCTTTGCTCATGATTTAGAGTACCCAACTGAACCGGCGTTTAAAATGACACCAAAAGGAAACCTTCTGGTTGGTAAAGACGATTTGGCGCTTTACACGTTCAAAAAAGACGTTAATTCACCCATTCCACCTAAATGTACCAGCATGAAAGATAAAGGTCCTCTAGGGTCATGTTTAGCGAGATGGCCAGCTGCAATCGTCACTATGAAAGAAATGAAAAACTTGATCTTACAAGATCCAAAATTTGGTGCGGTATACAATAATGAACTCAATAAGTTGCAACTAACGTACTCAGGCCTTCCGGCTTACTATTGGTTTAAAGATACCGAGAAAAACAATTTTACCGGTGATGGTGTCGGTAATGCTTGGTCATTAATTTTAAAAGACATACCACCAACAATGTTTAATGGTTTAGCGGCAAATACAACTGAACCTAACTAAGTAGAACCAATATCAATACCGTCCATTGTGGCGGTATTTTTGTATTAGGTTAAGGGAGTAGGGAAGTCACGAATTTAAAGTTTAACAAAGCTATATTTTAAGCCACCTAATACGGTATTACAGTGGGATAAAGGTAAGATAATACCACCTATATGCTTGCCGAGATTTATCCCTTATAGCGTATAATTTGCAAATATCCTCTACAAGGGATAATATTAAAATATCCCTTACGAAGGATAATTTAAGTGTGGTGATGAAATGCAAATAACATCGGCAAAAATGCTAGCGAATGCAGTAAGAGATCAACGTAAAGCACAAAACATAACTCAAAGTGATACCGCCAAATTAGTTGGTATAAAACAAACGACCGTATCAGCATTCGAAAATACGCCAGAAGGCACTAAACTTGATACGCTATTTAAATTATTGGCGGCATTAGATCTCGAATTGCATGTTCAGCCTCGTAATAGTACCGCAGAGACACAGAGTAGCAATCAACAGTGGAATGAGGAATGGTAACTATGGAAAGGTTATCCGTCGCAATGAATGGGATTTTAGTTGGTACATTAGCAAAAGCATCATCAGGTGCTATATCCTTTCAATACCATTCAACATGGCTTGCTCGTGCAGGATCGCGTGCGATTTCACTTTCAATGCCATTACGTCAGGATCCCTATCATGGCGACATTCCCTATAACTTTTTTGATAATTTATTACCTGATAACGAAGAGATCCGCAGTCGTATTCAATCTCGTTTTAAAGCCACCACCAAACGTCCTTTTGATCTTCTTAGTAAAATTGGAGGCGATTGTGTTGGCGCAATTCAGCTATATTCACCAGATGTAATATTAGAAGATGTAAGACAAGTACATGCAGAACAATTAACTGATACCCGTATGGCACAAGTGTTACGAGGATATCAAAGTGACGCACCATTAGGTATGTTAGAGGATATGGATGATTTTCGAATCTCCATCGCCGGTGCGCAAGAGAAGACCGGCTTATTGTGGTATCAAAATCAATGGCATTTACCGCTAGGATCGACACCAACCAGCCATATACTTAAACTGCCAATAGGGATATTGCCACATAAAAATATCGATTTAAGTGATAGCTGTGAAAACGAATGGCTATGTTTGAAAATTGCGGCTGCTTATGGTTTTAGCGTTAATGAAGCTAACATTATTTATGTCGAAGATATTAAAGCGTTAGCACTCAAACGTTTTGATCGCCGCTGGTCACAAGACGGCAATTGGCTCATGCGACTACCACAAGAAGACATGTGCCAAGCATTAGGTGTTGCACCAGCATTAAAATATGAATCTGATGGTGGCCCTGGCATCTCTAACATCATGCAATTTCTACTGGGTTCACGAACATCAAGCCATGATCGTGACGTGTTTTTTAAAGCCCAAATTCTGTTTTGGCTCTTAGCTGCCATTGATGGCCATGGAAAAAACTTCAGCTTGTTCCTAGAGCCAGAAAGCCGTTACAGCATGACGCCATTATATGACATTATTTCAGCTTATCCTTTAATGGATTCAAAAAGCATTCCCAAACAAAAAGCAAAAATGGCGATGGCACTCATCGGCACTAAGAAATATTACAAATGGCAAGCTATTCAACCACGGCACTTTTTAAGCACAGCTAAAGCTATTGGGTTTTCAGAACAACGAGCCAGTGAGTTAATGGCAGAAATGAAAAGCCAAACACCAACCGTCATCAATACAGTACGTCAGCAATTACCGAAAGACTTTCCTGATTATATTAGCGAATCGATATTTAATGGGGTGCTAAAGCAAGCTGGGCGTTTACCTGAATCGTCATGAAGTTGATTATGACGTCTAGAATCGGAACCTCATACCATAGATGTATGAGATAATAATGATCAAAATAGTCGTTATAACCAGAATAAATATAAAAAACTTAGTATCATGCTGAAGTGTTTTATTACTTTTAACTGATGAAAAATAAATAGCTAACGCAGTGAGTAATAAAACACCGCATCAATAACATATATTAAGTTGAGAGATAACATGACCGAATTCGAAAAGATGCTTGCAGGTAAAGACTTTGACTGCGGCTCAGACATTATTAACCATATTCGTCAAAATGCTTCGAACTTATTGCAGGCCATAAACCAAAGTACAGATGACTCTCAACGTATTGAGCTGTTTCAACAGTTGATGGAAAAGATGCCAGCTTCGAGTATAGTCCGTTCTCCATTTTATTGTGAGTTCGGTAAAACGATCTCGATTGGAGAAAAGACCTTCATCAATATGAACGTGACGATGTTGGATGGGGCTAAAATTATTATTGGTAATAACGTGATGATTGGCCCTAACACGCAGCTTTACTGTGCTAGCCATGACTTAAACTATCTCAACCGTCGTAACTGGGAAACCATTAACGATCCTATTATTATTGAGGATGATGTGTGGATTGGTGGCAATGTTGTGATCAACAAAGGTGTAACCATTGGTGCACGATCTGTGATTGCGGCTAACTCGGTTGTTAATACAGATGTCCCACCTGATTCACTATATGGCGGAACTCCTGCTAAGTTACTCAGAATTATTCATGAGAACCAATAAGCTGTTGGAATTTTCCAAAGAGCTTATGCAATAGCCACGTAACACAATAGGGTAGAAACATCTAATATCCATCCTATGTACTTCGATACCAAGACCGCCCTAATGGACGGTCTTTTTCGTTATATGGCTAGCATATCCAATTGTGAATATTTTAACTATATATAAAGATCAACCAGATAAAACTGAAAATATAGGCTGACATAATGGACAAATTAATTATCCAGAGTTACTAAGCTTACGCCTTGGTTTTACAACCTTTTTAAGCCCTTTCATTATATTTCTCTCAGTGCGCATTATGACAGTAGAAGTTAAATAATGCGTGATTGAAAAACTGTTTTTTCTCACGCTAAAGCCAAGAAAATTAATAGTTTATGAAAGAAATGACACCCAATGTATATTTCCGCATGTATATTTGCGGATTAACCGTAGAAAAGACCGCTGAACTTTGCTTCAAAAGTGTGAGCACCGTCACGAAGTGGGATAGAGGTAGAACCATTCCTCCTATTTGTAAAAGGCTAATGAAGCTTTACGCAAATAGGAGACTGGACGCTGTTAGCAAAGAATGGCGAGGATGGATGTTTAATAAAGGCGAGCTAATTACACCCAATGGGTGGAGTTTAACCCCTAATCAAATATTCATGGGTAATGCTTTAATAGAGATTGGTACAGATAACGATAGGGCACTAAGAGCTGAAATAATGAGGGTTGCAAGGCTAATTAAGAATGTACCTTCACACTAAGCCGATACTTGTGATAAAAACCACCTATCTTGGCGATAATGTAACAGTAACTTTCACCCATTTTTTATGCTCTAAGAGTGTTTTTCTGTTACCGTATCTCACCATTAAACTCTTTTATATGGTTCTTTATGGATATCATCAGTAAGAATACACCAAAAAAACAGCATTACGTCCCTCAGTTTTTATTAAAAAACTTCTCTATTAATGATACAGAGCAACTGTATACGTATGATAAATTGAAAAATGTTTCTTATAAAACATCAGTTAAAGATAGTGCTTGTGAAAACGGATTTTATAATATAAATCTAAATGATCAATGTCTCACCTATGAACATAAATTATCAAAATTAGAGGGAGTATCTAGTGAGATCATTAAATCTATTATTGATACTGAGTCCCTAGAAAAATTAGATGAACCTGAGGACGATCATATAATTCTTTGTTTTTTTGTCTCTAACCTTTTACTTAGGGTAAAGAAACAGCGTGAATTATCGCAACAGCTTAATACTTCTATTTGTACCTTTATTAAAGGACTTGGATACAATCCTAATGACTTTTCTAATTTCAAGGAACTTAACGAAGAAGAAATAAAATCAAATCATGTGTCAAGTTTAAGTAACCAAATTGTTAATGCTGCCAATACATTTGCTGGTAAACCTATTCGTCTTTTAAAAGCACCAAATAATATAGAATTTATAATAAGTGATAATCCCGTAGTTATGTATGCACATAAAAAAAACAGATTCAAATCAAAGGGGTATTCTGTTGATAATGTGGAGATTTTTTTACCTATATCAAAAAAATTATGTTTATCTTTTATGTGTCCAAAACTTACAGAAGAAATATTAGAAAAATATACTTTTATTCAAAATAATAAGCACATATATACAGAATTAAATAATTATGATACAGATAGTACCTTACGATTACTTGAATCAATAAGCAGTGGTAAAGCACTACAAATTAGTGAAGCGGAAATCAGATTCATTAACTCATTACAAATAGTAGATTCATATAGTCGTATTTATCAATCAACTGATAATTTTAATCATGCAAAAGAAATTATGTATAAAAATCCCAATTTAAAAAATAATATTCTTGTAAATAATAATCTTCCTGATTAATCGAACTCATAAAAATGTTTGCAGTCGATTGACTAACTTTTATAAAACATATATGTAATAACGTCATAAAAGCAAAGGCCGTTAAAACGGCCTCTTAAAACGATTTAATATAATAATTATTACCAATCAGTACGATTGCGAAATTCATCTCTCTGTTTTTGTAAATATGGCTCAATCATTAGCTCATAATTTGTATGTTCAGACGAACCATAAAGATCTGGAAACAAAGATAACTGATTAATATTCATATTATTTAACGCTGATAATGCTTGTTGTTTGATAGAGCTTGGGAAAGTTATTTTATACATTGTAACCCAGTCAAATTCAGTGCTACTTTTTATCCAATTATACAAATTAATATGTGTTGGTATATGAATGAAAAGTCCTCTTTGATTTACTAGACGATCGTTATAGTTAGTTAATGGATTAACTAAATGGACATTTTTTTGATTACCACTTTTTTCTTTTCTTATTGTAGAAATATCTGTTTCCCAAATAGCATATAAAGCTCCATTTTCGCCATCCTTACAATTCTGTAATGCAAAAAACAAAGCTACATATGGAGATCGACTCCAATCTAGTAAAGTTGTATAAAGACCAAAATGTTGTCCGAGAGACCATAACTCATCATCAGAAGCCGAGTTTAAATTCAAATTAACTCTGCCTCTTATATTTTCTTTAAATTTATTCAAGTGAACTTCAGTAATTTCTCTATGCTCATTTTTGCTATAACCAGCACTCTCTAATGCTCTTGATAATGTAGGTTCCAGTTTCCAATTCTCATTTGCCTGCCCCCTAAATATATAGTTATTAAAATGTGTGAAATTATCATTGATTCGAAATGATAAATCATCCCAGTTATCTATATGTTCCTCTACAATCATTGCCATAATCTATACCTAATTTATATATTCAAACTCATCGATTAATAGCAAAAAATGGAAAATCGTTTATCCGTATTATTACCATTAACAATATTCATATTTAACGCACCATGTGATTTTATCTCAAGTAAAAACAGGAGAGTAAGCCTCGTTTTGGTACATTTCCTACGCCGATATTAACAATAAAACGCTGTTAACAGTTTGTTGAGTGTGTTACCAAAAGTTTCTAATACGCATATCGTATAATTGCATATCAAAAGCGCTAAAATACTAACTTTCACATTAGTTTAATTGCTCAACTGTCCTACACTTGGGGAACGAAGAACAACCCCAAAACTGTTTGCCTTTATTCTCACCACGCTTTGTTTCACGCATTAACATTGCAGAACCACAACGAGGGCATAGTTTTATAGACTCTTTATCAGCAACTATTTTTCGTACATGCTTACGGTGCTTTAGGTTTGTAGCTATCCCACGTTTTAACTTAATCTGATTCAGTGATTCTATTAAACGAGAATATTCATCATCAGAAAATACAACCTCATCAAATTGCTGTATGTAACGGATACAGCCACGTGCATAAGTTACGTTTGGTGGCATCTCTGTTTTGAAAGTACTCTCACCAATGAAAACAATGACTGAGTGCAGTTGTTCACCGCTACAATCTAGCAGGGACTCTAGAGTTTTAACGTGTTTGTAATTTTGATGTAGTGGGTTTTGAAACTTAGATGTATGACGATAAATCTTTTGCGTCCATTGCTTTTGACGAGCGGAACCAAAGATCCAGCCTTTCATATTTTTTGTTTCAACGACAAAGATACCAAACTTAGAAACAACGACATGATCAATTTGTGTCGTACCATCTTCGGTAGGCAAGGTAACGTCTTTAATTAGGGTGTAATCAGATTTTGGTAGCTTGAGTAAAAGGTGGTTTACAAGAAACTCGCCGAATACACCTTTAAACCAACGACTCTTGAAGATGTTAAGAATAATTAGTAACGGTACTACATACCAAAATTGCTCAAGTGCCTTAAATAATACATCCCAAATATCCACGACTATTTCCTATTAAACTAACAATGGCTAAATGCCCGAAGTCTTCTGCTAGATAGCAGTCCACTAGAAGTGGCGTATTTTATTTATTACTCAATGAAACACATATAAGAAAGAACTTGTTTCGAGATCAATCTCTATAAATGAAATTTTCTGAATACCATTGAGTGTTTAGGTATGCATACAGAATCAGCAAAGTACTTAATAATTGATTAAACCGTCAGTAAAAGCAAAAAGTCGCAATTATTATACACATGGGGAATTTAGGAGAATGGTAATATTCTTTCTTTAGTTTAGAAATGAATAATACCAATAATAAACAACGCATTACTGAAAATGAGATCTTTAGATTTTATACTTGCAACCTAACTGTTGAAATGACAGCAAAGCTCTGCTTTAAAACACCTAAGACCGTCTTACAGTGGGATAAAGGCAAAACCATTCCACCGATATGTAAGCGTTTAATGAGAATGTACGCTTATCGTGAATTATCACCGCTTGATGAAGATTGGCAAGGCTGGAAAATATCCAAAGGAAAACTAATTACTCCTGATGGTTGGCCTTTAACACCAAACAGGATCATTATGGGTAATGCTCTTATAGAAATAGGAGCGGTAGATGAACTACGATTTCAGCGGGAAGTATTGAGAACAGCTCGAATGCTTAAGAAGCTGAAATAAAATTATAGAGCCTACCGTTTAAGGAGGCTCTATATTTAATATCGCTGATTTTATATGCACTAGTTAGAGTTAATTTATATATGAGCGGAGATTACTTCGATCATTATCTTGATAATATAGCGAGGATACTAAATTGATACTATATTCTGTCGAACATATTACCAAAACGGTCATAATCATAACTTCCCTTTTTCCAACTATAACCAGCAAAAATAGGTCTTAAATATATAGAGAAGCTTTTCATACTGTCGTAATCATCTGCTCGCGTATTTACTAATATAGTCGTTATAGTATTAAAGTTATGAAGAAATGTATGAAGCTCTTCATCTTCAATATCAATATTATTTAATAAGTACGAGATCATTTCTTTAAAAGCAATAAACTCTGCCAATATATTTTTAACAATCACTTCATCAGCATTGTTCATGAATACATACCATCGATTCTGATCAGTTTTATCTTTTCCATCGAAGTAAGTCTTGAACTTAGAGGGGATAATTAACGAATTAATCAAATCTGCATCACCACTTTCTCCGCAAGCACTAAGAATGCAAATAACAACTTGTTTACGAAACTGATGGTATTGCATAACAAAGTGTTTTTTAATACGATTTTTACGTTTAGCCTCAGGTATAAATACAACAAGAAAATAGAACCATATACTAATAAGCAGTCCTGAACATAAATTGAACAATATTGTATTTCCAAGAGTGAATTGCCTAAAGGCTAACTCAAAAAATTCCCCACTAATAATTAATGGCTCATCACTAGTTTTAAATACTAAAAAGAAACACATAACACTTGTGATAACTAATATTATATTTAATCGATTCAATTGATGTATTTCTCCAAAATCTAAGAACTATACCTCTATGTATACAAAGCATTATGTGGTACTTAATGATTTATATAAGAAAGAAATACCTTAACCTAACAATATGTTTATATCCACGACTACGTGATTCAATCTATACTAAAAAGAGTAATCTCGTTTTGGTAGATTATCTACATTGATACAAATGATAAATAATTGTTACATTATTTGATTTGAATTTAACAGGGCGCTTAAAGTGATAACAACAAGTAAAGGAATGGGTGAACTCGATAGCGGTTGGAATCTAATTAAACATTCAATTTCCAATTATTTACATGTAAGCAAAAAACTATTTAAAATAATAATGATTTTAAATAAACGTCATGTGGATAACAAAAAAGCGCGTTATCCACAATCCTAATGGAGTGGAGAACGCGCTTTTAGTTTAGGCCTCCGGCCATCAAAGTTTTCTTTTTTTGTTTTTTAAAGCAAAAGCTAGATGATGCTAACCTTTATCAATACCGATAACTGATTATTGATCTCTCTGTCTGATGTAGAGCCAAAGAGCGAGCCTATTAGTGGTATGTCTTTTAAAATCGGTACTCCAGTATCGTTATTTCTGGATTCCTCACCAACCAAACCACCAAGTATGATTGATTGGCCATCTTTGGCTTGAATCACTGTTTGTATCTGGCGATTATTAGTGATGATGTCACTCGCTATATCACTATTACTAACGCTGCTTGATGTTTGGTTAATGTTCATTAGTACCGTATCACCGATAATATGTGGTGTTACTCGCAATGATACACCTACATTTTGACGCTCGATTTTTTGGATCGTATTACCGCCATCCGTTACTTCAGTAGAAACCAAAAAGGGCACGTTCTGACCAACGGTGATATAACCTTGTTCGCGGTCAGTAATCAACAAATGCGGTTTACTCAGTAACTTAGTTTTACTGTTAGTCGATATAGCATTAATCAGGCCGTCGATGTCACCACCTTTAAAAATGATACTACCGCCAGTAAGAATACTTTCTGCTGGTTTAGTGATCACCGAGAAACCAAAATCGCCCAACATAGCGTTAAGGTTTACGCCAACTTCCTTACCATCATTAATCTGCGACTCGATAACCACCGCTTGGATGAATATCTGCTTTCGACGTACATCAATACGCTGTATCAGGTTGTCTATCTGGACAATCTGCGAGGGTGACCCTGTAACGATTAAACTATTAGCGTGAGGCAACGTGATAATGCTGTACGCTGTTTGTGTCTCACCAGTGTTGGCACTGTAGTTATCCAATAAGGTTTGAATAATAGGGCTGACACTCTTATTGTCGATATACAACAAATCATAAAACTTGGTCTTTGGTGGTACGACATTGATGTTTCTTACAACAACTTCAGTTTGACCAGGCATTAATACATCTTGGCCTAAGACTTGTGGTAATGGATCACCGGCGCGCAACAATGAGACTTTGAAAATATTGCCGTTCTGCTCTAATCGAAAGCCATTACTTGCCAACACGGTTTCAATAAAAGGGAAGAAGTCATTAGCATCAAGCGAGGGAGCTGAGAACGTCACCGCACCTTTGACCCCCTCAGACACAATCACGTTCTGATTTAATGAGGTACTGAACCATTGCACAAACTCAGTGATTGGCATATTCTGCGCTTCAAAGGCATCAATCTTTTTCGCGTAGGTATTGAAAGAAAAGGAGAGTAACAGAATAACAATAATAGCTTTCATGATCTTACCTACACTTGATTAACGATTCAGATTTTCCATTTGATAGCTTTAACGTACAGGCGTTAATAGCTGTCACCTTAAAGCCAATATCTTTCAATTGAATACTTGATATGTTTGTCCCATCAGAGTTTTGCATCGAATAGGTATAAGGCTGGTTAGGCATCTTGTAATAACCCGTTATTTTATAATTGGCGTATTCAGTCGGGGATATTGTGACTACCTCAGTATCTGGCGCATTAAACTCAAGCCACAGCAATGACAATAAGCAGCCGCCAGCAAAGCAGGTCACTTTCTTAAAACGTTTGAAATATATCTTAGTAATACGCATGATATTCCTAAAGCCATACGTTACGCGGTAACGATAATGTGTATAGTAAGGTGGCAAGTATGAATAGACGCCATGATCATAGTTACTGGTAAATATCTGGGAGGTGTTATAAGCGTTGTAAAGACCAGAGCCAAAACACGTCCATTTATCAACGGTCATTGAATGGCGTTCTGTACCGTATTTCACCACACCAACATGCATCTTTGGTAGCTTCAACCGTTGACCCGTGATCATGCGATACAGTGAGCCGATAAACGGGATCGTCATGCGATCAGTTCGACGACAATAAACCACATGTTCCGCAAACATCACTCGCGCTTGCTTATCTAGCACAGATAAATCTTGAACAATAAAGCCTATATCCCAGCCGCGTTTTCGAGCATGGATGATCCAATCAATCAGCTCCTTACGGCCTTTATCATTCCAATCACGGCTATTAAACCAAGTACCACATTCATCAAGTAACAACAGGCCATTACGTGATTCATCTTTAATACCACGCGCTATTAATGGATTACCTAAACCGATAGCATTCAAATCAAATACACTCGGCTTGTCAGGAACGCGCATCACTCGACAATTCTTAGCCTCATGCCTAACCAGCCAGTGCAACCTCAAATCAATATTGGTGGCCACGATACGATCTTCATTAAGATACTCACGCACCTTAGAGACCGACATAATTGATTTACCACCACCTAATTTTCCTGTTATTACGTAAACAGCCATATCTATGTTCCTATTAGGTATTGCTCATGGTCTGAATTACCCATGCTTTCCATTCCCACACCCAACGGATTAAGCGAGCACTAAATAGCACCGAAGCACAGGCCGTGAAATTAGTAGGGGCTATAATGGCTAATCCAACAGACACTTCTGGCGGCACATAAAACTTGATAGTTAATAACAAGCTTTCAATAGCGGTGTAAGCCAATACTGCCGAGGCAGTGATCATGGAAACAATCACCAAGTTCGTTATTACGCGACGAGTAAAGAACTTGAGGAAGAACGTAAATATTGAGGTCGCAATGGAAAACAATGCAGCAATTAATGCTGGAAATTTTGTAAACCTAGCAATCCCTTGAATAATAACGGGTAACAGTAGTAAGGCCATTAATTAGATTTCCTTGCAGGGTTTGGCACAATGCCAGTAAACAAAATGTTTATTAAAGTCAAAGCGGTATAGACGTAGATAAAGAAGCCAAATATGTCTCTAAACTTCTGAAATTTTGAACATTCAATCGTAAAGTAATCACCAAAGGAGAGATTTTGGCAGGTTGTAGAAATAGGGATCAGTTCATTAGCGAATGCTTTAACCTTATCAAACAGAGCTTCTGTCATTGGTGTTTCAATTAAAGCCGTTGCTATTTTTCCTTCAAGGAAGTTCTGGTATTCATCAAGGTTGGCCTCGACTAGTAAATCTGCAGAGTTAGCCATAGCCGTAAGGTTGCCATAGGTTAAATCGTGCTTATTGGCGTTACGATCTAACTCATTTAATTTATCTATAATATCGTCGTTATTGTTTTTATTATCTGTACTTAATGAACCTAGCATTTCTGATAATTCACTTGATGTAATCGAGCTTGAACTAGAAATAGATTTATCAATATTTGCCAATAGTTCATTGGAGGCTAATAGACTCTCTGTTATTTGCTCTTGATGGGCTGTTTGTAATTTAAGTTCATCGGTATTCTTTACAATTTCAGTTGTAATACGTTCTGAATTACTAATAGCGGTATCATTTAAGTCTTTAGTTAAATCAGCGATATTTGATAGGGCATCATTGGAAACATCAAGCGCAGCAATGCCAACACCCAATAAGCGATTAGACTCTACCGACTGAGAAACTTCATTGGCTGTTTTATTGTTTAAGTCTCTAGTTAAATTAGCAATATTTGATAATGCGTCATTAGAAACATCAAGCGCAGCAATGCCAACACCCAGTAAACGATTAGATTCTACTGAGGTTGATAATGCTTTAGTTTGAACGTTTAAGAGGTCATTAACGGCAGGGCGACTATCAGTAATTGCCCCCGTAATACTTTTGTTATTGTTGTTAATCGCATCAAGCAAACCACTTAAATCAATATCACCTGAGCCATCACCATCAGTGCCACCGCCAGAACCTCCACCATCTCCACCGCCACCTGAACCCCCTCCGTCACCGCCAGTATCACCACATGAACCATCAGCATTAGGTTGTGAACCATCAGGACAAAGATCAGGCTCTGGTTTTGGAGGAGTCACACCGACTAAATCACACGTACTTTCTAAACGTTCAGCCTCACGATTACATTGGCCTGCGAACGTAGCGGTTTGAAATTCCGATGTTTGGGATTCACATGCATTTCTAGCCGCATCATAATCAATCTGATATTGAATGGTGTCACAATAATTCTCAACAGGTGCAGGAGGCGTACCTGACTTAGCAACAAAAAACACACCTTGCCAATTTGAAACCTTACAACCTGAGTTATAACAATTAACAGTAAATGGAGGCTTAAACTTTGCTTTTACAGCTACATCAGTTGTCCAATCGCCAACATTAAAACCATCACCAGCCGCTGCAAATCGATTCTGAGTAACAACCATATTTATTGCAGCAAACACATTGAAAGATAAAGTAGATAACAATAGGAATAATATAATTCGCATACATCACCATTAAAAAAGGCAGCACAAAGGCTGCCAATTAATTAAATAATACTTAATGGGATTAAATATTAAGAAGCAGCTTTCTTTGAAAACTTCTTGAACAGTGAAATACCAATAACTGCGACTGTAATCGAAATAACGATAGGCCAAGCAGCTGTCTCAAATTTTGTTACCAATGCGGCAACTTGAGCAAAAGCAGCGTCAGCACCCGTTGCAGGATCAGCAGCGAAAGCAGATGTAGAACAGACAGCAGAAGCAACTAATAAACCCGCTGCCGTTTTTTTAGATGCTAAGATGTTTTTAATGTTATTCATTTTGTAACTCCATTTTATATCAGTCATTTACAGTCACTTCTGTAAATCGTTTATAGGCATACATGCCATAACCAAGACACCAGCCAATGAAAAAGCAAGTGCCATAGAATAGTAAAAAATCGTTCATTATCTTTGACTGCCGAATATTGCACCAAGGCCAAGACAAACGACGCCTAATCCCCAATACAACGCCTCAGATATAAATTGAAGTTGTTCAGGTGTTAGGTTTTCCATTGAATTAAGCCTTAGTTTCCAGTGTTGGAATGCCTAATAAATGGTAGCCACTGAATGACACGTGCTTGCCACCGTCACCAGCGAATGATCGTTCAACGTGTTGAATTTTAAACTCGACTTTCTTATCAATCAGTTTGACTAAATCACTGCCGCCGCCAAACGCATCCCATAACTCAGGGGATATACGGGCTTCAACCACTTCTGAGGGGTTAAATAGCTGTAATTTCACGATACCCGAATCACGGCTTTCGCCCGTGTTGGTATTGGTGTTGGTTTTCTTTTCAATATCGTCTTTGTCATTTATGCGGGCTAATACAATCATTGGTTTTTCCTTATTTTCAAATTTCGACAGTTATTGACACAAGTCCAAGGATGAAGCGGACAGACCTCCGTCATGGGCTGCGCCCACGAACGAAGGCCATGCCGCTTCATCAAAAGCAAAAGCAGTTATCTCGTCTACACGTTGTAAATATTGTTGGTATTCATTGAATTGCGCATCAGCCAAACGGTGATATTCGTTTTCGCGTTCAAGAACATCGAATACATCAACCACACCAGACATAATGCGTTTAGTGCCACGTAGGAATTTTTCTTTGTTTTCTGTCTTCCAATTACGGACACGAGTTGCTAAGAACGCACCACGAAACAGCACACCAACAACACGCGCAATAGCAGCATCGCCATAACGGGTTGTGGCATTTCGTTCAGTGGTATGTTCTTCTCCCCATTCATCAACGAGCTTGCTCATGATTTGAGGAATGGAGTAAACAGGGGAAACGGTTTGATCTTTACGACGAACAAAGACACCGCCCATCGCATAGCAGAATGCTTGCCAATCAGATGCATCAGCAGCACGACGAACATTTTCTAATGCCATGTGTTCGCCTGTAGATAATGAAGCGATCAAAGGATCATCCTCTTTAATTTCATCACGAACACGGCGCATCTCACGCCATACCGTCACAGATGGTCCACCAATAAATTGAAACTGGCGAATACGATTAACACGCGCCCAAGTAACAACACGTTCTGAAGCTTCAACGCCTGTTAAATCGGATGAAACATCATTATCAATGTGCTTACCGTCGATGTTCTTAGACAAATACTTAGCTACATAACCAACGGCTGAGCCTTTAGACCAATCAATCGTTTCAACGGTAAAACGATGTTTTTGCGCGCCTTTTTCTTCAGGTGAATCTTGCAACGCATAATTTCTGAAAAGATTGGTCACGTCTGAATGTTGGGTTTTGTCCATGAACATCAATAAATGCCAATGTGGACAACCATCAGCATGAGGTTCAGCAACACGTAAGCCATAAATCTTGATGCCAGCTTTATCTAATGCTTTACGGAAACCCGCAAAAACAGCAGACAAATAGGCTTGAGCACCTTGCGTTGTTGGCTTGCCAGCATCTAACCATGCTTGGTTAACATGCGACTTAGACACCGAGTGAAAACGGCTAGGGCAGGTAAGGGTATAGAACATCGCCACATGATCATTGTCTTGTGCAATGGCCTCAAATCCCTTTAAACGTACGAACATTTCAGCACGACGAACAACAGGATTTGATACAGATTTATCCGCTAAGTCTGATAATGTGAACCAGTTATCTTCGTTAACTTCATCATAAGCGACTGTATTTTCTAATATTGCTTTGTTATCCGTATCGCGTTCACGACGACGGCTAACTGAATAATTAGAGCAATATGCTTGTCCATATTTATGAACAATCGCTAAATCACGCGCCACGCGTTCAACTTCAATGGCTGATAATTTACGTAAAGCTCTGCGCCACCAAAGTTCATTGGTTGCACGATTAACTAACGAACGCAGCTCGTTATTTTCTGATTTAGCCTTGATCACTGCCTCAGAAAAATACAAACCGTAGTCAGCTAGTATTGAAGATGCTACTTGAAACGCTTGAGCATCATCTTCAATAACAGCGACAGCTTTCATGACTGCATGGCTTTTAGCTTTGGCAAACGTGACTAACTGATCGTCAGAAAACGTATAACGAAATTCGTTTTTAGTTAGGCGTTCGTTAGCAGCTACCAAAGAACGCATGGCATCAAGCTCACCAATTTTCTTTTTAAGGTTGATATAAGCACGTGACATAACCGGCGCAAATGCACGATGTGGACGAACTAGATTAAGTATGTCCAAACATGGCGCAGCAAAAGACGGCTGAATATTGTCAGAAGTATCAAAAGAATGAATTGGTGTTGCTAATGCCTGACGTTTAAGCAAATCAGCCACGTAAGAATTATTTGGACGTGTATGATCAACATAACCTGGTAGTTTACGGCCATTGTTAATGTCTGGTTTTGTGAATGATGAGCATAGCGTTTGAGCGTGAAGAAAGTTCACGTATTCAAACTGATCTGTTGCTAAATCATGTACTAAGATTCTTTTCATTCTTGCTACCCAGTTGTCATTTTTGACAATCCTAATTGCCATTTATGACAATTACAAGATGCCAAAAATGACAATTTTGGGGCTACAATAGGGAAAAAGGAGAACCGTTATGCACATTAATAAACTGTTAGACGCATACAAAGAAGCTAAAAACTACGTACAAGACAAGCAAATTGCATCTGATTTGGGTATTGATGGTGCAAAACTAAGTAGAATCCGCAAAGGCGAACGCTATCTAACTGAAAATGAAGTTATTTTTCTTGCAGAAGAAACAAAAACTGATATTCATGATGCGTTAATCTATTTGGCCGCTGATAAAGCTAAAACACATAAGGCTAAACAAGCATGGCAAGACATTACAAAAAAGCTTAAAGGTCAAAACTATCAGATATATAGCATAGGTTTGACCGCGTTTGCGTTCAGTATATTCCCTGTTAATGATGTGTTACATGAGTGCGCATTATGTACCTTATGTTAAATAGTCCGTGTGGTAGCGTAACTTCATATAGATTCACCTCTTCTATTCAAATCAATGATATAGGAGATGAGTGTTTTGTGAGCTGAGCACTTGTAAAGTATATAAACCGTGTCTACTATAACTTCACAGCTAACATACTTTGTAGGTGGCATAAGTTCATGCATAGCGTTAAACAAGTATCAAATGGCAAACATTCACACTGGGTTATGTTTGACACAGAAACGTGTATGCCTACGCTCTATCCCACCATGTATTACATGAGTGAGCTAGCAACCCGAGCATCTGAGACTCAGAAAAAGGCGCTATATTCACTAACGTACTTTTATAAATTTTGGGAGCGAAAATATGGCATATCTTTTTGCCATTACTTACAGCGTAATGACTACGATCTGGCTGAGCCTATCGTGGAGCTGGATAATTATTTCGAGTTCCTCTGCTCTAACCAACATCTACATGACAACCCGATAGATGGCATAGTTCACTATTTAGATTATGCTTCAGATAGCGCAAAAAAAACCAATGCGAATCGGGTTCGTGCCGGAATTAGATTTCTTAAATACCTGTCTCGTACATACGCAACAGTTAAATACCTCGATATGTCCGTGAGCGACTGCAAAAAACTTCGATTACAGTATGAAAAAGATCTCGCCTCTATGAGTAAAAGGTTGAATCTAATCGAAAAAAGTAGTGAATCTAGTGACCGTAAGCCATCGTATCAGAGTATTCCAAAATCAATGCGAAAGGCTATCATGGTGATATCAATACCATCCACACCGAGTAAGCCGAATTCACGTAACCCCTTTTCCACTACCTACCTTCAAATCCGTAATGATTTACTGGTCAGGCTCTATTTTTACTATGGCTTACGAGCAGCTGAGGTTTTATTGCTAGATAGGCGATCATATAAAATGAGTGCGCCAGACCCGAGTGGCGCTGTCAACTACATGCTAGTCGTTACCAATCGAGAAGAAGGCGTAATCGATAAACGAACCCGCAAGCCTGCTATAAAAACTGGGCATTCACATCGCATATTGTCATTAAGTAAGCGCGATTATTTACACCTAAAGGGGTTCACTGAGCAGTATCGCAGTCAGCATTTCAGTGATGGAGTCCATCATGATCATGGTTATATTTTCACTTCATCTGTAGCCCCTTTCAATCCGCTTTCGTATGAAGCAGTAAGGGATATATTCCATGCCCTTGATAGTACGCTGACAAAGCACTTTCCGATGTTTAGAGATACCACGCTTTATATTGACCTACCCAAGTTGACCCCCAAGGTTGCTCGTCACACTTGGGCATATGAACATCTTGACCACCTGTATAAGTCAGAGCATAGAAAAGCCGTTGATATGGCAGTAAGTACTGGGCAGATATTGAATAACAAAGAAATAATGTCAAATGCAATCAATACCCTACGATCTCAGGGGGGCTGGTCAGAAAACAGTAAAATGCCTATGAGATATGCGAGGCGTTTTTTTGATGAACAAGGTAATTTCCGAAACCTTGAGCGCATTGAGGCAGACAGTACTGATATACAGCGGAGTTTCAAGGCACAGCTAGAGACTGAAGAAACCGAGGGTATTTTCTATGAATTCTAATAATGTTGTTAATTCCAGTAGCACTAGCCAACATGAGTTATTCTCGGCAGCCCAGAAGGCAGCAATTAATGATCTTCCCCTTCCTAAAGAGCTAACTTTTTTAGCGGCAGGTGAATTCGATACTAAATCAATTATGACTTACAGCGATGAATGGCGTTATCGTTATTCTGGTAAAAAACACGCCTTATTCGTAAATAGATCTTCATGTCCTTATAAAAATAAAATAGTTAAATTCGGAGTAACCCAATACTTAATTGATAAATTACCATCTCACTTAGTTAACTTTGTTGCCTGCATATATGAGTTATTTGATTGGCTTGAAGTACATCAATTAGAGTTATCAAAGAAAACCTTAGTCGATTTACTTGATCGTGGAGTATGGGATGAGTTTCAGTGTAGAGATAGAGCATTCTATAGTATCCTTTTCCTTGCGCGCACCTTATCTAAATATGATTTCCCAATGATTGGCGAAGATATTGAGGACGATTTAATACTCATTGCACGTCCACAGAATGATACTTTTCTCATTTATCAAGAAATTGATAATGTTATATCAAACGAAACCCTAAGCATGATATTGAACGGACTCTGGGAAATGAGTAAATCATTTGATGAAGGGGAGGAATTCAAAACTGAGCACCTGATGGATGCGAGTATACTAGGGCTGGAATATGTCACAGGCGCTCGCCCTGTCCAGTTAGATAAGTTGGTTGCTTCAGCTTTAAATGAAGATACAAAGGTAAAAAAAGGAGAAATTGGACGATATTCTATAGCTATACCTTATGCAAAAACAGGAGAATTAATATATGACGTTGAGCGTATCAATGTAGCCTTGCCATATGAGGTCGCAAATCTAATCAGGGCGTACATTAAACAAAAAGATTTATGTCCTGAGAGCAAGCTATTCCCCACTTGGTCTAGCTCAAGCGATGGATTTAAAAGAGCGTTGAACCGTCAAATATTGAGGTTTTCACCTAAAGAATATCAGGCACTTGTGCGGGAAGATAAAACTGCCATAAAACAGTTTACCCCTTCAGAGTTCCGCCACAACGTGGGGCACTCATTGGCTATGCAAGGCGCAACCGCGGCTGAGATAGCTTTTGTTTTGGGTCACTCTTCTGAGGTGGTTGCAAAGCATTATATTTTAGCTACTCCTGAGCTAGCACGAGTGCGCTACCGTGCATTAGGCGTGAATGCGACATGGCAGAACATGATGGCTTTGATGATTACGGGGGATCTTGTTTATGCGGAAGACTGGCATGGTATCAAGGTAGCTGGAATTGTCGGTGGTCAACTCCACACGAATAGCGGCGGCTGTGGAAGAATTTCCAAGGAATGCCCATTCGCGGAGCTAAGGGCCTGCTATGGATGCCTATACTTTCGCCCTTTTATTGAGGAGGGTGAGCATGAGCAGGTACTCTTGGGAGTGCAAAAAGAAATCACTGAAGCAGTGGCACTTTCTAATGCTGTTGGTAATGCTCGAAATCCTGCCGTGGAAATCCTGACTCGGATGAAAGAGAACATCATGCTAGTCATGAAGCGTGTTGAAAATTCCCCCCCAAGACCTGCGCGTAGCATAGTTTCAGATACCGCCCCTTCATCGAATCGGTTATCCAAATCATCGTCAGAGACCATTGCTGCCACGAAACAAGGAAAACTGTTATGAATGATAGTCGTGAAAAGCTACAGGAATTTATAGCGACACAAGAAAGGCGCTGGAATATTCGTAATGAAAACTTTGGCGATAGCCTTGATTGGAATGCAAAATCGCACCACTTAGGGGCAAAAGGCACTGGCTGGCTTAAAACCAGCGGTCGTTCGGTTAAGGCAATATTCATTTATACAGGGAAGGCTTTTAAGCAGCCTGACGTACAAATTAAAGACCCTCTATATCAAAATTTTATTCGTGCGTATTTCATGTCAATCATTCCGCTGAATGAGGCAATGCCTTCAGCATCTAAAACATATGATACTATTCAGTTACTTAGGCATCTTTATCGATCCTTGATTGAAATTACAGGGCAAACTAACCCCGTTTACCTGAATCATGAAGTGTTCAATCATGCTATAGGACTAATTGCTGAGGCAAAACCTGATGATTTAACAAATGTTGCGAATAATGCGACTCGGCTACAATCCATTTCAAAAAACATTGATGCATTAGGCTTTACCCTAACACCGACAGACTACAACTCCACTTACGCCAGCATTAACACCAATTATACGAAGAAAGCCCTGCGAGCAAAGGCAGCAAAGGAGATCCCAGACGGTTGCGCTGACAGCACAGTCCCAGACGATGAAGATAAACTGATTACCATCAAGGCTTTTCTCAATATTGTTGCCTTAATTAGCCTTACCGAAAGCGTTGGGGAGAAAATTGTGCTTAATCTCCTACTTTTACTGATTGTAACGGGTTTCAGATTTGAGGAAGCATCAGGTGTGCAAGAGGATGCCCTAGAGAAACTTCCAGTTAAAGGTGATGCGCTCGCGCTTGCTAAGAAGTTTAATTTACCGTTGTATGACTTAAAAATAAAATACCTCGGGTCAAAGCATTCGTCAGCGACCGCACATTGGGTAGAGCCAAATGCGATCTCGTTAGTTGAATCAATATTTGCCGCTGTGATTAGCTTGACTAAACCCTTTCGTGAGGTACTGATAACACAAAGACAGTCAGGATTTACCAATTTTTTACCTGCTAGCCTACCTATTGGAATAGATGGTATGGTGGATTTATCTGATATGGATCGGTATTTAATTAATACAGCAGGTACAGGTACATCTGCCGCAAGAGATAAAGTAAAAAAAGCATTAAATAATTATAAGATCTTTCCTGAGATTGACAAACCAGACCCAAAAAATTCGTCTCGGAATATAACTAGGTACTCAGCTCAAACTCTTAATCGTGATTATCTGAAATTTGTTACCGACAAAAAATATCTACTTAATGGTGATGGTTTCTTTCGAAATCAGCCCCATAAAGGCAAGCATATTCGAATCAATTACGAAAAGTTATTATTTATTTATCCAGAGGGAGCTAGCTCTATTGGGCAGAAGCGATCATATAACAATATCGTTCGTGATGTTGCTGCACCAGAGATTGGTCGTATATTAGGCGAAACAAATAGAAATGGTAAAACTACTGGCGTTTCATTCTTTAAAAAATATGGCTTATTTGAAGAAGATGGCTCAACCACAGCATTGACAACGCATATACCTAGACACAATG
The DNA here is from genome assembly GCF_000613045.3 of Photobacterium kishitanii. Lineage (NCBI taxonomy): Bacteria > Pseudomonadati > Pseudomonadota > Gammaproteobacteria > Vibrionales > Vibrionaceae > Photobacterium > Photobacterium kishitanii. The sequence goes on along the minus strand of NZ_LN794353.1, from coordinate 100,147 downwards.
TGAATACGTTCCTTTCTATTGCTAATATTTCAGAGCATTTACAGGCGATGCTCATGGGGCGAAGTAATATATTCCAAAATCAGCATTACCAACACCTAACAATAGCTCAGAAGCTTAAAACGCCATCGTTATCTGAGTTTGATGAGCTAGAGAGTAAAGCTCAATCTTATGAGGCCAAAGATGCACCTAAGGCTGATAATTCTTATGATAATGATCCGCAACTTGATTTGTTCTCTGCTAGTTTCGAAGCTGACGTTAACGTAACTCCTCCCGACATCGACCAGAGCACTGATCTCGATGAGCTGTTTGCAGGTACTCTTGATGACTCCATGACGACTAACCCTGTCGAGTATGTCAAGCAGACAGGAGCTATGATATTTGCTCCTGATTTAGACTTAGAAACGAATATTAAAAATAGCCTGCACACGCTGGGTTCCCATGAGGAAAATGCGGCTTATCTAGCTAAAAATCTTTCAGAAAACTTCATGCCTGATCTGAATAATAGCTACTCAGAGCTTATGGGTAATGGCGATAAAGAAAAAGCAAAAGACTTACTCAAAACACATTCACACCTAAGTCCACTGCCGCTAGGTACATGCACCCGTAACCTCGGTCTTTGGGGTTGTCCATTTGGGGCGAAGTGTCAGGCAGGACAAGAATGCGCCTATCACGCCCTGACGGGACGCGCAGGTGAAATAGAAACAATTGTAAATCGCTCTATTAGCAACAAAAAACACGCTGGAGTACTGTCTAAACTAGCCCAAAAAGATAGTAGCTATACCGAGTCATTAACTCAAATTGAATCGAGCTGTAAAGTACTGGAGCGCATGAAAATTAAATCAGCTGAAGCTCTATCTAAGGGTATTGTTGTATCACTGATTGAATCCCCGACAGCAGAGCAGCTTGCAGTTAATCAACGACCTACGACTCTTGCCGATATGTTTTCGATTGATCATATACGCTTAGAGAAGGAAAAAAAAGAAGCTAAGGATAAGGAAGTCAATCAATGACAGCACTCAAGGGACAAGCCTTGGATGAAGCGATTGAAAAAGAGCTAATCCTAATTACTAATGAGGGTATGGTACAGGAGATAACACCGACACTTGTTCATTGCCGACTCAAGAGCAAAGGTATTATTCAAGGACAAGTGAGTACCTTATCGACTCCGACCAGAAAAGCGTTAATTCATAAATACAATCTTCAACTGCTGAATGGCCTTGGGCTGACTCCGGCAGAAGAAGGACTCATCCTTTCTAGAAATAGTAAGGTGGCTTTTATGCAGCGAATAAAGAAGCTTCAAGCAGAAAAAGATGAATTAGAAGTTCAACTTCAAAAAAATACATATACCATGCTGACTATCATTAAAATGCTGAAAACTCAGACAAGACTGCCAATCGAAGAAGTGCTATCCCCCTATTTACTAGATAAATTAAAGGATAATAAGGACTAGCGACAGGAAACAACAGAAAAGAAAAAATCCAATCAAAATTTGTATTCTCAACTAAAGCTAAACTTATTAATAATCTAATTATTCATTATCGATTTACCTACTTCTAGATGATAGTATCTTATAGAAGTAGGTAGCCAAATTTAATGTACTGACTTCAGACCAAAGCTAAAAAGTATTGGGCTAAACCATTTCTAAATTCACGTGTTGAATTAGCCGTATTCTTAAACAGTCGTCCATTAGAATCCAATCCCATTACCCCACAATTATGCCAATGTGTTGCTCTCTTACTGTAATCAAGTCTTCCTAAGATCAAACCTGCCTGTGTAATATCTTCAATAGAAGCACCATCAGCAACCAACTTATAGACAACTAAAGATAGAGCTTGCCAAATTTGAGCAGATAAACGAAAACCACCTCTTGTAAGTTTATTATTATTCTGTAATGGCTGAAGCCACGCTTTTAGGAAGGCCTCAATATACTTGATGTAACCGTCCTCAAGTACTTCTGACATCCTTTGTCCTGAAGCAAAAGTTACATCGTTAGACATCATGGATGTTTCCTGCACTTGTGAGCCAGCAACAGAGCCGACAATAAACTTAAACAGAATATACTCTGTCGTTAAATAACTATCAGATGCTTTAACATGTTTAGATTTTGTTGATACACCACCATATTTTTCAAAGTTTAAATTCTGAGTTAACTGGTCAATGAGTGGTTTCAATGGGAATGTATTATCTGACTTGGAAAACTGAGTTAAATGCAAACCTGAATGTTGGCGATTATATTTAAAGAAGAACTCTCTAACCTGCTCTTCACTAAGACCATTTTCATCATCAAAAACAAACGTCAGCATTACCTCATCTTTCGCTAACATTTGACGATAAATACTATTTTTTTTAATTTCAGATGAACTAAGTCTTGATGAAAAGAGAGGGGCTTTTATTCCAAGAGTTTTAAGCATTGCGACTAAAAGTAAAACATTACCAACAACAAATGTAGATGCACGATCATACTCAAGACTTCCACATTCACCTGTAGTAACAAGCGTCGGATTACCTTCCAAAACAACAGTCAATGACAACGGAGAACCCAACTCCCCCGTCAGCAGTTCATTTTTGATGTCTTTTTGGATATCACTCACTTTTCTTAGATTAGTTTTATTTTTCGCCGCGTCATAAATAACTTCCAGATCTGGGTATACGCGAGTAACGGACAAATAATTTTCAAGCTCAATTGCTGGTAAGTAAGTAACTAAACTCTTTACAGATTTTCCAACACGGGAAGCTAACCGTCCGGTTAAATATAACTTGGACAAACTCACTCTCACATCTAAAAATATACATTCTGCATAGTCTAAATTAAAAAAAATACTTGATCAGACGCACACGTCCGATCAATCATGTCAGAGCAAGTATACCTGTACTCATAGCACGACAAGGAAATTAGTCTCTCAACGTAATAACACTCTTGGATACTCAAATGAATGGTAATAAAGAACGATCCCAGAACGATGACATTAGTGATAATCCACTAGAAAAGTCTGTCGTTGACAGTTTAGTTAAGCGCTATAAAGAGAAAAATAGCACTAGTTATCAGGCTAGCTCTCAAGAGCTTGTTGACGCATCAAATGAAAACCTTCCAGCTGAGCAGCTATATGAGATTTTCAAAGATAAATCAAAGTACTACACTAATATTAAATTAGTTAAAACTAGCCTCAAACATGTCGAAGTTTACATTAGCCCTAGGTTAGCTCGAGATATGCTTGAGTTTTCACAACGTGGAGCTGTAAACAAACAAAACAAAAATAGGAAACTTAGTCGAACGAAAATAAACAAATATGTAGAAGCCATAAAAAATGGTAAATGGTGCCTTACAGGAGAACCAATAATCGTTTCCGCTGATGGTGAAATCCTGAATGGACACCACCGATTAAAAGCATGTGTCGAGGCGGGAGTAGGATTCATCGCGACCATCACATATGGTGTTACAGATGATCTATCTTTTGCTCACATTGATGTGGGTAACATGCGTTCAAGATCACAAGTATTAGAGATGGCAGGAGTAAAAGTTAGCGCATCTGTTCTATCTCGTGTTGCTATGCTGGCGAAGGCTTTTGATATGACAAAAAATCTATTCGACTTTCGTGGTACTCAGGGCACCTCTTTTCAACCAGCTGAAATTTTAAGTTACGTCGAAGATCACGAAGAATTAGCACTTTCTGTTGATTTTGTTTCAAAAATCGTCAAACGCCACAAACGAGAGAGTCAGGTATCTGAACCCATTTACGCTTTTGCACACTATCTAATAACACAGAAACTAAATCAGCACACTTTTAACGAACTACCAATAACGCCAGAAGTTTATCTAACAAGGATAATTTCTTCTCTAGGTCTAGAGTCTGAAGATGATGTTGAATATCAAGTTCGAAATTACCTTCAATCATTAGTACACGAGTCCACCTCATACTCTTTACTATGTAAACTATCAACAATATTCAAAGGCTGGAACATGCATTTAAATATTCCTGTTACTGGAAATAAAGTGATAGTCAAACGAGTAGCACTCTTTAAAAAAGATACCGATGGGAACAAGATACCCCTACCTTCAGCTGGAAATATCAATGAAGCATTCACTATTCCTTGTATTTCCAAAGGCTCAACACCAAAGCGAATTCTTAAGCAGAGTAATGCTCAGATAAAAAAAACATAAACTTAAAATGAAATAGGCAAGGTATCAAACCTTGCCTTTCAATATTACTGATACCAGCCATCAGCCAGTACTTCTGCTTGCTCAAGCACCAACTTAATCGCTTCATCTGCCTTATCTGGCGGGTACTTCCAGCGACGTAGTAGGCGACGAACAAGGTTACGCATTCGAGCTCGAACACTTTCTCGTTTTTGCCAGTCTACTGTTGCTGACTTACGTAATTGTTGCGTTAACTCAATAGCTAGGTTCCGTAAAGTATCATCCCCCAGTTCACGTACAGAGGCTTCATTCACCACTAACGCTCGATAGAAAGCGATTTCATCAGGAGAGAGGTTTAACCCAGATGCCATTTCGGCATCAGCAGCCATCTCTTTCGCCCACTTGATCAACTCTTCGATTACCTGAGCCGTTTCAATACTACGGTTATGATACTTTTGCAGTGTTTCCATGATGCGATCTGAATATTTCTTCTCTTGAACTACGTCATTCTTCATTCGTGCTTTAACTTCATCACGCAAAAGCTTTTCAAGTAGTTCAACTGCAAGGTTTTTCTCTTTCATGTTCTTCATGTCTTCCAAGAACTCATCAGAGAGTAAACCAATATTGGGTTTATCAAGCCCAACCATAGAGAAGATATCATCCACACCATCAGCAATAATGGCGTTATCCAAAATCAGCTTTAGTGCACTATTTCGCTGTTCGTCACTGCGTTTTTTATCAACCGTTGAGTGTTTAACAAATGCTGTCTTAATCGCAGAGTAAAAGGCTATTTCGTTCTTATAACCTTGAGTCTCATCCATCGTATTACAAAGAGAAAAAGCTTTGGTCATCGCCGCCATCACATCTAAGAAACGACGCTTACCATCACGTTCTTCTTTACCATTACTATTGGTATGCGATAAACCTGATAAATGATTTACTGCTCCCGGTAGCAAACGCAAAGCATTGGTTTTAAAATCAGGTCGATAGTTAAAGACTTGTCCATCGACTGGCGTTGCAAACATACCTCGAACTATATCAATTTTTTCCATTAATACAGCAAAGGCTTCGGCGGTATCGACGGTTGGCTGTCCTTTACCTTGACTGCTGGTATAGGTTTTAAGGGCTTTTTTAAGCTCACTCGCAATACCAATATAATCAACAACCAAACCACCGGGTTTATCTTTGAAAACACGGTTAACACGGGCAATCGCCTGCATTAAGTTATGACCTTTCATTGGTTTGTCGATATACATGGTATGGCAACATGGGACATCAAAACCTGTTAGCCACATATCACGAACAATCACCAACTTTAGTTCATCGTTAGTGTCTTTATAACGTTTCTCAAATAGCTTTTTAGTCTTTTTATCATGAATGTGGGGCTGCATCTTCGCCTTATCAGACGCTGATCCTGTCATCACGATTTTAATTGCGCCCTTATCTGGATCGTCATGATGCCATTCAGGTTTAATTGCAACAATTGCGTTATACAGATCAACGCAAATCTCTCGGCTCATCGCCACAATCATAGCTTTGCCGGAAAATGTTTCAGTACGAGTGGTGAAATGTGTAACCAAATCTTGTGCCACTTGAGCAATTCGAGGTTCAGAACCAACCAACTTTTCTAGTGTTGCCCATTGCGATTTGATTTTCTCACGAGTATCAGTTTCATCTTCCTCGCTGATTTCGTCGTCAACCAGATCATTAAGTTCTTCAATTTCATCTTGGTTGATGTTTAATTTTGCTAAGCGAGATTCATAATAGATGGGTACTGTTGCACCATCATCGACGGCATCTTGAATATCGTAAACAGAAACATACTCACCAAATACGCCACGGGTGTCTTTATCGTCCATAGCAATGGGTGTGCCTGTAAAACCAATAAAAGACGCGTTAGGCAGCGCATCACGCATGTATTTGGAATACCCAAACACATACTTCGAACCTGTAACATTGCCCTCAGCATCTTTTACGGAGACTAACTTAGATTTATTACCATATTGGCTACGATGTGCTTCATCTGACACCACCACAATATTGGCGCGTTCAGATAAAATAGGATGGTCTGTTTCTTCTGCAAGCAGGGCAAACTTCTGGATAGTAGTAAAAATAATACCGCCAGATTTACGGCTCAATAACAGCGTTCGAAGTTCATCACGACCATCAGCTTGCTCTGGTGTTTGCTTTAATGTGCCACTCGCCATACCAAAGGTATTAAACAATTGGCTATCAAGGTCATTTCGGTCGGTCACAACAACAATGGTTGGGTTATTCATCGCTGGCTGTTGCAGCAGTTTACTGGCGTAACACACCATTGAAATACTCTTACCACTACCTTGAGTATGCCAAACTACGCCAGCTTTACCGCTACCTGCTTTGATCTTATCTAAACCTTTGGCCGCCTGAACTTGATATTTACCCATGCTTTCAGCCACCATAGGCAGATCAGCATCAGCCTGTTTAGCTTTCACCGTGGCCTCTACTGCCGCACGAACGGCATGGAATTGGTGATAACCCGCAATCTTCTTAATGATGTTGTCGTGGTCAGTTTCAAACAAGATGAAATAACGAATGTAATCAAGCAGTAAATCTGGTTTAAAGAAGCCGCGAACCATGGTTTCTAACTGAAACTCTAGCAATGGTTTATCGTCTTCACCTGTTACAGTTTTCCATGGTAAAAAACGCTCTTTGTTTGCTGTTAAAGAGCCGACACGCGCTGTCCAACCATCACTGACAACCAAAGCTTCATTAAATACAAACAGATCTGAAATTTCTTCTTTGTAGGTTTGAAGTTGGTTATAGGCATTCCAAATGTCAGCATGATCATCGGCAGGGTTTTTTAGCTCGATAACCGCAATGGGCAAACCATTAATGAACACCACCACATCTGGGCGTCGATTGCCTTTTTTACCCGTAATGGTGAATTGATTAACCACCAAAAATTCATTGTTATCAGGTTCGTTAAAATCCATTAATCGAGCATGAGTATGTTTGGTTTTAGTTTCACCATCCTCAAACACGCTATATTCAACAGGCACACCTTCAATTAGGTACTTGTGAAAAGCTCGGTTGCTTTTAATCAGTACAGGCGTATCTGGCGTACTGACAGTATTTATAACCACACTGAGGCAATCAGACGGTAAATCTGGATTAAGGATTTCTAGGCGTTCAAGTAAGCGTTGTTTTAATATGACTTGGTGATAATCGTCCCGCTCAGGTGTGTCACCATCAGGGGCAATGTCGTAACCATTTTTATAGAGGTAGCCTTGGTCTGCAAACCAATCAAGGCAGAGCTGTTCTAGTTGGTCTTCTGTGATTTTCATACAGCGTCTTATTCCTCAAAACTGGTGCTTTTCAACTGACGATTGACTTCAAGTAATGCTGATTTAAAGGCTAGTTCAAACTTTGTCATATTCTGTATTAGCCATTCGACGATTTCTGACCAATATTCGCGATTGTAGCCGTCAAATTCCTTACTCACTTTTATTCGACACGCTTTTTTACCATCAAGCCTTTGCCAATCTATAGAAGATCCGAATTTTGCCTCTATGTCAGATCGCTGCTTAAATAACGCATCAAAGACAAAATTGTTTTCTTCTGGTGCCTGTCGGCTGAGATACAACTCGACACGAGCTTCTTTAGTGCCAAATATTAAATTGAACCGACAATTCCTCACACCAGAACCTGCACCTAACCACTGGTCTTTGCTTGGACTAATATTGTCGAACATGCGACAAGAGCTATCAGCCACACTTTCGAGTAACCGCTCCCAGAATTCATGACGAATTTTATGACGATGCTTAATCTCAATGGATGTGCTCTTTTCTTCAGCTTCTTTGGCATTCATACCAATCATCAGCTCTTTCGCCTCTGGAGTTGGTATAATTTGTTCAATATTAAGAAACAGTTCCTGAGCCATGGCATAAGGAGTGACTTTAAAGCATTGAACTTGAATGTCATGATTAAGTAACCACAGTGCTGTACTGGTAACTTCTTTTCTAAAATTTGCGGCGACAAGCATTAAGCGTTGATTAATGCCTGAGTTGAGTACGATTTCACTTAAATCTGGGGCATCAAGAAATTCACACAATAATGATTTTGCATCACCACCATTACAATATTTGTTCAGGTAGCTCTGAAATATTTCAACAATTTGTGATTTGGTTAGGTTAGAACAATAAGACGCATACTTGAGAGCTTGCCACATAACATCCCTGCCAGTGTCATCCAGTTTATTTTCTATGATGACCAAGTTCCCGTCTTTATCTAATGCTAATAGATCCAAACGCTCTCTCGTATCATCAAATCCATCAAACTCTTTTTGAATAATAAGTAACTCTTCACCAAGAGCATCAGGTTGGTTCGCTAACCATTCTTGTAGATGATCACGCTCTCTAAAACCAAGATCAGTGAAACGCTTAGTTTCGATTCTCGAAATACGATTTGATTCCTTATCAATTTTAAACACGTCTTATTGTCCTTATTTTAAACGTCTAACACTTTATCTAACTCGATTTCGCCGGAAAGCAATTTAGGAAGCAAGGTGTCTCGTAGTTCTGATAACGTTGTATTCTCTAGTTGATTCGCCAACATTTTCTCCATTAAACCACCTACGGTTTTGTGAAATGCTTCAAGCACATCAGCCGTTGGGCGAACTAGAGCCACCTTAGAAAAGGTACTTGTGTTCATGTTTAATGTTGCGCTACCACCACTAGCCAAATCATGGAAGTGTTTATTCAAACCCTTGAATTTAAAAAGTAGGTAGTAGAGCGAGTTCTGATCGTAAGGAACAACAGAGTTAATTTGTTGATTTGTATGGCTTGGTTTCGTTGTTATAAAAACTTGTCCAACAGTAGCAATACAGCTCACACAGATACTATTTTCTGGTATACGTTTCTTCGGTTGTGATTCATCCCCAGCCTTCGTCAATGTATCCGAAGTTTCAGTGATAAATACCTTGCCATGCGTATCAGGAATCTTGATAAATGGAACATCACCACCGTAAAAATCAGCATTTTTCTTTGATGGTGTTTTTCCACAGATAACGTTACCAAAATCTTTAATTGACTCGATATTCCAACCATCAGGAATCAAGCCTAACTCAGACTCAACGAGCTTTTCTGGGAATAGCGAGGCAGTAACCGCATCCATACCCTCTGGTTGCTCGCCATTCATCTTGGCTTTTACTGGATCGAAATCGACAAACCATGACTTGAAGATGGCTTGCGCTATTTGTTCTAGGTTTTGGTTGATTTGGGTGTTGAGAGTGATCTTGTCATCAATTGAAGCAAACAGCTTAACTATTTCTTCACGTTTCTGTTGTTCTGGGACAAATACCTCTAGATTCAAAAATGAATCAGTAGCAAGTCTACCGGTACCGTGTCCAGCCAAATCGACAAGAGAATGAATTCGCTCTTTATTGCCAAGTAGTAAATAAGGGATAAACTCTGGCGCTAAACTATCATGTCGCGAAAAAACACACTTAAGATCTTGATTAAAAGCTGTTTTGTTTTTCACGACGCATATTGGAACTGTTTTAACAAGCGTCATACCTCTAGTGAGGATTAATGTTGCCCCTTCATCAACTACTCTAGAGGCTTTTTTTATCCCTTTATCAGTTAACTGGTTTTCTGTTTTATAAATATAAAACTTCTTTAGATCTTTTGCTGATGCCCAGTTATGTACTCCACCCCAGTACGATTCATCCGATTTAGAAGGGGTATTGCCAGATTTAAGCGTAACTAGATCCCCCAAACGAACGTAGGCGTTATCAAAGCTCATAACCCAACCCCGCTAAGTTCTTCTTGATCTCAGCTTCTAGCGTTGCGGATTCTGCAAATTGCTCACTCAACTTAGCCGTTAGCGTTGCCATCTTCTCACCAAATGGGATGCCATCATCTAGCTCTTCCGTCGCGCCAACGTAACGCCCCGGAGTTAATACAAAATCGTGCTTAGTGATTTCTTCAAGGGTTGCTGATTTACAGAAACCAGCTTGGTCTTCATAAGCAATACCATTTACTTCTGCGCCTGTTTTCCATGCATGGTAAAGATCAGCGACTTTCTGAATGTCATCACGAGCGAAATCACGCAGTACGCGGTCTTTCATGTAACCGAGGTTACGCGCATCAATAAACAGCACTTCACCTTTACGAGCACGCAGTTTACGACCCGCTTTATCGGTGCGAGCGGTTTTGTTCTTGGTTAAGAACCAAATACACGCAGGGATCTGGGTATTGGTAAACAGTTGACCCGGTAGCGCTACCATACATTCGATTAAATCGTTCTCGATTAACGCCTGACGGATAGTGCCTTCGTTATTGGTGGTTGAACTCATCGAACCATTTGCTAATAGAAGCGCCTGAGAGCCTTCTGGTGCAAGGTGGTGAAGCATGTGCTGCATCCACGCAAAGTTAGCGTTACCAGTAGGCGGTTGACCATATTTAAAACGTGGGTCGTTATCATCAACGCCAGTGTTCCACTCTTTCATGTTAAATGGTGGGTTTGCCATAATGAAGTCAGCACGTAAATCAGGGTGCTGAACGTTGGTGTAGGTACTGGCTGGCTCTTTACCGAAGTCATAATCTAAACCACGGATCGCCATGTTCATCGCAGCAAGCTGCCATGTGGTGTGATTGTATTCCTGACCGTAGATAGAGATCTTTTGCTTTTGAGTGATTGGATCAATCTCGTTTTTATTAGCATAACGCTCGATAAACTTATCTGATTGAACAAAGAAACCACCAGAACCCATCGCAGGGTCGTACACACGGCCTTCAAACGGTTCAATCATTTCAACAATTAGGGTTACGATTGAGGCTGGGGTATAGAATTGACCACCTTTTTTACCTTCAGCCAGCGCAAATTGACCCAGCATGTATTCGTATACGTGACCTAAGATGTCTTTACTGTTTAAGTCTGCATGAACAAACGGAATAGTCGCAATTAAGTTAATCAACTCATTTAACTTAGCTTGGTCAATTTGTAAGCCTGAGTACGATTTGTTTAGGGCGCCTTTAATTTTTTTATTATCACGTTCGATGGCTTCAAGTGCATTATCAATTAAGTGACCAACAGAGGTGATCTTCTTAGTTTTTCCACCAATATCGAGATCGGCACCACCAATAACAACAGGGCCATTGTCTTGCAAGAACTGCCAACGTGATTCAATCGGCAACCAAAACACATTCTTCTCAGTGTAATAATCACGTTGCTCAAGCTCGATAGCTATTTCTTCTGCTAAATCTTCTTCTGAAAAATCAGCAGGATCTAAATAATATTCATGATCAGGATTAGCTAGGTCAGCTTTGATTTCTTCTTGGCGTAGTTTGAATGCATCAGATATGTATTTAACAAAGATTAAGCCAAGTACAGCGTGTTTGTATTGTGAAGCATCAAGCGATGAACGCAGTTTGTCTGCCGCGTTCCACAGCTTGCTTTCAAGCTCTTTTAAGAATTGTTGTTCTGCTTGTTTCATGGTGGTTTTCTTAATTACGAAATATTTCGCATATTCTACCAGTAATTACGTGGTTTTCATTATTCTCTGCCTTAATTAATAATGAATTTATGACGTAAGGAGCACATTATGAGCGCTTGGAATAAAGGTAAGCGTATTGAGCAGAAGAAAGCGTTTAAATTGGAAGATAATCGTTACTGTTAGTTACACTACAGTTCATATGCAACATTGACATCAATTGAAAATTAAGCGGATAATTATCTATCAATAATCATGAAATTAAAAATATGAATAATCAAGAAACAGCAGAACTTGCATTTAACGCATTTCAAAAAGCCTTAAGTAATAATCAAATTAAGACACAAAAAGGCGATATACATAAAGATATATTAATTCATCACGATACACCTCAAGGTAATCCACGATTTACATATGCATTAATGGCAACAGGAACGAAAATTAAATCGTCTTGCGTTGCTGTTATCGGTGACGCATACAAAGAAAAACCTTGTTTTGATATTGGCGTTACGACATTCCATAAATTTCGTAACCAAGGTTATGCCGAATTAATACTAAATAAAGCTATCGATGAATTAAAAAATGGATTCGGTCGAAACAATATTTTTGAGTTTTATATTGAATTTAAAGTAGACAAAGATAATGAAGCATCACATAAATTGTGTAAAAAATTCGCTGATGAAACTATCGAATCTGATAATAGTACAAGCTATCTAAAGCTTATAAAATAACAATTTAACTGGGTTGATGAATATAACCGAAAAATATCAGCCCAATACACAACCTGCTGCGGCTTAATAAAATTCAGATTTCATTAGTAAGTTCCCGCTATTACCTCAATGTTTACATCGATTCAAAATGACAAAAGGAAATACAGTGGACGCGAACACCCTGACAGTGCTAGCCATATTAGTCGCAGGATATACACTTCTCGCTGATGAGAAACGAATTGACTTAAAACTGAGATTCTCATGGGCTGATAAATCCGTAATTGGATTTCTTGTCAGTATCTTACTCTATACGATCTATCTACCTGTATTGAATGCTATTGACCTAGCCTTGCCACTCAAATGGCTATGGGGTTTTGATGAGAAGATAACAGCCTTTACTGCTATCGTTGCGATCTTACTTTACCTTGCTTTAAAGCTAGGAGGAAAACGTCTGCCTAAATCAAAAACTTCTGATTGGCAAAAAGAATCAAGTCATTTACTCAGAAATCAGAAGTTTGAACAGTTGGCATTCTTACTAGATAAATATCATCATCAATTCTTACTAGCCTTTCATGATCGTTGGTTCGACCGAGTTCGAGCTAGATTAATGGCACCTTATCGTCCTTCAATTCAGGAGTTAATTGATCTGGAATTAGGCAAAGAACCTTATGATAGTTCAATAAGTAGTCGTGTCAAAACAACTCTTATTAATCTAATGAAGCCTTTTGCGTTCACATTGTCGTATTGCTTGCCCGATCATAGAAAATACAAAGAAGATGTATCCGCAAGCATCTCTGACATATTTAAGTCCCACCTTTTTGTAAGACACTTAGCTCGAACACAACCATTACTTTGTGCTAAATTTACAAGAGTTCGTTTTAGTGCTAATGACGAATTTACTACGTTATTTTTAAAAGAATTGATTGCCAACACATCAAGCCCTCTCTACCGAGAACTTCAAGATAATCAAAATTGCTCTTATACAGGTGAGTATTACATTGATGATTCTAACCCCCTGTTAAGCTTCTACTTCAAAGATATCGAAATTGCTTCTCAAGTTGGTGTCTGGAAACCCATTGGCGATTACACAAAAGAATTTATCAAAAAACAGAAGGGAGAAGATAATTACTATAACAAGCCGTTCTCATACACCTATTACGAAGAAGATAAATGGGAATGTCCTATTTTCGTAAGTATTCACTTCTTCAACGTAATGACATCAAGAGCCATTCACATGGGGCATCAAGATCATATGTGGCTGATGTACATAGAAAGATATGTAGATGAAATGATTAATAACTATATGCCTAGCCCCGATGTGGACACAGAAAAAGAGTTCCCGACTCGTTTCGATTATCTCATGTATCAATCGTTAGATGCATTAAGAGACTGGGTTGGCGCAGCCACATACAACTCTGATGAAAATAACAAGGTTCAACTGAATGTTAGCAGTATACCTATAAAATGGGCTGCTTCTACGCTTGGTAGTACACTTTATACTTTAGTTAAGTCGAAAAAGCTTACTGATAGTCAATATGCTTATTATCTTGAAATGGTCGTTAAGTTAATGAATGAGTTGGATGCCTCTAGTAACAAAGCACTTAGCAAATGTATTCTTGAGCATACAACCAAAAAATATGAAGGATCTTCACCGGATAGAGCGGTGATTGACGCTCTGATTCGGTACTACATGCGGATTGACCATGTTCTGAGATCCAAAGAATCAACTTTTGAAAAAGAGCTATCAAATATGAATGGTAAACCTATCCGCTAACGATGCTGCCACTAATTTGAAGAGATGAACTGTAACCACTTCCCGGATAACGACTATAACGTCCACTGCATACTGGACAGTTGGCTGGGGCACTTGCTGCACGGTGCCCCTTGATGGCGCTGTGCATCTTGTTCTTGGTTTGATCCTGCTTTAACTGCTATTTAGAAACACGCCTTAGCGAAAGTTGCATGTAGGTTCTTTGGATGGCGACACTTGGTAACAAGAGTCGCCCATCCGATAAGGGCATTTTATTACTTTCTTTTTAGTCGTATATTACTAGATCATAAATAACATCTAATAATCTAAATAATAATGAAAATAATATCTAACATAACTGGTTCTCACCATTATGAGCTACAGAAATTGTTCACCAAAGGCGGAGATAGACTACTGATAACATTTCCATTCTTAGCATCTAATATGGCCGAGTTTCTAGCTAGTTTTAATTTCAAAGGTATAAAGTGTATAGAGTTAGTAACCACATTTAAAGCAAACGCCCCTGAGCAGCTGACCAAACCGAAACAGTTATTAGACTTTCTTGAGTACTTCCAAATAAATCTTCCAACAATAAAAGTAAAAGTACACATCGATAACAGCCTTCACGGAAAAGTCTATATCGTCACCAACGTCCAAGAGCATCAAGCAATAATAACATCTACTAATTTCACGAATAACGGTCTAAAACATAACCATGAGTGGGGCTTACTGTCTGATCATAGCGAACACTTAATCAACCTTATTGATGAGATTTACGAAGCAATCGAGTATAGAGAGTTAACACTGACTCAGCTAAGAAAATCAGTAATATTTGCTGAACATTATCAATATTCCAAAGTATGGGAAACGAACCAGCCTCAAGCGGATATTGATATACTGCCACGAGTTTACTCATCTGAATGTAACGTAGACAAAGAACCTCTTTACTTCCTAAAGCCTATTGGTACGAGTGAAGATCCCATACTCGTAGAAGATCGTCATAATTTCTCTGATCTCCACCAAAACTTGCACTTTTCGAAGAAAAAGCCTAACGGTGTAACAAAAGGCGATATTGTCATTACAACAGGAGTTGGGTCAGGTTCTTTACTTAGTTACTTTAAAGTCACAGGAAGTTTATTTGAGGTTACGGAAGAAGAAAAAAAACAAGAATCATGGAAAGAACGGTGGCCTTGGTATATGGAAGGACAAAATTGTAGTTGTTCTTTCGGCAGTTTTTGGTGGAAATATGATATTAAGCGTAATGATGTATTAGAAAAATTCCGACAATTATACCCGGATGCACCAGTAACCACATCTGGGAACTTTAGCCTTGGCACACTTAATTTTGGCAGCGATAAGGTACAGATAACCAAAGAATTTGGCGAGTTTCTAATTAGCAAAATAGATACTTGTATAGAACAATCATCGTAAGTCGCTTTTGTCCCAAAAAGCGGTCGTGTAACACATATCTGTCGAGTAGACGACATTTGTTACCAAGTGCCGCCCCTCTAAGAACCGTACGTGCAACTTTCACTGCATACGGCTCAAGCCTCCATTAAGGCATCGTTTGACACCCAGCAACTCATAAAGCAGTTAGAACAGGATCAACCCATGAGTTACGAGCTTGTCTTTTTGACTTCCGCTTTGCCAAGTATTCTTGGTATTCAGGGTCAAAAGGAGTCGCCGCACTCCTGATTTTTACATGTCGCTCAATGGGCACTTTTGCTATTTGGAATAGGTTAAACAGGCAATCCATGTTCATGACTTTCTGCCAACCGTGAAATTGCCATTGGCCTTTACGGTTGAGGAAGTATTTATGAACAACCCAGTCCTTGGACTTGGTTGGATGACGTCTAACTGCCCAGTGCCATAATGCTTGGAATAGATTGTGGCCGACATACCCGAATATCTGCTTAGCAACACAGTGGCGATAGTAATTCGCCCATCCCCTGAGTTTCGGATTTATCAACTTGATGAGATCGTTAACAGGAATGGTTGCGTGCTTTTTGATGAGTTCACGTAGGTTTCTCAAAAATAACAGCGTGTTGGATTTGCTCGGCTTAATAAGCAATTTTCCTTTGTACTTCCTATGGTTGAAGCCCAGAAAGTCAAAGCCATCATCAATGTGAGTAAGCTTCGTTTTCTCTACGGAGAGGGTTAACCCTCTTTCTGCCAAAAAGTCAGCAATCAACGGTTTGATGTCGTTCACTAGCACTTCCTTTGATGAGCAGGTGACCACGAAATCATCCGCATAACCAATAAAGTTGGCTCTAGCGCTCTTTTTGAGCGCAGTGGATTTTATGTACTGCTCTAGCCCTGAGAGAGTCATTAACATCAAGGTCGGAGATATGATTCCGCCTTGTGGTGTACCCTCATCAGTATCATAGAACAGACCTTTGTCCATAAAGCCAGACCTTAGCCATTGTTTCAACATTCGCTTATCTACAGCGATGTTATCAAGAAGCCATTGATGGCCGATCTTGTCGAAACAGGCTTTGATATCCCCTTCAAGTATCCATTTAGCTGATTTCTTTAGAGCCAAACATTTGAAGCATTGACTGACTGCGTCAGCAGTACTGCGATTAGATCTAAATCCATAACTATTGGGATCAGCAAGTGTTTCAGACACAGGCTCTAGTGCTAGTAGGTGGAGTGCTTGTTGCGCTCTATCAACCATGCATGGAATGCCTAATGGCCTGAGTTTGCCGTTCTTTTTGGGAATGTAGATACGTTTAAGTGGCTTCGCTTTATAAGTCTTGCGACTAAGCTGATTGACTGCTTTCATACGGCGTGCATCTGTGTTCCAGATGACACCATCTATTCCAGGCGTTTTACTGCCTTTGTTTTGAGATACTCGCCTAACCGCAAGAAGCTTAGCTGAGCGAGAATGAGTTAAGAGCCACTGTAAGGAGTTCACCTTACCGTATTTCTTTTCTCTAGTTGCTTTTGCGATACGCATTTGAAGCTTTAATACGTGCGCTTCAACGGATTTCCAGTCTATTGACTGCCATTGAGCACCGTCAGAAGATGCACTAATCTCTTTCGAGATCACCATTTGCTTTTCTCCTTGAATAAAATTCTTCAAACTCTCTCGCAAAGGGAGACCAGTCGGAAGTGGGCTCACTTTCGTGATCAGACATGAGTCTGTATCTACATCATTACAATGTAGCTTTCGCTTTTTCCGACCTCCTATACCTGCATCACTATCGGCCACAAAGGCTTTCCCAGAGGGAGTGATACAGGCTTACCCTGTTCCGTATGTCACGTAAAATGTCAGCTTAGATGCCCACTATAGTGCGGAGAGTACTGTGATCACGAAAGAATACTGTCCAACTTCTTTCCGACTCTCATTGCCATTTTGGCCACAGCGTATTAACCACTTCCGCTGCTTCATCACATAACGCACCTTGAGTGGATTCACATACGTTCATCATACTGACTACCTAGCACTCACCCGAATTGTGGTTTTCAGGAGGAACGTCCTCTCACGATTCTTTTCCCACTCAGCCAAACGGCCAAGTTTCGTTACATTGTCCGAGCCGCTGCTTTATTCAGGCTCGTAGGTTCATCTGGTGATACAGACGGTTCACTCATAAAGCGGTGAACAACGCTTCATACGACTTCAGGTCGCACGGACAGAAATGTGTTAGCAGGTTTGTTCTATTTGGGCTGATAGGTATTAGGAAAAGTATGGTAAAGATAAGAAGGTCAGTATCACCCTTTATGATATTCGCAATATATATTTATATATGGTGGCTTGGCCTTGTTCAATACTTTTGATAGGTGTCGACTTCGCAACACATATCCTTATATGTTAATTGTATTTTTCCATGACGAAGTTTCTTAGCTTTTGGCCTCGAACTTCCATTTCTTGAGATTTAACTACTTTAAACCCAAAGTATTCATAAAACGGTCTAGCTGTAATACTTACTTCTGAATACAAACGTTTAATATCACGTTCTTCTGCCACGCTAAGTACATGAAACATTAAAGCTTTACCCACTCCTTGCCCTTGATATTCATAATGGCAAAAGAAATGGTCAATTAACCCATTTGATTGTAAATCAGTATAACCAACAATAATATTATCTATCTCAGCAACAAATGGTGATAAGCCAGACATTCGTTTTTTCCAAACTGAGAAATCAAGACAATCTGGAGCCCACGCCTCTACTTGTTCTTGGGAGTAGTCACGAAGATTAACATTACGAATCGTGTAAAAGTGAATATCCCAAAGTGCTTTAGCATCCGATTCAACGTACTCTCTAATTGTTATCATCGTACTTCCTCCGTAATACAGTTAACGCCCAATTAAGGTGTGAGGCACGTAATACCAATGCTACCGCATACCACCTTAATCACTTAAACTGACGCATAGTAAAAATACCACGCGTGCCGAATCACTCTTTAATTGTTTGTTATGTGTGGATATGATAAAAATGCCCTGACTCAAATTCGTTCTCAGCTACGCACTTTATTTGCCACCCAAGTTTATACGCCACTTTTTGGCTACCCGTATTATCTGAAGCTATGAAAACTTTAACTTGAGTTAAGTCGATGGATTGAGCCAGTTTAAATATTGCTGACTTGCACATTAGAGGCGCTAGCCCTTGCCCCCAAAACTTCTGACGAATAAAATACCCAAAGTCTAGTTCATCATCAAGTAGCGTAATTCCACAAAACCCAACAATTTCGTTAGTTTCAACAGACCTGAACGCAAACCTAGTTTCTGCCTGTTGCTCGTTAGCAAACCAAACCTCAGCTTCTGCATCAGTCAAAGGCCTTCTCGGTCCCAAAAACCTCATAGCATGCTCGTTTTGCAGTAAGTCAAACACAGCACTTCGATCACTATCAACTAATTGTGAAATAAAGATTTTGTCCAAGTATACCTCCTAACATATAACGCTAATTAGACGGCTAAAAGTCGCCTTTAACTCACACATAATGCCGTCTTTCACTTACTGACTCAATTACAAATCAATATCTTATCAACAATGCAAGGGAACTAAGCTGCTAAGAGGTGCATAATTCCTAAATGACCGAAATTCGCATAACTTTTTATAGTGCAAATTCACATTAACAAGATATGAATGAGTAAAAGGTCTAACGCATAATGGGGCACAAACGTTTTAGAGTAGTAGAACTGAGGAGTGTGATCACCAAGCGATTCGTCGTAAGCTAGGTAGATGCATCAACATCTCAAAACTTCTCTGGACAAAATATCCAACTCTTTTGAAGATCAAGAACTACCGTTATTTTAATTGCCTTTATCTGTTTGCAACAATATCGTTGATTGATAAAAAGGCACTCTGCGATCACAGAAAATTTCTAGAAAGTCATCACGAGATTCAGCAACAAAAATAACTCGCAAGTTCTCTATCGATCGGATAGTTAAACGGCTACGTAGCCAACCTGAAAAGTTTGAATCCTTTAATGCTTCAATACCGAAGAACCAAATCCATCGAGGGTATTCATTTACCTCAATAAGTTTATTTAGAGATTCAGACGACCTGAAGTTGTCTTTGTATTCGTTCAAATCTATAGTCTTAACCGATATTCCCAAAGATTCATTAATTCGGCTGATATCAAGAATAAATGAATCTGACAGATTTGCATGGAACACATGATGCCTATATATATGCAAAGCCCAAGTACACCTGACATATCGTTCAAGACCTACTTCATAGTCATTGAAGCTAACATCAATCTCTTCAAGTTTTTTTAAATGCATTAGCGTTCATTTCGATGAGTTTACCTAATAACTTTTGTAGTTATGTCACGATCAAAGTAAGGCTATCATACTTAAGGCCAAGAAGTGATATAGATGTTTTATTAGCTACTACAACATCATTTAAATATCCACCTTTAAACTTTAATCAACTTCATGAAGTTGATAGGTGATAAAATGATATTTTTATAGTAAAACTTGCTCGTTATCATGTGTTTTTATTAACTTCATGAAGTTATTCTTTTCGAATATTAAGTTCAATGCCCTATTTACGCGCTTTTCTATTACTCAAACACACATGAAGTAATGCTCACCGTTTAGAAGTTAAATAGAGTATCAAGATATCGATACTTATAGATATTAAATTAACTCATTGATTTATTAGACCTACAAATACACTCTCTCGTTATTAGATTGAGTGTATTTAACAGTATTAGCTATTTACCATAAAGTACATAATTATCATTGTTTCGTAGAGTATCCTTGATACATTCTGTATCTGGATACTCTATGAAACATGTAATTATTAAACCTAGTTAGATAATCGTTGATACAAAATACCGATCATTATGCTTTCATGGTTATCGATATTATTAAGTCAATCTTGATCTTAGAACCAAGAGTCATAACTCATCATCAAGGTTTGCTTTAAGCTTTCTGTGCGATCTTTATTTGCAGCGTAATACTTTTTCTTTTCTGCTGGCGCATAGTTACTTAACTTTGAATTGGTACTTGGAGTTATTAAACACAAGTTGCCAAAGCGATCAACATTACTAATTGACGACCATGCTTAAATCAACAGGTCAAATAGCATCACTACCCGTCTCTATTTTAAGAAAACTACCGCAGTAAAAAACGAAGCATCTTTCAACAACAAATACCCGTAATTAATCTTATATTTACATAGTAAATTGCTAATTTTTTGATCTTACTGTTTCTAAATTGATACATATACATTTATGTTTAGTTATTTATGTCACAACTTGTCATATTTTATACTGTAACATCTTGTATGAACTTTATTTCATATTAGAGGTGTCATTATGAAAAACAACTGTTTATTTCACATTATCACTCTTCCATTGTTAGCTTCTTTATCTCCATTCGTATTTGCTAACGAGGATCCGAATAAAACTGATATTGTTACTTCTAAATTAAATGGATACGAAGAAAGTAATGTTTTAAATAAATCTTCAACGATTAATTATTCTATTAATAACAATAGCTTAGTTGAAATTTATCCTATCGAAGGACAAGATCTTATTCTTCCGAATGATTCAATGAATATTATTGTTTATATTCAAAATGGTCGATGGGCCCGGCATGTTTATCTTCCTAACAATGCAAATGTGGGTGCCACTGTAAGAATACAACGAAGCTCTGGGTGGGAAACTTATGCAAGATATCTAACTAAAGATCACTTAATTCCAAATAATAGTACATCGACCTTCGTTTGGGACGGTGATACATGGGTAAACACAAATATTAAAACTGGTTATCTGACTACTTTACAAAATAAGGGAATGCATGATGTAGCACTGCACAACACACAAATTCAAAATATTACATCATTAAATATAACCCCTACAGTCATTACGAATACTGAAAAAACTGCTGTTTCTGACCTCAGAAATATGAACATAGATAGTGAAGGTATTTTCTTTAACAACACACCGTACACTATTAATGATATTTATATAGAGCGAGAAGGTGAAATTCGGCGTCTTAACTTCGAGACTTCCATCCCAGAATACACATCAGGGCTCATAGGTATTGAATGGGCCAATGCAAAAATAATCCACATGACTGGCATAGCAAACAACCGATTTGACTTATTAAATCAATTTCCACCTAGAGAAAACTCAAGAAATGCCAATGAAGAAGAACGAAACTCGGTTGAACGACTACATATGTATGAAAAATATTGGCTAAATGCACCAAATACAATGTCAGAAATTATAGCGCAAGTAGCCTTAAAATGTGAAATTAATGACGGTTACTCTGAGTGTAAAAATTACGCAGAATCCAGTATGGATTACGCAACAGATATGTACTTCGCACAGTCTTTATCTGGAATGACTTCAACCTTTTGGATAGATCCTACAGTTTGGGGATTAGCCACCTCACCAGGAAAAGAGATGATTAAAAGTAATAAATCATCATACCAAACGCTCTGGATGAGCCCGAACTTAATGAAAAACATGTTAAGTAATGATCAATGGAGTGCGGTAGACGCTGAACAAGCATTCGCGCATGAGTATTATCATAACCTAGGTTTTTCTCACAACTCGGGTTGGGCATCTTACCAAGGGATTGATGATTTATTCGGAAATAAATCGTATTTTGACTACCGCCTTAATCTAGGAGATAAATACGTCGCTTCCAACCTTGTGGTCACGAAAGAAAAAATAAGCCCTCTTGAATTTGCTTTTGAAATTCATTCTGTTGGTGATATCAATAATCTCAAAGTTAGACTCTTATCTACTCAAAACATTACAGCAACCATTCGACAGACAGACTCAGATAAGGTATTCCTGAAGTTCAATGAAGTCCCAAATACAGATATATATGTCTCTTTCTATTCCAACGAATCAGACCAAATGGCAACAGTTGTATTAGATAGCTTCATTAAATCAGTATCAGGTCAGGGAGAGCTATCAAATTTACATAACGTCTTTGCTGATTTGGTTGATAAATACAGCAAAGTCTCGATACATACCGCCAATGGATCTTGGATGAGAGACTTCCATCTTCCGGAAAGCAACCAAGATGGCAAGGTAATTATCTTTGAATCTTGGGCCGGATGGAACTCGCATATTTTTTATAATGGAACAGAAGATATTTTAACTTACGGAAATCGTATTGAATATCATTACATGAATGGTCGATGGGTTCGCCAATAATTTATAACTTCAAAAGGTCGCTTTTGCGACCTTTTTTTGTGAATATTTGAAAAGAAATCAGAGCTATCCGTTAGCCGTATTCATGTAGCAATTCCTGACGAATTAGGGAAATTAATATAGGATTATCTTAATATGCTAATCCACTACATAGCTCATCTAAAAAGCTTTCACCTAAAGCGTTTTTTAACATTTTTTGCAGTATTTCTCTACAGCAAACAAATGTATGAGCCTGATACTGACCTTTCCAATTAGCTAAAATCATTACATTATCACCAGAATCTTCACACAACCGACTAAGACAATGATGAAGGTTATTCATACCTAAAACATCACAGTCATAAGATGCAATATTAAAACTGTCCTGATCTATTACCATGAAGTAAAGCTCAGAGTTTCCTTTAAAAACGGGTAGCTGATCAGTTTGATGAAATCGTAATTTTTTATTGTCTGCAAAATCGAAATTTAACATATTGGATTCTTTTAATTTTAAGCTGAATTCACCTGATTATATCTGCTTATTCACAAAATCAAACATCGTTAACTAAATATAAATCAGTGACTCCTAATACTATGTAGAACAAACTTCTTAATTAACTATTACTTTTACCCAAGAGCCGTCAGTACTCAACTTTCTCTCTAAACAGCAAAATATAGCCTCATTTTTGCTTTCTAAGACTCGCTAATTTAGCGAGTCTTATTGTTAAATAATCTTACGTCTTATTAGCTTTCGCTGCTGCCTCTTCACGTGCTATCACTTCAAATATGTACCTATCGAACATAGGCTCAGCTTTATGAATTTTACTATCATAAGCTTTTGCCTCTTTTGTTAGATCAGCTACAATTTCAGGGTATTTATCAGAAATATCCCATTGCTCTTTCGTATCGATATTAATATTGAACAAACGAATATTATTCTTTTCATAAGGTTGTGGATTTAAAAAGTTCACCGTATCAAAATGAAGTTTATAGCTCCCCTTACGATACGCTTTTAACTCCCCCTTAAAATAGTAAGCATTAAAATCACGACTTGTTTTCTCGCCATCAAGCAAAGTATTAGTTATATCAAATCCATGGTAATCGCGATCTTTTGATAACTCACCTCCAGCAAGGTTTATTACAGTAGGATAAATATCCATAGCATTACCAATGTCATAAACCACTTTACTTTCGATCTGGCCAGGCCAATTAAATATTGCTGGAACGCGTACTCCCCCTTCATAGGTTGACCCTTTAGAGCTATGGAAGAAACCATTATTCCCAGCTTTATCTTGATATGGTAACCAAGGACCGTTATCACTTAAGAAAATAATAAGAGTGTTATCTCGTAGATTTTCTTTTTCTAAATGCTTAACAATTTCACCTACAGAATAATCAAGCTCAGCAATTGAATCCCCATAAGGCCCACCATCAGTAGTACCTTCGAAACCTTGACCGGGGAATAATGGCGCATGTGGGTTAGTGAGTGGAACATACAAGAAGAAAGCGTTGTTCTTATTCTTAGTAATAAATTCCATCGACTTAGTTACAAAATTCTTTGTTAGATCACGCTGAATAGCCGGTGATTGAACTACTCGTAGTTTTGTATGTGCGTAACCTTCATAGATAGGTTGATCCCAATACTCTTCTTTAGGATTGTGGTTAGCATCTTTAACTTTACGGTTACGCTCAGATAAAGCTTCCTTATCTCCACTGATACGTGCCTGTTCCGATTGAACTAAATCAAGTGTATAGGTCTTGTAAGCATCATTTGACATAGTGATGCCATACCAATAATCAAAGCCATGTTTCGTCGGGATAGCTTTCTCTGTATCACCTAAATGCCACTTACCAACAATACCTGTCTCATAACCAAGATCTTGTAACCCCTTAGCTAATGATATTTCAGTATTTGGGAAACCATAAGGATCATTTTCAGGAGAGACAAAAGAGTTCTTACCATACATCCCTGTAGTTACTGGATGACGACCTGTTAATAAAGCTCCTCGGCTAGGAGAGCAAACACCACTTGCAACATAAAAACTATTCCACTTCTGCCCTGTATTAGCTAATCCGTCTAATACTGGTGTCTTATTTACTGGATGCCCATAGGTTCCTAAATCAAACCCCATATCATCAACCAATATTAGAACAACATTCGGGGGATTGTAATCGGAAGCAAATGAAAGAAAAGGGGTCGTGATAGCTCCTACAATAGCCGTTGCTAGTAACGTTACCTTGAAAACTGGAGATTTAAACATATTTTAGCCTTAAATTAATTAACACACGACATTATCGTTTACTTTATACACAAAAATAGATACCAAATTTATTCATAATTGTGACAATTACGTATTATTTGGCATTGTAAGATTGAATTTTTGCTATTAATATTTGCACCAGCGGTTTCAATCACCTTTAATTTGTATAAATTAATTTTCATAAACTTACACTATTTACGTATAGGAAGATAAATGAAGGTCAAGTTAATAGTATTAGCTTTGGGAATGGCATGTAATGCGCCGGTCGTAGCAGAAGAAAAACAAGAAACATCTTTCTGGGATTTACCAACTAAAGGTACCTTTAATATTCGCCAAGAATACCGCGATGGGACTGGTGCTCATAACAACAAATTCCAAGTAAACTTGCAGCAAGGATCATGGCTACTTGAAACAATCGCTTATGTTTCAGGGGGAACAGAAAACGAAATATGGAGTGATCAGAAAGTTGGTACTTACGAGCTAGGCCTTTATAACCTTGCACGTATTAGCCCTAATATAGTTATTGTTCCTGGTTTTGCTTATTCAATTAACACTAATGAAAATAACCTGTATATTCCATCTCTTCGTTTCAACTACGCAACAGATAACAAAATCCGTCTACAGGCTCGATACAAGCAAATTGTCACAAGTAAAAATACACATCGAAATCAAGCATTTGATGTATTCTTAGGCCATAGATTCGATAATGGATTTGATTTCACTTATCAAGGCAACATAACTCATTCTATAAGTGGTGACATATTATTTGATAATAAAGATACAGACTACTTCCACAATTTGAAGGTTACTTACTTCGGCTTTGGTAAATTCCGTCCATACGCTGAGATTGGTGATATTCGAGTCAATACAACAACAGACGACCGACAATTACGTTATCGCCTCGGTATTGTTTACGCTTTCTAATCGCCTTGTTATTAAGTGTATAAGTTTTAAATATCAAAATGTTAACATGTAGATCATAATAATAAAGGGATAATAAAAGTAGCCTCTATCGCTAAACCGTACATACTTGGATGAGTAATGACAAAAGCAGCCATTTCGTGGCTGCTTTTGGGTTTCTACTACATAAAGTCTATATATAAATAACCAGAGCTGAGCACTAAAATAGATATCTAATAAAAATTAATCGTTTGAGTTTGTGATTTATGATGGGAAAACTTTATTTGTTCCATTACCAATGAACCTTGTAAAACTGGATTGTTTGAAAGGCCAAAATATTCTACTGGCATTCCATCATTATTCCTTGTTAGATAATAGTTCTCATCTTTATCCTGAAAGGCCAATATTGCATAATTTCCTGCAGGTAATGATTCTACAGTGATACCTTCTATAACTTGTTGTGGCGAGTATTTTTTATAATGAACTGTCGCTCTTCCATTCAAATCATCTTTTTCGTCATAAACTAGAACGGTAATCGGGGTTTTAGAATCAACTAAATTCGAAATTTTAATTGTTAATGGAGAAACAGCTTGAGCACTAACGTAATTGGTTGTTATCGCAATTAAAAATATAACGGTTACATAGCTAACCCAATGTTGGATTTTAGTCTTATTTGCCCATTTTTTTTCACTTAGCCATGCTGCAAACCATAATGACGTCGAAATAACTATTACGACAACAATATAATATGGTTCTAACCGTAAGTTATGTAATAACGGCGCACTTAAATATACCACTACAATTTGCCAGCTAAAGACGCGCAACGAATGACGGCCAATATAACTTAATGCTTTAATATGGAGTGCACTCGGATTACGTTGAATAATTACCGCAATAAGATATACCCATACTGCAATATTCAATGTTCGCAACCAGCCTAGTTCTGGTTTATCTGCATATGAATATAATACCCAGCGATTAATTCCATAACTAACAAATGCGCCATGGTGAGCCGCAAAAATGCCTACAGCGATGATCACCGCGAGAACGGTTAATACTGGATGGCGCCAATGTAGTATTTTATTTTGTAACATAAAGCCAAGTAATGAACTGCTTACAAACAACAACTGCCAAGCAAAGATATTAAAATAGCTAAGTTGGAGCTTAAAGTTGGAAAACACAATATCAAACAAAGGCTGTAATACTGTCGCATTTATAGTGCTACTAAAAAACCATATACCAATGCTGATACTAATGATTAACCACCCTAGCCCCTTTCGATATCCTCTGACAAGAAATGGTAACAACAGCATAAATACAATGTAGAGTGGAAGAATATCAAAATAGCTTGGTTGATTAACCAGAACAGCACTTGCAAGCAACGTTTCAATCGGGCTCTCAATGACATTATGAGCACTTTGCTGAAGTATTGGCAGCGCTGATGGTAATAGCTGTGATGCAATAAAAAACCACACAAAGACAACTAATAAACAACTAACATGATATCGATAAATACTGAATGCTCGGTGAAATGCTTTCGTTGTAATCTGTTGATTTGTTAATGAGTCTCGGCTATAGATTACTCCTGCAAGTAGCCCTGAAATAAACACAAAACACTCTGCTGCCCCAAATTGACCTAAAGGCTGTAATGTAACATTCTGGATGATTGAATACCCACCACTAACCCAGATTAAGTGATTGATTGTCATTAATAAAAGTAATAAACCACGTATACTATCTAATGCTGCTATCCTTTTCATGCTAGTTACTCTAATTTATTGTATTAGCGTATTCTTACCAATCGTTGCGTGCTTTTCATACAACTAGATGTTGTTTGGTATTAAGTTGGGATGAAACAATCGATTTTTACTGCAATAACCATCGAATTACACCTTCCGTTACAATAAAAGTCCTTATCATCAGCGTTAAATTGAGTATATTGATAGTTCAATCTGTATGGAGACAACAATGACAAACTCGCCTTTAGCTACACCAAAGAAAACCCTTGGCTTAACCAGTGACAATATTGCTGGTGTTTCACCACAAATATTGCAGCATTTAATTGAGTTTAGCGCTGGCGATGCAACGCCTTACGGTAATGATGAGTTATCGTTACAGCTTGATCGCAAAATGAGCGAGTTGTTTGAAACTGACGTTGCAGTGGTTTTAGTGCCAACGGGTACGGCAGCCAATAGCTTATGTTTAGCCGCGATGTCTCCTACTTGGGGAGCAGTTCTTTGTCATCCAAATAGCCATATTAATAATGATGAATGTGGTGCTCCAGAGTTTTTCAGTAATGGCGTAAAGCTACTTACGATTGATGGTGATGATAGTAAGATCAACCCAGTAAAACTTGCCCAGCGTGCAACATTAAAAATTGGTGATGTTCATACTGTACAACCTGCGGTAGTGAGTGTTACTCAAGCAACAGAAACTGGTAGCGTTTATACTCTTGATGAACTACGTGCTATTGGTGATGTGTGTAAAAGCCACAACTTAAAATATCATATGGATGGTGCGCGCTTTGCTAACGCAGTCGATGCATTAGGTTGTACCCCTGCAGAAATGACCTGGAAAGCTGGCGTTGATGCCCTTTCTTTTGGTGCAACGAAGAACGGCGCTTTTGGTGTGGAGGTGATTGTTCTCTTTGATACTAGCTTAAAGAATGAAATTGAATATCGCCGTAAACGTGCTGGCCATCTAATGTCTAAAATGCGCTTCCTCTCAACGCAAATAGATGCTTATATTACCAATAATTTATGGCTAACGAATGCCCAACACGCCAATGCAATGGCAACCAAACTGCGTGAAGGTATTAGC
The DNA here is from genome assembly GCF_000613045.3 of Photobacterium kishitanii. NCBI lineage: Bacteria > Pseudomonadati > Pseudomonadota > Gammaproteobacteria > Vibrionales > Vibrionaceae > Photobacterium > Photobacterium kishitanii. The sequence continues at coordinate 71,490 of NZ_LN794353.1, read as the reverse complement.
ACGATTGAAGGTGTGGAACTGCTGCATCCTTCTAAAACAAATATTGTCTTTTGCAAAATGTCGCCAATAACAATTGCAACCATGCATGAACATGGATTTGAGTTTTTATCTAATCGCTGGGGTGATGGTGTTGCACGCTTAGTAACTAACTTTGCAACCAAAGCTGAAGATATTGATGGCTTTATTGCAGTATTAGCAGCAAGTAATAAGTAAGAAAACAATAACGGCAATCATGTGACTGATTGCCGTTATTAACCATTCCCTATTGATTGTTTTATTCTTTGTCTTGAATAATACGGGTTAACTTAGGAGCGATAACTAATGTAAAGACGGCAATAGCCGCAGTGACATACCCTATTTCGCCAAATACTTCGGCATATAGAACCAGAGTTTGATTAGAATCTATAACCCCTTTCGGAGCTGCAGTTAAACTTGCAATCCATCCGGCTAAGATTGCGGCTGTTGCAGAAGTTAAAAACCACATTCCCATCGCAAAACCCATCATTCGCTGTGGCACTAACTGCGCAATCATAGCCAGCCCTAAGCCAGAAACTAATAACTCGCCCACTGACTGCAATAAATAACTCGCCACTAACCAATTTGAGTTGATGATCCCTTGGGTATTAGCAAAGCCTGTTGAGTACTTTAAGATCAAAAAAGCTAAGCTACATAGCACCATGCCAAAGGCAAACTTAAATGGCATTGCAAATCGTTCACCCAGTTTATTATAAAGAATGGCCAATAATGGACTAGCAACCATGATCCAAAATGGGTTTAACGCTTGAAATTGCTCCGGTTCAACTTTAAATCCAAATAAATCATGACTGACATTATGAATGGCAAAAAAGTTGAGCGAGGTTGGCATTTGGAAATATAAAGCAAAGAACACCACCCCCTGCAACATTAATACAAAGGCAACAAACATCTTCGCCCTTTCAAGCCCTTTGGACTTAAACGCCTCTTTAAAATAAACAAATACAATAATGACACCAACAATCACTAAAATCGCGTGAGCATAAAATAGATGTTGTAGTAGCACAGCGCTGAGAAAGCTCAATAGGATAGTGACAACCACAACTGCCGCATAGTGAAGTTTATTCACTGGCACCATATCGGGTTTAGAGCCAATGTTTTTAACAATCCGCCCCATTACTATGAAGTTAACCATTGTGATGAGCAATCCTATCGCACTGACACCAAATGCCATGCCATAACCCATTTTTTCAGCTATCCAAGGACTTAATAGCATTGAGAAAAATGAACCAAGGTTGATCGCCATATAATACATGGTAAAAGCACCATCAAGGCGAGGATCGTTTTCTTCATAGACTTTGGCCAACAAACTTGAGGGGTTAGCTTTAAATAAGCCATTACCCATGGTAATAAAGCCCATTGCTATATAAAGCAGTTCTTTGCCTCCAAATTCACCCGCCGCAGAGATCCCTAATAACGAATAACCAATCGTCAGGATAAATGCGCCAAGCGTAATGGTTCGTTTCGTACCAAGGATTTTATCACCAACCCAGCCACCAATTGCCACAGAACCAAAAATCAATGCAGAAAAAGCACCAAATAATGTGAATGACTCTGATTCAGACATACCAAGAATGCTAACAAGGTACACAGTAAGAATGGCTTGCATACCATAGAAGCCAAACCGTTCCCAAAACTCTATAGAGAATATGAGATAAAACGGTTTAGGTTGCTTAAATACATTTACATCGGACATACAGTCTTCCTTAATCAGGCGCAATTGTTTTAATAGTAGTCGCGATCACTAAAAATCGGCTAATGAGGCTTATTCAAATAAGATGTATTGCAATGGAGGAGAGTTCTTTTTGTGAAGTTTATGTCCGAGTGCCATGCATTTGAGAAGCCTACCTTTTACTTGGAACTTGGCCTTTTTCTCATATTTTTACAAAGATGTCTGTTTTGAATGGTTTTTTGTCAAATACTCCAAATTAAGCTATCCAATGAAGCGATATAGTACTTACCACAACGAGGAAGTGCTGAAACAGACACTTTAATGGATTATAAATATTATTATTTTTACCGCTTAGCATATTATTAAATGCTCCGTTAAGAATATCTAAATAAGTAATTAAACAGAATAAAATATTATTAACCTAGTAAGTCTATTATTATACCGCTCATAGTGAAACACATGATTGATATATTACTTTTATATAAAACATCTAGTAGTTGTATTTCATTATTAAATAAGTAGGTATGAGTTTTATTCTTCTACTTTTCAATATAAAAAATCGAGTATATTATGCCAAAAAATAAAGAATTATTTCGTGATCTATTAAAGCAAGCTGATATCGAAATTAATGGTACTCGCCCATGGGATATTACTGTTAATGATGACAAACTTTTTGATAATATTCTATTAGACGGTACTATCGCTTTCGGTGAAGGTTATATGGAGCGTTTATGGGACTGTGACCGCATTGATATTTTAATTAGTAAATTACTACGTAGTAATATAGAAGAAAAACTAACAGGTATTGATAAAGTTAAGTTTGCAGCTAATTATGGTGTGACTAAATTAAAAAGCTTAATTAATCCACAAGCTGTAAACCGTGTTAAAGAAGATGTACCTTTCCACTACGATATCGGTAATGATTTATTTGTAAATATGCTCGATGAGCGTATGGCATATACTTGTGCATATTGGAAAGATGCAAAAACACTTGATCAAGCTCAAGAACATAAAATGGATTTAATTTGTCGCAAATTAGATTTACAACCAGGGATGCGTCTACTTGATATTGGTTGTGGTTGGGCAAGCTTCATGAACTATGCTGCTGCTAAATATGGTGTAATCTGTGACGGTCTAACACTATCAAAAGAACAAATGGCGCTAGGTCAAGAGATTGCTGATAAAAAGAAATTACCAGTTAAAATCATTTTACAAGATTACCGTGAGTTTAAACCAGAACAACCTTATGATCGTGTTGTATCAATTGGTATGATTGAACATGTTGGCCCATCAAATTATGACGAATATTTCAAATGTGCTTACAGCTTTTTAGCTGATGATGGTGAGTTCTTATTACATACTATTGGTAGCCCAACATCTAAAGATGGTACTGATCCATGGATCAATAAATATATTTTCCCTAATGGTGTTATTCCATCATTAGCACAATTGAGCAGCTCAGTTGAAAATAAATTTAATATTGAAGACGTACATAACTTTGGTCCAGATTATGATTTAACACTCATGGCTTGGTGTGAAAGATTCGAAAAAAACTGGTTCAAAATTTACAAGAATTATGATGCAACGTTCTACAGAATGTGGCGTTTCTACCTATTAAGCTGTGCAGGTGCATTCCGCTGTCGTGATATTAGTTTATGGCAAATAGCATTAACTAAAATTGGTACAGATCTTCCAGTTAATGCACGTGCGGCTTAATTTATCGCTGGCATATGTTAGTCATGATATGTCAGCGAATTTTTTCTCTCATAACAATTAAAATATAAGTTGGAGATAAATATTATGAGAGGACAACATATCTCTTATTGCAAAAATAATATTGAGCCATTATTTTTTAAAAAAAATAATATAACAGATATCGCTTTAGTTACCGAAGGTGGTGGCCAAAGAGGAATATTCACTGCAGGTGTTTTAGATGCTTTTCTTGAAAATGATTTTAATCCTTTTTCATTATTAATTGGCACATCCGCAGGCTCTCTAAATATTGCATCTTATATTTGTCAACAACGTAAACATGCTTATCGTGTTATTACTGAAATAACAACAACCCGTGAGTTTTTTAGTTATGCTAAATTATTTACAGCTCGTGGTGGCATGAATCTTGATTGGTTAATAGAGCAAACCCAAACTAAATTAAAATTAGATTGGCATACTGGTCGAAAAAATATGGTTAACCGTACTGTTTTAGCAACAGCATCAGGACTAGATCATAATAAAGCAGGTTTTTTTGATCTTAATGCTAATGATTGGGACCAAAAATTAAAAGCCTCATGTGCCATTCCCCTATTAAACCGACAACCAATTTATTCAGATGACCATTACTGGGTAGATGGTGGTCTCCATGAGCCTATTCCAGCCAAAGAAGCTTATGAGCGTGGTTACAAAAATATTGTTGTTATTCGTACCAATCCTGTTGGAATGACAGCAAATCATCAATGGCTTAAAAAACTCAAGCGTGGACTAACGCATACTAAAGCCGCAGCATTAATTGATATGTTGTTGTTACATGAACAAAAATACAATGAAAGTGAAAACTTCATCAATAATCCACCTGATGATGTCAATATTTATGAAATTTATCCGCATAAAGTCTTAGAATCTAAGCTTATTGGCAGTGATATCAATGCGCTTAATCACGATTACGAATTAGGACATCAAATGGGATTGTATTTTTTGAAAACCATGAACAACTACTGCATGTGTTCGTCATGTTCTGAATAGTCGTCAGTTGTTATCCCTTAAAAAGATGAATCTTAGTACTGATATACTGAAAAAATTCTTAATCTGAGTTTGATTTACTATATCTATTAAGGTTTATCTATTTTAAGGGCATAATAATCATTTTACCGTCTAATACTTCCTAATTCTCAACTCTGAAAAACAACTCTGTGATAAGTGGCTACAATTTTTTACTTAGATTATTTAGTAACTGAGTAATAATAATGCAAATATGCTCACTAATGGTTGTGCTGTCTTCACTATTCTTTTTTGGATGTGGTGGTGATAGCTCTGATGACAACAAAGAAATACCAAATGACATTGAAACGGATTTTCCCCAAATAGAACCACTACCAGAACCAATATTAAAAATAACTGATATTTCAGATGGTTATTACGGATTACTTTATGATGCTGGTGGCAATGAACTAAAAATAAACAAAAATCAGGTATTATTATTGCAGGATGGATTAATAAACGAGCTTAATTCTAATTTGAATGAAGAACAGCGAGCTATGTTTAAAGAGTTACATTCAAACTTTACGGATATAAAACAGCCCACTGATATTGAAAAAGTACTTTTCCAAAATGTTTTACTAGATGCGATGATCAGTTCAATAAAACCTCAACTACAAGATAAATATTTCCCACCTTTTCGTTTATTTAGACATCACACACATAGCTTGTTCCCCATTTCTCGTTTAACAGATTACCAATGGATCCTTGATTTACTTTCTCAACGATCTTTACTAAGCCATTTAATCTTAATTCCTCCACAAGAAACCGATAATTATATTGATACTTGTCGAGAAAATGATGTGCCAATTCCACCCGACTGGGGATCAACATTATGGCAGTATCGGGGGATTGCAAACATTGATTTCCTCGAGAATGATAAAACTGAAGTCTGGGCATATGAATCATCGACAGTTCAGGGATCATGCATTGCTCTCCCTCGATGGGATATAAGACCAGAGGAAGGTATTAATGAAATATCACTGCTCGGCATTATTTGCCAAAGTAAAACCACAGGCAAGGCATGTTTCTGGGATAACCTGAGTAAAGAAACAGGACAACGTATAAAAGGTGGAACTGATTTAACATTTAAGATAAGCGATATAAAAAATGGTAATTCTTTAGGAGAGAATTGTACACGATGCCATCGCGGTAAAAATGTATTCTTAATCCATCCAGAGACTAATCTCGATATTTCAGATGATTATAATATCAACCCTGATGTTCGTTATCAGCCGATATCTACACAAGCAAACTGGAGTAATCCTGCTGCACATAGTGAATTAGGTGATGGTGCTTGTGCTGGTTGTCATGAAATAGGTGCATTATCTGGTGGGTATTGTAATATTTTACGTAATGCCGCAAACCAGACGATGCCGCCACAACCTGAAGATCCGACTAATTGGGATGGCGCTGCCGCTTTCTACGGCGATCATATTCAACAAATGATTAATGATGGATGTCCAGAATAGAAATAAAATTTAGGCAATAACTTTAACGTTATTGCCTAATTAAACAGTTCAATGATAATAAATCATTAAAACGCTATTCCATAAATCAGCCGCCAGCTAATTTAACTGTATGACCTTTCTTTTCAAGATGCGCTTTTATTACATCACGCTTATCACCTTGAATTTCAATTGTTCCATCTTTTACTGAACCACCGCAGCCACATACTTTTTTCAATTCTGCTGCAATCAATTTCAACTGGGTATCTTCAACATCAAGCCCTGAAACGATACAAACCCCTTTACCTTTACGACCTTTTGTCTGACGTTGAATACGGACAATGCCATCACCTTGTGGGCGTACTGGCTGGGTTTTTTCTTCTTTGATGCGACCGGTTTCGGTTGAGAAAACTAAACGGTTATTATCACTCATTGTGTAATCTATCTCACTTGGTTGCTTGATTGTGTGAATACCATTAAAAGTTAGCACATCAATCTTGCGAAATGCTCATGAAGCAATACTATCAATAAATGGTACTCTAACGGAACATCTTATGATTCGTAATGTGATTTTTGATTTTGGTGCAGTACTATTTGAGTGGAACCCACTCCAAATCGTTAATAGCTTCACCACATCACAACCAGAACGAGAAATATTACTGCGTGATGTCCTTCAACACTCTGATTGGCTATCACTTGATCGTGGTACGATGCTTATTGCCGAAGTGATCCCCAAATTTTCAGCTCGCACACAGATCTCCCCTCAGCGTATAGAAGAATTTATAGTTCATATCCAACTAAGCCTAACAAAAATACAACAAACTGAAATACTGTTTCATCAATTAACTGAGCAGCCTTATTCTCTTTATTATCTTACTAATATGTGTAGCGCTTTTTTTGATACGCTTTATGAGAAACATCATTTTATTTCATTTTTTGATGGTGGATTAGTTTCAGGCAAAGAATTAGTAATGAAACCAGAGCAAGAGATATTCTTACGGTTGTGTCAGCGTTATCAACTGAGCCCACAAGAAAGCCTATTTATTGATGATAATAGCGAAAATATTAAAATAGCCTCAAAGCTTGGATTTAATACAATCCAATTTAACCAAACACAAACTTGTTTTGAAGCAATTGAAAAGCAACTGTTTATCCACTAGATTGATACCGTTTAATAATTTTTACATAAAATTGAACATAGTTACCACGACTCAGTCTATTATCTATGTTGAAGAGCTAAGAATATCAGGAGTTTATGTGAAAAAAGTTTTTATGTCTGCCATGTTAATTGCAGCTGCAACAGTATCAACCATGAGCTACGCAGCCAATGAATGTAATGGAAAATACATTGTCGGTCCTGTTGAAACTATTCACGTTAAAGATCTTAACATGGATTTTAAAGCACGTATCGACACAGGTGCAAATACAACTTCTATTAATGCTTACGATTTACATGTCATTAATGGAAATAATAATCCATCTAATAACAAAGAAAGCTGGCGTGAAAATCTAGGAAAAATGATCAGTTTCAAAACAGCAAATGCACAAGGACAAGAAGAAACACATACAGGAAAAATAATTAAAATTAGTAAAATACGCAACGCTCAAGGTGTTGAACGCCGCTATGCTGTTGTCATGGATTTAATCTGGAACGGTAAGAGTCATGCAATCCCAGTTAACCTACGCGACCGTAAAAAATTAGAGTATAAATTACTGATTGGTCGTAACTGGCTTGACGGAAAATATCTAGTTGACGTATCAAAAAGTGATGATGATGATTAATTGCTAAACTAATTAAAAAAGCAGTGCCTGTAACTATAGGCACTGCTTTTTAAGATACAATAATTTTATCTAAATACTTTTTAATTGAAATAATATCGCCCTTGAGTAACTGACCCCGTACTATTGCATACCATTCATTAGCTTTACCATTATCATTTTTTAACACTATACCGCGATAATGTTCAGAACTGGATGATAATGCGTCCGTCTTTCGAGCAATGTTAAACCGTTCTGGTGGCATAAAAGCTTTAGTATCACACCACCAATTCACGCTTTTTTTAATGTTAATTAACATACCTTGAACCGCATGCCCATTAATGACAGCTTTCCAGTCAGACGTTAATCCAGTGCTATTTTCAATGACATAACCACGGTGAAAAATGCGTTTTTTCATTGTCTATTCCCTGCCTCATTAAAACGCCACACTATTTAACAATTATTATCTTAACTAGCTATATAGTAATAACACTTGGATAGCTAAGCTAGCTTTTTGTGATTATTCTTTTGTTTTACGATGATCATTGTTATGATTAAAATAACATAAAGTTATAGTGCATTAGGTGTGATTATGGCAAAGAAGATTACTGTTATTGAAGATGAAATAGTACGTAACGCTAGTATTGCGGATTTTTCCAGCATTGCAGACTCAATAACTATTTGGCAACGATTAACACAGCAACAATACGCTAAGAATACGCTAGTCGCTTTTAAAAATGATTGGAATAGCTTTGTACTGTTTTGCTCACAGCACAACTCTTCACCGCTGCCCGCATCCGCAGAGATTGTTCATCGCTATATAGAAAAAATGGCGCAAACACGTAAATTAGCCAGCCTTAAACGTTACATTGTCACTATCGGTTTGGTTCATCGCTGCCATGCACTACCTAATCCCTGTTTAAGTAATGAAATAAAACTCGCCATGCATAAACAACGTCTTGATAAGCATGACGATTATACCAATGCTTACGGCTTTCGTGATAATCACTTACACGACCTCCTTGACTCCTTTATGCTATCAACCAAAGCAAAAGATGTTCGTGATATGGCTATTTGGGCAATAACCTTTGAGGCAATGCTTAAACGCTCCGAAGTGACAGCGTTAGCAATCAATGATATTGACGTCGCACAAGATGGCTTAATCACTCTTTCAGTCAATGATAATTTAATTGCGTTAAGCGATATAGCTTCTCAAGCCATCAACCGTTGGTTGACGTTATCGATGATCGATAATGGTTTTGTTTTTCGACGTATAGATAGACATAATAATATAGGTGATAATCCTCTCGATCATTCCTCTATTTATCGTATTTTCAGACGAGCAAGCCAAGAGTTAGATCTCCCTACTGATGTAATATTTTCAGGTCAATCACCACGAGTAGGCGCCAGCCAAGATTTAGCTGATGCCGGGCTATCAGTCCATCAAATTCAACATCAAGGTCGTTGGCGAAGCCCTGCTATGCCAGCACAATATATTGGCCAACGCGCTAAGCGTGATAATACCTTGAAAAAATTCGCTAACAAAAATAACAAATAAAAGCAGCCATAAAAAAGCCAACCAAGAGAGGTTGGCTTAATAATCGCGGAGCTTATGATATTTATTTAACGGCGTTTTTGATCGCTAATTCAATAAAATCAGTAAAACTATGACCGTAATTTTCCAGCATTTTAGGGAACATTGAAATAGGTGTCATTCCAGGGAAGGTATTGATCTCATTTAATAAGATCTCGTTATCTTCACTCAAGAAAAAATCAATTCGAGATAAGTCTTTAAGCTTCATTTGCTCAAAAGCCTTACGTGCATAATGCTGAATAGCATCAACCTGTTCTGCGGTTAAATTACGAGCTTCAACTTGAGTTGTTGATAAACTATCAGTGCTGTATTTTTCTTCGTAACTATAAAACTTATCATCAGGACAAGAGACTTCGCCTGGCTTGGTAATAATCAATTGATCACCAAATTGATAAGCAGCAACTTCAAGCTCACGCGGCTTAATTGTTTTCTCAATCAGAACTTGATTTGAATAGCCAAACGCATTATCAACGGCAACGCGTAACTGCTCTGTATCAGTCACACTGTAACAACCTACAGAGGAGCCCTGACACGCAGCTTTAACAAATACCTTCCCCCACTTACTCAGTGCAGCTTGAGCTTGTTGGTGAGCTTCTTCAGTGTTTTCACTAAGAAAAACATATGGCGTATTTGGAATATTTAACGCATCAAACCATAACTTAGTGGTGATTTTATTAAAGCAGTTTGTACTGGCTTCAGCGCCACAACCTAAATAAGGTAAACCTGCTAAATCAAATAATGATTGCAAATCCCCTGTTTCGCCGGGAAAACCATGCACACAAGGGATCACGTAATCAATCGAGATACGTTGCTCACCGACAACGGACAATGTTTTATCCAAATTCAATTCGCAAGGATGTTGGTTTGCATCTAACCAGCCCTCATTTTTGGTCATCTCTACACGTGTATAACTAACGCCATCAATCGCTTTTAATTGCTGTTCAATAAAGTTTGCAGACACAAGAGAAACTTCATGCTCAGCGCTACCGCCACCGCATAATAATAAAACATGGATAGAACTCATTATCGTTCCTTAATTATACCAATCACAATACAATGCAGATCACAAAGACCTTGGATACTACCAAGGCCGAAAATAGCAAGGCATTCACTGCTGAATATAGTAATCAAAAAAGTAAGGTGAATGTACCCTCTACCCCATCATATCGTGAATTATTTTTAAATCATGCTAAGTTTGTGCTGCAAATGGTGATTTAACCACCGCTTATATACTCACTGAATTATTGTAACTGCTTCAATTGAGGAGAGCGAGTATGTTCAATATCATAGAAATTACGCACAAACGCGCCATTTTGTTGTACTGCTTGAGGCAACGATACTAAAGCAGCTTTAGCTTGATCATAATTAGCATAATGGCCAAGTAACAATGTATATACCTGACTACCATTCAACATTTTTTTATTTATCCAAGCTGGTTGTTGACTCTCTAATGACGATAACAACGTTGCTAATGAATGCTCATCTCTTGATGCTGTGACTTGAATGCTATAACCATGCATATCTACTGTTTTATAAACATCGTCGCTGCTTGCTTCTGCTACTGATGATGGCTCCACTGCTGCATCATCACCAACAGTCGTTTGTGCGGGTGCGATGGCTGTCTCTGCTGCTACAGTATCTGCTGTAGGGTTAGCACTTATTTCAGTTGCTGCTGCATTATCTGTTGCGGATTGAGTACTTGGCTCAGTTGCTGACGTTTCAGTTGGTACATCATCGGTAGTCACCTCATTGGCTGCTGTATTATCTGCTGCTACTGTACCTTCCTCTGTATCTGTAACGGGCTGTTCCTTAATCTCTTGCTCACTAACTGCGATTGAATCAATCGACTGATAAAGAGGATCGGTTTTAACTGATGAATCTAATTCAGCCACAATAATAGGCTCAACAAATGGTTCAGCTGTTTTAGTGGTGTTAATTGTTTCAATTGGAGTTTGCAATGGTGTCTTGGGTGGCATTAATTGAGCGCAACCCACTAAGCTGGATAGCAGGCCCAATGCAATAATTTTCTTCATTTCATTCTCACTTTTTCAAACAAAATATTCAGTACATTAATGATAAAAACAATTAAATGACAAATAGTTAGCAATAGTTTGCCGTAGCTTTTGATTAGGATCAAACTGTTCATAACGATAGATCAATCGAAAGGCATTTATGTTACTCTGATCACAATAAATATTGTTTTGCTAACAATAATATGACTCATATTCTTTATTATTCTTTTTCTGCCACTACCTAGGAGCTTCAATGGCTGATCCACACATTAAATGCGAACTTGACATACTCGATAAACTAACAGTTATCCTATATCGCTCTGCATTCACTCTCGCTGCTATTATCATGGCGGTTATCGGTACAGAAACCCAAGCCGCTACCCCTTTCCTTGTAATGGTTGCTTTATTGGCATCAACAACAGTACACATCTATGACAAACGTTTCCGCTGGTTAATCCAAGGAGCAGGATTATTTTCGGCAATTTGGTTTATGTCTGGATTATGGCAGCCATTAGCATTGGGAGCAGCTTTATTTGTCTTTAGCGCACTATCTATAAAGGAATATTTCTGTTTCAAAGTCAAAATATTGTTACTGACCCCCGTTGCTTTAGCTGGGTTTTGGTTCTGTTTAGTTTTTAATATCGCTAATGCCGCAATTGGTCTTGCCATAGTAGGTGCAGCATTACTTGCATATGCCGCCTTTAGTAAATGGCGCATGCCGCTACATTTTGATATCGGTGATAAGAGCCGTTACCAAGTGTAATTGTCTTATTATTCTCTAAGCCACACCAACTTATAGTCCACCAGCAAAAAAAGAGATCAAATGATCTCTTTTTATTATTTATTGTTTACGCTCATATTTTTGTTTATACATCGCTTCATCAGCTTTATTTAAAGCGCTATCTATACAATCACCAATATCAACAATTCCATAAGAAAAGCTTAAATATAATTTTTTTGCTAAAAAATAGGCTTCAATATTACTGCGAATATCATCTATTCGTTGTTGTACACTTAACATTGAAGCTTTATCTAACAATAAAACAAATTCATCGCCGCCAAAACGAACAATAACATCTCGCTCTCGTAGCATCTTCTTTATGGTTTGGGCGAAATCACGTAACACTTCATCACCCTTATTATGGCCATATAAATCGTTTATTGATTTAAAACCATCTAAATCAATAAAAACTAAAGTTTGGTAAGCACGAACATAAGTCGATTCTAAATAGCTTTTTTGATAGCAACCCGTTAGATCATCAATATTAATACTGTCGTTAGCATCATAGACACTACAAATGATAAATGCTTGATTAAAGTGAGTTATCTTCTGTCGATAGGCATGAAAAAACTGCTTACCATTTTCTGTTTCTACAGTTTCATTCGATACAATAAAACAGGTATCGCTATTAAGTAACTCATTATCTAAATCAATACAGGTTCGATAATCAGGAAATAATTCACACGCTTGCGCTGCAGTATAATTAACAAGATCAACGCCTAAATAATTAATATGGTTATCATTGTTATAAATAGCATTCCCTTCACTATCACGAATGATAACTAACGCATCACAAGTACTTATTAATGAAGAAACTAATAAAAAATGTGAACTACTCTTACGCTCAAGTAATTCATTATAATTTTTATTAATTCTACTTTGTTCATTATAAACATCAAAAAAATTCGAAGTAATCCCAATAATATTATAACGATCAATTTTAATGAGGTGATTAATTGCAGCCCTAATAGCCTGAGGATTAGGCGCTCGATTCATATCATAAATAGCTTGATCAAGTAAATTACAAAATGATTGAGTATCCATTTTTTGAATATCAAAATTCGTCTTGGTCGGTTTTATATCTATAATATTAAGTGGTTCAGAAAAATAAAATCCTTGATAAGTCATATCTCCTAGTTGTTTAAGTAAATTAAATTGCTCAAACGTTTCTACACCTTCAACAATAATATGCTTACCAAGTACTTTAGCGATCTTTTCATACGTTGTTTTAACTAATGAGTAAGCGACATAACTTTGATCAATGTTTTTAATCATTTTTCTGTCTAACTTAATATAGTCGACATCAAGATGTAAAAACAATTCGCTATTAGCATAACCTTTACCATAATCATCAAGCGCAAATTGAATACCCTTATCTTTCAATTGCTTTATTACATTTTGAATACGTGTGAAATCATTAGTTTCATCATGTCGAGTTAGTTCTAAAATTATATTTTTTTCATGTTCAAATATTTTATGGCATGTTTTTACAAATTCATCATCAAGTAAACTGGCAATAGAGATATTAATTGCTAGTTGTATCTTTTCTCCATTAACTAATTGCGAACGACGCTTAATAACAAAATCAATAATAGCCAAATCAAAAGTAACATGATCAGCTATACTTTCTATATAGCGTTCAATTTCAGCTTCAGTTTTTCTTAATAAAGCTTCGTAGGAAGATATTTCACCGTTATAATATCGAGGTTGAAAATTAAAATAGCAATCGGATAGCATTAAAATTTATTCTTTTTAGTATTTTAGAGAAGCATAATCGAAAATATCACTAATCACTAATAGAATTTGTAACAAACCTATACATATACCCAAAAGGGATGGTTAATTGCCATGTGCGTATTATTTAACTATTTCTAACTAAATACGAATTTATTCAAAAACTCAAATTACACAAAAATAATCATACAACTCTTAATTGTTTTTTTCTTAATGACTTCTCTTTATACATAGCAGTATCTGCTCGCTTAAGTGCTAGCTCTACACCATCTTGTAAAGACGCAATTCCATAAGAAAAACTTAACTGAGTATCTTTTTTATTAAAATAATATTCTATACTTTGTCTTAATTGCTCTATTCGCTGCTTAACATTTTTTATCACATGACTATTTAACAAAATTACAAATTCATCGCCACCAAAACGAACCATTACATCTGCATCGCGTAGCATATCCTTCATCGTTAATGAAAAATCTCGTAAAACTTCATCACCGATATAGTGGCCAAAACTATCATTGATCTCTTTAAAGCCATCTAAATCAACAAAGACCAAAACCTTATGTTGATTCATATAACTTGATGATAAATAGTTTTTTTGGTAACAATTAGTAAGCTCATCAATAATAATAGTATCGGTAGCTTCATAAACAGAACAAATAACAAAATGTTGACCAAAATTAGAGACTTTCTGCCTATATATATGAACTAATTCGCTACCATTTTTTGTTTCAATAACCTCATCTGACATCATAAAACATGAATCACTCAGTAATAATTCATTATCAACATTTAAACAGGTACGATAATCCGCTACTTTTTCGCAAGCCTCTTCTACTGGCATCCCAACTAAATCAATACCAATATAATTGATAAAATGATCATTATTAAAAATAACATTACCATCTTTATCACGAATAACTACCGCACCATCACTACCGCATACAACTAAAGCAGCTAACATAAAATGTGAGCTTGTTTTATTTTTTATGATTTCTCGATAATTTTTATTAATCCTTTGTCGTTCAGAGTATAAATCAAAGGTATTTGACGTTAACCCAATAATATTATATTTATCTATACTTTTAATATTCTCTATTGCTTGTTGTACATTTTTAGGGTCTTGTGATCGATTTAAATCGAAAATAGCTTGATCTAATTTCAATGAAAATTGTTTTCTAACATTTATTTTATAATTCAGTATAGGTTCTGTTTTTTGTATTTCAGCTGCAGTTATAGCTTTTGAAAAGTAAAATCCTTGATAAAACATATCACCAAACTCTTTAACTAAGTTAAATTGCTCAAATGTTTCAATTCCTTCAATAATAACAACTTTATTTACAACATTAACAATATGATCGTATTTTGATTTTAATACGGAATAACTAATATAATTATGCTCTATATTTCTAATCAATCTTCTATCTAATTTTATATAATCAACATCGAGATATAAAAATATATCAGTATTAAAGTATCCTTTGCCATAATCATCAAGTGCAAATTTTACACCTTTGTTTTTAAGACATAATATTGAATTCTGTAAATTATCAAAATCATCAGTCTGATCATGATTAGTTAATTCTAATGTTATATTTTTCTCGTATTCAAAAATACCCAAACATTCATCAAGAAAATAATCATCAAGGAGGCTTGCAATAGATATATTTAATGAAATAGAAACATCATCACCAATCGATAATGATTTTCTATCTTGAAGGACTTTACGAATAATCTCGAGATCAAAACTAGCAGCACATTCAATAGAACAGACAAATTCCTCAACATTGAAGTTCTGAATATGACTTCTCAGTAATGCCTCATAAGAGGATATCTCACCATTATAGTATCTAGGTTGATATTTAAAGTATAAATCATTGATCATATTTCTATCTAGCACCTGAAATTTTAGCAATAAACATTAGTAATACACATATTCACAACATTATCAATACAATAGTTACTGTATTATTAACATAATTAATTGATTATTACTTATACGAATAAACATTTTATTTTAGGCATAGCATAAAACGTTCAATTATCTTTTAGATCACATTATCTTTATAAAAAAAACGCTTCTTAAATATTTAAATATAAAGTAGTAAGCAGTATTAAATGAGGGATTAGCTTATGAGTAACATTGCGGCTTTTTTAAAACCAAATAGTATTGCAGTAATTGGCGCATCGAATAATCCACAACGGATTGGCTATATTGTGATTCGTAATCTGTTAACAGGTTGTTTTAATGGCCCTATAATCCCTGTCACCCCCAAGTATACCTCTGTAGCAGGGATCCTTGCTTACCACAGTATAGATGCAATGCCTATTACCCCTGATATTGCGATTCTTTGTACTCGCGCAGAGTATGGGCCCGAGATTATTACGCAGCTTGGAGAAAAAGGCGTAAAAGCAGTTATTGTCATTGCTGCAGATATGACAATAACGACTACAAAGAATAAAGCCGTTAACTATCAGCAACAGATGTTAGTCAATGCCCAGCGCTATAATATGCGTATTGTCGGTCCAAATAGTATAGGGATTATTCTACCTTGGCTTAACCTTAATGCGTCAGTGTCTCCTATCCCTGCCAATAAAGGTAATATCGCCTTTATTTCACAGTCAGCGGCCGTATGTACCACTATTTTAGATTGGGCTCAAAATAAACAAATCGGCTTTTCGACTTTTATATCACTTGGAGATGCTTGTGATATTAACTTTGCTGAACTACTTGATTTCTTAAGTCAAGATACTAAAACAGACGCTATTTTGCTCTATATAGACAGTATCAAAGATGCAAGGCAGTTTATGTCAGCAGCCCGTGCAGCAGCGAGAAATAGACGCATCTTAGTGTTAAAGAGTGGCCGTACAATGGCTGGGCGCTCAGCTGCATTGCTTCATACATCAGGTGAAACTGGCCTTGATGAAGTTTACGATGCCGCCATTCGTCGTTCAGGTATGTTACGCGTTCATACCACCCATGATCTATTTGCGGCGGTTGAAACCTTAGCGCATTCAGTTCCATTACGAGGAGAACGACTGGTTATTCTCACCAATGGTGGCGGTCCTGCCATTATGGCCGTAGATGCGCTATCTGATCGTGGTGGAAAATTAGCAACACTAAGTGCAGAGACAATTAACAAGTTATCTCACGTATTACCCGCATACTGGCCGCAAGCAAACCCAATTGATATTATGGGTGATGCTAATATCGAGCGTTATCAACAAGTCCTTAATATTTTACTTGATAGTGATGATTTTGATGCGCTGCTTATCATGCACAGCCCTTCCGCTATCGCCAATAGTACCCAAACTGCCCAAATAGTGACTAACACTCTCCACCAGCATTCGCGTAGTCAGCGCTTTAATGTCCTTACTAATTGGTCTGGTGAAAATGAAGCAGCCGAAGCTCGTTCTATTTTTACCCAAGCGCATTTACCCACCTATCGTACTCCTGAAAGTGCAATATCGGCTTTCATGCATTTAGTCGAATACCGCCGTAACCAACGCCAATTAATGGAAACACCACTATCTTTTGGTGAAATCACGGCTGACCCTCATTATGTTCGTAGTGAAATACAACAATTGCTGCGCCAAAATCGCCATCATCTCGAAACCCATGAAATACGCCCATTACTTGAAAGCTATGGCTTTACCACTCTTCCAACATGGATAGCTTCCGATGCTGCAGAAGCTGTACATATTGCAGAACAAATCGGTTATCCCGTCGCAGTGAAATTACGCTCAGCTGATATTCGCCATAAATCCGAGATTCACGGGGTGGTATTATACCTACGAGATGCTAACGAAGTTGCTAACGCTGCTGATGCGATCCTTTCTCGCGTCGCATTACACTATCCTAGCGCGCGTATTGATGGATTATTGATCCAACGTATGGCTGATCGCTCAGGAGCGCAAGAATTACGAATTGGCATGTATAACGATCCAGTATTTGGGCCAGTGATCATGCTTGGTGAAGAAACTATACATTGGGATATTAGCCGCGATGCCGTGGTTGCGTTACCGCCGTTAAATATGGCATTGGCGCGTTATATGGTGATCAACGCTCTCAAACGTCACAAAATCAAACAACGCAGTAGCTTAGAGAAAATATCTATTCCTGCTTTGTGTCGCTTATTGGTTACGATTTCACAGATGATCATTGATTGCCCTGAAATCAATGCATTTGATATTCATCCCTTACTCGTCTCTGGTGATGAACTAACAATTATTGATGCCTCGATGGATATTGCAATCTTTGATGGTGATATTCAGCAACGATTGGCGATTCGTCCTTATCCTAAAGAATACGAACAATTATGTCAGTTAAAAGACGGTAAACAGGTATTGCTGCGTCCGATCTTACCCGAAGATGAACCCACCCATAAATCGTTTATTAGTCAGGTATCAGAAGAAGATCTATATAAGCGCTTTTTCTCTGATATCGGCGAACTAAATCATGAGGCCTTAGCTAAATTTACTCAGATAGACTATGACCGTGAAATGGCATTTGTTGCGGTTTATGATGGCATGATTATCGGCGTTGCGCGCGCATTATCAGATTCTGACAATAAAGAAGCTGAATTTGCGATTTTAGTGCGTTCAGATATCAAGGGCACAGGTTTAGGTGGTATTTTGATGACCAAATTGATTGATTATGCCAAACAGCGAGGGTTATCTACGCTTACGGGTATGACGATGCCAAGCAACCGTGGCATGATCACATTAGCGCAAAAAATGGGCTTTGAAATTGATGTTCAAATAGCTGATGGTGTCGTTGATATGCTATTACCATTAAAATAGCCATCAAATAAAAATTTACACGCACTGCATCATTGGTGGTTATTAATGCTGCAGTGCGTGGTTTACAGCGCTACCTTTTACCTCCAAAGATATTATTTATTCCCAATGATATCTTTAGTTGGGCAGTTATCTGCTGTGATTTTTTTAAATATTTAACCGCTTTTATCTATATCTTAATAAGATTCAATTTGCTTTTTAGTGTCATCGATAACGATATCTTTACCATCCTTAGTCCGAACAATGACATGTGAACGACCTGCAAATAATGCTAATACAATTAATATAATACAGAAGCTAGATACCATTAATAATGGTGCATGCCAACTACCCGTTCTCTCATGTAAGAAACCAAAAACAATGGGGCCTGTTGCTGCTAGTAGATAACCCATACATTGGGCCATACCAGATAATACTGCAGCTTGTTGTGCATTATGAGTACGGATACCGACTAGAGATAGACCAAGAATAAAACCACCACCGCAGCCGAAACCAATACAAACAACCCATATAACAGCATGTTCAGGGGCGAATAATAGTCCGATAATACCAATAAATGTGAGTAGCGCCATTACTACACTTATACCACGCTTATCTTTCATTTTTACCATTAGTGGAATAAGTACTAATGCTGGCACTGCTGTTGAAAATTGGAGAATACCTTCAATATAACCCGCTTGGTTTTCTGTATAGCCGTTATGAGTTAAAATACTTGGTAACCAACTGATAAATATATACATAATAAACGAATTAATACCAAGAAAAATTGTCACCTGCCAAGCTGCAGCTGAACGCCATAAATAACTATGGCTATCAATATCTGCGGTATCTGCCGATGGACGAGTATGTCTATTCAATTGTGGTAACCATACTAAGATAGCTATCACAGGAAAAATGATGATACCAGCAAGGGAAAATGCCCAGTTTGGAATAGCGGTAATATGTAGTTTGTCTGATAAATAAAATAAAGGAATAGCGACACTAGAACTAATAGTTGAACCAATACCCATGACAAGTACATAAACAGCGGTTAATGTCGGCACTTGAGTTGGGAAATCTCTTTTTAGCAAACTTGGTAACAATACATTACCTATAGCAATACCTACACCAATAATACAAGTCCCCAAAAAGAGCATGGCAGTTGAACCAGCAGAACGAACAATGACACCTATAGTCATTAGCACGAGTGCTAACATCAATGAGGGTTCAAGTCCCACCTTTCTTGCTAGACCAGAAGATATTGGCGAGAAAATAGCAAAAGCTAACAAAGGCAATGTGGTGAGCATCCCTGCTTGTGTCGCTGATAAATTAAGAGTCTGAGAGACAAAGTCTAGAATAGGACCTATACCTGTTATTGTTCCTCGAAGAGTAGCTGCAATTAACAATATTCCAGCGATCAACAATACTGGGCCTTTACCCTTACTAAGCTTGTGAGGCATATTTATTTTCTATAAAGTATAATTATTGGTATGCAATACTACGCCTACCTACCCCTTTTGCATCTAGATATAGTGACAACATATAGCAATAAACAGTCAATTATTACCAACTTACTTTTAGTAAAATTAATAAGTTATAATTTTTACGTATGGATAACTTTATTTTAAGTTTAAAGCTTCATTTGTTAAGTTAGGGTAAGCTTATGATTTAATAAATACATTTTATTGAATCCTAACAAAAATAAGTCAATGCTGCTGTAATGCTATAATTATCAATAATGATACATCTATAGCAGTAATGAGGTGGTAACGTGAATAGACATGATCTCACTTTTAATCAACCAGCGCATACAAAACCTTCACGTTTATCGCCTCTAATAAAGCTTCTATGCGGCTTTCTGTATCTAACAATGTGTTATTTAAGCTATGCCGGCACAGAGCATCCAACCGGCGGGCAATATGGTTTAGCGTTAGATCCTGTTGCTACCGTCAACTTTGTTTTTATTCCCCCCGTTAACCTACAACAACAGCAAGCAAAAGATATTGTTCAACACTCATCTATTTTGACAACCATTAAACAATTGAGCCAAACCCGTTATATTTTCGCACCTAGTTTAGAGATTATATTTGGAAGTGTTAAGGGGCCTGATTATAATTCCACCCAACAACAAATTCAGATTCCTTACCACTACATTACTCAGCTATTACAGCATCTTCGTGATACAGGTATTTACCCTACCCAACAGCAACGTTATCAAGCGACAGCCGATGCGTTATTAGTAACGTTACTGCATCAAATCGGACATGCGTTTATTCTTGATCGAGCTATCCCTGTATTAGGTAACAGCGAAAGTACTGTCGATAATTTTGTCACTATTTTACTGCTTAATGATGTCGACCGAGGAGATGAAATTGCGATTAATTCAGGGCGTTTTTTCAGTATACGTGAACTTCAGAACTCGACACTTAGCACTAATCACTTTATTCAACAACATAGCCTTACTCCACAGCGCTATCAGCATATTTTATGTTTAGTCTACGGTAGTAACCCCAACCGTTATCAGCGTTTATTTGATTCATTCCCCTTGGCACAACGTCAACAACAGCAACGTCAATGCCAAACTATATTTTCAACCACTCACAAAGGCTGGCTTTATTATTTAGACAATTAAATGAATAGACATTCAAATCGCCAAGTCTAACCCCGTATTTTTTGCAACCAAAAGCATATTTAGTCATTTTACGGTCAAATGTTATTGAATAATTTTTGTCGATAACATTCCAATGATAGAATCATTTGTATGTCTAAATATACAGTTAATGGTTATTATTCAAGTTAATTTCACAACTTATTGCTACCATTGGATCATCATTTTATTAATAGGTGAACTATCGCAGTGAAATCTAACCCGCGCAATCCCGAGCCATCACCACCAGTAAATTCTCGGCCATCGCGGTTACATACAGGTACCAAGGTTGGTTTATCATTATTGGTGATCATACTATTAGTACCGATTATTGGTTTTATATGGCTCAGTATTAATGGCATCACAATTACGAGTCTTAAAGGACTACGTTATGATGGTGAGGTACGTGCTGAGCTGATTTCGTTACGAGCTTTTAGTTACAACGTCACGTTTCATGATCTTTCTTTAAAACACAGCATTGATCCAGACAATTCCCTTGATGAAGGCAGTTATCGTCTTTTTGCTAAGAAATATGAGATTGAACTCTCTCCTGCTGCGACAGCAATGTTAAAACAGCAAGATATTTACCTGCGGTATATTCACTTTTTTGATGCTACTTTTAAATTTGTTGATTTCTCATCTCCGTTAGCCATTAATGCCCATGCCCGTAAAGTAACGGCCTCTGCTGCACACAGTGATGGTAAAGAGCCCGCAGCCACACAAATTATAGAACAGGTTGATGTCACCATCAGCAATAGTCCACATCTGGTGATCTCGGGCCATTCTGACAAAGGGCGATTAAATCTATTCTTTCCCCATTATCAACCATCGCCCCATTACCCATTACGCTTTATCGATAGTCAATTTTCTATTGCTTGGCAAGGCGATAAAACACCAGTTTCAGTCAAGATCGCGTCGCTCCACCCTGAATGGGAAACGCTTAATAACACTTTGCCTGAACAAATTATTACTAAATTATCGTTAGCGTTTGATCTCAAACGTAGTCTACCGACAATGAAATTAATTGCTAAGACAGCAAAACTGGAACAACCTAAATACTTACCTGAATTCGTTAATCGTACAGATATTGACAGCAAAGGATTTCATCTTGGGCAAACCATTGCAAACCTTGCCCGCTTACCGGTTAATAAATTTAAAATAAAGTCATTTACTTACGGTGATTTATTAATTGATGCAAAAGTGATTTTAGAAACGCCACTCACTTCAATAGCATTAAAAACACCCAACCAGCCCCTTACTAATCCTACTCTATCAGAGGATGTAGATGCAGATAGCAGCAAAACATCCTCCCATAAAACAGCAGCAGAAAAGGCTAAAAATAAACAACAACGTCAACAGCGAGAGCAAGCCCGCAAAAAAATAGAGCAGCAGGCCAAAGATTTAAATATTGCCACTGCAGACAAAACTAAAGCTCGTTTTATTGTGCGAGGGAAAGCCCTAGCCCCTAACCCATATCAACTTGATGTCAATATTCACCACTTATCGAAAACGGATGCCCGCGTACACACTATTATGACTCGCAGTGATGGTAATAATCTTAATTGCGACGCTAAAATCATTTTTCAACAACCACTACCGCAATACTTAAATTGCAATGCCAACTTTAAAAATACCAAAGAATTTACTGACCGTTTAGGATTAAAAGATGTCCCTGATGCAAAAATAAATGGGCCATTACGCTTTTATGCTAAACAGGTTGTAAGCAGCTTATCAAAAACCACCCAACCGATGGTCATTGATAACAAAATTGTAGATGCGCATTACCTTATTGGGATCGAATTACCATCCTCTTTTACGATTGAACTCAACAAATACGCATTCGCCGCGCCATTTCTACATTCTAAGCAGAAAAGTACTCGTCGTAATAATGCGCCAAAACATGTTGCTAATATTCAGATGAACAGTGATGGTAAAATAAATTTTGATGTCAACTATCAAAATAAGTTATTCCGTGTGGCATTAAGTGATAAAAATGAGACCATCCGTTTTAAAAATGCCAAAACAAAATCTGAATTTGATTTCTTTATCGATGATCTCAATTGTCTGTATCCCAACCTCCAATGTCATATCGATGCCAACATTAATGCTAGTATTAATACCCTACAACCTATTATTGACAGTAAAATTGATAAGGTTCTTTTTAGCTCAAAAGTAAAGGCAACCTGGGCTAATAATTATTTAATCTCACAGCTTCAGCAAACCCGTTTTCAAGCAAAAAAACTAACATTTGAAGGTATTCCAACCTTAGCCAACAGTAATAGTAAGAATATTGATTTCAGTTTAAATCAGTTAATTGGTATTTTTGAAAAACAAACTGACCGGCTGGCATTAACACTTTATCAGCCTAAAAATACGCAAGCACAACTAAGTGCTCAATTATATACACGCCACCAAGCGACAAAAAAATCACAACCTGCAGACTATAAAGCGCTACTGAATGTTGATGTCAGTAAGTTCTTATTACGTCATGAAGTATTATTTAAAAACGATACTGTGACAGCTGCGGTAACTAACAGCTCAATCTCTAAAGCCGAAATGGATAAAAAAGTCGAGTTTAAAGAACGACCTAAAGCAGCCCCACTTACATTCTCTAGTGATTTCAAAATTACCATGGGAGCCGCGCAGCGTAACCATAAGCAATTACTGCCACCGACTAATCTTCATGGTAATTTCCGTTTAGCTAATAACGCCCTACAAGTTGAAACAACCTTAGCTAACCCATACGATGATATATTAGCGCAAGTAGATGTTAATGCAGACTTAATGACCAAGAAAACCAAGGTAAAATTACACCACCGAACAATTGTATTTACGAAAAAAAATAGCTTAAAAAACTATTACTTCCCGAATCTATCTTTGCCGCTTGATATTACTGATGGCAGCATCACCACCAGCGCATCGTTCATTATTGATGATAATAACCAACTAACAGGAACAGCGAACATTAGCACGGATCAACTTTCGGGCAATTACCGCAATATTGATATAACCCAGCTTAATAGCAGCCTTTATGTCGCGTTCTCTCCAAATGGTATTCGTACGCTGCGTCCGATGGCTTTATTTGCCCAACAACTTAAAGCTGGAATAACGCTAACAATACCAAGCTTAATTCTCGACCTTGATACCCAAACAGACCAATACACATTACATCGAATATCAGCCAATTTATTTGGCGGTAATTTAAGTGCACATAGTATCAGCCGTACCAATTTACGTAATTTAACATCTATTCCAGTTACAGTCTTTGGACTTAACATTAACAAGATAACGGATCTTATTGATCATGAAGGCATTGAGTTCACAGGGATCCTTGATGGAACGATCCCTATCTCTATTATTGATGGTAAACCAGAGATCCATAGCGGTGTATTACAATCTCGTCATCCAGGCGGAGTATTACGCTATCTTGATGGGTCCGTCATCGATAAAAAAGTCAAAGCTGCCGGTCACCATAGTCCTTTAGTGGTAAGTGAGATCCTCAAAAATTATCATTATCGTACTCTCGCGATTAAAGTTAACTACGCTAGAAATGGTGTATTAAAAACGCAATCACATTTTAAAGGCTATAACCCTGATTTTCAGTACGGCCGCCCTATCAATATCAACTTAGCCGTTGAGGATAATATACTTGAACTCATTAAAACAATTAACATGATCAATGCTTCAGAAATCGAACAAAAAATCAGTGAGCATTTTAATCACTACTAGCACCTAAAGGTATCATCATGAATCGTTTGCAAAAAACATTGCCTCTATCTACTCTCTATAGCATAGCAATAATGATCACTATGCTATTGCTTAATGGATGCACACCAACAATACAAGTAGCCACATCTGATAAACCGATTGAGGTTAATCTTAATGTTAAAATTGAGCATGACATAAAAATAAAAGTAGACAAAGAGATAGAGCAACTCTTTGATAATAAAGCAACATTTTAGTTTTCACTTTCTCTTTATCAGGATAATATTCTATGAAACGTATCATCCTTAGCTGTTATCTAATCTCGTTATTATTTTCACATCCCGTCTTTGCGATTAATTTACAACAAGCCAAACAACAAGGACTTGTTGGTGAAGCTAAAAATGGTTTTATTGCTGTCATCAAATCAGATAATAACGCTGACATTAACCATCTCGTAACCACGGTAAATAATCACCGCCAAAATACCTATCACGCGATTAGTCGATCCCATGATTTATCGCTTATTGAGGTAAAACAGCGTGCTTATCATAAAGCAATAGAAAAAACACAACCTGGAAATTTCTATCAAGATAATAACGGAGCATGGAAAAAAAAGTAAAAAACATACATTAAATTACTCTTAACCCTCGTTTCAAAATATTTAACTAAACGAAATAGAATGACATGCGTATAATTTAAGATCTCATAAACAAACTGACTTTAACTACAAAAATGACATTAAATCAAAAGATTAGAAACCTAAGGCCTGCAGATATTGTTTTTATAATTGCCGCAGTTATATGTTTAGCTCCTTTCATTAGTTCACCAATAGCATTGATTCTAGGTTTCACTTTAGCTAGTTTTGGTTTAGTACCCACTCAATTTAATCTCGCAGCCTTAACAAAAAAACTGTTGTCATATTCCATTATTGGTTTAGGTTTTGGGATTAATTTAAATGAAGCAATTGAAGCTAGTCGTCAGGGACTAGGACTGATTATATCTTCAATCTTCTTTACCTTGTTTTTAGGTTGGATAGCGACCCACTTTTTAAAGCTTGATAAAAAAACCGGTCACTTAATCGCAGCAGGTACCGCTATTTGTGGTGGTAGTGCCATTGCTGCCGTATCACCAGCAATTAATGCCCGCGATGATCAAACTTCATTAGCATTAGCGACTGTATTTGTACTTAATGCCGTCGCACTGTTTCTTTTCCCTGCGGTAGGTCATTTATTAGAAATGAGCCAGCATGCTTTTGGTACTTGGGCTGCAATTGCCATTCATGATACATCATCAGTTGTTGGAGCTGCGGGCTCTTATGGTGATGAAGCTTTAAAAACCGCCACCACATTAAAACTCGCACGTGCGTTATGGATTATTCCTGTCGCTTTCGGCAGTGCATTAATGTTTAAAGGTGATAGTAAGAAAATTGGTATACCTTATTTTATTGTCTTCTATTGCCTCGCTATTTTAATTGCTCATTTTGTTCCACAATTTCATTCAACATATATCCTTATTTTTGATGCATCAAAACGTTTATTAGTCGTATGTTTATTCTTAATCGGATCAGGAATTACCGTTAATAAACTACGTAATGCAGGACACAAACCCTTATTATTAGGAGTGGTGCTTTGGTTGGCAATTGGTGCAACGTCATTAACGTATATTGAATTATTTCTTTAATAATAACTAACTACACCCATATACCTTTAAGCCAGATACATTATCTGGCTTTTTTGTATCACTCTCGCCACAAACTGTCTTTATTACAAGATATTATTGCCTACATTTAACTGTCCCATCTATAAATTTGAGTATTTTAAAATTTTAGTGCTATCAATATGTATAGTAGTCACTAATATTTTTATATTTCTTAACACGGATGTAGTCAATGAAAATTCCACAATTAAAACTTATCTCAGCCTTAATATCATCGTTGTTAATTATGGGATGTAATGAAAAAGACCCGACTGTTAGCGCTGATGCTATTTATAGCGGCGGTAATATTATCACCATGAACGATGCTCAACCATCAGTTCAAGCTATTGCGGTTAAAGATGGGAAAATTATTGGTGTTGGTGATACCAATAAAATTAACGAAACGTTTAAATCAACAAATACTCAGCTGATCGACTTGAACAATAAAAGCTTACTGCCCGGTTTTATTGACGCACATAGTCACTATTTCAATTCATTACAAGTTGCTAATCAAGCTCAAGTTTATGCGCCACCATCAGGTACAGGTAAAGACGTTGATAGTATTCTTACCGCAATAAAGAAATATGCCGACGAAAATAACGTCCCTAAAGGTGAACTGATCATTGCTTACGGTTACGATGATACCGTAATGCCAAATGGTCGCTTACTCAATCGTGATGATATCGATAAAGTTTTTCCTGATAACCCTGTTCGTATCGATCATGTTTCTATGCATGGTACGGTCATGAATAGCCTTGCTTTAAAAAAATACGGTTACAATGATCAAACAGTCACTCCTGCTGGCGGCGTTATCGTTCGTAAAGAAGGCACCAATGAACCTTATGGTTTAATAATGGAGACAGCTTTTCTTCCCGTACTTGCACAAGCAGAGGTTATGTCGGCTGAGCAAGAAATTGCAGCAACTAAAGCAGGACAGCAACTATATGCTCAAAATGGTATTACGACGGCTCATGAGGGAGCAACCCATCTAAATCAATTTGAAACAATTAAACGGGCATCTGATGCCAATGCCAATATTATTGATGTTATTGTTTACCCTTTCATTACTGATGTTGATGCTATTTTAGCAAAGTACCCAATCGATCAATGGCTGAAATATAACAATCATTTTAAAGTGGGTGGAATTAAAGTGACTATCGATGGTTCACCTCAAGGCCGTACCGCCAAATTTACGACGCCATATTTAGCTGGCGGTCCTGCGGGAGAACAACATTGGTTAGGTGAATTGACTTTCCCACAAGACACTATTAACACCATGATCAAAAAGGTTTATGACTTAAATGTCCCTTTAAACATACATGCTAATGGCGACGGTGCCATTGATGCCTTTTTTGAAGCTCATCTATCTGCAGCCAATGGTGATCTGACTAAAGATCGTAACATTACAATGATCCACGCTCAGTTTTCGCGTAAAGATCAATTAAGTAAATTTAAAGAATATAAGATCCGCCCTTCTTTCTATACCTTACATACCTATTATTTTGCAGACGCTCACCTTAAAAATAGGGGCAAAAAGCAGACTGACTACATTAGTCCAATGCGAGATGCGATTGATATTGGCCTCCACCCAACGAATCATACTGACTTTGTTGTTGCACCATTAGATCAAATGATGATGCTTTCATCTGCTGTTAATCGGTTATCTCGTCATAACGAAGTAATAGGAACAACGCAGCGCATCACACCACTTGAAGGCTTAAAAGCGATGACTATTTGGGCTGCAGAGCAATATAACGAAGAAATGAATAAAGGCTCTCTTGAGGTAGGAAAACTTGCTGATATGGTTATCCTCGATAACAACCCACTGACTATTGAACCAACAAAAATTAAAGATATTAAGATTGTAGAAACAATAAAAGAGGGTAATACCATTTACATGGCCAAATAATATAAAGCCATAAATAAACGTATTGGCGTCATCCATGACGCCAATAACCTTTAATTTCCATGCTAAATAACCTAAATTACTTATTAGTTAGCATAGATAACATTTTCTAATTGACCATTTTGCTTACCAATAACCACCGTAACCGGTTGATTAGGCGTTAACTGATACTGTTTAGAGATAAGCACTTTATTGTTTCTAAACGTCACATCTGCATGTTCACAAGCATTATTCTCACAGCTGAAAATCACATAACCATTTGAATACGCTTTTAAGGTAAAATCATCTCGATTGAAACGGCTACGTTTAACCTTCACTGTGATTTTATCTTTCTCTGAATTTGACCACATACGTATATCGTTAACACGGTGCTTATAAGTCACGGTGTTTGTTTGTGGTGTTTCAAAGACTAATTTAATTTTATCGCCTTTGTTGAGACGCTTTTTAGTCGCCACTTTCACAAGAGCATTGTCTGGATCGACAGTTAAATCAAACTCATCACTCTGATTATCTTCAATTTTTCCTAAATAACGATTGTTAACATAGACGGTTACCTTATGTTCAGGTAGCCAGGTACGGAAGTAATCATAAGCAAATTTAATCTTTTTCGTTTTAGGGCGATAATGAATAGCTACATCTTCACCAAACTCATAATCCTGTTTAGTTATTGATAAATCACTATTTTCCCACATCCCTGTCGATGGTTGTAAGTAACGAGAGTATCGGTTCATGTTAATATTCGTTTCACCACTTACAGGTATACCCCAGTGTTTAAAATACTCACGTAAATCATAACCGGTTGCCAAACTAGCCTGTTGTATAAATACCTGTACTCGCTTATCTTGAGCAACATCATATAAAAATGGCAATTCTTGGTATCCATTACGCATAATAATACTCATGCGTTGGTAAAAACGTGGCCCAAAGGTGAGATCAAGTTGCCAGAATAAACCGAGCTTATCAAATAACCCTAGTTGTTGACCAAAGAAGTCTTTTTCTGAGCTCGATTGATCAAGGTAAGGAAAAATATTGTTATTCCAACGCGAGACAATATTACTACCATGGCCTAAGGTCTGACGGATCTTTTGTGAGGTAATATTAACAGTTACTTCGGTCATACCACTAAATTGTAAATAACGCGGTTGCAAAGTGTGACCATACTCGTGCCACGGTCCCCAACCTCGAGTGCCATTTAAGTAATCAGTATCAACAACACGTAAAAACCCACTATCAGTACCCGTACCTAAATGATAACTACTGGCGTACATTGCTCCAAAGCCATCTTCACCAACATCAAGAAATAATAATTTATGCTCAACAGGTTGATGCAGTGAATTCAAATCATCTGAAAAACCATAATGTTGCTGACCCCAAGTTACAATATTGTCCCAACTCTGCATTAATTCAGTAGGATTAGTAATACCATATTGCTTAAACTTAGCTATCGGACCTGTAATAATCATTTTATTCGACACTAAATGAATATTAGGTACTGTTGCATCATCAAGCATCGATAAAAAATCATTATCACTATGCGTATTTAACTTAAAAACTGGCATTTGATGTCCACCAGTTACCGTCACTTCAACTGGACTATTTGTATCCGTTAAACGATTATCAATATACACTTCCCCATCAATAGTCGCTTTAACGTAATAATCAGTCGTATAATTAAATGAGACACGCTGCTCACATAGTTTATTTTTTGTTAGTTGATTAATACATAAGTGAATATTTCCCGTCCCAGCAGGACTTAAGCGTAAATACTCTCCCGCTTTAACATAAATAGATAAAGGGATAAGGTAAGTAAGTCCCCGATTAGGACGTAATTTTTCGATCATGAGACTGTCTAATTTAGACTTACTAAACTCAGGTGAGACAATGACAGTATCAGACACATCTTCATTAATAGGAAAGACAATTATCGGTGGAGGTCCCGGTGGCGTTGATGCAAAAACATGATTGTTAAATATCATCAAAACAGCAAAAATATAACCTAATAAATGATATCGATTTATGGTATTCATTTCTAACTCCTTAAGGGGTTAAGCATCGAATAAAAAGCCCGATAAGCACCACAGAATCCTTGATTCTAGTTATATTGTAGAAGATATAATCTGAGTTATTCTCACAAATAAGACAAATTTATTGTCAAAATGAAAAAAAACCACTATTTCTTCTTTACAATTTTAGAAGTAATAGAGGTTTATAGTGAGGAATGAAAGTGTTAGCGCTATTTAATCTACCATTACTGTATTTTAATTAGATCCTTGCATGATCGCATTACCATCAGAGTTGCAGATCAAAATGATCAACACAGTAATAACGATCTCGATCGTATGCCCATAACTGATCCATTAAAGTTAGCACGTAATGCTGGGAAGGCTCCCATGATCAGAACTGCCAACACACCAAATCAGAAAACAACTGCCGCAGCTATAGAACTGGCAACAATAGCGAACGGTGAGGCAATAACTGCCATTCCCAATGGGCGGCTAGAAGGAATACCACTACGACGACTAACGCATTATGGCAAATAAGAGAGAATTAAGGTTCAATTTCTACTTTTACGGAAGGTGTTAATACTTCATAACATCTATTGTTTAGCTGTCGTTCACTCATTTTTAGCCATAAAACAACCAACAAAATTACAAATGCACTTAAATCACATAGCGCACTAATAAGTCCTGTCGTGACCAATGACGCTGTAATCAATACCATTGCAATAACTGCAGCAGCTATTCGTCGTTTACGATCATTAACTCTTAGTAGATATGCTTTCATTAATAACAATCTCCCTCCAACATTGTTACTAATATGTTAACCAACCCTTTGGGTTTTAAAAAAGATCATTTACCTCTATGAAAGAGTAAAAAAGCATATAGCAATATTATTCGAGTCAATATAACTTATTCTCATTTAGCATAGTTAACTTGATTAAAAAACATACATCTAATCATGAAAGGGTAATTATCATGTCAATATTCTGCCGTTTTTAGCTACAATACACCCTAAGTATAAAGGCATTTGTAAATAGTGGTATTCACGTTATAAAACTTAAGATACTGATACCACATTCACAAATCATTAAATATTCTTCGGAGAAAATAATGGCATCTCGTACGCTAAAGGCAGCAGTTGTCTTAGGTTTATTTGCATTATCTGGTTGTGCATCATCTAACAGCCCTTGTGATTCAAGTTACCTATTACCATCAAAACTTGATAATGCAAACCTTCAATGTCAACAAACACCTACTGCAACAGTCGCACCAGAAACGACAGTAACTAGCACACCCGTTATTGATAGTGACTACATTGATAATAACGATGCCCACCTTACTGATGAAGAGTCAATGACTAACGACCAAGCATTTGGTGATATTAACCCTTCACATTTTACCGTTCAGATTTTGGCGTTAAGTGAAGAACGCAACCTACGTGGTTATCTTCAGCCAATTACTGGCGATCAACCTATTTGGGTTAACTGGAAGCACGCACTAAACCGTAATTGGTATGCAGTTATTTACGGGAATTACGCAACCCGTGAGGAAGCAAAACAAGCTATTCAAACATTGCCAGCCAATGTCCAAGCACAAGGTCCATTTGTATTAAGTTTTGCGACAGTTAAAGCCGATAAAGAAGGCCAAGTGTATCAATTGCGTTAATTGCATTGCTGCACTACTGCTATTTAACTAAATAGAGAAATAAAAAAACCAGACGCTAGGTCTGGTTTTTTATATCTCGCTATAATTAATAGCAAAAATCAATATCATACATTAATGATTATTAGTCATCTTGGCTAACATCAGTATTGCGTTTTTTCTTAGGCATAAAGACATCATTACCCACCGCTTGGTTTTCGTAAAAACGCTTATCAACTCTCTTTTTCGCTTTAGGTGCTTGAGTTTGCTTAGTTGCACCAGTAGTGTTCGTCGTTGTTTTCTTAACAAACTTCTTCTTCGGTGCAGGTTTAAGGCCTTTAAACTTACCAACCAAACCTTCAATTGTAGTGAACTCAATCTTTTGCTTTAAGAAAGCTTCAACTGCTTTGAAACTCTTCCAGTCTTTAGGTCCAACTAATGAAACTGCATCACCTTTATTACCTGCACGGCCAGTACGACCAACACGGTGAACATATTCTTCCGCGTGTTTTGGCATATCAAAGTTAATAACCAACGACACACTATCAATATCAAGACCACGTGATGCGATATCCGTTGTCACAAGAATCTTATGACAATTACGCTCAAACTGACTCATGATACTATTACGTTGAGTTTGATTTAGATTACCGCTCAATGCTACAGCTTTTAGTTTACGTTCGTTTAACTCAGCCGTTAAGCGATCAGTATCTGCTCGAGTAGCTGTAAAGATAATAACTTGATTGTAATCTTCAACTTCAAGCACTTTATCTAACAATGCTTGCTTATGATCTAAGTGATCACACAAAATAAAACGCTGATTAATATCAGTATGTTCTTCTGCTGAGTGGCCAATTGAAATACGTTTTGGCGTATCCAACATCTCTGAGGCCATCTCCATTACATCAACGTGATCCATCGTTGCAGAGAACATTAATGTTTGACGACGACGGTGATTAGCCGCTTCATTAATACGACGAAGCTGTGGTTCAAAACCTAAATCAAGCATACGATCGGCTTCATCAAGAATAAGCATTTCTAAGCCATCAAGATGAGTACTACGATGTTCAAGGTGATCAGCAAAACGACCTGGTGTTGCAACCACAAACATTGGATCATTACGTAATGCTTTTACTTGATCGTTAAAGTTTTCACCACCAACAATCAAAGTTCCATCGTAAGGTGTGCCAGCATTAAGTGTACGTAGTTGTGCAAAGACTTGTTTCGCTAATTCACGTGTTGGTGTCAATATCAAAACACGAGGATCACGACGTGTGAATGGCTTGCTGCGATACATTCGTTGCATCGCAGGTAATAAAAATGCCAGAGTTTTACCGGAACCCGTTTTCGACGACGCCAAAATGTCTTTGCCTGCAATAGCAACAGGGACTGCCGTTTGTTGAATTTCGGTTGCTCGATCAAACGCCAAATGATTCAGTTTCTTTAATAGGCGTGGGTCTAAGCCAAGATCTTTAAAATGCAAAATGATGCTCCGGTAAAAACAACTCAATCTATGAGTGTGTACTGTCAAATATGATGTATATCACAATATTGTGAAAACATTAGTTGGAAATTATAACACAAACCAATTTTAAAAAACCTAAAATAAGTCATCACAACCGCGTTAACATA
Organism: Photobacterium kishitanii; assembly: GCF_000613045.3. NCBI lineage: Bacteria > Pseudomonadati > Pseudomonadota > Gammaproteobacteria > Vibrionales > Vibrionaceae > Photobacterium > Photobacterium kishitanii. The sequence continues at coordinate 37,705 of NZ_LN794353.1, read as the reverse complement.
TTGATAATCTTTCTTGCCATATATGCAGCAAAAACGTTACTCTTTAAGCCAATTGTTTATTATAAGGAATTGAAATGATTGAGAACAAATACCCCAAATGGCTAGCACTGTGCTATACCATCTTCTTTATTGCACTTGGGATCAATCCCGCTTTTCGTGCAGTATGGGTAGCGGAGGCTATCCCTCTTATCATTGTGTTCTTATTTTTAGTTTTTAGTTACCGTTATTTTGTATTTAGTAATCTCGCCTATACGCTAATGGCTGTTTGGTTGGTATTGCATAATATTGGCGCCCATTACACGTTTGCAAATGTCCCTTTTGACTGGGTTAACCATATTCTCGATTCTAGCCGTAATCACTTTGATCGCTTCGCCCACTTTTCAATTGGATTTTATGCTTTTCCTATTGCTGAGTTTTTAGTACGTAAAGGACATTGCAAACCAATTATTGCCGCACTATTTGGCTTATTTGCTATTATGGCAACTGCTGCAGCTTATGAAATCATCGAGTGGTGGTACGCAGCAAGCGCAGGCTCTGAGGCGGGCATTGAATTTTTAGGCTCTCAAGGTGATATCTGGGATGCACAAAAAGATATGTTAGCAGACACTCTTGGAGCAATATTTAGTTTAGCTATCTTCTTTTTTGCGAAAACATATAACGTCAAAAACAATAATCACTGATCATTATTTTTAAACAATAAAAAGGCGCTTATTATGAGCGCCTTTTTTATTCAATCCAAAATGTACTTACTCTGCGTCAGGGTAACCATCAGGATTTGTTGACTGCCAACGCCATGTATCTTGAGTCATATCATCAAGCGTTAGTTTTGCTTCCCAATGCAATTCAGCTTTCGCTTTCGCTGGATCAGCCCAACATTCCGCAATATCACCAGCACGACGCGGCGCTATTTTATAAGGGATCTCAACACCTGAAGCAACTTCAAATGCTTTTGCCATTTGCAACACACTGTTACCGTTACCAGTACCTAGGTTATAAATGTGTAGACCCGCTTGACGACCTTTATGGGTTAATGCAGCAAGGTGACCATCAGCAAGATCAACTACGTGAATATAATCACGTACACCTGTACCATCAACTGTTGGATAATCGTCACCGAACACAGATAAAAACTCACGACGACCAACAGCTACTTGAGAAATAAATGGCATTAAGTTATTAGGGATACCTTGTGGATCTTCACCCATTGTACCTGATTTATGTGAACCTACTGGGTTAAAATAACGCAATAATGTCACACTCATTTCAGGGTATGCATGTTGAATATCAGCTAGACACTCTTCTACCATTAGCTTACTACGGCCATATGGATTCGTTGCACTGGTTGGAAAATCTTCAGTGATTGGCACTGATGCAGGATCGCCATAAACTGTCGCTGATGAACTAAAAATAATCGCATTCACACCAGCTGCACGCATAGCTTCAACAAGTACTAACGTACCACTTACATTATTATCATAATACTCAAGCGGCTTTTGTACTGATTCGCCTACTGCTTTAAGTCCTGCGAAATGAATCACAGCATCGATATCATTTTCAGCAAACACGCTATCTAAAAATTTACGATCACGAATATCACCTTTATAGAAAGCAGGCGTCACACCAGTCAAGCTTTCAATACGCCCTAATACTGTTTCTTTACTGTTATATAAATTATCAACAATAATCGGGGTCATACCCGCTTCAATCATTTGTACACAAGTATGACTACCAATGTAGCCCATGCCGCCAGTAACTAATACACGCATGGTGTCTCCTAGTCGTTAATAGGTAGTTTTAAGACAAATATTAATACAAATCCGTATGGTAATAACGCGATATTATATAAGTATTTATTATAGAATGAGATTATGCTATCGATTGCTGTCTTTAGCAACATACTGATCCACATAATTTTAAATTTTGACATAATGCTAACTAAAAAAACAAATGCCAATTCACAAACCTTATTTTTATTTGTATCTATATCTAAAAATTGTCTTATCCCCACCAATAAAACAGTGTATCATTATTGTTTTTAATGACTTGAGTAAGCTATGAAACGAATCTTGCATTATTTTATTCTGTTATTAACTTTGCTTTTCGTAACAACTGGCTGTGAAGTGGTACGTTGGAAAACAGAGCACGACCAATCATCGCTAAAAAAAGAAGGATTCAGTAAACATCAAATGACCTTAAGTGAGGGTGGTAAATTAACCTATTGGGAAGGAGGTCAAGGCCAACCTTTGCTTCTATTACATGGTTTTGGTGGTACTGCTGCAGCTACATGGAAAGCTGAAATGATACAGCTTAGTAAAAAATACCGTGTTATTGCGCCAGATTTACTCTGGTTTGGTGAATCTTATAGCGATAACTCAGCTCAACTAGCTACTCAGACTAATGCTATTTGGCAGTTAGTTGATAAATTAAAGCTCAATAAAATTGATGTAGCAGGCATCTCTTATGGCGGCTTTATTACCTATGATATGATGCTTACGCCCGAACGTATAAATAAGGCAGTGATTATTGCGAGTCCTGGGCCATTGTTTAATGATCAAGATTTGAATGATTTAATTAAGCGTGCAGGTATTCAATCGCCTGAAGAATTATTTGTACCTAACAATGGGGATGATGTTAAACGTCTTTATGACAATGTGTTTATCTCTAAAAAGATCATTCCTGATTTTATTGCCAATCAAATCTACCTTGATTATTTCTCACAATGGAAGCCACAGCGCACTCAATTAATAAAAACATTGCCTAATGATCGAGATCGTATTCAGCAATATGATCCAAAAAAATTACCTCAAGCATTGTTAATATGGGGAGAAAATGATCAAATTTTCCCATTAAAAAGTGGCATAAAATTGAGCCAATATATTCAAGCTCCTATTGTTGTCTTGCCTAAAACGGCACATGGTATTACTAACGAGCAACCAGCAATAACGGCCAATCTAATCGATAACTTCTTATCTACTCAATAATCATCATTATTATAGATACAACAAAAAAGAGAAGCCTGCGCTTCTCTTTTTTCATCTATTTATTGCGTTTTCTGCTGTAAATAGATAAATATTTCATCTTTCAACAACAACTTCTTTTTTTTAAGTTGTTCAATGAGCGTCTCATCAAAACCATTGGAAGATGTCATCACATTAATTTTATCATCTAACTCATTATGCTTTTTAAATAGACGATCAAAATGTACATCATGACCTTTTAGTGTTGAAATTAAGCTTCTATATTCTGGAAACATTGTCACTCCTAATCACTATTAGATACACTTTAATTTATACCAAAATAGAATAAATATTCATGGCTACAGATCTCATTTTTAATCATTTAATCTAAAAAACCACCCCACTCATATCCAAAAAACATACTTTGCAAATTTTTATACTTTAAATTTATACAGTTATAAAATTAAAGTATTCACAAAAACAATCATTAATAACAATAAGATCCTTTGCTAATATATTAGCTTACATTAAATTAAAAAAATAATTAGACATCAATCACAATACTGATATGCTTCCCAGAAAAATGCATTATGTATTGCATCCTCTCTCGTGATGTTATAAGGGTCTGTTCCATACCATGGCTACACTGATTAAGAGTACTCAACTCCAAGCGACAAACTTTGCTTATATTGAACTTAGTGAGAAAACATTAAAAAAACAACTTTCATTATTATTCCCTTTTTCTGGCGCTATCTGTGCTGTTATTGCTTTCACTTATTTTATTTCACAACAAGGACATTACTTCACAGTTGTCGGTATATTAGGCATGACATTGTGTTACACCCTAGCAGCATTAAATAGAACCCTATTTTCAGCAACTATTCTTTTTTGGATCTTTTTAATTGCAACTACACTTGTTTGCTCAAGTGGTTTTTATTTTACTGGTGCTCGCCACATTAGTAATACCATTGGATTAACTATTCCATTATTAAGTTTTTTTGCTTTACAAATCAGAACAGCAACTTGGTATAGTGCTATTTTTGGATTGTTGTATATTGTGCTAAGTGTGTCTGAAATAACCAACAAACACATGCAAATTTCATCAGCACTCCAAAATATTTGTGCTTATTCTATTATCTTTGTGATGGCGTTTTTATTATCCCGCCACCGCTATGATGCTATTTTGCAAGTCAAAAGAACCACCACCAATGATTTCCTTACTGGGTTATTAAACCGTGAAGGGTTACTGCCTCTTTATCTAAATGAATCATCCCGATGTAAGCGTTATCGCCGTGATATTTCGATGCTATTAATTAACATCGATAAATTTAGAGAGGTTAATGACCGTTTTGGCCTTGATGCGGGAGATAAGACGCTGATGATGCTGGCAAAATGTCTTCGCGAAACATGTGATAAAAACATGCATATTGCACGTCTAAGCAGCCAAGAATTTTGTATCATCATTCCCGACGCTGACGTTCCAGCTGCTGAGCAATTTGCGATTAAATTTCGTGATGAAATTAGTCAATGGGTATTAGAATTAACCACCGGACATCAGATCAATATTACAGTTAGTATCGGTATTACTAATATTGAATATCAAGATTTCAGCTACGACTATATCAAAGCAGAAAGTGCATTGATGCGAGCAAAGCGTTGGGGTTATAATCAAATAGCTACCAACGAATAGAGAATAAAAATGACTATAATCAAACACTATCAATGGAAATGTTTCAGTATTGAAGAGCAACCACATACACTACCCGATGGTAGAGAGATGGCTTTTACTACACTTATTCATCCGGGTGCTGTTGTCATTATTCCTATTGATAGTAATGGTGATCTGGTTATGGTGCATCAATATCGCCCAGCAGTGAAACAATGGTTACTTGAATTTCCAGCGGGCACTATTGAGCCTGATGAAGATATCTTAGTATCTGCACAACGAGAATTGGCAGAAGAAGCTAACTTAGCAGCCAAACAATGGCATGCTTTAGGTGAATTATTACCAGCACCTGGCTTTTGTGACGAAATTCAATATCTGTATGTTGTAAAAGAGCTCACACCAACTCAGGGTGAGCTTGATGATGATGAAATCATGGATGTTGTCACTTTTTCTGTTGCTGAAATAGAACAAAAAATAGCATCTAATGCTATTAAAGATAACAAAACCTTAGCTGCTTTTCTAAAAGCACGACTTCTTGGCTATATTTAAACACCACTAATAATCATAAACATGTTGAGATATTTGATTAATAAATATCGCAACATGTTTAACCTTATCCATATATGCAAAATTAATATCCACACAAATACATCGCGTTAATCTTCATTTCAGTTTATAAAAGCATTTTTACGAGATGATATATCGTGTCTTTCTTACTCGCTTTGATATTCTCCCTTTCATCTAATCTCGATAATTTTGTTATTGGCCTTACCTATGGCGTAAAAAATGAAAGGATCCCACTTGTTTCTAATGCAATCATTGCTTTTATTACAGCATTAGTTACTTATGCCTCTATGCTTGGAGGGCAATTAGTTACTCAACTCATTCCACATAAAGTATCAAATGAACTAGGTTCTGTTATTTTTATTTTAATGGGCACATGGTTTATTTGTGCTGATATGTTAAAAAAACAGCAACAAAAAGAAGAAAAACAAAGCACTGTGCTTAATTTTAAAGGTGCAGTTATGCTTGGTCTATTACTATCAATTAATAATATTGGAGTCGGTATTTTAGGTAGTATCACCCATCTGAATATTTACTTGGTTGTCGCATTAACCTTTATTACCGGTATGATGCTAACTTATGCAGGAAATAATATCGGTGACAGTATTATTGGCAAGCTTGTCGGAAAATATAACGATTTGATCTCTGGTGGATTACTGATTTTATTAGGTGTTTTATCATTATTCTTTTCGTTTTAAACACTCGAAGCCCAGTCCTTATATAGTTTCAACTAAACTGGGCTTCGATTAAACGAATTACAAACTAATCTGCCAACGGTGTAATGGAGCGTTAGAATCAATTCCAGCTCTTCCCCAACGATCAACACTATCAACCACCATTACATTTACATTTTTAGGCAATAATGCTTGTTGTGATGACGTAAGTTTCTTCGTCGTTAATAACCATAAACTATCATCTTCAGTTAATAGATTAGATAGCTTAGTCTTATCAGATACAGTCCACTCTAACTCTGGTGTTGTTAAACGGTCAACAACAAACAGTTGATTACCCGATGCAAAATCCTCAAGTTCACTGGAAAGCAATACCACAGAATCGACACCAGCTTCCATCAATATTCTTTGTTGATTATTAATTAACTGGCGAACATCATTCATTAATTGCTGCTGATTTTTTTCTATTTGTTGTGCTTTTTCTGGCCATAGCTGTTGCAAATCATTACTGACAATTGCCGCCATACGACTAAGGTTAGTCGGATTCAACCACGAATAAATTGAGGTTGAACCATCGGCTAAACGTAATGCGGCAACACCTTGTGCTCGTGGCGAAATAGCTTGTGATGAATCTATCTCTACTATTTTAATATTACCTTGTCGCGCATGAACATAAAGCGGATCTTGCGGCCAAATAGCGCCTAATGTTATTACTGCTTGTGCTTTTTTACTGGCCTGCTTCGTTACCGCCTCCCCTTTTGATGCAAACCAATTAGGTAGCCGCGTCACCCCATAACGCTTAGGCGGTAAGAATTTTGTAGTAATGCCCGTACCCTGAGTGAGTTCTGATGCCAACATATAAGTGACAGGCGTTGCTGTTAAAATATCATCAGCATAAACGGCAGTAGTATAACTCCCCCCAGCAATGATAAGAGCCAATATAGACACTGATTTTGCGAGCAAACGCATTGGAGGTTGCTGAACTTTATTCATGTTGGTTCCTTAAAAATACAGCGACTACCCTTTACGAATAATGCGGTAGCAGGTGGCAGTTAAAAAGAAAATAGCAGAAACAATGATAATCGCCGCTCCCGAAGGAACGGGGAGTTTAAGCTCCATTGGTAATATTGTGCCGATTACACAACTAATAGTGGCAAGCAAAGCCGATAAAAGCACAAAGCTCCCCATATTTTTAGTTAACAGACGCGCTGTCGCACCAGGAATTAGCAACAAAGCCCCAACTAATACCGCCCCCACGATCTTGACTGATGCAATAGTGACAAGGGTAATCATCATCACAAATAGATAATCATAAAAATTAGTTGTATAACCTCGAACACGCGCAATATCAGGACTAATACAGGTTAATAAAATTCGATTAAACGTTGGTATCAGTAGCACAATAATCAAACTACAGCTAATCGCTAATACCCATAAATCTTGATCAGTAACGGTTAGAATCGAGCCAAATAACACGTTCTCTAACATATGAATGTTAATTTTACGTGCTACATACATCAATAATGCCGCCCCTACCGCCAAAGCTAATGCTAGAAAAACACCGACTAAGGTATCGTAAGGTACGTTGGTTCTATTGCGGACAAAGTGCAATAACAAAGCAAAGATCATGCAAAAGCTAAATAGGCCAATAAAAGGATTTTCAGGCGGTTCGCCTAATAACACCCCTAATGCAATACCCGTTAATGCCGCATGGCCTACTGCTTCTGAAAAAAAAGCCAACCGCTTCGCTATCACTAACGTCCCTAACCCACCTAATAGCGGACCAAGTAATAACGCAGCGACAATAGCATTAACCATAAAAGCATATGAAAAACTGTCACTTAGAAAACCAGCATCAACACCTAATTGTGCCCAATGACGTAATAAATCCATTACGCGACCTCATGTTGCTTCGCCGCAATCGGCGCATGGCTATAGTGATTAAATAAACGTTCAATCTTTTCGGGAATCAACACTTCAGAGTGATGACCTGAATCAACAAGAATGCGATTAACGACATGGACTTGCGCATTTAATCGCCGTACTGCCGTCACATCATGGTGAACAGCTAATACTGTTTTTCCTTGCGCAACAAATTCATGGATCAATGACTCTAAATAACGTACACCTTGCTCATCCATACCCGTTGTTGGCTCATCAAGTACCAGTAAGTCAGGGTTATCCAGCAGTGCTTGTGCAAATAACACCCGTTGCTGCTCACCACCAGATAATTGACCCATACGACGATCGGCACGATTTGCCATTCCTACACGTTCAAGTTGGCTTAATGCAAAGACTTTATCCTGCTGACGTTTACGCCAAAATAATGGCGAACGCGTTAAATTGAGTAAAATAAAATCCATTACAGTTAATGGCAAACTTTGTTCAAACATCGCTTTTTGAGGAACATAGCCCACCGAACCTGGTTTGCCATTATTTGCCGCATCGTCCCATAAAATATCAATCTGACCTTTGAATGGTGTTAAGCCAAGAATTGAGCGTAATAACGATGTTTTCCCTCCGCCATTAGGTCCCATTACTACATGGCATTTACCGGCCTCAAAGCTATGATTGATGTTAGATAAAATCTGATTCTCGCCATATTGCAATTCAAGGTTTGCAATCTCAATCTGTGGACCAAAACTCATGCTTGATCCTTATTAGCAGCAAATTTCATCGCTTCTACTAAGGTGTCTAAGTTTTGCTGCATTTCAATTTCTACTTTATCAGCTTCATATTGACCATGCGTCATATGTGAAAAACGGTATAACTTTACCCCTGTCGCTTTTTCAATAGTATCGACATAACGGTTAGGCATATTTAATTCATAAAACAGCACATCAATACCAGATTGCTTAATGCTTTCTATCGTACCTTGGAGTTGACTCGCACTTGGTTCCACACCGTGTGCTGGTTCAATAACGGCCGCAACATCAACACCAAACTCTTGCAATATATAACCGTAAGCATTGTGAGTTGTTGCCACTTTCATACCTGAAGTATCTAAATCCCCTAACGCTAACATCGACTTACGCTTCATTAAGCGAAACGTTTTAGCATAATCACGGGCATTTTTACGGTACTCACGTGCATTATCAGGATCAAGCTCAGCCAATTTATTAGCAATGGTGTAAACCTTTTGAATGGTGGTTGATAGACCTACAAACGTATGAGGATTCACTGCACCATCACCAACAGATTGCCCCATCGCGGGTAATAACGGCACATCACTGTTAGCTTCAATAACAACTAAATCATCACGATTAGCCGCTTCAATGACTTTTAGTGCAAAATCATCATGACCAATGCCATTAACAACAATAACGTCCATTTGTTTTAAACGGCGTAAATCATTTGGTTGTGGTAGGTAGTTATGGGGGTTAAAACCAGCATCGACTAACGGCAAAATATCGGCTTTATCGCCCACCACTGCTTTTACATAGCTATAATAAGGCTGCAAGGTAATACCAATGGTTAATTTTTCAGCAGCCGCGCTACTAAAACTCATCAATAAAGCAGCTGCAGTCAAGACAGTTTGAATACCTATTTTCATCATATTTTTACTTCAACGTTAGAGAAAGGAATAAACCACGACTTATATAGTCAACACATTAATGAGGTTGAATTTGCTCATCACTGTCACTACGAAATACAATTTGAGTCCAGCCACGATCAATAAGTTGCTGTGTTTCAAAAACAGCCTCTTGATTAATAACCAATGGTATCGTGTCTCGAGAAAGTGCTAACCAAATATCGGGATCTGGACTATTACTGTTAAGTACAACTGATGATGCACCTTGCTTTTCAGTACGAAGACCTTGATAAATAGCACCATCAATATGCTGCCATTGATGACGCCCTTTACGTTCCCAGCTTTTATCTTCAATGAAAGGTGCTAACCATAATTCAGATAACTCAGCCATATCTGGCCAGTGATTTTTATTATCAAATTCACGACTATCTTGATTTAAATTTCGAATTTCTTCGTGAGCAAGACGTAATTCAGCCACCATTGCTAATTCATCTGGACTTAACTCGGTGATTGCTATTTGGTGAGCATCCAATTGCTGTAATTTTGTTTTATCTTGGTGAAATGGCAATAACACCGTTGCCAGTAAAAGAATAGCAACAATAATACCGCCAACCCATTTCCCTTCTTTACCACCATTATCAGAAGGTACTGTTTGACGAATCATTTTTCGTTAATCTCAACAACGTCAACTTCGACAGGGCTTTCATGTCCAGAATCAAACACTAGATAAAAATCAGTATCTGGTTTGGTAAATTCAGCAATCGAGCGTTTATCCGTATTGACTTTAGCAATGAGGTTATCGTCGTAATCATACATATTGACGTTGTAATCAACCGCTTTACTGCCATCACTGTAACCCGTTTCACAAGCCACTTTGTCACTTTCAAACCAACAACTCATTAATGGAAAATGTGCCTGAGCTGCAGTTGAAAATAAGCCTAATGTTAATAACGAAAACTTAATCAGTGATATATGCTTTTTCATAACAACCTCTAAATCTATCCATATTGTGGATGGAGGTAATAAAAAGTGCTGCATTCAATAAGAGAAACAGCACCAATTGGAATACTTACTGTAGTGATGCTTCAAACGTGATATGAACATTAACGTTCGCAGTATCAACCATTGGATTATTAGCAATCTCACCACGATAATTTGCTTTCATAATATAGCGACCTGCAGTTTCTGGAGTGAAACTCACTTTGCCATCTTTGTCACTCACGACATCAATTTGTTCTTGATGATTACGGTATAATGTTCCTTCACGTGTCACCTCTGCTACAACGCCAGCTTGCGGTTGACCATTAAAGTAGAACTGAAAAGTCACCAGTTCACCCTCAACAATATCGGCAGGATGAGTGATTGGTAGCAACTCTAAATATTTACCCGTAATTTCCATTGCTTTAGTACTTGGCTTACCAACAGTGACATAAGTTTCCGCGCGGGTGTAACCAACTTGAGTGAGAACATCACGCGATTTTTTAGGTAAAACTGCATCACGTTCAACTTTATTTGCAGCAATCCATTTCACCGTATCGCGACGACCGGCTTTATATTGAGTGAAATAAACAGGCGTTTGATTCACTTGAATTTTATGTGTACCTTGTTCTTCAAAATAGAAGTCAAAAATCGCACGACGCTTGCCACGAATAGTAAAGTTAGGACGTTCAGTTCGACCATCAGGCATGATCACTTCTGCTGTTTCTGTACTTGCAGGTTTATCATAAACAAAAGTACCGTGTGACGCAGTAACATCAAAAGATAACCAATCCCCCCCTTCTTTTGATACCGTAAAATGTGAAGGTAATACCCAACGTGGATGAGCATTCGCCGAGGCTGATACTGCTAACCCAGCAATAACTGCACACGCCAGTGAAAACGCTTTAATTTTATTATTTTTCATAATGTTACTATCACTCAAAGTTTGTAATTAAGCTGAATAGCACCGGTTTCTTCGGTCGGTGCAATAACATGGCTAAACGCGTTTTCGCCTAGCTCGATTTTTTGACGTAAATAATTTCGACCACCGTGTTCACGCACTACTTCCACGTAAAAGGTATAACTGCCTTGTTCAACACGTTGACCTTTATCATTTAAACCATCCCATACAAATTTGTATTCACCAGCGGGACGTGTTGCTGAGGTTACGGCATCAACAAGATCACGATCATAACGACCCACTTTTCGCCACCAGCTACGTAAATCTTTCAGCCACTCATCCTTGCCAACCCACAATTGTACGGTGCGTACTGGTTTACGATTTGCGTCTTCAACCCAAACAGCAACATAAGGGCGTGCATACATAGTGGTTTCAATTACAGGCAGGGTAAAACTTACATCAAGCTGCGCCGTTTCTGAAACAGGTTTCGCTATTGCGCTTGCCAATGGCGTTAACAATAACGCGACTAATAATGGTTTTTTAATGGTGTCAAACACGGTCATAATGAACCTTAAATAAAATCGACAATTAAATACTGGCTTATGGCACAGCAACAATATAAATCAGTAAACTAATTACAGAACCAAGCCCCATCCACTTCAATGAAGTGCGAAAGGTTTTCTTTTTAGGTATCAATAAACACACACCAGTTAATACAAACATCACCATTAATAAAGCAGTAATATCGATAAACCAGCGCCAAACTTCACCACTATTACGGCCTTTATGCAGATCATTAAGCACTGCAATCACACCATAATGAGTGCTTTCGATGGTTGCTTGAGCTGTTGTCATATCAATAAAGACCGTGGCGTTATAACCAGGGCCTTTATAATCAAGTGAAATTTCACCTTCTAATAATTCATCGCCATCAACATCAGTAAAAATATCAATCGCAGATGGAGTACCACTTACATCCCCATGTTTAGCTAAGTATGCGATTAATGCTGAACGATTAGGTGCAAATTGACCTTTCTCTGACTTCAATAACTCACTTGGAATAACAAGTTGCTGCTCGACAATATTCGGTGCTTGACTGACAAAAAGATGAGGTCGATTTAACGTGATCCCAGTAATGGCAAAAAATAACACCACTAACAGTAATGCCATTGAAATATAAATATGTAATCGACGTGCCCATAGTTGCACTGCCTTATTTTTTAACACCATCACTAACATCATGTAGAGAAACTGGAATAATGATAATTTAATTGATAATCGTTCTTATTGGCATTCAATTTACATTGTTTACGTTGGTTAGAAAAATGAGAGAAAAACGAAGGTGCGAGGTGCGAGGCATAAAATTCAAACACCCCTAATAAAAAATTATTAAGGGTGTAATTTCTGAAGGCTAATATTGAACCGTGTAAAGTGATCTCATTAATTGGTGCGGCATTGACGGAAAATATCTTGCTGTGGTTTATAAACTGATGTTTTTACATCCATAATCCCTAACATAGAACTGAATACATTATCTTGTGAGTAATCCCCTCTCTTGGCATTATTCGCAATATTTTCAAGACAAGTTAAGTTTAAGCCACGATCTTGAGTAAAACTTTTTGAGAACCACATCATCATCGGCACTGTTGTTTGATACTCAGGTGCTAGACTATAAGGTGTCCCATGTAAATATAGGCCATCTTCACCTAAAGATTCCCCATGGTCTGAAATATAGAAAAGTGCCGTATTGTATTTATCGCTGTAAGTTTTTAACCTTTGAATTAATTGGCTAATCATATAATCGGTGTACAAAATAGTATTATCGTAGCTATTAATTATTTGCTCTGTTGTACAGTTTTCAATATCAGCACGCTGACAATCAGGTTTAAAGAATGTGTGATCTTTAGGGTAACGTTTATAATATGTTGGTCCATGACTTCCCATAATATGAAGTGTAATAAACTTATTGCCCTTCATCTCTGCCACTTGTTGTTCAAAATTATCCAGCAATGCCATATCAAGACATGATTCGCCATCACAAAGTGGATTCTCGGTACCATGTTTTAATGTAATTTCACGAACACGATCTCCAGCACCTTTATCACCGCCATCATTTTCTTTCCATAACATCGAAATACCAGCACGATGTAAAATATCAATAAAGGTATCTTGGTTATAGGCAATTGCTTTATTGTAATTACTACGGTTCATCGCTGAAAACATACAAGGTACAGATACCGCAGTAGCAGTACCACACGAAGTAACATTTTTAAACGAAATCATATTGTATGGCTGAGTATATTGATTTGTTGGGCGCGAATAGCCATTTGCTTGATAATTTTGAGATCGTGCGGTTTCACCTAAAACAAATACAAACAATGTTGGTTTGCCATTTGAAGTAGCCGTTGGAACCAACTTTGCATCAGTACCAATTTTTTGATAAGCAATAGGTTTAGTGAAATAGTTTCTATCAAGATACTTAATGCCCGTATATACATACGAAGGATTAATGACACGATTAAGATACTTATTATTACGTCCTACCGACGCATAATCTTTATAGAAAAACATAGCAATTAATACAATAACAATGATGGATACAATAATTGATATTAACTTATATATTACAAAATCTTTTACAAATGACTGTTTTTTCGTTTTGATAAAAAGAATAATAAAACAAGGAATAACACCAATAAAAAAAACAGTTATCACACCGGATAGACTAAAATAAGATAGCGCTTCACCAGTATTTGTTTCAAAAATATTTTCCATCATGCCATAATCAAAAATAATGCCATATTGATATGAAGCATAAGCAGTAATAGCAGAGATTAAGGTTAAAACACTAAAAAAAACACGACCTAAACATGGCCATGCGAAAATTTGAAAAATAATATTAAGAGCAGCTATTATAAAAATAGGAAGCGAGATCACAAAACCAGTATTGACTACTTCTATTTTTGATAGTATTTCATAAAAAGTTCGCCACAATGGAATATTTAATACAAGTCCAAAATATACCGCAATGAAAAAAACCAACACATTATAATTTATTTCTTTATTGAAAATAGAGGCGGAACGCTTCATTTAATTGACCTAACGAACTGATAAAAATGATAAATATCAAAAACACTATTTATCTTATCAAGTGACATCTCACTTAAAAGCCGATCTTGAAAACTCAAAAATATTATTCAACATTGCTAAAAAATGACAATTAATCATCCAATAACGACAATACAAATAAAAAGAATAAATTCAAAATACTAAAATAAATAGTGACCTAACCAATTCCGCCTATAATATATTATATGATCAGTATACTCAAACTTTGAAGTGCTCTGTATAGCCTCATTTTACAAGCACTAATCGTAATTTGTAAAATATTACTAATTTCATTCAATGAAAAATCTTTATAAAAACGTAAATTTATTATCTCTTGTTCATTAATAGACAATCTTGGTATTATTTTATTAAAATCTATTTCTAAATTAACATTACGATCATTTACTACTGCTAAATTATCCATAACTGTTAATGTTATTATATTATGATTATACTTTCGACTTAAGAATGTATAGCAAACATTATCTGTTATTTTATATAGCCACGTTTTAAACAATGCATCATGTCGGTATGTAGGTAATGCTTTATATACTTTAATTAATATATCCTGAACGAGATCTTCTGCTGCAGTTCTATCCTTGATCTTATAAACACATCTTTTATATAGCAATGTTAAATAAGGCTGCATTAGCCTATGAAATACTTCATTCTTAGAACGACAATTACATTGAAATCCTGCAATTAAATTACACTCTTTAATTTCATATTCATCATATAAACTCATTGATAGGTTCCATCCTAGATAACATCATATTTAATGACAAAAAATTACATGTTTTTGTGTTCTATTTACTATAAACAAAAAAAAACACCAACTTGTCTTATAAAAGAGAAGTTGGTGTTTATATGAAAAATAAGCACTTATTTTAAGCGGTAAGTCAAACCTAACTGGACAGTTTTATCAATATCATCATTACGATCAGTCTGCGGCGTACCATCATAATCAATATGATCTTCTGTTTTCGATAATCCTGCTGTCAAAGTTAAACTAATAACATTAGAGACATAGTAACGAAATGCCGATTTCAGGCTATTTGTCATTAAATCTTCAGAGCCATCACTCTCAGAATAATTTAATAACCACGTATTTTCCCAATCAATATTGTCACGTAATTCATACGTTAATGACATCGCATTCGAAGCATTAAAACCATTATCGCCATCATCAAGCACTGCAGTTAAAATTGCTTCATTGGAAAATTGCAGTTGATTACTAATTGGATAATGATACTCAGCCCCCAGCTCTAATGCTGGCTTAGTATCTGAACCATCGTAATTAGTTAATACCGCCCCGACACCAGCACGCACTAACCAGCCATATTTACGCGTTGAAATTCGTTCATTAACTAATACATCATAAGATTTAATCGCACCACGTGCGCCTAAAGTAATGCCTAACGCCTTACCTATATCTTCAACCCAATATTCAGCATAATCAGCAGAGCCATAATGACTACGATACTCTGGCTCTCTCGCTATAATGTTAGCGACATCTTGATACGTTGATCGAGACACAGATCCCGTTAATAGTCCTCGCTCCTGCAACTCCTGAACAACACGAATTGTTTTTGCCATAGGCGTAGCATTTACTACCCGTCCATAACCTAAACCTACCGTTAATTTAGTAAACGGATCAACCATATCCGTTTGCGCACCAATTTCGGCCTTGCTATACCAAAAAGCATTATTACGGGTTGGATTAAAGTACATATCATTCGTCAGTGATGCTAAAGCCTGATAATTTTTTTTTGTCGTATCATCACTATTACTGCCTCGACTCATCGAGGTATCACCTACAAAATTTATGCGAGTATTTCGATCTGCTGATGAAAAAACTTGATCATAATTGGCACTCGCATCAGTACTAAAACTTGTTTGATCCTGATTACCGCTTTGCAAATCAAATTGAGCGTTTAAATAAGCGTCTTGATAAGCGGATGTAGCCTCTTCATAATCAAACATCGTAATTTCTTCAGCATGCGTCACGGAAGATAAAAGCAGCCCGACAGCGGCTGATACCACAGTAATTACCGGTTTCATAGTGTAACTCCTAAATGTTTATAGTTTTATTTATGTTTAATTCCCACTCATTTTTCGGTGGTTCCATAATTCAAACTGTTAAAACATCAAAAAAGTCACATTAATAATTTTCTTTTTTTACTATTCTTATTTATAAGAAAGGCGAGCTCAATGGCTCGCCTTTACATAAATAACAACATATCTAACAATTACTAGTCTAGTTAAGCATTTACATCCATCTTTCTCATTTGACCTAAATATTTAACCCAACTTTTAGCGGCTGAAGAAGGTTGAATGTTATTCGCTTGCTTAGCATGAATAATCGCTTGATCGAGATTATTCATTTTGTAATAAACACGTACTTTAGCTAATTCCACCTCAGCCCGTTTATCTTTTCGCTTTACACGATCTAACTCAATCAACGCTTGTTTATAATCGCCTTCTTGCACGAGTAACTGAGCTAATTGCCAACGATAGTGGTTATCTTTCGCTGCAACTTGGGTCCATAAACGAATTGCTTTATTCCATTCACGGGCCATTTGCCAATAGTTTGCTTGCTCAATTAATAATGTTTTATCGTTATTAGCATCTTTCAAAGCGGCTATTTGTTCTGCTGCACGTTCTGGAATACCACGCTGAGCATACAATTGCGCTAATACTTTAAGATCTTGCTGACTCAGCTCGACCCCTTGGTATTTGGCCAGCTTTAATGTTGCCAATGCATCAGCTGTTTTACCCGTTCTCATTTGAATACTTGCTAACTGTTGCCACCAAATTAATTTATTCGGTTCAAGTGCAATTAAACGATTCAGGGTTGCAGAAGCTCCTTGCCAATGTTTAAGTTGTAACTGTGCGCCAAGCTTAATCGACAATGGTGACATGCTATCTTTAATACGATAATCATCATAACGCTTCATTGCTGTTAATACTTGTTGCCACTGTGATTGCTGGTAATGTGCTTGAGCAATACGTAGCCACAATTCATCACCTTTCTGTTTAGCTGGGATATTTTTAGTTAACTTATAATAATGCGGTAAGGCTTGGCTATATTTAGCATCAGATAACAAAATATCGGCTAGCATGCGCTCAGTCGTCCATGCCTGATCATCTTGCAATAAGCCACTATTTACAGCTTTCGTTAGTAATGCTACCGCTTGTGATGTTTTACCCTGCTGCCAATAGAACACCCCTAACATCCGTTGTACATAGGCTTTATCGTAAGCACCACTTGGATTCATTTCGGCTAACATGGCGACAGCTTGATCAAGCTTATCATTCAATTGTAAGTTATTGGCGCGCTGTACCTTATTCGCCGTCGCTTGCGATAATTGACCACTGCTTGCATAAGCATTAGATAATGTCATTGAAGCCGATAAGGTTAACGCGATAATAAAAGCGAGTTTTTTCATTATTGATTCAACCTAAATTCAAGACGTACTGTCTGCCCTTGTTGTGCCATTGCGGTGCCATTCACAACTTGTGGTTGATATTTCCACTTGCGTAATGCACGAATAGCTTCTTTATCAAATAAACGCCGTGGCTTTGAATCCATAACAGCAATATCTATCGGTCGGCCTTGAGTATCAATGGTGAATTTAAGCACCACATAACCTTCTTTACCCTGACGTAAAGCCCGTGATGGATAACGGGGTTCTACGCGATAAAGTGGCATTGCTTGCTGAGATTTGCCTAATCCATTACCCATCGCAGCAGCACTACTAAAGTCGGTAAATTTAGGCGCATTAACCGCTAAACCGTGAATAGACGTATCCAAACCTAAACTTGGAATTGATGCCATTGGCATAGCTGTCGAAGTAGCGGCTTGCGATTGCGACGGCTGTGCCTCTGGTGGTGGCGTTGGTGTTTCTGGTGGCGGCGGAGCAACACGCTGACGGCGTTGTGGGGCTTGCTCATGTTCTACCATCACCATATTAAACGCCAAAGGTGGTGAATTATCTTGTCGCTGATGATTACCGTTATCCACCATCCATGCCATCAAGGTAAACAAACCTAAAGCCATCGCCAGCGCCAATGGCAATGCCATCAATATGCGCATCATTAGTTTTTCTCCGCCGCCAGAGCAATATTCTTCACCCCTGCGCCTTTCGCTGCATCCATAACCTTAACAACAGTACCGTTATAAGCATGTTCATCAGCTTGGATCACTAATGCAGCATCTGGCTGTTCTGTTAGCATGTGCTCAAGTGTTGCTTGAACGCGCTCAGCATCAACCACTCGTTTATCAATATAAATATCATTCGCAGCAGTAATGGCGACAAAAATACCTGCATCTTTTTGACTAACAACATGACTCGCTTGAGGGCGATTAACTTCAACCCCAGATTCACGTACAAAAGAGCTTGTGACAATAAAGAAAATCAACATAATAAAAACGATGTCTAACATAGAGGTTAAATCTATTTGTGCATCTTCACGCACTGATGAGCGACGACTGAGTCTCATTGCTGACTCCTTAATGATTTTTCTAATTTCAACTCACGCATTCGGCATGCTTTTGCCAATCGAGCATGAATAAACATCCCTGCTAATGCAGCTACCATACCCGCCATTGTTGGTAGTGTAGCCAGCGAGATACCAGAAGCCATAAGCCGAGGTTGGCTACTACCTTGAGTTGCCATTACGTCAAATACTGAAATCATACCGGTAACGGTACCGAGTAAACCAAGCATTGGACAGATAGCAACTAACACCTTAATAAAATTCAGGTTTTTATTTAAGGCTATTTTAGCATCCGATAACCAACCATCTCTAATAGCGCGTGCATACCAAGAACAATGATCAGCGCGTGCTGCCCAGAGAGTAATCCACTGCTGTTGTTGCTGGGGGAAGTAAAATACAAGGTAAATAACCCGTTCAAAAACCAGTAACCACAACACAGCAACAACAGCGGCTAACCACCATAGAATCACACCACCTTGCGCCATAAAATGCGACAGTGATAACCACCAGGTTTGTAATACGCTGCTATCCATTAGGCGGCCTGTTCAGTTGTCATTACAGAAGCCGACTGGCCATGCTGATCGTTCTTTTCTGCTTGTTCTGCAACAAGGCTAATACCCTGCTTTTCAAGGATCATACGAATATTTTCAGCTTGGGAGCTTAAAATATTATGCGCCAGTAATAGTGGCATCGCCGCCACTAAACCTAATACTGTCGTAACCAATGCCATTGAAATACCGCCCGCCATCACTTTTGGGTCACCGTTGCCAAACTGGGTGATCACTTGGAAGGTTTCAATCATGCCGGTTACCGTACCCAACAAACCTAACATCGGTGCTAAAGCAGCAAATAGTTTTAGCATTGAAAGGCCTTTTTCTAGCCCTTGTTGCTCATCAACTATCGCCTCTAACAAACGTAATTCTAACGCTTCAACACTACGACTTTGTTCTTTGTTATACACCGCAAGAATATAACCTAATGGGTTATTACCTGGCTTTGACGGTTGTTTAAGTTGTGCTTTAATTTGTTGGCGAATCATCGCCAGTTTCACGCCTCGGAAGATCGCAATACCAGCACCAATAGCAAGCAATAGTAGAATCACTTTACCTACAGCACCACCCGCTTGCAGACGATCCATCAATGTTGGTGATTGTGCTAATTGTTCTAGCATCACGCCGCGAGAAGGATCAACCACCAGCATCTCATTGCCCTTTGATACCAGCTGCTGATAATCAGCCAATGTCGGTGCGTGTTCTGGTTGTTGTAAATAAGCCATCGCCACATGCTGGCTACCGTCCCAACGTAAATAACCGTTGTCACCAACCAAACCAATGCTACCTAAACGTAATGCCTCAACATCACTTTGTTCACCATCACCATTGATATATGGAACGGTTACTTTAGCTATTTGGCCGCTAGCAACAATCTGATCTGTCATTGCTTGCCATAAGCCTTGTAGCTGCACCATTGAAGGTAATGCTTTAGCGGCAACAATATCATTTATAACGGCATTATCTTGGCTGTTATCAATCGCTGTTACGGCATGTTGCTGCTCGGCTTGAACTTCTTTAGCCGTTTGACGCACAACCCCAAATAGCTCACCTAAGCTGCCACTTTCTAAACGTAATTGCTGCTCTAGCGTTGATAGATGTTGTTCATTAGTGCTAAAGGTGGTGCTTAATACTTCAGTGGCGGTTTTGAGTTTATTACGCTCAGCCACTAATGCATTGTATTGTGCTTTCACACTTTGCTGAGTATGGTTAAAACCCGCTTCACGTTGAATATTATGCTGAGTTTGCTGCTTTTGTTCTTGTTGTGCTTGCTTTACTACTGATTCAGCATTCACTGCAAATGGCATACTTGCGACACATAAGGCGACAACTAACGCTTTTAATTTCATGTTATTTACTCTCTACGTTAGTCGGTAAACCTGAAACAGGTAAGGTAATTAAACTTGGTGCAACTTGGTTATCAGCAATTGCAAACGCCTTATCAATATTTGCGCCTTCACTAGCATCAACCACTTGCCATTGTTTAGCTGCTGTATTCCAACTCCAGTAATGACTACCATTTAAACTACGTGCAACCAATGCAATACGACCTAAATGAAGCACATTCACTTCAATCGTTTTATTACCTTCAAGGGTAATTTTCGCTTGGTAGGCGGCAAGTTTAGTACCGTAATCCATTTCAATTTGGTAGGCTTCTAAAATACGACGGAATTTTTCAGCATCGCTAATATCAGCTTGTGACATCATAGTTTCTAGTTTATTCACACGCGCTAAACGAGCTTGGTGCTTAATGGGTTTATCGTTCTCAACGATGGTCTTTAAACCATCAATCATTTGATACATTAATGGCACCACGCCTTGACGTGTTTGCTTAATATCGGTGATTTGTTGATCAATCGATGCCACTTCTTGCGCCTGATTTTGAACCAAACGTGCCAAGTGATCATGATAGATAGTTAAATTTTTCACTTCTTCTTGCAGCTGTTCAATACTGGCTTTCATCGCTAACACCGAATCAGCACTTTTATCAATTTTATCCTGACTCACGGCAGATGCAGTATTGGTCTTATTTTCAATCGAACGCGCATTATCGAGATTAGAAGCATTTGCGCCAGTAGTGACGCTGAGAATAACAATAGCAAGGCTAGTTTTAATAAAATTCATAATATTTAATCAATCGTTATCTGTAATAACCAAAAAAACAAAAAAGGTGATGTTAAAAATAAAAAGCACCGCAAAGTGGCGAACTATAAACAATAACTATTGTGATTAACAGTTTATAGATAGCAACAAGGGGAAGTTAATACTTCCCCTATATTTATTAGGTTTAAACCTTAGTATTTAAACTCAATGGTTGCCATGAAGTTTCGACCTTCACCTAGAGTCACACCTGTAGCGCCAACATAATCTTTATTCGTTGAACCACCACCAGCCATGTAGTCAGTATCAAATAGATTCTCTACATTAACACGACCTACGATATCCAATTTATCATCGTATTTGTAAGTATGCGCAACACCAACATCAACACGCGTATAACCATCTTTCTTAAAGGTATTCGCTGCATCACCAAAGCGAGAACCTTCATAAATTACACCAAGGTTAACATCAGTTGCCTCAGTGACGTTGTATGTTGTCCATACGCTTGCAGCAAACTCAGGCACATCTACCGGACGATTTCCTTGGTAGTTCTGATCCTTAGTGTATTCAGCATCAAGGTACATTGCTGAAGCATTCATGCTTAATTTATCAGTAATGTTACCTTGTAACGCAACTTCCACGCCATTATGAACACGCTCGCCAGCTTGAGTCAGCGTTTGATTATTCTCTGGACCAACCGCAATTTTTGAGTTTTCTTGGGTAATATTAAATACGGCAGCCGAAGCATATAAACGCTTATCTAATAATTCCCACTTCGTACCTAGCTCATATTGCTTACCACGTAATGGATCAAGATTATCACCACCGTTAATGTAATCTGATGACACCACACCTTGTGGCTCAAAACTTTCAGAATACGCTAAATAAATTGAACCATTCTCAGCTGGATGGAAAATAGCCGCTAACTTAGGAGATACCGCTTCTTCTGCCAACCCACTCTTCACTTGACGATCAAAACGTACGCCAGCAAGCACTTGCCAATAATCATTCACAGTGATCATATCTTGCGCATAGAAACCCCATGCATCGTATGAAGAATGTGATTCTTTTGGCTTACCATTTGAGAATGTTGGAGCTGGTGTAGTTTGACCAGGCTTCACTTCAACAGCGTTAAATGAACGTTGGAAACGGTCGTAGCTATAACCTAACCAGTTGGCACCCACTAATAACTGATGCTGCATACCTAATGTATCGAACTCACCAACAAAATCAGTGTAAGCCGTTTTAAATGCCCATTCATCATGACGATCATTTCCGCCTTGCTTGATAGTGCCATTCTCTTCAAACTTACTGAAATTCGGGTAACTTTCTTTATCATTACGAACGAAATCTTGGTAATTGAAACCAGTATTTAATGCCCATGTATCAGTTAACTGCGCTTTAATATCAAAACCCATATTCTGAACATCGTTATCAATCTTAGACCACTGTGCATCCCACACATGATCACGGCCCATTACCGGCTTACCATCAACAACATAAGCGCCAGAATCGACACTGCCGTTATCTTGAGTACGATCATAATGTAGTGACACCGTCACGTTATCATTTACATCATAATCAAGGAACATACCACCGACAAAACGATCGGTTGATGGTGTAGAACCATCACTGAATTTGCGCCATGAATCATAATCTTCTTTGGCTAATATTACTCGTCCACGAAGTGTTTGATCAGTATTAAGCGAACCACTTACATCTAACACGCTACGAGTATGATTATTTGAACCAATATCTTGACTGAAATTCATTTGAGTTTCGTAAGTCGGTTTTTTAGAAACCATATTCACTAAGCCACCTGGTGCTGATTGCCCATAAAGCAAACCCGCTGGGCCTTTCATCACTTCAACGCGCTCTAATAGTTCAACTGGTTGACGATAGTGTGACCAATGCTGGTGTCCATCACGAAGGAAACCACTACTACTGCCTAATTCAAAACCACGTAGAGAAAAGCGCTCACGGTTACGACTAGTGCCACCTGCAGAAATACTCGCATCGTTCTGCAACACTTCACCTAACGTACTTGCACGCTGCTCATCAATTAGCTTCTCATCAATAACTGCAACTTGTCCTGGAGTTTCTAATTGTGTCATCTCCATTCGCATTGCTGTCGAATTCGTGTCAGCCTTATAGCCATAATCACGTCCAGTGACCACCATATGCTCATCTGTATTTGTCATTTCCGCTTGAGCAATCGGTGCTGATAATACTGCACCAATCAATAGTGTTAGCTGACTCTTAGAAAACATATTCCGTTATCTCCAATTACCGTATCTTTGAGAATAAAACCAACTGAATTAGGCAGTTACTTAATACCGCATCTTTAAAAGCAAACCGATGTAAGCTTTTAAGGATGCTCCGTATAAGGATCTACTGCGGCTCAAAATGGTTTTGATTATTTAGCAGTAACATTATTGCCCCGCCAAACCGTGAACAAGAATATAAGTGATAACCATTACCATTTGCAGTTAAATTTACATTCTTTGCATTCGTAAATTTTTTGTCAATAAATCATAATGATAATCAACCCACACTTTATTGACATTTACTTGCCTGCGTAAAATGTTATTCCGTACTCAATACTGTTTTTTTCAAAGACATTCAAAGCAAACGGGCGTATAATTCCGCCGTTTTTATTGATTTCTGCGGTATTTAAAGTGACTCAATTAAGTCTTGAAGCTATTCGTCAACAACTAGAAGAACGCAATTTTATTGCTGAGAAAGTCCGTATTGTAACGGTAGAGGCAATGGATCCAGAGGTGTTAGCAGCCTGTACCACAACGGAAAATGAAACATTCTATAACAGCTATATGAATGTGATTTATTGCCGCGGTGATCGCTATGTTTTAGGTTATCGCTGTAATGAGGCAACTATCGTTGACCAAGCGATTATTTTTAAAGATGGTAAATATTACGATCCAACCTTACAAGCCAACGGTGAAGGTGAGTTTGAAGCGTATCCATTTGCTGTATTAGCGGAATTTAAAGTCTTTGACATGATGACACATGCTAAAAACAATAAAGACTTTCCGCCTGATGTAGACTTCTTATTTACACGAAAGAAGCACTTCAAAAACGTTATAAGATAATTTTTATTGTCCGTGGTGATTTTTCGCAACGGACAACTTCTCTCCCCTCTTAAATATTTATATTCACAGTCCGACAATAATAAATAAACTAAATACTATCTTTGATATAGATGCAATTATCATACTGTTCATCAATTAGTACATCGAAAGTAAGCTATTACGTAAATATTGTGTTGTAATAACTGGGACTAACTAGGCGTTATTTACTTATTAAATTATCACCATCAACACTTTTCAATGTTAAAAAAGTTAATGCAGAGAAAACCGTCAGTGCCCCTAAAGTAATAAAGGTCTGATGAAAATGAACCATTGCATTACCAGATCCATATGAATTAAATAGCTTTAATATACAAGCACAAACGGCAAGACCGAGACTGATTGCTAATAATTGTGTTACGGCTAAAGCACTATTACCAGCACTGGCATTTTGATCATTTAAATCAGCCAAAGTAATAGTATTCATCGACGTAAATTGCGTTGCACGCACCACACCTAATCCAAATAACAACGGTACAGCAAACCATAATGATAACTGATTCGAAACTAATGCAAATGCTGCGGTTATAACACCAATAACGACAGTAACTAACACTAACGTGCTTCGATAACCAAACCGATGCAATACCTTTTCAACTAAAGATTTACCCAGCAAAGCACCAATCGCTAACGGTACCATCATACATCCAGCATATAACGCAGACATTCCCATTCCCACCTGTAACATCAGTGGCACTAGATAAGGAATAGCACCAGTACCTAAACGCGATAAAATATTACCGCGGATCCCAACGTTAAATGTACGGGTTTTAAATAAGGATAAAGGAATTAATGGCTGTTCTTTTTTAGCAGCATGCCAACCATAACCAAATAATAGTAATACACCGATAAGCAAAGTTAATATAGGTAATAACAGCGATATTGATCCACTTCCAAATAATTCAATTCCACCGAGAATAAAGACTAAACTCAAACCAAATAATATAAAACCTAGCCAATCAAAATGGGAAGCCGTTGAAGTAAAATTAGGCATATAACGTTTGGCTATCCATATCCCTATAATACCAACCGGAATATTAATCAAAAAAATCCAGTGCCAACTCGCGTAAGTTACTAATAGACCACCTAATAAAGGTCCGACAACTGGCCCTACTAAACCAGGCATTGTTGCCAAATTTAAGACGCGAACAAAATCTTTTCGCGGGTAGCAACGTAACAATGCCAACCTTGCTACAGGTACCATCATTGCGCCTCCTACCCCTTGTAATACACGCGCAATGACTAGTTGCACTAATGTGGTTGATAAACCACATGCTAATGAACCGATGGTAAATAACCCCACCGCCCATAGAAATATAACTCGTGTACCAAATTTATCGGCTAACCAGCCACTTACAGGGATGAGTATGGCTACAGTCAAGGTATAACTGATAATAGTTAACTGCATATCAAGTGGCGATTGATGTAGGCTTGTAGCCAACGATGGAATAGCAGTATTTATGATTGTGGCATCTAAGGTCTGCATAAAAAAGGCAATACCCGCAATCCATGGTAACCATTTAATTTGTGATGCCGATTGAGTCACCTTAGTCATATTCACCTCATTTAAAGCAATGGTGATATCCCTCATGATGACGACTCAGTCTTAGTGATGGTAACTACAGCAAGGGGGAAACAAGCACATTCAGTTGATTGACGATAGCAGAACCAACTTAACTTAAGATGAATAAGTCTCAATTACCTAACTAGCAATACTTCTTTAACAACATCTATATGATTTTTATATTAACGCCAGTAAGGGCAAGTGATTTATTTTCTAATATACATAGATAATTTTAATAAAAATAACCGACAATATTAAATGCAAAAAATAGTATTAATGCCATTATAATACTCCCATAAATATAAAATCACAGAGAATACAACTTTTAGATTGGATAGATAAATGATACTTTCATATTAACCATACACATAAACTATAATGGATCATTTTATGTCTAAAGTTGCTTTAATAACTGGAGCAAGTAGAGGAATCGGAAAAACCATTTCACATTACTTTGCTCAACAAGGATACTCATTAATTCTGCTATCGCTAAATAAAGAAAACCTTACACGAACAAAATCAGAACTAGCTCTATTATATACATCATGTAATATAGAAACAGTAAGTGTCGATTTTAATAAACCCAGTGAAGTTGAATCAACGCTAACATCGATAATTACTTCATATAAAAATATCGATGTTCTGGTTAATAGTGCAGGTATTTTAAAAGCAGGCAACATCAATTTAACACTGACTGAACTGTCTGAATTAATAAACATAAATTTACTTTCGACTATAACAGTATGTAATTTAGTTGCTAATAAAATGAAGCAACAAGGTTTTGGTGAAATATATAATATTGGCTCAACTGCAGGTTTAGAGCCAGTTCCTAAGATAGCGGCCTATTCTGCTACAAAATCAGCGATCGTTAGCTATAGTCAATCGCTCTATCATGAGCTTCTTCCATTTGGTATCAAGGTCTGTTGTTTGTGCCCAAGTGTAGTGAATACCGATATGACTAATGATGGCCGCATTAATAATAATTTAAAGATTGAAACTCAAGACTTAACAAAAGCGCTCGATTTTATACGTGGTTTATCAGCAAGTTCAGCAGTAAGTATGCTATCAATACGTTGTAAAGTTATAGATCTAGAAAAATAAAATAAGATATTAGCACAACAAAAAGTCCAGTAGATACTGGACTTTTGATAATATTATTTAGTTTTTAAGCCCATACTTTGCAAATATTCTAGTTCAATATTGAACTTTTTAACATAACGATTCAAAGTGTTAGGGGTTACACCATGAACAATCTCGGCCCTATATGCTGTCATACTATGTGTGATAACGTCATAAACAGCGACCCTTACAGCTTCCACTTTGAAAATATGATTAGCAATCTTATTATATTTTTCTTTCTTCACTTCTTATTCCAAACAACGACATATCCTTTGTAGCCGCATAATAAACATCACTACTATAACTCACAATCATTTGAGTAATAGTTATTAACAATATGAATAATATGGCTTATTAGCGGAATGATTTGTTTTTAGAGCACCACGCCAACATTCTAAAAAGGAATAATTAATCATTATTAGCTAAGTTGAAAGTTACATAAGAAATAAAGTTTAGTATTATCGATATCTTTACTTTCTTTTTTCTACCCTAATCATATAGCGGCAGCCATGGCTTCTTTAATTTCATCCTGACTGTAACCCTTTGATGACAAATAAGCATAAGCTTTACTTTTGTCTTTAAAGTTCGATAGATCAAACCGTTTTTTTGCTAATACTAGTTGGCAGTTTTCATAAAAATCGATGTCACCTGCATAAGTTAATTCATCAAGTACTTGTTCAAGGTCAGTAATATCAACATGTTTCATCTTGAGCTCTTGTTTAATCACTGTTCTACCTTTGAGCTTACGCACTAATTTCAACACTTCAGTTGTCAGATCAGCGTTCATACCTTTAATTTTTGCTTTACTTAATAATGTATCAGCCGCAGCATGTTCAGCAATCGCTGTTGAAATATCTTGAAAACTAAACCCACGCTTAGTGAGATCGTTGGTTATTTTATCTTTCGTTGTTTGACTGAAATCGTCATAGCTATTTAAACGGTCACTTATCATTGCTAGCTCGATAACTTGTTTTTTTTCAATAACCTTAGCCAATGCCTCTTCAATAATACTTTCTGGAATACCTTTCGTTTTTAATTTCTGCTTTATGTATTGTTGCCCGTATTCGTTTGAAAAAGCCCTTTCACTAAAATGTAGCGCAAATGGAAGATCATCTTTTAAATAACCAAAGTCTTTCATTTGTTGTAATACAGTCTCAATCCAATCTTGCTGTTCTGTTTTTGCTTCTAATTTTTTACGTAATTCATATTCACTATGATCGCGTAAATTTAAATGATAAATAGCGCTATTAATAACATTTTGAATCGTTTTTGCTGGATACGGTTTCTTCATTTTAATGTTCTTCACTATTCAGTTATAAAACGAACGCTGATTATATTGAATATATCTTCTTATCGGCGCATGGTAGCTCTTACGGTCATTATCGTTAATACAATATAATAGATTGCGATTAATACTGCTGGTAAGGCATCACGATCAAAAGCAGAGCTTACTGCGAAGATGCAGTAGCAGATAATAATAATAGGAATAATAAACACACTGTTATTACGCGGATACACGCCTAATACTAAGAGTAATTTATGAATGCCTGCTAACACTAGCGGCAACGTTACCATTAAAAACCACAACATAGTCAATTCCTTTGAGGCACAGTGCCTTTGATTAGCTATTGTATACGCATAACAAGAACTAAAGAAGTCACCTATTACGACAATACTGTAAGCAATTAACGTTAGGGTCTCTTTTTAACAAGTAGCAGAATAGCACTGCTGTACTAGAATAAAACTAAATGTATTCGAGAAAGTATATCGCGGCTATTACATGTTAAAAGAGGAATCTATAACAATGGAAATTACATTAACAGATCATGAACGAGAGATTCTGCTTAATTTAATTCAAACTGAGATGGAGGGAATTATAGGGTTTGGTGATCTTCGTTACGAAGAACTCAACAAATTAGCGCATAAAATAAAAAGTGATGATATCAATCATTAATCATCACTTTTAATAATACAAAGTTACAACATCGCTAAAGAATATACTTTAAAATTATCTATTGCCACATGGCTCTTCCACGTTCTAAAGCCAAAATAGCCCTTATTAAATTCTTTTTCACCGTCAATAAAATACAATTTCTTACCATTTGCGTAAACATAAGTACCCTCATTTAAACTCACTATTTGGATTTTTGTATGAGTATTCGGTACATTCATAAATAATTGATCTATAACATCATATTGCGGCAATAAAGGACGTGTCCCATCTCCTGGATAACGGCGAAAACGTGTTGTGCTATTATCATTAGCTCCGTAACCAATATAATAAAGCTGCATAGGATCATACTTACGCATATCACCACCGCGCCATTTAGATTTAGCAAAAAAATCAGTACTACCCGGCTCTTGTGCCATCCAAAAGAAATTTAAATCTGTACCGCGATCATTTTTTCCACCAGCAACAACGACTTTTCCTTCAAATTCAATCACAGATGGTGCTGCAATACTGTGTTTAAACCAAACAGTAGTGCCACCATCATCATTTATATCCATTTCACCTTGCTTAATATCAACAACAGAAGTATCAATTTTTTCAATAACCCATTGTGATAATTGATTATCAAAACTATCTGAATAAATTAATGTTCCTTGTTGATTAATTAATTTTACTGGATCTAAACTTTTATTTTCAGTGGCTAATACTGAGTAAGAAAAAACAGTAGCGCACACTAACGCAAATAATTTAACTTTCATAACACACCTTTCATTTACTTTTGAATTGTATGTTACGTTAAAAAAAACTTTCTATAACTTTCATATTGCAAATGTGTGATCGTAATTGAAAATGAAATATTCACTATCTAAATACTTTTCGCTCTCAGAATAACGGTCTCTTGTCTTCATTCTTTCGAGGTCGTAGAAACTCGAAAGTACCCATACAAAAAAGGCTGCCAATAATGACAGCCTCTGTATTCAATAAATGTAGGATGTAATTAAGCTTGTGTTTCAGTCGGTAGTTTACGCCCTGTTACTTGCTGCCAGACTTGATCTTTCGCGCTGCCACACACTTGTTGGCCATTGACATCATGACAATTAGGATTAGTTAATTTCTTACCCTGATATTCACCAGTCAGTGTTTTTAAATAAGCAACCATCGCCTTGGTTTCTTGCGGCGTAAAATCAGTATTACATTGGTACTTCGCCATTGCATTAACCGCTTCTGATAACGTTGCTGCGCGGCCACCAGAAAAGTAAGGCCCAGTAACGGCAACATTACGCAAATTAGGCACTTTGAAGTAATGCATATCTTTTTTATCATGAGTAACTAAATAACGCCCTTTATCACCCTCGAGATGTTTACCTTTAAGATCACCAAAGAAGCTACTATAAACACCCATCTTCTCGTATGACTGGCCACCCATACTTTGACCGACGTGACAAGTTTGACAACCCGTTTTTAAGAACAGCTTAAAGCCTTCAATTTCTTGTGGTGTTAACGCGCTTAAATTACCTTCTAAGTATTGGTCAAAACGACTGTTAGGCGTGATCAGTGTTTTCTCATATTCAGCAATCGCATTAGTAATGTTAGCTCCTGTCATACCGTCTTTATAAGAATTATCAAACAGTGCAACCAATTGTGGATCTTGCTTAAGCTTGGCAATGATATTACCCCAGTTCTTTGACCCCATTTCAACAGGGTTAAAAACAGGTCCAGCAGCTTGAGCGGCTAAATCTGCAGCACGTCCATTCCAGAATTGACTCATATTAAATGCAGAGTCATACACTGTTGGAGCATTCATCGGATCATCTAGATTATTAATACCTAGACTGGTCGGCAAGTTATCTGTACCCCCCGTATGGATAGAATGACAACTAGAGCAGGCATACTTATTATTAGCTGATAAGTGAATATTATTGTAAAGCGATAAACCTAAGGCAACTTTAGCAGGATCTGTTTTAAATACGGTATGAATAGGCTGAATAGCCAAATTCTTAAATTGTGGTGCTGCAGTTGGATTTGGATAATATTGCTGACGTTGATGCATAATCCAATCTAGTAATAGCTGTCTATCACTACTATTAAGGTAGCCTGATGGCCAGTGTATAGCTAAATATTTAGGAATTGGCATTGAGTTGTTATCAATAACAAACTCTAATTTGGCAAGAGCAACTTGACTCACTGCTTGATGATGTTCAACTGCTTGTACGACTGGTGCAAGCTCAAAGGATTGGTTAGCCTTATCGATATCAACTTGCATTGTTTGCTTTACACCAGGAACTTTCGCATAAAACGGCAATGGGCTATTAAGCGTATGACAGTCAGCACAGCCTTTTTCTGCTAATAATCGCATAGCTTGTGCCGAAAGATCATCGATATTATGCAATGATAAAGCATCTAAGCGCTTATTGGCTAAGTTGACATCTTCTTTATGTACAGCATATACAATTGCACCATAACCAACGATACCTAACGCTACAGCACTCACAATTGCTTTTTTTATATATTTCTTATTAATCATGATATTACTCTTTTGAAAACTTCCTCGCGCGCAATATATACGCTTACAGAATAATTCAAACAGCTAAATCATAAAACAAACACGTTAGTTGATTCAAATCAATATGATGTGTAAGTATGTATCATCTTGTTAATAGCAAAAAACAGCTAAATAGATAACGTTAACAACATCAATTTATAAAACAATCACAAAGTGGATAACAATCACACACACAATCGATAAAATAGATTAATATCGACAAATTTAATCTACTTTATCTAAAAGGCTGTCTTATTAATCCTATTCCATAAACAATAGTTATTTAACTATTGTTCTTATTTATTCATTATTGGTAACAATAGTTGGATAGACAATCCTTGAGGCTGACGATTTTCAGCATTAACGCTGCCATTCATTACTACCATTGCTTCTTTGACAATGGCTAAACCAAGTCCATATCCACCTGATTGTTTATCTCGTGCACCTTCAATACGTGTAAAAGGATCAAAAATACGCTTTAGATGTTGTTCAGCGATACCATGACCATTATCCTCGACACTTAACTGTACAAACTCTTGCCCTTCAATGACCACCAGCGCCGAAATCAAATGAATATGAGCATCTTCACCTGCATATTTAATAGCGTTGCCTAATAAATTGTTCACAGCACGTACAATTAATCGACTATCTCCAATCACTAATGGCATATTGTTATCAATATCTGTAGTAAATGTTTGATGTTTCCTAAGTAAAGTTTCAACATTAGCAGCTGTAGTTAAGCATAAACTCTCAACATCAATCGGCGTCAAATTGACATTTTCAGTTGTATTTTGTAATTGATTAAACTCTAAAATTTCATTAACTAATTGATTCATTTCTTCAGATTCACGTTCTAATCGGTCGACAAGATGTTGATGCTCCGGCTCTACTCGTTTTCTCATTAGATGTAATGATAAGTTGTGGCGCGCTAGCGGTGTCCGTAGTTCATGTGAAACATCACGAATCAGGCGACGCTGACGTTCAGACAATATTTGAATCTGCTTCGCCATTTCATCGAAATCAGTCGCTAGTGATTTAAACTCAATAGTACTATCACTAACTGTATTCGCGACTCTTACTGAAAAATCGCCATTGGCAAGACTACGACTCGCCTCTCGCAATGTATTTAATGGTCGTTGTAAATAACGCGCAATAAGAAATGAAAACATAAACAAAATTAAGACGGCAATCACTACTTGAATCAAACCAAAATAAAATGAAAAGTATTTAGCAGGATGTAATTGATGTGGCAGCTGTACCATCAATTGATTGCCGTCTTTTAATGGAATAGCAAAAATCGGCTGATTAACACGCGAGTCTAAAAGAGTGTTAATTCCACGTGCATAATTAAGTTTAAATGCAAAATGAGGGTGCATTTTCCTATCCCCCATTTCATGTTGATCCTTATCTAACACAAATAAATAATAAGGCTGCTGTTTTTCCCACAGGCCTAATTGTTGCCTATCTCCATTATCAATGAGTTGTTGGGCTTGTTCTGCCATAACAAGCATATTTTGTTGAACTTTCTTAGGCACATGCAGCATTGTCTTAACTAAAGCTATTTCAGCTAAGTTTTGCAGCAATAATATTAATAACAAACTAACCGTAAAATACGAAAAAAGACGCACAACCAGACCATGCTGCTGATGCGGTTTATACCACGCTTTACGCTGAGAGAGGCTTTCCACAACATGATCCTTTCATTAATTATTAACGCATTCGGTGTAACTATACCCTCGACCACGAACGGTTTTTATATGTAACTTAGACATTCCAGCTAGCACAATTTTACGGCGTATATTGCTGATATGCATATCAAGATTACGATCAAATGGGCTAAGTTCTTTTTTAAGCACTTGCTGTTGGAGTTCAGCTTTTGATACCACTATGCCATCATGCTTAATTAAGTATTCTAACAATTCGGCCTCAGTACTGGTTAATGGCAAACGTGACATTTCAGCCGCCATATTCTCTTCACCAGATCGAATCATATGTCGCTGACGCTCGAGACCAACACGGCGTAAAATCGCACTAATCCGTGTCAGCAATTCAGGAACTTTAAACGGTTTGGTTATAAAATGATCTGCGCCAGCTTGCAAACCATCAAGCATCGTCTCTTCGTCACCTAATGCAGTTAACATTAAGATTGGGGTTGCAAACCTCTGACAAATACGACGCGCAACTTGCATACCATCCAAATTCGGCAGCATGACGTCGAGTAATACTAAGTCGACACCTTTATTTTGCAAATACTCAATTGCCGATTCACCACAATGAACACAACTGACATCATGACCTTCATCTTCGAGCACTTCGGTCAGCAATTCACACAACTGAACATCATCATCAACAACTAATATTTTCGACACAATCAATCACCTAAAAAGAAAACATCGCATAGTAATATGCTTAATATGTATATATCAACCATGCATCAACAACCACATGATCATTCACACTATTAGCCTGATTGATCATGTGACTATTGACACATTTTGGCGTGATCTAACTACAATATATTGTTAATAATTATTGAGCTTGATTGGATATTGGAGTCATGGCTTGACACATTTCAGCTAATGTTTTGGCATCTCGCTGTGGTTGATACCAACTATTTAATCCCATTTGTACTGCTTTAACCGCTTCTTCTGGCGTCATCGTACCATTTAATACTCCAGCGCTGGTTTCCCATAATTGCTGTTCAAAATCAGGTTTACCACGAGAAAGTATTTGGGCTGAATTACGAATAGTTGAATCACAGCTATTACGCCATGCCATCATTTCATTCGCTATCGAATGAGTAACATCAAAAAAGTGATTTGATAATGAGAAAAAACCTGGAATACCATTCGTTAATAATTCGGCAAACTCAGCGGTTGTCATCCACTGTAAAAATGCTATTGCTGCAGCATTTTTTTCGGACTTGGTATTTAGCCCCATACCTAAATCAGTATGATCACTGATGTAACATTCATCCCCCTTATTTACCACAGGCGGTGAAAACACACCAAAATCAACACTGTTCTCAAAGGTGGAAATATCCCATGACCCCGTTGGATAAATAGCGGCTTTACCACTTTTAAACAACTCAATAGTGTTAGCATAACTACGTTGAGTGTAATTAGTGCCTAAATATGGCGTCCAACTTGCTAATGCACGATACACGTTAAGATATGACACGTCAGTAAAACGTTGCTGCGCTTGAATCAGTCCTAAACGTCCATCTTCACCTTGCCAATAATTAGGCCCGATATTTTGAAAGCCCATTGTCGCGGCTTCCCATTTATCTTTAGTTCCTAATGCGATCGGCACATAACGTTGACTGGACTTTATCTTTTCAAGCACTTGCTTAAATTCAGATGTTGTTGTTGGTACCTGAAGATTTAAGTCAGAAAAAATGGTCTTATTGTAAAAAAAACCATGAATAACTGATGCCATCGGCAAACAAAAGGTTTGGGCGCCTGAATCCGTTTGCCACGGACCTAAAGCAAAACTAGGGAAATTTTCCATCCCTTGCATTTCGGTAATATCACTAAAATGTCCTTGCTTAAATAACGCTAATGAGCCATCAAATGGGCGACACGCGATCAAATCACCAGCGCTACCTTGAGCGAGATTATTATCTAACTGTTTATTAAAGGTCGATGGATCTGCAGGGGATCGGTACGTTACTTTTATATTGGGATAATGTTTATTAAACGCTGGAATAATTGTTTTATCCCAAATGGCATTATCATTACGCCATGAATCAATAACCACCTCTCCCAAAATAGATTCAGGGTTAGCCATAACTAAACTAGGCACTAAAAATACGCCACCACAGATCATTTTAATGACAGAATAAAATCGAGAACCTGAGCACTGATAAAAAGATAAAAATGACATAATTAGACCTTAAAACGTTCAATCAATTGACGTTGTTGAGCAGCCAGTTGCGATAACGCTTCACTGCTTTGTGCGGATTCTCTTGCTTCACTTTCTGCGTTATATGCCACTGCAGCTATACCATTAATATGTTCAGACACATCTTGGCTAACAGATATTTGTTCTTCTGTTGCGTGTGCTACTTGTATCGCCATATCTAAAATAAGATGCATTCGCTCAACAATAGTCTGTAAAGCAATATCCGTAGAACGGGCTTGTTCAACACATTGCTCAGTCTGAGTTTGCGAGCGTGTCATTACTTGCGATACCTGTAAGGTATTTTGCTGCAAGTTAGTGATCATATGCTGAATTTCTTCCGTTGATTGTTGAGTACGATTAGCGAGAGCCCTCACTTCATCAGCCACAACGGCAAAACCTCGACCTTGATCCCCTGCTCGCGCTGCTTCAATTGCAGCATTAAGAGCGAGTAAATTAGTTTGCTCAGCAATACCACGAATAACGTCTAGAATACTGCCAATGTTATTAGAGAATTCAGACAATTTTTGAGTAATAGCAACCGCTTCTGTCATCTCAGTAGCGAGTTGTTCAGTAATAGTACGGCTGGTTAATACCAACTCTCGTCCTTGCTGCGCAGCTTGGTTAACTTCATTAACTTCTTCAACAGTTTGCTCTGTTGAACGCGAAATTTCTTTGGCACTCACTTCTAATTCTGAGATTGCAGCAGCAACTTGATCGGTACGAGATTTTTGGTCTTCAACTCGATTCATGGCTTTTTCACTGGTCGCTGCTGTTTTTGTCGCTTCGGATACCAAATGTGCTGAACCAACATTTATTTGGGTTAATATCTCTGTCATGCTCGCCGATAATTGATCAATTGAACGAGATAATGCGCCAAACTCACATCGCGAGCGATAATTAGTCCGTTGAGTCATATCGCCTGCTGTCATTTTCTTAAGCACTGAATTAATTCGTACTAATGGCGTATGGATACTTTTAGCTGTCGTTATAGCGACAACTAATGCAATAACAGCAGAGATAACCGCAGCAATAATAATGCTCAATGTGGCTTGATTAGCAGCTTCATCCGCCGCTTGTTGGCTTGCTTTAGCATTCGCTTGAGCATATGCCATATAGTCAGTTAATGCCTGTTGGGTCGCTATAACTTGTTGATTGGATTTTTCATTTAAATCAGCCAATTGAGTTGCTAAAGTATGCTGTTTTTCCATCACAGCCAGCATACTATTATCACCCAACGTAAGTTCATAAACTCGATTTAAGTTTTTGCTATAACGCGCTTTAACATCTTTTGCCACATCGATGCGTGTAATCCCCTGCTTAGCCATTTCAATATCTTTGGTTAATACTGCAGATAATGTCTTAAGATCTGTTTGTGGAGTAGCTCGACGAACATTTTTTAAATCACGGCTAATACCACTAGTAATCAGCTCAGCACGATTGCGTAACGATCGCTTATGGCTAGCACTTTGAATAAGCAGATTGGCTGCCGATTGGTAGGTATCTTCAAGATGAATAAATTCAAGATTTAATCTTTGATGCTGACGCTTAACTGCTAACCACTGATTATAACGTTCAATCGCAGTATTCGATGATGCAAAAAACGTATTAGCGACCAATAATGCCGCGGCTAATTCAATTTGTGCTCGCTCATCAACGGCATATAATTGAGCTTGTTGTTCTAGTAATCGAAAATGATGCTCCGCTTTTTGAACATCAACCTTTTTTATAGCCAATAAATTAATATTGGTTGTGGTTTGATAATCAATCACCTTTAATTGATTTTCTCGCAAACTTGCCAATAACTGACTAGCAGAAATAACCATCGGTGTTGACACTTCAGTAACATGTTGTAATCGACTGTGAATTCTATCGGTATTACCATAACTTACCCCACCAATAATGAGAATAAGTACCAGCATTAAAGTAAATCCCGCAATGGTACGTTGAATAAT